>NZ_CP020919.1:1408017-2816035 GCF_003076475.1 Flavobacterium kingsejongi | reverse complement strand
TAAATTAGTCATATCATATTTCGACGGCAACCGATGGGAAGATATAAAAATTATTGATAAGTCATCAGGTAAGGATGTGACCGATACTATTAAGCTAATGCAAACCAGACACTCAGTACCCAATTCAAAAGTCACTTATGACGCTAATGGTGTGGGAGCATTTATCGGAGGTAGTGAAAATTCATTCATCCCAAATTCAGTCCCATTTGACAATAACTCAAAAGCTTTGAAGAATCCCAATAAGGGCGATAAGCGAAACTTTAAAAATCTAAAGGCACAATGTTATTACCTCGATGGCGAAATCATCGAACAGTACATATCTGAACGTGTGGCCATGACCATGTACGATGATAAGATGACCGTACGCCAACGTTTAGAATTCGAACGTAAAGCGATTAAGAAAAAAAAGAAGATCGATGAGGAACCAGAAGGTTTGATATCTAAAGACGAAATGAAACAAAAATACCTGAGCGGGGATTCTCCCGATTTGCTCGATGGGCTTATGATGAAAAGAATATTTGACCTAAAGAAGATCGGGTTACCCGTCATCGGATAGGGAACAAAACGATATAAAATGATTATACAGTATGAAACTAATTATTCCACAGGATTTAAAGGATATCAAACTCAGGCAAATTATTGAGTGGGCAGCAGAACCGAATAAGGATAACAACAAACTGATATCTATATTTTGTAACATATCAATTGATGCAGTAAAGTACATCCCTTTGAATGACCATACCGAAATATCGGAGCTTATTAGTAACGTTCTTAAAATGGAGCCTGAATTCCACAAGACGTTTAAACACAAAGGAGTTGAATTCGGATTCATGCCAAACATGGAAAAAATGTCAGCGGGTGAATACATTGATCTTGAATCATACATTCATACATCAGACACCTGGCATAATGCAATGGCGGTAATGTACCGGCCAGTAGTAAAGATAAAACGGAATTGGTTACGCAGAAAAGGCAATCACCTATACAGCATAGAACAATACCAAGGATCGGAGAATTACAGTAAAATACTAATGGATTCACCGGCCGAATATTTCTTAGGTGCGCAGCTTTTTTTTTACAATTTAAGCAACGAATTACTGCTACTTACTCTCGAATCTTCCCAAGGGATGATGTCGAAGGAGACAGCCCAAATTATAGCGCTGAATCGAATTTCAATGCTGAATGGGGGTGGTATCAAAGCATTTATGCAGCTGGGAATGGAGACCCTTTACAATTCAAAAAAGTAGTCAACGAATTGAATATTCATGAATTTTTATTCTTCCTCGAATTCGAATCAGCTAAAGCAGAATTACAGAGGATATTATTAAAGAAAAATACACCAACAACATGAGAAGTTTCTATTTAGCCATTGAATTATTAAAGAATCTATTCCGGGAAGATATCAATGTACATACGATTACCCACGGGTTGTCATCGCTTATGGACATTGATAAGAAAAACATATTCCCATTGGTTCATTTACGGGCTGTAAGCTCTCGCATTCAAGGTAGCTATATTTCAATTACATTCGAAATTGTTGTTGTAGACCTCCGGAATATATCAAAGCAATCGGTAAAGGATAAATTTTTAGGTAACGATAATGAGTTAGACAATTTGAATACCTGCTTAGCAATATTGAACCGGGGAATCGTAAAGCTGCAAAATTTGAATAACGATCATAATATCGAATTGAACGGAGAACCTCAGGCAAACCCAATCATCGGTGAATTTGCCAACCTACTTGATGGGTGGGGTACAGAATTAGAACTATTGATTCCTAACACTGAAATTAAAGTTTGCTGATGAATTTAGATAATACTAAAAAAGCTCTAAACGATTTCTGTAAATATGTCATACAGCAATCCCGTACCAACCTAACTAAGGAAAAGAAAACCGCATCCGGTGAGCTGTATAATAGTTTAGGATTTGATTTTAATGTAAGCAATAACAGTTTTCAATTAGCCTTTCTAATGGCCCCCCACGGCAAATTTCAAGACCAAGGTGTTAGCGGTACTAAAAAAAGATTTGATACACCATATTCATATAAGGATAAGATGCCACCGCCTTCTGCTTTCAATCAATGGGTAGTTCGAAGGAACATCGCTCCACGAAATGAAAAGGGGCAATTTACGAGCCGGAAATCGCTGCAGTTCGCAATAGCAAAAAGCATTTATGAAAATGGAATTAAGCCGACAAAGTTTTTCACAACTCCATTTGAGAGAGCTTACCAGAAATTACCGGACGAAATAATTGAAGGCTTCGGTTTAGATTTCGACAATTTATTGAAATACTCATTAAAATAATATAACATAATGGCTCAATATAGATACTGTAAACTGCAATTCAATGAAGATCTGATTAACGGAAGTACATTAGCTGTATTAGGTGGTTCTTCCACCTACATAGAAAATGTCGAATACAACATAATTGAAAACTGGTTTACCAACCGCACCGGACCGAACCAGGTTCCAGTTGGGACACCAACAGCAATTGCCGGTGAACGCAGTGCTATAAACTTTGTGGCCTCACTCCTATTGGACTATAGCCCAACAGCCATATATAAACAATATACTGTTACCAGGTACGGTAATATAGTAGTCATAAAAAGAGTTTTAGGAACAGGAACAGGCAGTTTCTTTTATGGCGGCCATCACATTTATAAAAGTGGATTGATACTCGCTGATGTTGGGGTTGAATATTCAAACTCCCCATTTATCACAATATCAGGAATTCTCATTCCGTACACGGCTGATCCCTGTAATTTTTCAACACTGAGTATCACCACATTTTCAACCTCACTGACGGTCACTAACCTAAGTACTAATGAGGTCACCACACATACAGGAATCGATCAACAGGTTGATATCGTTAAACAAAGGGGATATTCCTACAAGGTAGAAGCATCGGACGGTAGCAGCGTAATCATGCCCGTATTTGATAGCCTCGAGGCCAACAACGTAAATATCACATATTCCGGAACCGCTCTAAATATATCCATCACCGGAGTCATACCGGCCAGTACATGGGAGGATTACCAGTATTCGATTGATGGATTAAACTTTCAAGCATGGTACATATTCGACAATGTCGAGTACTCGAACTATACTGTTTACATTCGCGACCGTCTGGGTTGTACAAAATCATTCCAGTTCGATAGCTCTGTTAGTCTAATAATGGCACGATCACCCCATACTGTAAGGATCATACCCAACACTGTTTATGATCGTGTAGAAATGTCGGTATACATGTGGAAAGGTTCATTAGCAGATATACCTACTACCCCCAATTACACATTAGGTAAACAGGTCATCCAGTTAGGCCAAAGTATAATTTCTTTTGACATATCAAATTTGGTGAAAGAAAATATAGACAGTACCATAAATGCATATCAAAACCCTGGCTTAGAAGTTTCACAACCTGATGCATCAAAATGGGTAAGGTATGAATTAAATGCATTTGACAATCTTAATTTGGTTTATACAAGAACGCAAATAGCATTGGGTATTTATGGGTATGGATATTTTACAGAAGGGTATAACTACGTTCCGGAAAGTAATGTGCTTATAACCGGAAATAACCATATTATGAACCGAGAATCTGATTTCAGAATATACTTTGTGACCGTAGGGATTAATCAGGTTGAAGTAAATGGGCAAATACTGGCATTTGATTTCTCCGCAGAAATAAATAATGAAAACATTGCTTCATTGAATCTGAATAGTCTATCAGCAACAACCGATAGGTTAATCGTAAAATTAGTGTATCCTAGTGAAACCAGAAGCATAACCGTTGAAGTATTAGATGAGTGTTTTTATAATCCTATCAATGTGGTTTTTATAAATAAATACGGTTTTCCTCAGGCATTTCCATTCAACAAGACCTCAAAAAAAACTACTTCCACAACATCCGAAGATTACCGTGGGCTTATATCAGATCACGGGGTATATTCTATCGTCAAGCACCAGACAAAAAATTATAATTTGAATGGTAATACCCGGCTATTGCTTAATACGGGGTATGTCCGAGAAGATCAAAATGAAATAATAAAAGAACTGATCCTATCGGAATCGATTTGGATAATTGAAAATGGAATTATTTTCCCGGTAAACCTTGAAACGAATAGTGTTGAATTTAAAAGTAAAATAATTGATAAACTTATCAATTACAGTATGACATTCAAATATTCTTTTGACGAAATAAATAATGTACAATAATGATATCAGTAGCAATTTATATAAATGGTAAAAAATTAGATTTATTTGGTGACGAAACAATCGAAATAAATTCATCCGTTCAGAAAATTAACGATCTGGGAAAAGTTTTCACAGAGTATTCCCAATCGTTTACGGTACCTGGAAGTGATGTGAACAATAAAATGTTCAAACACTACTATAACGTTGATATCAACAATTCATTTAATGCAAATATGCGGCAACCCGCTTTCATAGAAATTGGCACTTATACCTTCAAAGTCGGGGTGATTCAATTAAATTCTGTATCTGTTAAAAAGGGGAAGATATCTTTTTACACTTTAATGTTTTTCGGCAATCTGAAAAACCTAAACGATTTATTTGGCGATGATGAATTAAGTGTATTGGATTTCTCACACCTTGATCATCCATACAACGAACAGACTGTTTTTAAGGCCACCCGTGAAAATAACATTTCAAACGGAAGTATTTACTATCCATTGATTTCATCAATTAGAAATTTCGAAGCTGGTACACTTAATTCAAATGACATACTTACGAACGACGGCAGTATAAATTTCACCGATTTGAAACCGGCAATTCAACTATATGAGATAATAAAAGCAACTGAAGTAAAATATGGCGTGTCATTTACACGTACATTTTTTGACAGAGCTATATTCACAAAGCTATACATGTGGCTGCATAATACCGAGGAAAAAATGAAGGTCCTGGGTAACTATGAATATATAGATATGACTGTAAATCAATCCGATGATCCAATTTTTTTTAATGCTGCAAATAACACTGTAACTTATTCTGGATTTAGTCAGGCAAACACAACATTTCTGGTTATACCATCGCCTGGATTTGAAAACACCGAATACACTTTTACTATTGAGGTTAACGGTGAAAATGTCATCACTTTATCATCCGAAGGACAATCGAGTATAGAATTTTCATCTACAGTTATACGGGCCTATACGCTTAAATTTAAAATTAAATCAGCAGCCGGTTTCCAATTCGCATCAAGGATATCAACATTTGGACTTAAATTTCCAAATCCACATGTGTACATCGTTAATGCTCTAAACCCGGAACAGACTTTAATTGGAGGTGTAAGTATAAATGATCAATTGCCTAAATTAAAAGTGACAGAGTTTTTTACATCACTAATTAGAACCCACAATCTTGTAATAATTCCCATTGATTCTACACATTTTGAAATAATGCCATTGGATGATTGGTATTCAAAAGGTAAAATCATAAATATTACTGGAAATATTGATTCGGATGTAATAGGAATCAAAAAGCCAAACGTTTATAAAGAAATATTTTTTAAATATAAAAGTTCGGGCACAATTTTAAACGAAAAATTCAGAACCAATCAGGGTGGTGAAATTGGGTATGGAGATTTAAAAGCAAAATATGATGTGGACGGTAGCGATTTTAGTATTGATCCAAACTTCGAAAACCTATTATTTGAAAGATTACGAAATAATACAAATGGAACAACTACTAATATCCAGGTAGGGAAGTCAATTGCAAATTCCGGTTATATTGATCACCCCATTCCGTTTTAAAGTGAGCACCTGATTCCAGTTCAAAATGACCACCTAATTCCGGTGCAAAGTGAGCACCTCCGTTTTGATTAAAAACTATATTTTTTCATCTGTTAATTAGTATTCAAATATAATAAAATATCACTCTTTGTTTATTCCTCTTTTCTTTCTCATGGATTCTCCATGTAATTCAAGCCTATGAGATTGGTGTATAAGTCTGTCTAATATTGCATCGGCTATCGTTTTTTCTCCAATTATATCATACCAGCCTTGAACTGGTATTTGTGATGTCACGATTATAGAGCCGTTATTATGCCTGTCCTCTATGATCTCTAAAAGAGTAATTCGGTTATGGCTGTCAAGTGCCTGGAGTCCAAAATCATCAAGTATTATAACATCCTGTCTTTGTATTTTGGTAAGTTCCCGTAGATAAGTACCATCTGCTTTAGCCATTTTTAGTCTAGCGAACAATTTTGAGGTATTAAAATAACTTACCTTAAAACCCTGTATACAGGCTTGATAACCTAATGCAGTACCTAAATAACTTTTACCGACACCGGTGCTTCCAGTGATTAAAATGTTTTCGTTTTTCTCTATAAATTCGCATTCTGCCAGACGCAGTACCATGTTTCGGTCCAGGTTACGTGATACATCAAAATTGATACTTTCAATATTTGATTTGTAATGGAATTTGGCATTAGTGATACTTCGTTCAATACGACGATTGTACCTTTCATCCCATTCTGCATCAATAATCATCGATACAAACTGGTCAAGGGTATAATGATCTGTTTTCCCGCTTTCAATGGCTGTTTTAAAAGCATTAAACATGCCATAAAGCTTCATTTGTTTCATTTTGGTTACTGTGGATTCATTCATTTTTTCAAGATTTAATTTAGTTATAATAGTGTTTTCCTCTTATGTTACTGTGATCGGGAAGTTCCTGCTCAGGTTCTTGATCAAAATCAATATGATCCAAGTTGTTTTCTAAAATGTTTTGTATGGTCTTAAAATTGTAAATTTTAAAATCAAGTGCCCGCCTGCAGGCATTTATTAATCGCTGTCTGCCTACCTTTTTTTCAAAATTCAGTATTCCTAAACAGCTTTTATAAGCCTGTTCTGGATGATTTCTGCTTTCGATTATCTGCATTATATATTCTCCTACTGACTCATCAATATTATTAGCCCATTCAATGAAGCGGGCAGCACTCCATTGGGCTACAAATTGATGTGTACTGGCTAAATGCTCAGGAGTTGTTGTATAGACATAAGGTTTGTAGTTTCTTGGATGTACAGCTATTCGATTGTATTTATAATAAATCTCTACTGTTGATTTGGTATATAACAGCTTGGCTTTCTTCTTTACATATTGATACGGAACGCTGTAATAGTTTTTGTCCTGGCTTAATTGAACATGACCGTTTTGCATTACTGTTGCAAAAGACTGGTATTTAATTTCAAAACGATCTTGTGGGAGTGGACGCAGTTTTTCTTTCTCGTCTTCTAAAAATAATTCAAAGCGGGAATAAGGGCGTCCTGTCAGTTTTCTGTTATTGTGAGAGTCAAGTAAATCCCAGATCTGCTGGTTTAATTCTTCCAGAGAAAAGAACTTAGTTTCTTTTATGGTTACATAAATCCTTCGATATAATATCTTAACAGCTCCTTCAACTAGTGACTTGTCTCTGGGCCTGTAAGCTCTGGCAGGTAAAATTGTGGTTTCGTAATGTTCTGCTAAATCAGCCAGGGTTTCATTGATTGTCGGTTCAAAACGACTGCTTTTTATTACGGCAGATTTTAAATTATCTGGAACAATGGCGGCAGGAGTGCCTTCAAAAAAGCGCATGGCATTTTCTACCGAGTCAACAAAGTTTTCCTTTTGCTGGCTCATGGAAGCTTCAGCATACGTGTATTGGCTAGCGCCCAATATTGCTACAAAAAATTGTACTTCTTTGACTTCTCCAGTATCTATATCAATAATTGAGAGTGTCTTTCCGGCATAATCAACATACATTTTATCACCAGCCTTATGGTTCATATGCATGACCGGATTAACTCGTTTGCCCCATATATTGTAATGATAATGAAATTGTGAAGTTCGATAACCATCAGGATTTACAGCAATATATTGTTCCCACATATGCTGTACGGTAACGCCAACTTTTTTTAGTTCACGTTCCATTTTAGGAAAAAAATCATAAAGTGTCTGTAATCTCGGGCTAATGGCCTCTACACTAGTCTGGGAGAATAAAAGTTCCAGCTCTGCATCGGTTTTTTGGTCGATTAATTCAAAGCTTAATTCGAGAACTTCAAATAAAGAAATATATTTCTTTACCGTATTTCTTGAAAGGGATAAGTAGCTACTTATAAATAACTTACTCTTTCCATTACAATAGAATTTAATTACTTTTCTAATTTTACTCATGTCTGTTATTTTGTTTGCCATAATCCGTAAATTTTTAACGAATGTATGGTTCTAACAACATGAAAAAATCAATAGTTTTTAATACTTAATTCACCACAAAACTTGGTGGTCAATTTGCTCCGGAATTAGGTGGTCAGTTTGCTCCGGAACGGGTGGTCAATTTACTCCGGAATTAGGTGGTCAAATTGACCGGTTTTTCCACCTTATAAGCGTCTATCAAAATAATATTGACGTGAAAATTTCGCTATTGGATGCAAAAAACAATGAAATTTCGTCAACTGATTTAGCCGACGGCAACCAAGGCTATGATAAATTAAACTTCAGTCCAGAAACAACACAGCGTTACAAAATTGTAATCAGTCCTTTTAAAAAAGGAAATGTTCCTAATGGTGAAATCAACATTTTCATAAAGAAGTACAGTACGAAAGAGCTTGAAGGCATCAAGAAAAGTTCGCTTGCCGCAAAAGAAGAAAATAACAAAGACATTATGACTTTGGACATCAAACATTTTTGGGAAGCTTTTGATCAATTAAAAGACTGCCGAAACTTCAAGGACAGCGTACAAATCATACAAACCGTTTACCTGGATCGTGCAACAGATGGCCTTAAAAATTTCCAGAAAGTCAAAGATTTTTCAGCTGAAAAATTTGTACACAAAATCCACCAATACAAAAAGTTTTACAATTCTGTCCGGAAAAACACTTATGTAGCCAATGAACTTGACATTTCGGATCATTCCTTACTGGATCGTTTTAAAAAAATATATCCCGAAGCCAAAGGATTTAAAGTATGCTTTATCATTGGTCCCGTTTCTGATGGAGCTACGATTTCGGGAAATTACCTGCTCTTGGGAACAGAATTACTCAGTGGCGATGCCAATTCTGATACAAGTGAATTTACAAACGCCAACTTCAAGGCTGATTTTTCAAAAATTAAAACTACTGACGATTTGAAACTAAAACTGGAAGAAGTTGCAGCACATGAATCAGTTCATACACAACAACAACCCAGAAATAAAGATGCTGTAATCTGTAACCTCTTGGATCTTGCTATTCGTGAAGGTGTCGCAGAATTTATCGCCCAAAAAATACTGGACAGGCCTTTCAAACCTAAAAACTATGAGATTTATGGTATTGCCCATGAAAAAGAATTGTGGATTGAATTCAAAAGTGAACTCTGTAATGCCAGTTTGAAGAATTGGATTGCCAACAATGGAACCAGCACAGACAGGCCAGCGGATCTCGGGTATTTAATTGGCTATAAAATTGCAGCATCCTATTATGATATGATGCCGGATAAAAAACAGGCTATTAAAGAAATGATAACAATGGATAATCCTTTGCTTTTTTTGGACAAAAGCAGGTACGACATTAAATTTAGATAACAAGCTAAAACTGACTATTTAAAATTGTAATTGACGGATCAATTTCCATAAAATTAAAAACCGGGATACAATAGCGAATGGTACTATTATATCCCGGTTTTTATCAATTAAAATTTATATCATTTATTTTACTTCGGACAAACCACGTGTTAACCATCCTCTTCTGTTGGCAGTAGCAATGGCATACGGAGTAATCCAAAAGAGGCCAAAGGTGTATAAAATACTGTAGGAATAAGCCCAGAACGATTCCGATACGCTATAACGTTTAGCATAAAATAAAACCGGGAAACTGGATAGTATTAGTATACTGAAAAGCGTAGAGCTTAAAAATAATAACGGATGTACTATTACCATAAAGAGCATGAACAGCGTAAACGGATAGGTCATTACGATTTTTAATGCCTGGTTTAAAAATAAAAGGCGTGAACCTACTTTAGAACCAGTCCTAAAATTCTTGAATACGAATTTTGACATCATGATGCTTTCACGTACATTACTCCTGTCCCATCGGATAAACATCTTATATAATCCACTGTAGCTTTCAGGCACATTGGTAAAGGCATATGCGTTTCTTTGGAACAATACCTCATACCCCTGTTTCAAAATCATATTCGTCATGGCACGGTCTTCACCAATATCGGAAGGCTGTCCCATAAACGTCTGGTTGATCCAATCCGGGAGACAGGCAAATACTGCAGTACTGCGGTATGCGGCCAAAGCACCCGGTGTACACATTACAGAACCCAAACTGCTTTCTGCAGATCGCATGAATTCAAAACTCATTACAAAACTTACATTCAGCATTTTTGGCAATAATGCCTTATCATTATTTAGAACCTGTATATTTCCTGCTACAGCACCACATTTTTCATTAGTAACCATTGGGCTAACTAAATTTCGCAGTGTATCTTTCTTTACAATTGAATCACTATCTACCGTTACAAAAATTTCTCCGGTACCGAGGTTAAAACCACGGTAAAGTGCATGGCGTTTCCCTTTATTTTGTGGTTGCTGGTAAATCGACAAACGATCTCCTAATTTCTGTTTTGCTTTTTGCATCCAGTACCACGTATCATCTTTACTTCCATCATCAATAGCAAGCAATTGTAATTTTTCTTCTGGATAATGACTCTCTGCCAAACTTAGCAACGTCTCCCATACCTGTTTTCCTTCATTGTATGCCGGAACGATTACCGTACAGGTAGGCAATAAAGCATCAGAAACGGATTTGATAGGTTTGTATTTAAAATACAGGACTACATTATACAGGAAAAAACCAACTTTGAATAAGAGCAATGAAGCGGCAACAACAAGGAAAGAAAGCCCCCATACCGAATTGACGCGGTCAAGATTAAACTGCGTAAATTCAGGCTGCAAATCGTAAAATAAGAACGCAGCTCCAATCATAAGCGCAAAACTGCCCATGAGTACTATAAAGCCTAAAGGATTTCCATTCGGTTTTGTGAAGTTTCCAAAAACCGTACTGATAAACGTTTGCTCATCGGAAGTGTATAATTGTTTGGTCGTAGTAATGTTTTCGCTTTTCATCTGTAATTCTTTTTTGTTCTCTGTGTATCAAAATCCCCAAAGGGGAACGTCTCACAATTTGCAAGTGCCATGCCAGTAACACTTTCTGCTAAAAACCAATGGTTTAGCAAAAAAATAAAAGAGAAAAGTGTGGATATTTTCTACAGTTAAGGCACATTTCCCCAGTTTACAGCCATAATTTCTGATCCAAAATGACTAATGCTTTAATGAAACCAGAAGGCACAAAGGTGTGTTGTGAGTGCTTTAATGCTAAACCAGAAAAAATAAATGCAAGCGCCCATTGAACAGGCTTTTATTCTGCTCTCCTTTTATAAAGCAATAGTAACCAGGAACAGGACAGATAAAATCCTCCTATTCAGAATGGAATTAAATTGTTACACTGATATATCCCACGATTGCGGTAGTACAATTCAAAATTTATAGTTAAATTTATAGTAATAACCCATTCTCTAACACTAACTTAAATCTGAATTAATCATGGAAAATGTAAACTTTCAATCATTAAGAGCTGCTGGAAAACACTGGTATTTACCTCTTATATCGGGTATTGTATTTATAGGGATCGGAATATTGGTATTCAATACACCATTAACCTCCTATCTCACTTTAGCTGCTATTTTTGCCATAACGTTTCTTTTTACCGGAATACTCGAGATACTCTATGCTATAGGAAACCGTAAGGGATCTGATCATTGGGGCTGGTCACTGGCAGGCGGAATTGTCGATTTTTTACTGGGAATTTTATTGGTCTCCCGTCCGGATATCACAATTATTGTGTTGCCGTTTTATATCGGTTTTGGTATTTTATTCCGGTCTATTATGGCGATTGGATGGTCGCTTGAACTACGAAGACAGCAAATAAGTGATTGGGGGAATTTGCTTGGCGTTGGGATCATAGGAGCTATTGCGGCATTTATATTACTGTGGAATCCACTACTCGCAGGAATGACTATCGTTTTTTATACTGCATTGGCTTTTGTTGTTATTGGAATTTTTCAGGTGTACCTGTCTTTTAAACTTAAAAAAATCAACAACCGTGCTTTGGCCTAATTCGGTTCAGTTTTAACAATATTCCGACTTTAGCCTACTGTAAATCCCGAAATATTGGCCTATTTTTGATACCATTACAATTCCTCCCGATAGCAACCTGTAAGGACAGAAGATTATCAGGAGGAATTTTAATGCTACTCTGTTATGACTACCAAAATCGTTAAGATAAACCATCCGGAACTGAAGGATTTTATTCAGTATTTCATTTTTTTCAAATCGGAAAAAGATGAAGTAATTAATTATACTACATTTCCAAATACCAACCTCTGTCTGGCTATCTATAAAAAAAACAATGTAGTATTGCATCGTAAAGGCAGTATCAACCAATGCACGACGCTACAGGGAACACAAACCTACCTGAGTTATCTTGTGGGATTTCATAAAACTGCTTTTCAGATGAGCGTACAGGCTCCAATAGACGAAATTTGCGTGCTCTTCCATCCTTCCGCACTACGACTATTTACCAATGTACCGTATGCAGAAATGCAGGATAGCAATGAAGTTTTCCAAATGATTTTCCCCAATAGTGACCGTTGCTTTCTGGAAGCACTTTTTGAAGAGCAAGACGATCAAAAAAGAGCCTCGAACCTGGAATTCCTCTTCCTTAAAAGCCTCAAAAAAGACTTGCATTCCGATAAGATAAAAGAAGCATTAGATGTAATCAATTCCAAAAAAGACAATAAACTGGATGTCGCAACTATAGCTAAAGCACTTGCTGTAAACGAGTCCACACTTTATCGCTTATTTACCAGCCAGCTCGGGCAGAATCCCAAAAGTTTTTTGAAAACAATCCGGTTTCGAAATGTCTTGGAAGAATTACTCACCTACCAAAAGGTAAAGCTTACTGGTATTGCCCATCAAAGCAACTATGCGGATCAGTCCCATTTTATTAAGGACTTTAAAGACAGTACGGGCCAGACACCTACCCAGGTAAAAAATAAAACGAAAATCCAACAGGAGGAATTGGCCTGGATTTATACTGAAAAGTAATTTTGCACGATTTTTACAATTTTAGCGGTTTTATTCCACGTTGCTTTGCTGTAAAATCAAACAACGATGCGAAACAAACTTCTTTTCTGCCTATCCTTATTCTTTACAACGAGCATTCTTTCGGCACAGCAGTATACCGTAAGTGGTACAATAACGAATCAAAATAACCGTCCTCTGGAATTTGTCAATGCTATCCTTCTGAAAAATGACACTATTGCAATACAAAAAACCACAGCCGATAGCTTGGGTGTATTTTCCATGATAGCCGAACAGGGCGATTATACACTTCGTTTAGAACAGTTTGGTACACTAGTCCTGAAAAGAGAAATTTCACTCTTTCAAACGACAAACCTGGGCAATATTACGGTGGAAGAATCCATACTATTAGAAGGTGTTACCATCAACGCACAAAAAAAGTTAGTGGAACAAAAAATGGACCGCCTTGTGTATAATGTGGAAAACTCCATTGCTTCACAAGCGATGAACGGATTGGATGCTATTCGTAATACGCCTTTGGTCCGGGTACAGGATGACAATATTTCCATTGTTGGGAAAGGCGGGGTTTCCGTAATGATCAATGACCGTATCGTGAACCTTTCCGGTAATGAATTGACCAATTATTTGCAATCATTGCGTTCCGATGATATTGCCCGGATAGAAGTCATCACCACGCCTCCATCAAAATATGATGCACAGGGCAATAGCGGCATCATCAATATCATATTGAAACGCAATCCAAATATGGGCTGGAGTGGAAATGTGAGCGGTACCTATCAGCGAAATTCCTATAATGGATACCGAACGGGGGCAACACTAAATTATCAATCGGAAAAATGGAGTTCCTCACTCAAAATCCGAAAGTATGACTTAGCCTATCAGCTTGATGGAACCCGTAATTTAATAGGCGGACAAAATAGCATTTATACCACTGAGACCCGGAAAGACCAGGCCTCGGCATTTGGGCTGAATTACAGTTTGGATTATAAAATTAACGATCACTCTAATGCCGGCTTTATCTACGATTTCAGTCAGGGTAACTATGACATCAATGCCGAAGGCAGTAGCCGGTATGAACAGCAGACCCAAGTCGATTCGACACTCAATACGCGGGCTGTACAACATTGGAAAACACCCACGCACACATTTAATGCTTATTATGATGTGAAATTGGACACCTTAGGCAAAAAAATAAACTTTACCGGCAATTACCTCAGTAATGCTCCCGATAAAAATAATGATTTCAATACTGATAATACCACGACCAATAATCAGGCTATAGTACGCAACAACAGTAACATGCAGTACAGCATCTATTCAGGACAGGCCGACCTTACTATACCCTATAAGTTCTTGACCCTTGAAACAGGTGCTAAATATACTTTTTTGGATAATACCTCCAACGTAGGTTATTACAACTACACTGGTTCCAATTATATTTTAGATCCTCAAAACAGTAATATGTTTGAATATAAGGAACACAACTATGCCGGTTACATCAGCCTGCAAAAGGAGTTCAATGAAGAATGGTCTGCCAAAGCCGGGCTGCGGTATGAATATACAGCGCTACAGGGACAAGCTCCTGGCGATGAAAACAGCAATCTAAAAAAAGAGTATGGAAAACTGTTTCCTACAGCCTACGTAAGTTACAAACCCGATGAGGATCACGTTTTTTCCCTTAATTATTCCAGGAGGATCAACCGTCCGGATTTCCAATCCCTCAATCCTTTCCGCTGGTATACCAATCCGTACATGTATTATAGCGGAACGCCTACATTACAGCCTTCTTACAATAACAATGTCGAACTATCCTACTCCTATAAAGGCAAGCTCACCTTTGGACTTTATAATCAGAACAGCCGCAATACTACCTCAAGTATTGCACGGTTAGAAGATGGCATATACAGTAATGTGATTGAAAATGCTTATAATCAAAACCGTACCGGGGAGTAGTCGTTAGATTGTGTAAACGTAGAAATTGATTTTAATTTGATTTGAGATTTTAAGGCTTAGCCAAAAAACAACAGATCATTAAGTATAGAATTTAAAAGAACTACATTTAAATAATTTAAAAAGAGCGGATTATGATCGAAGATGGTAAATTACCCAAAGATTTTGCAAAGCAATTTAAAAACAAAGAAGACTTCCATACTTTTTTTCAAGACCTGTATAAACAAGGCATTGAACAGCTACTCCAGGGAGAATTGGATGCTCATCTGGGATATGAGAAGCATAATATTGACGGATACAATACAGGCAATAGCCGTAATGGTTCTTTCTCAAAGAATATAAAATCAGAGACTTTGGGCAATATGGTCCTGGCTATTCCCCGGGATAGAAATGGTGAATTCGAGCCTCAGGTCATCGGAAAAGGCCAATCGATGAGTGAAAAGATTGAAGATGCTATTTTAGGAATGTACAGTCGTGGAATGACCCGTAGTGATATTGTAGAACAAGTTAAAGAAGTTTATGGGATATCAGTAAGTGAGTCCACGATTTCGACCATCTCTGATAGAATACTGGCTGATGTTGATTTATGGACTAAAAGGGCTTTAGAACCACAGTATCTGATTGTTTGGATGGATGCTGTGCATATGAAAGTAAGAACAGATGGGAAATATGAAAACCATGCAATTTACATTGTAATCGGACTAAAAACAGATGGTAAGAAAGAAGTATTAGGAATGTGGCTAAATAAAGAAGAGTCGGCTTCATTTTGGATGACTGTACTCTCTGACATAAAATCTCGTGGAGTAAAGGATATTCTCATTGCCTGTACAGATAACCTTACCGGATTTACAAAAGCTATCAGAGGTGTTTTTCCAAATACAGAATCCCAGCTTTGCATTGTTCATCAAATAAGGAATAGCCTTAAGTTTGTAGTAGTTAAGGATAGAAAAGCATTTTGCAGTGCAATGAAAGAAGTATATACTGCAATAAATCAGGAAGAAGCCGTTTTAGCTCTGGCTGAATTTAAAAAAAACTGGGAAGCAAAATATAAATATGCCGTTTGCTCCTGGGAAAAGAATTGGGAAAATCTCATGCCTTTTTTGGCCTATCCTGCTGAAATCAGGAAAATAATGTACACCACAAATACAATAGAAAACTTAAACAGGGGAATTAGAAAATATACCAAAACAAAAGTGCAGTTCCCAGATGAAAAAAGCGTCAAGAAATCAGTCTATTTAGCAATACAAAATTGTGAAAAAAGCTGGATAAATGCAATACCAAGCTGGGGATTAATCATGAATCAGTTCTTGGTCATATTTGGAGAAAGGTGTAATATTAAACACTAAGAACTGTTTACACAAAATTTCGACCAGTCTCTACTTCAACTAATGCAGTTGCCCAAGCTCAAAACACTATGGCCGTGGAAACTGTTACTGTAGCACAAGGTGCAAATACTGTAGCAACCAATATCGCCAGCGCGGCTTGGTTACGTTTTACAGCTATTCTTAAAGCAAATACGTTGGGGCTTATAATTGCAGCTATAGTTGCGGCAATCTACTACTTCAACAAATTTAATGAATCTATCGAAGAACAGAACCGGAAACTTAAAGCCCATCAAGAAGCTGTGAAGCGAGACACGGCTGAGTTTTTGAAAAACCGAGATATTAATGATAAAAACATTATTTCAATCGGGAAATTATCAGACCGATATGAGGAATTGATAAAAAAAACCAACCGAAATACCGCTGAGCAAAAAGAGCTAAATGCCATCTTGGATATACTCAGTAAAACGGTACCGGGTTCAACTACTAAGATGGACCAATATGGCAAAGCTCTCGAGATTAATACTGCAAAAACAAAAGTGTATATCGAATCAAAACGCAAGCTATACGAAATTGAGACTAAGGAAAAGATCAAAGAAAACATTGCAAATCTTAAGGAGTATGAGAAAACAACACGGATATTAAATGTAACTGAAGAAGATGCGAATGGTTTAAAATTAGAAGGTATCGGTGTTATCACCCGAAGAAATGATGTACTGAAGGTGCAGAATACCGTCTTCCGACTATGGCGCGATCTAACTAATGATGAACTCAAAATATATCTCAAAGCCAGAATAGCCAATGAAGAAAACCTTGCTTTAACAAATAAAAACATTGAGACTCTTCAAAGGAGGCTTTCAGTTCAGAAGCAACTGAATGACGGTGCCGGTGGAAAAGTTGATCCGGATGCCGAAAGAACAATAGAAGTTATAGATGGGTTAATCAAAGAGCAAGAGGATAAAATCAAAGAACTATCTGCTAAATCCGGAAATAGAGGTCAGGAAATCAAAGCAGAAATAGCAAAATTAAAAGCAGAAAGAGATTTGATATATAGCGACAAAAAAGCTGGGGCTGTTGATAAAAAGGAAACAAACGATCGTATAAAACGAATGAAAGAATTGCGCGATGCTCTTTATCAGCTTACTCAATTCAGATATCAAAATGAAATCGATGCAAATCAGAAAATAATTGATAGTGATAAGAAAAATCTTGATGAAAGATTAGAGGCTCAATTTAACAATGAGCAACTGCGTCAATCTAAAAGCAAAGAAACTTTAGAATTCGAATTGCTAAATTATCAGCTGGACAAAAGAGATCTTCAAAAACTTAGTAAAGCAAAACAGGACGCATTCATAGAAGATGCTAAGGTCAAAGTAAGAGCACTTGTTGATGGGAAAGTTGCAACAGAAAAAATGACATCTGATGAGAAGCTAATTCTTGAAAAATATTATGCTGATAAAAAAATACTTCAAGAAAAAGACTTATTAGATAGACAGGCAATCAATGATAAAGAGGTTGAATTAGTCCAAAAGAAAATAGAACGACTAAAAATATTGGAGGATACTAAAATTCAGAAAGCATTATTAGTTGAAAACGATATTTACCAACAAGCTCTAAATTTAGCAGGTAAAAATGCGGAGTTAATAGAACAGGCAGCTGAAGAGCATGAGCAAAGAATGCTTGCTATTAAAAAGCGTGGTGCCATGCTCGCTTTAAAATTGCAGATTGATAATTTGCAAAATGAATTACTTACTAATGACAAAAAAGTAGAGGCTGACAGGATATCTGCTCAACTGAGAGAAAAGTTAGAGAATGATCTTGTAGTTGCAAAAACAGCATTTAATGAATTAGGTAATGAAAAATATATTGTAGGAGTTGAGGATAAGATTGAATCCGAAAGAGCATTTCGAGATATTATTATTGAAATGTCACAAGATTTAACCAATTCATTGGGTGATTTTGCTAATGCTTTATTCGAAAAAAAGATTTCAAATATTGATGATGAAATTGCAAAAAGTGATGAATATTATAAAAAACTCCTTGAAGCAGCCAAAGGTGATGATTCTCAAACAAAAGTCATTGAAAAAGAGCAAGAAAAAAGACGTGAAGAATTAGAGAAGAAAAAAAGAAAGGAACAGGTCAAACAGGCAATATTTGATAAAGCACTAAAAATTGTAAATATCGGTACAGCTACGGCATTAGGTATAATGCAGGCTTATGCGCAATTAGGTCCTATAGCTGGAAGTGCAGCCGCAATCTTGGTAGGAGCCATTGGCGCGGTAAATACTGCAGCTGTTTTAGCAACTCCTATTCCTAAGTATAAAGATGGTCGAAAAAATGGACCGAAGGAGAAAGCTATTGTTGGAGATGGTGGTATACCCGAGGTTGTTGAGCGTAAATCTGGGGAAGTTTTTATTACTCCTGCTACTGATACTCTGATTCAACTATACGCCGGTGATAAGGTCCACAAATCTATGGAAGATTATCAAAAACAATTACAATATGGTGCTATGATGGCTAATATTAATAATCAGGGACGTATGTTGACAGATTTTCAAGCATCTCAGTATTTTGATCCTGGTTTCAATGAAGAAATTTTAAAAGAGATGAGGGAGAATACTAAAGCTATCAAAAATCAAAAACAAAACGTAATTGTTAATATGCCAAAAATTGATATTCCTCACGAGATATGGAAATCTAAAAATAAAAACTGGAGCTAATGCCAAACTTTCAATTATCATATAACGATAGAGTACGATATACTCTTAGATCTAAAAATACAGGCTCCCTTATTATAACAGAACCTGTGGGTTGGAATACCGACGAGAAAGAACTTTCCAGACACGAACAATATCATGGTGTAATTGCTAAGTTTTCAAACTCACTTAAATTTGTAGATAGTGCAGCTGACTTTATTCAACTTGAATATGATCTTTATGGTATAAACTCTGAAATTGAATTAATAAGAGATGAGAAGCATCCGCAAACTGATATATGGACTTTGACATATCGAGGATATCTGGACCTTTCTACCTGGCAGCGTGAAGGAAATCAAGTATCTGTAAAATTCAACTCCGGTGGCATTGAACCGCTCCTTAAGTCAAGAGAAACTGAAAAGATTGAGATTGACCGATTAGATACTATGGATGGTAAACCAATCCTGCCATTAGAAACAAAAACCGTTGAGCTTATTGGCCGAAGCATATTTCTGAAAAGTACTTTTGAAGTAATGACACCTGATGATTATGCTTCTACAAGGGTACAAAGTAATGCGGGGAATGTAAGGGCTGAAAGTGTTGGTGTTCCTCTTTCTTTAGTTAATAAATCACATGATAATGTTGAGGCTACATACGTTGAAGTTAATGGTACCTATGATAATGGAAATATAGGTATGATGTTCTTTCTTAACTCTAACAGATCAAGAACTGTAAAAATTGATGTTCAAGAAATGAAATTTAGATTTGGTTTCAAAGAAAACAGCATTGACCTGGCAGATGACGCAGAAGTCACATCTTATGGAATGTATATAGGTGTTTATTCAAATGGAGGAACATTAGATTTTAAAAACAGGATCCCTCTTTTATATTTTGATGTGGGACCGCGACATGGCCATAAAAGTTTAGCATCATTTTACACACGGAACAATCAAATGTTATCGGTACCGGATTGGTCAGGTACAATTGACCTTGCTCCTGGTGATAGCATTTCTTTAGAATTGATGAATAGAACTGATTTTGCTAATAATGGTGGATCTAATGCGGCTATGGAAACAATAGCAACTGAGATATCTGGGAAACTATCCCTGGAAGAAGATAGCCGTTTTGATAAAACATCTACTAAGGCATTATTAGCACATGAAATGTGTGAGCGGCTTATTGCAATAAGTACAAATCAAAGCAGTGCTCTTTTCTCTGATTTATTGGGAAGAACCGATATAGGATATTCAAAGGACGGGAAAGCATCATTGACTGGTATGGCTCATGGTTTTTGGGTCAGAGGATTTGACAAATTGCCAATACCAACTATTGGCCCTCCTAAAGTTGAAAACCTTTTTAAGCCTCTTACGACTTCATTCAAAGATTTCATTACATCATTAGATGCTGTGTGGAATGTGGGAATTGGCATTGAAACCGTAGGATATAAGGAAAGAATCCGACTTGAAGAACTAAGCTATTTCTATAATAATAATGTGACTATTAGGCTGCCTTATCAAGTAAATAATGTCAAGCGAACGGTTGCCACAGATAAGTATTATTCTGCTTTAGAAATTGGATATGAGCAAGGCGGGGATTATGAAGAAGCTATGGGACTTGATGAGTATAACGCTAAATCAAATTTTACAACTATCATCAATAGGATAAAATCTACTTATTCCAAATTGTCCAAATATCGTGCAGATGCTTATGGGATGGAATTTGCCAGGAGAAAACAAAAAGATTTGAATAATACGGAAGATACTCCTTACGATGATAATATATTCCTGATGGACCTTAAAAGAAAGAACGGAAACATATATAGCCAAAGAACATGGCAGGATGATTTTGTTAGTGCTCCAACGGGCGTGTTTTCACCGGAAACAGCAACTAATCTTCGGTTTTCTCCATTTAATATTTTATTACGGCATAGTTGGTGGTACGCGGGTGGCTTCAAAACATACATTACTGATTATGTCCGTTATGGCAGCTCCACTGCGAATAGTAATTTAAAAACCAAACTTAGAAGTGATTCTGGTTATAATTTGATGCCAACGTCTACTCCTGGGAATGGTAATGAATATGCTGAAAATGGAAATATTATAAATTCCGAACTGCAAAGAGCTCGTTTCTTTCCGGAGGAAATAGAATTCGAACATATTTGTGATTTTGGAATAATGCAAATGGTTGAAGGTACGACTACAATCTTGGGAAGAGAAATTCCAAACTTTTATGGGTTGGTTGAATTTATGAATGAAAAAAACGAGTTAGAAAAAGGATATCTGTTCAACCTAAAGCCTAACGGTAAAGGGATTTGGACAGTTTTAAAAGCAAATAGATAGTGATATGGCAAATTCAGTTATAAAAATAAAATTCGTAAACGATATTTACACAGGGGCCTTTGTGAAATTTGCTTTAAAGAATCTCACAAATCCTGGTGAACTTAGTATATATTTAGAGGAAACATGGGTAGGACTACGTGCCGGATTTGGTGAAGTTTCCTCGGGGATACCGACGTACATAGGTGGTGAAAGAAGTGCCATCAACTATTTTGCTGCTATAAGTCTTGATTTTAATTCTACCAATTTCTATACGATAAGCAGGGAACTGAATATAGTTTCGATCACGGTAAATAGTCCTGATTTTGGATTTCATTTACCCCAAAGCAATGGTACTGTTACATTCGAAATAGTCAATAATACTTCAGATCCTTTTTCTGTTACATCTGTCAATTTTTTACCTGCGGATACAAACCAGTGTAACCGAATTAAAATGAGTATTCAAACCAGCTCATTAGCTATTCAAATGTTATCTCCAGTTGAGGTATTATCGAATAATTCAAACCCGCTTATAATAGAGGTATTCAGATCTCAAATCGGAGATATCATATTAAAGAATGCGGGCGGAACACAGATAACAAGATCATTTCAATCACCTGACACATTAAATGCTTCAAATTTTAGCCTAACAATAAATACAAGCCCGAACGGGGGAACAGTTGTAATTAACTCAATAAATGTCGCAGGGCTTACCCTTGAATATTCATTGGATAATGCTACCTGGCAACCAAGTAACATATATGCCGGGCTGATAGCAGATTCCTATACTTTGCATGTACGGGATAATTATGGGTGTTCAATTACTCTGCCTTTCATTGTTGATGAATTTGGGGTCCAAAATCCATATTTTTACATTTCAAAATCCAATTCCATAAGATTTGCTAATAGGATAACCTTCGGTGATAGCGCAAATTATAAGAATGATGAAAACACTTTAAGTTGCGAGGTTGATGTCCTGGTACCTTACAAAGAAGTCCAGCAATTTCAATCGGCTGATATCATCACAACACAGTTCAAGTCAAATTATAACTCAAATATTGCAACTGTAATTAAAGGAGATTTGACAGAAGTCAACGTGCCAGTAGTTAAGATGACCAACAATATTGGAATTACAGACAGACGAGATGCCCGAAGATATAACTTAGGTGGTGGCCGGACTGGAATATATTTTGTCTCAGGTAATATCTATGATTATAATTCAGGGGCCATTATTGGTTCACATGCCTTGAATGGTAACCTTCCTGAATGGGCTATTTCTGGAAATTATGTCAATATGAATAATGGATGGTTCCTGATAGAAGAGATTATTTATGATGAAAGCAAAAATGCCGAAGTGTTAGTAATTACATATCCATCAACTTTATTGGAGCTGATTCGCGTAGGATCAATATTCAACCGGTTCAACTATGAGGTGTATGAATTTGAAATTGATATGTTCAATTATATTGACCAGCGAATCCAAGTGAAATTAGTAAACTCAAGCGCATCATTTCCAGTGATAACTCATTTGAGTGAACAGTTATGGATAAAGGTTAAGCATGATGATGTAATGGAAATACAGTATTGGAATACGACCAATACAGATATAATGTATAGTACCGGAATCCAGCATCGAATTAGATTGCCATTTACAAAGGTTTCTGGCCGTACTGATCAGGAAAGTGAAGTTCATAAAACTGATACCAATGCTATCCTTTTGAATGCTGATTTATACGAAGTAGACGATTTCCTCTTTGAACCACTCACAAAAGAACTGTGGCGTAAAGCCTGCTTGGCACTTTCCCATGAAAAGGTTCTCATAAATGATGTTGGATATGTAAAAAATGCAAGTTTAAATACTGAAGGTCCGCTGGAAGATTCAAATCTATATGTGCTTACTGCAACAATGATCAAAACCGGTGGTGTGTATAATAGTCAAAATAGCGGCAGCCTTGATTATGATGGAAGTGCAATTGAGGTACCGGGATTAATCGAAACTGATTCTGGCTATATGAGATACTAAGTAAAAACCCTCCTGTCTGCAACCAGGAGGGTTTTAAGTACCACCGATAAAAATGGAGTACGCTTTATTTTTGAATATTTTTAAATTCTTCGCCATTAATATTGACACTTCTATTATCATGGTAATGATGGTGATGATGATGAACAATATTATTGGATCGATCAATATATCTTCTTGGTGTCTGTCCGTTCTTAGTTCGATTAAAAAAAATACTGCCAAATAGCTTTCCCACCATCCAGCCACCGCCAACAAAAACAACAAATAAAAAAAGTATTGCCATACCACAAAGATAATTATTCTGCATAAATAATTGCTGGTTAATCTATTCGAAATAAAAAAATTAATTTCCTTACGGTTTCCCACAAAACGATTAAATAAATTTAATTTATGTTAGCGGGTTCATTCAAATGATAGTCAAGGTTTAATTTTAACAGAGAAAGGAATTAAATTTTGTAAATATGTCAAGTCTATTTAGAATGATTATAAATAGAGGTATTTATTTCTTACTTTTGTAAATAATAAAACGCTATGAATCATGAGTTTTCAATCATTTGTCACTGAAAAGCTACAACAAATAACTTTAGCCCTTAATGCAATAACAATTAATGCAAAAAGGATTGAAGAACTTCCGGAACAAATAACAATTGATCCTCATTCTAAATTTCATGTTTCTAAAGATGGGGTCTCAGAAAGCTTAGAAATACAAAAGATCATTTCTGCTGTTAATCAAGGTGCCTACAATAGATTGATTTCAATAGATGGGGAAATATATTTAGATGAAAATGAGTTAAAAGTTCCGCCACTTCAAGGTTCAATAAACAACATAATATATTCTACTTTAATAGAAACTGCTATTCCTATTCCATTATGTGAGACTGGGAAAATAAGAAGAGATATCATCGTTTTAAATACAGCATCTCAGCTTGTAAGAATAACTGGTTTGGAAAGAAATGGCATTGCTTTAAGACCCAATATACCCTTCAATACTGTCTTAGTTACAGAATTGTTAATTTCGGATTCAAATATAAGTGATCCTACCGATCCTGAAATTGGTGTTTTCTATATTCCGAAATCTGAAAAAGGCGAACAAATATTTGCAGTTTCCGGAAACTACGGGGCAGTAAACTTTTATCAAAAAACTACAATCCGATTTACAAATAATACTACCCAGATTACGGGCATGTATTTCAATGGTGATCCAGATAATATCTACGACGGTATTGTTTTTACTTATATAAATTCTGGAACCGCTAATCTGATAATACGTAATAATTTTGCCGGTGATTTTGTTAAATTTTTTAACAACTGGATGGGGGATATTTCTATACCGGCCGGTGGTATTGCTCAGTATAGGTATTCAGCAGGGCAAAATAGACTGGAATTATTATCTAATGGTACTCAAAATTTAGAAAGTGTATTAACAGCCGGAAGTACAACAACAAAAACAGCTGAATTCACAGGAACCGGATCTCACACAACCATTACTGGTAATGGGGTATTTGCCCAGGCAAATAGTGGAAATGAATACATCGGAGTAAGAAGAAATTTAATTCAAATCGCAAAAGGTGCTGGTACATTAAATATAGCCGGGATTTCTGGTGGATTCACCGGAAATAAAAATCAGTCATTTCAAAATAAAAATGGGGATATAGCCCTTTTAGCCGACATATATGATAATATCAATGGGTTGAACCTGATAGCTAACCAAGCAGCACAGGAAGTCTATTTGCAAAATGGTTCCGGAGACACTCTGGCCACATTGAACGTTGCTTTTTTAAATAATGAGGGCACGACTTTCTTTTATAATGATGCGACGGAAATGTTGGAGCTAAGAAATGATGCTGGGGAAATACTATCGGAGGTACCCGTGTCGGCATTTGTTTCTAACCTGGCAAAAAGCATTGCGTTTAATGGCGGCAACCCTTATTTATTAGAACTCCGCGATACTGAGGGGCATCCGATATCTTCTGTAATACTATCAATCGGAAACATCACCGGCTTGCAATCTTACCTTAATGGGATCGACGATGTTAATTTGGCGCAATACAACTCGATCAATACTTTGCAAGCAAACAAAGTTGATACGAACGGCGGCAATGCGATTCCGGGATCAATATGGAACATTGTTTCAGTACAATCCAATGGGCTTGGAGGCGTTCCCTATGAAGATACCCCTGCAGCTGTGGGTGATATCAGTTTGATCATGGCCAGAAGCCTCAATACTTCAAAGTGGATTCCGGCAAATGCTATTTCTGTAAAAACATACCTGGGATTGAATCAGGTAATGAATGAGCAACAGGTAGTGTCCGGAGGCTTTCCCGGTTGGGGTGGGAATCTTATCCGTATTGGATGGGACGGGAGCCAATTAAAAGCAATGGTGGATAGCGTACAATTAGGTACCATTTTTACTTCGACCAACCCTGATCCGGGGACGGTAAGAACCACAGGCAACCAAACTATACAAGGTCAAAAAATATTTGAAAACGAATTAAGGACTACAAACTCTATTGTCGCGCCAGTTTTAAAAACAATCGCGAATCCTAATGCAACGGATTCCCGGTCTTGGTCTGTTCAGGGAGATTCCCAAGCATATGGGGATTTTGCTATTAGCAGGCAAATTAGTAACAGCTCAGGTTCTTATGTTCCCGAAATGTATTGTAATCCGGACGGAAACTGGGGATTGGGGACTGTTAATCCTGCAGTCAAGCTCGACGTCGTCGGATCAATAAGAACTAATACTGAAGTGAGCTCTGCATCGCTGAGGACAGGTATATTAGTTTTTCGAAATACTATAGGTAATCCTGATACCCGAGAGCATTTATTGGTTGCCAACTATAGCTTCACAGGCACTTTTGATACGATTGTCCGAGTTGATCAGAACAGCCCTAATCTTTTGGTACACAGTATACACCCTGACGGATACTGCTATTATCAGAGACCGGTATCGGTGCCTGCTGCAATTATGCAAGATCATGCGGTTAATCTTGGTCAAGTAATTCTAAAAAAGGATTTCGCCTGGACAAACTTAACTCCAACCAATCTGCCGGGCAACTTCACAGTAAACGCTTTCAGATATCGCGTTAAGGAAAACACGTTTATCCTGGATATCAACATCACCCAAACCGGACTTGGTTCAACTAATGCGTATGTAGTAATCGGAACTATTCCAAGTGGGATTTTGGATCCTGAGAAATTTATCCGAATCTCATTAACCGATTACGAAATCTCTATTAAAGGATTAGTCGGCTGTTACATTCAAGATAACATGGTTCACATCCGCGTTCAGGATGTCACCTATGAACCTACGGCCAATGTTTACAGACTTCGAGCTCCCTTACCAAATGCATTACTAACCTAAAACCTTTATCAATGAATTTATCAGAACATTTTACACTAAAAGAATTTGAATGCCACGATGGCAGCGTAACACCTAAGGAAATATTACCTCATCTCATTGAGTTAGTAGCCAACTTGGAAGTACTTCGGGAGGATATCGGTGTGGCAATAACCATCAATAGCGGGTACCGTTCCCCTTCTTACAATAAAAAGATAGGTGGCGCTCTAAATAGTCAACATCCGAAAGGGAATGCCGGTGATATTCGCGCCAAAGGTTTTACACCAAAGCAACTTGCGGATAGAATTGAAAAATTAATTGCTTCCGGAAAAATGAAACAGGGCGGTATCGGAATTTACAAGACATTTACTCACTATGATATACGTGGGACTAAAGCCCGTTGGAATGGATGAAAGATTTTTTAACCCAAATATGGCAAGATTACTCCCAGGAGATAAAAGAAGGCTTTATGTTTTCACTATTTGTAATGTTTGGGGTAATCGTAAGAGTGATTAAAGGAATTTACTCAGGAACTAAGCTTACTTTTTTTTGGTTCATGTCAGAAGCTGTATTCGGTTTTTTCATAGCTATAATAGGGTATGCAATATTCGATCAGTTTTTTCATCTAAAACAGTTTTTGATTTATGCGATATGTGCTTTTATGAGTTCCAATAGCAAAATAATACAAAAAAAGATGGAAGAGGTATTGGTCGCAATATTTGATGCTGCGAAATTAGGAGCTAAAGAATTGATTGATGCTCTTGTCGATAAAGTAAAACGATAATAAAAAAAATTATGAAAAATATATTATATTTTTTTATGTTGATTACCGCTACTGGATGCGGCACAACTAAAGTAGTCAAGGAAAAAAGAGAAGAACAAAAGGAAGTAATTGTAAATACTGACCGTCTAACAACAATTGAGCGGAATAAAGCGATTATAGATAGTTTGAAATTTAAAATTGCCCAAAGCCAAACCGGTGATCAAAAATTTGATAGTGCTGTGAATTCTGCAGTGAGTAAAATTCTTTCAAATCTAAACTCTTCAAAATCATCCGGTGACAACTCATATCAATTGATGTACGATGATGTCTTAAAAGAGCTACGTGCTTTAATTAAAGTAGGACCCACAGATAATCAGACTACAATAAACAATGCTACAGTGCATACCAAAGAAATTATTAAAGATACCCGGGAAATACCTGTGAAGTATATGCCTAAATGGGTTGTGATGCTCTCGTGTTTTGGTGGATGTTGTGCGATTGCTGCTCTTGGATTTTTAGTTTATAGAATTTCCAGAATTATGCGCCCATAACTTCCAATCACCTGATATTAAAATTCAGGTGATTTTTCCATTATTTGCTGCCTGTTTACTTGCTTGATTACAGTGGCATATTTAGTTGTCATCAACTTTGATGTATGACCATACAATTCCCTTAATGCATCCAGATCAATACCTGCTAAAATCTTTGCATTAGCTCCTGCATGTTTGTTTGAATACATGTTTGCGTCAATTCCTAATCCTTTTTTTACCAACTTCTCCCACCTGCGAGTGGCAGTATCCCTTTTTATCTTTGTAGGACCTGGTATAAAATCATCATGTTTTCCAAGATTACCTTTGGTAGCTTCTCTGTAGCTACCGAATAGGTAATAATCTTTCGGGTATTGGTGTAAATTTAGTAACTCAAAATATAATTTTAAATGTTGATTAATTGGTACTATTCTTTCTTTTTGGGTTTTAGTTATTTCATGCGGAAGTATAATCTGATTATTTTTCAAGTCAACCATTTCAAGGGTTATTAATAAAATTTCATGTGGTCTAATTCCGGTATGAAAAATAGTAATTATGAATAAATAAAAATCAGGATGGTTTTTCTGTAATGAATCCCGTATTATGCTTTGTTGTGCAGAGCTTGCTGGGATATTAGATCTTGTTTCTGCAACAGGTAAATTGTTAATTTTAAATGCTGGATTGTTCTCTATTATATCCCACTGGATCAATTCACTCAAAATAGCTTTTAATTGATTAAGATGCTTATTGTATGCGTTGTTCGACCAGCTACGTTGCTTCCTCGCCTGTTCAATAATAGTTTTTATATGAACACGCTTTACATCATTTATTAAGAGATTATGTTGTTTCAATGAAATTATAGCAGCCTCTATAAAGTTCACAGTGCATTTATACCCGGAATAGCTTTTAGGGGCCAAAAAAGGTTTTTTCTTTTCCAATGCGAAATGAATTGCTTGAATCAAAGTCATTGACTGATCTAATGCTTCTATTTCGGGAACAAGAGGATTCCATCCTTGCTTTAACTTTTGATATAATGCAGATTTCAACGCATTAGCAGCAAGAGATCTCTCTTTAAAATTTTTGATATAATTGATTCCTTTTTTGTATTTGATCAATTTACCTTGATATCTAAAAAAAATAAACCACTGCTTATCAGGTTCTCGATAAGAAACTAATTTTGGAACTGTGAAGATTGAATTCATTTTAATTGTTTTTAAAAATTAAAATGTCTGAGGGGAGAGTTATTCAATCAGGTGATAAATAAAAGTTGTTACCTTTTTGTTACCTTTTTTTATATAAAAAATCGGGAAGCCCTATAAATAAAGGTATTCCCGATCTTGTGCGGAGAAAGAGGGATTCGAACCCCCGGACCTGTTACAGTCAACAGTTTTCAAGACTGCCGCATTCGACCGCTCTGCCATTTCTCCAGTATGTCGCGATCATTACCTGATTGCGGTTGCAAATATAGAACGCTTTTTTGATTTTGAAAAACTTTTCCCTACTTTTTTTTAGACATTTTCAAGCTTCTACTTTAACAGACTAACAATCAACATTCATCCTTCCTATTTTTTTTAGCAATGCCTGTATTTCATCACTAAAAAAGATAATCTATACACTATCAAAACCATTTTTAACCGAATGTCAAACCAGAAAATACCCTTTTTAAATGTAACAAAAAGAAAAAGAAGTGTAAGAACTTTAGGATTTAGTCGCCGTAATTTCATGTAATAATTTTAAACAAAATTAATCATGCAATATAAATCCGATGCTATGGAAAAATTACTCTTTGTTACCTATAAGATTCCTGAAATTATCATTTTACCTTCCTTGGTACATCGGGAATTAAAACCTGTAGTGAATGAGAAAGTAATTGAATTTATTACGAACAACAAACCGGAGACGATCGAATACCTGGAATCGGAGCATGATATTGCGGCTCACTGGGACGAATTGGAAGACCAGGCCGTTGAAAAAGCAACCTTTATCACCATCTCCAAACTAATGGATGCTGAATTCAAAATAACAGACTACAAAGACCAGGCAGACCATACCATTGAAACACTCATCCGGGAGCTCTCGGAGAATACGCTCATGTTATACCTCACGTTCACCCGGCTGTACGAGGATTGTGAGGAGATCCACCTAAGTTTCAAATACAATTAAGCTATAGCTCAAAAGTAAAATGCATATCCTATTCCATTGGCAATAGGACGTAAAAGGCTGCACCTATATTTTCTTTGGCTTTAGAAAAAATAATGCCTTTGTGGTTATCAATAATTTTCTTACTGATCGCCAGGCCAATACCGGTACCAGTATAGGCATCGTTATTATGAAGCCTTTGGAAGATCGTGAAAATTTTGTTTTCATATTCCTTATTAAAGCCTATTCCATTATCCCGGATCATAATTTCACAATAGGTTTTTGTGGCATCTAAATCCGGATATTTCAAAAGCTGTTTGGGGGTAAGCTTACGGGATTTAATCTCAATTTTAGAAGTAGTACCATCATTCTTATGGAATTTAAGCGCGTTGCTGATCAGATTATAAAATAGCTGGTTCATTTGCAGCGGAATCGCACTAACCGTTGGCATGGCTCCTATTTTTATGACAAATTGCTGCTCTTCTATCAGAAGTTCAAAATCGGTTAGTATATTTTCGAGGATCACATTGAGATCTGTCGGGACAAATTGCTCTTCATGGTTGTTGAGGTACGAATATGCTAAGAGGTCTTTGATCAGTGTAGTCATCCGCAGCGACGATTTGCTGATCTTTTGCAGGATCTCCATAGCTTCATCAGAAGGCCTGTCTTTTAGCGTAAATAACCTGCTGATAAACATTAGTATCTTACGGAGTGGCTCTTGTAAATCATGGCTGGCCACATAAGCATACTCCTGTAGCTGTATATTAGCACCGTGTAATTCTTTTATAGTGCTTTCGAGTTCCGTATTGGAAGTCAGTAATGCTGCAGTACGTTCCTGCACGATATTCTCAAAACCGCTGGAAAGTACCTGCAGTCTTTTTTCAATAATCCTCCGCTCCGTAATATCTTCAATCGCAAGCAGGATCAACTGTTCTTTACTGGTTTCATTGGTCACCTGCCGGGCATTTAGCAGCATGATACTTTCGCCGTAAGGCAATAGGTTAACCGAAATCTGGTAATCATCGAGTTGCATTTTTTCAGGCAATACCTTCTCCAGCATGGCGCGCATTGGGATATTGTCAAAAAGGTGGTTTTGGATTTCATAAATCAGTTTCCCTTCCGCTTCCTGTTTGGCAATATTGTATTTTTTAGAAAAGGCCCGGTTGATATTCTTGATCCGAAGGTTGGTATCCAGTACGACTATAGGTTCGCGGAGTGTAGCGACAATCGCTTCGGTATAATTTCTTGAGATATTGATCTGCTGTTGCTTATTCAGCAACTCCTGGTTGATCTGGATCAGTTCTTCGTTACTCGATTGCAATTCTTCCTTAGAAGTCTCCAATTCTTCGTTCAGGCTCTGCAATTCTTCGCTGCCGCTCAATAATTCTTCATTGGCACTCTGCAGTTCCTCATTAGAGGATTCCTGCTCTTCACTGATCGCATTAACATCATCATGGATTTTTGACAATTCAAGTTCCAGCTGACTGATGCGTTTTAAATTGATATCATGATAAATTTGTTCCGGTGTAGCCCCTGCAGTTATGGCCTGCGGAACTACGACCGACTTGTAAAAAACCACCAGAAAAAAAGGTTCTGCGGCATCACTAAGCGGTTGTATCTCGATGGTAATTTCGGCAATTCCCCCTTTATTCTTTACCTGAATGCCTTCTTTTATGATATGGGACATATTTTCCCTGCATTTGTGCCAGGCGTTCCGCAGCTCAAAGGCCAAACCTTCACGTGCCATTTTTAACAGGTTAAAAGTAGGTTTTCCCGTGGCGAGCTCAATGAATTCTGCAATGGAACTGTTGATGTGTACAATATCCATCTGATCATTAACCACTACACTGGCAGGCGTATAGCGCGAAAGCAATAAGGCCTCTGCACTTTTTTTGAAATCCTCTTTCTGTATCTCTACAAGAGTTGGATTCCGCTTGAATCCGATATATTTTTCTTTATTTCCCATGGCTGCATGTACAAAACGTCCCAATACTTGTTTGCGTGTATAAATTTTTCCTGCTTTTTCAAATGTCTGGAAGAGCTCTCCTGCCGGAACAGCAGTTTCTGATTTCCCTAAAAGTAAGAACCCATTTTCTTTTAGTGCATAATGAAACGTAGTTAGTGATTTTTTTTGCAGGAAAGCATCCATATAAATGAATACATTTCTGCACGAGATCAGGTCCATTTTTGCAAATGGAGGATCTTTTAAAAAGTTATGCACGGCAAAAACACAGGTATCCCTGATTTGCCTGTTGATTTGGTATCCACTGGTATTTTGGGTAAAGTATTTTTTTAGCAACTGCTCCGGTACATTCCGGAGTTGTGCTTTTCGGTAGAATCCGATCCGGGCTTTGGAAATCGCGAGTTCTGAAATATCAGACGCAAAAACCTGAATTTGGGTTCCCGACAAATTTTTACCTAAGAATTCCGTAAGTGATATGGCGAGTGTATAGGCTTCTTCACCGGTAGAACAACCTGCTACCCACACACGTATGCAATTGCTTTCCCCTACCCTCTTCAGGATTAGCGGAAAAACCGTCTCCCGCATCGTCTGGAATATTTTCGGATCCCTGAAAAATTCGGTAACCGGGATCAGCAGGTCATTAAATAAAGCTTGTGGTGCTAATGTATCGCCTTGCAATAACTTCAGGTAATCCCTAAGCGTCATGATTTTGCCCAGAGCCATCCGTCTCGCAATACGGCGCCGTATGGTTGTTTGTTTATAATAGGTAAAATCAACACCGCTGTGGTGTTTTAGAAGTTGTATGATTTCATAGAATATCCCTTCTTCATTTTGCTCATTTTCCAACTTCTTTTTTGTTTTCAACGCCACCAATTCGAGAAGTTTTCCCACGATTTTTTCCGGGGACAATACATAATCGACAACCCCGGCATTAATAGCATTCTGTGGCATTGCAGTATTAGAGGCTTCCAAATCCTGGGCAAAGGTGGTTCCGCCCCATTCCTTAATCGTTTGCAGGCCAATCGTACCATCCGATCCGTTACCGGAAAGCAGTATTCCGTATGCCAGGTCCAGATGGGCTTCCGCCAATGAGCTAAAAAAGATATCAATGGCTGAATTCTTCGATTGCTTTTCGCGGGGGCTCAGTTTGAGTACTCCATCAAAGGAGGTGAGCATTTTGTTTTCGGGGATGACATAAATATGATCGGGAGCGAGATGGATCTCATCCGTAATTTCATTGACTGCAATTTTTGCAACCCTGGATAAAATTTCCGTAAGTTTACTTTCATGGCTGGGATCCAGGTGTTGTACAAATACATACGCCATTCCGGAATCTGCCGGGATAGCCGCAATAAATTGTTTGAAGGCTTCCAGACCTCCGGCAGAAGCACCGACACCCACAATTGGGAAATCCTGAAGGGTAGCCTGTGGCTTAGTAGTAGTTTCGGGTTGCATAATGATACTGGGTATACCCTACAGTAAGAGGGGGCTATTCTGAACTATTCTTTTAGTTCCCAAAACAGGCAATCAGCCCTTTACAGGTTCTATAACAGATGATTGCTAAATGTATTCTTTTCAAAAGCACAAACCGCTAAAAAAACAAACAATTAACATGAATTGCATCAAAATAAAGGAGTCGTCCCGGTCTGGTTTTTCCGGATTTGCCTGTAATGAGCTGATGTAGTTTGAATTGTTCCTATTAATCCGCTATTTTGAAATGCTAATCACGAATGTTTCCATATTGGAATCTGCAATTTGCTTGCTCCAATCGGTTTCAATCACTTTTTCCAACAGTAGTTTCAACTGTTTAAAACAAACCGGCTTCGTCACATAGGCATTTGCTCCAGACAGAAACGTTTTTTTATGATCTGCTTCCGAAGACGAAGTAGAATAGATGGCAATAATAGGAATGTTTTTAAACCGGGGATCCTTACGAATCTCTTCCAGTGTCTCCACACCCGATAACATTGGCATGTTAAGATCTAAAAATATCAGGTCGGGATTTTCACCACCGCTCTTCAACCGCTCCAAAAGCTCCAATCCATTTACACAATATTCTACAGGGTGTTTTAAATTGAGTTCCGAAATGGCTTCTTTAAACAAATCCCTGTCATCAGGGTCATCGTCTGTCAGTAAAATTTTTAGATTTTCCTTATTGTTCATCAGTAGGGTTGGATTTTTTCCAAATGTACGCTATAATCAACATAAAAGATGCTCTTTCCAAGCCGTGAGCAGCAATATTAGCGCGTATAAAAATACACAGGCAAATCACCAAACACAACCTACTAAAATACAGATACTTATATTATAAATTTCATTGGATCCAGGATGTATTTTGGGCGCTATTATTTTCTTATACTGAATTATGATCCTTCTTATTTACTTTTGAGAACAGACAAAAGACACGAAGCTGTTATCGCTGTGAACTTTCGGTCAGCCCTGCCTCTTCCAGTTCCTTGAGGATCATATCATTTACACCATCATAAATTCTTTTCCTAAGGAATAGCCTGTTGGCTAATGAAAACCAAAAGTTCCCAACCAGTGCATTTGCGACTAATTCAATTCGTTTTTTAATCTGGCTCTTGTATTTCTTTTCAAAATCTGCCCTGACAATTTTAGGGTATTCCGGATACTGCAACGTCGCATCGGTGCCATACGTTACACTATCCGATTCATTGGTCCGGGCTTTTAGTAAGCGCATATCCGGTATGATCGGGAACACCTTTACAGTAGTCGTATCGTGTTTGGATTCATGGATGTAAAAACGTTCAAAAGCCCGTGCATCCGGTACTGTCCCCAGTCGGGCTTCCAGATCGGTTTCTGTAACTCCGAAATAATAACGGAGGAAAGACTGCCCATTCAACCGTCCCAGATGGTAATCGTGCTTACGGAACGATTGATCTATAAATCCAGTAAAACCACTGAAAGGCGCCGATGCCAGGTCACTTTTGGCCCTTGCCCAACTGCCCTGCACCATTATTTTACGTACAGGTTCCACAAGAAATTTAGTACGGTCACTTACTTCCAGCGCATCCAATATCCCATCCTGGTTGAACATCACCTGATTCCGGAGTGCCTTGAACATTCCTTTGGCAATAGAAATAATATCACGTTTCGGATTATTGGGTTCCACATCATTATCCTGATTCGGGAAAGGATCAATCATAACTACTGCATAACGATCCTGGGCTACAGCCACCGGATTTTTTTCTTTCAGTACCTTTAGTGCAATGGCAAAAGGTTCATTGTTGATCAGCCCACCATCGATGGAATTGAATTTATAAACACTATTTTCCCTGAGCAGCGGATAAATGCCCTGTCGCTTTCCAAAGAGGTATTTGGGATAACGTTCCACATATTTTTGAGAGATAGCTACTTCCCTCGATTTTAGCCCTATCGGAAATGCAGCAGTACTCAGTGTTGCATCCTTGAGGTAATTCATTTCTTTAGTATCGGAAAGATCCAGCACATAATACAATTCCTCACCATCCGGAATCCCGGTTTTATAGTGTTCATTGGCCAGTTTGTACCGGAAAAAACCCGCATGGCTGGTGATTACCGATCCCGACTGATCATTACCGCCAAAATCAATTTTAAAATTAATCCCTCTTAAGTTGGTTGTGGTCAGGATCAGGTCCAGGCTGTTGGAGATATACGGTGGATAAGCGCGTACTTTTGCAATAACCAGGGCTTTGTCGGCTATGGAATCAATGGGTTTGGAATTGAGCAGCGATTCGGGTTGTTCTCCCTTTTTAAGGTCATCTGCAGCGAGTAGTTTTTCGAACGTATCACTTTCGGCATCATCCCCCATCACCACCCAGCTTTGGTAAAAACGGTTATTTTGCCCCAAAGGATTATCTTTATTTACCGGACGGTAAGTTTCATCAATAACATTCAACAGCGTAAGTGATCCGGTGATTCCTCCGGCAGAAGCACCGCTGATCACATCCAGTTCGACATCATGCATGGGAACTGTAAAATCATAGCTCGGATGATCGGTTCCTAAGGAACGGTTTTTTTGCTTGGCCTGCTCCCATAGTTCCAGGGTTTCCAGGATATAGTCCATTACACCTCCGGTAAAAGCACCGGCAGACACCGCTCCGGCCATAGTAATACAGATCTTAAATTTTGAATTCGTTTCCATCAATTGTGTAAAGTTTGGAGTTGGTGATTTAGGGAAAATTGCTACTGGAATCACATTAAAACAACATGATGACATAAATGATCAGGTGTGTTTTTGCTTGTAATACTCCAGCGTACTGACAATACCCTGAACATGATAGGCAATGATCCGCTGCCTGCCTTCGGGTGTCAGTAATAATGATTTACATTCGGCTTCATTATCCATAAAGAAATTTTCAGTGAGGATAGCCGGCATCCGGGTTTTGCGGAGTACATAAAAATTGCTCTCCTTATCCAGGTCGCCATCGCTAAAATCGGTGCGTAATAATTGCTCTGGAAAAACAGCTTTGAATGCTGCTCCGAATAGTGTCGCAATAGCATCGCTTTCCGTAGTTCCTTTGGAAGTATAAATTTCGACTCCCGAACCACCACCCGCATTGGAGTGGATGCTCAGGTAAAAACAAGGTTCGTTGGCATGCGCATTGGCACGTTGTACCCGTTCAGCAAGAGGTACGTCGGTGTATTCCGGGGCGATGTTCACATATGGGATTTTCAGGTGTGTGAGTTCCTGTATGATACCATTGACAATGGCCCGGTTGAATTCGCCTTCAAAAAGTTGGGAGCCATCGCTCCATTTCGGACTTCGTTTTCCTGGTGTTTGATATTTTCCTTTGATAATTCCACCATGTCCGTTATCTAACAGTACTAGCATAAGCATATCGGTTTTAATGAAGCAATGTGGGGCATAGACTTCCGTATCAGTAGTTGATTTTAAATCGCTTACTGTTTACTTTATGAAATTGAAATTTACGTATTTATCCTGACGCGATCAGTATTGCTTTCTTTTTGTTGATAAAAATTTCACTTTGCCATTCCAATTCCTCCAGAGCAACAATTAGCACCTTCGCCCTGATAATTAATCCCTAAAGCATTTGATTTCGGGATTTTTTTAGCTAAGTTTGATTTTATTCCGAATTTCTAAATTCATGTACAGCCGTTTTAAACATCACCTTCATACTTTTGCCCTCTTGTTAGTAGTGGTATTTTTGGTGCTGCCCTGTACCGCTAAGAGAGAAATCAAACAGCAATTGGGAATTCCGGTGATGGAGTTATCGGAGAAAAATACCACTGCAGGATTTTGCGTGGAAACCGAAACAAAAAGGCCATCAGCGTATCAGCAGGGCATCCGGAAATCACAAAATGATTATCCCGTTCCCTACACATACATTGCCATAACAGCAACATCTTACCAGCAAAAACCACTACCGGTACCTTTTCTGTACTTTACAGTACACGTTCCCCTGTATAAAAAAAACGAACAATTTTTGATTTGATATCCCACAATTTTAAGGCCTGGTTGCTTCCTGCTGCCAGCAATGATTTTGTTACGGATATCTAAATTCAAAAATTACACACATGTCGCATACTATCGATCAGCATACTGCTGCAACTTCCTATTCTTATGCCGGAATGGCTACACTCGCTTTACGCCTTGTTACAGGATGGACGTATTTCTCTGCCTTTTGGCGCCGCGTCGTATTAGAAAACAAACTGAACCCCGAAGAAGCGGGTTATGTGGGTGAAAAATTCAACCACTTCCTTCCGAATGCCCTGGGGATAAAACCCATCATCGAATACCTCGTCAGCAATCCGGATGCACTGTGGTGGTCTATGGTCGGCTTCACAATCGTGGAAGGGATTGTGGGGCTGCTGTTTATGCTGGGACTATTCACCCGCCTGATGAGTATTGGTGTATTCAGCCTTGCTATGGGAATCCTGCTCGGTAGCGGTTGGCTCGGTACCACCTGCCTGGATGAATGGCAGATTGGGATCCTGGGCATTGCAGCCGGATTTTCCCTGTTTCTTTCCGGGGGTGGCAACTATTCCCTGGACCACCTCTTCTTTTCCGCCACCCAACAGGCCCAAAAAAAATGGAACTGGCTTACTTCCGGGATATTGCCGGTACACATCAGGAAACTGCAGGTTCCGGTTGTAGCCGGATCACTCCTGATCCTTTTTATCGCGCTCTTTACCAACCAGTATTTTCACGGCGGCGTATATGGCGAACTGCACAATAAATCAGTTAAACCAAAAGTAGAAGTAACTGAGGCTTCGATTACCAATAGCAACCTGGAATTCACTGTTTTTAGGGTAGAAGGTGCTGACGTATACGGTTCTTTTTTAATCGGTGTCCACGTTGAAGATGAAAGCGGTAACATTATCTTCGAAAAGGATCATAAAGCACTCTCACAAGTTGCGCCATCAGCAATTAGTAATCGCTATGTCGCCAAAGTAAAACCGGGCAAACACAGCCTCATCCTGCCCTTGGGCGCAAAAGCCACGCTGACCTTCCCCGATACTGCTTTCGATACGCTCCCTAAAGGCAACTACCGCCTGGTGCTGACTGACATTAGTGGACTGGAATGGGAGGCTAAATTAGTATTGTAATCCAAAAAAAGAATAGTATTTATTTTAAAATCAGTTCAATAGGGGCTTAAAAATCCTTTTGAAAGTGTATTTTTACAATACACCAACACCGTAATAGCAATGAAAATTTACCTTCTGGCCTTTATGATTGTCCTTTTTACCGGTTGTGACAAAAAAACAACCCCGGAAATAAAAGCAAATGCTCCCCAGGGAAGCGTATCCCAAAGGGATTGCCATTGTTATGATGGCATAGGCGCTACTGCTAAAGATAGCCCCATAGCTGCCTATCATTTTTCCGATGGTTCGGGGATTACCGTCTGTGGTTTTAACGAAGATAAAGTGCTTTCGGAATTTAATGTTTTTGATTGCAAAACAGGTACTTCTATTACCGAGTATGGTGCTACACAAAGTTGCACTACTGCATTTAAAAACGATACACTCACCATTTATGAACAAGCTGATTTCCCGGTAGATGATACCTGGAAATGGGGATCCGTTGTTTTTGCGAAAGAAACGATTACATCCCACAAAGGAGTACCGACCTCATCCGGAAAGCGGCCTGTACCCATAACTGCAACGATAAGCCAGGAAGCCCAGAAACAGTTTTTGGATCAGTTGGAACAGCAACAATTACAAAATATGGAAACGGATGAAATCCTGGGCCGATTAGAGATTTTGGCACTCTATGGTAACCTGAGAGCGGAAAACATACTGCTGGATTTTGGAAGCCATACCGATGATGTGCTGGACGGTGCCTATGCCGAACAATACCAGGAAGCCCTGGCACGTATCAAATGGATGAAACATTAAATAATTGGAACTATACTAAAAAATAAAGGGATTGGCTGTGCCAATCCCTTTATTGTATTTACTAAATCAGGAGTTCTGTTTTTACTTTCAGTCTATTAGCATATCGGTTTCATTTGTAACATATTCCATGAAAAAGGCACAACACTTCTGCTGCATCTTTGATTAATTATTTGATCTGAAAAGTACTATTTTTTTATAGTTTTTTAGCCGTCTTACTGATAATTTTCGGTAGCCTTTTATCAAGGTCTTTCATCAGTTCATCTAAAGCACTTTGGCACATTGGCAGGACTTTTTCCGGTTTTATCACCGGAACACCTCCAACCATAACGCCTGTTTTCTTCGATTGTGCATTCTCATTAATAGTGAATACTTTTTCGCCTTTTTTATTATAAAGTACAATATTGGTATAGGCTTTTATTTTTACTGTCGAGGTTCCACCGATACCAAATCCTTTCACAAAATCAAAATTAATATAAACGAATAATACGCCATCCGCCTCACTAAAAATCCTGATCATTTCTTTTTCATTTTCTTTCCCCCAGTTACTGTTTATCGCTTTGTATCCTGCGAAGGTTGTAAAACGGCTTTCGTTAGAACCGTCTGTAGGGAACTGTGCTTTGAAGTTTTTATAGCTTTCATTTTCGGTAACCGTAGCTTCCGGAAGCAATTCAAAAGGAAATTCTTTCGCATACGTTCCAAAAAAGCGAGTATGGTATTCGTCCAATAGCGGTTGCAGGTTAAAATTAGGATTGTCCTGTAAGCTCGTGATGTCAGCTAAGCCTTCCAACCCCAAATCGGACATGCCCACGCGTTTATCCGCATAAAAGGTTACTACGGCTACTTTTTTAGTCTGGGCAGTAGCAGGAGCTAAAACCGCGAGCAAGAGTACAAAGAGTACTGTCTTAAAATTTTTCATAAATATTTGGTTGTTTTGATGGGATAAAGTTAAACTAATTACAATACGAATTGATTTTAGGCATAATAACTTTACAATTTAATAGTATTAACATATATCTGCCTTCCTACTTTTCCCTTTCTACTTTTCCCTTTCTACTTTTCACTTCTTACTTTTCACTTCTCACAACTTACACATTCCAAAAAATTATTTGAATTTAGCAAGTATCTGTTTGAATGGGGCAATTCCTATTTTGTAAATTCCCGGTACATTTGTATAAATGAAATAGTTATGAGCACTAAAAAAGTTTGGTTTATTACGGGAGCGTCCAAAGGACTGGGGCTTTCATTGGTTAAAAAACTACTGCAGGAAGGGCATCAGCTAGCTGCGACTTCGAGAACGGCTGAGGCACTTACTGCTGCGGTTGGGACGACTTCCTCTGATTTCCTCCCCTTACAGGTAGACTTGCTGAGTGAAAGCAGCATTGCTACTGCGGTACAAGAAACGATTGCTACTTTCGGCCGTGTGGATGTGGTGGTCAACAATGCCGGGTATGGTATTGGTGGAACCCTTGAAGAACTGGAAAACAGTGAGATTATGCAGAGTTTTGAAGTAAATGTATTTGCAACGATGAATGTCATCCGTGCGATCGTACCCCAGTTGCGCAGTCAGCGTTCGGGCCATATCATCAATATTGCTTCCATCGCCGGATTTGCCGCTGCTACCGGATGGGCCGTTTATGCCGCGACCAAATTTGCCGTAGTTGGACTCTCCGAAGTTCTGGCAGAAGACCTGGCGGAATTTGGCATTCATGTGACCGTTGTCGAGCCTGGTGCTTTCCGTACCAATTTCCTTACTCCCGACTCACTCAGCTTACCCGCCAACCCGATTGCGGACTATACAACTGTACGTGCCTCTCATGCCCGTTACCTGACCATGGACGGCACCCAGGCAGGAGATCCCGATAAAGCAGCAACCGCTTTTATCGAACTGGCCAATTTGGAGCAACCGCCCGTTCGCCTTTTTTTAGGCAGTGATGCTTATAAAAGAGCCACACAAAAAGTAGTCCTGATCCAACAGGGATTGGAAGAATGGAAAACTACCTCCGAATCTACCGATTTCTAAGCGGCAATAAACTGCTCGAAAAAGCGGATTGCCCACAGGGTAATCCGCTTTTTCGTTTTTAAATATAAATTGATTTTGGTTATATTTGGGGAAGATACCGCTAATGGTATCCCGATTACTCATGGGGCGATTCCTGATACGATACCATTCACTTGCTATACTGTTCAGCGTTATTATGGTATTAGGCCTGGATTCCTGCCAAAGGAAAGCAGCACCAGCTCCTGATTATTTGGGCAATGGCCTGGTGGAAATTACGGTTCCCTTTGAACTTTCACCGATTCCCTTGTACCGTGACAGTACTTCCGGATCGGTCCTCACTGTACTGACATTGCAACAAACCAACTGCCCGGAATGCATGTCCTGTGCCGAACCCGATCGTTTTCATAGAGGCACCATCCTGCCTTTTCTTTGCGGAAGCGGGAGCCTGAGTTTTATTTGTAGCGCAACAGGCAATAACCGTTATCAGATCCGGATTGATAGCATTGGGCAAATGGCCTACCTTTCCAAAACTGCCGGAACATTTTACACTTGGAATGATTATTTTCGGAAACAGGCCGCACAAGGCGAATTTTTCAGCTTTGACCGCGCTTATGATACCACAATTCTCTATGACAAACCGTATGACCGTGCAGCACTTCCAAAAGCAGACCGTACGTTTAGGGCACACCTCCGGTATGAAGAATCGAAATCCCTGCGTTTCTATCCCGTTCAGGTAAAAGGCTACTGGATGCAATTGAAAATTATGGAGGGTACTGCTACCATTGGGTACTGCTGGATGATCTGGCGCGATGAAAAACATTGGCTCAAAGGTTTCCAGTTCAATCCGGAATAAAGCAGTTTGTAAAATAATCACTCCCCACAACCGTTAACTATTATAAAACGAAATACTATGGAACAACATCCTTTTTGGAATACTATTGTCGAAGAATGGGCCGGATTTTCTACCGAACGCTATTTTACCATTCCGCATTTTACCCCCAATGAAATTGAGGTATTCCTCGGATCCGAATTCGATGAGGAGGGTGAAGAAATTGAAGACTTCCCAAGCCTGGAAGCCTTAGACCGCTACCAGGCTACATTCACTGCCTTTTTAGGAGATATTGACGTTGTCGTCACCGATATTAAAGAAAAAGCTTTTGAACGCTACCAACGGTTGTATGCCCACTATTATGAAACCGAATCCAAATCCGGGCAACCGCCTTTGGGGATTGACACACCCGAAAAACATTTCAACGCCATCCGCGACCTCAATTATATCCGGATACTCGATGCTAATTCCCTAATGTTGGAAATTAATTATACCCTGGATAACGAACATGGCCTCGAAATCAAAATCACCGATAACAAAGTAGTCGCCCTGGGTGGCATCGGCGAACTCTAAATTATAGGAATGCTTACAATGACAAAGCCCTTCTGGTCATGGACCGGAAGGGCTTTTGTTATAATTAGTAATGCCTGATTTACGGTTTCAACTCCATAAAGGTGACGTCCGGAGCAAATGCTTTTTTTACTTTTTCTACCGTAATTTCCTCCGGTACCTTAAATGTCGCTTTTCCTTTGATGTCTAATGAAGAAGCGCCTACTCCAACCGTATACGTTCCGGCTTCCGCCATCCAGGCACTTTTGCTTTCTAAGAAAGAAGCCAGGTCTTTTGGCGTGAGGACCATCGTAAGCGTTTCACTTTCTCCCGGATTCAGGAGTTTGGTTTTGCCAAAAGCTTTCAATTCTTCTTTTGGTTTGTCGATACTTTTTGATGGTGCCGAAAGATACAGCTGCACCACTTCTTTACCGGATGTTTTCCCAGTATTTTTTACCGTCACCGAAACCGTAAGTTGTTTTGCAAATACAGGCTGGTCTACTTTGACTCCGGAATACTGGAACTGTGTATAGGATTTTCCATAACCAAATTCATAAGAAGGTTTTACGTTAAAAGTAGTGTAATAACGATACCCTACATATACGCCTTCTTCATAAGTCACCTCAACGGGATTAGCCGCCGGGGTGCCCAACCAGTTTTTGGACGAAGGTGTATCCGTATACTGTACCGGGAAAGTCATGGTAAGCTTACCGGAAGGATTCACCTTACCCGAAAATACATCGGCTACAGAATTACCGCCTTCCTGGCCTGGCTGCCACGATAACAAAATCCCATCTACCTTGTCTTTCCAGCTTGCCGTTTCAATAACCCCACCAATATTCAGGATTACCACTACTTTTTTGCCTTTAGCGTGAAAAGCTTTGCTGACGTTGTCAATCAGGGCTATTTCGTCTGCTGCTAAATTAAAATCGTCCGCTACTTTACGGTCGCCTCCCTCTCCGGAATTACGGCCGATAGTAATGATCGCCAGTTCCGAAGATGTGGCTTTCTGCGCAATAAGCTTAGTATCCAGCTGTAATTCCGGCAGGCGCTCCGGCAAGGCCAGCATGCCCCTTTTTTTACGGCTCTCCAGTTCGGCCGCTTTCTCTTTGGCTGCAAAAGGGGTATACATTTTTTTAAGTTCTTCATCTAACGGATAACCTGCTTTCGTCAGTCCTTCGATCAATGATACGGTATAGGCTTCGTTGACATCCCCACTTCCGGTACCACCGGCAATGAAATCATAAGACGTAACTCCAAAAACCGCTATTGGCGCCGATTGTGAAGTATAGGGCAATACGTTTTTATCATTTTTCAGCAGGACCATTCCTTCCGATGCCGCTTCACGGGTTACCGCTGCGTTGCCTTTCAGGTCTGGTTTGTCAGAATATTTATACTGCTTCATTACCGGGGATTTCAGGATAAATTCCAATATCCTTTTGACATTGGTATCCACCACAGCTTTGGAGAGCTTCCCATTTTTCATGTTTTCCAGTATACTGGCTTTTTGCGCTGGCAGTCCGGGCATCAGCAAATCATTCCCGGCGATCAGTTGCTGGGTAACATTACTGGTAGCATCTTTGGCAGCAATCGCCGAGAATCCGGCATACCCTCCAAACCAGTCGGTCATCACAATTCCTTTAAAGCCCCATTCGTCCCTAAGGATATCGGTCAACAGGTCTTTCCGTGCAGAAGTATAGGTGCCGTTGATGAGGTTGTAGGATGACATGACAGTCCAGGGATCCGATTCTTTTACCGTGATTTCAAAGCCTTTCAGGTAGATTTCCCGCATGGCGCGTTCACTAATATGTTCGTTGATCGACAAACGATTTGTTTCCTGGTTGTTGGCCGCAAAGTGTTTGATCGATGTCCCTACGCCATTGGACTGTATCCCTTTTACCATTGCCGCAGCAATCTTACCGGAAACTAAGGGATCTTCGGAATAATATTCGAAATTACGGCCGCACAACGGATTCCTGTGGATGTTCAGTGCAGGCGCTAATAATACATCCACTCCATATTCTTTCACTTCATTCCCCATCGCTTTTCCTACATTCTCGATCAGGGTTTCATTCCAGGAAGAAGCTAAGGCAGTTCCTACCGGAAAAGCCGTACAATAATAGGTGTTTTGATCGTTTTCGCGGATTGGTTTGATGCGTAATCCTGCCGGACCATCCGCTAAGATCACTCCTGGGATTCCCAAGCGTTCGATCGCAAATGTTATCCCGGCAGCTCCCGGCACACGCCCTTCAACAGCACCAACAACAGGGGTCAGCCCATCAAAGCCAGGCATCCCGGTTCCCATAAGCATACTGGCTTTTTCTTCATCGGTCATCTGGCTCACCAGGTCCTGTACCCTTTGTGATACGGGAAGCCGGTAATCTTCATACAGGTCTAATTTCCCATTCCGGTTCAGGTCGGTAAAGGTAAATCCATTGATGGTAATTACCGGATCATATTCTTTTTTAGGCAAGGCATCCCAGGACAGGCTGCTTACTACCAGTGCGGTTAACAACGATACTTTCGCTGTTTTTTGTATCCTATTTTTCATAAGTCGTTATTTTCGATTTTTAATTGCTGAAGCCTTGTTGTTTCAGCCAGTCTTCAAAGCGCTGTACCCAGCTGTCTACCGGAAGGTTTTGTTTTCCGGTTCCAAAGCCATGCCCGCCTTTGGCATACAGGTGCAATTCTACCGATTGCCCCGCTTCGAGCCATTTATTATACAGCTGTACGCTTCGTGGTGCCAGTTGCAACTGGTCATCGCTGGCTGCACAGATAAATAATGGAATTTTCTTCGTTGGTACCGGTGTGGTCAGCAGCTTTGCGCTTGGCCCACCGTAGAGGGAAGCGGCAAAGTCAGGTACGATTTCCGAAGGGGTATAGAGTACCGTTTCCAACGCAACCGTACTTCCGGCAGAAAAACCAATGATCCCGATCTGTCCTTTTTTAATCCCAAAGCGCGCCGCATTGTCGTGTACATATTGCAATGCTTTATTGCCATCCTGTGCCGCAAGCTGGATGACCGGAGCCGTACTTTTCTCAAAAGCAGCACGGTCTTTCAGTTTGTCCATCATCTCACGGGCCGGATCGTTCGATTCTGTTTTGACCAAACGGTATTTCAGCACAAAAGCAGTAATTCCTTTAGCACTCAGCCATTGTGCCAGTTCGGTTCCCTCGCGGGTAATGGACAGGCTCTGAAATCCGCCACCCGGTGCGATTACAATAGCCGTTCCAGTATTTTTCACGCCTTTTGCAGGTTTAAAAACCAACAAAGACGGAGCCGTGACATTATAGACAACATCTGTTTTAAAAAGATCGGAATACATTTGCGCTTCTTGCTGTGTCCAGTTTTCTGACCCGGGGGCTTTACCTGTATATAATTTTACGGTTTCATCCTGTGCTTGGGCAGCATGGTGCAGGAACATAAAGCATAACATAAAAAATGTGATGTTTGTTTTCATGGGGATATTGAATTGGTTAATAGTATGCATTTTTAAAATCGGCTGCGATAAAACATATTTTTCGGCTGCGATCATTTCAATCACTTGATATAAAAAACCGGACCAGGGAAAATATCCCCGCCCCGGCTTACTAACTTTATTTTTTATAGGTTGCAGTACGCGCATCCTTAATCACACCTTCCCAGTTCAGTCCAAAGGCAAAATCATAGGCATTCCCTTCAGTGTCCCGGTAGGGAATCATATCATAAGGCACATCTTCCAGTTGTTTTTCAACCGTACTCATATCCGCAGGCATTTGTACCGGCAATAATCCGGAAGGCGCTGTTTTTCCGGAAACAATATCCAGTATCGCCTGGGTGGAAACGCCGAAGTTCAGGACAATTCCGGCAACTTCTTTTTCAAATTCCTTAAAAATCATGGGTTTGGAAGCTGTAACTGCTACAATAACCGGTTTTCCTTTCATCATGTCCCGGGTGTCCAAGATGGTTCTCAAATCCATGGTGTTGGCGGCTGTTACTGTTTTCCCTTTATAAGTCCTGTCAGTAATAGTAGGATCGATTACGGCATCTCCCGCAGCAATACTGTGTTCCCGGGCTTCAGTCGCGGTATAGGTCCCGTATTGCAATGAGATTGGGACATAACCATTGCTTCCCGCTTTACGGTCATGCAGGTCGTAACCGCCTTCAAGGCTCTGCGGGCTGGTCACAAAAACCAGAGCAAAATCAGCCTTTTCAGGATCTTCACTGACATTGTAATATTTTTTGACCAGCTCCATATTCACCGGATAGTCCAGTCGTGGCTCGCTGGCTTTACCCCACCAGTCTTTGGTAGATGGAAAATAGATTTTAGGGACATACACCGTCTTTTGGGCTGCCATTGGCAATACCTGGTCGTGGTTTTTCAGCAATACTATCGATTTCAATTGGGCTTCATAACCCGCTTTCATAAACTCCGGATTCCCCACTACTGCTTTTGTAGTCGCTACATCAAGATACGGATTTTCAAAAAGGCCGACACGAATGCTATTTTGCAGCAGGCGAACTGCCGATCGTTCAAAACGTGCCCTCATAAACGGCGCTCCAAATTCCTTAACACCCATAGCGTAGGCTTCCAAAACTGGTTTTTTATCATTATTACCGCCAAACTGGTCGACACCCGCCATAATTACTTTGTAGTGGCGTTCGGCAATCGTCAGGGCTTCCGCACCCCAGGGTTTCCCGGCAAACTGATCCGGCGTTTTCCCTTCATCGCCAGTCACTAACCAGTCGGTACAGACTACGCCATCATAGCCGTATTTATCCCGAAGCAGGTCGGTAATGATATATTTGCTATAGCCATTGGCTACATTTTCATTGTATTTTTTATCCTGGTCAAAACTTATGGTATAGTACGGCATTACTGCAGCGGCTTTTCCGGTTTTGCCTTTGAGCTTAAAAGCCCCATTGATAAAAGGATCGATATGCTGTTGCAAATTGTTCCCGGGATAGACGGCAAATTTTCCATAGGCCCAATGGCCATCACGTCCGCCTTCTTCCGCTCCACCACTCGGCCAGTGTTTGACCATCGCATTGACACTGTTATACCCCCAGCCGTCTTTGATTTCGGCAGTACCATAGGAAGTCTGGAAGCCATCAATATATGCACGACCCATATCGCGGGTGAGTTCCGGGCTTTCGCCAAAAGTCATTGCAATACGGTACCAGCGTGGCTCGGAACCCAGGTCGATCTGTGGTGATAAGGCTGTAGCAATGCCCAGTGCACGGTATTCTTTGGCCGCAATCTGGCCGAATTGCTCCACTACCTGCGGATCAAAAGTAGCCGCCATACCCAACCCGTCAGGCCACATCGAAATCGTTCCACCGGCACCGGCATTAAACTCCGAAGTCACCAGGGCCGTATGCCTCGGATCGGTACTGGTATTACTTGGGATACCAAGCCCGATGCCTTCTACATACGCCTGCATTTCATTATTCCATAAAGCAGCAGCCTCCGGGCTTTCTACTTTGGTAATCAGGACATGCCTGAGGTTGTCTTCTTTCAAAAAGGTCTTCTGCTGATCGGTAAGATTCCAGGCTTTCGCCGTGCTTTCCGGGAATATTTTTCCATCATAGGTACCGGCATTGTAACCTGAATTGCCCGCGGGTAACGCCTGATGCCGGCTGTACAGCATCAATCCGGCGATCTGCTCTACAGACATTTGTGCTGCCAGATCTTTGGCCCGTACTGCTGCCGGCAAACGCCAGTCTTCATACTTATCCAGTTTGCCATTCCGGTTGAGGTCCTTAAAATGTTTTCCGTTAACGGTAATTATCTTAATGCCTGAACCGGGAGCATAGCCCAGGGTAGCCCCTTTAGTGTTTTTTACGAGTACAAATTCCCCCTGCTTTTGCGCACTAAGGGTGGTACTGATGAGAAATGCCAGACTGGCCGTGATCATTATCTTTTTCATAGTGGTAAATTAAAATCTGAAATTCAGTGATGCTTCCAAAGTAAAAGGCCTGATATAGGATCCTACCAAAAGCTTATCGTAATAGGGCGTGGCATCCGTAATGAGTTCCGCACCGTTAATCGTTCCTTTGGCTCCGGTCTGGTTCAGGAAGTTGACAGCCGTCAGCCCAATATCAAAATGATCGTTGATCTTATAATTCACCCCACCGAAGGTTTCCCAACGGGCGTCGAAATACAGGGCATTGGTCAGGTTGGCAAACTGCTTGCTGAAGTAGCGGAAACTCGCCCATACTTTAAAGTCTTTGTAGGTATAACTCGGATCGATTTCCATCAGCACTTTGGAGATTTCCAGTACATTTTTATCATCGTAGGAATAATTGTTCCCAAACGCCGAAAAGTTGTAATTTTTATACACCGGATCCTGGAATGTAATCAGGTAATGCAGGTTCAATCCCTTAAAAGGTTTCGCTACGATATCCGTTGTCCAACCGATGGTCTGGATGTCATAAAATACAGTCGCCACCTGTGATTCGCTACCGTTGTCCGGGTTCACCAGGTTCAGTCGCGCCTGGTAGTTGTTGCGGGTCAGGTAGGTGGCCTGGGATACCACACTGAATTTATCGTGGTTAAAGTACAGTCCAAAGGCAGCCAACGGGCTTTTGGTCTTGGAGAGATTAGGCGCTACTGCTCCGGAATAACTTTCCAGCTGGCCGTTTTTTTCGGTGTATGTAAAGTCGGCTAATAATCCTGCTTTCTGCGTCACTTTGAAGACTGCGTTAACCGAAGCCCCTAAGTGAAACCAATTGTTATCAAAATAACTGCGGTCGTTCGGATCCAGTATCAGGTTAGGCGTACGCGGCGTCAGGTAATAGTCGCCTTTTAATTTGTTGTAGCGTAGGTTGACACCATAGGTCAGGCTCAAACGGTTGTTCACTACCCAGTCATCAGAGAAATAAGCCGACAGTTTATTTTCAAACCCATTGTGGTATTCGCCTCCGACATTGTAGTTGTAAAATCCATCAGCATCGGTACCTGTTCCCCCGGCGCTATTGCGTACCAGTTTATTGGGATTGGCATCCACGGTCTGGTAGAAAAACGAGCGGTTGGAGGTAAATTTATCCACATTGTAATAGTATTCGGTCAACCCGAAGCGCCAATTGTGGTTGTTGATGCTTTTCTTAATCTCAAACCGGGACAGTAACGTTTTGGTTGGTGTACCGTCGGTGTACATACCCAGCATCGAATTGACATTTCCGGTATACGGCTGTCCATTCGCCTGGTACGCAAAACCATCACCGGCTCCGGCCTGAAAGATACTCAGTGGAATGGTCACCAACTGGGAGGCTTCGGCATAACGCATACGGGTAGAGAAATTGAATTTCCAGTCGTTCCCAAGGTCATAATTCCCAAGGATGTCAACCGAATGTGAAAAAGAAGCAGCATCGCTACCACCCATATCGGCAGTTTTGGATTCCCCGGTTAAGATGTCCTTGAATTTGAGTATTCCATCATTGACGATATAAGAATCACGCCCAATACGGAACCCGTCGATCTCCGCTACTTTCCCGCCTTCTTTATATTGAAATACCGCATAATTACTCAATGATGCCGAATTAGCATATTTATACAGGACACTAATCTCCCCTTTTCCGTTGTTGAATCGTTTGGTCAGTCCTGCGCGATAAATTTGTGTGCGGTCGGAATATTGTGCAAATTTTAAATCAAATGAGTTCGGGTCAAAGTTGGCATAAGCCCCCATCGTATAGTACCAGTTGTTGCCTAAAGGGCCGGATACATTCACATCCCCTTTCAGCCAACCAAAATGGCTACCGGAAAGATTCCCCACCACTTCATGTTTGTCCGTACCCAGCTTGGTATAGGAATTTACCGCAAACCCAAGATCTCCGGTAGTAATGGCGGCTTCCCCAATTTTCAGCAATCCCGTACGACCCAGACTTTTACTTTGCCGCCACGTCCGGTTAGGCAATTCCGGCCAGAAATAATATACCACTGGTAAATCATTTTCCTGGATTGTAATACCCCCTACTGAAGAAGGCAACCCGATATTCACATCACGAGGCCCGGAGTTATTGGCTGCATTCAGCATTATGTTTCGGTTTTTTTCCTCTTTGGTATCCGAATTCACCACTTTCGCTTTTACTTTCAGCGAATCTGCCGGAGTGGTTTTGCCCTCCTGTGAAAATGCTTCAAAAACAGGAAACAGGGTCAGGCAAAAAGCAGAAATTATAATTTTTTTCATACGTACTCTGAATTGCTTTTTAGTTTATTTGATTTGATAAAATAGTCATTGCTTCATTATGAAGCAATATTAAATCCTTTTTTTGATATTTACAAAAAAAGCAACTATTTATTTTCATAATCGCAACTAAAACAAGCGTTCAATTCGATAAAAACAATAAAAACGAATAGTCCTTAGCGTATACCTAAAATTCAATAAAAAGACTACCTCGTTTTCGTAAGCCTTTGTGTTTACTGGCGAAAACGAGGTAGCTTATTTTTTTAGCATCGTTATTATTTTAGCTGAAAAGCCATTTTATCGTTTCGATTGGTTTTTATTGTGATTAAAAAAATGTTTAAAAAAAAACAAATTCAACGGTTTCAAAAACCAAAAACAGTAAATTTGGGCAGAATTGCGATCCCTATGGAATTGAAAAGTTTACTCGAACAGCGGTCAGAAACGTCCTGGAAAAATTACATCCCCCATATTTCTATTGACTCTGTCATATTCGGATTTCATGATGGGACCTTGAAAGTGTTATTGCTCAAAATGAAAGACCAGGAGCTCTGGGGCCTCCCCGGCGGCTATGTCTATAAAGAAGAGCCATTAGATGCTGCCGCCGTACGCATCCTGAAAGACAGGGCCGGTGCCACCGATATTTACCTCCAACAATTTTACACCTTTGGCGATCTCAACCGCTCCGAAGGTTTTTTTGAAGACTATCCGGATACCCTTTGGAACAAGCAGCGTTTTATATCGATCGGTTATTATGCCCTGGTCGACTATTCCAAAGTAGGTATTATCATGGATGAGTTCTCTACCGCCTGTGAGTGGAAAGATATCGAACAACTCCCACCGTTTATGATGGACCACCGCCAGATCTTTGACAAGGCCCTGCTGACCTTACGCAAACAACTGAACAATAAACCCATTGGCTACAATCTGTTGCCGGAACAATTTACAATGCCGGAAATCCAGAAGCTGTATGAAATCATATTGGACAAAAAACTGAATCGCGGTAATTTCTATCGTAAACTGCTGCGTTATGACATATTGCTCAAACACGAGGAACCCCGTAAAGGTGGTGCGCACCGTGCGCCGGATTTGTACAGTTTTGATCTTGAAAAATACCAAAAAGCCCTGAAAGAAGGCCTGAGTGGAGGTTGGTAAGCGTCAAAAGAACATTACGATTGTAACCCTTTTTTATTTTATATTCCATGCCACAGCAATTCAAAAGTGAACGACTGCACCTCCGCCCCTTAACACCGGAGGACGCTGCCTTTATTTTCACGATTGTTAATACTCCGGGCTTCCTGCAATTCATCGGGGACCGGAATGTCAGGAGCCTTTCGGATGCTGATGCCTATATCCAGAAAATCATTCACAACAGCAATATCTCCTACTGGGTAGTCAGAACCTGCGAAGGGGAAATACCCGTTGGGATACTCTCTTTGATCAAACGGGATCATCTGGAACACCGTGATATTGGTTTTTCCTTCCTGCCGGAACACACCGGAAAAGGCTATGCCTACGAAGCGGCAAAATCGGTTATCGAACACATTGTTAAAAAGGAAAGCGATACGGTACTGCTGGCTACTACCCTCAGTAACAACCATGCCTCGATTGCTTTATTGGAACGCCTGGGATTGCGCTATCAGCAACCGATGGAAACCGAAAAAGACCTGCTGCTGTATGCGGCTCCCGTAGCGGAACTTTAAGCCGGGCACAACAAGTGGAAAGGGCTATATTTACGGTAGGGCAACTGCTTTTGGAAACCTCGCGAAAACTGGCTTTTTAACTGTTAAATTAAAGGGGAATCCATAGAATTAGTACGGTATAAAATAGCTTTACCGAAGCGGATCCAGTACCTTTGCTGAAGGTCAATTTAAAACCGCTACTATGGAAAATCTTGATGCTGCCCGAATGCAGATGGCATTCACCCTCATCTTTCATATTGTCTTTGCCTGTATCGGAATGGTCATGCCGTTCTTCATGGTAATTTCACATTACAAATTCATGAAAACCCGCAATCCGGTTTTCCTCTCCCTCACCAAATCCTGGCAAAAAGGCGTCGCCATTTTCTTTGTGACCGGTGCCGTGTCTGGTACCGCACTGTCCTTTGAACTTGGCCTCCTGTGGCCCGAATTCATGAAACATGCCGGCCCGATTATCGGGATGCCTTTTTCCCTGGAAGGTGCTGCTTTTTTTATCGAAGCCATTGCCCTTGGATTTTACCTGTATGGCTGGAACAAGCTTCCCGAAAAATTCCACTGGTTTACCGGGATTATCGTAGGTGTTTCGGGTGTACTGTCCGGTATACTTGTCGTTTCGGCCAACAGCTGGATGAATGCCCCATCGGGATTTGATTATATCGACGGGAAATTCCTGAATATCGATCCGGTGAAAGCCTTCCTGAATCCGGCCTGGTTCACCCAGGCGCTGCACATGACACTGGCTGCCTTTGCTGCCACCAGTTTTGCCGTCGCCGGGATCCATGCCTTCCAAGTCTACAAAAACAGGAACACCATCCTGCACAAAGCGGCTTTTAAAATCGCTATTTCCATAGGGGCCGTTGCAGCACTATTACAACCGCTCAGTGGGGATTTATCAGCTAAGGATATTGCCAAACGCCAGCCTGCCAAACTCGCTGCCCTCGAAGCCCATTACAATACGGAAAAAGGGGTTCCCCTGTTTATCGGTGGGATTGTGGACGAAAAAACACAGGAAGTCTCCTATAAGATTGAAATCCCCAAAGCACTTTCTTTTATGGCCTTTGGCGATTTTGATGCGGAAGTAAAAGGACTGAATGATTTTCCGGCCGAAGACCGCCCCCCGGTAGCCATTACCCATTATGCGTTCCAGATCATGGTTGGCCTTGGGATGCTGATGTTGTTTTCAGGAATTTTTTATTTTACCAGCCTTAAAAAAATAAAATGGCAGGACAGCCGGAAGTACTGGCTTTATTTTGCCTGCTTAGCTCCTGTCGGTTTTTTAGCCCTCGAAGCCGGATGGATCGTAACCGAAGTCGGGCGGCAACCCTGGATCATACATAATGTGATGCGTACCAAAGATGCGGTAACCCCTATGCCTGGAATGATTTACAGTTTCTACATGTATGTGGTGCTCTATACCGTACTCGCTATTGCCGTAACCTGGCTGATGAGCCGTCAGATTAAAGTCCTCAATAACACTCCTAATACCTAAAGGTCATGTTGTATATCGTCTTATTCTTTCTTGCCTTTTCATTCTTTTTGTATGTGCTGCTGGGTGGTGCCGATTTTGGTGCTGGGATCCTCGAGCTGTTTTCATCAAAGGAAAATAAAAAACTGATTAAAAAAACCGTATACAGTGTGATGGGCCCGGTATGGGAAGCCAACCACATCTGGATTATTATCCTTATCGTAATCCTCTGGATTGCTTTTCCCGGGTATTACAATATACTTGTGATCTACCTGCACATCCCACTGACGTTGGTCTTGCTCGGCATTACCCTGCGTGGGGTCGCCTTTGTGTTCCGGCATTATGATGCAGTAAAAGACAAATCCCAGATCCTATACGACAAGATGTTTGAGCTTTCCTGTGTGGTCACCCCGATTTTCCTCGGAATGACTTTTGGTACCCTGATCAGTGGCAATATAGTACTGATGGATCCTGCGGAAAATCCCGATTTTGTCATCCTTTTTATTACACCCTGGTTCCAGGCCTTCCCGATTGCTATCGGCCTATTCTTTGCCGCCTTATGTACTTTCCTCGCTGCTACGTTCCTAATTGGGGAAGTGGATCTTGAAAACCGTAAATTATACATCCGTAAAGCGACAATCGCCACCTATACGGTCATATTACTGGGACTGATTACATTGGTCATCGGCTACACCCAGGAAAAACAATTTGTACTCGATTTCATCCAGAATTACTATGCCCTCGGGCTGGTGAGTATTTCGGCCATCTTAATATTCCCACTCTGGTACAGCATCCGCAAAGGCGATTACATCCTCTGCCGCTTTTTTGCCGGACTGCAGGTGATCCTGATTATTACTGCGGCACTTTTTGCCCACTATCCCGATATTATCATCACCAAAACCGGAGCGATCAGCCTGCTCGATAATGCCGCTCCTCCGGAAGTGATTAAAGTATTGGCCATTTCATTATTGGTTGGGGGATTCCTGATCTTACCGGGACTATTTCATTTGCTGAAATCCTTTAAGATGATTAAAATTTTAGAAACAACTACAGCACCGGATCACGATCATTAAATCCATTGCGAAAAAAAATACCAAAAGCCGGATCACTGATCTGGCTTTGTAGTGTCTGGAAAATTGCTAAAAAATACCCTGTTGCATTTTTTTGGTTTCCGTCTACAGTAAACAATGGACTGCTTTTTTGTCATCAACCCACTATAATTGTAAAGGCACTCTCGCACTTTTTTGATTGCTGTCTACAGTTGACAATGGCCTTTTTTCATGCAACGGCCCGTCCACAGTAGTAGATGATCTCCTGCACACTTGCAGCGGCCCGTCCACAGCAGTAGACGGTCTCCTGCACACTTGCAGCGCCCGTCTACAGTAGTGGATACCTTCCTGCACTCTTGCAGCAGCCCGTCTACAGTAGTAGATACCTTCCTGCAGTCTGCAGCAGCCTGTCCACTACTGTGGACGGAATCCGTTTTTTTCACTTTACCGTTTTTTTTACTGTTTTTAGCTTGCTGTAGGTTTCTGGAATCCCTTATACTATCGAATAAGTACGATGCCCGGTTAAATAAATGCCAATACTATTGTTTTTTTATACCGATTGGTATAATTTTACACCGTAATTCCGAATGACTATGACAAAAGCAGAAAAGACGAAACAGTTCATCATTGAAAAGACCGCGCCTATTTTTAATAAAAAAGGCTTTACTGGTACTTCGCTGAATGATATGACCGTGGCTACCGGATTAACCAAGGGTAGTATTTACGGCAACTTTGGCAACAAAGATGAAGTAGTACTCGCTGCCTTTGACTACAACTACGGACAGATCAGCAGGCACATGATCCAGCAGATGCACCAAAAGAATACGGCTACGGAAAAACTACAGGTCTATCTCGATACCTTTGCCGGATTTCATACCAATCCACTCCTGCAGTATGGCTGCCCCATTTTAAATACAGCAACCGAAAGCGACGATACCCACCCCGAATTGCGAAAAAAAGCGGCTTCCGCCATAGAGAAATGGCAAATTGCTATTGCTACTCTTGTAGCGGAGGGCATCCGGGACGGGGAATTCAAACCTGAAGAAGATGTAACAGCTTTTGCTTACGGATTTATCGCCGTGATTGAAGGGGGCATTATGATTACCAAAGTAACCGGGAATATGGCAGGGCTGAAATCAGCCATGCAGGTGGCTCAGAAAATGATCATGGCATTACAGGCCTGATTTTTTTTATTCATCAATATACCGATTGGTATAAAAATAAAAAGCCGAAAATTGAATAAGCAGGAATTAAAGTTTTAATTTTAAGGGACAACTCAATACGAATTAAAAGAACAATCGCTATGTCTGATCAAAATCTCGTTAGAAAAGTCGCTGTTGTCGGATACAACAGGATTCCGTTTGCCCGTCAGAATACCAATTATACCGATGCTTCCCTGCAGGAAATGATGACCGCTGTCCTCGATGGCATGGGTCACCAAGTACCATTTAGCAGGGCAACGTTTGGGTGAAGTGGCCGGTGGTGCTGTTATCAAAAGCAGCCTCGACCTGAACCTGATGCGGGAATGTGTCATGAGTACCCAGCTGGATCCCGCAACACCCGCCTGTGACCTACAGCAGGCCTGCGACACCGGAATAGAAGCTGCCATTTATATTGGCAATAAGATTGCTTTGGGACAAATTGAAGTCGGTATTGCCGGAGGGGTTGACTCCACCAGTAATGTGCCCCTGCTCCTGAAGGAACGCTTGCGCAAAAACCTGTTCGCCGTAAAGCGCAGTAAAACGACCTGGGAAAGTATCAAACAGGTACTCAAAATCAAATTCCGCGACCTGTCCCCACTCGCCCCAATGAATTCGGAACCCCGTACCGGATTATCGCTGGGCGGGCATACGGAACTGACCGCGAAATACTACCAGATCCCGAGAGCCGAACAGGATCAGCTGGCACTGGAAAGCCACCAAAAAATGGCTAAAGCCTATGATAACGGATTTTTTAAGGATATGATCCAGCCCTTCCATGGCCTGGAAGCTGACAACAACCTGAGACGGGATACTTCTATAGAAAAGCTGGCAAAAATCCGCCCGGCATTTGACCCGCAAAACGGCAGCCTGACCGCCGGTAATTCCTCTCCGTTAACCGATGGTGCATCCGCTGTATTATTAGCGAGTGAAGACTGGGCCAAAGCGCAAGGACTTCCGGTATTGGCTTACATTACGTTTTCAGAACTTGCCGCTATCGAATACGTCGAAAACAAGCAAAACTTATTATTGGCACCCGTAGCAGCAGCTACACGAATGTTGGAGCGTGCCGGGATGAAACTGCAGGACTTTGACTTTTATGAAATACACGAAGCGTTCACCGCACAGGTACTAACGACACTAAAAATATGGGAAAGCCAGGAACTTACTGCCTCCCTCGGATTAGCAACCGCATTAGGACCCATCGACCGTAGCAAACTGAATGTAAACGGCAGCAGTACCGCAGCCGGGCATCCTTTTGCCGCTACCGGTGGCCGTATTATCGCCACTATGGCCAAACTGCTACACGAAAAAAGATCGGGCAAAGGCTTCATCTCCATTTGTGCCGCAGGCGGACAGGGCATTACAATGATCATGGAAAAATAATCAAGTATACAACTATAGCATGGACAACAAAGCATTTCAATTTTTAAAAGACCGCATCGGACAAGAGGTGCAACACTCCCCTTCTCCCTTTATGAACTGGCTCAAACCAGTTATGCGTACCGTAGAAGAAGGCAAACTCGAATTTGAATACACCATCCGTAATGAAATGACCAACCCTATGGGAACGTTACATGGCGGAATTACCGCAGCCATCATTGATGATTGCATCGGGGCTACCCTGATTTCCTATGGCGAGCCCTGGTTTTATACCACCGTCAACTTGGTCATCGATTATTTTGCCGCAGCCAAAGAAAATGATATCCTGATTGCAGAGAGTACCATCATCAAAAAAGGAAACCAGATTGTCAATGCCCAGTGTAACGTCTGGAATGCCGATAAATCCCGCCTGATCGCTAAAGGGTATACGAATCTTCTTAAAATAGAACCCAGAAATAAATAAAAACCTTTTATAATGAATACAACAAATAATACCGTATTAATTACCGGCGGAAGTGCCGGTATCGGATTCGAAATGGCCCGTCAGTTCTCTGAAAAAGGCAACAAAGTAATCATCACCGGGCGCAATGAAGACCGCCTTAAGACGGCAGCTGCCCAACTCAGCAATGTGACCGCCATCCGTGCCGATGTGACCAATGAAGCAGATACCCTGCAGTTAGTCGCACAACTGCAAAAGGACTTCCCAGCCCTTAACATTGTAATCAATAATGCGGGCAGCGCTTACTATTATGACCTCGCAGCCAGTACAAACAGTTTTAAAAACGCACAGGAAGAAATACTGACCAATTACCTTTCCATCATCCGCCTCAATGAGCTTCTGCTGCCTGCCCTGCAAGAACAAGCTACAGCAGCCATTGTAAATGTATCTTCTATTGTGGCTTTCGTACCGGGTGCGCGCCTTCCTACCTACAGTGCCAGCAAAGCAGCATTGCATTCGTATACCCAGTCTTTACGAGTGGCTTTACGTTCCAGTACCGTATCTGTTTTTGAACTTATGCCTCCTTTGGTGAATACTAATTTTTCGAAAGATATAGGCGGTGAAAATGGTATCGCTCCGGCACAGGTAGCCCAGGACTTAGTACAGGCACTTGCTACGGACCAAACTGAGATACATGTGGGAATGACTGCGGACTTATACAACGCCTTTCTTGCCTCTCCGGCCGATGCCCTGTTGATGGTAAATCCGGTATCCTAATTTTTATACTTAACAATATACCGATTGGTATATCCAATATTTGCTACTATGAAAAGAGTTGTTATTACCGGAATGGGCGCACTGACCCCTATCGGAAATAGTACGGCAGAATTTTGGTCGAACCTGAAAGCCGGAAAAAGCGGTGCGAGCCCGATTACGAAATTTGACCCGGCAAAGTTCAAGACGCAGTTTGGTTGTGAGCTGAAGGATTTTAATCCACTGGATCATATTGAAAAAAGTGAAGCCCGGAAATATGACCTGTACACCCAATACGCACTGATTGCCGTTGAAGAAGCGGTACAACAGGCAAAAATTAATTTTGAAACCCTAAACTGCAACCGGATTGGCGTCATCTGGGGCAGCGGTAATGGGGGAATCACCACCTTTGAAGAGCAGGTTACGGAATATGCTGTTGGCAATGGCACTCCCCGGTTCAATCCATATTTCATCCCTAAAATGATTGTGGATATTGCCTCCGGAGTGATTTCAATTAAATACGGGCTGCGGGGTATTAATTTCACTACGGTTTCTGCCTGTGCTACTTCCAATACAGCTATTATTGATGCTTTTAACTATATCCGCTGGGGAAAGGCCGACATGATAATTACCGGAGGATCCGAAGCTGCCATTACAGCAACGGCAGTAGGCGGTTTTAATGCTTCCAAAGCACTATCGGTACGGAACGATAGCCCGGAAACGGCTTCGCGTCCCTTTGACCCTACCCGGGATGGTTTTGTAATTGGCGAAGGTGCCGGAGCCTTGGTGCTCGAAAGTTATGAGAGTGCCTTGGCACGAAATGCGCCTATCATTGCGGAAATCGTCGGAGGTGGTATGGCTGCTGATGCCTATCACCTCACCGGTACCCATCCCCAAGGCGAAGGTGCCTACCTGGGGATGCTGGCGGCACTGGAAGATGCCGAAATACAACCGGAAGCCATCGACTACATCAACATGCATGCTACATCAACCCCAATGGGCGACCGCAGTGAACTGATCGCGGTACAACGGGTATTTGGGATCCGCCCGGAACTGAACATCAGTGCAACCAAATCTATGACAGGCCACCTGCTTGGTGCTGCCGGCGCTATAGAAGCTATTGCTTCAGTCATGGCGATAGTAGATGGCTGTGTTCCGCCGACGATCAATACCGTTACAGTAGATCCCGATTTTAGCGAAAGCTTCGATTTTACACTGGGTACTGCGCAACACAAACCCCTGCGCTATGCCATGAGTAATACTTTTGGATTTGGTGGCCATATTGCGACGACCATCTTTAAAAAATTTAAACACTAAAAGTAATTGGTACTAAAAAAGCTTCTGTGGGGACAGAAGCTTTTTTTATTTTATGTGTAGGCTAAAAGAACTCGTTATACGCTGATCTTTCCTTCGATACTACCGTCCATTTGTTTTCCGGTAACGGCAGCTACAGCTATTTTCAGCAATGAAACCATCATGCCGTCTTTGGTATCCCAATAATATACATATTCCGGCTGTACCCTGATGATAGATACATTAGGATCTTTTTTTCCATCTTTAAACCAGGCCTTCGCCATTGGGCTCCACTTCTCTTCAATCGTAGACTGATCGGTGTAGATATGGGCGTGTCCATAGATATTTAAATATTCCGAACTCGAAAGTTTGGCAAACAGCAACTGCACTTTGTCGTCCTGTTTGATTTCAAAATTCTTATCGCTATCGGCGCCGCTGATGAACCATAAATTTCCGGCAGCATCTACTTCCTGCAGGTTCATAGGGCGTGTGGAAAAAGGAGCTTTTGTAAGTTCGGTACAGAACATACATACTTTAATATCTTCTGCCAGTTTTTTCAGTTTGGCAATCGCTTCTTCATTGCTGAGGTTTTTATAATTTCCCATGGTATTTATTTTTAGGGGATTGCTCCCGGTTACTTAATAGTATCAATTTTTTCAGCGACCCAGTCAATGGCCAGCTGTAATTCGTTTTTGCGGAATCCTTTGAATTCGCCGGGCATCACTACGCTGAATGCGTTGGTAAACTGGATGACACCTTCAGAATCGGATACAATGGCGGCACGGTTCCATTTGGTGATATTTTTAATGCCTAATAATGCATCCTGCAGCCAGGCACCGGCGGAAAATTCCTTTAACTCCGTATCCAGCAACAAGAGGTAATTCAGTTTGTCCGTACGCTGTACGAGTGCTTCAACTTCCGGTATCACCAGGTTGGTAAAATCCTCTTTGGTAATTTCGCCTACCGCACGAAAAGCGGCTATCGTATCGGGTACATCTTTGAGTTTCTCAATCATGGTAATTTGATTTAGTGTGGAACGATTTGGATGTTCGGTTAAACAGTATCAAACTTAGTTGTATTCTTTTGAACCTGCTTTACATTATTTTATGAAAGCCTTATAGCATTTCCACAAATACCTAATTATATTTGTATAGAACCAAATCACACTACTATGAAAAAAATTATTTTACCCCTGCTGTTGGCTGTTATCGTCCACACAGAAGCGTTGGCACAGCTAAAGCCTGTAGCCTATAAAGACAAAGATCAAAAGCTTAATGGTTTTGCAATAGCACCCAAAAAAACAACCAAATCCAAACCCGGAATCCTGATCCTGCCTGCCTGGAAAGGTATTGATGATCATTCTAAAGAGGTAGCACAGGAACTGTCCGGTTTAGGGTATTATGCCTTTGTCGCTGATATTTATGGAGAGGGGAATTACCCAAAAGACCTGAAAGAAGCCGGAGAACAATCCGGTAAATACAAAAAAGACTACCAACTGTATACAAAACGAATTGACCTTGCCCGCCAGGAATTGATTAAGGCTGGTGCCAATGCTGATAATATTGTTATTATTGGGTATTGCTTCGGTGGTACAGGAGTTTTGGAAGCGGCCCGTAGCGGTATGGATGTTAGAGGTGTAGTGTCCTTTCATGGCGGACTGGGTAAAGAAGCCGATCGCAAAAATGGCCCAATCAAAACCGGGGTATTGGTATTGCATGGCGCAGATGATCCATATGTACCGCAAAAAGATGTACTTGCGTTTCAACAGGAGATGCGTGATGGCAAGGCCGACTGGGAGATGATCTATTATGCCAATGCTGTACATGCCTTTACGGAGAAATCAGCGGGAAATGATAATTCCAAAGGGGCTGCCTATAATGAAAAAGCCGATAAAAGATCGTGGAAACATTTCCTGATGTTCCTGGACGAAACCCTGAAAAAATAAGAAGAAGAAATAACTAAAAAGAGCCCCGGCCAGTAGCTATCAGACCTGTCCGGGGCTTTATAAATTGGTCCGTTATACGTTCCGGAAAATATACATCCAGATCGTTCGCGACAACCTGAAATTGGTAGTACTCAGGAGTATAAAAGCAATAATCACAATGATTATAATCGGGATATTTTCCAATCCCAATGCTTTACAGGCTAATAACAATACCACCATCTGGGGAACTGCTACCGCATAGCTCACAAACATCGCCCCAAAGAAAAACCCCGGTTCCCGTTCGAAGGAATGCCCACAAACGTCACATTTTTGTTTCATCTTCGGCATTTGAAAAAGAAATGGATTTCCTAATTTCTCAAAAATGCGTCCTTTTTCACAGTGGGGACATCTTCCTCTAAAAATATTTAATATCATTGACATAGTCTATCATTTAGTACACTACAAATTTACGGCAGGCTATTGCAAATAATCTTATACTTATCGCTCACAAATTTGTACTTTTAGGACATAATTTCAATCAGTCAGTACGGTATTTTTGTAACTGGCACTGCAGGGCTAAAAAAATAAAACGTATGAAATCAGTACAGGTACTTGACATCCAACAATTTGAAAAGAATACAATCAATCCTGATTTTTATGCCAATACGTTTGTAAAGCATTTGGAGTTTTATCACAAATCGATCACCATTCCGCACAAGCATAATTTCTATGTGACAGTACTTTTTACACAGGGAAGCGGCATCCATGAAATCGATTTTAATGCCTATACCATACAGCCCGGCAGCATCTTCCTGCTCAATCCGGGACAGACGCACCACTGGGTACTTTCTGATGATTGTGACGGATTTATATTCTTCCATACCCAGGCCTTTTATGACTTTCAGTTCAACAGCAAATCCATCACCAATTTCCCTTTCTTTTTTTCCACACAAAATCCTCCCTTCATCTATATTGACCAGGAGCAACTTGAAAAAATGATCCGTTCATTTACCGTGATACTGGAAGAATATGAAAATGAGTACCTGCTGAAACGCCAGAAAATCATCAGCCTGATCGATATGATGTATATTGATATGACGCGTTTGTATGAAAAGGAAAACGATACACTGGTACACAAATCCAATCCGTATGCTGATAAATTGAAACACCTGGAACGCCTGGTTGAAACGCATTTCCTAACGGAGAAATCGCCCGCCGGATATGCTGACCTAATGAACATTAGTACCAAACACCTGAACAGGATCACAAAAACCGTATTGGGAAAAACCACCTCCGACCTGATTATCGAACGTATCATACTGGAAGCCAAAAGGATGTTTGTACAATCCCGGGATTCGTTTACCAATATTGCACTATACCTGGGCTATGATGATTATGCTTATTTCTCCCGGTTATTCAAATCCAAAACCAACGAGACGCCTTCACAATTTATAGAGCGTTACAAATAGTCTATTTATCGACATGAGGCTCGCGGTACACAAAACGCAGGTATTTCTGATCCAGGTCAAAAGCATCGTTTAATATGGCGATGGCTAAAATGGGTAAGATAAGGAACTCCACCCGCCCAAATACCATAAAAACATAAGCAAAAAGCAATAATATGCGGGAATATTCCAGATAATGGATCCATTTCCGCTGCTCGAGCAATGCCCCACAGTTAATTAGTGTGAGCAGTATAAATAATACAATACAGGTTTTGGCTGCAAATCCGAGGTAATTGAAAAACAGGGTAAACAGCGTTAATACAACTACCGAAAGCCCGACCTGAAAATTCAGGTACTTCTTAAACGGCAGGATACAGGGTTGTTTTTCTTTGTCCTGCAGGAATTTACGTTCCAGGATCGGGCGGATATTCTGGTCCATCACCGCAGGGCTGCCAAAGATGATCCGGAGCCTGTTCTTAAGGCCTACAGTTCGCCGGCAGGCTTCGATGATTTCAAGGTAGTAATGGAAATGCTGCCACAGGAAACTGTAGCTTTTCAGGGGATGCGTCAATCCGTATTTGGGCGCTTCTTCTTCTTTCTGGAAAGTCCCGAACAACTTATCCCAAAACACAAAAACATCCCCGTAATTCTTATCCAGGTATTTTTCGTCCGAAGCATGGTGAATGCCATGCAGCGAAGGCGTAATCAGTACATATTCCAGCCAGCCGATACTTTTGATCATTTGGGTGTGTGTAAAAAAGGAATAGGCACCGTGGACAATCAGGATGATTGATACAATAGCGGGATGAAAACCGACAAATGGCAGCAGGCACCAGAAACAATCCCGGATAATGGCCTGGAAGGTCGTGATACGGGCGGCTACAGTGTAATTGAACTCCTCACTCTGATGGTGCACGATATGGGCAGCCCAGAAAAAATTCACTTCATGGCCGAGGCGGTGGTACCAATACCACACAAAATCGGTTGTTAACAATAAAAAAATCCATATCGCCCAGTGATTGGGGATTTCGAACAGGGCATAATGGTTGTATATCCAATAATACAGCTGTACAAAACTGGCTGCTATAAACAGGTCCAGCAACCGCTCTGCAATCCCGATGGTAACATTGGAAACCGAACTTTCATAGCGGAATACTGTATTTTTCTTCTTCCGTTTTGTAAAGGCATATTCCAGATATAAAAATATAAAGAATGCCGGCATTGCAAATGCCAGATAATTAATATTTTCCATAATTATTTACTTAGAAAAACTTTGAGGTATTGGTTGAACAGAATAGGTTGTTCCATCATCGGAACGTGGCCACATTCATCGATCAGGTGTAATTTGGAATGCGGGATAAGGGTATGAAACTCCCGGGCCACTTCGGGTGGCGTCACAATATCCTGAAGCCCCCAGATCAAAAGTACCGGTATTTTAATCTCAGCCAGGCGGTCTTTGAGGTTTTGCCTTTGCGCATCCCGGGCCAGGCTGATAACCGCTATGACTTTGGAATTATTCTGGACGATGCTGTACACGCTATCCACCACTTCGGCATTCACCACTTCTTTGCGGTCAAACACATCTTCTACTTTCTTACGGATATAATTGTAGTCTTTGACCCGTGGAAAACCACCGCCAAAAGAATTTTCATATAATCCTGAACTCCCGGTCAGGACCAGTTTGCTGACTTTATCAGGATGTTTTAGCGTATACAATAATGCCACATGCCCACCCAGTGAATTTCCAATCAGTATTGGATTTTGGATGTTATGATCCAGGATATACTTTTCTAAAAATACGACCAGGCGATCCAGGCGGTTGCGTCCCAGGACAGTATCAAATAATGGCAATAAAGGGGTATAAAGATTATAATCTGCTGAAAACACATCCTGTACTGCTTTCCAGTTGCTGAGGTTTCCAAAGAGCCCGTGTAAAAGAATCACAGGCTGGCGCAATTCGTTTTCGTCCTGCTCCGGGTTATTGGCGGTTAGTGTATACTCCATATCTTTCTCATTAAAATTAAATTTAAACGAACGCTGCCGTCTGAAAAAAGCAATAGCATTTGCAACAAAAGTAAGCATTAATATTATTAGTCTAGTAACTTAGTAGACTAAAAGTAATTTGTTTCTTTCAAGCGGCTTATAATGAGCTGCCCAGCAAGAGTTCCGAAGCTCAAACTCCAACAGTCCGGCAGCCCTGAATCCCGTAAGCCGGGCATTACAAAAGAGCTTTTGCAACCGGAATTGAAAAAATATTTTTTTACAGCAGAAAAAAAACTATTTTAGTACAAAATAGAAACCCAACAACCGATGAGAAAAATTGTAGTAATAGGACTGGCTTTAGTAGCGTTATCGTGCGGCGGCGGCAAAAACAATACTTCAGAGAAATACCTGGTCAAATACATGAATACCATTACGCCGGAGGAGCTGAAAACCCATTTATATATTGTAGCCTCTGATGAAAATGAAGGCAGGGATACAGGTTCCAAAGGTCAGAAAAGAGCAGGACAATATCTTATCGACCAATACAAAAGCAATGGTATTTCCTATCCTAAGGGAGCCGAAAACTTTTACCAGAAAGTACCTTCTGAATTTATGGCTCGTGCCTATAGCCCAAAATTACCAGATTCCGAAAACATCTGGGCATATATTGAAGGCAGTGAAAAACCGGATGAGATTTTAGTTATTTCAGCCCATTACGACCACGTAGGAATGAAAAACGGGGAAGTTTATAATGGAGCCGACGATGATGGTTCCGGAACAGTAACACTGCTTGAAATTGCACAGGCTTTTATGCAGGCGAAAAAAGAGGGTCATGGCCCCAAACGTTCCATCTTATTCCTGCATGTTACCGGCGAAGAGCACGGCCTTCACGGATCGCGTTATTATTCTGAACATCCGCTTTTCCCGCTGGCGAATACCATTACCGACCTTAACATCGATATGATTGGCCGACGCGATGCGAAACACAAAGACAATCCGAATTATGTGTACCTGATCGGTTCCGACCGACTGAGTACTGATCTTCATAAAATTTCGGAAGAAGCCAATAAAAAATATGGCCATTTAGAACTGGATTACAAATACAACGCACTGAATGACCCGGAACAAATCTATTACCGTTCCGACCATTATAACTTTGCTAAAAAAGGAGTACCTGCTTTATTTTACTTCAATGGTGTCCATGAGGATTACCACCTTCCGGGAGATACACCAGACAAAATTGAATATGATATCTTAGCCAAAAGAGCCCGATTGGTATTTGCCACAGCTTGGGAACTGGCCAACCGCGAAAACCGCCCTGTCGTAGACAAAACTGGAGAATAAAATCCTGCCCTGATACAAAAACTCCGAATGGAAACATTCGGAGTTTATTTATGGCGTCACCGCACTATTTCTTTATTAAATAAAATTACCAGCCGTCCTGCACCAATTCCAGAAACAATTCGGCAGTGGTGCCTCTTTTGGCTTTTGAAGAAGATTGCCCGGCCCAAAGGGACAGGAATTCTTTTCGTTGTGCTCCTGCTGCAAAACTGCGGATTCCCGATGTCAGGAAATTATGAATTACATAATCGGGAATTTCCAAACCGGCATTTTCGATCGATTCCAGCAAGACATTCCGGATGCCTCTCGCCCATCGTCCTGTCAGGGCTTTGGTCACTACGGTATCGGTATCTTTAGCCCCCATTACTGCTTCTTTATAAATTTCAGAAGCGGCACTTTCTGCGGCAGGAATAAAAAGGCTTCCCACCTGCACCCCGGCGGCACCTAATAGAAATGCTGCACGCATTGCCCTGTTTGTAGCAATACCGCCAGCAGCCAAAACCGGAATTTGCACGGCATCGGAAATCAGTGGAATTAACGACATGGAGCCTATTTGCGGCAATCGGTCCTGCTGTAGGAAAGAACCCCGGTGCCCGCCAGCTTCAATCCCCTGTGCGGTAACGATAGCCACACCGCTTTGTTCCAATACCAATGCCTCAGCAACACTTGTCGCCGTACCTATAACCGTTATTTTCTTTTCCTGCAATCGTGACATCGAATGCTGATCCAGCACCCCGAATGTGCTGCTAACCACTGGGACCTTATTTCGTAGTATACTATCCAGCTGTTCCTGATAACCGACAAACTTAAATTCCGAAGTATCACGAACGGTATAAGGAAGGCCATGCGCAAGAGAAAAAGCGGCCAGAAAATCCTGCATCGCGTTGAGAATGGCAGGATTCGTATGAGTCGGTATTTCATGGGCAAAAACATTCACCGCAAAAGGCTGGTCTGTCAGTCGCTTTGTGGCCTGAATCAATTCTTCCACTTTATCCGGTGCAAGTCCACCCACTGGCAACGATCCCAAACCGCCCGAATTAGAAACAGCGGCAACCATAGCGGGTGTTGTAACGCCCAGCATCGGCCCCTGCACTACCGGGATTTTTATCTTTAACGCTTCAATTAGTTTTGTTTTTCTTTCCATAGCGATTCGTGATGGTCATTAAAATGTGCCCTAAAGATACAGCTTGATTGTGGGAAATAAAAAAACCAATACAATGGATGTACTGGTTTTTACTGTATCGTAACGGAAGTAATCGAAAGATAATACTATATTAATCCAGTTCTTCCTTAATTTTTGCCTCCGGTGCATTTTTCATTACTGAAGCAATACCATTGTCCCGTCCTGCGGCAGAAGCATACATCTCTCCTGTACCAATGATCTGGCCGTTTGTGGCTTTCAGGTTGAAATGAAATTGACCATTTTTGGCTTCTTTTTTTTCAAATTTAGACTCGTCCTGAGAATTTTTCCGGACAGACTCAATACCGCTATGACAATTCGTTTTGGTCGTATACCCTTCACTAACCAATATCGGCTCGCCATTTCCGGCTTTTAAAACAAACTGGAATTCTCCATTTTTTCTTTTTGTAACTAAAAACGTTCCCATAGTATTCTATTTATAGTTAATAAGCAGCAATTTAGTTAAAAAAAACTTAAGTTCAATAATAAATATCGCATTATGTACTGAATGTCTTATGAAAATATTCGCAAGTTAATTTTAAATGAATTGGTTTTTTTATCGCTTGAATTGATACAAAAGGAAGAGAGCTCGGGAAAATAAAACTGGAAGTTATAGTAACAAAAAAAGCTCCAGATTTCTCTGAAGCTTTAAATTTCTGGGTGGATGACCGGGTTCGAACCGGCGACCCTCGGCACCACAAACCGATGCTCTAACCAGCTGAGCTACAACCACCATTTGTTTAACGAGTGCAAATATAAGACTCATTTTGGTTTCTACAAATAAAATTTGAAGAAATTTACACTAAATCTCCTAAACTATTGACTGCCAAATATCTTTCCACTGTAAATCCTTCGGCATAATCAGTGTTGATCAGCCTGCCCAGGTCCTGCGCGCGATAAAGGATGCTGTCTTTAAAGTTTTTTGTAGCAATTGGCGTTACCGGAGCCTTGGAATCCGGATCATAAAACTGGGATTTGTAGGCCATCAGGGAAGCTACTTTAATATCCATGAATCCGGTGACGTCCACGACAAAGTCCGGTGTAAGGTTTTTCCACTGTATGTAATGGTACACCAGCTTTGGACGCCAGGCATCCTGGAATGCACCTTCCTCCTGCGTTTCAATCTTAATCAGCCCGGAAAGGAAACAGGCGTCGGAAACCAGTTTGCTCCCTTTTCCATGATCGATATGTCGGTCATCGACAGCATTGCAAATCACAATCTCGGGTTGGTACTTCCGGATCATGCGGATCACTTCCCGTTGGTGCGCTTCATCATTGGTAAAAAAACCATCCCGGAACCGTAGATTCTCGCGAACGGAAACCCCAAGGATCTTCCCGGCATTTTCGGCCTCTTCATCACGGATTTCAGCAGTACCGCGCGTCCCTAATTCACCACGGGTGAGATCCACAATACCTACTGTTCTCCCCAAAGAGATTTCTTTTGCAATCGTAGCACCACAACTCAATTCCACGTCATCGGGATGTGCGCCAAATACTAATATATCTAATTTCATACGTATTATTTTATGGCCCCAAAGGTAGGTCGCTATCCTATTGGGCACCTGTGATTTTTTCTATTTAACGTTACTTTATAGCAAAACCCGCTTCATGGTCATCGCTTTATTGACTGTTTCCTGGAACTCTTTTTCGGGATCACTGTCCCGCGTAATGCCACATCCGATGTACAAATTAGCTTCACTTCCTATAAGCTGCATGCACCGCAGGTTGACATAAAAGTCAGAAGCTGCCTGCCCGGTTTGAAAATTCTTTTGCAATTCACCCAGAAATCCGGAATAAAACTCCCGGTCATAGCCTTCTGCTGCCAGGATAAACTGTTTGGCACTTTCCTTTGGCAAGCCACAAACGGCAGGTGTTGGATGCAATACTGTTACCACTTCCTTTACCGTAGCTCCGGCTTTCAATGTTCCTGTGATATCGGTTTTAATGTGTACTATCCCGCCCGCCCGCAGGGTATGCGGTGAAGAGAGCTTAATTTCAGTTGTATAGTCCCGGAGTTCCTGAACGATAAAATCAGTCACGAAAAGTTGTTCCTGCCGTTCTTTTTCGGGCCAATGTACCTCTTCCGTATCCTGGTACTTTTGAGTGCCTGCCAATGCCATGGTGGTAAAATGGCCACGGTCGCTCTGTACTAATTTTTCGGGTGTTGCCCCCATCCAAAGCCCTATTTCCGGATGATACCAAATATAAACAAATGCCGCAGGATACGCCTGAAGCAATTTTTCAAACACTACTGCGTAATCCCTTTCCTGAAGCACTACCTTTTCTTTGCGCGATAGCACTACTTTGGAAAAACGGCCTTCTTCTATAGCAGCTACTCCGGAAGCAACCAGTGCTTCAAAATGCTGCCGGGCTTGATCATCCGCCTCAAACGAATCATCTGCCATGCTTTTTATAACTTTAGGTACAAATGCTTCCCGAATGACTTCGGAATGCGCTTCCGGAATTAATATGGTAGGGTTACGGCTATCAAAAGGAGCAAAAACAAATCCGGTTTCACTCAGGTCTTCCGATAAAAACAAAGCTGCTGTATCCTGAAAAATTCCGGTAATCCCGGTTTCGAGCTGTTTTCTGTAGACTACAAAAGGAAGGTTTTTCTCCTGCTGTACTTTTATACGATCCAATATATTTATCATGTCCGTAGCCTCTTTTATTTTTTGATGCGCGGTAACACCATATTAGTCAGTTTGCACAAAGAAATCAGGTTTCCGGCTTCATCGGTCACTTTTATTTCCCACAAATGGATGGTTCTTCCTTTATGAATAATGCGTGCCGTACCAAAAACGACCCCTTCCCGCTTGCTTTTTAAATGATTGGCTGAGATTTCAATCCCCCGTACTTCCTCTTCTTCAGGATTGATATATAATATAGAGGCTGCACTGCCCACCGATTCTGCCAACGCTACTGATGCGCCGCCATGTAAGAGTCCCATCGGTTGGTGCACCCTTGAGTTCACCGGCATTTTCGCGACTAAGAAATCCTCACCCGCATCAATAAATTCAATTTCCAGTGTTTCCATCAGTGTGTTTTCAGAAAACTTTTGGCACATCGCCAGCATTTTTTCTTTATCAAAAGACATAATTTCAAATTTTAGATTGGTAAAATTAAAGAATAAAATGATTGTAACTGGTTAAAAATAGTGTTTTCAGGCTCCTGTCAGGAATTAAAATAAGTTATTTTTAAATTATGCAATTAATATTTACATTTACCAAAATTACCATTCCATGCGTCATTATATCTATACATTCCTGGTTCTAACAATTGTGTGCTTTACTTCCTGCCGTAAAGACTTTGATTTCGAAACCAGTTCCGGTGGATTGGAGTTTTCCAGGGATACCATATACCTCGACACGGTGTTTGCCAACATCGGTTCCAGCACCTACACCTTAAAGGTATACAACCGAAGTAATAAAGACATCAGCATCCCTTCCGTGAAACTGGGCAAAGGCCTGGATTCCAAATACCGCATCACAGTAGATGGAATGACCGGAAACGACAATAAGATTTTTACCAATGTAGAAGTACTGGCCAAAGACAGTCTTTATATTTATATTCAAACTACAGCAGCTATCGGGGATGCCAATCCTACGGACTTCCTATATACTGACGAAATACAATTTTCCGGCGGCGGTGTTACCCAAAATGTAAACTTAGTCACCCTGATCCAGGATGCTGTCTTCCTGTATCCTGCACGGAATACAGATGGAACCTACGAAACCCTGCCTATTGGTGGTGAAGAAGTCTATGGTTTCTTCCTTGATGATAGTGAACTCCACTGGACGGCTCAAAAACCCTATGTCATTTACGGCTATGCAGCCATCCCAGGGAACAAAACGCTTACTATCGATCCCGGAGCAAAAATCCATTTCCATTCCGGATCCGGATTAATCGCTGCCAACAATGCTTCCTTACAGGTCAACGGTACATTAACCGATCAGGTGGTTTTTGAAGGGGACCGCCTCGAGCCCTCTTTTTCCGATACACCAGGACAATGGGGTACGATCTGGCTCACTTCGGGTAGTGTGAACAACAGTATTAATTATGCTACTATCAAAAATGCCGGAATTGGAATATTGGTTGAAAATTCGCCTTTAGTGATCAAAAATACCCAACTGTACAATCATACCAATTCAGGAATATTGGCACGAACCGGAGTTATCACCGGAGAGAATGTAGTCATCAGCCGAACCGGTGAAAGTACTTTTGCAGGGACGTATGGTGGAACATATAACTTTAGCCAATCTACCTTTGGCAATTACTGGAATAGCGGCTCGCGTTCTGCTCCTACTGTTACCCTGACCAACTTTATAGAAACTTCTACGGGAACCTTAACGGAAAACCTACAGAATTCCAGCTTTACCAACTGTATCATATACGGTAATAACAACCTTGAATTGGGACTAAGCAAGAATAACAATGCACAATTCCAGCTTGCCTTCAACTATTGCCTGATCAAATTTATTGACTTTTCCGGGCAGTACGGCAGCAATCCACTGTACCAGTTTACCAGCAGTACTGCGTCCAGTGATGTGTATTATAACAATTGCCTGATCGCCAAAACATCCACCTCGAACAACCCGAGGTTTATCAATCCGGGGAATAATAACCTCAAAATACAGGAAAGTTCTGCTGCACGAAATGTAGCACCTTCTACACCAGTTCCCAATGATATCTTAGGAAATCCAAGGAGTACCCCTGCAGATTTGGGGGCTTATAATTATAGTGCAGAATAATTTTCAAATAAAGCGTTTTCAAATTGCCTATTTCATACAATTGAATTAATTTTGCGTAACGCAACAACATAACTAAAAACAACATGATTCATTTCTTCGGAAACCAAACAAATACGGTTTTTGCAGTTCAGTCGCAAAACGAACTTTCTGCTGAAAATATCTCAAAATTAAACTGGCTTTTTGGCGACGCTCATAAAATAGAAAAATCCGTGCTTGCGGATTTTTTTGTTGGCCCCCGTGCCGCAATGATTACGCCATGGAGTACGAATGCTGTTGAAATTACCCAGAACATGGGAATTGAAGGCATCCTCAGGATTGAAGAATTCCAGAAAGTAGCCGATACTTTCACCGATTTCGACCCGATGCTTTCGCAAAAATATACCGAATTAAACCAGGAAATCTATACCATTGCGATACAGCCCGAACCGATTTTGGAAATTGGGGATATCGCGGCATTCAATGCTACAGAAGGATTGGCATTGAGTACTGAAGAAGTAGACTATCTTAATACGCTTTCCGAAAAAATAGGCCGTAAGCTTACCGATTCCGAAGTATTTGGATTTTCACAGGTCAATTCAGAACACTGCCGCCACAAAATTTTCAACGGTACGTTTGTGATCGACGGGGAAGAAAAACCATCTTCGCTATTCAAACTGATCAAAAAGACGGCTTCTGAAAATCCGAATGATATTGTTTCTGCTTATAAAGACAATGTGGCTTTTGTAAAAGGCCCTACCGTACAACAATTCGCACCTAAATCAGCCGATAAGCCTGATTTTTATACAACCAAAGATTTTGATTCTGTTATTTCCCTGAAAGCAGAAACCCATAACTTCCCCACCACGGTAGAACCTTTTAATGGGGCCGCAACAGGTTCCGGAGGTGAAATCCGTGATCGTCTCGCAGGAGGTCAGGGCTCATTGCCATTAGCCGGAACAGCGGTATACATGACCGCCTATTCCCGACTGGAAGCAGACCGCAACTGGGAGAACGGAATGGACGAAAGAAAATGGCTGTACCAGACACCAATGGACATCCTGATTAAAGCGTCTAATGGTGCTTCCGATTTTGGAAATAAATTCGGCCAGCCGCTTATTACCGGTTCCGTATTGACCTTTGAACACGAAGAAGACAACCGCAAGTTAGGATTTGACAAAGTCATTATGCTTGCTGGTGGAATTGGGTATGGCAAAGAAAGTCAGGCGATCAAAAAGAAACCACAACCGGGCGATAAAATCGTCATTTTAGGGGGTGAAAATTATAGAATCGGAATGGGTGGTGCTGCAGTTTCGTCCGCAGATACCGGTGCCTTCAATTCGGGTATCGAGCTGAATGCCATCCAGCGTTCTAATCCTGAAATGCAAAAACGGGCTGCCAATGCAATTCGCGGATTGGTAGAAAGCGATGAAAATCCTATCGTTTCCATCCACGATCACGGTGCAGGTGGCCACCTGAACTGCCTGTCTGAACTGGTTGAAGAAACCGGAGGCTTAATTGACCTGGACAAATTACCGGTGGGAGACCCTACCCTTTCTGCTAAAGAAATCATCGGTAACGAATCCCAGGAAAGAATGGGATTGGTTATTGGACAAAAAGATATGGATACCCTGCAAAAAATTGCCGACCGGGAACGTTCGCCAATGTACGCTGTGGGGGATGTAACCGGAAATCACCGCTTTACATTTGAATCTAAAACTACAGGCGCAAAACCTATGGATTTTGCTTTGGAAGACATGTTTGGAAGTTCTCCAAAAGTAGTAATGGAAGATACTACAATTACTCGAAACTATAAAGAAATTGATTATTATTCAGAAACTGGTTTATTAATAGAGGGGCTAAGTTTATATACTGAAACAGAAAAAATATTACAATTGGAGGCGGTAGCTTGTAAAGATTGGCTGACCAACAAAGTAGACCGTTGTGTTGGTGGAAAAGTAGCCAAACAACAATGTGCTGGACCTTTACAATTGCCTTTGAATAATGTTGGGGTAATGGCGTTGGATTATTTAGGAAAAGAAGGCGTTGCAACATCTATTGGTCATGCGCCTATTTCTGCCCTCATTGATCCTGTTGCTGGAAGCCGAAATGCCATTGCAGAAGCATTATCAAATATCATCTGGGCACCGATCAAAAACGGATTACAGGGTGTATCACTTTCAGCCAACTGGATGTGGGCCTGTAAAAATGAAGGCGAAGATGCCCGACTCTATGAAGCAGTAAAAGGCTGTTCTGATTTTGCTATTGAACTTGGAATCAATATCCCAACCGGAAAAGATTCCCTGTCTATGAAACAGAAATATGCCGATGGTGATGTTATCGCTCCGGGTACTGTAATAATATCCGCAGGAGGAAACTGTACCGACATTAAAAAAGTGGTAGAGCCTGTATTACAGAAAAACGGTGGAAACATCTATTACATTAACCTTTCTCAGGATGCTTACAAACTGGGAGGATCTTCTTATGCTCAAATTAGGAAATCAATTGGTCATGAAACTCCAACAATAAAAAATTCTGATTTTTTTAAAAATGCATTTAATGCCATTCAAGAACTAATCTTAGATGGTGATATAATTGCTGGGCATGATATTGGAAGTGGAGGATTAATTACTACATTATTAGAGATGTGCTTCGCAGACAATAATCTTGGTGCAAGAATTTCATTTAGTAAATTAAGCGAGAAAAATTTAGTAAAAATTCTTTTTTCTGAAAATATTGGAATAGTATTTCAAGCGAACAAGCAGAGTAATATTGAGCAAAAATTATCTCAAAAAAATATAGAGTTTTTTAAAATTGGTCAAGTTGAAAAAAGTAAAAATCTTTCGATCGAAGGAAATCTATTTGAAGTTTCAGAATTTAGAGATATCTGGTACAAAACGTCTTATTTATTAGACCGCAAACAATCGGGTGCCCAAAAAGCCAAAGAACGTTTTGACAACTATAAAAACCAACCGCTTCAGTTTAGCTTCCCAAGCCACTTTACAGGTAAAAAACCAGTAATTGATGCTGCAACAGCAAGACCAAAAGCAGCCATCATCCGTGAAAAAGGGAGTAATTCCGAACGCGAGATGGCCAATGCGATGTACCTGGCCGGATTTGACGTGAAAGACGTACACATGACGGACTTAATCTCCGGAAGGGAAACACTGGAAGACATTCAGTTTATCGGTGCTGTAGGTGGATTCTCTAACTCTGACGTTCTGGGTTCTGCCAAAGGATGGGCTGGTGCCTTTTTATACAATGAAAAAGCCAAAACAGCCTTGGACAACTTCTTCAAAAGAGAAGATACCTTATCGGTAGGAATCTGTAACGGATGCCAGCTTTTTGTAGAATTAGGCCTGATCAACCCGGATCATGAGAAGAAGCCAAAAATGCTCCATAACGATTCTAAAAAACACGAAAGTGGCTTTACTTCTGTAAAAGTACAGGAGAACAATTCCGTAATGCTGAATACATTAGCCGGAAGTACTTTAGGTGTTTGGATTTCTCATGGTGAAGGTAAATTTGAACTTCCGTATAGCGAAAACCGCTATAATGTGGTTTCTAAATATGCTTATGAAGGTTACCCTGCCAATCCTAATGGTTCGGCCTTTGATATCGCAATGATGTGTGATACTACAGGACGCCACCTGGTGATGATGCCACACATTGAGCGTTCGACGTTCCAGTGGAACTGGGCTAATTATCCGGAAGGACGAAACGATGAAGTTTCCCCTTGGCATGAAGCGTTTGTCAATGCACGAAAATGGATTGAAACCCAAAAATAATATTCCACTCTATCCCCTGATTGCTTCAGGGGATTTTTTTACCCCAAAATTACCAAACTGCAAAAACAGTATTCTTTTGAAACTATAGGATACAAAAAACAAATAACTTTTCTTTTCGGGTGTTAAAACAAAAAACAATTCACTATTCGCTGCATCCATCTCCTCAATAAGCGCAATATAATAACGGATAAGAAATTTACTTCGTAACTTTACGTTACTCCAAATGACACTAAGTGTCATAAGAAACTGCAATTTAGGAGTATAATCATAGACCGTAAATCACAATGAGAAATATTAAACTAAGCGTCCTGGATCAATCCCAGGTAAAAAGAGGCGGCACTGCAAAAGAGGCCCTGGAACAATCGGGTGAATTAGTACAGCTGGCCGAAGCACTGGGTTTTACCCGTTATTGGGTATCCGAACACCATAACTTTAAAATGGTAGCCGGAAGTGCCCCGGAAGTGTTGATTCCATACCTCGCAGGCAAAACAAATACAATTAAAATAGGGTCAGGCGGTATTATGCTCCCGAACCATAGTGCTTTAAAAGTCGCTGAGAATTTTGGGCTTTTGGAAACCCTCTATCCGGGTCGTATTGACCTGGGGATTGGAAGGGCTCCGGGCGGCGATCGCTTATCCTCCCACCTGTTAAATCCTGCAAACAATTTCAGCGAAAAAGATTTTATGCAGCAGTTGGTCGATGTACAGGCTTTCCTGAGAGGTGATGAATTACCCGATACCATCCATGAAAAAGTAAAGTCCTATCCAAGGCCGGAACAAATTCCTAACCTGTGGATTTTAACCTCCAGCGGCGATAGCGCACAGTTTGCGGCACATTTTGGAATGGCACTTTCTTTTGCCCATTTTATCAATCCAGAAGGTGGCCCGGATGTTGTTGAATTTTACCGCCATAATTTCAAACCATCGCCAGAACGGCAGACTCCGGAAGTCAATATGGGGATTTTCGCCTTTTGTTCTGAAGATAAGGAGAAAATACAACAATGGATTACAGAATTCGATTACCGGATGCTGCATATTGAATCCGGTGCTACCGGTGACCTTCCTTCCTATGAAGAAATTATGAGTATCAAATACAGCTTGGCACAAAAAGCAAGGATAGCCTATAACAGAGGCCGTTTTGTCGCCGGGACTCCGGAAGAGGTACAACGTAAATTCCTGAAACTGGCCGATCAATACGATATCGAGGAAATCATGGTAGCCACTATGGCCGAAAACTTCGAAGACCGTAAGGAATCCTATCGCCTACTGGCACAAATTTTCCCTCAGTAATTTAGGCTACATAAAAAACTCCCGGTTCCAAATTGGAAACGGGAGTTTTAAAAAGCAGATTGATTCAGCTACTGTTGAATCTAAATTGAATTAATCATGCTGTAGTTCATGCTTGCCTTCTTTTATTTCTTCGACCATTTTATCGTTAAATGCCGGAAGGTCGTTCGGATTCCTACTGGTCACAAATCCTTCATCGACCACAACTTCCTGGTCTACCCAATGGGCACCTGCATTCTCCAAATCTTTACGGATGGAAAAGAAAGATGTCATCTTACGGCCGTCGACCACTTCTGCATTGATTAATATTTGTGGCCCGTGGCAGATTGCGGCTACCGGTTTTTTAGCAGTAAAGAAATCCTTTACAAACTGCACTGCCTTATCGCTTCTGCGGAGCGCATCCGGATTGACCACACCACCGGGAAGTACCAGTGCATGATAATCATTAGCCGTAACTTCATCCAGAGTTTTATCCACTTTATATTCGTTCGTCCATTCGTTATTGACTTCTGCACGAATTGTTCCCGGTTTCAGGCTGACAATATGAGCGGTCCATCCTTCTTTTTCCAGCCGTTCTTTCGGTGATTTTAATTCACTTTCCTCAAATCCGCTGGTGGCTAAAATTGCAATTTTCTTACTCATAACATTAATTTTTTAAAGTTTAATAATTTGGTTCTTATAAAATTACAAATACCATTTCCGAACGATTCAATCATCATATTAAACTTATACTAATCTTTGTTAAGAGCTGTTAACGCGTTCAATTAGCGTATAGCCTGGATATAATCCAAAATTGCATTTGAAATTTCATCCTGCCCATCAGTAGAACTTAGGATAGCTTTATCCTTGGCATTTGATAAATAACCAAGATCCAGGTGTAATGCAGGAGTATTTACATTTTTTAAAATATAGAATGAGGCTTCTTTAATGGGTGCTATCTGCCAGTTTTTATTTTCTGACAATTTATTTTTTAACTGATTGGCATAAGCCGTTGATTCCTTATAATGGCTGGAATCGGTATAGGTATAGATTCCCATTCCCGATGATGCGACATCCTTATCCGAACTCACATGTAGGGAAATAAGTAAATTGGCATCCAGACTATTCACGAACTGGACCCTATCTTTAAGATCCATAAAAGTATCGCCGTTACGGGTCACATAAATTTCAATGTTCTGATCTTTATTCATCAGCTTTATTTTTTGTGCTATGGCTTCCGTAATATCTTTTTCAGTAGCTTGTCCTGTTTTTGCACCATAATCCCGGCCGCCATGTCCGGCATCAATGATCACGCGAAAAGGCTTAACAGGAATTTGCGGTATTGTAAAAGCAAAAGACAATACAATAGCGAAAGCCAACATTACTTTAATTTGTTTTTTCATAAGGTTAAGTTTGGGGTTAGTACGGTTTAAATTTTATAACGATAAAGGAAACAATTATAGTATTGAAATACGGTCAATTAAAACTCTAAAATAACGAAATAAAACGCCAAAAAGCAGCACAACCGTTAATAGGACAACAACAAGGCCTCCATAAAGCAGGATATCATAAAAAAGCTTTAATTTGTTGGATTTTGCATAACCGCTGGTCATTTCCAACAGCCGATACTTTATATATGAAAAATGGTTTTATCTTTGCCCAAAATCTAATTAGCATGAAAAATCTACAAACTATTATAGAAGCGGCCTGGCAAGACAGGGCTTTGCTTCAGGAAACGACAACAACTACTGCTATTCGCGAAGTGATCGACCTGATCGATGCAGGGACATTGCGCGTGGCTGAGCCGGTTGCCGATGGATGGCAGGTAAACGAATGGGTAAAAAAAGCCGTTGTTCTTTATTTTCCAATTCAAAAAATGGAAACGCTGGAAGCTGGTATATTTGAATACCATGATAAAATGCCTTTAAAAAGGGGATATGCTGCCAAAGGAATCCGTGTTGTACCGAATGCTGTTGCCCGACATGGTGCATTTATCGCCAGCGGAGTAATCCTGATGCCGAGTTACGTTAACATTGGTGCCTATGTAGATGAAGGAACTATGGTAGATACCTGGGCGACTGTAGGCAGCTGTGCACAGATTGGTAAAAATGTACATCTGAGCGGTGGTGTTGGTATTGGTGGTGTTTTGGAACCATTACAAGCTGCTCCGGTAATTATAGAGGATGGTGCTTTCATCGGTTCCCGTTGTATTGTCGTTGAAGGCGTACGCGTTGAAAAAGAAGCCGTATTGGGTGCCAATGTATGCCTCACCGCATCGACCAAAATTATCGATGTTACTGGTGACACTCCTGTAGAAATGAAAGGTGTTGTACCGGCCCGTTCGGTGGTAATCCCGGGAAGTTATACGAAAAAATTTGCCGCTGGCGAATTCCAGGTTCCTTGTGCCCTGATTATTGGTAAACGTAAAGCGTCTACAGATTTAAAAACCTCCTTAAATAATGCGCTTCGCGAATACGACGTCGCTGTTTAATATGAAATACAAAAAGGGGAATTGCAGTACAATTCCCCTTTTTTATGCAGGGTTCCCAATGGAATCCTTATTTTTTCAGTTTGCGTTTCAGCCATTTCTTTTTGGTAATCCGGCGTTTGAAGGCTATTGTTTTTTCCAAAAGGATACACTGTAGCTGCTCCGGGTCTTCCCCACTCAGCGCTGCATATTTACGGGCGATTATTTTAACCATCGTTTTGGACAACCACAATTTCTTAAAATTATCCATCCGTTGTGCAATAGATAAATCTTCAAATGTCATTCGGTTCAGGTCGATCAGGTAGAAATCATACTGCCCTTCCCCCCTTTTCACAATAAGCGTATTTCCCGGGGAATGATCGAGAAAATTAATCCTGTTTTCATGCATCCGGAATGTAAATTCCGTGAATTGTTCCAGGATCAGGTCGCGGTCTTTCCATAACGGATCGTGGATCAGCTCCCGGAAAGTAAAGTCATAATTGATTTGTGCGCAGATATAATAACTGCTTTGAAGTGTAAAAGCTGTTTTTTCTTCAATATAAGCGATCGGTTTCGGGGTCCGTATTCCGGCTTTTAAAAGCCGCACCGCATAATCAAAAGAGCGCTTAGCTTTGGATTCCCGAAAGAAATTATAAACGACAGCATTAAAAGCGCCCGGTTTCTTAAAATACTTGATATTAACCTGTTGCCCCTGGAAGGTATTCGATTTTATAATATTCCGTGACCCCTTAACAATCAGTTCCCCTTCGTCATGAAAATTATCCGTCAGTTGCAGGAGGGATGTTTTTTCATCTGAATATTCGGGAAGTGTATGAATGTTGACCGGCATAGCTAAATTTTGGCTTAAAAGTAGAAAAAAAATATTACTTTGCGGTAACAAATTTTACTATGAAGAAAGTCCTGATTATCCAAAATAAACGCATTGGCGATGTACTGATAAGTTCTATCATTGCAACCAATTACAAGCTAAAATATCCAGACAGTGAGATTCATTTCCTGGCATATGATTTTACGCATGGCGTTATTGAAAATAATCCGAATATCGATAAAATCATTTCGATCAAAGACAAAGAGCTTAAAAAATTACCCAATTTGTGGAAACTGATCCAGTCAATACGCAAAGAGAAATACGATGTGATTTTTGATCCCTATTCCAAAATGCAAAGCCGACTCATCAGTAAGTTTTCAAATGCTATCCAAACCATCGGACACAAAAGCCGTAAGAAATTAGGAAATCTGGGGTATTACACCAATCCGGTAGCGATTGCAAAAGAAAAAACTAAAATCTGTGGAAAGGCAATCGAAGACCGTATCCACCTGTTACAGGAATCGGAGCGCTTTGACACGATTGATTACGAGCCAAAAATATTCCTGACCGAAGCCGAAAAACAGGACACTACGTTAGCGCCTTTTAAAAATAAGAAAATCATCATGTTAGGTATTTTAGGCAGTACGCCACAAAAATCCATGCCCTACCCTTATATTGCCGCCCTTGTAGATTTTATTGCCGAACAATATGATGTAAACCTGTTGTTTAACTATGCGCCACATCAAAAAGAGGACGCACAGAAAATCTATGCGCTTTGTAAAAACCAAAAGCATATCATCACCGGGATTTACGCCCAAAATATCCGTGAATTTTGTGTGTTGATGAATCAGTGTGACGCCTTGGTTTCGAATGAAGGCGGAACGGTCCACATTGCAAAAGCATTGCATAAACCTACTTTTACGATCTTTTCACCTTATGTGAATAAAGACCACTGGGCCAGTTTTGAAGATGGAAAGTTCCATCATTCGGTTCATCTTTTGGAAATGAAACCCAACCTTTTTGATAATTTTACGTTTGAAGAACGCAAGAAAATTGAAAAGAATCCAGATGCCCTTTACCAGGAACTCACTCCGGAACTGATTATCCCAGAGCTGGATGCCTTTTTGAAATATAACCTTAAAGAAGCGTAAGCCTTATTTTTTTATAATACCAAAATCCGTCCATTTTTTCTTCTGGTCTTTGGTTTCTTTGCGGATATTCCGGTTCTTATTAATGGATTCCGGTGTTGCATAACCTCTCGGATGGTCGAGGTGCAGGCACACAGTGCTGTAGCGGATTTGTTTCGGTGCGATACCAGCATTCACCAGGCGTTCCCCTAATTCACGATCCTGGCCACCGTATTGCATTCTTTCGTCAAAACCATTCACTGCGAGGATATCTGTTTTCCAGCCCGAAGCATTATGCCCGTTCCAGCTTGGTGTCGTAGGGGTCAGGAAATTCAAGATCGAACTTGTAATCCCCGTCGCATCTACTTTATTATTTTTGAATGACGTTGCCATCCCATGTTTTTTAAGCCATGAAACGTCAAAACACCTTCCGGAATAAATATCTTCTTTGGTAATGTCTTTGGATAACTGCAAAGGCAATTTATGGTAACCTCCGGAAAGGAAGTAGCCTTCTTCCCTGAATTTAATATGCTGCTCTACAAAATCAGGCCGTGGAATGCAGTCCCCGTCTGACATCATGATATAATCGGTCGTACAGGCGACGATGGATTTATTGAGGATTTGCGATTTCTGAAAACCGTTATCTTCATGCCATACATGGATTATAGGATAAAAAACCTCTTTTTTCAGGGTTTCAATCAGGTCAAAAGTATCCTGTTTCGAACCGTCATCGGCAATGACCATTTCAAAATTCCGGTACGTCTGCGTATTATAGCCCCACAAAACTTTTTTGAGCCATTCAGTTGAATTATAGGTACTGATTATAATCGAAATATTCTTCTGCATCATTCCGCAAAGATAATTATTTTTTGTTAGTTTTGTCTTCACTAAAAAATTTGGAATGACAAAATTATCGGTAATTATCCCCACCTACAATGAGGATTCCTATATTGAAGATGCACTAAAATCAGTGGCTTTTGCCGACCAGATTATTGTAGTAGATTCTTTCAGTACCGATACTACCAAAGCCAAAGCACTCGCTGCAGGATGTACTGTCCTGGAGCGCAAATTCGATAATTTCTCCAGCCAGAAAAACTATGCTATTGCAGCCGCTACCGGAGACTGGGTATTATTTATCGATGCTGATGAACGGGTTACCGAAAAATTAAAGTTTGAAATACAGCAAACTATAAATGCTCCAAAACATGCCGGCTATAAAATAAAGTTCCCTCATTTTTACATGAACCGTTTTCTGTATCATAAGGTGGATAAAGTAGTTCGCCTGGTTAAAAATGACGGCATTGTTTTTCAGGGCGATGTACACGAGAAGCTACTGGTAAAAGGCAGCATTGGACAATTGCAAAATTTCATGATCCATTATACCTATAAAGGGCTGTTTCATTTTTTACAGAAGAAAGACTCCTATGCATGGTTCCAGGCCAATACCGCTTTTCAGAAACGTAAAAAAGTGACTTTCTTTCATTTGGCTTTTAAGCCATTTTACCGTTTTTTCAGTTCCTATATCCTCAAACGCGGCTTTTTGGATGGTGTACCCGGATTGGCTGTTGCTGCGGTAAATGCCTATGGTGTTTTTTCGCGCTATGCCAAGTTGCTCTTACTGCAAAAAGGGCTAAAATAATTTCAGCTTACCAAATTTTAGCTTAAGCCTGAATTTCAAAAAGCTATCCTCTCCTTTAACATCAATACGCTGTACTTCAAAAGTATTTTTAAAGGGAAACTTATTCCTTCTATTGCCAATCTTTAACCCGAATTTGATATTATTTTTTTTTAGGAGTTCCTGAAAACGACTTTTCTGCGGTTCCTTTTTGGGATAATTCCCATACGGAAATGCCAATGCCGGATAAACCTTCAATCCATTTGCTGCAATGATACGCTCACTTTCGTCAAAATCTTCCTGTATTTCGGCATCCGATAATTTAGCATAATGGCGGTGTCGCGAAGAATGATACCCAAACTCAATCAGGCTGGGATCAATTGCCTGTAGCTCGGAGAGTGTCATAATCTTTTCGGCTCCCTTATTCCATTCATCCGTTTTACCCAGATAGTAAAAAGGAATAAAAAAAGTAGCTTTCAATCCGTATTTCTTTAATAAAGGGACAGCATGCAGGAATTGATTTGTGGTAACATCATCAAAAGTAATCACTATGGATTTCGGCGGAAGCGCAATACGGTTTTCCAATTCAGAAAAGTGAAAAGTCGTGTAGTTATTTTCTGAAAAATACCTAAATTGCTCCTCGAGTTTTACTGTAGAAATCGTTAGCCTGAAGCTTTTATTTTTGTCTTCAGAAACATTATGATACATTAAAACGGGAAGGGATGCCATCAGGTAATTTTTAAAAAAGTTATAAATGTAAAATTATTACATTTGCCTATTATATTTAATGTTATGTCCAAAAATAATTCGAGTCCTAAAATAACAGCTTTAGCCATCACTTTTAATGAAGCACAGAATGTTAGAAGGTATGTAGAAAGTTTAGCATTTGCCGACGAGATTATTTTCGTGGATTCCTTCAGTACCGACGCTACAGTCACACTGGCCAAAGAACTAAATGTAACTGTGATCCAGAAGACGTTCCATAACTTTTCAGAACAGCGGAATTTCGCCATTTCAAAGGCACAAAACGACTGGATTCTTTTTTTCGACCTTGATGAAATTATAAGCCCCGAACTGCAAACTGAAATCCTTGCCACAGTAGCCCAGACCCAAAATACCGTTGCCTATGCCATCAAAAGGAATTTTTATTTCATGGGAAAGCACATCCGTTTCGGTGGTTGGCAAACTGATACTGTAATCCGGCTGTTCCATAAAGGTTTTTGCCAATACAAAGGACTGGTGCACGAAACGGTAACCGTAAATGGAAAAATAGGGCATTTAAAACAAAAAGCAGATCACTTCAGCTATACCAGTTTCGATAATTACAATACAAAACTCAGTAATTACAGCAAATTGCAGGCTGAGACATTATACGCAAAAAGAAAAAGACCGAATGCCTATCACTTTTTTATCAGGCCGGCCTACCGCTTTACGTGGCAATACCTATATCGTCTCGGAATCCTGGATGGTAAAGAAGGGTTTGTATTGGCCTACGTTCATTCTTTTTCTGTTTTTAAACGGTATTTACAACTTTGGATGAAATATCGAAAAATTGACTAACGCCCCATGAAGAAAATATTTTTAGAATCTCATAATATCGATAACCGGGCATCAGGACTTGGCACATTTAACCAGGAATTAGTTAAGGCTTTTGCTGAAATCAATCCCAATGACCTGCAACTTATCCTGAACTCGAAACATCCGGAAAGATTGCAACAGCAATACGGGCCTCTTTTTCAATACCATAAATACAGTAGCCTGCAGCGGCATCCTATTTTTCGCATCAGAAAAAAACACGACCTGTGGCACTCCCTCAATCAGAACACTAAAATAGAACCTTACCGTACGTCAAAATACCTGTTGACCGTACATGATGTAAATTTTGTCGAAGAGATTTCCAGTGACATGCAGCACCGGAATAACAAGCTTTTTATCGCCAAACTGAAACGATCGGATGCGATAACCTATATTTCCGAATTCGCCCGCAAGCAAACCCATCAGTATTTTGATGTCCCCAAAGTACCGGAATATATCATTCACAATGGCAATCCTATTACTACCATCCTTGACACCCAGGATTACAGCACATCAATCCCAACGGATCGCCCTTTTATTTACAGCATTGGTGATTTCCAGGAGCGTAAAAATTTCCTCTCACTGGTAAAAATGATTGCCCTTATGCCGGACGTTAATCTGGTCCTGTCGGGAAATGACAGCCATGAATATGGTAACGTGATTAAGGAATATATCAGGGACAACAAATTGGAAGATAAAGTCTTCCTCACCGGAAAAGTAGATGAAGCAGGAAAACAATTTTTCTTGCAGCACTGCCTTGCATTCGCCTTTCCATCAATTCGCGAAGGATTTGGGCTCCCTCCTATTGAAGCGATGCGTTTTGGAAAACCGGTTTTTTTATCGAATTATACCTCATTACCCGAAATTGGCGGTGAACATGCATACTATTGGGACAATTTTGACCCGGAATACATGAAAGAAATAGTAGTGCAGGGGCTGAATCATTTCAACCAGAACGAAGCGATAGTGAGTCAGAAAATGAAAGAAAGAGCTGCTTTTTTTGATTGGAAAAAAGCAGCCTCTGAATATTTAAATGTTTACCGTTTCGTTTTAGAACGCTAACCGTTTTATTTGATCTTGAAATTAGGGTTAAAAAATGGCTTCTTTCCCATTTTAAATACCTTAAGGTGCTTGAACCATTGCCCGAAGTTTTTCTTCCAAAGGAATACTTGGGTCACATTCACACAATCAATCTCATTAAAGTGCTGTTTCAGCTCTTGTATGTTCTTGGTAGGCAAATAACCCAACTCTTTCCATTGTGTAGCATCAAGGTAAAAAACATCCTTGATTTCATGGTAGTTGTGCTTATCCGCTTTCAGCCATTTCTCCAGGAACGTTTTATTTAGTTCGTCATTATGCCCCCAATTCTTCAGCTTGTACCGCAAATCAGCTTCAGTACGGGCCAACGATTCATGCAGGACCAGATTATCGGTATAGATGATCCGTTCTTTACTTTGGCGCGCATATTTGTAATTGGGGTAATTGGTCGCCAGCAATACTTTGGATGCGTTTTTTACATACAGTAAGCCATCGTCCAGGTACTTATAAACATCAAGGTGGAACCCTGAAATTTGTACCGGATTACGCTCCGGATGATCCAGAAAATGGTCGTGTTTTTTTAAATCGCGGACATACTTCCCAAAATCAATAAAATACTCATCGCTATCGACCTGGATCAGCCAATTGCCAATACCCATCTTTAAAGACAACAAATGCCTTTCGCGCGTATCATTTTCAATCGCCGTAAGCTCCGGAACGAAAAAATTATCGCTATAGAATTCTATTTTATGGTCAACATCAAACGCTTTGATCCACTCAAAAAAGGAAGGATCCACTTCAAATTTATTTCCGGTCCAGGTTCTTAGCTCCTGGTCCATCGCAATAAAAATTCTATCAGCATCCTTATATACAGGCGGAAGGGAAAGCTTTATCTTATCGTAGTCATAGGATAAAAGGAAACCTACGTGAATTTTCTTCATATTCTTATATCTCTTATTCTTCAACTAAATTAGCCCGCTACAGAAGGCGCGCAAAAGTATTGATTTTATTGTTTTAAACCCGCGAATTTGTTAAAAAATATCGCGTTACCAATTCCAATTTACCCATAATTGGAGGAACAATCATAGCTTTTACAATAAATTTATAATAAGAATATGCTATTCTTAACGAAAGTTCTTAAAAGTGACCGTGTGCCGTAAAGACTCCAATTAATTCCCGAAACAATTCTTATTTACGATTCCGTATCTGCTGTCCTGGATTTTTTAGGCAGCAGTGCGGTCAGGAAGCTTAACATCCCCTTTAGTACTTTCCACGCTATAGGATATTCCTTAATATGAAATACCTGGCCTATACGCTTGGAATTGAGTTCGGCTACCCTTTTATAATCTTCGATGAATAAAGGAAAATATTTTTCAAAAGTCTGTTGTTTCTCTTTTCTGGAAACGGCATCATACTGGTTTGTAGAAGAGATCCCCGTATAATCATAATTACTGATGAGGCAATTCAGGTATTTGTAAGGTACATTTTGATGGCAGATAGTATAAATAAAAAATTCCCAGTCGGCTACAATTTTATAGCTTTCATTGTACAGGAAGTGATCAAAAAATAATTGCCTTTTAATAAAGGTAGATTGGTGGTTGATGCAGCTCGAATAGAAAAAGGAAAATGACAGTTTTTCCGGAAATGTTTTTCTTCTTTTGGAGTTGGTTTTCAGCATAAAGGTATCGCCATAATAAATACCATGGTCGGCTGTCAATTGCCCTGAAACCGTAGCCAGTACATTCTCATCATAAAAGGTATCCCGGCTATTCATAAAAATCAAGAAATCACCTTTGGCAGCGAGAATCCCTTTGTTCATGGCATTATAAATCCCTTTATCCGGTTCGCTGATCCAATAATCGATTTTATCGGCATAGTGTTCAATCAGCTCTTTGCTCCCATCCGAACTTGCACCATCGATCACGATGAATTCAAAATCAGCATTCTTCTGATTCGTTACATTCTGAAGTGTTTTTTCAAGCCCTTCTTTGTCATTATAATTTATGGTAATAACCGATATTTTCTGTGCCATGCCTGTATTATGATAAAAATTTCTCTGAATATACTTGTTGGATTCCCTGTTCTAAGGCAATATTAAATTTCCAGCCCAAATTTTCCAATTTCGTCACATCCATTAATTTTCTTGGGGTACCGTCTGGTTTAGTCGTATCAAAAACGATAGCTCCGGTATAGCCCACAATTTTCTTCACCAGTTCTGCAAGGCCTTTAATCGAAATTTCAATTCCGGTACCAATATTTACAAATCCTTTGGCATCATATTGCTCCATCAGGTACACACATGCATCTGCCATATCAGAAGCATGAAGGAATTCACGCAATGGTGTTCCCGTTCCCCATACTGTTACTGTAGGATCACCAGCAATTTTAGCCTCGTGGAATTTACGAAGCAAGGCAGGAAGCACATGGGAATTCTGCAAATCATAATTATCGTTGAATCCGTATAAGTTAGTTGGCATAACGGAAATAAAATTGCAACCATATTGATCGCGGTAGGCATCGCACATCTTAATCCCGGCGATTTTAGCAATCGCATACGGTTCATTAGTTTCTTCCAACAAACCTGTCAACAGCGATTCTTCTTTCAAAGGCTGTGGCGCCAGTTTAGGATAAATACAGGAAGATCCTAAAAACATCAGTTTGGTCACATTATTCCGATAACTCTCATGAATAACATTGCTTTGAATCATTATGTTTTCATACAGAAAATCAGCCCTGTAGGTATTATTGGCAACGATCCCTCCTACTTTGGCAGCCGCCAGGAAAACATATTCCGGTTTTTCCGCTTCAAAAAAAGCAGCAGTTTGCTGTTGGTCAATCAGGTTGAGCGTTTCAGAGGTACGGGTGATGATATTGGTGTATCCTTTTTGCTGTAAATTGGCAAGGATAGCACTTCCTACCATACCACGGTGCCCGGCAACATATATTTTGGAATTAAGTTCCATATTATTTAAAATCTTTAAAGAATTTTTCTTTTTTAAACAAGTGCAAATCAGCTTCCATCATTTCCTGTACCAGCATTTGCAGTGTATACTTTGGTTCCCAGCCTAAAACTGTACGTGCCTTGGTATTATCTCCAATAAGTAAGTCTACTTCGGTTGGACGAAAATACACCGGATCAATTTGTATTACTACCTGTCCCGGACGGAAAGCATAATCGGGATTAGAAGACGATTTTACGGTAGCCACTTCGGTCACACCTTCTCCTTCAAATTCCAGCACCACACCTACTTCATCAAAACACATACGGATAAAATCACGTACGGTAGTAGTAACGCCAGTCGAGATTACAAAATCTTCGGGTTTATCCTGTTGTAAAATACGCCACATAGCTTCTACATAATCTTTCGCATGACCCCAGTCGCGTTGTGAATCAATATTACCCATATATAAGGTATCCTGCATTCCCAAAGCCATCTGAGCGACACCTCTTGTTATTTTACGGGTTACGAAGGTTTCTCCACGTCTTGGACTCTCGTGGTTGAATAATATTCCGTTGCAGGCAAACATCCCATACGCTTCACGATAGTTTACAGTAATCCAGTAAGCATACATTTTAGCTACCGCATAAGGAGAACGCGGATAAAAAGGTGTTGTTTCCTTTTGTGGTACTTCCTGTACCAAACCATACAGCTCTGAAGTGGAAGCTTGGTAAATTTTAGTTTTTTCTGTCAGTCCGAGTAATCGTACAGCATCCAGAATACGCAATGTTCCTATTCCGTCAGCATTAGCAGTATATTCCGGCATGTCAAAACTTACTTTTACATGGCTCATCGCTCCCAAATTGTAAATTTCATCGGGTTGTGTTTCCTGTATAATTCGTATGATATTGGTAGAATCTCCCAAATCACCATAATGCAGCCTAAAATGTTGGTCATCAATGTGTGGATCTTCATAGATGTGGTCAATCCTTTGGGTGTTAAATAAAGAACTTCTTCTTTTTATACCATGCACCATATATCCCTTTGACAATAGCAATTCTGCCAAATAGGCTCCATCTTGTCCGGTAACTCCTGTTATTAAGGCTGTTTTCATTTTATTTTTATGCTTCAATTTGATGATGATGTACTCCATCATACACGATTAATCAATGTGCAAAATTACATTTTATTATGCAATCATCCTGCAGTTGTACTCCTGCTATTATTTAAGGTACTGTTGTAACTGTTCTTTTACAAAATCTTCATCTGCTTTTCGATAGGCCAAAACATCCAGGTGATAAATAGTCGATTTCTTATTGTGAAGCTGTGTTCTTTTCATGTAGTCCGACAGGCCGATGATCACATCGACGTCACTCGTTTGCAGGATATGGGTCCCAAAATTATCAAATACACAAAAACGATCGTAACCGTTTTCCTGTAATCCCAATATTGCTTTTTTATATTTTAAAGTACGTTCGCTACGGCCCGGATCCGAAAATCCAATATTGTTCAGGAAGGTCTGGAATTCAAAAAATACAAATCGGGCGTGTTGTGGTACAGCTCCGTCTGCAATCGCCTCACAATACGAATTCAGGACATCCCAGTCAAATCCGTCGGTATCCACTTTTAGCATATCAATGCTTTTAGCAGCATTTTCCGGTACACGTTCGATCAATTGGGCAAAAGATAGGGAATTGCTCTCTGTGCTTTCTGTTGTTTTTACCATCGATCCAGTCCTGGAGTTTTTGCTTTTGTCGATTTGGAAATTTCCTTTTTCGGTAGATATAAAATTCTGCACCAGCAAAAAACGATCCTGTAAATTATTAAGGTCGATGTTATTCTGGCATTCGGCACCAAAATCGATATCGGGCTCTACACCCACCACAAATGCTGTTGTGTTCTTTTCGAAAATACTGATTGCTGTATCCCCGACATTCGCACCGATATCAATAATCAGCCCATTTAAGGTTGAGCAGATCTGTGGTAAAAACTGATCATAGAGTGGATAATCTTTTCGGTAACTGCCTAAAGGATTGGATTTATCAATTTGTAAAATATAATCCCCAAATTCTATTTGCTTTTTAGAGCTTGTAATAGAATGCAGCAATGAATTATTTTCCGTCTTATTTATGCTTTGGGGCGCAAAGAATTTTAATATATTTTTCAAATTTTTTCTGTTACGGAAAATGGCTATCCCGGATTGTATTTATCATTTTTTTTGAAGCTGGGCAGAAAAATCAAAACAAAATCCATAAACCATTTTATGAACCGCCATCCTACAACATGCTCTTTTATATACAGCAGTTGTCGGACCCTTTTTGAATTTAACTGATTCATTACCTGATAATCTCCATGAAAAAGAGGAAAGAATTTTTCGATCGTTTTTTGCCTTTCTTCATAGTAAGTATCAAGGTTTTTGGGGTCAGCTGAGATACCCGAAAAATCATAGTAACAAATAAACGAATTTGTATGTAAATATGAAACGCTTTTATGGCAAATTGTGTAGATAAAAAATTCCCAGTCCGAACATATTTTATATTCCTCATTATAAAAGAAATGTTCATGGAACAATTCACGCCTGATAAAGCTCGCCTGATGGTTGATCCCAAAGTTCATCATATAGTGAAAGGAAAGTTCTACAGGTGGTGTTTCCTCCCTTCGGTATCCGGTAGCGTTAAAGTAAACTGAATTACCGTAGATGATATTATTCTCGGCAGTAAAATGACATTTTGTATTTTCAAGCACGTTATCCTTATAGAAATAATCGCCGCTATTCATGAAAATAATAAAATCCCCGGTAGCTTGACGTATTCCTTTATTCATCGCATTGTATACGCCATTGTCCGTTTCGGAAACCCAGTAGTCTACCCGAGGGCAATTTTCTATTAGCGCCACTTCTGCTGCATCGCTTCCACCATCAATTACAATATATTCAAATTCCTGCCACGATTGATTTACAATGCTGTCAATTGTTTTTTTTAATCCTTCTTCGTTATTATAATTGATCGTTATGATCGAAAGTTTCAAATTCCCCATTACTTACTAATTTATTTCCCGGAATCAGAACGCTACAAAAACGGCTTCTTCCTTCAATTTACTATTATCTAAAGAATTACCATTTCGGTCTTTCTTTGTACAATATATAGATGCAATTTTCTATAAAAGGTTGAGAAAAAAAGTACTTTTTTTTCTCAACCTTTTGCTATAGTCATTGATATGTAATGTTTTACTCCTATAAAAAAATAATTTTTATGTTATGAATTTTCGATTTACTGTACTGCAGCCACTGCCGATTTATATACTTCCAGGCATTCTTTGGCCGCTTTTTCCCAAGTAAACGATTGTACACGCTCAAATCCCAGGCGACTGTATTTTTCCCGCAATTCAGGATTATAAACGAAACTCCTGACTTTGGCTGCCAGATCAGCTTTATTATCCAATTCATAATAAAGAACGGCTTCCTGCCCTACTTCCGGGAAACAGCTGTTATCTGTTAAGATGATCGGGCATTTATTGATCATCGCTTCCATGATTGGGATACCAAATCCTTCATAGATGGAAGGAAAGACAAAACAAAGCGCATTTTGATAATAGGCATTCAGCTCGTTATCGCTAAAATTCTGCTGGATTACTTTTTTGGTCAGTCCCAGGCTGCTGATATGTGCTTTTTCCTTGTCCCGGAATCCGTTGCCTCCGGCACATACCAGATACAATTCCGGATCCTCCAGCAACAGGTCTTTAATCGACTCCAGGAAGAAGGTGAAGTTTTTATAGTTTTCACGATTGCCTACAAACAGGATGTACTTTTCCGGTAATGCTGCCACCGGAACATCGTTTTTAGCATCGTGGGAATAGCCGTGATAGATAACCGTAATCTTATCCGGATCAATCTCCGGGAAAAACTTCAGGATATCCTTTTTCGTATTATTGGAAACCGCAATAATTTTTGTGGCACGCTGGATCAGCAGGCTCTTGCGTTCCGAATTTTTGTCCTCAGCACCAAAATAATGTGGGAATAATTCATGAATCATATCATATACAGTCAGCACATAAGGCTTATCCCCGATCTTGTCCAGGAAATAAGGATCATAATAAGTGGGTATAAAAAGATCATAAGGTTCTTTTTGCAATACCTTATCTACTACCGTCCGGTTTTCCCTTTTGAGCTTCCGGATGAACTTCCTCCTGAAAATATTGTTCTTAATAAAAAAACTGTATTTATTCATAAAAGGCGTGGCAGCGCATTCCTTGATGTGGAAATTATCTGTATACGTTAAAGGCAAAATCATTTCCACTTCACTGTTGCCCTGCAGATTTTTATATATCTCGGCATAATATTTTGATATCCCTCCGAATTTCTGATCGTTAAAAATCTGGGGATCTAAAATTATTCTAATCATAACGCTTCCTTCTTTAGCTATTCTATTATCATCTTAAACAGATTACAAATATATTTTTTTTTAGGGCACTGTCCTATTTCCATCCGGATATCAACTGTTGGCTTTGCCCTATACTGTTTGCCTTACAACACTACAGTGCTACAAACAGGAGTATTTCGGTCAAAAACACAGCCCTATTGGGAGCATCGGCAATAAAACTATTTGAAAAAGTCAAATAATGCGCTTTGTTTTATAACTTTACCCACAATAAAACGAGCCGATACTAAATGAATTCTGAAAAGCCCTACCTTATCTCATTTCCAAAAATTGGAGCCGCTTCACTGGGTTTTATCTCCATTGCCGAAAAGGAAAATCTTCCCTTTGTCCCAAAAAGGATTTATTGGACCTATGCTACTCCGCAGGAAGTAGAAAGAGGCAATCATTCCCATAAGGAACTGGAGCAATTACTGATAGCGGTTGCGGGTAAAATTAGTATCAAAACAGAATCCCTAAGTGGTGAAAAAGAGGATTTTGTACTGGACTCGCCAAATATGGGACTCTATCTTCCTAAAAGGCACTGGAGAACCATCACCTATTCTGAAAATGCCGTACAACTTTGTATCGCAAGTATGGAATACAATGAAGACGATTATATCCGGGAGTACAATGATTTTAAATAACGATTTTTTTCGATAAAAATTGTTGCCCTATTTTTAAAACACAATACAAAAATGAACGAAGAAATTCACAAAGCTTTTGAAGTCATCCAGAATGGCGGAATTATACTCTACCCAACAGATACCGTTTGGGGTATTGGCTGTGATGCTACAAATCCTGAAGCAATCGCCAAGATCTACAAGCTAAAAAAACGGGAAGAGTCCAAAAGCATGATCGTGCTGATGAACAATGAAAAGATGCTGTACAATGTTTTCAAAGAGATTCCGGAAGTAGCCTGGCAGATTCTGGATGTATCCGAATCCCCAACTACGCTTATCCTTGATAATCCGCGTAATGTAGCGCCTAATATTATTGCACCGGACAAAACCCTTGGTGTCCGCCTTGTGAAAGAACCCTTTTGTTTCAAACTGCTGGAACGCATGAAAAAACCATTGGTTTCCACTTCGGCCAATATCAGCGGGATGCCTACACCAAAATCTTTTAAAGAAATTAGCCCTGAGATTTTAAAAGGCGTAGACTATGTCGTAAATTTGGACCGTGATAAAGTTGCAGGTAAACCATCCGTGATCATCAAGCTATCCAGTGATGCACAGGTTAAAATCATTCGAAAATAAAAAATCCCGCAGCTTCTGATATAGTATATAATGAAAAACAAAACTTCATATAAAGAAGCTTTAAACAATACCATTTTTGAAGTGATCTCCCAGGCTTCCGGGGAATTAAAATTCGACACTTACGTCATTGGCGGATTTGTAAGAGATTATATCCTGGGCCGGGCGTCCAAAAAAGACATTGATATTGTAGCCGTAGGCAGCGGAATCGAACTGGCACTCAAAGTGTCCGAAATGCTGCCTAAAAAACCTAAAGTCCAGGTTTTTAAAACCTACGGTACCGCAATGCTAAAATACAAAGACATTGATATCGAGTTTGTAGGCGCCCGTAAGGAATCCTACAATTTCGACAGCCGTAATCCTATCGTCGAGAATGGCTCCTTACAGGACGACCAGAACCGTAGGGATTTCACCATCAATGCTCTGGCCATTTCACTCAACCAGCACGATTATGGTACCCTACTCGATCCTTTTGACGGTATTGAAGACCTGAAATCCAAACGCATTCGCACGCCGCTTAATCCGGACATCACTTATTCCGATGATCCGTTGCGCATGTTGCGGGCAATTCGCTTTGCGACTCAATTAGGCTTTACCATTGATGAAGAATCCCTGGAATCCATCAAAAGGAACAAAGACCGGATTAAAATTATCTCCGGTGAACGCATCGTCGATGAGCTGAATAAAATTCTGGAAACGCCAAAACCTTCTATAGGATTCCTGTTGCTCCACCGCACGGAATTGCTGCACATCCTGTTGCCGGAACTGACCGACCTCCAGGGCGTGGATGAAGCCGAAGGCAAAACCCATAAAGACAATTTCTACCATACGCTGGAAGTGGTCGATAATATCGCACCCAATACTGATGACGTATGGCTCCGTTGGGCGGCATTGCTGCACGACATTGGTAAAGCACCGACCAAAAGGCACCATCCTAAAAATGGCTGGTCATTTCACGGACATGAGTTCGTAGGCGGCAAAATGGTCAAAAAACTGTTTGAAAGGCTGCACATGCCGTTAAACCAAAAGATGAAATTCGTCCAAAAGATGGTTTCCATGAGTTCGCGCCCTATCGTCCTGTCCCAGGATCTCGTAACCGATTCTGCCGTACGCAGGCTCGTTTTTGACGCCGGGGAAGATATCGAGAACCTCATGACCTTGTGTGAAGCGGATATTACGACTAAGAATCCGTCGAAATTCAAGAAATACCACAATAACTTTAAAATCGTTCGCCAGAAGATCGTCGAAGTCGAAGAGCGGGATCATGTACGCAATTTCCAGCCGCCTATCAGTGGCGAAGAGATCATGGCCATCTTCAACATCAAGCCCTCACGGGAGATTGGAATCCTGAAAGAGGCTATCAAAGAAGCCATATTGGAAGGGGAAATTCCGAACGAATACCAGCCGGCCTACGACTATATGATGCAACGGGCGGCTAAATTAGGCCTGAAAATCGAAAACTAAACCTGAATTGCTTTATGAAAAAATATTTTACCTCCATTACAAAAACAGCTTTAGTACTGGTATACCTGGTCATTGTTGCCGGAGCACTGGTGCGCATGACGGGTTCCGGAATGGGATGCCCGGACTGGCCAAAATGTTTTGGGTATTATATTCCGCCTACCGATGTGATCGAACTCACCTGGCTCCCCAATCGGGAATTTGACAAAGGGCAGGTTATTATTAAAGACGAAACTTTACTGGTGGCCAAAGACCATTTTACGACAGCCGATACCTTTGATGCTTCCCACTGGGAACGCTATACCAAACACGATTATGCCATCTTCAATCCCCTGCATACCTGGGTCGAATACATCAACCGCCTTTGTGGTGCTGTAGCCGGGATCGCGGTATTTGCTATGGCAATCGCCTCCTTTTCATTCTGGAAACAGAAAAAAGCGATTGTTTTCCTCTCGTGGCTTTCCGTTTTTATGATGGGATTCCAGGCCTGGCTGGGTGCTACCGTAGTCTATTCCGTGCTCAATCCGATTAAAATTACCGTTCACATGGTCATGGCACTTGTTATTGTTGCCGTCATCCTATACATATTAAAACTGGCCAAACCAGCCGGGAATACCTATCCTAAAGATGCCCTGTTTAAAAACCTGCTCATCATTTCGCTCGCACTCACACTTATTCAGGTAGTCCTGGGTACTCAGGTACGTCAGTTTGTCGACGAGCAAATCAAACTGGTAGGTTATAATACTTCCTTATGGCTGGAACACCCTTTGGTTGCATTCTACTTCCACCGTACCTTCTCTGTGCTGGTCTTTTTGATCAACGTGGCGATACTGGTGCGCAACCGGAAACTGAATCTGGGCTTCTCCAAAACCGTTTGGGTTTTGGTACTGCTGGTACTTGAAATTGTTTCGGGGATTGCTATGTATTACCTGGATTTCCCTTTTGGAAGCCAGACTACCCATTTGGTCATTGCCTCCCTGTTGTTTGGGATACAGTTTTACCTGATACTCGAAAGCAGGCAGCAAAATCCGGTGGTGGCACATCCTTAAGATATACCTCCTATATTCTCATAAAATCAGTAGCAAAGCTGTGGTTATTTTTATTATTTTAGGCCAAAAATTACGATTCCCTAAAATACTACTATGAACCCTAACAGACTCTTGCTACTTTTTTTGTTGATATGCACCACTGCCAGCTTCTCGCAAAAGAAAAAATCCCTTTCCGATACAGAATTACAAACGATAGCTAAAACCTGGGGACTGATCAAATACTATCACCCTTTGGTATCCCGCGGAAAGATCGATGCCGATTCGCTATTGCTTACTGCCTTAGCACAGCAACAACCGGCTAAAAAAACCATTGCCAACTGGATTGCCTTTTTGGATACCCGGTCCAAAAGCAGCAATATTCCGGCCGAACCCAAAAACGTTTGCAATGACCCCGACAACCGGAACTTTGATACCCGCTGGATTCAAACCGATAAAAACCTCGACAACACCCAGAAGAAATTCCTGAACGGGATCGTCACCGCTTCCAGCGCACCGGGTACCTACTACAGCCAGGACAAGGACAATATCCGCTACTACGGGAAAAGAGAAAAAGTATACAAGGAAAAAGCTTTAGAAGAAAATTACCGCTTGCTAACCCTGTTCCGGGCCTGGAATGCTATTGAATATTTTGCCCCATATAAATATGTGATTTCCAAAAAATGGGATACCGTATTATTAGAATTCATTCCCAAGTTCCGCCAGGCTACCGATCAAAAAAGCTATGACCAGGTAGTAATGGAATTCTCCGGAGCACTGGAAGATACCCATTCCGAAATCAACCCAAGGCCTAATGCTTCTATTTTGGGTACCTATGGCGCACCGTTTACCTTCCACATGGCCGAACATAAAATGGTGGTGACCAAACCTATCGATGCCGAAAAATGCAAGGCCTATGGTATTGCCTATGGCGATGTGATTGTGAGCATCGATAAAGAACCGGTAACCAGGATCATTGCCCGGATGTCCAAATACTTTTCAGCTTCCAATCCTGCAATACAGGAACGCGATGCCTTTAAATATCTTTTTTATGGCCCTGAAGGGAGCTTTACCATCCAGGGATACGACGTCAATAATAAGCCTTTTGACAAAACCATTGCGCGTATCGACCGTAGTTCCCAGGTGTGGTTTGAAGATGGCCTTCCGGACAATCCACTTATCTACAGGGATGAAGCCACCCAAAAGATCGTCTATTCCAAACGTTATGATGATGGGATTGGCTATATTGATTTTGGGATGTTACAAGCCCAGGATATCGATAGCCTGATCACTGTAATGAAAGATACCAAAGCCATCATCTTTGATCTCCGAAATTACAACGACAACTATCAATTGCTTAAAATATTAGGGTTCCTGTTGCCAGAACCGGCCTGGTTCGGGATTAGTACCAAAGTAGATTTTACCCAGCCGGGGAAATTCTGCTACCAGGATTTTATCATCCGTGAAGATTACAAGTACATCGGTAAAAAGAATCCAAATGCCTATACCGGGAAAGTCTATGTGCTCATTAATGAAGAAACGCAGAGTGTCCAGGAAATGTGGTCCATGATCTTTAAAAAAGTACCTGACGTAACCTTTGTGGGAAGCCAGACTGCCGGAGCCGATGGAAACAAAACCCCAATCCTGCTGGCAGATGGACGTGAGCTCATTTTTTCCGGTGTCGGGATCTTTTACCCGGACAAAACGCCAACCCAAAAAATCGGTATTGTGCCGGATGTGGTAGTAAAGCCTACTGTTTCCGACCTTCAAAATCATAAAGATCCCGTATTGGATAAGGCCTTAGCCATCATTCGTAAATAATCCTGCAACAAAAACAGGAAATTGTGTAACAGCCGCATGCTTTAATTTCGTCAACTTTGTATATATAAATTATATTAATCTTTAAAACTATATATTATGCCGAATTCAAAAGAAATTAAAGGAAACTGGAACGAGTTTAAAGGAAAACTAAAGCAGAAATTTGCTGACCTTACCGATGACGATTTGTTATACGAAGAAGGTAAAGAAGACGAAATGTGGGGAAAACTCCAACAAAAATTGGGTAAAACAGAAAAAGAAATCAAATCTTTATTTGACTAATCCATTCTAATTAAATACTGTTCACAGGTTATGAAAAAATCACTATACAGTTGCGCTGCACTGGCACTATTATCCGTAACCATGCTTACGTCATGTACCGATAAATCAAAAGTAGAAAAAGCAGAAGACAATCTGGAACAAAAGAAAGTTGATGTAATGGAAGCGGAACAAGAAGTTGCCGAGGCCAAAACAGATACTGTTTCAGCCAACTATGACGCTTATAAGAAAGAAAGCTTAATCACAATCCAGAAAAACGATGAGAAAATCGCCGCCCTAAAAGCGAAGATTGCTGCTCAGAACGGAAAGATGAAAGCCGAATATCAGAAAAGCGTAGACAAGCTGGAACTAAAAAATAATGAAATGAAAACCAAGCTAAATGCCTTTAAAGAAGATACCAAGAAAGATTGGAAATCCTTTAAGGAGGAATTCAATCGTGATATGGATAATTTTGGCAAATCGCTGGAAGACTTTAGTAAAGATAACAACTCTAAGGAGTAGTAATCCCACTAAACAAATCCGACTTTCATTTTGATGGAAACTGTTTCATAAGCTTTTATAGCTTTTGAAACAGTTTTTTTTTTAGCCTATCCATTCCCGGAAACTGCTCACGCGTTCCCGGCTCACAATTACTTCATCCCCTTTATAGGTTTGCAGCTGCACCTTCAGCCTCGAATTGCTGTACACCACAATTTCTTTAATGGCCTGTAGCGGAATGATAAACTTCCGGCTCACCCTGTAAAATTTTTTAGGATCCAGTTCGTTTTCCAGCTGTTCCAGCGTCTGTTCGATCAGGTAATCCCGGTTATCGGTGGTGTGGATGTATGTACCTTTATTTTCGCTGTAAAAACATTCTATTTCTTCAACCGGAATCACTTTCAGGTGCTGCCCTACTTTGATGGTAAAACGTTTTTTATAGTCATTTTGTGCAGGAACACCCAGCATTTTACGAAAGTAATTAAAATCAAATGCAGCATCCGGTTTGGGCTGCCGCTCCCGGAACTTCTGTACTGCCTGTTCCAGGTCGTCGTCGTCGATGGGTTTCAGGAGGTAATCGATGCTGTTGAGCTTAAAGGCTTTTAACGCATATTCATCATAAGCCGTCGTAAAGATAATAGCGCTTTTAATCGGTATTGCATCAAATATTTCAAACGATAGCCCGTCCGATAACTGGATGTCCAGGAAAATCAAATCGGGATGCGGATTACTCCGGAACCAGGCAATGGATTCTTCTACCGAATGCAGCATGCCCAATATCGTAAGCCCGTGTTTTTCTATTTTCCGCTGCAGCAGCCGTGCCGAGGGTTTCTCGTCTTCAATAATAATTGTTGTCATATCTTTTTATTATAAGGCCTGTTGCATTGCAACAGGAAAATTAGAACGTCTGTTGCATTGCAACAGACCTAATTTGTTTTTGCATTACGCTCCATTTTCTTTGCTATGCAGGTGTTTGTCTTTTGCCATCAATTCCTGAATCTTCCGCTCTTCCCATCCTTTGGACAGGAAAGGGTTGTAATCAAACACCCGCATCGCATAAAAGATCATCCCACAGCCCCAGCCAATAGCCGAATACTGGAACCAGAGTTCCCCTGGAGTCGTGAGCAGGTTGATGGTAATGAGCACCAACATCACAAGGCAATATACGGTAAGGGTAATATAAAACTGGCGTATGGATCGGGCTTTTTTCCGGGCTCTTTCATAAGGGCTACCCGATACTGCTTCTTTCTTTTTCATAATATGCTTTGTTTTAACTCCACTTTTGCTGTTCTTCCTTTTTCATCAGTTCGCGAATCTTGCGTTCTTCCCAGTCGCTACCCAAAAATAGATTTGGCCCAAATACATTGAAAGCGTGAAAAAAGAGTCCGATCCCCCAGAAAAAAGCAGTGGAAAATGTATTAAAAGTAAAAAAGGATTCGCCGGTTTCCAGTCTGAAATATTCCAGTGTCACCAAAAACAGATTGACGAGGATATAAATCAACAGATGCCTGTAAAAGCCTGCAATCTTCTTTACCCGTCTTCGGGCCCGTTCCAACCGTTGGTTTTCAAAAGTGTTCTTAATTTCCATTTGATATGCTATTTTGTGTTGTTTGTCTTTTAATTACGGAATTTCCCGTACTTACCGCTTTACTTAGTCCCACTTTTGCTGTTCCTCTTTTTTCATCAGTTCCCTGATTTTCTTTTCCTCCCAGTCCTTACCCAAAAACCGCAGCGAATGGCCAAAGACACTCAAGCCGTGAATCAGCAGGCCAAAGCCCCAGCCCAATGCCGGGAATAAAAACCAAAAGTACTCGGGACTCGTCTGTAGGTTAAGGAGGAAGAGCCCGGTAATAATAACGATATAACTCACCAGGTTTCCATAGAATCCTTTAATGTCCTCCACCTTTTTCAGGGCTTTTTCATAACTGTCTTCGAGATCAATAGCATCCGGTTCCATAATCGATAGTTGTTTGGTTAATAATGGTAAATACACCGTGAAGTACTGCGCATCCTGCTCAATCTTTACCTTACGGCTGGTAATGATGCCATAGCGGTTTACGATATTCTGCAATCCTACGCCTTTGCGGTCCTGCAGCACTTCCTTCTTTTGGTAATCATTACGGACGACGAGGTAATTATCCTGTTCAAAAATCCGGATGTGCAGTGGCCTGCTGGAAGTAGCCGTATTGTGCTTGACCGTATTTTCCAACAGCAACTGCAGCGATAACGGAACCACTTTGGCCTCCGGATTGCTCAGCTTTTCCGGGAGTTCATAAAACACACTTTCTTCAAAGCGCATTTTGAGCAGGTTCATATATGTTTTAGCAAAATTCAGTTCCTCCTTCACCTCCACCAGCTCCTTATCCTTTTGTTCCAGCACATAGCGGTAGATTTTGGAAAGCGAAGTCGTGAATTTCTGTGCCATATCCGGGTTTTCTTCAATCAGGGAAGTGAGTACGTTCAGGCTGTTAAAGAGGAAATGCGGATCGATCTGGTTCTTTAGGCTTTCAAACTGTGCCGAAGCCGTCGTAGCTATGATCTTCTGCTCCTTTACCTTATTCTCCTGCAGCTTTTTATAAAAGTAAAAAGCATGTACAAAAAGGGTGATGATCAGGAAGACAACAATCGATCCTGCGTAGGCTGAAGGGGTTTCATTTTTCAGGAATTCGGCTGCATCCTTTTGTTTCAGGAGTACTTCTTCAATAAAATGCACCGTAAACAGGATCACTATCGTAGCCACAGCCGAGCATAAAAAACCAATAATAATCCGTTTGGCCTGGAACCGGTTTTGGGCAAAGATCCTATCGAGCAGGATAAATATCAGGAAATTCGCGTAATAAATAGTCGTTGTGTAAACCACTGTCCGTAGGAATTCCTCGGCCAGTCTCCCGTTCCAGTAGACGTGACTCCCCAAAGCATAGCTAAAAAGCAACATCCCTAGGAAAACCAATACCCCACAAATCACTGCTCTTATAAATTCCCGTACATATACACTCATGACACTTCTTTAATTGGGTTACTGTTGCTTTGCCAACTCCTTATTTCTTCCGGCAGTCTTTTGCCGCTTCCTGTGCGCGTTCCAATCCCCAACTCGGGGCAAAAGGCATTTCCGGTTTAAAAGTACCAAAAAGCACAATAGATTGTTCGATCCTTGCACAGATTGCACTAACATCCCCGCCAAAATATTTGGCCCCACCCAATTCAAATTCCGCTTTCCCAAAGACAACCCGCGGATTGTTGGGCGCTAACTGTTCTGCTTTTACATACAATTGCATGACCGCATTGGACAAACGCATACCGTTAGTCATCGGGTCCGCCACTATCCAGGCCGTATGAATCATAGCCTGCATTACCAGCAATTCTGCATTATTCTCCGACATTCCCATAGCCGTATCCTGGGCTTCCTGGGCTTTGGCCAATAGTGCCGCAATCTTTTCCTTGTCTTTCGTTTTAAAAGCTTCGGTCGTGTTGACCAGTGCAATATAATAATACGGCAGCCAGTTTGTTTTTTCGGCAGCACCAATACGCTCAAATACAGCCGAAGCTTCGGTCGCGTTATTGCCCTTCCACAACTCAAATGCTTTTGTCATTCCTTTTTCGTAAGGCGTCTGAGCGGTAACAATAGTGCAGATAAACACAGAAAGTAGTAGGAATAATTTAGCCATGATCTTATTTTTTTAAGGTTGTTTCATTTTGATACTCCAAAACTACTATGCTACTGCCTACTTTACAATTTTATCTGACTGAATTGTCATATTAGGGCGATGAACTGTTGGAACCAAAAAAAAATCACCCCGAAAGGTGATTTTTAATAGTCCAACCTGGCAGGCCAGGCGTACTTAATTATTTTTTTGATTCTTCAACAGATAATTTTCTGAAATCTTTGAATAATTTGCTCAATTCCAAAGCAGATTTACGTGCTCTTGTTCCAGCAGCTTTATTTCCTTTTTCGATATTCAATTCCACTTCCTGGTTGAATGTTTCAATTTCTGCTTTGATCTTACCTAATAACTCTTGCATTTTTTTTGTGTTTAAATTTCGGCAAATATAAAGTATTTCGTTAAAAATTAAAATTCAAAACACCATAAATATGACCAAATCCCCTTATTTCATTGTACTTTTCCCCTTTTTACCCCCTTTATAATCGCTGTAGTCCTGTTGGACGGTAAACGATTTTGAGATACTTTTTTCTATCATTCAGCATATTTAAGAAACGCTGCCTATTATGCATGGCATTTCGCAATTATTCTAATAAATTCTATAATAATGACTTAGCAGGTTCCAAAACCGCAAAAATAATCCTTCCATCTTCCTCCAACCTCCGCTCCAGCCGCCCCCAGCGTCCCAATCCCCTATTTTTGCGTATTATCCTGTCACATCCAGGCTGCCCAGCTCTTCCTGCACCCGGTCTGCAAATTCTGCCGTGTTGGAATCCAGCAGCTGCAGAACAATATCCAACACATCGCAGACATAAATCTCGGGATTGTCCATATACTCCGGCCGGCTTTTCGCATCGCTGTCTAAGGCGAGCAGGGCGACTTTAATCAGGCTCGAAATCTTGAGTTGGTACTCCAGGTGCCCTTCTGTTTCAAACTGGCCGATAACATGCCCTGGTGTTGTGGGCATCTTATGGTCCTGTGTAAGGTAGGTCCCGATGAGCTTCCGTACCACCTGTTCTTTTTTGTGTGCTTTACTTTCCATATGATTGAGGTTTTAAATGATTGTACCGCCTTTCCCGCCAAGCGGGATAAAATCGTATAGTAGTAGATATTTTTTTCTTCCGGGGGATGGAAGCTATTACAAAAAATGTACTTTTGTAATACCCCTGCAAGTAAAGCACAATTACCGGTGGTACGCTACTAATCTTTTAGTATCCTACTAATTTCAATTGTATTTTACCATCGTTATTTTTGAAACCAAATCAATATCTTTGAATTATGAGTACAGCAAAAGAAAAAAATCACATTGGCCGCAAGATTAGCCGCGTTCGTGAACTAAGAGGTATGAAGCAGGAGGCACTGGCCATTGCATTAGGCATCAGCCAACAATCTGTTTCCATTATTGAAAACAGTGAAATGATTGACGAAGATAAACTTAAAGAGATTGCAAAAGTATTAGGGGTAACACCAGACGCTATCATCCATTTTTCGGATGAAGCCGCAATCAATAATTTCAACAACTTTTACGATAACAGTTCCAGTCAAGGAAATAGTTTTAATCAAGGTATGTATACCACGTTTAATCCTTTAGACAAACTCGTAGAAGTATTTGAAGAAAACAAAAGCCTTTACGAACGCCTCTTAGCCGCCGAAAAAGAAAAAAATAGCTACCTCGAAAAGATGTTGGGTAAATAAAACTCTATAGTTTATCATATATACAAAAAGCTCCCTTTACAAAATTGTAAAGGGAGCTTTTTTTTGTTCTAATTTTAATTTATCTATTTGAAATTAGAAATGATATACAAATATCTTAAATAAATAATTATTGTTCTTCCTCAATCATAGTAAGAATATTTCTTATAGACAAGAGAGTAGTTAGTTTGAGTCCACAACTTAAACCTACAATGTGGACATGCTAACTTAGCCTGCATTGAAAGTTAAGAAATAATCTTAATTTTAATCTATGAAACAAGTCCGCAAAATTTACGACAAGGCTTTTAAGGAAAAAGCCGTTGAATTGAGTTATGATAGAACAAATGTATCAGAACTTGCCAGGGAGTTAGGAATAACAGCCCCCAGCTTTATAAATGGCGTAAAGAACTCCAGGAATTTGGAGAAGGAAGTTTTCCTGGAAAAGGAAATTTAAAACTAACTCCCGAGCAAGAAAAAATCCATGAACTGGAGAAAAAACTCAAAGATGCAGAGTTAGAACGTGACATATTAAAAAAAGCAATCGGCATTTTTTCCAAGAACGGTCGATGATTTATAGTTTCATTAAAAACAATGAACAGCTATTCCCGATTGAAAAAATGTGCAGAGTTCTACAAGTAAGCAATGGAAGTTATTACCGATGGAAAAAACAAATAAATACTGCAAGACAGCAACTAAAAAGCGCCATAAAAAAACAGATAGCATTGATTTATTTTCAAACCAAGCAACGATACGGGAGTCCTAGAATAACATTAGAACTTCGAAGCATTGGTTATAAAATTTCAAGAGTTACAGTTGCAAAGTATATGAAAGAACTTGGCTTGCGAAGTAAATTAAGCAAGAAGTTTAAAGTAACAACCAACTCTAGTCACAATTATTTAGTTGTCGAAAATGTATTAAACAGAGAGTTTACTGTAAAAATGCCATCAAAGGTTTGGGTTTCAGATATTACATACATCCAAACTAAAGAGGGATTTGTATACCTGACCACTATTATGGATTTATACGACAGAAAAATTATAGGCTGGAGTTTGAGCAACGCAATGAGCACTGAGCAAACGACACTTGGAGCTTGGAAAATGGCAATTAAAAACCGAGATCTTAAAAATGGTTTGATTTTTCATTCCGACAGAGGTGTCCAATATGCCAGTAAAAAGTTTGTAAATGTTCTTGATTCCTATAAAAAAATAACTCGCAGTATGAGCCGTAAAGGAAATTGCTGGGATAATGCTGTAGCCGAAAGTTTCTTCAAATCTTTGAAAACGGAATTGATTTATGGCAACAAACTCATTTCTAAAGAACAAATGAAACTGGAAATCTTTGAATACATTGAAATTTGGTACAACAGAAAAAGAAGGCATTCTGCTTTAAATTATGCAACTATTGAAGAATTCAACAATCAAATTAATTACAAAAATGTAGCTTAACTTACTGTGCAATTTTTGTTTGCATATCCACAAGTCCGCAAAATTTACGACAAGGCTTTTAAGGAAAAAGCCGTTGAATTGAGTTATGATAGAACAAATGTATCAGAACTTGCCAGGGAGTTAGGAATAACAGCCCCCAGCTTTATAAATGGCGTAAAGAACTCCAGGAATTTGGAGAAGGAAGTTTTCCTGGAAAAGGAAATTTAAAACTAACTCCCGAGCAAGAAAAAATCCATGAACTGGAGAAAAAACTCAAAGATGCAGAGTTAGAACGTGACATATTAAAAAAAGCAATCGGCATTTTTTCCAAGAACGGTCGATGATTTATAGTTTCATTAAAAACAATGAACAGCTATTCCCGATTGAAAAAATGTGCAGAGTTCTACAAGTAAGCAATGGAAGTTATTACCGATGGAAAAAACAAATAAATACTGCAAGACAGCAACTAAAAGCGCCATAAAAAAACAGATAGCATTGATTTATTTTCAAACCAAGCAACGATACGGGAGTCCTAGAATAACATTAGAACTTCGAAGCATTGGTTATAAAATTTCAAGAGTTACAGTTGCAAAGTATATGAAAGAACTTGGCTTGCGAAGTAAATTAAGCAAGAAGTTTAAAGTAACAACCAACTCTAGTCACAATTATTTAGTTGTCGAAAATGTATTAAACAGAGAGTTTACTGTAAAAATGCCATCAAAGGTTTGGGTTTCAGATATTACATACATCCAAACTAAAGAGGGATTTGTATACCTGACCACTATTATGGATTTATACGACAGAAAAATTATAGGCTGGAGTTTGAGCAACGCAATGAGCACTGAGCAAACGACACTTGGAGCTTGGAAAATGGCAATTAAAAACCGAGATCTTAAAAATGGTTTGATTTTTCATTCCGACAGAGGTGTCCAATATGCCAGTAAAAAGTTTGTAAATGTTCTTGATTCCTATAAAAAAATAACTCGCAGTATGAGCCGTAAAGGAAATTGCTGGGATAATGCTGTAGCCGAAAGTTTCTTCAAATCTTTGAAAACGGAATTGATTTATGGCAACAAACTCATTTCTAAAGAACAAATGAAACTGGAAATCTTTGAATACATTGAAATTTGGTACAACAGAAAAAGAAGGCATTCTGCTTTAAATTATGCAACTATTGAAGAATTCAACAATCAAATTAATTACAAAAATGTAGCTTAACTTACTGTGCAATTTTTGTTTGCATATCCAATGGTACCATTTCCAAAATCATTTTTATAAATATGTGTTATTTGTAAAGTATTAATAGTATACTCTATTTGATTCTCTGACCTAAATGTAATAAACTTCATGTTTTTAGTTTTTAGTTAAATATTGTAATAATTTAGTGAAATTGGTTGATTACGTTTTGGTTGTTTCATTGTTACCAATTGTCTCTAATATATTTAATTATATTCTCCTTCATCACTTCTCTGGAAGGAAGTTCACGGATTAAATCTTCGAATTTATGCAGATCTCGAACTGTCGAAGTTGATGATAAATTAGAATTTGCAAAGTATAAAACTTCATATCCTTCATTTCGATCTAATCTATCCCTATCAATTTTTCCTATATATGGACCATCACCGCTATCGCGTTTCCATACATACTGATTTTCGTACTTTAAATCACTCTTTTTAAAACTTGTCATAATTTTTATTTTAAGTTAATTAAGCAATGATAATAATTGACCTTTACTTTTCCTTACGGCTTTCCGTATTGTCACAAAAAAAATATTGATGGAAAACTACTAATAACATTATCGAGAATAAAACTATTCTCTTTTTTGCATCTATTTTTATATATACATTTACTTTAAAAACAGTTTTATGCTTATAGATTGGAATAAAGCACTAACATTCGCATTTTCAACTTTTGCAATTGTAATTTCAATTATTACTATATTGATGACGAAGCACAACTTAAAAAAGCAGTTAAGGTTAGGAAAGTTAGAAGAGATATTAGAAATCTTAGATTACTTGAAAGGTTATTATAGAGCACTATTTGATGTCTTTACGGACATACCAAAAATTATTCGAGGTATAAAAGTTGACGATCCGTTCCCTCCAGATATTGAACAACTAAAAAAATATCGTGATCTTTTTATTAAAACAGTTGATAGAGACGTACTAATCAACAAAATTTTAAGGCTTAAAATTTTGTCCAATGCCTATTTAAATAATTCAAATAAAATCGGTGGGGTAAAAGTCAAAATACATACTGTTGCAGATTTATATTATAAAATGTATCTTTTTATTCTTTCACCGAATCCTATAATGAATGATATTTCAAGTGTTCCGCAACCAGGTGGTATGCAAAAATTCATCGAACATTTGGAAAGCGAAATCATAACAGAAATGAATCTTGGCTATCAAACAATTAATGAAGAAAACAAAAAAAAATATTTAAAAGAGCAGTTTAGAAAAGATCTTAAGGATGAATTTACGATGTCACTTAATAATTTTAATAGCCCAGCTATCCTTATATACTTTCGCGAGCATCCTGCTCGTGACCCGTACACTACTTCCAATAGTAACATCCCAAATTCATATTATTAATTAAATCAGTATGTGGACTATAATGTTATTTATCACCTTTACTAAGATTCAAAATAATAGAATTAGAACTTCATTGCCAATGCTTTAATTAACTATATTAGTTAATCTAATCAAAAAACAAACTAATGGGAAACGATGAAAAAACTATAAATCAAAAAATTAATGATCTTAAAAGCTATACAGGATCAGGATATATTGGGGATTTTCCTGGTGAACAATACTTTACACAAATAGCAATAAATGTCATAAAAGATACTCATGGCATGAGTAATAGTCCAACAATTAGTGATGGAAGCATCAAAAATCTGTATTTTTTATGGAAAGATGAAGTTCTTAAAATCTAATTCATATTGATATGAAGCTAAACAGTAGTGATTACGATTTTATAAATATAGAAAATATAGCTTGGATATGCAAACAAAAATTGCACAGTAAGTTAAGCTACATTTTTGTAATTAATTTGATTGTTGAATTCTTCAATAGTTGCATAATTTAAAGCAGAATGCCTTCTTTTTCTGTTGTACCAAATTTCAATGTATTCAAAGATTTCCAGTTTCATTTGTTCTTTAGAAATGAGTTTGTTGCCATAAATCAATTCCGTTTTCAAAGATTTGAAGAAACTTTCGGCTACAGCATTATCCCAGCAATTTCCTTTACGGCTCATACTGCGAGTTATTTTTTTATAGGAATCAAGAACATTTACAAACTTTTTACTGGCATATTGGACACCTCTGTCGGAATGAAAAATCAAACCATTTTTAAGATCTCGGTTTTTAATTGCCATTTTCCAAGCTCCAAGTGTCGTTTGCTCAGTGCTCATTGCGTTGCTCAAACTCCAGCCTATAATTTTTCTGTCGTATAAATCCATAATAGTGGTCAGGTATACAAATCCCTCTTTAGTTTGGATGTATGTAATATCTGAAACCCAAACCTTTGATGGCATTTTTACAGTAAACTCTCTGTTTAATACATTTTCGACAACTAAATAATTGTGACTAGAGTTGGTTGTTACTTTAAACTTCTTGCTTAATTTACTTCGCAAGCCAAGTTCTTTCATATACTTTGCAACTGTAACTCTTGAAATTTTATAACCAATGCTTCGAAGTTCTAATGTTATTCTAGGACTCCCGTATCGTTGCTTGGTTTGAAAATAAATCAATGCTATCTGTTTTTTTATGGCGCTTTTTAGTTGCTGTCTTGCAGTATTTATTTGTTTTTTCCATCGGTAATAACTTCCATTGCTTACTTGTAGAACTCTGCACATTTTTTCAATCGGGAATAGCTGTTCATTGTTTTTAATGAAACTATAAATCATCGACCGTTCTTGGAAAAAATGCCGATTGCTTTTTTTAATATGTCACGTTCTAACTCTGCATCTTTGAGTTTTTTCTCCAGTTCATGGATTTTTTCTTGCTCGGGAGTTAGTTTTAAATTTCCTTTTCCAGGAAAACTTCCTTCTCCAAATTCCTGGAGTTCTTTACGCCATTTATAAAGCTGGGGGGCTGTTATTCCTAACTCCCTGGCAAGTTCTGATACATTTGTTCTATCATAACTCAATTCAACGGCTTTTTCCTTAAAAGCCTTGTCGTAAATTTTGCGGACTTGTTTCATAGATTAAAATTAAGATTATTTCTTAACTTTCAATGCAGGCTAAGTTAGCATGTCCACCTTTGAAGTTGCAGAAATGCAGTAGAGTACAAAGGGAAAAACTCCTGACTGCCATCAGAAGTTTTTCAAGTATTAACATAATTCCCTTATTAAATGGAGTATGCTTTATTTTTAGCTATGCTGTATCTTATTTTAGAACGCAAGCGTTAGTTTATTTTATAACCATCCTACGGGATGGTTTTTTTATTCATTCTTTTCAATGTGTACAATGTCTACATGTTGTAAACCGTTTACAAATATAGGATAGTAAATACTATAATAATGTTGATAAGTGTGAAATATTTTGTTTTAAAACAAAATAAAAAAATTATAATAACTGTTATATTTCAAGACATTAAGATATACTTAGTGAACTATGCAAGAAGAATTAAGCGTATTAACTTATCAACAAATCGAATACCCCCCCCCGCTGTCGCGAGCATCCTGCCCTTGACCTCGTAAACCACTTCCAATAACAACATCATTGCATTGTCGCCACGAGCAGGATGCTCGCGGGAGCCGGGTATTGTGTTACTAAACTATACTGCACTATTTTTTACTAATCTCATATTCCGTTGTCATCACGCCATTGGTATAGGATTGGGTATGGACAACATTCCAGTCCGAACCTTTAATAGGCGTTGGGAATAGCGGAATCCCACTGCCTAATAGTGTCGGGATGGTCGTAATAATCATCGAATCAATCAGGTCATGGTTTAAAAGCAGTGCTACTAATTCGCCTCCGCCTACTAACCAAATGGCCTTTCCCTCCTGTTCTTTTAATTGGGTGATGGCTTGAATGGGATTGTCATTTAAAATCCGGATCTGTTGTGTGCTACTTCCGCCCTGCTGACGGCTTACGATATAGGAGGTTTTATCCTCATAAGGCCAGGGAATAGCCATAGCGACAATGGTACGATGGGTTTTACCGCCCATGATAATGGTGTCGATCGTATCATAAAATTCCTGGTAACCATAATCCGAAACTTCGGGATTGGGAAATGTTGTTAACCAATCCAAATCGCCATCAGGACGGGCGATATAACCATCCAGAGAGATGGCAATGTATAATTTAATTTTCCGCATTTGTCATACTATTTCAAAGCAGCAAGATATAAAAACCGGAGAACATTTGCCAATTGCCATCAAACGTCCTTGGATTGTCGCCACGAGCAGGATGCTCGCGGAAGCACCAAAAAATAATATGCCGTATAAAGGAAAACCGTAAAGATTACTACTGTAAGTGTTTTACTATTGTTACTTAATCTAAAACAGTAATTATGGCAAAAACAAACCCGTTTCACAGCGTGAAACAAAGTGTCCATCACAACAACACCAGTTGTACGGAAGGAAACAACATCGAGAGCGCTAATCGACAGTCTGGTACAGGGGGTAAACCTCTTTGCAGCCATTGTAGTAGGCTTTAAAAATGTTGAAGAGCCGTCTAAAAGTAATTTTAGACGGTTTTTTTATGCTTAATGATTTTCAGATATAAAATTAGATCAGCGCTGTCGTGAGCATTCTGCTCGTGACGCGCAAACTACTTCCAATAGCACCATATTTATTATCAATTTTCACAACTTTACACCAATTACCCAAATAATTGCTATGAATTTTAAAAATTGAATAGGAATTTATCATAATTATTAATTAAATCACTATAATTGTGCCCTATTAGCCATCATAAAAAATAGCTAAGCCTAAATGTACCTACAAATTCATCATATATAAATCACTTAAAACTAAATAGTTATGCCAGCAGGAGGTCGCATTACCGATAGAATTTTAAATTGTGTCCCCTCTTTTGATAAAGAGAACGACTGGACACTCGATAAGGCTATTGCCGAAGGATTAGTAAACATGAATTTTCCACACACTTTTGATCTGCGTGAAGATTGGTGGGAAATTGGCGACCAACTCGATACCTCAGCCTGCGTAGGTTGGGCTTCAACACATGGATTGCTGCGTTGGCACCTGGTAAAACAAAACAAAATCGCCAAAGAAGACCAACTTTCATCATGGCTTACCTGGATGGCAGCTAAGGAAACCGATGATGACGCAGCCACCACTTCTGCCGATATCCATACGGGTGTCTGCCTAAAAGCGGCTTTGGATGTATTGCGAAAATATGGTGCGGTACATCTCAAAGACTTTCCGCTGGACACGGAAGAATTTAATGTAAAATTCAAAACACCGGAATTTTCTGATTTGGCATCGCAGATGAAAATTAAAGGCTATTACCGGGTGATTAACAATGACGACTGCAATGTGGATTACCTGCGTATGTGGATTTCAAGCCAGGGCCCTGTTATTGCCATGGTGGACACCGATAACCAATGGAGGTCATGGCCTGCAGAAAACAGGTTTGACGTCTATGATAAAGAAACCGTAAGAGGTGCTCATGCTATTGCCATTGTAGGGTATACCAACGACCATTTTATTATTCGGAACAGTTGGGGAACCCAATTTTGCGATAATGGCTATGTCTATTGTTCCAATGAATATGTGACACAGGCATTCTGTGAGGCATACGGCATTTTGATTTAAGCTGTTCCTGCCTCTGCTGTCGCATGCCTCCTGTTCGTGAACGATAAACCAATCCCTGGATTACCACCACGAACCAGAGGCTCGCGGGAGCCGAAAATATACTTGACAAAAATAAATTACAGCAAACTATTCCTGATATTCCGGTTGTTCCTATAACGAGGTTTTGATCACCTTCCCCTGGGCATTGCAAAGTTGTAGTTTTGCTCCTGTAATTTCAAAATAAAACAGGCCAAAGCCCTCCGAAGGTTTAAACTGCATTCGTTTTAAATCCGGTAGTACCCGATGCAATACCGGTTCGGTATGCTCCCCCTTAATGCTCAGGTACCAATTGTTGTTTTGGAGTTGTACTATTTTAAAATAGGTCGTATTATCCAATTGGACCATACGCCACTGTCCTAATTCTTTTTGAATGGATAATTGGGATTCTACGAGATAAGCTGTTGCTTTTGCTGCTACCTTTTGGGAATCTATTTTCCCAGCGGTCTTTTCAAAATGCTGTAGTGCAGTCGCAATGATGGATGCGGTGCCTTCGCCAAAACTTTGGTCGAATTCCATATCCTGCCCGTAAGCATTCAGCAGGAATCCGCCCACGAAATAATTGGGAAAGAAACCTTCCGGAAGCTGCCCGAGTTCCTTCCCTTTTAAAATGATAGGAAATGTATATTGTTTTAATGCGGTAGCCGGGCAATGAGTCCACACCAGCCAGGGTACCATATTAATCGGATAGTTATACGCTGCCATCGTAGGATAACCAAACCTATCGATCATCAGTGTAACCCGGTATAGATTGAGCACATCTACTTTGGGATCATGAAGAACAGTACCCTCCCCATTATTTTGCTGGTCACTGGTATAAATATAGTCCCAATAGTTCCCTACAGCAAGAGTTCCTTGCAGGTTTTTCACTTCTTTCTTAATCCCCTCCAATTCCGATTGGCAGAAAGCCTGTACCGAAAACAGGCAAAGCAGCAATACAATTATTCGTTTAAACATCTTCTTGTCATTAGCAATTAAAGCAGCAGCGATAACAACCTATAACACTATCCTGCTTAGGGACAGCCTGTAGGGATATGCTTGGCTACAACTTCTGGTTAATCATTTTTCATACTATCATGCCCGTAGCTGATGATCCGGGTAATTTTCCATTGGCCGTCTTTTTTCTGCCAGACCTGTACAAACTTATAGGTTCCGCTTGGCTTTTCGGTATCACCCGGATTGGTATGGTAAAAATTATGTACGCCTATTTCGACCGCACCAAAATTCTTTAGGGGATAGACTTCAAGGCTGCTTTTGACCAGCTCCCTACGGATATGGTTGCCCCGTGCACACATTTCGTGTATCGATTTTAGTTCGTTATCCAGCCCTACCGTCAGGCCACCCAGGTCATGGTAAAATTCCAGGTCTTCGGTAAAATATTTTTTGTAAGTAACCGTATCACAAGTATTAAAAGCTTGAAACAGCAGGCTATCGGCTTTAAAAATTTCCTCATACAGGCTATCGGAATGTGCAATTGTAATTGTAGTTTGAGGTTGGACCGCTTTTTTGGCTGCCTTTTTAGTTTGTTGTGCATGGGCGCTAAGGCTTAGTGCCAGCAGCAACAGCAGGGTACCACAATTTTTGTAGGATATCATTTTTAGGGCTATAAAGAGTTAGGGAGCTAAAATAGTCTTTTTAGGCATTTGTATCGTAGTTGCAGCCCATTCCCCTAAAAATTTTATACGAACAACATCCCGCTTTCCTCCTATACTATGGCCCAAGAACCCTTATTCTTAGATAACGCGACCGGAACTGTAGGCAACGTGACAAGAAGCAAAGAGAACGTGACAAGAGACGTAGAAGGCGTGGCAATACTTATCGCATTTGAAGGTATAATTGTACCCAAAAAACCGGATAGAACAGCCAAAATCCTAATCCTTTGCAGTTTATGACCATAAATACGCAACTGCAGTAGTTAAATCAAAAAAGGAATCGCAGGACTTTAAGCGATGTATATAAAATCACATTGCCCCGTAAGGCAATCGCTATATTTCAGAAAGTTGTACGGGCTGATCGTAGTTGGCAATCGTAATGATTGCTTCGGCCTGCTCTACTACCTCACCCGTCATGGTAGCCCTTACGCTATACGTCCCTTTTTCAAGGCCGGTGATAGGCATTGTAGTCGTTACCACCTGTTGCGGAGTAGTGGTATTCCAATATTCAAAAACGATGGTAGCGTTATATTCTTGTCCCCTAACCGCTGCATTAATCGTCCCGGCTCCGGAACGTGTAGCATCAGTTTTGGTTAATGATATGGAAGGCGCAAAAAAATCAGCAACCTTCAATTTAATCTGCCGGTCCATACGCATCAGGAAATCAATATGCAGCATGTTCCCACTGCGCACCACCAGGCTACTGAGCAATAACAGGGTCATAACATAAAGGATATTCTTTTTCATAGCAATGTTGTTTCTGTAAGGGATGATACCGGTGATGGAACAACCAATTCCATCGTGACAAAGGTACTACCCGCATTCCCTTAGGGTCTACCCCTATAAGTCACAAAAATGTTACATTAGGGTTTTTAACTTTAGAGGAGCTTTTGCAAAAGTGTAGCATCCCATAAATAACTAAATATCAACACGTCAAAATCCAGCTACAATAAGACTGCAGGCATGATTCCGTTTATAAAAACAGGAGCCTGCTTCTCCTATCTTCCATCGGTTTTTACGGCTAAATGTTAAAAAATACCAGCCGCTCCAATCTTATTTTTAAGCCCATCACCTGCATGAGCCTTTAATCGCTTATTTCTTCCCGCTCTCTTTTTACTTATTACTTTTTACTTTTTACTTTTTACTTTTTACTTTTTACTTTTTACTTTTTACTGATCCCTCTTACTGCTCCCTTATCCCTTTTACTCTTACTGCTAACCTTTTACGGCTCACTTCTCCCCTTTTACCTTTTACTCATTGTCTTTTAAATTTTCCGATAATTCTTAGTTACAAATTCTTAACTTTGCTACGTTTATAAAGGTTACATTTAAGACCAGATAAAATATACTATATGATCGTTGATATGGATTTTGCCGAAGATATTGCTGATGTAGGGCAAATCCCGATTATATCTTCTTTATTGGATGTAATTTGTAAAAATACCGGTATGGGCTTTGCTGCCCTGGCGCGGGTAACTGAAACCCGTTGGATTACGTGCAGTGTGAATGATACCATAGGCTTTGGCCTAAAACCCGGCGATGAGTTGGAAGTAGAAACCACGATATGCCACGAAATCCGGGAATCCCGCCAAGCGGTTGTGATTGATAATGTCAATGAAGATGCCTTGTACCAGAATCATCACACTCCGCTGAAATATGGGCTTCAAAGTTATATTTCGGTTCCGGTATACCGCAAGAGTGGTGCTTTCTTTGGAACCCTTTGTGCAATTGATCCCAAGCCACATGATTTAAGCAGTACCGCCATCCTGGAAATGTTCAACCTGTTTGCAGAACTGATCTCCTTTCACCTGGATGCTATCGAAACCATCCGGACGGGCAAAAAACAGTTGTTTCAGGAAAAAGCGATCACCGAAACCTTAGAAAAAGAAGTACGGGAACGGACCAAAAAACTGACAGAAAACAATGCCTCGCTGCAAAAGATGAATGAGGAACTCAAATCATTTGCCTATATCACCAGCCATGACCTGCAGGAACCACTACGGAAAATACAGTTCTTTTCGAGTATGATCATGGAGCGGGAATTGAAAAACCTGTCGGATAACGGAAAGGACTTTTTTAAACGCATGCAGAATGCCGCACACCGCATGCAGTCCCTCATTGATGACCTCCTGTCCTATTCGCGTACCAGTACCGCAGACCGTAAGTTTGAATTAACCAACCTCAGCCAGACCTTGCTGCAAGTCAAAAAAGACCTGCAGGAAGAAGGATTGCAGGAAAGTGATGTAACGATAATTGCCGATTCCATGTGTGATTGCCACGTGATCCCTTTCCAGATCCACCAGTTATTTTATAACCTGATTACAAATGCCATCAAATTTTCGGCACCGGAACGCCCCTTGGTCATTACCATAGGAAGCACTATCATCCAGGGTTACGACGCTCCGAATATAGGATTAGTGCCGGATAAAAAATATTGCCATATCAGGGTTTCCGATAATGGGATTGGCTTTGAGCAGCAATATAGCACCAAAATATTTGAATTGTTCCAACGCCTCCACGAAAGAACCGCCTATGAAGGTACAGGCATCGGCCTGGCCATTGTCAAAAAGATTGTAGGCAACCACAATGGTATTATTACCGCCACCGGAATTCCCAACGAAGGAGCCACATTTGACATGTACCTGACCGCGGAATAACCCGTAAGTCTGTTGCAGTGCAACAGACCTACGGGTTATGTTAACCATACCACCTTTTGCACACTTTCATGTGGCGCGCCGATAATGTCTCCATACAACTCCGGCCTCCGGGCAGCCTTGTACCGATATCCTCCGGCATGTACTAAATTTTCAGGTTCCAGTTCGGCCATCGTAAAGGCGTCTTCCAATTCCCGGCATTCGGCAATAATATTCCCATACGGATCGAGGATCATCGAGCAGCCATTTTTGAGTTGGTCGTCGTCCATTCCTATCGGATTGGCAAAAATGGCATAGATCGCATTGTCATACGCCCGCGCCGGCAGCCACTTCATCAGCCATTCCCTGCCTTTGGGCCCATCAAATTCCGCACGCACCTGTACGGCATTCGCCACTTTGTCCAGCCACAATCCGGGATCGACAAATCCGGCACCGGGCCTGGTCGAAGGCGTACACATCGTAACATGGGGCATGAATATAATCTGGGCACCGAGTAAAACCGTAGCCCGGACATTTTCAATAATATTAGTATCATAACATATCAGTATCCCACATTTCCAGCCCTGGATCTCAAAGACGGTATAGCTATTTCCCGGTAAAATATTGGGATGGATGAAGGGATGTAGCTTGCGATGCTTGCCCAGGAGCCCGGTTTGATCTACACAGACATGGGCTTTATAGAGTTTTCCATCGGTGTCTTTTTCAAATAATCCGGCTAAAATGGTAATCTGGTATTTGGCCGCAATCGCAATCAATGCCTGGACACTTGGCCCATCGGGAATAAACTCTGCCACCTCCAACAGTGCCTCGCGGCTCAGGTGACGGGCAAAAGTATACCCTGTAACAGAACATTCGTGAAAAAGGATCACATCGGCTCCCGCAGCTGCCGCATCCCGGGATAACGTTTCGATGCAACTCAGGTTATAGACTTTGTCATTATTCCGGTTTTCAAATTGTGCCGTAGCTACTTTTAAATTTTTCATGTCATTCCGCTTAGTAATTGAACTGCGAAGTTGACCAAAAATCTATTTTTAAAATTGGAAAAAACCGACAAAATGATTTAGCGGAGCAATAGGAAGTTCACCGCCAGCTGCTGTACATCTGCCTGATATTGCCCTGGCGTTAGCCCCGTGAATTTTTTGAAGCTGTTGTTCAGGTGCGACTGGTCGTAATACCCGGAGGTAAAACTGAGTTCGGAAAGGCTTACCGTAGCGGCACATTGCCGTAGGTTTTTAAGGAAATGCTGAAAACGTATAATATCGGCAAACTTCTTAGGACTCAACCCGATATGCTGCCGGAATTTGCGCTCCAACTGCCTTTCAGTAACCGGAATAGCCTTGAGTAGCGTGGCTACCGTACTTTGCCCTTTTTCGGTGTATATCTGTTGTAAAGTCGTGTCGATCAACTGCCCATCGTAGGTATCCTGATGCAAACGGCTTAAAAGAAATGCTTCAATAGCTTTGATCGCTGCTATACTATCCGACTGCTGTTGTACCTGCTCCATCAGCACATGCCCGGCATTTCCGGTAAGGACTGTAAAAGGTACTGTCAGGTCGTTGAGCTCGAAAGCCGGAATTCCAAACAACCGGAATACAGCACCGGGCTGTAAAACGACAATGAGCATGTCTACAGCAGCAGTAGCCGATAAAGTGGTAAAGAGCGTGATCTGTCCGTAGGCAAACGATTCCGGTTGTCGTGTATGCTGCTCGGTTTCGTTTTGCTGTAGCAAAGGTTTTTTGCGGTGAAAGACAATCCCAGGGCTCCCGTCCGAAAACATCCGGAAATCCAGATGCGCGCCAGCCTCATTTGAAAGAATCAAATAATGCCTGACAATACTTTGCAACGGGAATGAAGGAGCTAACTGCATGATAGAATCCGGTTATAATCTGCGTTTCAGTAATACTAAAGGCAAATTTCAGCCAATTTTAAGCAATAACCAAATGTATTGTGAGAGCATGTATTTGGTCAATTACAAAATATTAGATTCGTATGAGCCAAAAATAATTAGGTATTGAATTATAAAAATCCCTTATTTGTAGTTCGCATCAATACTAATAGTCCGGTAATTTTCTCCTATATGCTTGTTAAGCAAAGAATATCCTACAGTCAAAATATAGTTCATCGAATACGACAATGTATTTATACAGCATTGATTTTATACGCTATCGGTAGTGCTGCACAAACAAAAGTGGTAGACACTTGTGCTTTAACAGGCCCGAATACAGCATGGAAAAAATTATATACAAATGCTAATTCAAAAGCAATACAGTTACAACTCATCCAAGAAAAAATAAAAAAAGATAGCATGTATCATACTTCTGAAGTGCCATTACCAATTCCTTGTGGTTTCGCGAGAGCAACACAAAACAATTTACCCGCAGAAATATGCGCTGTAAAAATTTTATTTTCATTGCAGTATGCAAAAGGAAAAACGATACTGTTAGATTTAAATAAAAATCCTGAATATAGCCCATTGGTTTCAAAATTAAATAGCGAAAATATTGAAAGTATTTCCTATTATGATGGTAGTAGAGCTAAATCTATATATGGCTACAACGGTGCTTCAGGAGTCTTTTTTTTAGCAACAAAAAATAAAGAATACATAAAAGAGATCCAAAGACTTATTCTCAACAAAAGTAAATAAGTCTTTTGGACTTAATACTATCGTGAGCATGATGCTTGGGAACGCAAACCATTTCCAATAGTAACCAATTTTGATTGGCGCCATGAGCTGGAACCTCGCGGGAGCGGCCATTATTCAGAGTATCCTGCTCGGGAACGCAAAACCATTTCCAATAGCCACCGATTTTGATTGGCGCCACGAGCTGGAACCTCGCGGAAGCTGCTATTATGCCGATGCTATCGCGGGCATCCTTCTTGGGAACACAAACTACTTCCCGTAACTATTCTTAAAAGGAAAACTTTAGGTTTAATGGAGGCTTACCACACGGGCCATTTGCCATTGTTTGTCTTTAAAACGCCAGAGTGTTATAAACTTGCTGGGATGGCTTTCTCCGGGTTCGCTACTATTCCGGAAGCTATGGTAGCCCACCTCAACCGCGCCATAACCGGGTATTTCATATACTTCAATACTGTTTGGAGACAGGATGCGGGTGACTTTACCACAAATGTTTTTCTGGATCGAAGCTATCAAATCTTTTTTTGAAGTAGTGAGTCCACCCCCGTCATGATAAAACTCAATATCGTCTGCCGTTAATGCTGCCATCTTATCCATCTTGCAGTTGTTGTAGGTATCAAAATAAAGGCTGTCCAGTTCGACTACCGTGTTGTACAGTGCTTCAGATGCCGGTACATAAGCGTCGGGTACATAACGGTCTGATACGCCCTGGGGATTGTGGTCGATCTTGAAATCGGTTTCGGTAATCATCTTCCATTCTCCTTTTTTCTGCTGCCAGTTCCGTAAGAACTTTGATTCTTCAACCAGCGTTGCCGTGCCTTCTTTAGACACTGTAAAAAAACGCTGCACCCCGGTTTGTACCGCTATATCCTGGGTGACATTAAAAACCTGCAGTGATCCTTTGACCACTTCCCGTCGCATCGACGTCCCTTCATTTTTACGCTTTTTGTCACATCCTTTCATTATGTTGGCAATGTAGGAATCATAGGATTGCGGTGTGGTAGAATCCTTAAGGCCATTGTCGTAGAGCATGACAAAATCCTTAGAGAGGACCGTCTGGAGCTTATTGATAGCACAGCTGTTGAAAATAAAATCAAAAAGGAGGCTGTCTTTTTGCTGAAGCTCCTGAAAGAGTGCAGCTTGTGCCTTATCGGCCGATGACTGCTGTGCGCATACGGGTGTTATACTACACCAGGCTACACAAAATGCGGAAATGAGGAAGTTTGTTTTCATAAAAGGTTAGAGCAGGAAAAGAGGCTGTTGGTTACACGATACAGCTGTTATTCGTAATAAATAAACGTTTCCGTCCCTGATTCCGTTCCGTTTTTTAAAAATAGCATTGTCTTTTTTGCAGCTCCATGTATTTTTAGCCTGCATTTTTAATAACTTTAGTCTGGAATCGAAAACCGGAAGTGCCATGTCCGTTTGAAAATTGCAATTTATTGTTTGATTTTTGCAACTTATTGGTAGTGGACTTATTTATTTTTACGTAATAATTTAATTAACTATAAGAATATGATACCAACAAAAGGATATGCGGCGCAAAGCCCTGAAACAGATTTGGCTCCATGGAATTTTGAACGCCGTGAAGTAGGCCCTCATGATGTTCAGTTTGATATATTGTATTGCGGTGTATGCCACTCCGACCTGCACCAGATCAAAAATGATTGGTTCCCGGGAATATTCCCAATGGTACCCGGACACGAAATCGTAGGGCGCGTGGTAAAAGTGGGCGATCATGTCAAAAACTTTAAAGTAGGCGACCTTGCCGGTACAGGCTGTATGGTGGATTCCTGCCAGGTGTGTGAAAATTGCAAACAAGACTTAGAACAATATTGCCTGGAAGGCAATACGCCAACCTACAATGGTTTTGAGCGTGACGGAAAAACGCCAACGTATGGTGGGTATTCCAATACTATCGTTGTTCGTGAAGAATTTGTATTACATGTTTCGGATAAACTGAACCTGGCTGCCGTAGCACCATTATTATGTGCCGGAATTACTACCTACTCTCCATTACGCCACTGGAAAGTGGGCAAAGGCCATAAATTAGCCGTATTAGGACTGGGTGGATTGGGGCACATGGCCGTTAAATTTGGTGTGGCATTTGGCGCTGAAGTTACTGTATTGAGTACTTCTCCGAAAAAAGAAGCCGATGCTAAAAAATTAGGTGCGCATCATTTTGTAGTGACCACAGATGAAGCACAGGTGAATGCTGCCAAAGGAACTTTTGATTTTATATTAGATACCGTTTCTGCGGAGCACGATTTCAATATGTACCTGTCATTATTGCGTACCAATGGGGTTCACATCTGTGTAGGTGTACCACCAAAACCCGCTGAAATTGCTGCCTTTAGTCTATTAGGAGGCCGAAAAAGCCTTGCAGGTTCCGGTATCGGTGGTATTGCTGAAACTCAGGAAATGCTGGACTTCTGTGCCGAAAACAATATTGTATCGGAAATAGAAATGATTGATATGAAAGATATTCAATCTGCCTATGAACGTATGGTGAAAGGTGATGTTCGTTACCGTTTCGTCATTGATATGGCTACGCTATAATCGTACTAAAATAAGAATTCCATAAGCCCCATAGTGTATGCTATGGGGCTTTTTCTATTGGCAGTAACCCTAACTAAAGCATGTCTTACTCCTAAATCAGTAGTAAAATCGCAAAACAAATAATGCGTATTTATACAAATTTGCATAAATTTGCAAAATAATTTTATTTTCATCCGAATGACTGATTCAATAGTAAAGGCTAAAAGAGCCACAAAAGCAATGTTTCTCGTGTGTGGACTGGGTATTTCCAGTTGGGCACCTATGGTTCCTTATGCCAAAGCAAGATTACAACTCGACGATGCCAGCCTGGGCTTATTATTACTGCTACTGGGAGCAGGAGCGATTATGATGATGCCTGTGAGCGGCTACTTAGCACATAAAGTGGGAAACCGTATCGTTATCCTGTATGCTACTATACTAATGGCACTGCTATTACCCCTTCTTCTAATGATGCATACGGCACTATCAATGGGGCTCGTATTGTTCCTTTTTGGTGCTGCTGTGGGAACGGTGGATGTAGCGATGATTGCACACGGGGTTCAGGTACAAAACCGTTACGGGAAACCGATCATGTCATCCTTCCACGGGCTCTTTAGCGTGGGGGGCCTTTTGGGGGCACTGGGTTTGGGGTTCCTAATGAAAACAGGACTTTCCCCACTGGCTGCCGCACTGAGCATTGCAGGACTGCTCCTACTGATTGTCTTTTCACAATATAGTTCACTCTTTGATGCAGCGACAGAAAGAGCAGCAATGCGTGATTTTTCAACCAGCGCTACAAGCGAAAAAACCACTGCATTCTCCTGGCTCCGAGGCAGTGTAGTATTCCTGGGGCTCCTCAGTTTTGCTGCCTTCTTATCCGAAGGGGCCATGCTGGACTGGAGTGCGATCTTCCTGCATGAAAACCGGGGTGTTACCGAAGAATTTGCGGGAATGGGGTATGCCACCTTCTCTATTGCCATGGCCATCATGCGCCTCGTTGGAGATAAGATTGTATCCCATTATTCCGGACGGACAGTAGTTATTGCCGGGGGGAGTATTGCAGCAGTTGGGTTACTGCTGGCGGTAACCACGCCCTGGGTAGGGACTGCATTACTGGGATTTGCCCTTTTGGGTATTGGAGGTGCGAACATCGTTCCGGTATTTTTAAGCGAAGGCGGAAGACTCAAAAATGTATCTGCCGCTATTGCTGTTCCGGCCATTACCACGATGGGGTACGCAGGACAACTGGCAGGCCCGGCACTGTTGGGCTACATCGCCCACCTGTTTTCCTTACCAATCGCATTGGGTTTTAGCGCGGCCTTATTACTGACAGTCGCTATCGCGTATGGCCTTAAAAACGGGGCGGTATCAAAATAAAAGCATCCTTAGTTTTTATACTGCCTAAAATGACTTTCTAAAACCAGGTTATTTTTATCTTTACCCTTTATTTACGACGCTTATGCTAAAAGAAGAACGTTTTGATCATATACTGGAAGCCCTGAAAGAAAAGGAAAAGGTCACCTATGAAACACTGGCGACCGACCTTAAGGTTTCCGAAGACACCATTCTAAGGGATATTGATTTCCTCCACCACAACGGTATGCTTTCCAAAGTGCGGGGCGGCGCAATACTATTATCGAAGAATCCACTGAATTTCCAGGATCGGACCTCACATCTTTCGGAAGGCAAACAGGTGATCGCATTAAAAGCGCAGCAATTTATAAAAAGTGGTATGACGGTATTTATGGATGGCGGAACGACCAACTGTACCATTGCAGCCCACCTTCCGGTGGATGCTAAATTTAGGATCGTTACCAATAATATGGCACTGATTCCTGTGCTTGCCCGGTTTAAAAATATCGAGCTCATCCTATTGGGTGGTGCGTATAACCGGGACACCGAAACTAATTTAGGGGCCAAAACCTGTGAAGAGATTGGGAACTATATTGCTGATATTTATTTTCTCGGCGCCTGTGCCATCCAGCAACAATTTGGTGTTACAGCTGCCTTTGCGGAGGAAGCTGCTACAAAACAGGCCATGCTGAATGCTGCAAAACAAACCATAGTGTTAGGGAATATTGAAAAATTAAACAGTACCGAACCCTTTAAAGTATGTGGTCTGGAAGCTATTTCCATCCTGATCACCGATTTGCCCGGCAATGACGAGCAATTGAATCCGTACCGGAATAATGGGTTTAAAATCGTTTGATAATTACTGAAAAGTAGTAAATAAAAAAGGCCCCGTCATTTTCTGACGGGGCCTTTCCTATCTTGTCTTACAGCTTATGCAGCATCTCTTAAAGCTTTCACTCTATCGTGATCTGTAGTAAGGCTGGCTTGTTGTTTGGCAATCAAAGCCAATTGTTCCGGTGCTAAATCGCCACGGTTTTCTTCCAATACGTTTTCGTAGGTTTCCAAAGCTTTGTCTTCTCCGAACTCACAAGAATTCAAGATCGTTTTACGGTCATTTCCTGTAAAGGCGGCTTTAACATCCATCCAGGCTCTGAAGAATTTTCCGGTAACTCTCGTTCCTTCTTCAGGTTTACCACCCAAACGTGTTACTTCTGAACGAAGTTCTGTGAGGTTGTTCTGGCTTGTAGTTTGCAATGAGGCGAAAAGGCTTTTCAGGTCGGCTGAATCTGCTTCTTTTGCAGCAGTCTCATATCCTTCAACACGGTCATTGTTAATTTCGATCAGTTTGTTTAATGCGTCAATGCTTTTTTGATTTTCCATTTTGTGCAATTTTATAGGTTATTTTCTTTTCTATAAATTTCCTATAAAATCCAGCCGAAAGCCTTATACAATTTTCAATCATTATTACAACTTTCCAATATCAGGATCTAATTCCTTTTTTTCCTGTTCCAGAACCAGTTTGCCCCAGTCGTTCAGGTGCCACAAAGCCATTACCAATTTTTCACCCAGCGCGGTAAGCGTATATTCAACCCGGGGTGGCAGTTCTGCAAATACCTCTTTGACTAATAACCCATCCTCTTCCATCTCTTTAAGCTGCTGGTTCAGGACACGCCTGTCTACTTTGGCAATACCCCGCAAAAATTCGCTGGGCCGTTTTTTACCTTCATGGATTTGCCATACTATGGGGATTTTCCATTTCCCACTAATGGTATTTACGGCAACTTCCAATGGGCAAATTTTATTTTCTATGGCGCGTACCTTTGTTTTCATAATTGTGATGTATTCCCCACTATGGGGTAAAAATATGCGGTATTGTATACCTGGAATCGTTTTTAAACCTTTGTAAAAATACTGAAAATAAAGAAAGGATGCCGCTCAATACACAAGTCAAAATACTAACAGCATTATTGCACCGGAACACTTAAAAGAACACTTATGATCCCTATAAAACGCAAAGGCTCAAAATCAACGAAGGACATTCCAGCCGCCATCATGGCACAACTGAACTGTGGCACTATAGCAACAGCCAACCTGGTAGAATGGCTGGCGGTGGATCAGGAAATATTATTGGAGCACCTCCTGATCCAATTGAAGAGGGAACCTTACCTCGTCCCTATACTTGAAAGCATCAAACAATTGAAAAAACAAACGGTCAATACCATCAATGAAGCTATAGGAACCACACTTTGGTCCCAGATGGAGCAGCATAACGATACGGTGATTTTTGAAACGATAGCCACACATCCTTCTGATTTGGTCCGGTGCTGGGCAGCCTATGGCATTGGTCACAACCCGAAACTGAATATTGGGGAAAAATTAAGGCAGATCCTGCCTTTTGCTGCAGATCCCCATTTTGGTGTACGCGAAATCAGCTGGTTGGCACTCCGCCCTTCTATTACGGCACAATTGACGGAAAGCATTGCCCTACTCGCTACCTGGACCGCCCATACCGATACCAATATAAGGCGGTTTGCCTGTGAAGCGATAAGGCCACGGGGCGTTTGGAGTGCCCATATTGAAGCCTTAAAAAAAAACCCGGAATTGGCCCTGCCTATTATAACACCATTGCAATCTGACCCATCAAAATATGTGCAGGACAGCGTGGGCAACTGGCTGAATGACGCCAGCAAATCCAATCCTAATTTTGTATGGGACTTATGCCAAAAATGGAAAACGGAAAGCGATACTAAAGCTACAGCCTATATCGTGAAGAAAGCGTTGCGAACCCTTCAAAAATAACAGTACTTATTCGGTCCAGCAGGTTCCTGACGCATAGGTTTTCGCATGGCCACTAATCCGTACACGATCGCCAGCATCCACACAAAACAGTTGCCCGCCCCGTTGGGACAACTGGAAAGCAGTCATTTCTTTTTTACCCAACGCTGCTGCCCAATAGGGAATCAGGGAGCAATGGGCTGATCCGGTAACCGGGTCTTCGAGTATGGAGGCCTGGGGTGTAAAAAAGCGGGACACAAAATCACTGTGCGCGCCTTTGGCAGTGACAACGATACCGCCGGGATCAAGATTCACCTGATCCAGCAGGTTACGGTTTATTTGTATCGCCCGGATATCGGCTTCGTCATCATACACCAGGACATAATCCCGGGATTTTAAAACTTTGGAAGGCTGGATGCTCAACGCCTGTGCGATCAGTTCTGGTAAAACCGCCGCTTCCGGCATTCGGGATGGGAAGTCCAGCGTGTACAATCCTTCCGCTACAGTAACTTCAAGATCACCGCTCAGTGTTGTAAATACTATTGCCGGTTTGGAATAGCCTAAAATCGTAGTGATTACATGTGCCGTTGCCAGTGTCGCATGTCCGCAAAGATCCATTTCGATCTCCGGGGTAAACCAGCGCAAGTGGAACTTATCCCCTGCAGGGACAAAAAAAGCCGTTTCTGCGACTGCATTCTCCTGCGTAATTTTCAAAAGCACTGCATCGGGCAGCCATTCCTCTAAAGGGACTACACAGGCAGGATTGCCGGAGAAAATATATTCTGTAAAAGCATCAATCTGGTAAAAATTTAGTTTCATTTTGCTGTGGTATAAAAACCAAACATACATTTTTTTACACAAAACCCGGTATTCTTTATCCAAAAAAAATGCAGATTGAAAACTATTTACTAAATTTAATATGCCCCATTCACCTTATCCCCAGTACTTATGAGCTTTTTCACTCTTGCCACCGCTATGCTCCTCACGCTATCGTTTATGAATCTCGATCCAAAAGCATTTCAGACGCTGATCAAAAGTAATTCGACCACTACTAAACATGTGATTCCGCCCAAAACAGACATTAAAAAGTGCTTTACCAATTTCAAGAAACAACTCCTCAATGCCCAAGGCATGAAAGCAATAGTCCATTTTCCTTTCTATACCGCCAAAGCATCTCTTTCTGATAGTACGCTACCTACAGACGCCATAACAGCGGAAGCTTTTAAAAAATACTATCCGGAAATTTTCACTGCGGATGTGTTGCGTCTTCTGCCGGACTATCCGCTGGTTGACCTCACCGAAATCGATGCCAAAACCAAAGATCCTTATTATCGGGAACTCCTAAAAATAACAGATCCCGGAATGCCGCTTTATGAGGCCTATCGGCAGTTTCCCGAAAGTGGTACCGCAGCTGAAAGCTATTTTGGTTTTGTATTTGGTAAAATAAAGGGCGATTATAAATTAGTCGCCTATTATGGAAAATGGCCGGTCGTAGGCTAACCGGTCAGGTTGTATTACTGTAATAGTATTGATAGCCGCTCATTAAAGGTTCTCCAATTGGTTTGTTTTTTTATCAGCACTGATTGTCCAGAAGAACCCGATGAATATGGAACGGTCTGCTGTAGGAACCACCGCCTGCCTGTTGTATACGCCCGCTGCATTGGGTGCTGTGGCATAATCATACCCGTATACATTTTGCAATCCCAGTACATTGCTCACGGAGAAATATAAAATCTTTTGTGCCGATAATAAATAAGCACAGCTCAGACTCAGATTATTGTAACTCTTAGTCTTCGAAGCCATAAAGTCAGTAGTGTTGGGGTCATTGTACGGCCTGCCGGAGCTAAAGGTATAGGTCGCCCCAAACTGGCTTTTTAAGCCTTCCACCCAATACTTCCCTACGACTGAAAAGTTATGATGGGCCACAAAATTCGGCATAACCGCTTTTGGGTAATTCCTGAAATCCCGCTTGGTATCAATGTAGGAATAGGAAATCCAATAATCCATATTCTTAACCGTTTTATTATCCCGCCAGAACAGATCGAGCCCCTGTGCATAACCGCTTCCATTCGTCCTGAAAACCGAATTGTATACTACTGTTGGCGTGTCATAATGTACCAGGTCGTTGTACTTTTTATAATAGGCTTCGGCACGAAAGGTCTTTCCGCCCTCATTGTACTGATAGTTTACTAAATAATGCTGCGTTTTCTCATTGGTTAAATCAGAAGCGTATTTCAGGTAATCAGCTTTAGGAGCCTGTACGAAAGTACCGTAAGCCGTTGAAAACTGTGAGTATTTCCCGGTTTTGTAAGCCAGGGACAATCGTGGAGACACTGTAAATTCCTGTAATAGCTCATTTTGAGAGGTACGGAATCCGATCTTGGCAGCTAACTTTTTCGAAAAGAAAACATCAGCTTCGGTATAGGCTGCGATAATGTTGCTGGTGTAGCCACTTTGGTAACTGTTACTGGCAAATGCAGTATAGTCTTCCGAGAAATTAGTATAAAAATAATCCGCACCGAAATTCAGTTTGAAACGTTCGGAGATGGTTTTGCGGAGCTTGAATTTTAAATGGGAAGCGTGTTCCGCATTCTGCACCCGGTTGGCATCCAGCCCGATCTTATTTTGGTTGTATCCATAACTGAGCCCGGTAGTCAATAACCAGTTACTGCCAAAATAGCCTTTATAGGATCCATTGACATAGACATTGTTATTGTTCATATCCACACGCATTTTTTCGACCTGGTTCACATTGAACTGATTGATATCGAAATCGGCATGGTCAAAAGCTGCATAGAGTTTGTACAGCCCTGCTTCGGTCTTATGGCGGTATACCGATTCCCCGGAGAAGGAACGATATGCACGGTTCCAGTCGGCATTTTGTGGCATTACTGCCTGATAGGGCGCCAGGTCAATATAGGAAGTATTAAAAGTAAGCGAATTCTGCTCCCATTTTTTGGTTTTGCTTAGCCCGGCTCCAACGGACATGACCGAAATATCAGTTTGCTCCTGTACCGGCTCATCAATGGTATTGAGTAATAATACACTGGATAAAGCTTCACCATACTCTGCAGAATAGCCACCGGTTGTAAATGTGATCCCATTAAACAGGAAGGGTGAAAAGCGCCCGCGCGTTGGCAGGTTATTGGTACTGGCCCCATACGGTTGTGCCACGCGAATACCATCGATATAGGTTTGCGTTTCATCGGCTTCTCCACCGCGCACAAATAGTTTTCCACTTTCCCCTACCACCTGGTTTCCCGGCAAAGTCTGTAAAGCCGCAATGATATTCCCCGCTGAACCTGCAGTGGTCACAATATCCAAAGGTTTAAGTGCGCTTACCCGTGCATTGTCTCCCGCCTCAAAACTGCCGGCATTAATCATCACCGCATCCAGCGTATTGACAGCACTTTTAAGTTTTAAAGTCATATTGGCAGCTTCTTCCACCGTAATGGATACCCGGGAAGTTTCGTAAGCCAGGAAGCTAATGATCAGGGTTTGGGGGCCGGTGGCTTCGGTGGTAAATTCGAAAGTTCCATTTTCAGCGGTTGTAGCCCCATCATAAGCACCTTCCAGGAAAACATTCGCTCCGTAAACGGGTAAACCCTTTTCATCCACTACTTTACCGGATAGCGTCGTTTGTGCCTGTAGCCAGTAGGTCATGCATATAAAGAATAGTGTAAAGGTTGCTTTCATAAGAGTATCATTTTATAGGTACAAATATGGAAGCTATCCGTCTGGAAAAAAATTAGTATTGACTGAGTTGTCAGAATTCGGGGATGAATTGTAGGGACTGCAATTGGGTTATTGCATACAACGCACTGTTATCAACAAAAAACGTTGTAGTGTCGAAATTAGTAAATATTTAACTATACCACCTCTAAATTAGATCGTTAGTGATTCAGTTTTGGCACGTTAATTGAATTATTACCAGTACAATTAAATTACGTTTTTCATAATTTAGTTAAAGTTTTGGTTGGTTTGGTTAGATGTGAAAATCCCGTTATGCAGCAGTGCACAGCGGGATTTTCTTTTGCCCTTATTTCAGGATGAGTTCGGCCAGCTGTTTCGTAAGCTGTTTCCTGCTATAGTGTTGCAGCCCTACAGCGTGGGATTGCAAGGTTTTGTTTTGGTAGTCCTTATAATATTTCAGCAGTGTCTCCTTTAGCAGATCCATATCGCTATAGCGGATAAAAACACCTGTATTGGTCGTACGTACAATTTCTTCAAAATCTGAATCTTCAGGTCCCATGGCAATAATAGGCCTTTCGGAAACCATATATTCAAATAATTTTCCCGGGATGATGCTTTTCGTCTCTTCCGAATTGATCTCTATAAGCAATAGCACCTGCGATTTTCGCTGTTCTTCGACCGCCCGCTGGTGGGACACATATCCCATGGTATTCAAATATTTGCCCAGGCGAAATTCGGCAATGGCATCCAATACTTCCTGGCTCACCGCCCCGATCAGCTTCAGTTGGAAATCTTTCTTGAAATCCGGGTTTTCCTTGATCAGCTCTTTCAGGCATTTCCACAAAATGCGGGGATTCCGTTCCGATAATAAAGAACCAATATGCGCAAGCGTGAACTTCTCATCCAGGGTTTGCTTTGCCACAGGTTCCACATCATAACCATTGGTAATAACCGTGATGGGCTGTGGTGTCAATGCTTCAAATTCCGCTTTGGTGGTTTTGCTGGTCACTACAATATGATCAGCAGTACGCAACACTTTACTTTCCCGCATTTTGTGCTTTCGTTCTGCATAGGCAGATAGCCGCAGGGCCTTATGATAACCAATAGTAGTCCAGGGATCCCGGAAATCAGCAATCCAGCGCAACTGCAGTTCACTTTTCAAAGCCATTCCAATCAGGTGGAGGCTGTGTGGTGGCCCCGTTGTGATGATCGTATCAATTCCTTCGGCAGCGATATACTCTTTGAGATAGGCCACCGAGGGCTTTACCCACAATACCCGCGCATCAGGAATAAAAAGATTCCCGCGTACCATCAGGAGGCATTTCTCCAGGAAGGATTGTTTCCGGCTTTTCGGGATAATTCCCGAACTGAATGATTTGGTTTTATTTTTTGAAAAAAACGAAGCCCATTTATAGGGCTCCGTTATCTTTTTTTTCAGTAGTGTCAGTCCTTCCGGTACTTCTGCAATGAGTTTCTCATCCAGTATCGGATAGGTAGGATTTTCAGGCACATAGACGATTGGCTCAACCCCAGACTCTGGCAGGTATTTTGCAAATTTTAACCATCGCTGTACGCCGGGACCACCTGCTGGCGGCCAATAATAAGAGATGATCAGTACTTTTTTCATTGCCTATTCGTTTACTGATTTTTTGTTTTTGTCTTTACGGACAGAATAATAAATACCACCACCAATGGCGATAAGCATACCGATAAAGCTAAAAAGCGTAATCATGCTCCCGGTTTTTACTACCTGTGGTTCAAATTTGAATTCAATAGTATGTTTTCCAGCCGGAATGTTCAGGGCGCGTAAAATATAATCGGCTCTGAAATGTTCTGCTGCTTTACCATCAATAGTGACATTCCATCCTTTTTTATAATACATCTCTGAAAAAACAGCCAAACCATCGTTGGTATTGTTACTGCTGTATTTCAGGTAATTCGGTTTGTACTGAACCATCTTGATAGTAGCACTGCTGTCTACGGTAAAGCTCTTGGCTTTGATCAGGCTGCCAAATTCTTTTTCATTTACAATAGCAGTTATTTTACTATCCAGGCTATCCAGTGCTTTCATTTCTGCATCGGCAGATTGAACCGTTTCGATGCTTTTTACAAACCATGCATTTCCATTGGCATCCGGATTAGGAACAGGGATATCCTGCCCTTTTTCATTTTTCTGGATGATATATTTTACATTGAGCATATTCAGTACCTCAATATTATTATTGGCCAGTTGGTAATCAAACAGTTGCTGCATCCGCTTAGGGCGTACTGCACTATAACCACCAATCGATTTGTGGAAATAGGAGGTTCGGCCGTTTAAAAGTCCGCTTACTTCAAAAACCCTGTAATCTGTAGTATCTTTTTTGATCCATAAATCGGCCTGGGAAGCTTCAAAAGGCTGCTCTGCCTGACCCGGACTTACGAAACTGCTATTATCAACATAGTTTTTGTCAATAAGCACCAAATCCCCTACCATCAGGATACCCACTAATACTACGGCAGTAGTATGGGATACTTTTTCTTTGATAAAACACCAGAGTATTCCTGCAGAAGCCAGGATCAGGAATCCGGAACGCAGCAGGTCTGACGTATACATGCTCCTACGGTCTTCTTTCAACGCATTGACAAAATCCGGACCTGTATTTTGGATATAATAGGCATCATTACCGCCTGAGAAGCTAAAGAGTGATTTGGCAATGAACAACAATACGATCAATCCCAAACTCACCATTCCAGATTTTTTAAGGCCATCCCATTGCTCTTCCTTAGTCGATTTAAAAAAGGAATACAATCCCATAATCGCCAGAACAGGCATACAAAGTTCCACAATCACCTGGATGGAAGACACAGCCCTGAATTTATCATACATTGGGAAAAAGTCCAGAAACAGGTTGGTTAGTACCGGAAAGTTTTTACCCCAGGAAAGCATCAGGGTTAAGATGGCACCGATAAGGAAAGCATATTTTAGTTTTCGTTTTTCAACAAACATTGCCAATACAAACAGGAAGAATACCACTGCCCCGATATAGGCCGGTGCAGCAACAATAGGCTGGTCGCCCCAATAAGTTGGCATGCCCTGTGAAGCATAATCCACTGCCTGGGCTTCGGAGATGTAATGGTCTTCCGAGATTGGCTGGGTTTGTAAAAATTCCACCATATGGGAATCCTTACCTAATTTTTCATGTGTTGCCCCTCCGAATAAACGTGGTGCAATAAGGTTTAATGATTCTGCTATGCCATAGCTGTATTCTGTTATATAGTCATAGGTCATGGCATTGGTGGATGTAGCTTTGGATCCGTCAGGGCTGTAGGTAAGATCACTGTCACTACGGATACTGAAATCAGCATATTCTTTTGTGGCCATGAGGCTGGTCGCATTTGCGCCAATAGCCAGGATCAGGGCAATGAGGAATGTCCCTGCAATAGGCAGCAGTACTTTGTATTCTTTATTCTTAATAATTTGTACCATAAAATAGATCCCGATCACCAATAGTAAAATCAGCAGGTACAAGGTCATCTGGAAGTGATTCGCATTGATTTCCAATGCAGTCGCGAGCATGGTGAGAATTCCCCCGGCAATATACCGGCGTTGGAATACCATAATCACCCCGGCAACTACCAGTGGTATATAGGCGATAGCATGTGCTTTGGCATTGTGACCAACCCCCAAGATAACAATCAGGTAGGTGGAAAATCCAAAGGCCAGTGCCCCGATAAATGCTTTTAAAGGATCGGCTTTCAGGACGAGTAACAGTCCATAAAAACCAAGGAAATAAATGAAAAGGTAATCCGCAGGACGGGGTAGAAAACGGATAATCCCATCGATGCTTTTGATGTAATTGTGTGGATATTTTGCTCCTAACTGGTAGGTTGGCATCCCCCCGAAGGCAGAATTGGTCCAGTAAGGCTCGGTTTTTTCTTCTTTACGAAAATCATTCTGTTCTTTTGCCATCCCGGTATACTGCTGGATGTCAGATTGTAACATTTCTTTTCCCTGAAGTACGGGATAAAAATAAATCAATGCAATCAAAAGGAATCCTGCAACCGATAAAAGATGCGGATAGAATTTGTTTAGTACTTTCATAGAAGAAGAAAAATTTTAATTCGTTACAACATAAAAACGCCTTCCATTTCTGACGAAACGAAAGCGTTCAATACTGCAAACTTAATCTATTTCTTCATAATCTACATATTCCCCGACTTTTTTAGTTTCTTTTGGACGTGAAAAAGAAGGTGCCTGTGTCGTTGTATTCTGATTGTTGGAAGTATAGTGTTGTTGCTGGCTTTGTTTAAAATTGGCTTCCGCTTTCTGAACGATATTCCTCAAAACAATAGGTGCGAAGAGCCTAAAAAGAAACTTAAAAACATAATAAAACACTACAAGGTAAAATAATGTTTTGATAAAACCTGTAAATGATGCTTCTTGCATGATCTGGATATATTTTTGTCAAATTTAATAAATTGTCGTATTTAATTGAAACTATCTCTCTTAAATAAATAATAAAATATGTTACTTTTGGTTTATATTCTATTTCATCAAAGTAAATTGAAAAATATGACCAGACTAAAACCGACCTTACTGTTGCTTTCGCTCCTGGCAACAAGCTTAAACTATGCACAATTCACGGATGCTATTAATTCCAACCGACCTGGAAAATCCATGTCGGCTTTTTCTGTTGGGAAGACCGTTTTCCAGGCAGAAGGAGGCATTTACGGAATTTCAGAAAATCATGACATCCTGAATTATGACGCAAAAGGATTTGGCGGGGAGTTGGCCATACGCTATGGTGCTTTCAAAGAACAATTGGAATTTGTAGTAGAATTACAATACCAGGCCGATCAGTATACAACCGCATTGCAAACCACCAACCGAAGTGGATTGAAGAGTACGACTATCGGAGCTAAATACCTGGTGTATGACCCTTTCAAAAATTATGAAGAGAAAGTAAACATTTACAGTTGGAAAGCCAATCACCGCTTCAAATGGAGACAATTGATCCCTGCTGTTGGCGTTTATGCCGGAGCCAATCTTGTATTTGGCGATAATCCTTATACCTTTGCAACGGATCCTTCCATCAGCCCGAAAGTGATGGTAATTACCCAGAATCATTTTGGCCGTTGGGTAGTGGTCACCAATATTATTGCCGATAAAATCTCAACCGATTACCCAAGCTACGGCGGTATATTGACGGTTACCAGAGGATTTAACGAAAAATGGTCCGGTTTCCTCGAAGTGCAGGGCTATAAAAGTGATTTTTATTCTGACGGGATCTTCAGGGGCGGTGCTGCCTACCTGATCCAGGAAAACATACAGGTTGATGCTTCTATCAGTAAAAATATCAAAGATACGCCATCGATATTTTACGGTGGAATTGGAATTTCCTGGCGTTTTGATAAAAATTACAAAGACGTCCTGATCGATAGCGGAAAAGATTCTAAAGGTGATAAAAAGGCCAAGAAAGAGAAAGAAGAGAAGAAAAAAAGAGTGGACGAAATTGAAGGGGAACCTACGACTAATTAAAAATTATGATTACGATTAAAGAAGCTAAAACGAAAGCGGAACTGAAAGACTTCATTAAGTTTTCGTTTGAACTATACAAAGGCAATCCGTACTGGATTCCGCCTATTATCAATGATGAGCTGGAAGGGTTTGATAAAACCAAAAACCCCGCTTTTGAAAGTGCAGAAGCTTACTTTTACCTTGCGTACCGCGATAACAAGATTGTGGGTAAAATTGCAGCGATCATCAATTGGGATGAAGTGAATAACCAGCATAAAAAGAAAGTCCGTTTTGGCTGGTTTGATGTTATCGATGATATCGAAGTGACCAAAGCCTTATTGGAAAAAGTATACGAACTGGGCCGGAAAAATAACTTAGAGTATACCGAAGGCCCAATGGGATTTTCCAATCTGGATAAAGTGGGCGTACTTACAGAAGGTTTTGACCAGATGGGCACCATGATCACCTGGTACAATTACTCCTATTATAAAGATCATTTTGAACAATTGGGTTTTGTACAGGAAAAAGAATACCAGGAAAATATATTCCCGTTTGCCAACGTGGTCGCCAATCGGGATTTCTTCCTGAAAGCTAACGACCTTATCACCAAAAGATACCAACTGAAAGCACTGGGTTTTACCAAGACTAAAGACATTATGCCGTATGTGGATGAGATGTTTGACGTGTTCAATAACAGTTATGCCAACCTCTCCTCGTTTGTCGCTATAAACGAAGTACAGAAAGCCTATTTCAAGAAGAAATACATCAGCCTGATCAATCCGGAATACATTAAATTTGTTTTGGATAAAGACGGAAAACTAATCGGGTTCAGCATCGTGATGCCTTCTTTTTCGGAAGCGCTTAAAAAAGCCAACGGAAAACTTTTCCCCTTTGGTTTTTACCACCTGCTCAAGGCCAAAAAACACAGTAAGGAAGTGGTATTTTACCTGATTGGTATTGCTCCGGAATACCAGAATAAAGGAATAACAGCCCTGATCTTTAATGAATACTATCATACCTTTAAAGAAAGAGGCATCATCAGCTGTGTGCGTACGCCCGAGCTGGAAGAAAATAATGCCATCCATAATTTATGGAAAAATTTCAGTCCGGTTACTAATAAAAGAAGAAAGACCTATCGCAAAACGATTTAGGAATACCTTATATTCTAAAAGAGCGGCTTTTCAATTGAAAAGCCGCTCTTTTTTTGTTTTAATAACACTTACCGCGCTTGAGCACGATGCTGTTCTTATCAAATTTCAATTGCTTGGGATTTTTGAAATGCTGGGTATCCCCCTTCATGGTAACTTCCCCAAAACCTTCGACAAAGACGGTATCACGTTCCGTATTGCGTACAAAAGCCACTTCGCGGATGGACATCATCCCTTCCGATTGAAACGAATATTCCGCCCGTAAGGTATCTTTTTCCATTGTTCCGGTAAAAGTCCCGGTATTGCTATCCTTTTCGTTTAATTTGTATATCAATTCCCCCTGGGCAATACCATTGGTTACTTTTAAGGTCATTTGTATGGTATCTTTATTCTTGATCATTTCATAACACTCCGTAACGGTCAGTGGTGCCTCCGGTGTTGGTGTTACAGTAGTTTCATCCTGCCCATTCATTGTATCCCCTGATTTTTTATCACCACAGGAAACCAAAAAAGCATAAAGCATTCCAAAAAGTAAAATATTCTTTTTCATAATCATCATTTTAGGGTTAGACTATAAAGTTACTGGATTCGATGTGGAATTTTGTTAATTAAAAACAAAAAACTATCGAAACGAAAAAGCCATTCCGATATTGAATGGCTTTCTAACGTTAAAACAAGAAAAATTAACGCTCTTCGCTTACGTCTACAGTACGTTCTTCGGCCCATTTGGCATAGGTTCCGTTTTCTAATTTTTCCCTGATATTTTCAAAAGCAACCAAGGTCTGGTTGATATCTTCTAAGGTATGTGTTGCTGTTGGAATCATTCGCAATAAGATAATCCCTTTTGGGATTACAGGATAAATTACGATGGATAAGAAAACATTGTAATTTTCTCTCAGGTCATTTACCAGCATCATCGCTACCGGCACACTTCCTTCCAGGTAAACCGGAGTTACACAGGTATTGGTATCCCCAATATTGAATCCTTTTTCTCTCAGTCCATTTTGTAATGCGTTTACATTTTCCCATAACTTTGCTTTCAGTTCCGGCATGGTACGCAACATATCCAGACGTTTCAATGCACCAGCCACTAAAAGCGACGGTAATGCTTTGGCGAACATTTGGGAACGCAGGTTGTATTTCAGGAAGTCAATAATATCTTTGTCAGCTGCGATAAAAGCACCAATACTGGCCATAGATTTCGCAAAAGTGGAGAAGTAAACGTCAATCTGATCCTGAACGCCCTGCTCCTCACCCGCTCCGGCCCCGGTTTTACCCAGTGTACCAAAACCGTGTGCATCATCTACCAATAACCTGAAGTTGTATTTTGCTTTCATAGCTACAATCTCCTTCAGCTTACCTTGCTGCCCGCGCATTCCAAAAACACCTTCTGTGATCAATAATATCCCACCACCGGTAGTTTCGGCCATTTTAGTAGCACGGTCCAGGTTTTTTTCGATACTTTCAATATCGTTATGTTTGTATGTAAAACGTTTTCCCATGTGAAGCCTTACCCCATCAATAATACAGGCATGTGCATCCACATCATAAACGATAATATCATTTTTGGTTACCAAAGCATCAATAACAGATACCATTCCCTGATAGCCGAAATTCAACAGATAAGCCGCTTCCTTTTGTACAAATTCAGCCAGTTCATTTTGCAATTGCTCGTGTAACGTAGTATGTCCAGACATCATCCGGGCTCCCATCGGATAGGCAGCACCATATTCTGCAGCAGCCTGAGCATCGACAGCGCGTACTTCAGGATGGTTTGCAAGTCCAAGGTAATCATTGATACTCCAGTTGATGACTTCTTTTCCGTGAAACATCATTCGGTTAGAAAGCGGTCCTTCCAGTTTTGGAAAAACATAATATCCTTCTGCCTGAGAAGCCCATTTTCCTAACGGACCTTTATTATTTTGTATTCTTTCAAATAAATCTTTTACCATAATATAAATGTAAAAATGAATGTCGTTAAAAACGGTGCAAAAATAATTATTTATTCATTGGTATCATAATTATTTAAGGATTGATTTTAGGCTGATTTCCAACCGGGTATTCTTATGGAATTGTACTTTAAAGATTTTTAAAACAGGGTAAATACACTATCTTTGAAATACTATAAACCTAAAAATATGAATCTGAGTAAACAAGATCTGAAATTAGCTGTGCTTATTGACGCTGACAATGTCCCTTTTAGCAATGTCAAAGGAATGATGCAGGAAATCGCTAAATACGGAACCCCTACCACCAAGCGTATCTATGGTGACTGGACCACATTACACGACAAAGGCTGGAAAAGCGTATTGCTCGAACATGCCATTACCCCTATACAACAATACAGTTATACGTATGGCAAGAACTCTTCTGATTCTGCTATGATTATTGATGCAATGGACATCTTATATTCCGAAAAAGTGGATGGCTTTTGTATTGTATCCAGTGATAGTGATTTTACACGACTGGCAATACGCCTCCGGGAATCCGGAATGAAAGTGATTGGTATCGGAGAGAAAAAAACACCCAATCCTTTTATTGTAGCCTGTGACCTTTTCGTCTATATTGAAGTAATTGAAGGTGCTAAGAAGAAAGAACCTGCCAAAACCAATACCATTACCGGAATCAAGAAAAAAGAAGAGAAACCACCACAGCAAAAAGTGGATATTGAAACCATACACCTGATTGAAGCCAGTATTGAAGATATTGCCGATGATGATGGCTGGGCATTTTTGGGGGATGTTGGAAATCTTATCGTAAAAAAGAAACCCGATTTTGATCCGAGAAGTTATGGCTTTTCAAAATTGACTCCCCTATTGAAATCAATGAGTGACTTTCTGGAAATTGATGAGCGCGAATTGGATGGCAAAAGGATCAAGCACGTCTACGTACGGCTGAAACCCTAAAATTTACTTCCTAAACGGCATACCGATCCAAAACAAATTTATCCCTACCTGGCTGGGTCTCTGAAGCCCTGGCCAGTTGTATGGCATACGAAATAATCCGGCTGAATTCTGAAAAACTGGAGGGCTTCTGGATACAATAGTCTGCTCCGCTATCGTAGAGATTATCCAGTACTGCCGGTGAGAAAAAAGTAGAGAAAACAATTACTTTAATGTCTTTGAGCTTTTCATTGGCAAGTATCTCATTCACACACTCAAAACCATTTTTAAGAGGCATATTCAAATCCAGGAATACAATATCCGGCAAAACAGGAGCCTTTCCTAACAGCTGCATCAGCTCTTCACCATTCTGTGCAATAGTAAGTTGAATGGGAGTTGGTTGCTCATTTAAAATTTCTTCGAAGAAGAGGCTATCGTCCAGGTCGTCCTCCGCAAGATAAAGATTAAGAAATTTATCATTCATACTCAAAAGATTAAGATCACAAATTTATCGTTTGACACATACCCTTTAGTTAATAAATCGTTAAAAGCACGTCTCCTAAATCCTAAAACTTCCAATGCAACATTATTATTGTGTTAGCAGCGATAAAATCAAAAAATCATATTAAAATGCTCTCATTTAAAAAATCAAAATTGTAATTTTAGATCATAAACCTACAAAACCACCGCTACTATGGAATTTTTAAACGACGTAATACAACAACTTGAACAAGACTTCGATGGCACAGGCTTTTATTTTGAAGTACAACGCGATATTAAGGAAGACAACAACTACAATAAAATCAAGGTTGAAAAAATAATTGTCAAAAACTCTATTTTTGGCTCTGTACGTGGAATTCCTTACACTAAAGTATCGGAACATTATGAAGATTTCTATTTTAAGATCAAGCGTGACCTGATCGAGCTTGTCCTTCCCTATATGATCAAGCAGCAATTGCACAAAAAAACAAACTGGGCAACCGACACTACTTTCCGACTCTTAGGGACGGAAGAAAGCAAACTCGTAATCGAGGCCCTTTTCCATAATGATGACACCGATATGACAATGGAACTGAAAAAATCGATTTATAATTTCGTCAAAAAAGACCTGACGGAAGAACAGATGAAATCCCACCTATACATTTATACGAATGCCACCGATGAAATGCGCTACTTTGTAGTAGTAGACAAAACACAACTCATCCGTATACTGGACGAAAAAGAATTTACTTTCATCATGTCGCTAAAAAGCTATTAATCAATTTTTTAATCATAATTGCAAAACACCGGGTATATATCCGGCGTTTTTGCTTTTTATACAATACAGGTTCCAATCATTCAAAACTTCAGGAAATAAAAGCCGGTCTTTTACAAAAAGTTGCTCTTTCCACGCTGGGATAAGGTTGTATTTTATGAATTGTAAATAAAATAGCTGTTCGGAAATAAATGCTGCATTTTACGAAGATTCCTGTATCTTTGGAGTATAGCGCTGTATTTAGTCCCAAATCAGCAACTATGATTATAATTTTTTAACTGATTTTCAGTTTTTTATCCGTAAATACGATCTGAAAATGATTTCTAAAGAAATTTATTATTAATTTTAAGTGTTAAACGGGCATCTGATAATATTACAACATTCGCGTAAAATTGTATAATAGCCGGTTTTGAAATATTCCACATCTTTGAAAATCTTATTTTTCAGCCGGAATTGCTGCTGTATATCACTAAGAATTTAAACTGTTCCCATCTTGAAAAAAGTTACACGCATCGTTTTAAAAATTGTTCTTTGGACCATAGGATCAATTGTTGGCCTCTTTTTACTGACCGTCATCCTGATCCAAATTCCAGCAGTACAAAATTATGTCAAAGATAAAGCGGTCAATTATATTGAAGGAAAAATCCATACGCCTGTTTCTATTGGAAAAATAGAAATCGGGCTTCCTAAAAAAATCATACTCGAAGGCGTTTATTTTGAAAGCCAGCAAAAAGATACTTTACTGGCCGGTGAGAAACTGGCAGTCGATATCAGTCTTTTTAAACTGATAAGCAATGAGGTTGAAATCAACTCAATTGATCTCAAAGGTATTGTTGCCAATGTAAAACGGGATAAGGATTCTGTTTTTAATTTTGATTACATCATCAAAGCTTTTGCTTCTGCTGATGAACCTAAAAAGGATTCGAAACCGATGAAATTCTCCATTGGTAAAGTAACCCTGGATAACATCCGTGTTACATTTGATGATGCAATAACCAAAAACGACCTGAATGTTACCCTGACCCATTTTGATACCCGGATCCGAAATTTTGACCTGGACAAAATGGATTTTGAGATTCCTAAAATCACACTCGATGGCCTTAAGTTAAAACTAAACCAAGGCGCTCTGATCCAGGAAATCGCACAAAATACTGTTGAAGTTGCTGATGATGCTGTGCAAAGCCCGGACCTTAAACTAAGGCTGGATAAAATCAACTTGTCCAATATTGATATTGCCTATGACAATGCGGGAACCAAACTGAATTCGGGGATTACCCTGAAAAAACTATTCCTGGAATTCAATCATATTGACCTGAAAAAGCAACAGATAGACCTGGAAAAAATTGAATTCAGTACTATCAGGGGTGGACTTACATTGGGCAAACTGGATAAGAAGATTACGGTTCAAACGCCGGATACCCTGGCAGCAACCGGACCGAACTGGAAAGTAAACCTGAATAAAATTGCTTTTAAAGATATTGACTTTCGTTTTGACGATGAGAACGCCGCCAAAGCCAAAGCCGGAATCGACTATAAACACTTAGATTTAAGCGGTATTAACCTAAGGGCTTCCAAAATAAAATACAGCTCGGATGTTATTTCCGGGAAGCTTACAAAACTTACAGCAAAAGACCACAGTGGATTGGATATCGAAGCCTTACGGACTGACTTTTATTATGGCAGTAAAAATGCTTATCTTAAAAATCTGTACCTAAAAACCCCGCAGACCTTAGTGAAAGATGAGATCAGTGTAGGCTATCCCTCTATTGCTTCCATCAGTAAAAATCTTGGTGAACTTGCAATCAATGCTAACATCAACGGCAGTCAAATTGGATTTAAAGACATCCTGCTTTTTGTCCCGACATTATCAAAAACAAATCCTTTCCTGAGCAATCCGAATGCCATACTGCATATCAATAGTAAAGTTTCGGGTAAAGTAAATGATTTAACTATTCCAAATCTTGAAATCAGTGGTATTGGAAGTACTATTATTGCAGCCAGCGGCAGGATCACCGGATTACCCGACGTGAATAAAGCCTATTTTGACCTGAACATCAAGAATTTCCAGTCCACAGCAAAAGATATTAATCTCTTTGTGCCCAAAGGAACGATACCGTCCAATATCCAGCTGCCTTCCCAGTTGAAACTGACCGGTACCTTTAAGGGGGGAATTACCAATTTCAATACCAATCTCAATCTGGTAAGCAGTTTTGGAAATGCACGTATCAAAGCCCTGTTCGATCAAAGGAAGAAAAAAAGAGAACGTTATGATGCGAATGTGGAACTGACCAACTTTAATGTAGGCCGGTTGCTGAAAAATGATTCTATTGGAAAAATAAGCCTTAAAGCCACTGTAAAGGGTACCGGACTTGATCCGAAAACAGCCAGTGCTACTTTAAACGGGCTACTGATTAAAGCCGATTACAACCGGTATACCTACCGTAACCTGGCACTGAAAGGTACCATCAAAAATGGCCTTTTCAATGCTGAAGCCGGAATGAATGACCCAAATCTTGATTTTAAACTGGTCGCCAGCGGAGACTTCAATAAAAAATATCCTTCGGTTAAAGCAGATCTCGCTATCGAAATGGCAGACCTGAATAAAATCAACCTCAGTAAAGATCCCCTACGCGTGAGCGGTAAACTGAATGCGGATATCCAGGATGCCAATCCTGACTTCCTGAATGGTACCATCAGCTTAGATAATTTTATTATTGCCAATGCGAAAGAGCAATTCATTCTGGATACGATTCATCTAGTAGCCACAGCAACTGCTGATACGAATACGATTAAATTAAAATCACAGTTTATAGATGCCGATGTTGTTGGGAAATATAAATTAACCCAGCTGGCAACTGCATTACAACAATCGATTGCCAAATATTACAATACCAATCCCGGTATACCTCCTAAAAAAATCGAGCCTCAGCATTTCGCTTTTAACATGAAAGTTAAAAATGATCCTGCTTTACTTGCATTGGTTCCGGAAATCAAAAGACTTGACCCAATCACCATCAACGGGCGCTACAATAGTGTGAATGACAGTATCGTTTTAAACGGTACCATTCCAAAGGTTATTTATGGTGCTAATACCATTACGAATGGCATAATTGCACTCCGTACTGAAGATGACGCCTTAAACTACAGCCTGGTGATTGATGATATCCAGAGCTCACAAATCAATTTGCCATATACCAGCATAACCGGAACGGTAAAAGAAAATACGGTAGCCTATAAATTGCAGGTACGCGATGCCAAAGACAAAGAACATTACCTCGTAGAGGGAAAACTAAAAGCCGAAAACGGGGATACTGAAATAAGCCTGGATCCACAAGGATTGGTTTTGAATTATGAAACCTGGAATATCGCACCTGAAAACAGTATCCGCCTTGGGAAAAACGGAATCCATGCTAATGATTTCGAACTTCGCCATGATGGGAATATGTTGAAAATCCAATCGGAATCCGATGCCCCTAATGCGCCGCTTGCTGTCGATTTTACCGATTTCAAAATTGAAACTATTACCAGTATGATCCAAAAAGACACTTTACTGGTTGGTGGAGTGATCAATGGGAATGTATTGGTAAGGGATCTCTCCAAAACTCCGGTATTTACCTCAGACTTAAAAATCACCGACCTGAGCTTTAAAACCGATACTATTGGGAATCTGGAAATAAAAGTAGATAATGAAATCGCCAATACATTCAGGGCAGCGGTACAAATTACAGGACAGGAAAACCAGGTGAACCTGGACGGTACATACCGTACTGACAATAGCAGTTTCGACATGAATTTAGACATGCAACGCCTGAACCTGAAAAGCATACAGGGATTTACTATGGGCGCTATCACGGAGAGCACCGGATTCCTTTCCGGCCAGTTTAAAGTTGACGGTACGGCAGATCAGCCTAAAGTAATTGGAGACCTGAAATTCAATGCTATCGGATTCCGTGTCCAACAACTGAATTCTGTGTTTAAAGACATGAATGAATCGATTGCATTTACCCCAAGCGGGATCGTATTTAATAATTTCTCCCTTAAAGATGAAGAAGACAATGTGTTAGCCGTAAATGGCCGCATCAATACGACAACCTATCGCGATTTTGGTTTTGATATGAAAGTGGATGCCGATAATTTCCGTGCCATGAACTCTACCGAAAAAGACAATGACCTTTATTATGGTGAATTGTACCTGGATACACATCTTAATATCAAAGGAACCTTAGAGAGCCCTGTTGTCGATGGAAATATTAAAATCAATGAGGGTACCAAACTGACCGTTGTCATGCCGCAATCGGATCCTTCCATTGCCGATCGTGAAGGTATCGTTGAGTTCATCGATCAGGACAATCCCCAGTTGAAGAAAATGATCATTGCTGATGAATCTGTCAGCAAAAGCAAACTTACAGGAATGAATGTTTCCGTAAATATCGCCATCGTCAAAGAAGCGGAACTAAACCTTGTCATTGATAAAGGCAATGGCGATTTCCTGAAATTAAAAGGGGAAGCCGAACTGAATGGTGGAATTGACCCTTCCGGAAAAACCAGCCTGACCGGTCGTTATGAATTTACGGAAGGTGCTTACAAGATGTCTTTCAACTTTATCAAGCGAAAATTTGATATCGAAAAAGGCAGCTACATTTTATGGACAGGAGAACCGATGTCGGCCAATATCAATATTACGGCAATTTATGAAATCGAAACGGCTCCTATTGACCTGGTGGATGACCAGCTTGGGAGTGTGGCTCCTGCCGTACGGAATACCTATAAACAAAAAATTCCTTTCCAGACGAAGCTGATGATGCAGGGCGAACTTTTAAAACCCCAAATCTCTTTTGATATCCAGATTCCGGATGGGAATTACAATGTCTCAGCCGATGTCATCTCACTTTCAAAAGCCAAACTGGATCAGATCCGGAACCAGCCTTCTGAGATGAACAAACAGGTTTTTGCCTTATTGCTCCTGAATCGTTTCGTGGGCGAAAATCCATTTGCAAGTGAAGCCGGATCGGTTGGTGCAGAATCCATCGCCCGCCAGAGTGTCAGCAAAATACTTTCCCAACAGCTGAATAACCTTGCCGGAGATTTGATCCAGGGCGTAGAAGTAAACTTTGACCTGGAATCCACCGATGACTATACTACCGGACAACGGGAGAACAGGACCGACCTTAATGTTGCAGTATCCAAAAAATTACTCAATGACCGATTGAAAGTAACGATCGGAAGCAATTTCGGACTTGAAGGGCCGGATCAGGAAAACCGGGAAGCCAATAATATTGCGGGTGATATTTCCGCAGATTACCAACTGACCAAAGACGGCCGCTACATGGTACGCGCCTACCGCAAAAACCAATACCAGGTTGCCCTACAGGGCCAGGTCGTGGAAACGGGTGTTGCTTTTATCATCACAATGGACTACAACAAATTCCGGGAACTGTTCCACCGCTCTCAAAAAGACAAAGAAATTAAAGAAAAAGAGAAAAAGGATAAAGAAAAAAATGCCGCAACCAAAAAAGAAAAAAATGATTCAAAATAGATATATAGTACTCTTTTTAGTTACGCTGTTTTTATCAGCCTGTAGCAACACCAAGTATTTGCCGGAAGGTGAATTGTTGTATGTTGGTGGTAAGGTAAAAATTGAAGATTCCCTGCTTTCCAAAAGCGATAAAAAGACAATGAAAGCCGATCTTGAAGCACTATTGCGGCCAAAGCCCAATCGCGCTATATTGGGATTAAAACCCAAACTCTACTTTTACAATCTCGCCGGGGAACCTACCAAAGATAAAGGATTCCGTCACTGGCTGCGTACCAAAGTAGGCGAACCTCCTGTACTATTCAGTAAGGTCGATTTGGAATATAACGCCAGTATATTGCAGAATTATGTGGAAAACAAAGGCTATTTCAAAGCCCGGACGGAAGCCGACTCTACTGCCAAAAACAAAAGGGCAACAGCCGATTATACCGTACACCCGAATGTGCGCTACAAAATAAAATCCGTAACCTTTCCTACCGATTCTACCGCCATTGACAGTGCTGTTGCTGCCACAAAGCGAGGAAGCCGGTTGCGCAAAGGCAGGGGTTACGACCTGGATGTCATTAAAGAAGAACGGGAAAGGATTGACACCCGGTTAAAAGAAAAAGGATATTATTTTTTCAATGCTGATTTTATCCTGATCCAGGTTGATAGTACTGTAGGCAAGCACGAAGTAGATCTTATCGTAAAAGTTAAGGAGGAAACGCCGGAACAGGCCAAAAAAATATATACGATTAATGATATTGTCATTTACCCGAACTTCACATTAGCAGGTGACACCCTAAACAAATCGGCAGATGCCGTTGAAAAATATAAGGATTTCACTATTATCGATCCGGAGAAGATGTTCAATCCGCGTATTTTTGATAGGTCCCTTTATTTTAAAAAGGGAGATCTTTATAACCGAACCAACCACAACCTGTCGCTCAATCGGTTGGTCAATTTAGGAACCTTTAAGTTTGTCAAAAACCAATTCCGTATATCGGATACGCTTAATAATAAGCTGGATGCCTATTATTACCTTACGCCATTACCCCGGAAATCAATCCGGTTTGAGATATTGGGAAAAACCAATTCTGCCAACTATACCGGTTCGGAACTGAGTGTGAACTGGAGCAATCGAAATACATTCCATGGTGCTGAATTATTAACCATTTCTGCCTTTGGAGGTGCCGAAGTCCAGGTTTCAGGACAAAATAAGGGCTATAATGTCTACCGTGTCGGTACCGAAGCCAACCTGATCTGGCCCAGGATCATTGCGCCATTCCCTTTCACTTCTTCCAGCGGATTTGTCCCAAGGACAAAGGCCACTTTGGGATATGAATTCCAAAACCGACAGAAACTCTATACCCTGAACTCTTTTAAAGGCTCTTTTGGCTATTTATGGAAAGAAAGTGTACATAAGGAACACGAATTGAATATCACACAAATCAATTATGTAAGCCCCTTTAATGTGACCGATGAATACCGGCAAAAGATAGCAGATGACACTTTAGGCAACTCCCTACAGCGGATCATCGACCGTCAGCTGATCTTTGGGCCTACCTATTCGTTTACCTATACCAATACCATGGAAAAGCGTAAGAAAAATACGTTTTACTATAAAGGTTCGATCGAATTGGCCGGAAATATAGCAGGGCTTATTACTGGCGCTAATGCGAAAAAAGACAATACCGCTACTATTTTTAGTGTGCCATTTAGCCAATTTGCAAAAATGGAGCATGATTTCAGGCATTATTTTCGCCTGAGCCGAAATTCTCAGTTGGCCAGCCGTATCATTGTGGGTGTAGGCGTACCGTATGGCAACTCTACTGAATTACCCTATATTCGCCAGTTTTTTATCGGTGGTACCAACAGTATCCGGGCTTTCCGGGCGAGGGCTATTGGTCCCGGATCATTTAACGTAGCAACCGATTCCAATTCCTTTTTACCCGATCAATCGGGAGATATCAAGCTCGAACTCAATACAGAATACCGTACCAAACTGTTTAGTATCGTCCAGGGCGCTGTTTTTGTAGATGCCGGGAATATCTGGCTTATGAATAAAAATGATAGTAAACCGGGTGCTGAATTCTCCGGCAGGTTCCTGAATGAACTGGCCGTTGGAACCGGGGTTGGATTGCGTTTTGACCTTTCCTTTTTAGTACTGCGTACGGATCTTGCTTTCCCATTACGCAGACCGGATAATCCGGAAGGCAGCCGATGGGTACTGGATCAGATCAGTTTTGGGAATAGTTCCTGGAGAAAAGAAAACCTGGTATTTAACCTCGCTATTGGCTATCCGTTCTAAAGCGTATCAGATTTCCAGATCGCTGACTTCAATAACCTCACCGGCTTTGAGATGATGGAGGTGTATTGCTCCTACTCTCACCCTGATCAGCCTTAAAGTCGGGAATCCTACTGCAGCGGTCATTTTGCGCACCTGGCGGAATTTACCTTCATTAACGATAATGGAAACCCAGCTTGTAGGACCATGGCGTTCGTCCCGTATTTTTTTGGTACGTGCTTCAAATTCGGGTGCTTCTTTCAAGATAAAAGCCTCACAGGGCAAGGTCTGGTATTTGGTGCCTTTGACCCCAATTTCCACCCCTGCTTTCAGTTGCGCTACTGCAGCGGTATCGATAAGGCCATCCACCTGGGCGTAGTATTCCTTCTCTACTTTTTTACTGCGTACTTTTTCACTCATCATGCCTTCGGTAGTCAGTAGCAATAACCCTTCAGAATCTTCATCCAGGCGTCCTATAGCCATCGTTCCTTCGGGGAAATCATAGAGTGCCCCCAATAGTTTTTTCTTCTGTACGGGATGGACGAACTGGCAAACATAACCGTGAGGTTTGTGAAGTATAAAATGGCGGTGCTCCGACATGTGGAAAATATTAAAGATTAGGAATGGCGGCAAACTTACCACTAATTTTATAAATCCAGCTGTAGAATAGGTTTATGACGATCTTTTTTATTGAAAAGTACTATGACAGTAGAGGTAAATCATATAAAAAATTATAACTTTACGACATAAAATGGAAAGACTAATCTAAAATTTATATAATGAAAAAGAGAATCATGACCACTGCTGTTGCCGTTTTTGCTTTAGGCCTTATGGGATCTTGCGGAAGCAAAGAAAACAATTCCGATAACGAAAAAGGGAATGTGGTATATCCTGAGGGTAACCCGGTACAAAGCAATGACGGAAGAAGAACCGATTATAGCCTGACTACCAGTTCAGCAGAACACACTATGCCTGTAGATACTGCAGCTGCAACAGTGGACACAACAAAAACACCTACTCCTGCAGCTGCAGCAGAAAATAAAGCGGAAGCGAACAAACAGTTGCAAAACTAAACGTCCCTAAAGCACATAAAAAAAGGAGCCTGAAATTTCAGGCTCCTTTTTTTTTATTTATTTACAACTATAAGGCAATGCTTAAGTTCCGGTTTCTCATTGGTGTAGTTCAACAGCCAGTCGAAAAGTTCATCGACTTCTGAAGGTAACAAAAAACGTACTGCTTTCTCTAGTTCTTTACAAAATAACAACGGATCAAAACTTACTCTTTCCAGTATAGTCTTGGTATAGGCAAACATAGATCTTGACATGATTAATGATTTTTATTAAAATTATTACTTAAGAACGTTTTGTAAATGTATATTTAATTACTAGCTAAAATACACAATAAAACGTTAATAAAATAAGGATAGCTGTTAATTAAATCAAGACTCTTAAATGAGATCATTCTTTTTAGTCGCCCGCATCATTTCTCTTTTCCCTGGTGGGCCTGCCATTTTCGTTACTGTAAATCCTGCTTCCTGCATGTTTCTCTTAATAATGCCCCGTGCAGCATAGGTAACCAGAGTCCCTTCGGGTTTTAATGCCTTATACATGATCGCAAAAATCTCCGCAGACCACAATTCGGGCTGTACCCGAAAACCAAAAGCATCGAAATAGATCAGGTCAAATGCCTGCTCGTATTGGATTTCATTAAAAAAGAGCTTATTCTTTGTGAGCTCGAAAGTAGCATCCAGTGCTACAGGAGTTTCCCAGGCGGCATCATGCATAGCGGCAAAAACAGGCGCATTAGCTGCGACATCCAATTCCTGGGCATAATTCATAAGGCCTACTTCTTCCGGAGAAATTGGATAAGCCTCAATGCCGGTATAGTTTATTTTTTGGTTATTCTTTTTTCCCTCCAAAAAAGTAATAAAAGCATTCAGCCCTGTCCCAAAACCGATCTCCATAATAGCCACCGTTTCTTTTCCCCGGAACAGCGAAAGGCCATTTTGGATAAAGACATGATAGGCCTCTTGTATGGCACCGTGCTTCGAATGATAGCTTTCCTCCCATTCGGGTAAATGAATGGTGGTAGAACCGTCGGAAGTCTGAATAATTTCTCTTTTCAAAATTTATGGGATATATAATTTTTTTATTCGGGGTATGGGCCCGCCGCATTTTACCTCATGGCATCGGATGCAGGCACTCACGGCATTATTAAAGTGTTCCCGGGCACCTTTTGGATCCTCGTGGATTAATTCCTGTGCTTTCAGGAATAAGGCTGCCTGTTGCTTAAAAAAAGCATCATTTTCTGAAGTATCGGTCATTACTGCCTTATGGATCTTCAGGAAATGATTGGGAAAATCACCAATAGTATCCCCCCGCATAATACGCTCTTTAAGACGTTGATTGTCTACATACATCTGTTCCATTAGGGCAGACATTTCAGACATCTCATACATTTTAAATTTCTTATTAGGGGCAGATTCTGTTTTTACGACTTCTGTTTCCGGTACCTCCTTTTTACAGGACACCAGCAACAGGAATAAAAAAGCTACATATACTATTGCTCTCATTCCTGGGTAATTAGTACTCCATCAGCCTGGAATGCATACGTAATCTTAGGTTCTGTAATTTTACTGATCTCCGCTTCTGATTTTCCGCCATCTTTAGCATAATGACGTTGTTGGTCAACTGTTTCTACACTGATAAAAGCCTTACCGCTTACGATAGCATCTTCATTGGTAGCATTCATCGGTACAAAAAAGCTGTAGTCTTTGAATTTTACAAAAGCTTCTTTCTCCTCTGGTAATTCCATTGCCATCCAGCATCCTTTCTTTTTGCACACATCATTAATTTTCGATTTGAATTTCACATCAATCGTATCCCCTTCTTTAAGGCCTTTGAATTTTTCAAACATTTCCTCTTTTGTCAGGGCATTGTCAGGTGCAATTTTAGTCCCGAACTCAGCATATACCGTTTCCGGCTCTTTTACTGTTTCTTCCGTTTTCTTATCTGCACAACTCATTAGTGACAGAAAAACACTCATTAATAGTATAACTTTTTTCATAATATGGATTTAAATAGTAGTATTGATACTCTTTTGAGAAGCAAAAATAATTTTTTCTATCGGGTAACTATTACAATTTTTAATCTTTTTTTATTATATAATTAATAAATAAAGAGTATACAAAACGAAAATTAAGAATAATTAAAAAGTAAAGGCGATTTTGTTTAAATTTTAAATATTCTTTATTAAAGATTCTTTTTTTATTAATTTAGCAAAAATAAAATCAAATGTAAACTTTTAAAATTATTTCTATTATTGATTTACAATCGATTAGAAGCATTTTTAAAACCTTTAAAATTTAAAATGAGCACAACCAACAGTATTGAAATTGACATTCAAAAAGCAGCGACTTCTAAAATCAGCCAGATTGATTTTGAAAATTTAGCTTTCGGAAATATATTTACAGACCACATGCTACTCTGCGATTTTGCCGATGGAGCGTGGCAAAAACCTGTTATTAAACCTTATGAGCCCTTCTTAATGGATCCTTCATCCCGGGTTTTTCACTACGGGCAGGCAATTTTTGAAGGGATGAAAGCCTACAAAGACGAACAGGATAGCGTATGGCTTTTCAGGCCTGAAGAAAATTTCATCCGTTTTAATAAATCCGCCAACCGTTTAGCGATGCCTTCAGTTCCGGAACCTGTATTTATGGATGGTCTTAAGGAACTCCTTAAAATTGAACAGGAATGGGTTAAAAAAGGAAAAGGAAACTCTTTGTACATCCGTCCTTTTATGATTGCTACCGGAACCGGTGTAATTGCCGCCCCTTCTTCCCAATACCGATTTATGATCATTCTTTCTCCGGCAAAATCTTATTATTCCGGTGAAGTAAAAGTTATTATTGCAGAGCATTACAGCCGCGCTGCCAATGGTGGTATTGGAGCTGCGAAAGCTGCAGGGAATTATTCCGGGCAATTTTACCCTACAAAACTGGCCAATGAAAAAGGATTCCAGCAAATTATCTGGACCGATGATGCTACCCATACCAAACTGGAAGAAGCCGGAACAATGAACGTGTTCTTCAGGATTGGTGATACTTTATATACTGCCCCTACCAGTGAGCGCATCTTAGACGGTGTAACCCGTAAAAGCCTTATTGAACTGGCAGAACGCGAAGGTCTGAAGGTTGAAGTGCGTTCTGTATTAGTTAGTGAACTGGTTGAAGCTGTCCAAAATGGAACCCTTAAAGAGATCTTTGGTGCCGGTACTGCAGCAGTGGTCAATCCTATTATTGGATTTTCATACCAGGACGTATATTATGAACTGCCTCCAACGGAAAACAGTTATGCGTTACAACTAAAAGAAAAACTAAACAATATCCAATACAAACTTGCCGAAGATACTTTTGGCTGGACGGTAAAAGTATAAATCCCTTCCTGAGCGAAAGGATCGTATTCCAAAAGCAATGGCTATCTCCAATCTGGATGATAGCCATTGCTTTTTATAGGTATGATTCCATTATTTCAGAATGGCTTCAAAATTGGGCTTAGAATAATTTGGCCCTTTCAGCACTTTCCCATCCTCGCGATAAATCGGTTTGCCATCTGCCCCTAATTTACTCATATTGCTCCGCTGGATTTCATCAAAAACTTCTTCTATTTTATGTTGCAGTCCATGTTCGAGTATCGTACCGCAAAGGATGTACAACATATCTCCCAAAGCATCGGCAATCTCTACGAGGTCCTTATTTTGAGCCGCTTCAAGATATTCTTCATTTTCTTCTTTCATCAGATTATAACGTAGCATGTGGATGGCATCACCCAAATCCGTTTTTGGAGTTGCACTAACACCCAGTCCAAATGCGGTATGAAATTCCCTGACTGCATTTAATTTTTTCTGCATAATTCTAATTTTAAATTTACAATCCTTTCAGTATTTTACTGTTGCAAAATACTAACTTTTACATTCAGATTAGCTATTTTTACACCAAAATTAAATACTATGTTTACTCAGGGCCAATGGATGTTTGCCGCTTTTTTTGTGGTAGTTTTTGTAATTGCTATGATCTATTCCTACCGAAAGGATATATTACTTCACAAACGTTTTTATAAAGGGAGCTACTGGATCCTGATCGGCTTCCTGATTTTTATCGCAATACTATTTTTTATAAAATACTACTTGAAAGATTAATCTTATATTTTTCATAAAATCCCCAATAATGGGGATTTTTTTTAAATTTAAACCCACGAAATTTACACCTTAAAAATAACCCCTATGAACACTTACGACGGAAGCGGAAATTTTAAAAAAGACGGCAAAGCAGTCTACAACATTTATTTGCCAAAACCGGCACCAGGAGACAGCTATACCTTCGGCCCGGTTTATAATGTTTCAACAGCAGTAGAGAATAAAATTCTGATCTGCATGCAGAGTACATTAAACACAGCACTTGCTGATCTTGATGAAAACACAGTACCTTATGAATTTGAATTACTCTCCAGTGCGGTAGTAACCTCAAACAGTGCGGTAGCTTTAGATTTGGGTAAAAATACGATTGAAGTAGCATTATTCCATAATGATAAACCTGTTACAGCCAACCAGGCAACCCTGGTTTTTAATAATGCGATGAATGGCACCTGTGGCATCGATGGTGGCTATGGCGATCCTAAGAAATGTGGAACAGGTTCGATGACAAGAGTCTAATGAGTTTATGGCTTTGTAAAAAGTTATGGATATTGCCCGCATCTTTTTTTGCGGGCAGTATTTATGCTCAAAATGATGCGAAATTAATTTCCATCGAAAAGGCTATCCAAAACGGGTATGTGGAAAGCTCGATCAAAGATTTAAATAAAATACAACCCAAAACACTAAAAAAAGCCGATCAGGCTTTTTACAATTATATATTCGGCCAAGCCTATGAGCAGCAGAATAAATCGGATTATGTTTATAGCTATTACCTGAAAGCTAAAGAACTCTATAAGGCTGTTGACAGCTTGGATAAAGTAGCCGCCATTAACCTGGACCTGGCTTTTTTAATAGACAGCCAGAAAAACAATACGGGTAAAGCCCAACACTACGCAGACGAATTCCTGGCCTACGCCAAATCCACAAAAGACAGTAAAAAATTAGCCCGGGCTTATGCCCAGTTGGGTAGTATGAATGCAGGATTGCACGATGAGAAAAGCCTGTACTATTTTACCCTTGCCATAAAGCAAAACCAGATCGCGAAAGATACGGACATCGAAATTGGCCTGAATAATAATATTGCTGTACTGCATAACGAGTACCTCAACCAGCCAGACTCCGGTTTATATTATCTTAAAAAGAACCTGCCATTGATCGTTCCACAACAAAAATACTTTGAACTGTGCAACAATTACATCAACCAGGCAAGTTCCTACCATCACAAAAAAGACTATAAAAAAGCTATCGAATACTTATTAAAGGCCGATAGCGTTCCCAATAAACAAAAGGTCAAAATCCTGAAATCTTATATTTATGAATTCCTTTCCTTAAATTACAAGCTTTCGGGCAATATCGCCAAGGCGTATGACTACCAGCAACTGGAATACATCTATAGTGACAGTATCCAGTATGACAAACAAAACATTGCGATTGCCGATATCCAGACCCGGTATGAAACCAAAGAAAAGGAACTGGAAAACAAGCTGCTGAAGAAAGAAAACAAAATCATTGACAACAAGCATAAGGCGAGCCAAAACTTGTTTTATGGTGCGGTTGCCCTGTTATTCATCAGTATCGTTATTGCTTACCTGATTACCCAAAATTTAAAACGAAAGCAAAAAATAAGCGACCAGTACAAAGAGATTGAAAAACAAAAATTAGACAAGCAGCTGGGTGAAATGGAATCCAGCGCCATCGACCTGATGCTGGAAGGACAGGAGAAAGAGCGGCAACGGATTGCCAACGACCTCCATGACAATCTGGGTAGCTTACTGGCCGCCTTGAAACTTAATTTTGATAATCTCAGGACGAAAAACAGTATGCCTATCCATGATAAGCTTTACGACAAGACTGATAACCTCATCCAGGAAGCCTACCAAAAGGTAAGAAGCCTGGCCCATGCTAAAAATGCAGGGGTGATCGCAAATCAGGGATTGGTGCCTGCAGTGGAAAATTTAGCCGCCAAAGTCACTATTCCAGGTAAGTTTACCATCAATATATTTCCCTTTGGGCTGGATGAACGTATCGAGAATACCATGGAGATTTCCATATTCCGGATGATCCAGGAGCTCGTGACCAATATCATCAAGCATGCGGAAGCTACAGAGGCTAATATTCACCTTACCCAGCACGAAGACTCCCTGAATATTATTATTGAGGATAATGGTAAAGGAATGGATACCCGTACTATCCTGCGTAAAAACGGTATGGGGCTCAAAAACATAGAAAAAAAAGTAGAACACCTGGACGGTACCCTTACAATTGAAGCCTACGAAGGCAAAGGGACATCCGTAGTAATAAATATACCCTTATGATTACAATTGCCATTGCGGAAGACCATCAATCCCTGATTGACGGGATCAAACTATTACTGGAATTTGAAGAAGATATCCAGATCGTTGGAGAAGCCAATAACGGAGAAGATTTATTGCAAATTGTCCGTAGCAAGCAGCCTAATATTGTCCTTACCGATATCCGGATGCCGAAAATGGATGGCATTACCGCGGCCAAAATCATACGAAAGGAATTTCCGGAATGCCGGATTATTGCTTTCAGCATGTTTGAGCAGGACGAAGCCGTACAACAGATGATCGACACTGGGGCTTCGGCTTATATTACTAAAAATTCTTCTTTGAAATTATTGCTTACTGCTATAAAAGCGGTCGCCAATAACGAGACCTATTTTGAAGCGGATATTAAGAAATCCGAGCATCGGGACACTACCAACAGTCCTATTAGCCCAAGGGAGAAGGAAATCCTGGAACTTATTGCCCAGGGAAAAACATCACAGGAAATAGCCGAGCAACTGTTTATTGGAAAATCCACCGTTGATTCCCATCGGAAAAACCTGCTTCGGAAGTTAAACCTTCAGGGGAAAAGTGAATTGCTACGGTACGCAATGGATAAGAAATACAAATTTTAATCCCTACTATAAAACTAAAAAATCCCCATTAATGGGGATTTTTTTATGTACTGTATTTCCGCACCTTTGTGTGCTGAAAAATTAGGCCTAACCAATAACAGGAATATGTAATGTATCCGAACAGGACAATGCCTGTGTGTCTAAAATAATAGGTTACCCATATCACCTGGCACTACAGACCGCCAGGCAGTCCAATAGTTTTAGTTTGTTATTGTTAAAAAAAATGCCCGGCTTCCCACCGGGCATTTTTGATCGTATCAAAGATTAATTGGTATCGGGAAGGAAGTTGTAATTTTTGGAATAAAACAACATCTGCTCCGCAAAGGTTTTAGGTTCCTGGATTTCAATGGCGGTAATTTCGCCTTTTGCATCCGTCTTCGGTACCAGTACCGGATTTACAAATCCTTTATAAGCTGCTGCATTGAATTTTTTATTGCGTTCCAGCACTTCTTTGTGTAACTTCTGATCTACTTTAACACCATAATTTTCCACCAGTGCTTTACCGGCATTATAATCCCCTTCCGATTTTATCCTTTGGGTTTCTTTCAATAGTTCACCAAAAAGCTCATGCAGTTTTTCATAATTTGTAATATTAAAATAGGTTTTTCCATCACGGGTGATTTTCTCGATAACATTATCCTTTTTCCCTTTTTCAAATACCCAGGCACTCACCCACTGACGGTTTCTCATGTGTGCTTCTTCAATATCTGCCCCCTGGTCCAGACGTACCAATTGTGTCATCAATCCATTTCGGATATAACCATCATAAGCCGCCTTTCCTACTTTTTGCCAATCGTCTACCAATCCCAGTTCCTGGAGTTTTGGACTATAGAGATAATACAGGCCTACTAAATCTGCCCTGCCTTCTTCCAGTGTGGAAGCATAACTTTTCAGGGTTTCTTTTGGTGTGCCTACTCCCGGATTAATCTGACCCGAAGCGTGCCCTACCACTTCATGCAGTGCCGTGTGCATTTTATCCGCTATTTCACCATATTTTTCTTCCAGTTCTATTTCTTCCTTATCGTTGGCAAATTCTTTTACTTTATCCGAACCTCCGGCATGGTTGTAAGCATCTATGATGTTTCCTAAAGAAACCGATTTAGAGCCGTATTCTGCACGAATCCAGTCAGAATTAGGCAGGTTTACCCCAATAGCAGTACTGGGTGAGGCATCACCGGATTCTCCGGCTACAACTACCGTTTTATAGGTAATCCCTACTACCTTTTTCTTTTTATGTTCCGGTTGTAAAGGAGAGTTGTTTTCAAACCATTGGGCATTTTTAGAAATAACTTCCATTTTGGCTGACATTTCGAAATCCTTAATTTGTACTGTACTCTCATAAGAGCCTCTATAGCCTAAAGGATCATTATACACTTCAATAAAACTATTGATATAGTCAATATTACCTTCGGTAGCCTGTAACCATGCGATATTATAATCGTCCCAGGTTTTCAGGTCTCCGGATTTGTAATAACTGATCAGGAGCCCTAAAGCATCGCCCTGTTTTTTATTTTCGGCTACTGTTTTTGCTTTTTCCAGCCAAAAAACAATTTTATCGATTGCAGCACCATACATTCCGCCGCTTTTCCAAACTTTTTCTTCCAGTTCCCCTTTGGCATTGCGTACCAATTTGGAATTTAGCCCATACGAATACGGTCTTTTAGGATCCGGGCTGGTTTTTTTAGCATAAAAATCTTCTACTTCCTTAGCGGTAATTCCTTTATCATAAAAATTAATCGCAGAGCCGGAAAGCAATCCTTTGCTTTCGTCCAGATTTACCTTTTTAGCATCTACATCATTGAACAGGATGGATACAACTTCAGGTTCCAAAGTCGTTTTGGTATCCGATAACAATTTGATAAAGTAGCCTTGTGGAAAATCCGGTTTAATTTTTTCGTTGGAATAATGGTGGTGGATCCCATTAGAAAACCATACCCTTTTCAGGTAAATTTCAAAATTAGTCCAGTCCTGTGCATTTTTATCGCCTTTGTAATTTTGGTAAATATTTTCCAGTGCTTTCCTGATTTTCAGGTTGTGCTTGTAGTTCTGATCCCAGAAAATATCACGCCCGGAAAGCCCGGCTTGTGTGAGGTAATATACCAATTTCTTTTCTTTCAGTGTCAGGTTTTCAAATCCGGGTACTTTGTACCGCAGTACTTCAATATCGGCAAACTGATCTACTTTATAGTCGGAATTTTCAGTTTTCGTCTTTGGTGCTTCTTTTTCTGCTACAGCCGTTTTTTCCTTATTACAGGAAAGCAGCACAGCCGAAGCCAAAAACAAGCCGGCAAATGTTTGTAATTTCATTATATTTCGATTTTTTTTAAGTTCTCAAACAAATATAGGAAAACTTTTATAATTCCTGTATCCTCCTAAAACGTTTGAAAACAGGGTTTCATTGTGTAGAGTGACCATTAAATAATTATAACTAAAAGATATTTATTGGGCGATTGTGTTAATTTTTGTAACTTGAAAAAGTTTCGATTTAATTTCTAACTTTGCCTCTTAAACCTACACCTATGAAAATTGCCAAATATATCTTTCTTTTGATTGTATTAGTAGCTATTGCCCTCACTGTATACGTAGCTACCCTTAAAGGAGATTATTTAGTGGAACGAAGCAAAACGGTTCCCGTTTCTAAAAAAATAATTTATGATTATGTCAATAATTATAAAAACTGGGAAGACTGGGACTTTATCAATGACAAAGGCAGCAACATACAGTACACCTACAGCGATAGTACCGCAGGAAATGGCGCCTACATTTCATGGAAAAACAATACGGAAGAAGGCCGCCTGGAAACCATTTTTGCCAAAGAGGCCGATTCGCTTGCGCAAAAGAAAACGGTATCCGGTGAAACCTCATTCCAATACTGGAGTTTTAAAGACACAGAACAGGGAACTAAGATCACCTGGTATACCAAAGGAGAATTAGGGTTTGTGGCCAAATTCAAAAACCTGCTGGAAGGCGGAACACAAAAATCTGTAGGGAAGGATTACGATAAAGGGCTTGCAGGCCTTACCAAAATTATTATCGAACAGATTAATACTTTTGACATTAAAGTGGAAGGTGTCACCAATCGTAACGGTGGATTTTACCTGCAACAGCAGGCAATATGCAAAATCCCGGAACTGACAGATACTATTACTGCCATGACGACAGCCATTTTCAGTTTCTTCAGAAATAACAAGATCACAATGACCGGCCCTCCTTTTACGGTCTACAAAAATTATAATACAACAACAGGAACGGTTGATTTTGCAGTAGCAATGCCGATAGCAGAAGAAATATTCACGACTCCGGGCAGTGATTATACCTGTGCTAAACTAGAGCCGGGTACGTATCTTAAAACCGTATTGCATGGCCACTATTCCCACAGCAAACAGGCATGGGATAAAGCGATGGCATACATCACAACCAATAACCTTGTACAGAATACAGCACTTCCCAATCTGGAAGTTTATGTAAAAGGCCCAGCGGAAACAAAAAATGCTGCGGAATGGATCACTGAGCTGTATATTCCAATAGGGCCGGTAACTGCCCCTGTGGAAAATGGTGTAGTAACAAGTAACACTACCGCCACACCAACAACAGCAATACCGGGCACTACACCTGCTACGGTTCTAAAACCGAAAGTAGTGAAACCGAAAGCTCCTGTCGCAAAACCCACAACTACTACAACGGAAGTCTTTAATGACCCGGATCAATAAAAAAAGATCGCCTAAGAATTTAGGCGATCTTTTTTTTAGGCTTTTTGTCCCGTCCTGAAATAGCGATACAAAAAAAAACTCAATTATGTCTAAAGAGAAAAATTATGTAAAGCGAACCCAGCGAGATTACAGTATGTCTCTCAAATTGCAAATCGTCCATGAGATTGAACGAGGAGAGTTATCTACACATGGAGCTTGTAAAAAATATGGTGTGCAAGCACGTTCAACAGTTGTTAGTTGGCTTAGAAAATTTGGTAACTTTGATTAGGAAACCCAAACCCCATCTCAAATGGCTAAAACACCTGAACAGCAAATCATGGAACTCGAAGCTAAAGTTACGCTTCTTGAAAAACAGAAAGCTCATCTGGAGCAACAAGTTAATTTTACGGATAAGAAAGCTATTATTTTTGATATGCTTATTGATATTGCAGAGAAAGAATATAATATCGATATCCGAAAAAACTCATCACCCGAACAATTGTCCTATTTAAAGAAGAACAAAAACAAACCTTAGGTTTTACCTGTAGTTTGTTCGGGATAGACAGGCAGGTCTATTATCGTAGCATTAAAAGAAAAATCTTAAAGCAATCAAAGTCTGAACAAGTCATTCTTATGGTAAGAAAGATTAGGATGAAAATGCCTCGTATCGGTACGAGAAAGTTGTATTATTTATTAAACCAGGAGCTTAGAGCATTAAAGATTGGAAGAGATATGTTTTTTAATATCCTCAAAGTAAACCATCTGCTAATATCTCCAAAACGGAGCTATCATATTACGACTAACTCATATCATCGTTTTAAAAAACACAAGAATTTAATTGAAAACTTAAAAATAATACGTCCTGAACAGGTTTGGGTATCCGATATTACATACATCGGAAAAAGAAGTAAGCCCTGCTATTTAAGCTTAGTAACAGATGCATATTCAAAACGGATCATGGGATTTAATGTAGCTACTAATTTAAATGCCGAAAATAGTCTTAAAGCTTTACAAATGGCTCTTAAGAGCAGGGAAAATAGTTGTTTGTCGTTAATCCATCACTCAGATAGAGGTATACAATATTGTTCTGATGAATATCAAAAAGTGATACGCAAGACTAAAAACCTGCGCTGTAGCATGACTGAGTCTTATGATCCATATCAAAATGCGGTCGCTGAAAGGGTAAATGGGATATTAAAACAGGAGTTTTTAGTAGATAGGTATAATGATCAGCAACTTAATATTATTAAGTTAGTAGTTAAGGAATCTATACAGATTTATAATCTAGTAAGACCGCATTGCTCTAATCATATGCTTACTCCGATGCAAATGCATCAGCAAAAAGAAATAGAAATGAAAACCTATAAAACAAAAAACAGAAGTAACCATGAAGCTACTTCTGTCTAAAAAATGTACTTTTATTATTATTAATCCTGTATTGCTATTCTAGGACTAGACATTTGGCTACGCCTTGAAAATAATTTTCTATTCGCTTATTCGCAGTATTCCTTCTTTGGAACAACACGGAATCCCATAGCGTTGATTCCATTTCAGTCAAGTTAAAATAAGCCGACAACTACTTTTAAATATGTCCATACGTATTATAATACGTCGGGAACCACTTTTAATACGTACCTATACGTATTAAAATACGTCAGGAACCACTTTTAATACGTGCCCATACGTATTATAATACGTCAGGAACCACTTTTAATACGTACCTATACGTATTAAAATACGTCGGGGACCACTTTTAATACGTACCCATACGTATTATAATACGTCAGGAACCACTTTTAATACGTACCCATACGTATTATAATACATCGGGGACCACTTTTAATACGTACCCATACGTATTATAATACATCGGGAACCACTTTTAATAGGTTCATTACGTATTAAAAGTAGTTTTAGTATCATTTTAATCTCTGATTCTGAGACTGGTCGAAATTTTGTGTAAACAGTTCTTAGTGTTTAATATTACACCTTTCTCCAAATATGACCAAGAACTGATTCATGATTAATCCCCAGCTTGGTATTGCATTTATCCAGCTTTTTTCACAATTTTGTATTGCTAAATAGACTGATTTCTTGACGCTTTTTTCATCTGGGAACTGCACTTTTGTTTTGGTATATTTTCTAATTCCCCTGTTTAAGTTTTCTATTGTATTTGTGGTGTACATTATTTTCCTGATTTCAGCAGGATAGGCCAAAAAAGGCATGAGATTTTCCCAATTCTTTTCCCAGGAGCAAACGGCATATTTATATTTTGCTTCCCAGTTTTTTTTAAATTCAGCCAGAGCTAAAACGGCTTCTTCCTGATTTATTGCAGTATATACTTCTTTCATTGCACTGCAAAATGCTTTTCTATCCTTAACTACTACAAACTTAAGGCTATTCCTTATTTGATGAACAATGCAAAGCTGGGATTCTGTATTTGGAAAAACACCTCTGATAGCTTTTGTAAATCCGGTAAGGTTATCTGTACAGGCAATGAGAATATCCTTTACTCCACGAGATTTTATGTCAGAGAGTACAGTCATCCAAAATGAAGCCGACTCTTCTTTATTTAGCCACATTCCTAATACTTCTTTCTTACCATCTGTTTTTAGTCCGATTACAATGTAAATTGCATGGTTTTCATATTTCCCATCTGTTCTTACTTTCATATGCACAGCATCCATCCAAACAATCAGATACTGTGGTTCTAAAGCCCTTTTAGTCCATAAATCAACATCAGCCAGTATTCTATCAGAGATGGTCGAAATCGTGGACTCACTTACTGATATCCCATAAACTTCTTTAACTTGTTCTACAATATCACTACGGGTCATTCCACGACTGTACATTCCTAAAATAGCATCTTCAATCTTTTCACTCATCGATTGGCCTTTTCCGATGACCTGAGGCTCGAATTCACCATTTCTATCCCGGGGAATAGCCAGGACCATATTGCCCAAAGTCTCTGATTTTATATTCTTTGAGAAAGAACCATTACGGCTATTGCCTGTATTGTATCCGTCAATATTATGCTTCTCATATCCCAGATGAGCATCCAATTCTCCCTGGAGTAGCTGTTCAATGCCTTGTTTATACAGGTCTTGAAAAAAAGTATGGAAGTCTTCTTTGTTTTTAAATTGCTTTGCAAAATCTTTGGGTAATTTACCATCTTCGATCATAATCCGCTCTTTTTAAATTATTTAAATGTAGTTCTTTTAAATTCTATACTTAATGATCTGTTGTTTTTTGGCTAAGCCTTAAAATCTCAAATCAAATTAAAATCAATTTCTACGTTTACACAATCTAACGACTACTCCCCTGATTCTGGACTATTGTGAGTATAGTAATCTTTTATCAGGGTTGTGTTGCTGCTACTTCTCTTTTAACAAATGGCGTATTACGGTTTCAGCAGCATACAATCCGAATAATCCCGGCATATAACTGTTAGTCCCATAAAATGATTTCTTGAAATTTTTACCATCGGTCGTTTTCAGGCTGCTTTCATCCTGGATTTCAGAGGAAAAAACCACTTTGACCCCTTTATCGATTTTTACTTCTTTCAGGCGTCTTTTTATGGTTTTGGCAAAATAGCAATTTTCGGTATTGCTGATATCGGCTACTTTTACTTTTGCAGCTTCCATCTTCCCTCCTGCTCCCATACTGCTTACAATTTTCACCTTCTTGCGCTTTGCAGCAATAATGAGGTTGAGCTTTGGGGTTACGCTATCAATACAATCCAGCACATAATCATACTCCTCGGTTACAATTTCAAACGCGCGCTCCGGTGACAGGAATTCTTTAATTTTTGTCAATTGCAGTTCCGGATTAATATCCAGTAAGCGATCTGCCACTACATCAATCTTAGGTTGCCCCACGGTAGAATGCAATGCTGGCAACTGCCTGTTAATATTGGTAATATCAACCACATCACCATCAATAATGGTCATTTTCCCTACACCTGCCCGGGCTATGAATTCTGCCGCAAATGAGCCTACGCCACCCAATCCGACTACTAATATATTGGAACGCTGTAATTTATCCAATCCTTCCAGTTTGAACAGCAATGCTGCCCTTTCAGTCCATTCTGCCATCTTTAAAAACGGTATTAAAATTATATGCTATTATCTTTTGTAATTCTTTCAATTCTATTTTTTTATATTGTGCCGCTACTGCATAAACCTCCTGTATGGTTTCTGCTACCGTATCTGTTTCCAGAAAAAAGCGGTCATTCGGTATGGTACAAAATACGCGCTCCAATTCCGGGTTCTGCAACAGGTACTTCCCAAAAGAAAGGTAAAAGCCATTTTTAAGGAGTTGTGCTGCTACTTGTTCGTTCTTAGAGAAGCCATGTACCACCATTGGAACGGTACTCTTATTTTTAATTTTCAATTCGATAAGCTCCTGGAATGCCGCTACACAATGGATAATCATGGGTTTTTGGTATTTTTCTGCCAGTGCTAACTGCTGTTCAAATACCGATACCTGAAGTTCCAAAGGTACAGCCGTTCTTTTGTCCAATCCACATTCTCCCAGTGCGAGGCAATGTTCCAATGCTACTGTATCCGAAATAATCCGGAGATCGGCTTCGATCCGGGCAGGTTCTATGTACCAGGGATGAATGCCTACGGAGAAAAAAGGGACTGTAACATCCAGTGATTGCGGATACTGATTGACAATACCCAGTACATTTGGTTCCACTGCTGCCTGATGGGTATGTACATTGACAAAATCCATTAGTCGTGGAATTTCTTAACGCCAGCCCTGATTTCTATTTTCAGGTCATTCGCTTCGGGGGGAATCGGGCAGGAATAATTTTCGCTATAAGCACAATATGGATTATAGGCTTTATTAAAATCAATCGTAATGGTTTCACCAACAATATCAGTGGTAAGCAAATCGATATACCGGCCACCGCCATAGGTGGTAACTCCCGACGTAAGATCGGTAAAGGGCAGGAATAAATTATCCTTGTATTTTTTCAGCTTCGTAAGATCGAGGCTTTTGTAGATATTTAGTTTTAAAGATGTGCCATTTATCGTAAACTGTGCTTCACCATATTTTACAAATCGCTTTTGTTTCCCACTGGATGTAGGCATTTCAAAAGGTTTTTCTTTTTCTGTGCGTATAAATTTTGCTACAATACAATATTTCAGGTCAATCGGAAAAAAGTCCAGTGTTTTAAATTCCTGAAAGTCTTTCTCTTTTAGAGGGGATTCTCCCCTTGTCGCATATTCTGTATTAATGGTTGTTTGAAAGCTTTTTACGCCCGCCACACTACAGTTATTTTGCGAATAGCCATAATACCCCATCAGCAATGCTATCCAAACGCTATATCGTATCATTCTTTTTTTTACAAAAGTAAGAATTTAAAATAAAAGCACTTTTACTAATTTTTAGTCCGGTGAACCCTTTTTTCCTGCTGCTGCAACGATGATACAGCCTTAATTTATAGCTTTTTAAAAACCAAACTACAAAAATAGTTTATTAACTACAAAAATAGTTTGCAAACTAGAAATATAGTTGTACGTTTGTTTTAGCAAGCACAACCAACCGATTTGTATAATGCAATTGCCTGAAAGAAAAATAGCTCAGACCTCAAAAAAATAAAACCATGCAAAAACTGACCAACAAAGAAGAAGAAATCATGCACATCTTATGGAAGCTTAAAAAAGCTTTTGTAAAAGAAGTACAGGCTGAGATTACCGATGAGCAACCGCATTACAATACACTTTCTACCATCATCAGGAACCTGGAAGACAAAGGTTTTGTCGCTCACCAGGCTTTTGGCAATACACATCAGTATTTTCCGGTGGTAACACTTGAGGCCTACCGGAAGCAATTCATGAGTACAGCAATAGAAAATTACTTTAACAGCTCGTACAAGAATATGGTATCATTCTTTGCAGAAGAGGAAAAAATTTCCGCCAAAGAATTACGGGAGATTTTAGACATCATCGAAAAAAAGCAATAATATGGAAACCTGGTTTTTATATCTTATCAAATCCAGCGCATTACTGACGGTATTCATTTTGGCCTATTATCTGCTCCTGCGAAAAGAAACCTTTTTTAATAGCAACCGCTGGTTTTTATTGGGTGGACTGCTGGCTGCAATTGTTTTGCCAACGCTTACATTTACCCATATTGTCTGGACCGAACCTGTAGTGGAATCCCCAATGGCTTATGAACTGACTGCCCTGGATGTGATGACCGCTGTGTCACCAGCAAAAGATACTAATGCAATCAATTGGCTGTATATCGCCATCCTGATCTATTGTGGGGGCATGTTATTCTTCCTCGGTCGTTTTATAAGAGACTCCAGATCGCTTTTTATCGTTTTACAACGCAATCCTTTCCGTCAATCCGGCCCATTTCGCCTTATTGATACTCCAGGAGTGCTATCCCCTTTTTCATTTTTCAATTACATTGTTTTTAATGCAGCCCTCTTTCCTCCGCAGGAACTCGACAACATCATCGTACACGAAAAGGTACACAGCAGGCAGTATCACTCATTAGACATGATCTTTGCACAGCTCTGCTGTATTGTATTCTGGTGCAATCCGTTGGTATGGCTGTACAAAAAAGCTATCGCGCAAAACCTTGAATTTATTGCCGATGCTACTGCTATCAAAACGATATCTGATGCCATTGCATATCAAAAAACACTTTTAAAAGTAAGTACAGCTCATCTCTGTATTCCCATCACCAATCATTTCTATCAATCATTAATCAAAAAACGAATCGTTATGTTAAATCAACAAAAATCAAACAAAGCACGTTCCTGGAAATATGCCCTGGTGCTTCCGGCACTTGTCGCCTATATGCTCCAGTTTCAGGTAAAAGTTGTTGCCCAGGAAAAGGAAAGTACCCTTACCACCGTATCTTATTCCAATACCCCAGTTGCGGCTGAAACCATCTATGACAGCTGGTCCATTAGTAAAGACAAAACGGATAAAGAATTAAAAGAGTATGCTGAGAGTATCAAAAAAGAGCATGCAATTGTCTTGCGGTTTTCCAATATCAAACGAAATGACCAGAGGGAAATTAATGCCATTACAATTCAATATGACACTAAAAAAGGAGAAACCGGTACCTTGAAATATGGCAAAGGGAATAAAGAATTTAAAGGAATTTTGATCGTCTTTAATCAAGACAACAATCAGCCACATCTTTCTTTTGTCAATATGGTTGACGGCAAGGATCCGAATATGCTTACCCAGGCACTCACTCTAGTCTCTACCTCTATGGCCAATACTCAGGACACTATAGGAAATCGTAGTTCCAATGGGCTGCCCCTTACAAAGTCTACCCAGACAAAACTAAAAATAGAAAGTATAAAAAGTTTGGCAACAGACGGAAAAAAAACAGCGCTTATTCTTGACGGAAAATTGCAGCCCGATTCCGACGCTGCATTTAAAGCGTTGAAACCGACAGAAATCAAAAGTATTACGATATTGAAGAGCGACGACAATCTTAAAAAATATGGGGTGAAAGAATTGTTTATTGTCACTACTGAAAACAAATCCCCCGAAGAAAACTCCAATTACGGATGGACCTATGACAGCTATAATGAAAATGGTACCGAATACCTTGTTGTAATCAACGGGATCCAACAAACCAAAGGAACCAAAGTAAAACTGCCGCTCGACCAGGAGATCATTTCCCATAAGAAACTCAACCCTGAAGAAGCTGAAAATAAATATGGTAAAGAAGGGAGCAATGGTGCGGTAGAAATTACCACGGGACCGGAAAAAAAAGCTACACCGGACAACGGGACAGCATTGTCCTCAAAAAACAAAGATGATGCTAATCAAAAACTAACCCTTAGGTATAGCAGTACTTATAAAACCACACTCCAGGACATTATGACGAGCACCACGACCGACTACAGAAAAGCGGCAATCTTCATTGATGGAAAAGAAAGCACCCCAAAAGAGCTGGAGCAGCTTAATCCTGAAGATGTAGAAGAATCCTCCCGATACAAATCTTCCGAAAGCCTGGGAAAAAAGTATGGCCCAAAAGCACCGTATGGAGTAATCCTGATTACTACCAAAAAAGCAAAAAAAGAGGGAAGAACAGGGCTATTGCGCCTGAAAACAGAAAATGTAAAACCGGAAGTAGCGCAACTTCAAATCGATAAAAAGACCTACTTCGAATGGTACAAAGCTGCTGCACGATTGAAACATAGCCTGACGCTTAAAGCGCCTTATGAAAACTTACGCTTAAAAAAGAATAGTGCAACAGTACAAAAAAGCGTTATTTTTTAATAATCCTATCCCTGCACTACTGCGCTGAGTTAGTTAAACAAATGAAAAGGACTGTTCGATGAACAGTCCTTTTTTAGTATATTTACTATAAAACAACCTGTTATGTATAAATTATTAGCCAAACTCAACAAGCTCATCCTTCCGAATTATACGAAAGAGCAACTGGATTTAGCCAAAGCGACCAAATTTCAGAAAGCGATTATTGCGTGGAAATACTTTGTAACATCACGGGCACTTTCTTAATACTTCAGTAATGCGAAAATAGGATGCCCTTTTAGTTTTTCCCTTCCATTCAGGAAGGCAAGCTCCATCAGGAAATTAAACTGCATGATTTCGCCTCCCAGCTTTTCTACGAGTTCACATACCGCTTTTGCAGTACCGCCTGTGGCCAGGACATCATCATGAATTAGGATTTTATCGCCTTTATTGATAGCATCAATATGAATTTCCAACGTATCTGTTCCGTATTCGAGCTCATAAGTAGCCGAAAGTGTTTCATACGGCAGCTTTTTAGGCTTTCTAACGGGCACAAAACCTGCATTCAGTTCCTGGCTAATAAAGTCCCGAAAAAGAAACCACGGCTCTCTATACCCACAACTTTATCAATTTGCATTCCTTCCAGCCCTTTCATCAGTTGGTTCAGGCATTCTTTACGCGCTTCGGCATTATTCAGCAGCGGGGTAATATCTCTAAATACAATCCCGGGTTTTGGAAAATCCTGAATATCACGTATATACTTTTCGAGTTCCATTTTTTTTATATTTATATCAATTTATGCTTGCAAGTTAATAATAAATATCCTTATATTTGCACCCGGAATTAAGGCCTCGTGGCGCAACTGAATAGCGCACTTGATTACGGCTCAAGAGGTTACTGGTTTGAATCCAGTCGAGGTCACTTTACGGGACAAAGAAGAAAAATCTTCTTTTGTCCCGTTTTTTTTTGCCCTTAATTCATTATTAATCAAATAAATAGATTCTACAATTTTGTTAGTTCGGGTGGTTTGTATTTGCGTTTCCCGAATCGTGAAATTTTCAGGGTAAATTAAACCAATTAAGTCTCTTGCTTCTGCTAAGCTACCGTTTAGGTATATGTTAGTTAAGTTTATCAGGTTATCAAAACCACGATTCAAAAGCTCTTCAATACTATGTTTATCATTTCCTACATCTGATAGTTGGGATTCAAGCTTACTAATTCTATTACCATAATACTCTTTCATTATTTTGTAATCTACTGGGTCTATCTCCATCGATAAAAGCAAATCCCTCGCTTTTGATAATTTACTTTCTAAATCTTTTATCTGCTCATTAATCACCCTTTTATTATCCCTTGCGCTATCTGTTAAATCTATATATGTTTCAATTAAAACCTTCAAAATGTCCGAAACTACAAAGATGATGAAGCAAAACTTTCGTCACTAATCATGGGCAGTACCGGCCAATTACGTTCTCAATCAGCTTTTAATCTTTGTTTCGATTTTGCAACCAAAGGAAATAATATCTTTTACCATAATTAAAACAAATGGTGCAAATTCCGGTTATATTGATCACCCCATTCCGTTTTAAAGTGAGCACCTGATTCCAGTTCAAAATGACCACCTAATTCCGGTGCAAAGTGAGCACCTCCGTTTTGATTAAAAACTATATTTTTTCATCTGTTAATTAGTATTCAAATATAATAAAATATCACTCTTTGTTTATTCCTCTTTTCTTTCTCATGGATTCTCCATGTAATTCAAGCCTATGAGATTGGTGTATAAGTCTGTCTAATATTGCATCGGCTATCGTTTTTTCTCCAATTATATCATACCAGCCTTGAACTGGTATTTGTGATGTCACGATTATAGAGCCGTTATTATGCCTGTCCTCTATGATCTCTAAAAGAGTAATTCGGTTATGGCTGTCAAGTGCCTGGAGTCCAAAATCATCAAGTATTATAACATCCTGTCTTTGTATTTTGGTAAGTTCCCGTAGATAAGTACCATCTGCTTTAGCCATTTTTAGTCTAGCGAACAATTTTAAGGTATTAAAATAACTTACCTTAAAACCCTGTATACAGGCTTGATAACCTAATGCAGTACCTAAATAACTTTTACCGACACCGGTGCTTCCAGTGATTAAAATGTTTTCGTTTTTCTCTATAAATTCGCATTCTGCCAGACGCAGTACCATGTTTCGGTCCAGGTTACGTGATACATCAAAATTGATACTTTCAATATTTGATTTGTAATGGAATTTGGCATTAGTGATACTTCGTTCAATACGACGATTGTACCTTTCATCCCATTCTGCATCAATAATCATCGATACAAACTGGTCAAGGGTATAATGATCTGTTTTCCCGCTTTCAATGGCTGTTTTAAAAGCATTAAACATGCCATAAAGCTTCATTTGTTTCATTTTGGTTACTGTGGATTCATTCATTTTTTCAAGATTTAATTTAGTTATAATAGTGTTTTCCTCTTATGTTACTGTGATCGGGAAGTTCCTGCTCAGGTTCTTGATCAAAATCAATATGATCCAAGTTGTTTTCTAAAATGTTTTGTATGGTCTTAAAATTGTAAATTTTAAAATCAAGTGCCCGCCTGCAGGCATTTATTAATCGCTGTCTGCCTACCTTTTTTTCAAAATTCAGTATTCCTAAACAGCTTTTATAAGCCTGTTCTGGATGATTTCTGCTTTCGATTATCTGCATTATATATTCTCCTACTGACTCATCAATATTATTAGCCCATTCAATGAAGCGGGCAGCACTCCATTGGGCTACAAATTGATGTGTACTGGCTAAATGCTCAGGAGTTGTTGTATAGACATAAGGTTTGTAGTTTCTTGGATGTACAGCTATTCGATTGTATTTATAATAAATCTCTACTGTTGATTTGGTATATAACAGCTTGGCTTTCTTCTTTACATATTGATACGGAACGCTGTAATAGTTTTTGTCCTGGCTTAATTGAACATGACCGTTTTGCATTACTGTTGCAAAAGACTGGTATTTAATTTCAAAACGATCTTGTGGGAGTGGACGCAGTTTTTCTTTCTCGTCTTCTAAAAATAATTCAAAGCGGGAATAAGGGCGTCCTGTCAGTTTTCTGTTATTGTGAGAGTCAAGTAAATCCCAGATCTGCTGGTTTAATTCTTCCAGAGAAAAGAACTTAGTTTCTTTTATGGTTACATAAATCCTTCGATATAATATCTTAACAGCTCCTTCAACTAGTGACTTGTCTCTGGGCCTGTAAGCTCTGGCAGGTAAAATTGTGGTTTCGTAATGTTCTGCTAAATCAGCCAGGGTTTCATTGATTGTCGGTTCAAAACGACTGCTTTTTATTACGGCAGATTTTAAATTATCTGGAACAATGGCGGCAGGAGTGCCTTCAAAAAAGCGCATGGCATTTTCTACCGAGTCAACAAAGTTTTCCTTTTGCTGGCTCATGGAAGCTTCAGCATACGTGTATTGGCTAGCGCCCAATATTGCTACAAAAAATTGTACTTCTTTGACTTCTCCAGTATCTATATCAATAATTGAGAGTGTCTTTCCGGCATAATCAACATACATTTTATCACCAGCCTTATGGTTCATATGCATGACCGGATTAACTCGTTTGCCCCATATATTGTAATGATAATGAAATTGTGAAGTTCGATAACCATCAGGATTTACAGCAATATATTGTTCCCACATATGCTGTACGGTAACGCCAACTTTTTTTAGTTCACGTTCCATTTTAGGAAAAAAATCATAAAGTGTCTGTAATCTCGGGCTAATGGCCTCTACACTAGTCTGGGAGAATAAAAGTTCCAGCTCTGCATCGGTTTTTTGGTCGATTAATTCAAAGCTTAATTCGAGAACTTCAAATAAAGAAATATATTTCTTTACCGTATTTCTTGAAAGGGATAAGTAGCTACTTATAAATAACTTACTCTTTCCATTACAATAGAATTTAATTACTTTTCTAATTTTACTCATGTCTGTTATTTTGTTTGCCATAATCCGTAAATTTTTAACGAATGTATGGTTCTAACAACATGAAAAAATCAATAGTTTTTAATACTTAATTCACCACAAAACTTGGTGGTCAATTTGCTCCGGAATTAGGTGGTCAGTTTGCTCCGGAACGGGTGGTCAATTTACTCCGGAATTAGGTGGTCAAATTGACCGGTTTTTCCAATATAAGAACGGGCACGGAAAGAATTTCCGAGCGATCAGGGTTGCAACGCAACAATTAAAAAACTATTTCATCTAAATCTATTTTCCATTTCAAAATTTGGTGTAAATTTACACCAATCTAAAAACTTGTATTATTATGACACGACAAAGTATATCATTAACTGCCCCTAATGAAGAGTGGTTGAAAAATCAGGTGAATGCAGAAGAGTTTAGCAGCAAAAGTGAAGCTATTAACTATTTGATTAAGCAAGCTCGTTCACGAGAAGAATACTATGAGTTTGTGAGAGAAAAAATAGATAAGGGAGAAAAAAGCGGTTTTGCAAAAAAACAAACCAGAGAAGAAATGTTAGCCGAATTTAAAAAAGATTTGCCTAATGTATAGCTATTATTTAAGTAGCGAAGCCAAAGAAGATTTAAGAAGAATTTATTATTATGGTGTTAGTAAGTTTGGAATTAATCAAGCTGATGGCTATTTTAATATGTTTTATGATTGTTTTGAAAAAATAGAGGGAAATCCTTTTTTATTTCCATCTGCTGACCACATTAAAATAGGATATCGTTATTGTGTTTGCGGTATCGATACTATTTACTACCAAATTAATGCAAACAAACGGGTAGAGATTATTACTATTATTGGAAGGCAAGACTTTTAAAGCAATTTCATTTTCGATAATACCTATTTTCCATAGAAATTTCACACCTCAACAAATCAACAACAACCGATATCCCCCATCCTTTTCTATAGGTGCTCTATGAATACAAGGCAGCACTTGTTGTTTAGGATGATCTACGGCCAGTCGCCAAAGATGCCCTACCCCTAAATTAATAGGTGCTGCATCCGCATTAACCTGATAATGCAAATCAAAATAATTGTTCTTTAAAAAGTCTTCGAATTCTTCTTCTGGTCCGTCATGCAGCTCTTTTAGCTTGGCCCGGATTTCCGGAATCAGGATTTTTTGCTGTGCCTGTGCATTAGCAATAATATCACTTGCCGCGCCGTGATAGGTACATAAAAAAGTATCGGTAGCAATGGGCGAACGATCCACATGAAACGAATACACATCGGTCGATATGAAATCAAATTCATCATCACGTTCGTAACACTTCAGCAAATTCAGAGCCGGCGAAGCGCCAAAATCCTTTAATAATTGCAAATCATTTAGGATTATTTCCCTGGCTCTATTCCCCTTTTCGGATAGTTGGAGTGCGATGAGATCTTCCCGAGAAACTTCGGTTATATTTTCTTTTAAAGATAATTGGGCTACAATCTCGTTAAAATCGCCATCCAAATTTCTGTGCCAGCACAGCGCATTCATTGCGCCCTTGAAATCGGTCTGTACGAGTGCATCGAAAGTAGCTACCACTCCTATTTGATTGTTGTCAGAAAATATATAGCTCATCGCATAATAGTTATAAGCTCGTTATTTTTTTGTCTTTAAAACTTTATAACATACAAAAAGTATCCCCAGCCAAATAGGAATTAATTCTACGGACAACTTCATATTGGTCATCCACATGATGGATAAAATCCCCAATAAAAACAGAAAACAGATGTAATTACTTACCGGATAAAATAGGGAAGGAAACTTCGTTTTTGTGTTTTCCTTGTCTTTCGATCGCCTAAATTGGAGGTGCGTATACGAAATCATCACCCAGTTAATAATTAAAGAAGACACCACCAAAGACATTAAAATACTAAAAGCCTCTTCTGGAATTACTTTATTGATTAAAATACAGATCGCTGCAAAACAGGAAGAAATCAAAATAGCATTAATGGGTACTGATTGTTTGTTGAGCTTCTTTAAAAACCTGGGCGCATTGCCCTGATCTGCTAAACCATATAACATCCGGGAGTTGCTGTATACGCTGCTATTGTATACGGATAAAGCGGCCGTTAATACAATTAGATTGAGCGCATTCGCAATAAGGCGTGTGAAAAATATTTTATGCCCAAAAAATTCAAATTCCATTCCGTTTAGATTCTGAAAAACCATTACAAATGGGCTGCTATCTGTCGTAATTTGCTGCCAGGGTGACAACGCAAATAAAATGACTAATGCACCCACATAAAATATAAGGATCCTATAGATGACCTGATTGGTTGCTTTTGGAATATTTTTTTCTGGATTTTCTGCCTCAGCTGCGGTAATCCCGATGAGTTCTAAACCGCCAAAGGAGAACATAATCAGCGCCATTGCGGCTAATAAGCCCTCAAAACTACCAGTAGTCGTTTTTTCAAAGAAACCTTTTGGAAAGAAGCCTCCATCGTTATATAAATTATGAATTGTAGCGTGCTCTCCTCCTGTCCCACTGATCAGCAAGTAGGTACCAAAGAGGATCATGGCAATAATTGCGACCACTTTTATGATGGAGAACCAAAATTCTGTTTCGCCGTACACTTTTACGGAGGCAAAATTCAACGCATTAATAACCAGGAAGAAAAATAAACTGGATGACCACAGCGGAATTCCAGGCCACCAAAACTGCACATACACACCAATGGCCGTAAGTTCAGCCATACTCACTAAAATATATAAAATCCAATAATTCCAACCGGAGGCAAAACCTGCAAAAGGGCCACAATACTTATAGGCAAAGTGACTAAAGCTTCCGGACACCGGTTCTTCAACAACCATTTCACCAAGTTGCCTCATAATAAAAAAAGCGATAATTCCGGCAAAAGCATATCCTAAAATAACAGAGGGCCCTGCTAATACAGCCGCCGGGCCAATGCCCAGGAAAAGACCTGTACCTATTGATCCACCTAAGGCAATTAACTGAATGTGGCGGTTCGTCAGCCCACGTTTAAGCTGGTTATCTGCTACGTCTTCCTGTTTTTGTTTCACAAAGTAAATTTTTAAAGGAGTAAAATGTACTCACCAATGTATAAAGAGCGAAGATAAGTTAAAAAAGGAATGGTACAAAATACGGTGCTGTCGCAGTTGTCATAGTAGCATATACGTTTTTAAGTTTTAAAAGTTAAACTGCTAATTTACAGAATGACTAAAAAAAGCTTTCCTCAACTGTATTCTGCAAATTCCGGTTATATTGATCACCCCATTCCGTTTTAAAGTGAGCACCTGATTCCAGTTCAAAATGACCACCTAATTCCGGTGCAAAGTGAGCACCTCCGTTTTGATTAAAAACTATATTTTTTCATCTGTTAATTAGTATTCAAATATAATAAAATATCACTCTTTGTTTATTCCTCTTTTCTTTCTCATGGATTCTCCATGTAATTCAAGCCTATGAGATTGGTGTATAAGTCTGTCTAATATTGCATCGGCTATCGTTTTTTCTCCAATTATATCATACCAGCCTTGAACTGGTATTTGTGATGTCACGATTATAGAGCCGTTATTATGCCTGTCCTCTATGATCTCTAAAAGAGTAATTCGGTTATGGCTGTCAAGTGCCTGGAGTCCAAAATCATCAAGTATTATAACATCCTGTCTTTGTATTTTGGTAAGTTCCCGTAGATAAGTACCATCTGCTTTAGCCATTTTTAGTCTAGCGAACAATTTTGAGGTATTAAAATAACTTACCTTAAAACCCTGTATACAGGCTTGATAACCTAATGCAGTACCTAAATAACTTTTACCGACACCGGTGCTTCCAGTGATTAAAATGTTTTCGTTTTTCTCTATAAATTCGCATTCTGCCAGACGCAGTACCATGTTTCGGTCCAGGTTACGTGATACATCAAAATTGATACTTTCAATATTTGATTTGTAATGGAATTTGGCATTAGTGATACTTCGTTCAATACGACGATTGTACCTTTCATCCCATTCTGCATCAATAATCATCGATACAAACTGGTCAAGGGTATAATGATCTGTTTTCCCGCTTTCAATGGCTGTTTTAAAAGCATTAAACATGCCATAAAGCTTCATTTGTTTCATTTTGGTTACTGTGGATTCATTCATTTTTTCAAGATTTAATTTAGTTATAATAGTGTTTTCCTCTTATGTTACTGTGATCGGGAAGTTCCTGCTCAGGTTCTTGATCAAAATCAATATGATCCAAGTTGTTTTCTAAAATGTTTTGTATGGTCTTAAAATTGTAAATTTTAAAATCAAGTGCCCGCCTGCAGGCATTTATTAATCGCTGTCTGCCTACCTTTTTTTCAAAATTCAGTATTCCTAAACAGCTTTTATAAGCCTGTTCTGGATGATTTCTGCTTTCGATTATCTGCATTATATATTCTCCTACTGACTCATCAATATTATTAGCCCATTCAATGAAGCGGGCAGCACTCCATTGGGCTACAAATTGATGTGTACTGGCTAAATGCTCAGGAGTTGTTGTATAGACATAAGGTTTGTAGTTTCTTGGATGTACAGCTATTCGATTGTATTTATAATAAATCTCTACTGTTGATTTGGTATATAACAGCTTGGCTTTCTTCTTTACATATTGATACGGAACGCTGTAATAGTTTTTGTCCTGGCTTAATTGAACATGACCGTTTTGCATTACTGTTGCAAAAGACTGGTATTTAATTTCAAAACGATCTTGTGGGAGTGGACGCAGTTTTTCTTTCTCGTCTTCTAAAAATAATTCAAAGCGGGAATAAGGGCGTCCTGTCAGTTTTCTGTTATTGTGAGAGTCAAGTAAATCCCAGATCTGCTGGTTTAATTCTTCCAGAGAAAAGAACTTAGTTTCTTTTATGGTTACATAAATCCTTCGATATAATATCTTAACAGCTCCTTCAACTAGTGACTTGTCTCTGGGCCTGTAAGCTCTGGCAGGTAAAATTGTGGTTTCGTAATGTTCTGCTAAATCAGCCAGGGTTTCATTGATTGTCGGTTCAAAACGACTGCTTTTTATTACGGCAGATTTTAAATTATCTGGAACAATGGCGGCAGGAGTGCCTTCAAAAAAGCGCATGGCATTTTCTACCGAGTCAACAAAGTTTTCCTTTTGCTGGCTCATGGAAGCTTCAGCATACGTGTATTGGCTAGCGCCCAATATTGCTACAAAAAATTGTACTTCTTTGACTTCTCCAGTATCTATATCAATAATTGAGAGTGTCTTTCCGGCATAATCAACATACATTTTATCACCAGCCTTATGGTTCATATGCATGACCGGATTAACTCGTTTGCCCCATATATTGTAATGATAATGAAATTGTGAAGTTCGATAACCATCAGGATTTACAGCAATATATTGTTCCCACATATGCTGTACGGTAACGCCAACTTTTTTTAGTTCACGTTCCATTTTAGGAAAAAAATCATAAAGTGTCTGTAATCTCGGGCTAATGGCCTCTACACTAGTCTGGGAGAATAAAAGTTCCAGCTCTGCATCGGTTTTTTGGTCGATTAATTCAAAGCTTAATTCGAGAACTTCAAATAAAGAAATATATTTCTTTACCGTATTTCTTGAAAGGGATAAGTAGCTACTTATAAATAACTTACTCTTTCCATTACAATAGAATTTAATTACTTTTCTAATTTTACTCATGTCTGTTATTTTGTTTGCCATAATCCGTAAATTTTTAACGAATGTATGGTTCTAACAACATGAAAAAATCAATAGTTTTTAATACTTAATTCACCACAAAACTTGGTGGTCAATTTGCTCCGGAATTAGGTGGTCAGTTTGCTCCGGAACGGGTGGTCAATTTACTCCGGAATTAGGTGGTCAAATTGACCGGTTTTTCCACCATACCGTCTGGGTCAATAAATCTAATCGGATTATTGTAAGCATAGTTATAAGGGCTATGTCTCCTCATCTTCTCTGCTAGTGGGTCGATGTTCATCCACCTTCCAATTGCAGGGTCATAATTTCTCGCTCCGTAGTCGTAAAGGTTAAGCCCCAGCTCGTCTTGAAGCTCCTTTCCATTGTACTTATACTTATAAGGTTCTGCAAACCTTTTCTATAGAGAAAAACCCCTTGCAAAAAATCTCAATATAAAGAACGTCCATTTGCATTTTCCACAATACGAAAGTAGATTTACTTTAATTATTTTCCTAATAATTTTCACTTATTGCCAATAAAAAAGCCCTCATTTCTGAGAGCTTTTCAACTTTTAAATCTTCAACCTCTTTTATATGGGTTTTTTTCTATTATTGCGCTCTGTATTTTAGAACGTAAATAATTAGGAAAGTCACTTTCAGATTCGATTATTTTTACGAATTCCTCTAAATCAAACATAACCAGTAACGCATTCTTAATAAGAGCTTCTTTCCCTGCGGTTATTCCTGAAGGAGTATATCCGGAAGCAGATATAAATATCCCATGAGCGTTTGCTCGATGATAAATTCTTCCTAAATGCTGGTATATATCATCGCTACCTATTGCATCTTTTTTCCATTTCATTTCAACAAAGTAGACTTGATTATCTATTTCAATGATTCCATCTATTTGTTCAATAATACCCTCTCCGGCTTCTCCATTTCTCTTAAAATCTTCTTTAACTAAAATTTCATAAGTTTTGAAATAATTTCCCAGAGCTGATTCTAACAGCTTGCCTCTTTTTTGTGGATTCGTTTCAGAAAATAAAGAAAATAGTTCTTTTTTAATATCCTCTAATTTTACTTTCCTTTTTTGTATTTGATTAATTTTATTTTGATACTCTTGTTTTCTAAGGCTTTGTTCATTCTCCCTTTCCTGTTTCATTCTTGTAAAAGAATCTTTAACATTAATTACTTTTTGAATCTCTGCAACTAATCCTTTTGCCTTAAACTGATCATTTTCCCAACAAGTAGAAAATGCTTCAAACTCTGTAATTCTTTTTAAAAGTTCTCTTCTCTGTCTTAAATATTTTTCAGAATTTTGATTAATACGTTCAAGTATCGTTCTGCAAATATCATACTTAGACAGTGAATCAGGATTTGTCTGCAACGTTTTTACAACATCATTATATAATGCAACTTCTACTCCCGCACCATTAAAAAAAGTTAAAACAGCTTTTTTGGATTTATTCAATAACGGGATTGTTTGAACTATTAAATCAAAAAGATCCGGTGGATAATGGTATACATCATTCATTTTTTATCGTCTTAAATTCTTATTAAGTTCTTTAACTAATTCAAATACTTTAGTTACTGGATTTTGCTGGTGAAAAGGCAAATCTTTAACTTTTTTAAATAATTTTTCAGCCCTGTCTATTGCCTTTTCCTGCGAAGAATTTTCATCCTCCATCAATGTATTGTAAAGTTGTAAACAAAAAGCATATTTCTTACCCTCTCTTACATAATTAATACCAAACTTTTTCCCCAACTCGTCATAGTAAAATCCTCTTAGATGTTCGGCGTCAGTATATTCAAAATGCAAGTAAAACCATAATTCAAATGAATCATTAGAGTAAGCTATGTTGTAACCAAGTTCTATTCCTTTCTCAATAGAATTATCAAAATCAGAGAATTCTTCAGCTCCGCGCTTAACATCCATATCAAAAACACACCAAACACCGTCATATTCAGAATCAGATATTTCAATTATTTTTTGTGTAGATTCAATGAGTTTCAATTTTGACTGACCACGAAGATCTATAGCTTCCACTTTCATTCCTAATACAGGAAATGATTCAAAATATAATTTCTCTGTTTGTCCCTCACAAACAATTAATATTATCTTGTTTACAGGAATAGTATCTATTTTATAATTAGAAGATTTAGCCTTTTTGTTCCATGCTTTTGCCTTATCTGTTACTTTTATAGCTTTCGTACTTTTAGGCATTATTCAAAATTTAAGATGTTAGAAAAATTACCTAAAAAAGGGATAGCACCATATTTTCCTTGAATATAATCTTTTTCAAATGAAGCATTATTTCTAATGCCCTTAATCTCAACCAGAGTATATAAATGACTTGCTCCATATTTATCTTTTTCAACAAAATCAATTTGATCTCTTCTCAATAATTCAGATGACAACAAATTAGTATCATGGGTTGTAAAAATGAGCTGTGACCTTGGATTTTGATTTGAATTAAACAATTCAACAATTTTCTTGGTTAATAGTGGATGAAATCTTGAATCAAATTCATCAATAATTAATGTGGTTCCATTTTTCAATGAATTATAAATAAAAGGACTTATTTCAAACATTTTTCTAGTACCTTCTGATTCTTGCGAAAGAAATGAAAAGGTTGCATTGCCATCTTTCTTCAAATTCTTGTCATAAACGGTTCTGTGAGATAAAAGAAATTTTCTGTCTTTCAAAGTCTTTGCAACATCCTCTTCAATGTTTTCAGGCAAGTTGTCATTTGAAAAATCAATTGTTTCTAAATCTTGAATTCCTATATCAGCATTCTTTAAAAAATTTAAAACAAATTTCTTTTGATCTGGATCTTGCAAGGAGTCACCAGCAAGAGCAAACATTCCTTTATGCCCTAATCCGCTTATAATAGCAATAGAACTAATCTCCTTAATAATTTTTTTGGAAATTTTACCAAATCCAAATGAAGATAAAGAAGATAAGAATAAGGAATTATCTCTAAAGATTCCGCCTTCAGCTTCAGCTTCCTCACTAAAATCCTCCATTAAAGAAACAAACTTAATTCCCTCTGTAAAATACTTTTTACTAATTTCCAGAATCTTATTATTTTCTCTGATAAATAAAGTTTGCTCGCGAACACTTGGTGTTGAAAAAAGCCACTCACTTTTAATTGACTTTTCATCAGCTTCAAAGCCGTATCTATATCTTACATCATCGACCCTGAAAATTAATTGAAAAAAAGTAGGTTGATCAATCGTTTCGGTTGATAGCTCATACGGAGCAATAAATCTTAATGCACTCTCATCCTTCACAGATTCCCTAATAATCTTTATGAATGATACTAAACCACGAATAACATTACTCTTTCCACTAGCGTTAGCACCATAAATAGCTTTTGATTTTAACAAAGACAAATCCTCCTTAATAGGAATTACATTTTGTTTATCTAAAACTGAATTATTAGATTTAATTTTAGCCGCTTTCATGTTTAAAGTTTGAATGTCTTTAAAGGAACACATGTTTCCAAAGCTAAATTCTTCAATCATAACTCTTATTTTAAAATTTGTAAATATTTTACAAATATACGAATAAGAATCAAAGTGCACTAACTTTTAACACTCCATGTAATATTATTAAATATTTGGAAAATAACGATTAATCATTTCTCGTTGCTGTGAACTGTTCACTTTAATGTATTTTTCCGTAGTTCCTGGCCACTTATGCCCGGCAAGTTCCTGAGCCTGTTCTAAAGGAATTTTTTTCTCGTTGAGCCAGTTGCAGATCACGCTCATTCTTATTGTCTGCGGATTAAGTTTCCGATCAGGAAACTGGAAAAACCGGTCAATTTGACCACCTAATTCCGGAGTAAATTGACCACCCGTTCCGGAGCAAACTGACCACCTAATTCCGGAGCAAATTGACCACCAAGTTTTGTGGTGAATTAAGTATTAAAAACTATTGATTTTTTCATGTTGTTAGAACCATACATTCGTTAAAAATTTACGGATTATGGCAAACAAAATAACAGACATGAGTAAAATTAGAAAAGTAATTAAATTCTATTGTAATGGAAAGAGTAAGTTATTTATAAGTAGCTACTTATCCCTTTCAAGAAATACGGTAAAGAAATATATTTCTTTATTTGAAGTTCTCGAATTAAGCTTTGAATTAATCGACCAAAAAACCGATGCAGAGCTGGAACTTTTATTCTCCCAGACTAGTGTAGAGGCCATTAGCCCGAGATTACAGACACTTTATGATTTTTTTCCTAAAATGGAACGTGAACTAAAAAAAGTTGGCGTTACCGTACAGCATATGTGGGAACAATATATTGCTGTAAATCCTGATGGTTATCGAACTTCACAATTTCATTATCATTACAATATATGGGGCAAACGAGTTAATCCGGTCATGCATATGAACCATAAGGCTGGTGATAAAATGTATGTTGATTATGCCGGAAAGACACTCTCAATTATTGATATAGATACTGGAGAAGTCAAAGAAGTACAATTTTTTGTAGCAATATTGGGCGCTAGCCAATACACGTATGCTGAAGCTTCCATGAGCCAGCAAAAGGAAAACTTTGTTGACTCGGTAGAAAATGCCATGCGCTTTTTTGAAGGCACTCCTGCCGCCATTGTTCCAGATAATTTAAAATCTGCCGTAATAAAAAGCAGTCGTTTTGAACCGACAATCAATGAAACCCTGGCTGATTTAGCAGAACATTACGAAACCACAATTTTACCTGCCAGAGCTTACAGGCCCAGAGACAAGTCACTAGTTGAAGGAGCTGTTAAGATATTATATCGAAGGATTTATGTAACCATAAAAGAAACTAAGTTCTTTTCTCTGGAAGAATTAAACCAGCAGATCTGGGATTTACTTGACTCTCACAATAACAGAAAACTGACAGGACGCCCTTATTCCCGCTTTGAATTATTTTTAGAAGACGAGAAAGAAAAACTGCGTCCACTCCCACAAGATCGTTTTGAAATTAAATACCAGTCTTTTGCAACAGTAATGCAAAACGGTCATGTTCAATTAAGCCAGGACAAAAACTATTACAGCGTTCCGTATCAATATGTAAAGAAGAAAGCCAAGCTGTTATATACCAAATCAACAGTAGAGATTTATTATAAATACAATCGAATAGCTGTACATCCAAGAAACTACAAACCTTATGTCTATACAACAACTCCTGAGCATTTAGCCAGTACACATCAATTTGTAGCCCAATGGAGTGCTGCCCGCTTCATTGAATGGGCTAATAATATTGATGAGTCAGTAGGAGAATATATAATGCAGATAATCGAAAGCAGAAATCATCCAGAACAGGCTTATAAAAGCTGTTTAGGAATACTGAATTTTGAAAAAAAGGTAGGCAGACAGCGATTAATAAATGCCTGCAGGCGGGCACTTGATTTTAAAATTTACAATTTTAAGACCATACAAAACATTTTAGAAAACAACTTGGATCATATTGATTTTGATCAAGAACCTGAGCAGGAACTTCCCGATCACAGTAACATAAGAGGAAAACACTATTATAACTAAATTAAATCTTGAAAAAATGAATGAATCCACAGTAACCAAAATGAAACAAATGAAGCTTTATGGCATGTTTAATGCTTTTAAAACAGCCATTGAAAGCGGGAAAACAGATCATTATACCCTTGACCAGTTTGTATCGATGATTATTGATGCAGAATGGGATGAAAGGTACAATCGTCGTATTGAACGAAGTATCACTAATGCCAAATTCCATTACAAATCAAATATTGAAAGTATCAATTTTGATGTATCACGTAACCTGGACCGAAACATGGTACTGCGTCTGGCAGAATGCGAATTTATAGAGAAAAACGAAAACATTTTAATCACTGGAAGCACCGGTGTCGGTAAAAGTTATTTAGGTACTGCATTAGGTTATCAAGCCTGTATACAGGGTTTTAAGGTAAGTTATTTTAATACCTCAAAATTGTTCGCTAGACTAAAAATGGCTAAAGCAGATGGTACTTATCTACGGGAACTTACCAAAATACAAAGACAGGATGTTATAATACTTGATGATTTTGGACTCCAGGCACTTGACAGCCATAACCGAATTACTCTTTTAGAGATCATAGAGGACAGGATATGCAAACAAAAATTGCACAGTAAGTTAAGCTACATTTTTGTAATTAATTTGATTGTTGAATTCTTCAATAGTTGCATAATTTAAAGCAGAATGCCTTCTTTTTCTGTTGTACCAAATTTCAATGTATTCAAAGATTTCCAGTTTCATTTGTTCTTTAGAAATGAGTTTGTTGCCATAAATCAATTCCGTTTTCAAAGATTTGAAGAAACTTTCGGCTACAGCATTATCCCAGCAATTTCCTTTACGGCTCATACTGCGAGTTATTTTTTTATAGGAATCAAGAACATTTACAAACTTTTTACTGGCATATTGGACACCTCTGTCGGAATGAAAAATCAAACCATTTTTAAGATCTCGGTTTTTAATTGCCATTTTCCAAGCTCCAAGTGTCGTTTGCTCAGTGCTCATTGCGTTGCTCAAACTCCAGCCTATAATTTTTCTGTCGTATAAATCCATAATAGTGGTCAGGTATACAAATCCCTCTTTAGTTTGGATGTATGTAATATCTGAAACCCAAACCTTTGATGGCATTTTTACAGTAAACTCTCTGTTTAATACATTTTCGACAACTAAATAATTGTGACTAGAGTTGGTTGTTACTTTAAACTTCTTGCTTAATTTACTTCGCAAGCCAAGTTCTTTCATATACTTTGCAACTGTAACTCTTGAAATTTTATAACCAATGCTTCGAAGTTCTAATGTTATTCTAGGACTCCCGTATCGTTGCTTGGTTTGAAAATAAATCAATGCTATCTGTTTTTTTATGGCGCTTTTTAGTTGCTGTCTTGCAGTATTTATTTGTTTTTTCCATCGGTAATAACTTCCATTGCTTACTTGTAGAACTCTGCACATTTTTTCAATCGGGAATAGCTGTTCATTGTTTTTAATGAAACTATAAATCATCGACCGTTCTTGGAAAAAATGCCGATTGCTTTTTTTAATATGTCACGTTCTAACTCTGCATCTTTGAGTTTTTTCTCCAGTTCATGGATTTTTTCTTGCTCGGGAGTTAGTTTTAAATTTCCTTTTCCAGGAAAACTTCCTTCTCCAAATTCCTGGAGTTCTTTACGCCATTTATAAAGCTGGGGGGCTGTTATTCCTAACTCCCTGGCAAGTTCTGATACATTTGTTCTATCATAACTCAATTCAACGGCTTTTTCCTTAAAAGCCTTGTCGTAAATTTTGCGGACTTGTTTCATAGATTAAAATTAAGATTATTTCTTAACTTTCAATGCAGGCTAAGTTAGCATGTCCAGACAGGCATAATAACGGCTCTATAATCGTGACATCACAAATACCAGTTCAAGGCTGGTATGATATAATTGGAGAAAAAACGATAGCCGATGCAATATTAGACAGACTTATACACCAATCTCATAGGCTTGAATTACATGGAGAATCCATGAGAAAGAAAAGAGGAATAAACAAAGAGTGATATTTTATTATATTTGAATACTAATTAACAGATGAAAAAATATAGTTTTTAATCAAAACGGAGGTGCTCACTTTGCACCGGAATTAGGTGGTCATTTTGAACTGGAATCAGGTGCTCACTTTAAAACGGAATGGGGTGATCAATATAACCGGAATTTGCAATCATCACAAAAGACGGGACAAAAGGAAATATGGTATAAAAAAAACTCGAATCAAAGACCAAGTCAGTATTGATGATAGACCTAAATATATCGAGGAACGCCTTGAAGCTGGACATTTAGAAGGAGATTTAATGATTGGTGTAGCACACAAAAGTGCTATTGGAACCATTGTAGATAGAAAAACTAGATTTTTAATTATTGTAAAAATCAACAACAGAAAATCCAAAACAGTAACTCACGAATTTGCAAAGCTCTTAAATAAACAACCTCAATACCTCAGAAAAACAATGACTTACGATAACGGAATAGAAATGGCTAATCATAAATGGCTCTCAGAAAAAACTGGAATGGATATTTATTTTGCACATCCATACTCCTCATGGGAAAGAGGAACAAATGAAAATACTAATGGACTAATTAGAAGGTTTTTACCCAAAGGAACCGACTTTAACACAATAACTATTGAAGAACTAAAACGAATAGAAAACAACCTAAATAACAGACCTAGAAAGGTTTTAGGTTTCAAGACACCTAATGAAATGAGAAGCGAGGAAATCAACAAAATGAATCAAGCAACGGCTTAAGTTTGGAAATAACTTTTGGCTCCTTAAAAAGCCAAAAAAGTTATTCTAAAATTAAGCACATTATCTAAGAAAAATACTAAATTTGATTAATTAAAAAAAACTAACACTGTTGCGCTAGACCCTTGAATCCGCCTATACCTGCCTTCTTCTGGGTCGTAATACCTAAAACGGTTGTAAGCCAAGCCAACCTCTTCATCATAGTATTGCCCTTGAAACAGAAACGGAAACGGTTTTAAATTTGATTTTTATAAAAATAAATTTGATTTCCTAATTTTTTACTTGTGCAAAAATTTCTTTTAATTCTTTGGCGTATTTTTTTGAATTTGGAATCCTAATCAATTTCACGTACTCATCAATATAATCTCTATTTTTTTTTAAAACACAGTATTCAATAAGATGATAAATTAGAAAAGTAATATAATACTCATTATTACTCGAAACTATTATGTCTTTTTCATCTTCATCAGGTTCTTCTCCGTCAGGATATTCTTGTTCATCACAACCATCATATTTTACAAGTTTTTTAGAAACGTAATTTACTACGATTTTCATTTCATCTTTTGATTCCAATATTGAAACGATATCATTTAAATTAATATTAGCTTTTTCTTTATAATCCTTATATTTTATGATGTGAGCGTCATTTATTTTATTATCAATAATCAACTTATTTCTAAAAGTTAATGTTTTTATAGCTAAATTATAATCGTGTAATGTAACTATTTCTAATAATTCATTCATATTTTACTTTTTTGTTAAATTATCCGCCGAAACTACCTGCATCACTAATAATATTTTGCAAAGTGCTGCCAGTATGTCTATATGTGTCAATTGCTTCGTGTTCCCAAGGAGTCACTTTTTGTAAATTGGATGATTTGTTTGATCCTCCTAAATGTTGAGCTTTTTTATGATGTAATTCCATTGAAACTACTTTTGTTTCTTTTCTTCCAGTTTTATTATTTTCAACTTCAACTTGCAGTTGAGGAGCTGTCCCTTTTTTCATTCTGTCTAAATTATGTTGAGAATAGTCTTTTTTGTTCTTTTTTGCTTCTTTTTTCCAATAAGCCTCTCTAGCATCTTTCCATGCTTTCTTTTGTGCATAACTTTTAGCCCAACCAAAAATATCTACAAAAAGGTTAGTGTTTTCGACATAAGCATACAATTCAAATCCACCCAGAAGCTCTATTGGATCTTGAGAAATATACCTACCTTCTTCTGGGTCGTAGTAACGAAAACGGTTGTAAGCCAATTCTACCTCTTCATCGTAATATTGCCCTTGAAATAGAAACGGACAAGTTCCAATAGTTCCTTTTTCTTTTAGAACTTTACCGTTGCTGTTGAGTTCGCCTACATGTTTGATTACGTTACTAGTTTGCTAAAATACTTAATTTTTTATCTACAAACTTTGCAACTGATAAAAAATCATCTGAATGAAAAAACCTTTTATGATATTTTTTTTATTATTTCTTGCATAATAATAAACCCAGCAATTGCTGGGTTTTGATATTTATAATACCTCAAAGTCGGGAGACTTTTAGCAACTGAGCTAAGACTAAATGAAATATTTGTGTATTGCCTCGTTTCCTTCATTTTCTATACCTGACATTTTTGCACTTCTACCGTGATTATTTAATTGATTTATATCGGCATTATTTTCAATTAATTTTTTTATAAAATATTCGCCATTTTCACCAAATTTTATTCTTGAAATTGCTGTCATTAATATATTATTTCCATTTAAATCTGTAGAATTAATATCAGCCCCTAACTTAATCAAATAATCTGTTATTTCCTGTTGTTTAATAAAAACCGAAATATGCAATGGACTTCTTTTAAAAGCACCTTTAATTTGTTTTTGATTGATATCTAATCCTTTTGAAACTAATAAATCGATAACTAATTCTGGTTTTATTTTAACACTTTGATTTGAATTAATGTAATAATGTAAAATATTATTTCCATTGGTGTCAAAGGAATTTATATCATAATCATTGAGTGATTCTTTTAAACTTTCATAATCTGAATTTAAAAGTAATAATTTAATTTCTTCTATTGTCTTCATTTTTTTATTTAATTTTCTAAACCATTAAAAGTACCACCATCTATAGAACTTTGTGTAGCGTCTTCATATCCTAAATTATTAACATTATTATAATCGTCAATAACTTGTTTTCTTGTTTTGGTATGATTTGCTGGATTATCTTGATATTCTTTCCATGTTTCATTTTGATGTCCAATTACTTTTTTACCAGTAATTTCTTTGTCAGTTTTTACATCTATAAAATTGCCATTTCTTTTAGGATTCGTTTTATCTAAATGCTTTTTAGTTTTCTTTCTCCATTTAGGTCTATCCCGTAAATGTTCTGGTAATGCCTGTACACGTGCAGAGTAAGTTCTTACTAAACCTAAAACATCAATCCAACCATTGGTATCATGAACATAATTATAAAACCCAAACTCGCCACTTAATAAGCCTATTGGATCTTGGGAAATGTAGCGTCCTTCTTCTGGGTCGTAATAGCGAAAACGGTTGTAAGCCAGTTCTACCTCTTCATCGTAATATTGCCCTTGAAACAGAAAGGGACAAGTGCCAATAGTTCCTTTTTCTTTTAGAACCTTACCATTGCTGTTGAGTTCGCGTTCCCAAATAGATTTTCCGTCTTCTGCATAGGCTTCTATGGGCGTGCCTAAATGGTCGTTGACAATACTGTATTGTTTGTCCTTTTTTATTTTGGCTATTGGAGAATAACTGTCTTCTTCAAATATCCAAGTAATTACTCTATCGGTAAGAACGTCTTGGGTTTCAAAACTTTTCCACTCGTGCAAAGGCACATTGCCATCCCAAACAAAGTTAGTAAAAGTTTTCTTGAATTGTTTGTAAATTCGTCTGCCAAAAGCATCGTATGCAAAGTTTACGTAGTTTCCATCAGGGCGTTGTACCGTTTTGAGCATTCCCGCAGAGTTCCATTCATAAAACCAATGCTCTTCTTTAAAAGAAAAAAGACTTCCTGTTTTTTTATATTTTTCTATTAGGTTGCCTAGATTGTCATATTTGTAATGCCAGCTCCCTTTTTTTTCTAATTTACCGTCTCGAGCATAAGCTCTGTCCTTTTTTTCGGGTGTTTCGTATAGGTTTCCTAGGCTGTCTGGGTACCGGTTTTGAGTGCTTCCATCAGCATATTGTGCTTCTGTTAAATGTCCGTTTTTGTTATAGGTAAAATTAGTTGCGCCTGTTGTGGAGTCTATTATTTGTTTTAACTGGTTGTTTATTCCCCATTGGTATTTTCGGCTTTTAACCCGTTTGCTTGCATGTCCTACAAGTTGCTCTGTAGGTCGTCCTAGGGCATCTCGGGTGGTAGTTTGTTGTACTTGTCCAGGCAAGAGGCGTTGTATTTCTAAACCCATTTGGTCATAACCAAAGCTGCTTTGCCAATCTTGTTGGGTTTTCATTTTACTCAATTGCCCTAACTCATTGTACTCTAGATCTAGGTTAGCGCCTAGACTACTTTGCAAATTGGTACGTTGTCCTACTGCGTTGTAGGTATTGGTTATAGTAGTACCGTTTTGTGTTTCTTGGGTAATAGTACCTAGAGTGTTATAAGCAAGAGTTACTTCACTGGCTGGATTTATTGCACTAATGAGTAGGCCTGCTGGGTTGTAGTCAAATAGGTGCTCTACACCATCTGTATAGGTTATTTTTTGTATGTTGCCTAATTTGTTATATTCATAATTAGTTTTAGTGTTTGGAACTAAAATACTTTCGTGATTTTCAATCTCCTTTTGCAGCACATTGCCCGCAAGGTCGTGTTTATAAAGGCGTACTATGTTGTCAAACGGGCTTTCTTCGACTACATTACCTACGCTATCCCGCTTAAAAGTGTAAGGCTGGTGGTCGTTTTCTATACGTATTAACTGCTCTTCTTTATTGTAAAAAAAGAGGGTGTTTTTTTGGTTTTGATGCCTAGCTGTCATCTTCCACATCCCTTTGTAGGTGTAGCTTACCTCTGTTTGTGCATCTTTATATTGCAACAGGTTGTCTATACCGTCGTATTGCAGTTTTATTTTATTACCGTCAAAATCCTCTACTTGGGTTACTCTACCTAGTAGATCATAAAACAGTTTTTGCTTGGCGTGTTTTGTATTTTGTGTAGTTGTGTTGCGTCCTAGGGAGTCATAAGTATAGAGGGTTATGGCGCCTGTGGGTTCTGTTATTTGTATTAAGTTATAATTTTGATCATACTCTAAGAGTGTTTTATTCCCTAAATAGTCTATAATAGTATTGGGTAAACCATTTTGATATTCTATTTTGGTTGTGGCATTGTTAGGGTTGATTACTTCTATGGTGTTGCCATTGCTATCGTATTTCCATTTCCATTTTGCGCCCAGTGGTGTTTGTACTAAGCTTGGTAGATTTTTATGTAAAAAGCTATACTCTGTCGTTTCTGTACCGCCCATTGGGTTGGTGGTTTGTATCTGGTTACCACGATTGTCATAGCCATATAAATAAGCATTTTCTAACGGGTCTGTTTGAGATAGTAACTGGTTGTCTTTATCATAGAGCCACTGGTTTATGGCTCCGTTAGGATCTATACGTTTGTATACCAGTCCGTTTTTATGGTAGTATTCTATATCATATCCTCTACTGTCAGTTACAATAGTTTTACCCTCTTCAAAAAGTAATTTGTGTTTGTAAATGTCTCCATCTCCCCACGTATGTACACAGCGTGCACCTGGAGCTGTACCATCATACTCAAAATACCAATTAAGACCGTTACGCCAAATTTCTTTAGTCATTAGCCTGCCCTGGTACTCAAAGTGCATACTATCGTTCTCAGCATTAGTTTGCTTCATAAGGTTACCTATTGCATCATACTCGTAGGTAGCAATTGCAAAGGACTGGTTATCTAATGTGGGATGTGGTGCTGTAATAGTTACTATTCTACCTTGATTGTCGTTAGTAACTGTAAGCTCTCGATGGGCTGCATCAATGATTTTTGTTAGAAAACCATTTGTATCGTACCCAAAAAATAGGGCAAATCCATTTGCATTAGTTACGGTTTGTAAAAGATGCAACTCGCTGTAGGAGTTTGGAGTAAAATAATAATATAAATTTTCTTTTATATCCCAAAGGTACAAACGATTGGTATTGTCTACAAAAAGTTCAAGTTGCTCGGCTTTGTTAAATGTTGACACTTTTGGGCTTGGTTTTTCAAAAGCTATGGGTCTACCATCGGCAAGTCTTACAGTAACGGTATTGGTTTCATCATCTATATGTATTGCCATATCATAGGCATGGTGCCAGCCATTACCTAGGGGACCTTGATAATCAGACTTGCTATAATAAGTACGTTCCCAAGATAATGCTATGGGGCCAGGCAAGAAAAAATCTTCTTCATCAGTAAAAAAGTTCCCTGTTGCTACATCTACAGGGTGACCTGTAACAGTACAGATGCTTTTGTGTAACATGTTTTGTAGCTTACCCGAACCTATTTTTTTATTGACAAGTTTATGCAATTTTCCTCCTACAAATTTACCCAGCGTTGCTCTTAGCATTTTTTTAAGCATTGTAATTGGGTTAAAAGGCGCAGGAATAGGATTAGTAATAATTAATCCTGATGTGGGTATGGGTATTATCATGCTCGTAGGCAAAAATAGTTTTAACCCTATCTTAGTTGTATCATCCTTATTTTTTGTAGGGCGAAAAGTATGTGGCGAAAAAATACCTATATCTTGACAGCTGTTGTGTAAATGGGTTCCACCACCACCAATAGGGTCACCATCTGCAAGAGCTAGTAAACTGCCTAGAAGAGCATGTCCATTATCTTTACTGCACATTCTTGAATAAACAGGATGAAAGCCTGCTCCCATTGGGAAATGGGGAATGTTTTTTGTAGGGGTACTCGCAACAGCTCGCGGTACAAATCCGCCAATTTTTACAGTAGCACCAATCATTCCTACAATCATTGTGGCTGCTGTATGGGCTACAGTTAATCCTTGTGCAATATTGGCATCAGTTTGTTCACCATCTGTAGCAGTATCAGACATTGCTGGTGGTGCTGGTGGTGGTGGAATTATCGATGCAATTGCAGCAGCTAAGAAATCTTTTGGGCGAAAAAGCATTCCTATATAGGGATGTGGCATGGGTATAGGAGCTGGAGATGGCGGTATGGTTACCATGTGAATATCTATACCTAACACAGGGTCAAGCTGTTTAGAGATTGGGAGTGATGCCATCCCTTTCATGCCTAAACCTTCTAACATGGGCATCAATGCGGCGCCTAATACACCATCTACCATACCTGTTATAGCACCAAACGCCTGTATACCAGTATCTACCGCATTAAGAGCTAATGCTGTAGCTTTTGTAGAAGTACTTAGGTTTTTATTATTATATGTGCTTTGAGCAGTAGTTATATTGGTAGAAATCCCCTGCGTTTCCTTAGCTGTAGTTATAGCAAGTTGTTGACTTACTTTTTCATGATAGCTTTTGTCTGCATATTTAGATTCTTTTTCCATACGGTCTATTGTTTTTGAGTAACCTCAGTATTAGAAGTATCTTTTAAGCTATTCTTTTGTTTAGAATTAGAAAGAAAAAAGGCTCCAACACAAATAAAAACTACTATTCCCATTACAACTATCATTAATTTGCGCATGTTTTCTTTTCCCAACACTTCGTATATAAATACTGATCTAGTACTTCCTTCTGGATTAATTACCCAACTCCATCTTAATAAATAACCTAGAAAAAAAATAGCAAACCCCGCTGCAGCGATCAAATAACCATAATGTGGATTTTGACTTAAAAATTGACTAAATTGATTCATAATATTTTCTGATTCTTCTTTCATAGTAATGTTTGTTTTTTTTAGAATAGTATTATTGAAATTATTAAACTAATTAGGCAAAAAATAAATACCAATAACGTATTTATAAGCCTTCTTGATACTTTTTTTTTATTAGGCAATGTTATTTTGTCTTTGCTACTAAGATTCCAATTTCTTTGATATAATGAACCAAAAATTAAAATTCCTATCACTACAAAAGAAAAAATTCTTGTCCAATTTAAATTAACTATAGCTTCATACATGTTATTTAACTGTTCCATATTGATCAATTTCAAATTTATAATGTTGACCAAAAAGAGGAATTAATACCTCGTCTAGCTTCTGTTTACTTACTTGATTTTCGAAATTTATATTATAGATTACTTCTTTTAACAGCAGCGGAAAAGTAGAATTTGATAACAATTCAGAAGTTAATTTAGAATGTAGATTAAATCCCTCAATATAAAACGGAAGCACATTTATTTCCTTATCAAATTTATTACCAGACCATCCACAAAGACGACAAGCTTCTATTTGCATTAAATAATCATCGCATTGCTTGTATGCTTCTTTAGCTTTTATGTAATCTTCATTGGCTTTTTTCCAATCATTCTTTAAAACATAAATGCTGCCTCTGCCTATATGCGTTTGTCCAGCCAACCTATTTCCTATAGAGACATCAGTTGTTTTTTGAGCAATTTCAGAAGCTTCTACCGCTTTATCTGCAAAATAGATTGCTTCATTGTAGTTTTTATAACCTATTTGATCGTTATATAAAATTACATAAACGGTCACAACTTGTGAAATCCAATTAGGATCATTTTTTAATTCTCGGATAACAATATCCAAACATTTTTTTGTTTGAATACTTACCTTATCCTTATTCCGATCTTCAACAGCATGCATTAGTTTTACCAATTCACTACGATATACATTTTCAGGCTTAGTAGGATCTGCTTGTGCTACTAATTGTTCTACAACAGCATTAACATTAATATCCGATTTAATTTCTTTTACTTCTTTAGGAAAACTATCTATAGCTTTTTGATACACCAAATTTTCTGTTGATTGTACTACAGTCCATGTGATATTTTTTTCAAAAGGAAATTCTAATGATAATTTTATCCATTGATAGGCCTCAGATTTAGAAATATCAAAATTTTTAAAAACATAACACACTTCTATGTCCCTATTAGGAAAAAGATTCTTAGCAAAACTATTTAAGTTATGCACCAAAAGTTGCATTGGGTTTTTAAAATCAGTGTGCTCAAAAACTGGTTTCCAATTTATTTCTGAAGCATCATATTCCGCAGGCTTGTTCATTGTATTCCAATCTTGTACTAGTTCCTGCATTTCATTAGCAATATCAAGAGCAAAAGATTCTTCATTTTCAAAAACTGACTCAAAAACCCATACAAAATTTTCTATTTGATTGTCTAATGCTAAAATATAATCCAAAAAAGCTTCCATCATAGACTCTTCTTTTGGGGTATAAGTAATGCATACCATTTTTACCTCTTTCAAGATATAAGCATTTTGCCATTTACTTACTAAACTATCCATAGTATTTTGTACAGAATTACTAGTTGCCATGTTTAATTTAATTTAATAATTGTTCCCTCTACTGATGTGGTTGCCGATGAAGATAAAGTTGCTAATGCTGTTCCTGTAACTGTAACTTCTGCGGCCGAGTTAATATCTACTTTTATTGGAGAGGTTACCACAACTTCTTCTGATCCAGTTACTGTTACTTTTGGACTATTATGATCAAGTGTCTCCATACCATTAATTGTTACTTTATTACCTGACAAATCAATAGTACCATCCTCTTTTAACGTTAAACTACTACTACCAGTAGTTAGCGTTATTGAAGCTGAGGACGAAACAGAAATGTTTCCTGCACCATCTAGTGCTATAGAATTTCCAGCCCCATCAGTAATGGCAATACTACTTTTACTATCGTCAAAAGCTATTGTATTACCACTTTTAGTTTTAATTGTTCTAGTGTTATTTCCGCTACCTCCACCAGTACCTCTAGTACCATCAAAAACGCTACCAAGAACAAAAGGCCTGTTAGGATCTCCATAACGAAAATGTACCATGACATGATCGCCCACATCTGGAATAAATACCATTCCTCTATTTGTACCTACTTTGTCACTATTACCTGCATCAGGAGTCATGACACGAAGCCAAGCTGTTTTCATCGAAGTACCTTGTTGCCAAAGCATTTGCACTCTAACCCTACCTATATTTTTAGGATCTGTATTACTCTCTACAAGAGCTTGCTGTGTTTGTGCAATTGGATATGCTATATCCGGTTCTGGCAAGCTAAGTACTTTAGAAGGTATTGCTCTAAAATTATTTTCATACTCTCCTAAATTTGTAGCATAGTGTGTAATTTCTGTAATAATATATGATCCCACTTCTTGTGTAATCATACTCTCGTTTTCTAAAACACTTGATTTTATATTTACAATACTACCAATTTTTAATTTTGAATTTTTAGTACTTGCTGTTACATAATTAGTATTGGCAGCTGCGCTTTGTTGTTTCTTTTTTAAGAAGGATTCTAATAGTATATCGTCTCCTGTACTCACGATCCCATGGGTATAAGCAGCTGTTGCAAATACGTCTTTAGAACTTGCAAATGCTTCATTACCTAATTTGGGCAAACCACCAACTGTGTCTTTAGACTCAGCTGTATAACGTTTATCAGTATTCTCATTGTAAGTAAAAGCTCTAAATTTATTAGGGACTGCCTGTACTGAAATTTTTAATTTTGAAATATCACTATTATACGTTAGAGATATAGGATCATCAAAGCTTTTGGGCTTCCCAAAAATTAATTTTTCGCCATCATAATATAGCCATTCATTGTATTGCTTTGCTAATCGCTGAATAAACTGAAAATCTGTTTCAAGGTATTGGTTTTGATAATCCATCTTACTGGTACATTCAGGATTGATCTCATTTTGCAATTGTTCAGCTGCCCCATTTTTTACAACCTCTTTTATAATATCTTTTAAGGCTAACTCTTCCCAAGAATATAATTTCTCACCAGATTCTAACAGTATCGTTTTAGAATAACCCGTAACTATAATATGATTACCCGAATGTCCCATTTCTTGATCAAAATCAATATTAGTAACAACACCTAAAAAATTATTTTTTTCTTCGAGCACAATGTGTACCACTTTTCCTAACCATGACTGTGCATTTTCCAGAGTATAAGCTAAGGGGCTTTCTATAGCGGCATGAGGAACACGTATTTCAAATCGATGATGGTCATTTATCACTTGTACTAACTCAATACTGGTAAAGTGACTTATTTTTTTAGAATCTATTCCAAAAATTATTGTTGGTGGTGTCATAATAGCTATTTTATTAGTGTGATTATTTAGAATCCAAATACCTTTTTATTTGAAAAAATAAACTGCTTTGAAGAGTCAAAAGATTTTATATCCCAATCGGTTAATTGTTTGTATATTGTTTTAGTAAATGTTTTTGACTGGCTTAAATTATTGGGTGTAGGCCCATTTGTATAACCATTGTCGACAGGATTATAATTATATTCTAATTTACCATCAATTACTAATTCATAAGCTGGGAAATGATTGTGCTCACCATTAATTGTAATTAGTAATGATTTCCCATTGCGATACATTGTTGCTTTTATTGTAAAATCAATATTAGGTGTTACAAGGCCTGGAGTAAATGGATATCCCGCAGAAGCAGATGCCCTAATAATGCTGGTGTTATTAGGGATTCTTGTACCTACTCGACTTATATGAGTACCGCTTAAAGTATTTTGTATACTAGTTTCTAATGGTACTTCCTCAGAAGTTTCTACCAGGATTTTCTCGCAAACTCCTTTATATTCTACGTTGATTGGTGTACTTCCTGTTTTTGCACCGCCATAATATATAGGAACAGTTTGAATATGTGCTTCAACCCTGTGTGAGGCATCAGAATGTTGTCCCGATTTATAAATCGTCCCACATTTATGCTTAAAAATAGCAGTCTTGTCAAATAAAGAATAATTTCCAGTTTTTGCTGCATCAAGATTCATAATAAGACTTAAACGATTATGATGATCATTATGTTTATTATGAAAGTCAACTTTATCAGTAGAAAAATAATAATCTGATACAAAGTTTCCCGGTTCCGGCAACCAAGCATAACCTTTAGCATCAATTTCTTGTAATTTTTGTCTAAATTGATAATAATTAGCCATTCTATTTGGATTAAATCGAGAATCATTTTCAAAATAACTCAACAATGATTTACCAAGATTTTTGGGAATATAGGCATTGAATTGTATAGTAATCGGTATCATAGATTGGTCTTATTTATAATAGTGGTCTCTTAAAATATTGGACCAGGAATCTAAAAAAACACCTTGTTCCTCCATTTTTTTTATTTCATTTTCAGTGTAGAAATAAGTACTGTACTGTTTTACTTTGCATACAACAATTATATTCTTTTGTTTGTTCACTGCTGTTGTGTATGCAATTGGCAAATTTTTTTGTTTTAATTTTTCATATTGAAAATCTTCAGTTCCAGCACTATCATTATAAGAATATTGTGGTATTTCGGCATTTAAGTTACTTTCATAGTAAATTTTCATTCCCTTTAGTGAAACCTGAGAATAGGTTCCCAGCAGCGGTATGTATTTATCCTCGTATTTAAATTGAGTTTTTGCTCTACCATTATTATCTACTCTTATTAGTCGAGAACCACCCATACCTAAAGATTCACCAATCCATTTTTTTGGTTGTCCTTCTTTTTGATCATATTCTATAGTTATAATACCCTGATACCCTTTTGGCAATACAATAGTTTGATTAAATGGTTTAGTCAAATACCAAAACGAAAAAGTTATAAAAATAATAGGGAGAAGATACAGGAAACAATCCCAAACGATGAACTTGCTTTTGGATATATTAAAAGCAATATTTTTTATTTTAAAAACAAATCGTAAAAGAAAATAGACTATCAGTAAAACGACTCCTATTATCGATAATTTCCAAAAGCCATAAAGCCAAAAAGAACAGAAACATAGTATTCCTAAAACAATATAATAAATGGCGATATTCCTTAATCTTTTCATGCAATTTGGAGATTATATTATATGTTTTAATGATATTATAAAAACAAGAAGCGGTACAATACCGCTTCTTGTTCATTGAGAAAAATTAGATTTTCGCCCAATTGTTATCTAATGTTGCATTACCTAATGTAATTTTTTCTGCTGAGAAAGTAATCTCAGTAGTCATAGGAGTTTCAGCTACAGCATCTAATACCTCACTAAAGAAAACTATAAAAGCATTTTCAAAAGTAAGCTCTTTCATTACTTGTTCTGAATCAGCTTTGAAAAATTTAACTTTTCCGCCTACAGGTTTGTGCTGGCTGTTTACTGCTTGCTCAATAACCGTAGTGTTCTCAGTAGATTTTAATCTTAAGTTTAATCTACCTCCTTTAATTTCAGATGAAACTGCTCCTTTACCGTCTGTATGTCTTAACATATCGACTTTTGAATATAATACTTGGTACTCGTTTCCTTCGAATTCTAAAATTGCTTTAAATGCCATAATAAAAATAATTAAGTTGTTAAAAAATGTTTTTTTTAGAACCCTCTTTCATTTTGTATGACTAGTATTTACAAAAAAAAGAGGTATTCTATATGATTTTAGAATACCTCTTTTTTGTACTATAAAGTACTTTTTTTGATTTGCTTCTTGTAGGAAGGTGAGGTTGATTCGCAATCAATATTAGTACGAATATACAAATACAAATTAAATAAACAAGTTAATTCGTAATATTTTTCATAAAAAATAATAAAATAAATCCTAATAAAACAATTGCAATATGTAAGAATATAGTATTTACTTGGGGTTGCAGGGAATTTATCTGATTTTTAATATCTGAAGTAGCCGCCGTATGGACATCATTTATTTTGTTTATCTGGGTTTGTAAAGAATCAAGTGTTTTATTTAGATACACGACGTTTTGATGCTGATTAGAAAACAATCGTTTTACTTCATTATCAGACAAAGCTTTTCTTTTTCTTATAACACCCGTTTTAGGTTCTTTTATTGTTAACTCCTTTACACTTTCAAATTTGCTATTGTTGATTTCGAAGCTATTATTTAAATCATTTACCAGATAAAAGATAATAGCAATGTAAGTAAACAAAAACGTTGGTAAAATATAATTTACTACTATTTCCATTGGTTTGGGTTTCATAGCACTATGAATATTATTTATGGTACTATAATTAGTAAAAAAAATAGGTTCTTGTTGTCTGTCTTTATTCAATCTTTCCATTTTAAATTTTTCTTCTAAATCTATTAGTTCAAAGCGGTCTAGACTATAATGTCCCAAACTTTCGTTTAGTTTTTTATGATGCACCATCCAGTTGAGTACTTTGGATATGCAAACAAAAATTGCACAGTAAGTTAAGCTACATTTTTGTAATTAATTTGATTGTTGAATTCTTCAATAGTTGCATAATTTAAAGCAGAATGCCTTCTTTTTCTGTTGTACCAAATTTCAATGTATTCAAAGATTTCCAGTTTCATTTGTTCTTTAGAAATGAGTTTGTTGCCATAAATCAATTCCGTTTTCAAAGATTTGAAGAAACTTTCGGCTACAGCATTATCCCAGCAATTTCCTTTACGGCTCATACTGCGAGTTATTTTTTTATAGGAATCAAGAACATTTACAAACTTTTTACTGGCATATTGGACACCTCTGTCGGAATGAAAAATCAAACCATTTTTAAGATCTCGGTTTTTAATTGCCATTTTCCAAGCTCCAAGTGTCGTTTGCTCAGTGCTCATTGCGTTGCTCAAACTCCAGCCTATAATTTTTCTGTCGTATAAATCCATAATAGTGGTCAGGTATACAAATCCCTCTTTAGTTTGGATGTATGTAATATCTGAAACCCAAACCTTTGATGGCATTTTTACAGTAAACTCTCTGTTTAATACATTTTCGACAACTAAATAATTGTGACTAGAGTTGGTTGTTACTTTAAACTTCTTGCTTAATTTACTTCGCAAGCCAAGTTCTTTCATATACTTTGCAACTGTAACTCTTGAAATTTTATAACCAATGCTTCGAAGTTCTAATGTTATTCTAGGACTCCCGTATCGTTGCTTGGTTTGAAAATAAATCAATGCTATCTGTTTTTTTATGGCGCTTTTTAGTTGCTGTCTTGCAGTATTTATTTGTTTTTTCCATCGGTAATAACTTCCATTGCTTACTTGTAGAACTCTGCACATTTTTTCAATCGGGAATAGCTGTTCATTGTTTTTAATGAAACTATAAATCATCGACCGTTCTTGGAAAAAATGCCGATTGCTTTTTTTAATATGTCACGTTCTAACTCTGCATCTTTGAGTTTTTTCTCCAGTTCATGGATTTTTTCTTGCTCGGGAGTTAGTTTTAAATTTCCTTTTCCAGGAAAACTTCCTTCTCCAAATTCCTGGAGTTCTTTACGCCATTTATAAAGCTGGGGGGCTGTTATTCCTAACTCCCTGGCAAGTTCTGATACATTTGTTCTATCATAACTCAATTCAACGGCTTTTTCCTTAAAAGCCTTGTCGTAAATTTTGCGGACTTGTTTCATAGATTAAAATTAAGATTATTTCTTAACTTTCAATGCAGGCTAAGTTAGCATGTCCACTTCTTCCATTTGATACTCTGTGATTTTAGGATCTTTTAGTCTCCATAAAATTTCTTTTTTAGTCAGTTCACAAGGTTTTTCTTTACTTTCAAAATAAAATAACTCTAAAATTATTTCATGTAAAGGTTTTGCCATTTCTATTGTATTTTTTATCTCCATAGTTATAGTAGCAATTTTTTAGGTATATAGTAATATTTAGTCTGGGACTCCTCATTAAATACCTCAAAAGTATCGTTTCGTTGCATTTTTTCTAAAACTTCAAGCTTAGCGTTTAAAGCAGTAAAAAGTAATCTAAATTCCTGCGGCTTTTTCTTAAACTTTCTAATGTCTTTTATCCTCAGGGCATGTAACTCAGGGTTGTTGACAAAAACTCTAGTTTTGAAGTACAGTAAATCAGCCAATGAACTTTTAGATCTAAACCTTTCTGTTTTTTTTATATTTTTAGCCAGTATCTTACAGCTCTTTTTAAAGCTAAAAATTTCGACTTTATCGATATTCTCGTTTGTATACTCTTTGCTAATTAACTCCCTGTAATTTTCTATAAGTTGCTTTATTTCATTTGCTGTGAGTAAAAGGTGTATTTTATCTTCTAAACTAGAGCTAAGAGTATCTTTTGCATTAATTACAAATGTCTCGCTTTTATAATTTTTAGGTATAGTAGTATCTATACTGTCCTTTTGCGGCAAATTTTGTATCAGATTATTTATTGTTCTACTTGGTTGGCTCCTCAAAAAACTAAATTCTTTTTTATACTCCGTTAATGATTTTAATAACGTATTATTCGTTTTTATCGTTTTACCAATAACACTGTCAATAGCTTTGTTAATAGTTTCCGCACTAAGTTCCCCATTTAATTTGGGGAATAGAATCCCTCCATTGAAATTGCTTCTTAAAGGCGCGTCATAGATGTAGTCATTATCAAATTCTCCATCATAAATAAACTCATCGTTTTTTGTGATTAGTTTTGGGTCTACATAATAGTTTTTTATATTACTTTTATTTGCATTACTTGCTTCGTTTAAATACATTTTACTTTGCAGAATAAAATCCTGATTATCGCTTGTGTTCTCATTTCCAAAAAGAATGAATAATAACTTAGCATTGTTTGTAGCCATTATATTGAAACTAGATGGTAAAGTGGTATTTATAGCGCTATTGGCACCTGCCAAAATAAAAAAGTTATTTTCGAAATTAGCATCAGAACTTAAGAACTGAGTAATATCACTATTGTTATTTGGTAAAATATTTTCCTTGTTAATCTCATTAGGTGTTTTGATACTTTTTTCGATCAAATCAAACCACTTCGAAAAAGAAGGTGATTTTATCAGATAATAACTTTCATACCTTCCTTTTGCAATAAAAGAGTAAGTAAAATTGTAATTTGCATAAGCATCATTACTAGTGGTTAATTTTAGACTTTGTAATGACGAAAGTGTCTTTTTTAAATGCTGTTTTGTCAAGTTATTATTCTCAAATATAAAATAAAAGTTTATATTCTTGTATTGAGAAGCAATCTGTTCCATTTTTTTTATCGAAAGATCATCACCTTTTAGATTTGTAATTTTGTTTTTATCGTGATTCCATATATTTATTGGTAACAAAATCTTATTGGGATTCTCAAAGGTTATGGGCTGACTAGATTGATTTTCATTTAAAAACAAAGTGTTTTTATAAAGTTCGTCAGCTTGAAAACTAACTTTTCCTAAAGAAAACTCCAGTTTCTCAGACGGACTTAGTTTTATAACCATATTGTCCTCTAGCGGATTTAAATATTGTAAAGGAACCCAGCCATATTTAAAATTGGCAGTATCCTTTGTCATAATATCATCAAAATTGGACACAAATGCTGATTTAGTGGTTGTATTTATTTTATATACGTACACAAAATCATTTAGTTTAATATTTTTATGGGCTAATGACTCTAAATTAGGGTCATTTTTTAACAGCAATGTGTCTTTTTTAACATTTTTAGCACTAGCAAACAAATTGCCCACTTCATTACAAGCTACAAAATATTTAACGTACTTTAAATTGTCTTGGTTTTGAATTGCCCTGCTGTATTCAATCACATTATCTTTTTTAATCCAGCCTAAGTATTGTACTTCTTTCTTATTGGAAAAATGATTTTTTTCACTTCTTAAAACTGCTAGAATTCCTTTGGGTTTGCCAACCATCTTTTTATCAGCAACTACAACTTTATAATAATTTTTATCCTCATCAATGACATACATTGGGGATAAAATAGTTGCAATGCTACTTACTTTAGCCCCATAAGGTTCCTCGTAAATATTATTGTCGTCTCTATCAGAAAAAACTAATTTAAGCTCTGCCACCCCCCTCTCCTTTTGCGATTGATTATCATATGTGTTTACTGTTTTCTCTCTTTTTTTAATAATGTGAGTACTATTTTTTACTTGTGAAAAAACAACATTTGCAAACAACAAAAAGTGAATCATAAAAAGGGATTGACATAAATTGCTAATTTTCATATATTACTTTGTTTTATTAGTTTTCTGGGTAATATTTATCTGCCTAAAACATTTAATAGTATCCAGTTTTACTTCTTGAATAATAGTAGCATTGCCGTCTAAATAATGAAGTCCTTGGCAATAACTTAAAAAGTCATTGTATTTTTCTTCGTTAACTACAACAACTACATCAGAAAGGTCACTGCAGATGTATTTATTTTTCAAGTAATTAACCTGAGCCTTGTAAGCTCTAGTATCTCTTGCCCCTAAATTAGCAATGATTTGCAATCGTTTTTTTATATCATTCAATACAATACCTGCGGAGTCAATAACTTCCGGTTCTTTAAATGGTTCGTAAAGTTGAAAAATCTCAATTTCTTTAGTTATCGGATATTTAGTTTTTTCGGTTTCTAGTTTTATCGTATAAATACCAGGTGAAGTGAAAACATAAATAGCTTGTTTTTCATAAGAATCAATAGTTCCTGTTTCACCAAATTCCCAATACCAATTATTAGAACTGGGGGAATATCCTGTGAAAACAATTTCTTCTCCTACATAGCCAAATGCCGCGCAAAATATTTTTGGTATAGAATCTTTTGCTGTCAAAGTTCTTCCATTTACAATATTTATTTGTTTAGAAAAATCGAATTTATTATTAATTCGTAATGTTACTAAATACTTGCCAGCTTTTTTATAGGTGTAATCTACATTTTCCTTACTGACAATTGAATCACCGTTACCAAAATACCAAACAGCTTTTTTATCAGATAACAAAGTACTGTCATTTATTTTAAAAGATAATTTTTCATTTAATTCGTATTGATGATTATCGTTCTTATCCAATATTGAAAAATCAAGATTACTCAATTTTTTATTAAAAGGAAATAATAATGCTATTATGATTAAACTTACCGCAATGCATAGCAAAATGATAACTACTGTTTTATTTTTAATATTCATTTTTAAAATTTGCTTTACATTCGTTAAGACTTCTCTCTATTAGGATGTCATTCTTTTTAACGGTACTTTGTTCTAGGTTCAGTTCTAAAAAAACATTCAGTAAATTTCCGCCAATTAGGCAAAAATTATAAGACGAATGGAATTCATGATCTTTATATAATTGTTTGTATTCTGATATATTTCTCTTAACTTCATCTATTCGCTGGACCTGATTAATATCATATTTTATAGTGTCAATAGTCTTGAAAATTAATTTTGACTTATCAGCATAATCTGCTTTAATCTCTTGCATTTTTTCATACTCATTTATTCTACTGAGCATATCTGTATTATTAAAATTGGGTGTTTTTAATAAAAACTTTGTAACACAGATGTAAATAATACAAGCACTAATGACAAATAATAAATTGAATTTTAATTTTTTCCAATATGTTTCATCAAATTCTATTGCTTTTTTCATGATTATGGGATTATTTTTTTTTATTTTCCTGATCGTGTTTTGCTATACACTTTTCAAGCTGAATTTTATTTATATCATAACTTGTCTCAACCTCCTTCAAAACATCAATTTTAGTTTGTGCTTTCTGTAGTTCTACTAAAAATTCTTCGTACAAACTAAAGGAATTTGTCAAATCAGTCTTTGATTTTTGAATTTCATTATTGATTGTAAATCTTTTCTCATTGATTAACGATTGAAGATTTTTACGTTCGTTCAGTGTCCTGTCTTTAAATCTTAAATCATTGATTTCAATTAAGATTTCATTTAAAAGTAAGTTCATCTCTCCTTGCTTTACTGCAATATCATTGTAGTATTTGTTTTTTTGCTCTAGTTCGGCAACTCCTTTATTCGCAGTTGTTAGTGTAATATACAGGCAACCAAAAATAAAAAAGGAACTTAAAAAAAACATACTGTAAAACTTACGTTTTTTAGCATTTATTTTAATATGATTTAGTGGTTTCATAGTATTGTATTATATTAATCTAGTATTGACCAAGTATTACTTCTTGGAGTTACAGTCTTAGTTTCTTCACTTATTACAATATTTTCTTTTCTGATTCCAATATATTCCAACTCGCTTAATTTTTGCCATAGACGTTTTAAAACGCTAAGGAATTGATTTAGTTTGTCAAGTGTTTCTGAAATATCATTATGGTCATAAACGGCACTTTTTGCTTCAAATAATACACTGAGTAATTCTGATGGTTTCACATCAATCCATTCATAGTAATATTGTAATAGCGTCTCTTTCTCTTTATCATCCATGAGTGTTAATGAAGAAAGCAGATGATTGGCCAGAACAATTATTTTATCAAACATATAAACAGGAGGTTCTTCAGAAGCAATGTTTTTAAGATAAAAGCATTGTTCTCCGTAATAATTAATTATCGTACTACACAAGCTAAAAGTGTTACTTACAAGTTTATTATTAGCTGAGCTTTGATTATTTTTTTTATGAATTTTTATTGAAAAATCATTTAACAGATATAATTCATTATTTATTCTAGTAATAAATTGATTTAGAATTTCATTATTTTTTGCTTTTACAACAGGAGCTATATATTTATTATCTTCAATGAAAGTTCCATTTTGGAATGCTATTTTTTTAACAATCAAAAAGTAACCCTCTAAAAAATTATCATTTACTTCCTTTTTGTTGACAATATGTAATTTTATTTCCGGAAGTACATGTGGGTGATGCAGTGGAATCATGTTCGGATTAGGAATACCCACAGGAATTAAGTCGTATGGATTTATAGAAACAATTACATAATAAAATTCAAAAGAATTTCTATCTAGGTCATTTGCATTAATTTTTGCTTCAGGCAGGTTTGTACCGTATAACTCTTGGTTAAAAGAAATTAAATGTCCATTTTTTGCAATTAACTCACATTTTCTCAAGTAGGCAACTAGCTGGCCTGCTTCAATTTTTATGTCAATATCTATTGATTTATCACTTGCTGTTTGGGTACAACCATAGTTAAAATTATTTAAATGCACTTTATTATAATCACTCACAATTGTTATAAAGTTGAAATAATTATCGATAAAATGGTCTTTGGTTAGTTTTACACCATCTGTCCAGTTAATTGGTAAATGTATGTTTGATTTCATAATTGCTGGGTTATTTTTATTCTAATTTGCCGTTTTTCACAGCCTTTTTTAAATCGTTTATTGTAAGTTCATTTTTTTCTTTTTTATAGAAAAGATTAACTATAAAAAGGCTTATACTATCTATTTCGGAATTAAAATGTTCTTTAAAATTAAAATTGCTTATATCTACATTAAATCTATTTGAAAACCGAATTATAAAGTCTTCTGCCTCATCTCCATAAATTCCCAAGTCTTTTTCAATTTTCCAATTAGGAGAAGTATCATTTATTATTTTTCCTGTTTCTTCATTTAAGAATTTATATAATAGCATATAATTTACCATCTTCCTCCAGCGCCTCCTCCGCTAAAACTACCTCCTCCAAATCCTCTGCCAAAACCACCTTTATTGTTATTCTCTTCCGAATATTCAATAAGTACTTCAATAATATCAATTGCTAAAAGAGTCCATCCTACATAAATGGAAACAATTAACCCTTTCTAATTCTAAGTTCAATATATTTTTTAAGACATTATAAAGCTTATCGTGAGTTGAAAATTTAAGTTCTATTTCTGATTTTTCTTTTGCTTTTTGAATTGAACTAATTATGCGGTTTTCGAATGTGTAATCTGTCATATCTCTTCCAATTCTTTTTCTAGTTTATTCAAAGCAACTCTTTTAGCAAAAATGGTTTGTTTATTATTTAATTTACTTTCAGAGATGGTCTGATGAGGACTCAGATTCCTGATAAATAATGGGAAAGTGAAGTATTTGGCAGTATAAAAAATCCAGCCAGCATCTTCATTTTCCGCACTTGATTCGATAGCATCATTTGGAAACCTGTAATTTTGATCCTCAATAAACTTATCAAACCAGCTCCCCAGATTAACATCCTGAGCGATTTTTACATCAAATTTTGAAAAGAATTCAGCATTTACTTTTTTCTTTATATGTATAGATACTTGCATTAAGCGAAATTTATCAATATTATCCCAGTATTCTATGTCTTTTCGTTCTTTACCAACTCTCCAATATTCATAAAATGGATCAGGAATTTGTAAATAGTTTTTCTTTGATTCTTTGAAAAAAATTGGTGCAAATAACCAAAGAATATTAAGCATACTTATCTGGGCATAATTTGATATGGCAATGTAGTTAAACACCAAATAATATATCCAAGAAGATAGAATCGTTACAATTAAAAAAAGAGAAAATTTAGCAGCGGCACTATTTTTAACACCTATATTTTGGAACAAGGCTGTATCCATGAAATACAATAAACTAATCCCAATAATTAAATAATATAAAACAGAAAAAAGCAAGCCTAACCAAATAAACTCATTATTAAAAAAAGCAAATAAACAGGGTAAAGCTGCTATAAGCGAAAAACATAAAACAAATATTATAGCCGATTTTATATTGATTTTTATACTGGAAAACTGACTCATAATGAGCGTAATAATCAGTATTAGAAACGGTGCTAATAAGAATTTTAAAAAAAATGGCAGAATTGTATTCATAAGTTAATGTATCTCTTTATTGTCGTTAAAAATTATAAAATGGTATTAATACCTAAATAGTTTTCGTTTAGTTTTATTCCAAACTGATAGTTATTAAAAAATACAATATCAATTTTTCTATTACTAATAATAAAATATTCCAGCACTTTACGGGTAAGTGTCATCTTATACTGTAAAATGGAATAATTAATATTTCCATCAAAATACAAGGCAACTTCTACATCATCTATTTCACTTTCTACAGCTCCGCATAGGCCTAAATTAAAACCCAAAATACCTGCGCTTAGTTTTAGAAAGGGAGACGTTGTAAAGACATGTTTTTTGTATTTCAATTTTACTGCATTGCCTAATAGCATTTCTAAAACTTTTTCTAATTCTGGAAGGTTTTCTTTTAACTTTTCAGATTCACATAAATAGATAAATAAATTCTTTTTTTGGATTGCTGTCAATTCAAATTCGATAGCTACTAACTCATCTACTATAGTTAAAAACAAATCAATCTTATCATCAAATAAGTGAAGGCTTCTTATCGTAGCGTCCGAATTGGCAGAAAAAATTTCATTATCAAAAGGCATGAAAAAATCTAAAACATCATTTTCAGTTTCTTTATTTTCTTTGACAGCTTCCACAATCTCTTTGTTAGACATTGTTGGATTACTAACTGACAATGGATGAAAAAGTAATTCAGGTAAATTGTGATAAATGCTGTTTTTTGCTAAATGTAAGACAAGTGCTTCTTTGGTTATTCGTGAATCTTCTTGATACAACATCGTAGAGATGTCAATTGCATCCCTAGAATTGTGTCTTTTTGAAATCCCATTGTGTCTCACAAAAACTTGGGTTTCTTTTTTTAAAATATTTTGCAATTCATAAAAAAGAACTTCGGCTCTCAAATTAAAATTAACTTGTTGTTTTAAAACAGTAATATCTTGCTCCATAACTTATTTCTTTTCCCAAATAAATTCATCTCCCTTTATATCCAAAACAACTGTTTCATTCTCTAGAATAACTTCTGATATAATTAACTTTGAAATTGTTTTTTTTAGATATGTTCTTACAGTACCTGCAATAGGTCTAGCTCCATATTTCTTAGAGAATCCTTTATTTGTTAAATATTCTAAAGCACTATCTGATAAGTCAAATGAAATATTTTTGATGCTTATTAATTGTTCCTGCAGGCGACTAAGATGTAATTTAAAAATAGCCTTAGCAATCTCCTTATTTATGGGAGCAAAAGGAACTACTTCTGTCAGACGTCCTAAAAATTCAGGTCTGAAATGACTGCTCATAATATCAATTAATTCATTTGAAGTGGGTAAATAACCACTTTCTATTTGCTCCTGAATCCATTGACTACCTATATTTGAGGTAAAAATAATAATAGCATTAGAAAAGTCGCCTTCTCGTCCTAATTTGTCATGAATCTTTCCTTCATCCATAATTTGTAAAAATACATCATAAACGGACGGATGTGCTTTTTCGATTTCGTCAAAAAGTACAACAGAATAGGGTTTTTGTCGGATTTTGTTCACTAACATTCCACCCTCTTCATAACCCACATATCCCGGCGGAGCACCATATAATAAAGCAGCAGAGTGTTCCTCTTTAAATTCAGACATATCAAATCTAATCATAGCATCTTCATCATCAAACAGCAATTCAGCTAATGATTTAGTTAATTCAGTTTTTCCAGTACCTGTTGGTCCTAAGAAAAAGAATGATCCAATAGGTTGCTTAGGATTACTCAAACCACTTCGAGATTCAATAATAGCTTCCGAAAGTGTTTGTATAGCATGTGCCTGACCTTTCACTCTTTCTTGTAATTTGTCTTCAATCGTTAGAAGTTTTTCTTTTTCTCCAGCGCTTATTTTCCCTAAAGGAATTCCTGTTGCATTAGAAACTACTGCTAAAATCTCAGATTTTGTAACAACAGTAATTTTTTCTTTTGCAATAATTTCAATATCAGTAGATAACTTAACGATATCATCATATGTCACTACTTCATTTTTGGTGTTTTTTGAACTTTCGACAATATTAATTTTACTGGTAACAATACAGCTTATTCTATTGTATATTTGCTTTTTTAGTAAGTTTATTTTTGTTTCATCAGTAAGATCACATTCTTTTATTTGCTCTATTATTTTTACAATTTCAACTAATGAATTTGAATTAGAAACAATTACCGAAGAAGCAGTTCTATCTAATAAATCGATAGCTCCATAGGGTAGCTTTTTTTCTTTATAAAACCGCTTAGACAAATGAATAGCTTCCTCGACTACCTTTTCTTCAATAGTTATTTTGTAATGTTTTTCTAATTTCTCTTTATAAATATTCAAGCACTCAAGCAGTAAAGAATACTCTAATTCTTCTATGAAAATATTCTCTAATTTTCCACTTATAGTCGTTCCTTCAATTGATTTTCTATAAGAATCAGAATCAATTGAGGCAATAATGTTAATATTGCCTTCGGTTAATTGTGTATTTATAATATTGATTACAGCATTTGATTTCGAACTTGAGGAGTTTAATAATACCTGTACGTCATCAATAAAAAGTATACTTTTTCCGTATTTAGTTAATTTTTCAAAAATTTCAATTAATTTTTTAGAGATTTCGTTCTCGCTACCACAGTTTGCAACAAGTTTAGATGAGTTTAACGATAAAACCAGTGTTTCATCAAAGAAATTTGGAGCTGTTTGATGTAAATAGTAAATAAGATTTTTTATTAAACTTGTTTTTCCTACACCTGACTCTCCAATGAGTAAAATACCATGATTCTCATAACGTTCAATATTTTCCAGAATTAACCTAACTTCCTTATTTCTGCCGATAATACTGCTGCCTTCCTCAATAATATTCTTTGTATATAATGAATCACAATAGCTAATTTCAATGTTGCCCTGCTCTTTATCATTATCAGTCAAATCAAAACTTTTTTGAGTATTTCTTAGTCCAAAATGCTTCAAAAGTTCTACATCACTCAAGTTTAATCCATCAATTTGTTTATCACTGTAAACCAATCCAGGTTTAATAATTGCTATAAATACACAAAATGCATCGATATAATCAGATCCTAATCTTATTCTATTAAAATTTGATTCTGAAAAAACTTTCTCCACTTCATCATCAGCACTAACAATATTATCATTATTTTGAGAAGAAGTGTACACCTCTTTTCTAACGTCAAACCATTCTTTTATATAATCTATATCTTTTGAAAACGTTCTTAATACTTCTACGAGTCCCGTTGGCTCAAATAATAACGCGTACGCCAAATGAGAAACACCATAAGTACTATGCCCATCTTGAATTGCTAATGATTTAGCAGATTTGATTGCCGATAATAAGCTGGGGCTAAAATCTAATTCGTTCATACCTTTATTTTATTGTTATTTGAAATGGAATATTCATAACAGATTGATTTTCTAAAGTTTCTTTCAAAAATAATCCTATCTTTTGCTTGTTTTCTATCTGTAAGCTATACTTGTCTTGCAAAACTACTGTTATATCAATCGTTCTAAACACTCCTTTTTCTCTTTGATTACTAATACCTACCCCATCTGTGATTACTACTTCTTTTGTAATATTTCTCAAATGAAAGTTTACTGCTGATTTTATATCCTGTTTGGTTACCAATCGTCCTTTGGTTAAAAAGCCATAGCGAAGGTTAATTACTTTTTCAATTTTATCATTCCTGTAAACTCCACCAAATGAACTGGTTTGTAAAACGGTTGAATCTTGGGCTAACTCTGATAACACAGTTTGTTTTAAAATAGTTCCTTTTTTTAAATTATTAGCTGCTTGACCATTTGAAGTCCAGTACGAGCAGTATAAGATTTTAGACTTTTCTGTCTCATGAATTAAGGCATAAACTTCTTCATCATCATTTACTTCACTATAGCTACTGCCAATTTTGTTTTCAATTATATTAATTTCTTCATTAATTTTAGTCATCGTAGCATCAATATAATCCGCATTAATATTCGAAAATGCACCGACATCTTCTCTTAAAGCACGAACTAACTTCTTTAGAAAAAACTTAGCATTCCGAGAATCGTAATTTTCTAATCCACCATAAAATAGAGTAAATGTATTTGTTGCAAGAATATTAGCTTGCTTTATGCCATTTATAAAATCAACATTTTTTTCATTAAAAATTTTCATTACATCAAGAAAATGAGTATTTCTTTCAGCCTTCATTGGAAAGAGACGCCCCTCAATTAGAGCATTATGAACTTTATGATTTAATTTTCTGTTAACGATTGGAAAAGTGTTAATTTTAATTTGAATGTTATCCAATTCTTCTTTAGAAAAAATTTCAGGAAATATAAACTCTAACCAAATCAAATCCGTATTCTTTTTGCTGGATTTCAAACCTTCTTCATCAATTTTAAATCTCTTTGAAATAGACTCATAAATTATATCTTCTGGGTTCAGTGTTATTTTGTAAATAAAATTTTTATAGAATAATTTTATAGATTCAGTATAATGCTTGTTGTCCTGAACTTCATCAAAAATTTCATTCTCAATATGAAGAACATTTCCATTGCTATCTTTTACTGTAACATATTTTAAAAAAGCATCCAATGAAGAACTTTCTGTCACAAAAGTAAATTTTAATGATTTTAATTTTACTAAATTTTCTTTAGAAATATCCAATCCTACCCAAATACGATGATCTTCTATTTTATTTTCTGAAGCTAAATAGGTTACATTTTTAAGCGAATCAATCAAAAAGGAATCATACATTTGCAAGCTTACCTCACCCTCAATAATTTCTTCATTAGTAAAAGGAGCGAAGTAAATATCATAATTAATACTAGTAGCCGTACTTGATTTAACTACAAATTCCGTATCATCATTTAATAAAACAACGCCGTTAGTTGCGGTTGCACTAGCTAAAGCATGTGCAGGCATTGGTAAGTTCCATTGGCTTGGTACAATCTCCTGAGCAATACGTTCAATAATTTTATTATCGGACTCTACTCCTTCTTGGTGCAGATAATAAATTTCGTGTACAAAAACCTCTACTAACATCATCACCAATGGATCTGCCATGTTAATGTCTTCAATTCCCCAAATTTCTAAACATTTTTTTTGTATCCTATTTTTTATTTCTATAAACTTTGTATCCTTCATAATTATATTTATTGCGAAATTGGGCTTATATTCAGTTTTGTATGAAAATTAAATGGAACTAAACTTTCTATAATGGAACCTTTAACTATTATATTCGCCTTTCGCCGAATACTGGCTCCCAACTCCTTATCATCAATGTCATTTAAAGAAATGCAAACTTCACTTAGAATTAGTCTTTTTTCAAATGCAGCAATTGATTCGTATACTGATTTTTTAACTAAATCTTCCCAATCCTTTTTCTTTAAGTGTTGATTAAATTCTAAATCCCAGATAATAGTTCCATAGTTTGGTGTTTCTGGTATTTCTCCAAAAGAGGTCGTAATTATCATCATTATATTATAAGCTATAGATTCCTCAATCTTACAAAAATTTTCCTGTGAACCTTTCAGCAAGGATTTAAAATTGATTGGATATTTAAGGTATTTCATATTAAATAATAATAGATTGATATTTTAATCAAATAGGGTTCTAAAAAACTATTTTATAGTTCAGACACAAAAAAACAATTAAAATTCCTATAAATCAATATAAATTAGAATTTTTTTTATTAAATTTACAAAATTAACTAATAATGTTATAAAATTATGAGCATGTTCAATTACGGCATTGGAGGAAACGAAGTAAAAGTTGACGCCAATGAATCAATTTTAGAAATTCCTTCAAATAGAATGATTCTAATTCAAAAACTTACAAATGAGCAACCAATTGCCCCCGAGGCAATTTATGATTTACAAACAGTAGAAGCTGTTTTTGAAAAATTTAAACCCGCTGTGAATTTTGAATTTACTACCGAAGAAGGTTCGGATTTGAATGAATCTATGGTGTTTAAAAATTTAGGAGACTTTGGCGCAAAATCAATTAAAGAAAACAGCCCTTTTTTGAATAAATTAAACACAGAGAAAGAACAAGCATATAAAATTGTTCGTCAACTTTCCAGTAATAGAGGTTTAATAAAAGCTATTCAAGACCCAGCTGTTAAGGATGCAATCATAGAATTACTTGAAAATGCTAAAAACGAAATCAATAACAACAAACAATAATTATGGCAACTCAAATTAAAGAACAAAAAAGTCAAGGTTCTTCAACCGAACAAGTGCTAAATGAAACTTCAAGTAGCAAAATAAACTTGTTAAACGAATATGGAGGTTTTGCCTTTTTAGAAAATGTTATTGACGGATTATCGAACTTAAACCCAACTAGAAAAGCAAGGAAAAATATTTTTCTAAACGATGTAGAGTGGGAAAGTGAGAGAACCAATCTTACAAACAAAATAGATTTATGGTTGGACTTACTAAAAGACAATAATGCTGTAGAATCAATGATTGAAGTGGCTGATGCGAAAGCTACATCTGCAGAGTTGACATTAAATAAGAATTTAAAGTATGCGTTAAATGTTTCCAGAGAACTAGAAACATCTTATAGAAGTGTTTCTTTATTTTATAAGAACACTGAAAGTGATAAAATTAAAAATGTAACTATTCTAAATGCAGATATATCTCAATTGAAAGATTTAGATAATACTTTGTATTTTGATTATGTTTCTAATGAGTTAAAGCAAAATTTTGATAGATTAGATTTAAGACAAAACTACTCTATTCTTTCTGTACCTGGCTACTTAGGCTCTAATGCGGTTTTAGACAAATGGTCTAAAATAGCACATGAAAACAAAGCAGTTTTGTTAACGGATTTTCAAGATCTTGAAACCCCAGATGATGTTATAGATATTTTCTTTAATGCCAATCATACAGGCGGTGATGTTCATAAATCAAATACCATCATGACTTGTAACTATTTACTAGGAAGAAGCAAGTATGATGAAGTAGGAGAAGAAGAAAGCTTGTATGTTCCACCATCCACTTCATTAGCGGGGAAAATATACAAAACTTTGATGTCTCAAGTAGTAGCTGGTAAAAAATTTGGAGGTCTAAATGAAGTGGAAAGTGTTCGTTTTGATTTGAAAAAAAGCGAAATTTCGGAACTTGAACGAATGGGATTAGTACCAATGGTTAACGAATATAGTAAAATTATGGCTTTCTCTGCTAAAACATTATTTAATGGAGATAACTTAGGCTTACAAACATATTCAGTGGTTAGAGTATTTGATCATATTACTAAAGTTCTTTTCGATTTCTTAAATAGAAGAGCTTTTGAAAATTGGACAACCCGAACAGAAGCGGATTTAAGAAGCCAAATTATTAAATTTTTAGACGGAATTAAAGGTCCTACTAATCTTATTGAAAAGTTTACAGTAATGAAAATTGAGCAAGACAAGACTCAAAAAGATAGGATTTTATTAGATATACATATTACGCCTTACTTCCCAGCTAAAAGTTTTGTGATTCAATTAGATGGACACAAAGGAGATGGTCCAGAAGATGCAGTTTGGAATAGTGAATACAAGCAAGTTTAATATACATTACCAAGATTATTTTATACCCCAAAAAAATTGATAACATTTTTGGGGTATTTTTTTTAATTTTTAATCTAAAAATGCACGTCAAAATTAAAATCGCCCAATTTTTTAAAGCATATTTTATAATTAACAATTGATTTAAAACTATAGTTTAAGAGCAACAAATATATTGAGTTAGGTGCTGTTTCCCTAAAAAAAGGTAGTTGTATTGATAAAAAGCAGCTGTGATAAAATTAGTAGCGGAATTAATGAAGTTTTGTAGACATATAAATTACAATACTAAATAAGATTAAATCATCTTTTTTCTTCTGAACTTGGTGATCAATTGCACTGGAGTTTCCAGCATAAATGATAACTATATTTAATCCTAAATATTTATAAGCTAAGTGTTCTAAATCCTCTACTAAAAAATCGAAATTTTTTCGGACCGCGCTAGTAAACTGAAAGGGGCAAATTCAGATTATTCGAAATGAATAATTACTCTCTATTGCATTAGAATTAGTAATAGTTAGAAATCAAACGCCAAATTCTCGCTTTAAAGGACAACTTTTATTTCTAATAGTCGAACTGGATAATTTTACTAGAAATTTTAAACTATAGATCCCATGAAGCCATTCACTTTTGACCAAATACCTATAATGATGAACAAGATTCATGATAAATTGGATTATTTAGAAAAACTAATTGCAAGAATTTCTACTGTAGAAGAAAATAAGGAAGAACTTCTAAACATTAAAGAAGCATCAAAACTTTTAAATCTATCGGTATCCACAATCTATAGTAAAGTGTGCAAAAGGGAAATCCCATTCAATAAACAAGGTAAACGCATTTATTTTTACAGGCATGAGTTAATGAAATGGATTAAGTCTGGTCGGGTAAAAACTTATTTCGAGATTGAAGATGATATTGTAAAGAGGTCAAAAATCTAAAGTTAAAACTAGATTTCCGACCTCTTTTCTTTTGTTCTCTTATTTTTAAAATCCTAATTTCTAGGTATCACCATCATATATGACATAGCTTTTTTATAATAGTGATGTAATAAACATTCAAAATTATTAACTATTTTTGTGCAAACAACTCCCATGAGATATGTTGTCTTAACAAGGATACTTTGTTTAGTTTTGCGATAGTTTGCTTTAATTTGTACCATAATTGTACCACAGAGGTTTAAAATGCCAGTAAAGTAAGTAAAGTTATTTTCTGTATCGGAAAATAGGTTTCACAAAACATCACAAACTAAAACAAAGAATACCAGTTAAAATGTTATAAAACAGCATTTTAACTGGTATTTCTCTTTCTGTTTATATAGTTTTATTTACAGATAGTTTGTTCTTTTTTGTACCATAATTGTACCACGAAAAATAAAATCCATGCTTGGATTTTATTCGGCGAAATTATGACACAATGTGAGACACATAGAACTCTTAGGTGAAAAAGTGGGACAATACAAGAGAGTCTTTTATGATTTAAAAAAATGGGATATTGACCGCCTGCTGCCTATTTGGGTTAGCGACGCATCGATAGAAAAACATATCACGTTTCATTGCTTCCGTCATACGTATGCAACATTACAAATGGCAGCAGGTACTGACATATTTACCGTATCCAAAATGCTCGGTCATAAAAATATAAAGACTACACAGATTTATACCAAGATCATTGATGAGAAAAAAAGGGAAACAACAAATAAAATCTCATTCAAATAGAACAATACATCAATCCCATTTAAGCAGGATATGAATTCTGTCCTATCGCTTTAAGACGGCGCTAAAAGCCGTTTTAAAGTCGAAGGCATATAAATTTATAATAGAAAATCGCATTACTTAAAAAAATAGGTACTATCTCATAAAGTGTGTAAGTAAAAAAGATATAAGGGTTTGTGCAACCCCTAATATCTTTTTTACTTAATTTTAAATTTTACATATTCTATGAAAAAGGAAGATTTATTATCCGATGAATTTTTGAAGCAATTCAAGACAGGCAAAGACCTTTATAGTTTTTTAGGTCAATTGCAAAAGCGAGGTTTAGAGAAAATGCTTGAAGGAGAGTTAGATGTTCATTTAGGGTATGAAAAGCATGAAAAAACAGCAACTCCTAATGCTCGTAATGGTTTTTCAAGCAAAAAAATAAAAACTTCTTTTGGAGAATCTCAAATCCAGGTTCCAAGAGACAGAGACGCTACTTTTAACCCCGCAATTGTTCCAAAGCGTCAGAATATGCTCGATGGATTAGAGAATGTTATAGTGTCTCTTTACGCCAAAGGAATGAGCAATAGCAACATTGAAGAACAGATAAGGGAAGTCTATAATTTTGAAGTTTCCACCTCGACTATATCCCGAATAACCGATAGCGTTTCCAGTGATATTGTGGCTTGGCAAAACAGGCCGTTAGAGCCAGTTTATCTAATTGTCTGGATGGATGGCATCGTTTTTAAAGTCCGAGAGAACTCAAAGGTGGCAAATAAAACCATTTACTTGGCTATCGGGCTCAACAGAGACGGCAAGAAAGAGGTATTGGGAATGTGGCTGGGCAAGAATGAAAGTGCCAGTTTTTGGCTGGGTGTCCTTACCGATTTAAAAGCCAGAGGTGTTGAAGATATCCTAATTACAGCCACTGACAATCTAAATGGATTTACCCAAACCATTAAAAATGTATTCCCTGAATCACAAACACAAATCTGTGTAGTACATCAGATCAGAAACGCAGCCAAATATGTTGTCTGGAAAGACAAAAAGGATTTTTCAGGCGATATGAAGCTAATCTACAATGCTCCAACCAAACAGGCAGCCAAAGCTTCTCTTGAAGATTTTGCCATAAAATGGAATGACAAATATCCTTATGCGGTAAAATCCTGGACTGAAAATTGGGAAGAACTTACCGTATTCTTTGACTTCCCGATAGAAATCAGAAAAATTATTTATACCACAAATCTAATCGAAAATCTAAATGGAAAAATCAGAAAGTACACCAAAAACAAATTATCGTTCCCAACAGACGAGGCTGTCTTAAAATCTGTATATTTGGCTTTAATGTGCAAATTCCGGTTATATTGATCACCCCATTCCGTTTTAAAGTGAGCACCTGATTCCAGTTCAAAATGACCACCTAATTCCGGTGCAAAGTGAGCACCTCCGTTTTGATTAAAAACTATATTTTTTCATCTGTTAATTAGTATTCAAATATAATAAAATATCACTCTTTGTTTATTCCTCTTTTCTTTCTCATGGATTCTCCATGTAATTCAAGCCTATGAGATTGGTGTATAAGTCTGTCTAATATTGCATCGGCTATCGTTTTTTCTCCAATTATATCATACCAGCCTTGAACTGGTATTTGTGATGTCACGATTATAGAGCCGTTATTATGCCTGTCCTCTATGATCTCTAAAAGAGTAATTCGGTTATGGCTGTCAAGTGCCTGGAGTCCAAAATCATCAAGTATTATAACATCCTGTCTTTGTATTTTGGTAAGTTCCCGTAGATAAGTACCATCTGCTTTAGCCATTTTTAGTCTAGCGAACAATTTTGAGGTATTAAAATAACTTACCTTAAAACCCTGTATACAGGCTTGATAACCTAATGCAGTACCTAAATAACTTTTACCGACACCGGTGCTTCCAGTGATTAAAATGTTTTCGTTTTTCTCTATAAATTCGCATTCTGCCAGACGCAGTACCATGTTTCGGTCCAGGTTACGTGATACATCAAAATTGATACTTTCAATATTTGATTTGTAATGGAATTTGGCATTAGTGATACTTCGTTCAATACGACGATTGTACCTTTCATCCCATTCTGCATCAATAATCATCGATACAAACTGGTCAAGGGTATAATGATCTGTTTTCCCGCTTTCAATGGCTGTTTTAAAAGCATTAAACATGCCATAAAGCTTCATTTGTTTCATTTTGGTTACTGTGGATTCATTCATTTTTTCAAGATTTAATTTAGTTATAATAGTGTTTTCCTCTTATGTTACTGTGATCGGGAAGTTCCTGCTCAGGTTCTTGATCAAAATCAATATGATCCAAGTTGTTTTCTAAAATGTTTTGTATGGTCTTAAAATTGTAAATTTTAAAATCAAGTGCCCGCCTGCAGGCATTTATTAATCGCTGTCTGCCTACCTTTTTTTCAAAATTCAGTATTCCTAAACAGCTTTTATAAGCCTGTTCTGGATGATTTCTGCTTTCGATTATCTGCATTATATATTCTCCTACTGACTCATCAATATTATTAGCCCATTCAATGAAGCGGGCAGCACTCCATTGGGCTACAAATTGATGTGTACTGGCTAAATGCTCAGGAGTTGTTGTATAGACATAAGGTTTGTAGTTTCTTGGATGTACAGCTATTCGATTGTATTTATAATAAATCTCTACTGTTGATTTGGTATATAACAGCTTGGCTTTCTTCTTTACATATTGATACGGAACGCTGTAATAGTTTTTGTCCTGGCTTAATTGAACATGACCGTTTTGCATTACTGTTGCAAAAGACTGGTATTTAATTTCAAAACGATCTTGTGGGAGTGGACGCAGTTTTTCTTTCTCGTCTTCTAAAAATAATTCAAAGCGGGAATAAGGGCGTCCTGTCAGTTTTCTGTTATTGTGAGAGTCAAGTAAATCCCAGATCTGCTGGTTTAATTCTTCCAGAGAAAAGAACTTAGTTTCTTTTATGGTTACATAAATCCTTCGATATAATATCTTAACAGCTCCTTCAACTAGTGACTTGTCTCTGGGCCTGTAAGCTCTGGCAGGTAAAATTGTGGTTTCGTAATGTTCTGCTAAATCAGCCAGGGTTTCATTGATTGTCGGTTCAAAACGACTGCTTTTTATTACGGCAGATTTTAAATTATCTGGAACAATGGCGGCAGGAGTGCCTTCAAAAAAGCGCATGGCATTTTCTACCGAGTCAACAAAGTTTTCCTTTTGCTGGCTCATGGAAGCTTCAGCATACGTGTATTGGCTAGCGCCCAATATTGCTACAAAAAATTGTACTTCTTTGACTTCTCCAGTATCTATATCAATAATTGAGAGTGTCTTTCCGGCATAATCAACATACATTTTATCACCAGCCTTATGGTTCATATGCATGACCGGATTAACTCGTTTGCCCCATATATTGTAATGATAATGAAATTGTGAAGTTCGATAACCATCAGGATTTACAGCAATATATTGTTCCCACATATGCTGTACGGTAACGCCAACTTTTTTTAGTTCACGTTCCATTTTAGGAAAAAAATCATAAAGTGTCTGTAATCTCGGGCTAATGGCCTCTACACTAGTCTGGGAGAATAAAAGTTCCAGCTCTGCATCGGTTTTTTGGTCGATTAATTCAAAGCTTAATTCGAGAACTTCAAATAAAGAAATATATTTCTTTACCGTATTTCTTGAAAGGGATAAGTAGCTACTTATAAATAACTTACTCTTTCCATTACAATAGAATTTAATTACTTTTCTAATTTTACTCATGTCTGTTATTTTGTTTGCCATAATCCGTAAATTTTTAACGAATGTATGGTTCTAACAACATGAAAAAATCAATAGTTTTTAATACTTAATTCACCACAAAACTTGGTGGTCAATTTGCTCCGGAATTAGGTGGTCAGTTTGCTCCGGAACGGGTGGTCAATTTACTCCGGAATTAGGTGGTCAAATTGACCGGTTTTTCCAATATAAGAACGGGCACGGAAAGAATTTCCGAGCGATCAGGGTTGCAACGCAACAATTAAAAAACTATTTCATCTAAATCTATTTTCCATTTCAAAATTTGGTGTAAATTTACACCAATCTAAAAACTTGTATTATTATGACACGACAAAGTATATCATTAACTGCCCCTAATGAAGAGTGGTTGAAAAATCAGGTGAATGCAGAAGAGTTTAGCAGCAAAAGTGAAGCTATTAACTATTTGATTAAGCAAGCTCGTTCACGAGAAGAATACTATGAGTTTGTGAGAGAAAAAATAGATAAGGGAGAAAAAAGCGGTTTTGCAAAAAAACAAACCAGAGAAGAAATGTTAGCCGAATTTAAAAAAGATTTGCCTAATGTATAGCTATTATTTAAGTAGCGAAGCCAAAGAAGATTTAAGAAGAATTTATTATTATGGTGTTAGTAAGTTTGGAATTAATCAAGCTGATGGCTATTTTAATATGTTTTATGATTGTTTTGAAAAAATAGAGGGAAATCCTTTTTTATTTCCATCTGCTGACCACATTAAAATAGGATATCGTTATTGTGTTTGCGGTATCGATACTATTTACTACCAAATTAATGCAAACAAACGGGTAGAGATTATTACTATTATTGGAAGGCAAGACTTTTAAAGCAATTTCATTTTCGATAATACCTATTTTCCATAGAAATTTCACACCTCAACAAATCAACAACAACCGATATCCCCATCCTTTTCTATAGGTGCTCTATGAATACAAGGCAGCACTTGTTGTTTAGGATGATCTACGGCCAGTCGCCAAAGATGCCCTACCCCTAAATTAATAGGTGCTGCATCCGCATTAACCTGATAATGCAAATCAAAATAATTGTTCTTTAAAAAGTCTTCGAATTCTTCTTCTGGTCCGTCATGCAGCTCTTTTAGCTTGGCCCGGATTTCCGGAATCAGGATTTTTTGCTGTGCCTGTGCATTAGCAATAATATCACTTGCCGCGCCGTGATAGGTACATAAAAAAGTATCGGTAGCAATGGGCGAACGATCCACATGAAACGAATACACATCGGTCGATATGAAATCAAATTCATCATCACGTTCGTAACACTTCAGCAAATTCAGAGCCGGCGAAGCGCCAAAATCCTTTAATAATTGCAAATCATTTAGGATTATTTCCCTGGCTCTATTCCCCTTTTCGGATAGTTGGAGTGCGATGAGATCTTCCCGAGAAACTTCGGTTATATTTTCTTTTAAAGATAATTGGGCTACAATCTCGTTAAAATCGCCATCCAAATTTCTGTGCCAGCACAGCGCATTCATTGCGCCCTTGAAATCGGTCTGTACGAGTGCATCGAAAGTAGCTACCACTCCTATTTGATTGTTGTCAGAAAATATATAGCTCATCGCATAATAGTTATAAGCTCGTTATTTTTTTGTCTTTAAAACTTTATAACATACAAAAAGTATCCCCAGCCAAATAGGAATTAATTCTACGGACAACTTCATATTGGTCATCCACATGATGGATAAAATCCCCAATAAAAACAGAAAACAGATGTAATTACTTACCGGATAAAATAGGGAAGGAAACTTCGTTTTTGTGTTTTCCTTGTCTTTCGATCGCCTAAATTGGAGGTGCGTATACGAAATCATCACCCAGTTAATAATTAAAGAAGACACCACCAAAGACATTAAAATACTAAAAGCCTCTTCTGGAATTACTTTATTGATTAAAATACAGATCGCTGCAAAACAGGAAGAAATCAAAATAGCATTAATGGGTACTGATTGTTTGTTGAGCTTCTTTAAAAACCTGGGCGCATTGCCCTGATCTGCTAAACCATATAACATCCGGGAGTTGCTGTATACGCTGCTATTGTATACGGATAAAGCGGCCGTTAATACAATTAGATTGAGCGCATTCGCAATAAGGCGTGTGAAAAATATTTTATGCCCAAAAAATTCAAATTCCATTCCGTTTAGATTCTGAAAAACCATTACAAATGGGCTGCTATCTGTCGTAATTTGCTGCCAGGGTGACAACGCAAATAAAATGACTAATGCACCCACATAAAATATAAGGATCCTATAGATGACCTGATTGGTTGCTTTTGGAATATTTTTTTCTGGATTTTCTGCCTCAGCTGCGGTAATCCCGATGAGTTCTAAACCGCCAAAGGAGAACATAATCAGCGCCATTGCGGCTAATAAGCCCTCAAAACTACCAGTAGTCGTTTTTTCAAAGAAACCTTTTGGAAAGAAGCCTCCATCGTTATATAAATTATGAATTGTAGCGTGCTCTCCTCCTGTCCCACTGATCAGCAAGTAGGTACCAAAGAGGATCATGGCAATAATTGCGACCACTTTTATGATGGAGAACCAAAATTCTGTTTCGCCGTACACTTTTACGGAGGCAAAATTCAACGCATTAATAACCAGGAAGAAAAATAAACTGGATGACCACAGCGGAATTCCAGGCCACCAAAACTGCACATACACACCAATGGCCGTAAGTTCAGCCATACTCACTAAAATATATAAAATCCAATAATTCCAACCGGAGGCAAAACCTGCAAAAGGGCCACAATACTTATAGGCAAAGTGACTAAAGCTTCCGGACACCGGTTCTTCAACAACCATTTCACCAAGTTGCCTCATAATAAAAAAAGCGATAATTCCGGCAAAAGCATATCCTAAAATAACAGAGGGCCCTGCTAATACAGCCGCCGGGCCAATGCCCAGGAAAAGACCTGTACCTATTGATCCACCTAAGGCAATTAACTGAATGTGGCGGTTCGTCAGCCCACGTTTAAGCTGGTTATCTGCTACGTCTTCCTGTTTTTGTTTCACAAAGTAAATTTTTAAAGGAGTAAAATGTACTCACCAATGTATAAAGAGCGAAGATAAGTTAAAAAAGGAATGGTACAAAATACGGTGCTGTCGCAGTTGTCATAGTAGCATATACGTTTTTAAGTTTTAAAAGTTAAACTGCTAATTTACAGAATGACTAAAAAAAGCTTTCCTCAACTGTATTCTGCAAATTCCGGTTATATTGATCACCCCATTCCGTTTTAAAGTGAGCACCTGATTCCAGTTCAAAATGACCACCTAATTCCGGTGCAAAGTGAGCACCTCCGTTTTGATTAAAAACTATATTTTTTCATCTGTTAATTAGTATTCAAATATAATAAAATATCACTCTTTGTTTATTCCTCTTTTCTTTCTCATGGATTCTCCATGTAATTCAAGCCTATGAGATTGGTGTATAAGTCTGTCTAATATTGCATCGGCTATCGTTTTTTCTCCAATTATATCATACCAGCCTTGAACTGGTATTTGTGATGTCACGATTATAGAGCCGTTATTATGCCTGTCCTCTATGATCTCTAAAAGAGTAATTCGGTTATGGCTGTCAAGTGCCTGGAGTCCAAAATCATCAAGTATTATAACATCCTGTCTTTGTATTTTGGTAAGTTCCCGTAGATAAGTACCATCTGCTTTAGCCATTTTTAGTCTAGCGAACAATTTTGAGGTATTAAAATAACTTACCTTAAAACCCTGTATACAGGCTTGATAACCTAATGCAGTACCTAAATAACTTTTACCGACACCGGTGCTTCCAGTGATTAAAATGTTTTCGTTTTTCTCTATAAATTCGCATTCTGCCAGACGCAGTACCATGTTTCGGTCCAGGTTACGTGATACATCAAAATTGATACTTTCAATATTTGATTTGTAATGGAATTTGGCATTAGTGATACTTCGTTCAATACGACGATTGTACCTTTCATCCCATTCTGCATCAATAATCATCGATACAAACTGGTCAAGGGTATAATGATCTGTTTTCCCGCTTTCAATGGCTGTTTTAAAAGCATTAAACATGCCATAAAGCTTCATTTGTTTCATTTTGGTTACTGTGGATTCATTCATTTTTTCAAGATTTAATTTAGTTATAATAGTGTTTTCCTCTTATGTTACTGTGATCGGGAAGTTCCTGCTCAGGTTCTTGATCAAAATCAATATGATCCAAGTTGTTTTCTAAAATGTTTTGTATGGTCTTAAAATTGTAAATTTTAAAATCAAGTGCCCGCCTGCAGGCATTTATTAATCGCTGTCTGCCTACCTTTTTTTCAAAATTCAGTATTCCTAAACAGCTTTTATAAGCCTGTTCTGGATGATTTCTGCTTTCGATTATCTGCATTATATATTCTCCTACTGACTCATCAATATTATTAGCCCATTCAATGAAGCGGGCAGCACTCCATTGGGCTACAAATTGATGTGTACTGGCTAAATGCTCAGGAGTTGTTGTATAGACATAAGGTTTGTAGTTTCTTGGATGTACAGCTATTCGATTGTATTTATAATAAATCTCTACTGTTGATTTGGTATATAACAGCTTGGCTTTCTTCTTTACATATTGATACGGAACGCTGTAATAGTTTTTGTCCTGGCTTAATTGAACATGACCGTTTTGCATTACTGTTGCAAAAGACTGGTATTTAATTTCAAAACGATCTTGTGGGAGTGGACGCAGTTTTTCTTTCTCGTCTTCTAAAAATAATTCAAAGCGGGAATAAGGGCGTCCTGTCAGTTTTCTGTTATTGTGAGAGTCAAGTAAATCCCAGATCTGCTGGTTTAATTCTTCCAGAGAAAAGAACTTAGTTTCTTTTATGGTTACATAAATCCTTCGATATAATATCTTAACAGCTCCTTCAACTAGTGACTTGTCTCTGGGCCTGTAAGCTCTGGCAGGTAAAATTGTGGTTTCGTAATGTTCTGCTAAATCAGCCAGGGTTTCATTGATTGTCGGTTCAAAACGACTGCTTTTTATTACGGCAGATTTTAAATTATCTGGAACAATGGCGGCAGGAGTGCCTTCAAAAAAGCGCATGGCATTTTCTACCGAGTCAACAAAGTTTTCCTTTTGCTGGCTCATGGAAGCTTCAGCATACGTGTATTGGCTAGCGCCCAATATTGCTACAAAAAATTGTACTTCTTTGACTTCTCCAGTATCTATATCAATAATTGAGAGTGTCTTTCCGGCATAATCAACATACATTTTATCACCAGCCTTATGGTTCATATGCATGACCGGATTAACTCGTTTGCCCCATATATTGTAATGATAATGAAATTGTGAAGTTCGATAACCATCAGGATTTACAGCAATATATTGTTCCCACATATGCTGTACGGTAACGCCAACTTTTTTTAGTTCACGTTCCATTTTAGGAAAAAAATCATAAAGTGTCTGTAATCTCGGGCTAATGGCCTCTACACTAGTCTGGGAGAATAAAAGTTCCAGCTCTGCATCGGTTTTTTGGTCGATTAATTCAAAGCTTAATTCGAGAACTTCAAATAAAGAAATATATTTCTTTACCGTATTTCTTGAAAGGGATAAGTAGCTACTTATAAATAACTTACTCTTTCCATTACAATAGAATTTAATTACTTTTCTAATTTTACTCATGTCTGTTATTTTGTTTGCCATAATCCGTAAATTTTTAACGAATGTATGGTTCTAACAACATGAAAAAATCAATAGTTTTTAATACTTAATTCACCACAAAACTTGGTGGTCAATTTGCTCCGGAATTAGGTGGTCAGTTTGCTCCGGAACGGGTGGTCAATTTACTCCGGAATTAGGTGGTCAAATTGACCGGTTTTTCCATTACAGCGATAAAGGAAACTACAGATGCCCTTGAAATTACGCTTAAAGATGGTTCACAGCATTCCTTCGACCTATTGTTTGGCTGTGATGGCCTGCATTCGGCTGTACGAAAAATGTGGTTTGGCGAAGAAGCAGAATACTCTCATTTTCTAGGGCAATATTTTTCTATCACGATCGTCAATAAATTACTGATACAACAAAATACCGCGCAATTGTATAATGTGCCCGACAAGGCTGTTATGTTAAATGCTTATAACAATAAAACCGATATCATTTTCGGCTTTCGTTCAGAAAAAGAAATCTCTTATGATTATCGTGATGAAGCTGCTCAAAGGAAAATTATTAGAGAACAATTCAAAGGAGAAAGTTGGAGAACTGCAGCTTTATTAGACGAAGTAATGAATGCCAAAAGTTTTTATTTCGATAAGCTCTGCCAGATTAAAATGCCTTCCTGGACAAAAGGCAGGGTGGCTTTGGTAGGTGATGCTGGGTATTGCGCTTCTCCGGCGGCAGGCATGGGTGGTTCGCTGGCCATTAATGGTGCTGCCGCATTAGCCGATGCAATGCAAAAACACAACGGGAATTTTAAAGTGGCATTTCAGGAGTACAATACCAGTTTTCGTCCATTTATTGAGGAAGTGCAGCAGGAAGCGGTTAGAATGGGTTTAGAATCTCTTGTCCCCAGAACCGAAGAAGCCATTCGCAAGAGAAACACAGCAGGCTTTTAGTATTTTCACTACTCCATAAACTGATACGATTTATTGTAAAACTAAATCTGAAACTAATCCTCAATACATGAATCGGTGTATCGGGGATTCGTTCCTTATAAAATCCAACATCACTTTAATAAATTCAATTTGTATATAGAATCAAATGATTTTCAGGTGTTGGGGCAACTCCTTGATTTCTTCCAAAATAACAGCACCCAAATTTTCCATTTCACTCTTGTTGAATCCATTGGTAAGCCCATATACTTTAAAACCATCTTCTAAACCATTTTTTATCCCTCCAATGCTATCTACAATTACGGCACATTGCCCGGGATCATATCCCATAATCTGTGTAACCTCCAAGTATACTTCATGATTTGAATTCCAGATTCCCCTTTCGCTGGGCGTAATTATTTTTTCTGGGGTAAAAAACTGAAGCAGGTTGGTCAACCACAAATTAAGTTCAATTTCTTACCGTGACAAATTCGATACTATATAAAATGGAACTTTCAGCATCCGAAGCATTTCTGTAACACCTTCTTTGGGTTCCAGTCCATATTTCAATTCTTGATAAATATTTTTCCGGATCTTTTCTTCAAAGTTATCAGGAACAGCTGTACCAATAAGATTGTTAAGCTTGATTATGTTCTGCTCTACCCCTTTTTCGCTAAAGAGCCATACCGCTTCATCCAATTCTATAGTCAATCCATATTCTTCTGCTAAGTCCAAAAGAGTAGAAATTATTATCGTATCTGTATTCAGTAACACGCTATCACAATCAAATATAATACAGCCAACAACTGGGGTAATCTGTTCTGTTTTCATCATCTTTTAAACCGTAAAATATTTTTAGTATATTTTACAATATTGCAAATAAAAGCAAAATTGCATTATTTTGCAAAATACAGACGTTAATTAAAATTTAATTTTGAGTGGCTCCTAATAAATAATCTAAAGAATTTCAACTGTTGTAAAATTCCTTGCTCCTTACTTTGAAAAAATAAGACCGAAAAATTTTGATCCGGAAAAGGGGTTAAAGGAAATGCCCAACACTGAATGTTTAATTGTAGGTTTATCGATGAAATGATTGAAATAGAAGAGCATAGTAAAGTTATTATGGTACAGCTTTATCCGTGAACACCGGTACATTTTACCAATTACGCTTTTTATAATAATTTTTATACCAATAAAGACTTAGCGATAAAGCTTTGGAAAAAGTATATGAATTAGCAAAATAAAATGGATTCGTATTCCATTACTTTTCGCACGGTAAACCACCTAATAAAATGATTAGATAGGATTGCAGGATATATTTTATTAGTATCTTGGACAATACTAATTAATAGAAATACGATGAGCAAAAAGGCACTTGTGGCATACTTTGAAAATACAAAGTTAATTTCTTTACAAACAGCAGCAGAAATTGCAAGCCATTTTCAATCTAAATCTATTGCAAAAAATGAACTACAGCTCGCCGAAAAAGGGATTTGTGATGAATATCTGTTCCTCGAAAAAGGATTTATGCGTGCCTTTGCATACGATACTGAAGGCAATGAAGTAACCACAGGTTTTTACAGTCCAGGAGCGGTTGTATTTGAGGTCGCTTCTTTCTTCAACCGGACAAAATCGCAAGAAAATATCCAGGCACTTACTGATTGCAGCGGTTATTATATTAGCTATAAACAACTCAATACCCTTTTTCATACGGTCCCCCAATTTCGTGAATTTGGGAGATCTATACTGGTAAAAGGTTTTTCAGGGCTTAAAACCAGAATGCTTTCCATGATTACTGAAACTGCTGAAGAGCGCTATCTTTTTTTACTAAAAACAAATCCTGAAATTTTTCAGCATGCCCCTTTAAAAAACATAGCCTCTTACCTCGGTATCACAGATACTTCTTTAAGCCGGATACGAAAAGAACTCTCAAAAAAACAGTAACAATTTCATTTCTTGCCATATGCTAAGTGGAATATAACATAATAGGTATTCCTTTGCTTAACGCAAATAATTAGCATTATGGATACTTTACCCCTTTACATCAGTCTTGTTTTTGGAATTACACTCCTAACTGCAATTTGGCTTTTTTACAAAGCCAGTCATTCATCAAAAAGTTTTTTGTTCCTGATAAGCCTCTGGTAGCAATTCAGTCATTGATTAGCCTCAGTGGTTTTTACAAAATTGAAGCTACCTTACCTCCCCGATTTGCCCTGCTTTTACTACCACCTGTCCTCTTCATTTTTATACTTTTTACTTCTAAAAAAGGAAAAGCATTAATTGATGGTTTGGATATTAAAACCCTTACGTATATCCATACCATCAGGATACCGGTTGAACTCGTTTTGTTATGGCTTTGCACGTACCGGATGGTACCCGAACTCATGACTTTTGAAGGTCGGAACTTTGATATCCTATCAGGTATTTCAGCTCCTGTTATCTATTATTTGACATTCCGAAAACAGAAAACCAGTACAGCTCTATTATTGATCTGGAATCTTATCTGTCTTGGTTTATTGCTGAATATTGCCGGCAATGCAGTTTTATCATTACCAACACCATTTCAGCAATTTGCTTTGGATCAACCGAACATTGCCCTTTTACAATTTCCATTTACACTATTACCTGCTGTCCTGGTGCCGTTAGTATTGCTTTCGCACCTCGCTTCTATAAGGCAAATTATAAACCATAAGCAACTACCATAGAAAGGTTTACAGCTCCGGAAAGTAGTTTAAAACAGCAGTAGGCAAAATATCGAAAATCGATGAAGAAATAAATAGCCTGAAAGCAAGCTTAAAAGAGTTAACGAACACGCAAAAATCGGTGCTCGCATCGTCCGAAAAATAGGCCCTAAAACAATAACATATACTGCTGAATATACAACCCCCTTTTCGCATTGTTATAGTGTGAAAAGGGGGTTTGTTTTTGAAAAAATAGCAACTAGTGCAAGTTTAAGCTTTCCTAATTTTCCTTTTCTAATAGTGTTTTCAGTTGGGGAGCAAATCCCAATCCCCAGGTATCGACAGCTGCAATTAAAGGCAGGAGTGATTTTCCGGATTCAGTGATATAATACTCCACCCGTAAAGGGACTTCGGTATAAACCGTTTTACCCAATATGCCGTGCCGTTCCAGTTCCCGCAATTGGTTTTGCAGCACCCGTTTAGTAATTCCGTTTATAGCATGTACAAGATCTTTAGGGCGTGTTATCCCTTTCGAGATTTCATCCAATACACAAAATTTCCATTTGGATCCTATCACTTCCATCGCTACACCAAGGCCACAATCATAATCTATGGGAATCTTTTTTTGGTACATCTGCTATATTTTGTTGTTAGATTCATGAGTACACCTAGCTCATCCCTAATTTTATTGGTGCTGAATTAATCACTATATGATTAATTTGCCCCTTATTGTCCAATGGGTTTATGGATTCGATATTTGTACCTGCAAATTTAAGTATTTATATCATGAAAGTTTTAGTAATTATCACGCACCCCAATCTGGAAACCTCAACGGTAAACAAAGCATGGATTGCGGCATTAAAAAAAATCCGGAACAGTATACCGTCCATGATTTGTACGGCACCTATCCGGACGAAAAGATCGATGTGGAAAAAGAACAGCAATTGGTCGACAATCACGATACGATCCTATTCCAGTTCCCATTCTATTGGTTCAATTGCCCGCCACTTTTAAAAAAATGGCTGGATGAAGTATTAGTATATGGCTGGGCTTATGGCTCCAAAAGCGGCTATAAAGTAGCCGGAAAGAAAATTGCACTGGCGATTTCAGTTGGTATCAATGAAGAAGAGTATAGCGCTTCCGGAAAATACAAGTACACCCTAAAAGAACTCACAGCACCATTTGAAGTTACGTTCCATTACATCAAAGCCGACTACAAACCTTTTTTTGCGTTCTATGGAATTGAAACGAATGTACTTCCTGAAAGAATCGAAAAAAGTACGCGGGATTATATTGATTTTATAACAGCTTTGGAAAAGGAATAATTGTAAAAGCAGTAACAAGGCAACTTGGGTAAGTATACCCGGTTACTATTTTTCGGCTTTAGAAACTATTTCTGCCTTAATCTTAACAGTTCGATTGGGGTTACTTTTTTCAAAAATCGTATCTTTATAAAAGCATGTAAAATAACAACTTATGGATTATACAGCACTACAGCAGCTTTTAGGAAATGAGGCCGAAAATCTTTTGAACTTTCAACACCCTAAAATACCACGGACCCTTTTACACCAGCCGTCTCCAACTTTTATTGATGATGTATTGGCTCTTAGCAATCGAAATCCTCAGGTACTTAAAAGCCTGAGCGCCCTGCAGAATCATGGCAGGCTATCCAAAACGGGATACTTATCCATATTGCCGGTAGACCAGGGAATAGAGCACACCGCTGGTAGCTCCTTTGCGCCCAATCCGTTGTATTTTGATCCCGAAAATATCATCCGGCTTGCGATGGAAGGGGGATGTAATGCCGTAGCTACTACATTCGGGAACCTCGCGATGATGTCCCGGAAATATGCTCATAAGATTCCTTTCATTGTCAAAATAAACCACAATGAGTTGCTCACCTATCCCGTGAAATACGACCAGATTATGTTTGGGAGTGTCAAGGATGCCTGGAATCTTGGGGCAACAGCCATTGGCGCGACAATTTATTTTGGCTCTGAAAATTCCAACAGGCAGATTATTGAAGTCAGTGAGGCTTTTGAACGTGCCCATGAACTGGGAATGGCCTGCATATTATGGTGCTACACGCGCAATAACAGTTTTACAAAAGATGGCATAAACTATGAAGTGGCTGCAGATATTACCGGCCAGGCCAATCATTTGGGGGTGACCCTGCAAGCCGATATCATAAAACAGAAATTACCGGAAAATAATGGCGGTTTTACAACTCTCAATTTTGCCAAAAGCAATCCGAAAATGTACAGCGAACTTTCTTCAGACCATCCCATTGACCTCTGCCGCTATCAGTTGCTCAATTGTTATGCAGGCCGTGCCGGATTGATCAATTCCGGTGGAGAATCTAAAGGTGCCGCTGATTTATCCGAATCTATCAGGACGGCAGTAATCAATAAAAAAGCAGGTGGTACAGGATTAATATTGGGTCGGAAAGCCTTTCAAAGACCATTCGAAGAAGGTGTCCGTTTATTAAACGATATCCAGGATGTCTATCTGACAAAAGAAATTACTATCGTCTAAAAACTAAAAATAGATTCCTTTTTTATTTAATAAAATTAAACGAAATCAGCATAATAATAATCAGGATCCCACTGAGCGCTATGATGAACAGCCTATCGGCCATGGTTTCCAGTTGCTTTTCGAGTACGAGGTTTGAAGTACGTATGGACAAGAAGGAAAAGAGGCACGAAAAGACAAAAACAATGGCAATAACTGAGGTAAACTCATCAATATTACTATTTTCAGCCTGATTGCTAATGCGCAATGAAGTAATTACAAAAAGACAAAAACCCAATAGGGTCGCCGATGTGTTTAAAATGTGTGGTGACGTATTATTTGCCATCTCATAATCAATTTAAATCATAAATCTGTAGTGCATCCCATCGCAGGAACAATGCTAAAAAACAGGATTTAAGGATTTTAAACTTCTCGTCCTGGTAATTTATAAACTAAAGGTAATTTAAATATTCATACTACGGAAACTATTTTAATTATCTTTAAAAGATGAAAGCAGCACTCATTTCACATCCCTTCTTTACCTATTTTAAAGAAAAAAGTGCCCCGTTCCTTACTGAAAACAGAAAAATAATAATTCAGTTTATTTTTACTGCTTTCTTCATCGGAATTGGAATCTGGTTCATTAAACATGAAGGAAGTGAATTAATTGAAGTAAAAAAAACATTGCGCGATGCCGATGCAAAATGGGTCTTAGCGGGTGTAGGAATTACCTGTATGTACATTGCATTACAGTCCCTGATGTATGTCGCTTCATTTGCAACTGTACGGACGACACTCTTATTTGGGGATGCAATCATACTCTTTTTAAAACGAAACCTGATTAGTGTCTTTCTACCTGCTGGCGGTATTTCATCCCTGGCTTTCTTTACAAAAAGCATTCAAAAAAAGGGAATTAAAGAAACGCAAATCTATTTTGCCTCTTCAATTTACGGTTTTGTCGGAATAATATCGGTACTGGCGGTTGCTTTTCCCGCGTTTCTATTGGCACTATCAAAAGGCGAAACCGCAGCTTCCGAATGGTATGCATTAGGAGCGGTAGTATTGTTATCCATTGTCCTGTGGCTGTTGTATTATTCTTTTCGCAAAAAAAATAGCATCTACCGCCGATTTATAAAATCAATCCCAAAAGCCGCAATTGTACTGGAGGAACTGCATAACAATACTATCGATAAGCGAAAATTACTCCTCACCTTTTTCTATTCTGTACTCATTGAAATTGCAGGTATTGCCCACCTCTATATTGCCATGATTGCGCTACATTTTGAACCTTCCCTTTTTGCAGCCGTCATGGGCTATATAGTTGCTGTAATTTTTCTGATCGTTTCGCCTTTCTTACGCGGACTGGGGGCTATAGAAATCTCAATGAGCTATATATTGATCCGTTTTGGTTTTGGAAATATCGATGCCATTGCCCTGACCTTTCTATTCCGATTCCTGGAATTCTGGCTGCCACTGCTTGGTGGTATATTCGCTTTCCTGATTAAAATAAATAAATTATTAATGCGCATTATCCCGGCGTTGCTATTATTTACCCTCGGTATTGTAAATATTATATCCGTTTTGACTCCTGCTATCCATGAACGGCTGACACGGTTACAATCATTTTTACCGGTCACGGCCATCCATGCTTCCAACGACCTCGTGCTGGTAACCGGATTATTCTTATTTGTCACCGCAGCCTTCATGCTGAAAGGATTACGGACAGCATGGTGGTTTTCCCTTGCCCTCAGTACCCTCTCAGTAATTGGAAACCTCACGAAAGCAATTGATTTTGAAGAGGCCAGTATTGCCTTTCTCGTAATCCTGATTTTAATAGCAACAAGAAAAGAATATTACATCAGGAATAATCCGCGCCTAAGAACCATTGGGCTCCAAACAGCCCTATTGAGTGGGATGGCTGTAGTGGCGTATGGAAGTATTGGTTTTTATTTTTTGGACCGGAAGCATTTTTCAATTGACTTCACCGGAATAGAATCGATACGCTATGCCTTACAAACTTATTTTTTAATCGATAGTGCGAATCTGGTACCACAGGATTCTTTTGCAAAAAATTTTTTATCCTCCATAAAAATAAGCGGCTTGCTATCAACAGCCTTTTTTATTTATACGCTGATCCGCCCTTATGTGTTCACAAATACCGCTTCCGAAAGTGAAATTAAATTGGCCAATGGCCTTTTAAAATTATATGGAAACTGCGGCATGGATTATTTCAAAACCTATGGCGATAAGCTATTTTTCTTCTCTAAAAACAAAAATGCTTTTATTGCATATCGCATATCCGGCAATTTTGGGGTTGTTTTGGGAAATCCTGTTGCTGCAGATACCACTGAAATGAAAAACTGCATCCAGGCTTTTGACCGGTATTGTTATGAAAGTGGCTTAAAAAGTCTTTACTACAGGGTTCCCGAAGAAAATCTGACCCTTTATACCAGTCTGGGCAAGAAGAGCCTCTTTCTTGGACAGGAAGGTATCATTAACCTGAATCAGTTCACTTTGGAAGGGGCTGCCAAAAAATCACTTCGGAATGGTCTGAATAAAATCAGTGAAAAAGGATTAAAAACGGTCATCTACACTGCCCCGATACCGGAAAATATACTTCAAAAATTAAAAACAGTAAGTGAGGAATGGCTCATTACCACAGGGCGCAAAGAAATAATCTTTTCTCAGGGGATGTTTATTGCAAAAGAGTTAGCACAACAAACACTAATTACGGTAGAAGATCCCGAAAACCGGATTTTAGCCTTCCTGAATATCATACCCGATTATGCCCCGGGAGAAGGTACGTATGACCTCATCCGAAAAACAAAAGACGCCCCGAATGGCATAATGGATTTTATTTTAGTTGCCTTATTCCAGCATTTCAAATCAGAGGGAAAGACTACGGTAAATTTAGGATTTGCACCCCTGAGCGGTATTGTGGATCCCGATACTTTTCAGCAGAAATCAATGAAATTTGCCTATGAGCGCATAAAATCATTTTCACACTATAGGGGCTTGCGCGATTATAAGGAAAAATTTTCGCCCGAATGGCACAACCAGTATCTACTATATTCCAATGACTACGATTTACTGCAGGTACCCGCTGTATTGTCGCATGTGATCAAGCCCTGAACCGCATGGCTTATTTAGGTTTTTTACGCCTAAAAACTGAGCTTTATAAATAAATTAACATCAGGACTTTCTGTAAGCAGTATCTTTGACGCCAACATGAGACATAAATTTTACATATTGGTATTGGTTACGCTGGGTCTTCTTTTTGGGCCAACGTTATCCTTTTCGCATGGTATGGAACCTAAAATGTCCTGTTGCCATAGTGAATCTGCCTCGCAATCCTGTTGCAGGGAAAAAGAGACACAATCAAAAGAGCACCATTGCGATAACAGCTGTAAAGGGGTTTCCTGCGGATGTCCTACTGTATACTGCGGTTATGCTCCCATACTATTGCAAACCGAAACCAATTCACTTTTTGGTTTTTCTGACAAAAAACAAAATTTCTTCTATTCCGAAATCTTTATCGCTACTGATTCTCGGGCTATTTGGCTTCCACCTAAAATAAGCTAAATTACTTTCTTACAGCTATTGCTGTACTTTCCGAAGTCCTATTGCGGCTTTACATACTCATTACACTTCCTAATCCCAAATTGAACTGATATGGCTTTATACGCCTATGTGTTGTTCAGGCAGAGGATTGATTTGTACAAAAATTAAAAAAAATGAAATCAATACCTACAGTAGTGATGGCCATGATGCTAGTGCTATCCGTGAGTTTTGCGAATGCACAACTCAAAATAAATGATACTTTTCCGAACGTTCAGCTCCTGAACAATCAAAATAGCCTCACTCAACTGCATTCTTTTAAGGGCAAAATTGTCTTGGTCGATTTTTGGGCCTCCTGGTGTGCACCCTGCCGACTCACCAATAAAAAGCTGGTAGTGATGTACAACAAATACAAAAGCAAAAATTTTGAAATTGTTGGTATCTCGATCGATACCGATAAAGCAAAATGGCTCAAAGCCATCGAAAAAGACAAACTGAAACATACACAGCTCATTGACCCTAAAGGATTTGATGCACAATCAGCAATACTTTTTGGCGCAGAAACACTACCCGCCTCCTATCTCTTTGATACTTCCGGAAAACTGGTAGCCATCAATCCCACAGAAGCACAAATAATAGCACAATTAAAAAAATAATAAAATGAAAACATTCACTATAAAATCCATAACTCTTGCACTATTTGCAGTGCTTAGCAGCCTTACATCCTATTCGCAAATCTCGAAAGCAGAAATCATAGCAACAGGATTAACCTGTTCCATGTGTTCTAATGCCATTAATAAACAACTAAAATCCATGCCCGAAGTCGACAGTATCAGTACCGATTTGAATACCAATACCTTTACAGTCTATTTCAAGAAAGACAGTGATTTAGCGCCCAAAGTATTGAAAAATGCCGTTGAAAAAGCGGGCTTTTTTGTAGGTAATATGGTTCTGACAATGCAGATTCCCGCTACTAATTTTGAAAATAATACCGCTAAAATAGGCAATGCAACATTTTTGTTTATCGATTCCAAAGAACCGGTTGCTAATACCTCCATCCAATTCAGGGTTTTAGACAAAGGTTTTGTCACCCAAAAAGAATATAAAAAACTCGCAAAATCCTACTCAAAATACCCGAGCTATGCCACCGACAATGAGGATATGTATCATTTAAAAGCCATTTAAAATGAAATTATTTTCAATTGTATTCCTGCTGCTTGCAACTGTTACGCTGCAGGCACAGGAACTGTTTGTCGTTACTGAACCGGCCAGTAATGTGCCGGCAGGTTCAATCGGGGTTCGGGTAGGGCAATCGTTACTCAAAAGCCAGGAAGGTGGCTCAATGTATAACCTTGCCCCGGAAGTCACCTGGGGGATTACCAAAGACCTGATGGTCCGGACCTCTGCTTACCTGAACAACATGCATAACGGGCTAAACCTTAGAGGCGGTGGGATATATGCCAAATACCGGTTTCTTTCTGTAGACGATCTGCAAAGCCATTTCCGTATGGCTGCATTTGGCCGTTACAGCTGGAACAATGGTATCATTAATCACGAAGCTATTGACATGATGGGGAGCAATACCGGGTATGAAGCGGGAATTGTAGCGACACAATTACTTAAAAAAGTAGCTTTAAGCACCTCTTTGAGCCATGCACGTGCATTTGACAATAATAAATATGCTTTCCCGGATTTACAGGGCAGCAGCGCTCTAAATTATACATTTTCTGTCGGTAGGCTGATGTATCCGAAACGATATACCAGTTTCAAACAAACCAATATCAATACCATGCTGGAATTGGTAGGGCAGACAATCCCCGAAAATGGAAAGTCCTATCTTGATATTGTACCTTCAGTCCAGTTTATTATTAACAGTCAGGCCCGTATTGACATTGCTTATAAAAAAGAACTGTACAATTCGATGCAGCGCTTTACTTCAGATGGGGTTTTCTTAAAACTGGAGTACACCTTTTTCAATGTCACCAAATAGATACCTGCTGCTAAAACTGTAATTATGCAGCCAGTAGTACTCTATCAACTATTGAATATTTCCGATGGTCTTTCTGACCGTCGGAAATAGTTGTTATGGCCTTTGGAAAAGCAGTTATACAATGTGTTCCACTGCCCACTTTCAACTAAAAAAAGAATTGCCTTTTATAGTTTCCGAACGAGTATACCTGATGGTATAATCGATAAAAAGGAGTATCCCGAGTATGATTATGATGCTGTATACTGGCCCTGAATAGAGTTGTTGCATCACATCTGTAATAACAGTCGTATACATTTTTGCAGAGTGGTTATGTTGGGGTTTTCCACCCACAGCGATTAAGACTAAAATAGTCAGGACTGTTGCCAATGCAATCCCATACCACGCTCTTTTTCCAATGATGGGCTGGTAGATCTTTGGCGTATTTAAAACGCTAATTTTCTCCAACACTGCTGTGGTAAAATCAGGAGGCAACGTTTCGATAGGAGTCTTGTGAAGCAATTGCTGCAATTCGTGTGTTATAGGAATATCACGCTGCGCAATACTGGCAATCTCATCCAGCAGGTTTGCTGTAAAATCTGCGGGTAAAGAGTCGGTAGGTACTTTTTGCAGGATCTCCTTTAATAGGTCGTCATTATGGCTTCTCATCAGCTACGGTTTACAGTAAAAATTTCAAATCGTTCTCGAGTTTTTTCCGGGCACGGAATAATATTATTTTGACATTGGAAGCAGAAAAACCGGTAATAGTACAGATTTCTTTAATGCTGCTTTCATTCCTATAATACAAAGTCACTAACAGGGCTTCTTTCTCTGGTAACTGGTCTATTGCTGCTTTAATGTACTGCTGCTGTTCTTCCAATTGCAATTTTTCCAGTTGGGGTACCGAATGATCCGGATTATAATTGTTATGGCTTCTATCATTCAATGGTACCGTCTGTAACTTCTGTTCTTTGGCGATAGCGAGGGACGTCCGGTAGACAATCGTATACAACCAGGTCGAAAACTTTGAATGCCCTTTGAAAGAATGGATGGATATATAGGCTTTTATGAAACTTTCCTGTACCGCATCTTCTGCAGTAACCCTATTTTTGGTTACTTTTAATGAAATCGTAAAAGCCATGTCCTTGTATTTGTCGACAAGAAATGCATACGAAGCCGTATCGCCTTTTTTAAGCTTGTCAATACACTGTTGGTCTTCTATCGTATCCATATAGCTATAAGAGCAACTATTCCGAAGTTGGTTACACTAAAATACATTTATTTTTTATAATTATGCTGTAACCAATTTTATAGTTACCTGCTCTAATAGAGTATAAACAACTTAAATAAAACGATCATGGACGAAATCACCCGAGACGCTATTGTTTCCATTGCCGCTTTTGCTGCTATTTTTGGCATCTTATATGTCTATTTTATGACACGCCACCGTGAAAGGATGTTTATGCTCGAAAAGAACATCTCATCTTCCACGTTTCGTTCGATACACCAGTCCAATATACTCACCCTCAAGTATGGGCTGCTCGCTACAGGAGTAGCGATAGGGATTGTAATGGGTGCAGTAGTAAAAAATTTGGGCTATGACAAATCGGTAAGTTTTTTAGCCATGATATTCCTGTTTAGTGGGATTGCCCTGATTATAAGCCATTTTATTACCCGAAATTATGCCCAAAAAAATAAACTCTAAATTAAAAAAATATATTCAAAAATTCCAATATTAGCATCTCATCCGCATTTAATCCTCACTTCGAAAACTCCCATTTTTTTCTTAATGCATAATTTTTAAAATTCATTTCTCGTTACTACTATAACCGTTTTATCATGATAACGGATAAAAAAGACAACCTTTTCTTATCAGTAAGTTAAGAACGTTATTACTTTCCTATTCTAAATTTGCTTTGGTAGCGTTATCCTAAAATCTCGATTTATTTCGATAACGTCCCCATAAACAGCAGCTTAAAAGGGATTAATGATTAACTAATAGTGTACCGGATGAATATTTTAAAAAATATAAATGTAGCGCGACGCCATATAATGCGTAATCTCACCAAAAATATTGGTCAGTCACGAGTGGATTCCAAAGTAAGCCTGACAGCAACAACAGAAATTAAGAGGGTATTAATTTGCAGGCCTAACCACAGGCTGGGGAATTTATTATTAATTACCCCACTCTTACAGGAAGTCACCGCAACCTTTCCGGACTGTAAAATTGATTTATTTGTAAAAGGTACACTGGCTCCCACCCTATTTCAGAATTATAAAAACATACACCGCATCATTGAATTGCCCCGAAAACCTTTTAAGAACCTGCTCCAATATGTCAAAGGCTGGATTGCGATCAAAAGCAATCAGTATGACATCGTGATCAATGTGGCCAAACATTCTTCGTCAGGCAGGTTATCGGCTCAATTTGCCAATTCAAAATATAAATTTTTTGGGGACTTACCCGGGGATAATTCTTCAGAATATACCGATCAGGCTCATATTGCCAAATATCCAATCTACTCATTCCGAAAATACCTGAGTCAACTGGGATTGCGAAAAAACTACAATGCCGTGGCTTCTTTAAATTTAAAACTGAGCCTTTCTGAAATCGCCGATGGACATTTGCTTTTAAAAGAACTGGTCAATCCGGAGCAAAAAACCATCAGCATCTTTACTTATGCCACGGGTGATAAGTGTTATTCGGAAAGCTGGTGGGAACATTTCTATGGGCAATTAAAAATCAGTTATCCCGGTTATAATATTATCGAGATACTTCCCGTTGAAAACATCTCCAAAATCGGATTCCAGGCACCTACATTCTACAGTACGAATATCCGCCAGATTGGTGCTTTAATTGCCAATACCGATCTGTTCATCGGAGCAGACAGTGGCATTATGCATCTCGCAAGTGCTGTACATACGCCAACCATTGGACTTTTTTCGGTTACCGATCATCATACCTACCAGCCGTACAATAACAACAGTATTGCCATCAATACCAATAACAGCACAATCAAGGACTGGATCTCTGCATTAAATGGTATCCTGGTACCGGGTTAATACAGCCCTAAATGCAATGAATCACGGAGGTCTTTTTAATACTCCGGATCACAAAAGAGCTCTTGATGTTGGAAATGATTTCCAGCTTAGAAATTTTATGCACAGCAAAATTCTGGTAATCTTCCATGTCTTCCAGTAAAAGCTTGAGCAGAAAATCATAAGTCCCCGCGATGTAAGAAGCCTCTAAAACTTCATCCAGCCCGAGTACATAGGCTTCAAACTCTTCAAAAAGCGATTCCTGGTGCCGTACTAAGGTAACTTGGCAATACACCAATAATTTTTTTCCGAGTGCTTTGGGGTCAATGACCGCAGCATAATTCTGGATTACACCGGCAGCTTCCATCTTTTTGATACGCTCATGTACCGGGGTAATAGACAGGTTTACTTTCTCTGCCAGCTGCTTTATGGATTGTTTGGCATCTTTTTGCAGTTCTAACAGTAGTCTTTTATCGGTGGCGTCGAGTGTCATCATAGGATAGTTTTCTATTTAAAGCATGTAAACTGATGCAAAACTATAAAATAAAACTACAACAAAAACACTTCACAGTAAAATTTACCAATTTATAGCGTTTTAACCGAATCAAAGTATTTTATTAAATAAATTTGTACCAGCAAAAGGAATGTTAAAAAAGCCTTTTCCACTATTGATTTTTAAAATAAAGTACATGATTTTTTCACATTTTACCCTTGAAACAGCCCACACTACCACGATCTCTAAAATCTTCTTTGGATTTCAAAACGGTATGATGTGTTGCTGTGGCGTGCTGAAAAATTGTTGTAGTACTTCAACTTCCTATATCACTACAACAGCCCAAAACGGGTGTATGGAACTCTCCTAAAAGAATAAGCTTTCAACTTTGTATCGAACAAAGGAGGCTTATGTGAGCCTCCTTTTTTTGTATCGTTTTTTATAGCAGCTAAAAAACGATGCGAGTGTATTGTGCTGCCAAAATTAATCCTATTTATTTAAAAAAAATGAAAATTAAATTATCCCAATTGCTATTCGGATTTTTGTTTTTCAGTGTGCAAATAGCAGTAGCACAGGAGAAACAGATTTCGGGAATAGTAACAGATGCCTCCCAACTATCACTTCCCGGAGTATCGGTAGTGGTCAAAAATACGAATCAGGGTACCCAAACTGACCTGGACGGAAAATTCACCCTCAAAGCCAGTCCGGATGCTATTCTGGTTGTGACCTTTATGGGGTTTAAAACGCAGGAAATCAAAGTCAGTCACCAGCCCTCAGTAGTGATCCGGCTGGAAGAAGAAACCATAGGGCTGGATGAAATTGTGATTGTCGCCTATGGAACCCAAAAACAACGTGCTGTTGTGGGAGCTATAGGAAAAGTGGGCAGTGAGGTTTTCGAAAAGCAACAGGCGACCTCGGTACTTTCGGCCTTACAAGGTTCTGTCCCGGGCGTGAGTGTGATCAACTCCAGTGGCCAACCGGGAGAAAGCCCGACAATCCGTGTTCGTGGAATCGGATCTATCAATGCCTCTTCTTCTCCGCTGATTATTGTAGATGGTGTCCCTTTCAATGGGAACATCAACTCCATCAGTTCGGATCAGATTGAGTCGATGAATGTTTTAAAAGATGCTGCCTCTACCGCCTTATACGGATCCCGTGGGGCAAATGGTGTTATCGTGATCAAAACCAAATCAGGCCGCAAAAACACAGCGCCACAAGTGAGCTTCCGCGTTTCTTCCGGAGTTGCCAGTGATGCCGTAAAAACCCATGAGGTATTGGGCAGTAATGATTATGTCAGCTACCTGTGGCAGGCCCGAAAGAATACTTACCAGTATGTACAGGGTCAGACACCGGAAAATGCAGCCACTAATGCTACCACAGGAATGGTAAGTGCTATGGGGTATAATCCGTACAATACATCGAATTTCATCAACAATAGTGGGCAACTGAACCCGGATGCCCAGTTGATTTGGGATACCAACTGGAAAGAGGAGCTGTTCCGGAACCAGGCATTTCGTAACGAGTATAATTCCAACATAAGTGGCGGTAGCGATAATACCTCTTATTTCCTATCTGCCAACTACCTAAATCAGGAAGGACTGGTTAAAACTTCCAAATTTGAAAGAGCGACCGTTCGACTGAATATCGATACCAAGGTAAATGACTGGCTCGACGTGGGAACCAATGTAGCCTATTCGGCATCCAACCAGAATTTTCCCGTACAGTCCGGAACACAATTTACAAGTGCCATGAACTGGCTGTATGCGACACCCAGTATTTACCCGGTATACCGCAGGGATCAGAATGGAACTATTATTACCAATAACGGAGCCCCAATCTATGATTATGGGAACAATACCCAATTGGTCAACGGAGTACGCCCTTTAATGAGTGGTGACAACGCAGTAGGATCGCTTTACAATGACAAAAAAGGGAATACCCGAAGCAACATCAACCTGAATGGCTATGCTAAATTCCAGCTGGCAGAAAAACTTTCGTTTAAAACCAATCTGGCTTTTGAAGATTATTCTTTTGATTCCAATGCGTATACCAATTCTGTCTATGGCCAGGCTTCGAGTGTCAATGGGCGCGTAAGCCGTGAAAAAACAGTGACCCAAACTTTAAATTTCATTAATGCATTACGCTATGATACAAGTTTTGGAGACCATAATTTAGGTGTCGATGTGATTTATGAAGCGTATCAGTCTAAAAATGATTTGTTCTCTGCTTCTGCAACCGGATTCCTGCCGGGTGTCACTGTTATTGGCGGTGGCACAACACCAGAATCTGTTGGAGGATATGTGGTGGAAGACCGCCTGAATAGTATTTTAAGAAGGGTCAGTTATGATTTCAAAAATAAATATTTCCTTGAAGCGTCCTACCGAAGAGACGGATCGTCCCGCTTTTCTAAAAAAGTGCGTTGGGGTGATTTCTATGCCGTGGGTGCTTCCTGGATCATTTCGGATGAAAATTTCCTTAAAAATAGCAATGTGCTCAGCCTGTTGAAATTGAGGAGTTCCTATGGGGAATTAGGAAATAACCAGACGACTTCATTTTTCCCGTATATCCAGAGTTTTGAAACCGGACACAGCCAATTGGGCAATCCCGGGGTATTGCTGGGCGATCGTGTAGATGAAAACCTAACCTGGGAAAAAACAGGTTCTTTTAACATTGGCCTCGATTTTAGCCTGTTCAATAACCGTATTGAAGGTACGATCGACTATTACAACAAGAGTTCTATTGACCTGCTGTATAATGTACCTACGCCTTCCTCGACAGGGAATACCAGCATCCTGACCAATGCGGGTTCTTTACGAAACTATGGCCTTGAGGTGAGCCTGACATCACACAACATCAAACGTGAAAAATTCTCCTGGAATACGCAATTGAATTTTTCGCTGGATCGCAATAAGATTACCAAACTTACGCAGGAATCCTTTATCACCGGATTAAACCAATGGCAGGTAGGCCGCTCTTTGTATGATTTTTATATCCGGGATTATGCCGGTGTAGATCCTAATGACGGGTATGCAATGTGGTATAAAGACATTGTGGATGCTAATGGCACGGTTACGGGTAAAGAGACCACTAAAAATTATGACGAAGCGACACGGTATTACCAACATTCAGCACTTCCGAAAATAACCGGTGGAATTACCAATACGTTTCAGTTGTATCGATTTGATTTGAATGTATTGTTCAATTTCAGTGTAGGGGCCTATGTGTATGATTCCGATTATGCTTCCCTGATGGGCGGAATTTCCAGAGGCAGGCAAAGTTCTCCAGATATTGCCAACAGTTGGACACAGCCCGGCGATAGCACCGATGTACCGGTACTGTTGAACTCCACCAATAACTTTGCGGCCACCTCATCCCGATTCCTGTACAAGAATGATTATGTACGGCTGAAAGCACTAACATTCGGTTACAGCCTGCCTATTGATAGTATCCGCAAACTCAAAATCAGCCAGGCCCGGTTGTATTTGCAAGGGGATAATTTGCTGACGTTCCAGTCCCATAAAGGAATAGATCCAGAACAAAGTATTGATGGAACGACTAATTTCAGGGCACCATTACAACGTACTATTACCTTAGGGTTTAACCTTAATTTTTAATTTTAATCCACATGAAAAAAATATATCTCAGTATTGCTGTCCTTGCCCTTAGCTTTCAGCAAATCGGTTGTTCTTCTGATTACTTAGACGATCCAAAACCGACCAATAATGTTACCCCGGAAGTTATTTTCAGCAACCGGGAAGGTGTCGATGCTTTTATCGCCGGAATTTTACGACTGAACAGAGGGCAGTTTTTAAACAATGAAGCGGCAGGATTGCAATCCATCTATTTTGCCCGCAGTGTAAAAGGCGAAGCATTAATCCAGAAGCAAATCTGGTTTGGGGATGATTACGATTTCCAAAACCGCGAAGCGACCTACACCCGACCGAATTTCAGCTGGAGGTTTTCCTATAAAATTATCGATCAGCTGAACAACCTGATCCATGGTATCGAGTCCAGTAATGCCCTTTCTGAAACGGATAAGACCGAAACCAAATCCCAGGCACTTGCCCTGCGCGGTTTCTATTATTTTCAGTTAGCCCTGGAATTTGGTGATGCGTATGCGTCTTCCAAAAACCTGGACTTCCCTCCTATCTATACAGAGCCTACCTCGACCGGAAAAGGCATGTCGACCAAAGCGGAATTTTTCGACCAGATCATAAGTGACCTTGAAGACGCTGTGGCGGGATTACCACAAACCAGAGTGGACAAATCGTATATCAACAACCAGGTCGCGCAGGCATTTTTGGCGCAGGTCTACCAATATACGGGAGACTGGACTAAAGCCAAAACAGCCGCTATTGCTGCTTATGGCGGTAATCCGGCAGCTGTTTTAAACGCTGCCGCTTACACTCAGGGATTTGACGATATCAATGCTACCGAATGGTTATGGGGATTGCCACAGACTCCGGATCAAACGGCTTATTATATGTCACATCCCCATGCGATGATGGACCATGTTGCCATCGCCTATCACGGAACCTTTATCAATGATGATTTTGTGAATTTGTTTTCCGCTACCGATGTACGGAATTTATTCTCCAATCTCTACAATGCCCCGGTTGGTGACTGGCAACAATTTGTGACTTCAAAATTCAAATTTACATTCGATGCTGATATCCCAATTATCCGTTATCCGGAATTGATCCTTATTGAAGCTGAAGCTGAATTCCATTTGGGTAATGAAAGCCGCACCCGGGAATTATTGGATGCCCTGCGCCTGAATCGTGATACACAGGCCCAGCCTACTGCAGCGAGTGGTTCGGCCTTGATAGAACTGGTATTGACCGAACGCCGGAAAGAATTTTATGGTGAAAACGGAATTGAATGGTATGATGCCAAACGACTGCTTCGCGGCATTACAAGAACCGGGAACCACAGAACCCAAATTAATTTAGTCCCGGATGACCGCCGTTTTGAACTTAAAATTCCACAGGAAGAAATTGATGCCAATCCTAATATCAGCCCTGCAGTAAACACCAACCGATAAACGGTTGCTAAAACCCTTATTTTTTAGAATTGTAAAGTCCGTAGCCTTGCTATGGACTTTACTTTTTTAGGAAGGTAGGAGTAAACTTTTCTTATATGGGAAAAATAAGCTGCCATTATAACTCAGAAATTGTAGTCCAGAACCAGGATGACCTACCCCTATAACCAGGAAATCTTAGTCTAGAACCAGGATGACCTACCTCCATAACCACGAAATCCTGGTCCAGAACCAGGATGACCTACCTCCATAACCACGAAATCCTGGTCCAGAACCAGGATGACCTACCCCTATAACCACGAAATCCTGGTTCGGAACCAGGATGACCTAGCCCTATAACCACGAAATCCTGGTCCGAGACCAGGATGACCTACCTCCATAACCACGAAATCCTGGTTCGGAACCAGGATGGCCTACCCCTATAACCAGGAAATCATGGTCCAGAACCAGGATGGCCTACCTCCATAACGAGACTGGTCGAAATTTTGTGTAAACAGTTCTTAGTGTTTAATATTACACCTTTCTCCAAATATGACCAAGAACTGATTCATGATTAATCCCCAGCTTGGTATTGCATTTATCCAGCTTTTTTCACAATTTTGTATTGCTAAATAGACTGATTTCTTGACGCTTTTTTCATCTGGGAACTGCACTTTTGTTTTGGTATATTTTCTAATTCCCCTGTTTAAGTTTTCTATTGTATTTGTGGTGTACATTATTTTCCTGATTTCAGCAGGATAGGCCAAAAAAGGCATGAGATTTTCCCAATTCTTTTCCCAGGAGCAAACGGCATATTTATATTTTGCTTCCCAGTTTTTTTTAAATTCAGCCAGAGCTAAAACGGCTTCTTCCTGATTTATTGCAGTATATACTTCTTTCATTGCACTGCAAAATGCTTTTCTATCCTTAACTACTACAAACTTAAGGCTATTCCTTATTTGATGAACAATGCAAAGCTGGGATTCTGTATTTGGAAAAACACCTCTGATAGCTTTTGTAAATCCGGTAAGGTTATCTGTACAGGCAATGAGAATATCCTTTACTCCACGAGATTTTATGTCAGAGAGTACAGTCATCCAAAATGAAGCCGACTCTTCTTTATTTAGCCACATTCCTAATACTTCTTTCTTACCATCTGTTTTTAGTCCGATTACAATGTAAATTGCATGGTTTTCATATTTCCCATCTGTTCTTACTTTCATATGCACAGCATCCATCCAAACAGAGACTGGTCGAAATTTTGTGTAAACAGTTCTTAGTGTTTAATATTACACCTTTCTCCAAATATGACCAAGAACTGATTCATGATTAATCCCCAGCTTGGTATTGCATTTATCCAGCTTTTTTCACAATTTTGTATTGCTAAATAGACTGATTTCTTGACGCTTTTTTCATCTGGGAACTGCACTTTTGTTTTGGTATATTTTCTAATTCCCCTGTTTAAGTTTTCTATTGTATTTGTGGTGTACATTATTTTCCTGATTTCAGCAGGATAGGCCAAAAAAGGCATGAGATTTTCCCAATTCTTTTCCCAGGAGCAAACGGCATATTTATATTTTGCTTCCCAGTTTTTTTTAAATTCAGCCAGAGCTAAAACGGCTTCTTCCTGATTTATTGCAGTATATACTTCTTTCATTGCACTGCAAAATGCTTTTCTATCCTTAACTACTACAAACTTAAGGCTATTCCTTATTTGATGAACAATGCAAAGCTGGGATTCTGTATTTGGAAAAACACCTCTGATAGCTTTTGTAAATCCGGTAAGGTTATCTGTACAGGCAATGAGAATATCCTTTACTCCACGAGATTTTATGTCAGAGAGTACAGTCATCCAAAATGAAGCCGACTCTTCTTTATTTAGCCACATTCCTAATACTTCTTTCTTACCATCTGTTTTTAGTCCGATTACAATGTAAATTGCATGGTTTTCATATTTCCCATCTGTTCTTACTTTCATATGCACAGCATCCATCCAAACAATCAGATACTGTGGTTCTAAAGCCCTTTTAGTCCATAAATCAACATCAGCCAGTATTCTATCAGAGATGGTCGAAATCGTGGACTCACTTACTGATATCCCATAAACTTCTTTAACTTGTTCTACAATATCACTACGGGTCATTCCACGACTGTACATTCCTAAAATAGCATCTTCAATCTTTTCACTCATCGATTGGCCTTTTCCGATGACCTGAGGCTCGAATTCACCATTTCTATCCCGGGGAATAGCCAGGACCATATTGCCCAAAGTCTCTGATTTTATATTCTTTGAGAAAGAACCATTACGGCTATTGCCTGTATTGTATCCGTCAATATTATGCTTCTCATATCCCAGATGAGCATCCAATTCTCCCTGGAGTAGTTGTTCAATGCCTTGTTTATACAGGTCTTGAAAAAAAGTATGGAAGTCTTCTTTGTTTTTAAATTGCTTTGCAAAATCTTTGGGTAATTTACCATCTTCGATCATAATCCGCTCTTTTTAAATTATTTAAATGTAGTTCTTTTAAATTCTATACTTAATGATCTGTTGTTTTTTGGCTAAGCCTTAAAATCTCAAATCAAATTAAAATCAATTTCTACGTTTACACAATCTAACGACTACTCCCTCCAAACAATCAGATACTGTGGTTCTAAAGCCCTTTTAGTCCATAAATCAACATCAGCCAGTATTCTATCAGAGATGGTCGAAATCGTGGACTCACTTACTGATATCCCATAAACTTCTTTAACTTGTTCTACAATATCACTACGGGTCATTCCACGACTGTACATTCCTAAAATAGCATCTTCAATCTTTTCACTCATCGATTGGCCTTTTCCGATGACCTGAGGCTCGAATTCACCATTTCTATCCCGGGGAATAGCCAGGACCATATTGCCCAAAGTCTCTGATTTTATATTCTTTGAGAAAGAACCATTACGGCTATTGCCTGTATTGTATCCGTCAATATTATGCTTCTCATATCCCAGATGAGCATCCAATTCTCCCTGGAGTAGTTGTTCAATGCCTTGTTTATACAGGTCTTGAAAAAAAGTATGGAAGTCTTCTTTGTTTTTAAATTGCTTTGCAAAATCTTTGGGTAATTTACCATCTTCGATCATAATCCGCTCTTTTTAAATTATTTAAATGTAGTTCTTTTAAATTCTATACTTAATGATCTGTTGTTTTTTGGCTAAGCCTTAAAATCTCAAATCAAATTAAAATCAATTTCTACGTTTACACAATCTAACGACTACTCCCCTGTGCGGTTTAGCCCCAGTACTGTATATTACTTTCTACGAGCCCTGTTTTCTATCGTCGGATTTGAAATCGTCGGTCCCTGGATGTATATTCTATGATCTTCTACTTCTCCCCCTGGTGTGGAACTGGTAGGTGACAGTATATCCGCCCGGTTTTTGGCATACCGCAACCGTACATAGGTACTCCGGATCACCCTGCTGACACTTACCTGCCAGGTTAATACTACCGAAGTCTGGTTTGCAGGTGCACTCACCGTTACGCGTTCGCTTTCATCAAAAACACCATTTTGGTTAAAATCAATCCATCCTGAGATGTAGGCATTTTCAATTCCCTTATAAGGAATAGTGGCGTTGATAATGTTACCCGGCATATAATGAGCCTTATAGGAAAAACTTTTATATATATCGGGCCATGCATCTTCTTCCAGGACACCAGCACTACCGTTATTATTGTCCCCCATAGCATCGTAGCTATACTGAGGTCCCGGATCGGTATCGGGTGCTACGGTTCCTAAAAATCCTGCTGTTGGAGGGATTAATCCTCCAGGTGCATAAGCTGCTGTATTTAGGTTGGTAGTGGCTTCAGTAGCAGACGCACTGCTTGCAATACCATCACTGGACAAGGCCAGTTTATCAATCATGTGGAGTGGTGCACCATACGATGCCGGAGCATCTCCCCCATCAACACCCGGAGGTAAAAGCCCCAGGGCAATAGCGGTCAATCCGCTTCCTTTTAAAGTAACATCAAAGGTTACATCAAAGTTGGTTGGGCTATAGGCTGTTTCATTAAAGGTTAGAAAAGAAACTGCAGCAGTATTGTTATCATTACCTTTTACAAATTCAATACGTTGCCGTGTGGCAGTAACATCCACTTTACGAACATCGTAGCTTCCTGTTACATTTAGATTTTTATGCATTTCTACAATAGTCCATTTTCCATCGGCAGTAGCATTAAAAAATTCTGCTGGTGCCAAAGATTCTGCATCCCCGATTACCATTCCGGAAAGTTTTACCGGAGCCCCTTCTAAAGTAGCCCTACAGGTTAATCTGAAGGTTACATTTCCACCATTTGTCCCATTTCGGATACCGTTTACCAATTTATTACTGCTTCCTACTCCTCCAATATTGTACATATCATCCATGGAATCCCCGGAATAATTCCCCGGGGCATAACTTTTAATATCACTGCCCGTAATTCCGGTAATAATGGCTTCTACACACAGATATCTTCCACCCCCTACATCTATGGAGGCATAGGATGTGGCATTTTCCCCTAAGGCCTGATCGTGCCTTCCGTACGGATATTGGGCAACATTGGCCAATGTAGAACCCCACGTCAGCCATAATACCTGGTTTTTGTAAGTACTGGTTCCGCCTATCGCAAATGCTGCCGTTTTAGGCTGTGTTGGAAAACATTGTGCCTGTACTGCTGATCCCATCAACAGGGATACAGCAAGGAATAGGCTTAGTATTAGTTTTTTCATCTTTTTATTTTACTGCAAAAACAATATTCATAAATGATCCTACTGTCACATCGGCATTGGCTTTAACGGTGTAGGTTAAAACTCCTGTGTTGCTTACAGTCACATTATCAAAAACAGTCGCATCAAACCATGTGATATAGTAATCCAATGCTGATGCTGCAAGTACTGGCAATGTGGTTGTTTTTCCAGGATTGGATACTGTTGGAGTAGCGAACTGAGTAGAATATCTATTGTATAAGTTGATGGTTCCAAATGTAGTCCCATCTGTAATCTGGTCTGCAGCCGTTGGAATAACGATCGACGGCATGTAGAAGAATCTTGGCATTGCTGAATTCATTTGTCTCAACACGCCTGAAGTAGCATCAGCAACGACAATTTTATCGGCCGTAGTCCCGGTTTGCAATCCTGCTACTGCCAGTGTATTGGTTGCTGTAGCGGTCACCGTGGTAGCTTTGGTCAAAGCACCGCCCAATTGTACGTTTCCTGTCGCAACACTTAAACCGTTGTTGGCATTCACAGCCAATTCTCCTGCTGCATTAATGGTAACAACTGGTGTTGTAGCGGCTTGTTTCACTACTCCTAAAGCAGCTCCGCCGGTAGCTACATTCACTGCATACTGATTGGTTGCTGTCCCTGTACCGGTAACCGTAGTATTTGTACCATTTACTAATTTTGTTTCATCTCCGGTTACCAGTGTAGATAAATCCGTATAGGTAACGTTACCAGTTGCATCTGCTGTTGCAATCCTGTTGGCTGTACCTGTTCCTGCCGTTAATTTTGCAGCGGTTACATTACGATCGGCAATATCAGCTGTTTTTACTTCTCCATCTGCTATTTTAGCGGAAGTGATTGCGTTTTCGGCAATAGCCAGTGACACATCTTTTAGCAGTGCTGTACTTCCATTAGCGGATACGACCAGGTCTGTTGACGTTAGTGCTTTTCCAGAAGTAATTGTGGCTGCATCAACAGCAAGTGTTCCTGTACCATCTACGGTAAGGCCTGCTCCCGCTTTTACCACACCTGCTACCGTTGCTGTAGCATTATTCACAGTTACTTTATAATCGGTTGTATTCCCTGTAACAGTTCCTGTAGCTACAGTATTGCTGCCATTGGATACTGTTGTTATTTTTTGTCCCGCCTGAATTGCAGGTGTTAAATTTACTGCCGCTCCGGTAACACCATTTACGGTTGTTGATAAATTAGTCCCTGTAACGGTATTGGCTACGGTAGTTGCAGGTGCAATAGTGGATTGATTTACCCATTGTGTACTTCCTGCTGCGGTAGTCACCAAAACCTGACCGGATGTACCCGGAGTGATCTGGTTGTTGGTTACTTTTCCGGAAAGGTTGCTTAAAACTAATTTAGTTTCATCAACGTCTACAGAAAAGGCTTTTAAAGCGGCACCTGTTGGAGTTCCTCCTAAAGTCACACGATCACTGCCTGCTGTTACGTTATTTCCAGTTACAGAAGCTGCCGGAATAGTTAAGTTGGCCGGGTTAACGACTAAAGTACCATTTACGACATTTACTGTTGGATTGGTCGTGGCCTCTTTAACACCTCCTAATGCAGTACCATTTGCAGCGGCTACTTCTACTTTGTAAGCTGTATTGTTACCGGTTACGGTACTGCTTACTGTAGTCGTTGTACCGTCTACTACAGACGTTGTTTTTTGCGCGGCCTGAACTGCCGGAGTAAGGTCTAATCCCGATCCTGCCACACCATTCACAGTGGTTATGATAGTGGTTCCGGATAAGGTATTTCCTAAAGTATTTACAATCGGTGCTGTAGCAGCAACCCCATTTACGGTAGCAGTCATTACATTTCCGCTACTTGCTAAAGCATTTATAGTCGCTGGAACTAATGAAGACTGGTTTACCCATTGTGTAGTCCCGGCATTGGTGATTAAAACCTGGCCTGTTGTACCCGGGGCAATCTGAGCTGGTGTCAAACTGCCTCCGATACTGGATAAGTTTAAATTAGCCTGGTTAACATCTACAGAGAAAGCTTTTAAAGCTGCTCCTATTGGAGTTCCTCCTAAAGTGATACGGTTGCTGGCTGCCGTTACATCGTTTCCGGTTACCGAAGCCGCCGGTACATTTAAATTGGCTGTATTTACAGTCAAAGCACCATCAACAATATTTACTGTTGGATTTGTTGCTGCTTCTTTTACGCTACCTAATACGATACCGTTTGCAGGATTCACCGCTACTTTGTATTCTGTATTATTTCCAGTTACGGTACTGCTTACTGTAGTATTCGTACCATTGGCAACTGACGTTGTTTTTTGTCCTGCCTGAATTGCAGGTGTTAAATTTACTGCCGTTCCGGTAACCCCGTTTACGGTAGTTGATAAATTAGTTCCTGTAACGGTATTGGCTACGGTAGTTGCAGGGGCAATAGTAGATTGATTTACCCATTGTGTACTCCCTGCTGCAGTAGTGACCAAAACCTGACCCGATGTACCCGGTGTAATCTGATTGTTGGTTACTTTTCCGGAAAGGTTGCTTAAAACTAATTTGGTTTCATCAACATCTACAGAGAAAGCTTTTAAAGCGGCACCTGTTGGAGTTCCTCCTAAGATGACACGATCACTGCCTGGTGTTACGTTATTTCCGGTTACTGAAGCCGCCGGAATAGTTAAATTAGCAGTGTTCACCGTTAAAGCACCATCAACAATATTTACTGTTGGATTGGTTGCTGCTTCTTTCACACTTCCTAAAGCGGTACCATTTGCAGGACTCACTGTTACTTTATATTCTGTATTATTTCCGGTTACCGTACTACTTACTGTAGTGTTGGTTCCGTTGGCTACTGAAGTTGTTTTTTGTGCGGCATGAATTGCCGGAGTCAGGTCTAATCCCGATCCTGCCACACCATTCACTGTGGTTACGATAGTGGTTCCGGATAAGGTATTACCCAAAGAATTTACAATCGATGCTGTAGCTGCCTGCCCATTTACGGTAGAAGTAATCGTATTCACGGTACTTCCTAAAGTATTTGTAGTGGTTGGAACTAATGACGTCTGGTTTACCCATTGTGTAGTCCCGGCATTGGTGATTAAAACCTGGCCTGTTGTACCCGGGGCAATCTGAGCTGGTGTTAAACTGCCTCCGATACTGGATAAGCTTAAATTAGCCTGGTTAACATCTACAGAGAAAGCTTTTAAAGCTGCTCCTATTGGATTTCCGCCTAAAGTGATACGGTTGCTCGCTGCCGTTACATCGTTTCCGGTTACCGAAGCCGCCGGTACATTTAAATTGGCTGTATTTACAGTCAAAGCACCATCAACAATATTTACTGTTGGATTCGTCCCTGCTTCTTTAACGCTACCTAATACGATACCGTTTGCAGGATTCACCGCTACTTTGTATTCTGTATTATTTCCAGTTACGGTACTGCTTACTGTAGTATTCGTTCCGTTGGCAACTGAAGTTGTTTTTTGATTTCCCTGTATTGCTGCAGTAAGATCCAGTGGAGCTCCTGCAACACCATTCACGGTGGTTACCAGATTGGCACCTGTTATGGTATTTCCTAATGAATTTACAATTGATGCTGTTGCTATTTCTCCATTTACTGTAGAAGTTGAAGTATTGCCACTTGTGGTCAGTGTATTTACTGTTGGCGCTACGATAGTAGATGGATTTGCCCATTGTGTACTTCCTGCTGCAGTAGTTACTAATACCTGGCCTGATGTACCCGGTGTAATCTGATTGTTGGTTACTTTTCCGGATTGATTGCTCAATACTAATCTGGTTTCATCAACATCTACAGAGAACGGTTTTAAAGTTGCTCCAACCGGAGTTCCCCCTAAAGTTACACGATCACTACCCGCTGTTACGTTATTTCCGATTACTGTAGCCGCTGGTAAATTACCATATACTACATTCCCTGCAGGATTAACAACTAATGTTTGTCCTGGTGTTGCTGTAGTAGCATTAATCTGGCTTGTTGCTAAACTACCGCCGATATTGGATAAGCTTAAGTTCGCTTCATTAACATCTACAGAGAAGGATTTTAAAGCTGCTCCAACCGGAGTTCCCCCTAAAGCCACACGGTTACTGCCTGCGGTTACATCCGTTCCTGTTACCGAAGCAGCAGGGACATTCAAATTGGCCGTATTCACGGTTAAAGTACCGTCTACGATATTTACTGTTGGATTCGTTGCTGCTTCTTTAACACCACCTAAAGCGGTGCCATTAGCTGGAGTTACGTCTACTTTATACGCTGTATTGTTTCCGGTTACGGTACTGCTTACAGTCGTATTGGTGCCGTCTACTACAGACGTTGTTTTTTGTGCGGCCTGTATTGCCGGAGTCAGGTCTAATGCTGCTCCTGCCATACCATTTACCGTCGTAATAATGTTCGCTCCCGATAATGTGTTTCCAAGTGAATTTACTATCGGTGCTGTAGCAGGAATTCCATTCACTGTGGCAGTCATTATATTTCCTGCACTTGATAGCGCATTTGTAGTGTTGGGTACAATAGCGGATTGATTCATCCAGGTTGTAACCCCTCCGTTGGTAACCAATACCTGACCTGCTGCTCCGGGAGCAATCTGGGTTGGTGTTAGACTACCACCGATATTAGATAGACTTAAATTTGCTTCATTAACATCTACAGTGAACGGTTTTAAAGATGCTCCAACCGGAGTTCCCCCTAAAGCCACACGGTTACTGCCTGCGGTTACATCCGTTCCGGTTACTGTAGCTGCTGGTAAATTACCATATACTACTGATCCTGCAGGATTAACAACTAATGTTTGTCCTGGTGTTGCTGTAGTAGCATTAATCTGGCTTGTTGCTAAACTACCGCCGATATTGGATAAGCTTAAGTTCGCTTCATTAACATCTACAGAGAAGGCTTTTAAAGCTGCTCCAACCGGAGTTCCGCCTAAAGCCACACGGTTACTGCCTGCGGTTACATCCGTTCCGGTTACCGAAGCTGCCGGTACATTCAAATTGGCCGTATTCACGGTTAAAGCACCGTCTACGATATTTACTGTTGGATTGGTTGCTGCTTCTTTAACACCTCCTAAAGCGGTGCCATTTGCAGCTGTTACGTCTACTTTATACGCTGTATTGTTTCCGGTTACGGTACTGCTTACAGTCGTATTGGTGCCGTCTACTACAGAAGTTGTTTTTTGTGCGGCCTGTATTGCTGGAGTCAGGTCTAATCCCGATCCTGCCACACCATTTACCGTCGTAATAATGTTCGCTCCCGATAATGTGTTTCCAAGTGAATTTACTATCGGTGCTGTAGCGGCCTGTCCATTTACGGTAGATGTAATAGTATTGACAGTGCTGCCCAATGTATTTGTAGTAGCTGGTGCTAATGTGGATTGGTCCATCCAGGTTGTAGTCCCGGCATTTGTTACTAACACCTGCCCTGCTGTACCTGGAGTAATCTGGCTTGTCGCTAAACTACCACCGATATTGGATAAGCTTAAATTCGCTTCATTGACATCTACAGTGAACGGTTTTAAAGATGCTCCAACCGGAGTTCCCCCTAAAGCCACACGGTTACTGCCTGCGGTTACATCGGTACCTGTTACTGTAGCTGCTGGTAAATTACCATATACTACTGATCCTGCAGGATTAACAACTAATGTTTGTCCTGGTGTTGCTGTGGTAGCGTTAATCTGGCTTGTCGCTAAACTACCACCGATATTGGATAAGCTTAAGTTCGCTTCATTGACATCTACAGTGAACGGTTTTAAAGATGCTCCAACCGGAGTTCCCCCTAAAGCCACACGGTTACTGCCTGCGGTTACATCGGTACCTGTTACTGTAGCTGCTGGTAAATTACCATATACTACTGATCCTGCAGGATTAACAACTAATGTTTGTCCTGGTGTTGCTGTAGTAGCATTAATCTGGCTTGTCGCTAAACTACCACCGATATTGGATAAGCTTAAGTTCGCTTCATTAACATCTACAGAGAAGGATTTTAAAGCTGCTCCAACCGGAGTTCCGCCTAAAGCCACACGGTTACTGCCTGCGGTTACATCCGTTCCGGTTACCGAAGCTGCCGGTACATTCAAATTGGCTGTGTTCACGGTTAAAGCACCGTCTACGATATTTACTGTAGGATTCGTTGCTGCTTCTTTAACACCACCTAAAGCAGTACCATTAGCAGCATTCACAGCAACAGTATATTCTGTGTTGTTTCCGGTTACAGTACTATTGACAGTCGTATTAGATCCGTTTGCAACTGAAGTTGTTTTTTGTGCGGCCTGTATTGCCGGAGTCAGGTCTAACCCAGCTCCTGCCACACCATTTACCGTAGTGATAATATTTGCTCCCGATAATGTGCTTCCAAGGGAATTTACAATCGGTGCCGTAGCGGCCTGGCCATTTACGGTAGATGTAATGGTATTGGCTGTGCTTTCTAATGTATTGCTTATAGCCGTTGAAATTGAAGAAGGACTGATCCATTGGCTACCACCGAAGGCATTACTAACTAACATTTGCCCTGAAGCTCCGGAGAAAATCTGGCTCGGGTTAACCTGGCCTGAAAGATTGCTTAAAACTAATTTGGTTTCGTCTACATCAACAGAAAAAGGTTTTAAAGTTGCCCCCACTGGCGTTCCTCCTAAGACAACACGATCACTGGCTGCGGTAACGTTATTTCCAACAACAGATGCTGCAGGGATTGATAAATTAGCCGTATTCACCACTAATGCACCATCCACAATATTTACAGTTGGATTGGTTATTACTTCTTTTACACCACCCATTGTGGTTCCGTTAGCAGCATTGACCCCTACTTTATATGGATTTGATTCTGTTCCTGCTCCACTGATTGTTGTAGCCTCCCCATTGGCAAAATGTTGTGTTGCCTGGGCTACTACATTATTCAGTACTGCCGTAAAGTCAACTTCCTGTGTACCGCCATTTTCTAAAGTAACACTCAGTTTCTTAGTCACTGGATCAAGTACGAAAGAACTAATCTGCTGGTCATCGGTATTGTCTAAAAATGGGGTCAGGTCTACTGTTCCTCCATTGGATAGCGTCAATATATTAGAAGCAATCGATAATGTTTGTGGATTCACCACACTGGTTACTCCTGCTTCATTAGTATAGGTATAGGTACCATCATTATTATTCACCAAAGTTGTCACCGTTTGATTGGCTCTGACAATTTGTTCCATATTGACGGTCTGCGTATTTCCGGCTGCATCGGTATACGTAAACGTGTTTGTTGTCGCATTATACGCTACATTCCCTTCAATATGCATTACATAACTATTAAGGATCTGCTGTACACCCGGATTATTGATAATCGTCTGGAAATTCGTAGCCACATCAGCAGGGACATTGATTGATGCCGTTACTCCCGCCTCATTCGTATAAGTATAGGTTCCGTTATTATTATTTACTAAAGTCGTTACCGTTTGATTGGCTCTGACGATTTGCTCCATATTTACAGTTTGTGTATTTCCGGCAGCATCGGTATAGGTAAACGTATTTGTAGTCGCATTATACGCTACATTGCCTTCGATGTGCATCACATAACTGTTCAGGATCTGCTGTACGCCCGGATTATTGATAATCGTCTGGAAATTGGCAGCCACATCAGCAGGCACATTAATCAATGCTGTTACTCCCGCTTCATTAGTATAGGTATACGTTCCATTGTTATTGTTGACCAGCGTGGTTACCGTTTGGTTGGCCCTAACGATCTGTTCCATATTGACAACCTGTGTATTCCCGGCTGTATCAATATAGGTAAACTGATTTGTTACAGGGTTAAAAAAAACAGTTCCTACCGCAGGATTTACCTCTCCCGAAACAATAATCCTGTTCCATTTATTAACATACCAATAGTAATATCCTGGCTTGACATCCGCTATCGTAGAAGTATTAAAAACAAGTAAACTGTTTACATTGCCATGCTGAATCGTCAGGTTGTCGGTTGTGCTCGTTAAACGGATCCTTGGAATAAGGATACCCTTATCATCTGCTACAACTTCTAACTGGGAAGATCCATTCGGCATTGAGGTTCCAATACCAACTTGTGAATAAGCTGCATATCCCCCTAAAACAAATAATAATGGAAGTAATTTATTCTTCATATTTTCTACGTGTTTAATCTCAAAATTTTAACAAAAACAGCAATGATTATATACTTTGCTAATTTAATAGTGAGGCAATTTATATAAATCTTTAGTGGTGATTTGCAGGCTTTACCCAATAATATATGGCAAATCGATAAACGGAAAGGTTTTATCGATGAAATACGCCACTGCTAATTCTGCAATAATTGAGATGTTAAAATTCCATGCTTAAAAAGTAAAAATGGAGCGTCGGCAGGAGATTTGCCCGAAAGTGATTCTGATTTTATTTTAACATTCTTAATAATGCCAAAAGTATTTTAGTACGACTGAAAGCAAGGTGCCTTCGAATATCGAAGCTAAAAATGTAATGACACAATAATGCCTGTAGAATACCTGAAGTAAGTTGGTATGAGAAAATAAAAAAAGAGATCGTATCAATTGCGCTCTAATAGCATCAGTAAGCGCTATCAGAAATTTAGGCATACTGATTCCATACTATTGTATAGCACTTAGAACCAGTATTTAATAGCTGCCAAAATAGAATACAATTTACGGGCTTTTTTAAGAGCGGGCTTTTTGAGAAGATTGCATCATTTTACTGTAAAACCAATGTTTCAGCAGTTCAGCACAAATGATATATATTGTGATAACCATAAATATCCAGCCATATAATTGCCATGGTAATTGCGTAAAACCAAACCAAACTGCTATAGGCGTAATGGGTAACATCAATACGAAAAGGACAATGAGTGCAGTCGCTATGGAAAGGTATTTACCGGGGAGGCTCTTAAAAAAGGGCAATCGGGTACGCACCACTAATACAATTAATGTCGCAGAAATAACGGATTCGGTAAACCAGGCGGTTTGAAATTCGATTTCTTTTGCATGGAAAATAAACAATAATATCCCAAACATCAGGAAATCAAAAATCGAACTCAGCAAACCAAAAACAACCATAAATTTTTTAATAAAAGACAGGTCCCAACGTTGTGGTGTTTGAATATTCAGGAGATCAACACGATCGGTTGCAATGGCCATTTCCGGAAAATCTGTTAGGAGGTTTGTCAATAAAATTTGTTTGGGCAGTAAGGGTAAAAAAGGTAAAAACAAAGAGGCGCCGGCCATACTGAACATATTTCCAAAATTAGCGCTTGTTGCCATAAAAATATATTTCATGGTATTGGTAAATGTTTTTCGCCCTTCAATGATCCCATTGGTCAGTACATTAAGATCCTGGTTCAACAATACAATATCTGCTGCTTCCTTAGCAACATCGACTGCAGTATCTACAGAAATACCGACATCTGCTGTATGCAATGCCGGGGCATCATTAATTCCATCTCCCATAAAACCAACCACATTCCCCCCTTTTTTTAACAGGGAAATAATACGTTCTTTTTGATTGGGTTCCACTTCTGCAAAAATATCTATCCGGGCTGCCTGGTGTAGCAGGGCTGTATTACTCATTTTCAGCAGTTCTGAACCTGTTACTATTTTAGGAGCTTCAATACCAATCTGCAATGCCAGGCTTTTGGCCACTAACGCATTATCACCGGTAATAATTTTCAATTGCACTCCCAGTCCGTTCAGTTTTTTAATAACCCCTATTACATCTGGTTTTGGCGGATCAAATAACGTTATAAAACCCAAAAAGATCATCCCTTTTTCCCCATCACGGGTAAAATCTTCAGCATCTGTAAGCGGTTTGTACGCTACGCCTAAGGTGCGTAAACCTGCAGCACTCAATTGCTCATATTGCTGTAAAACTGTTGTTTTGGCAGTTGAAATATCTGATAATTTCCCATCGGAAAGGGCTACCTGGTCACAAATGGATAAGATTGCATTCAATGCTCCTTTTGTTATGGCCAAAACACCTGTTTCATTTTTAACCACAATTGTCAAGCGTTTCCGGATAAAATCATAGGGGATTTCGGACTGGACTGTAAAAGTGGTGGGCAGCCCTTTATAAGCGGTACAAATCGCCTCATCAATTGGATTTCGAAAGCCTTTCTGCATCGACGCATTGAGCCAGGCATACTCGAGTACTTTATCATTATGCACACCATTGCTGTCTAAAGCATCTTTTAGGTTTACTTTCCCTTCTGTAATGGTACCGGTTTTATCCGAACATAAAATATTCATGCTTCCGATATTTTCAATTGAAGACAGGCGCTTTACAATCACATCCAGCTTTGCCATTCGCTTGGCTCCGGTAGAAAGATTGACACTGATGATAGCAGGCAGCAATTGTGGTGTTAACCCTACAGCCAATGCCAGGGAAAATAAGAAAGAATCTAAAATCGGCTTATGGAGAAAGACATTAATCGCGAAAATAATAATGACCAAAACCAACGTAACTTCCATCAGCATATACCCAAACTTGCGGATCCCTTTCTCAAAATCGGTTTCCGGTGCCCTTACCTGCAAATGTGTGGATATCTTACCGAATTCGGTCTGCTTGCCTGTCAGGACTACTATAGCAGTTGCCTTACCGCTTATTACACTGGCTCCCATAAGCAATGTATTATTCCTTTGAGATAAAGGTGTTGCAACAGGTAGAATGCCAGCTTCCTTTTCTACCGGAAAGGTTTCTCCAGTAAAAGCTGCTTCATCTACAAATAATTCACTGGAATCCAGGATCAGGCAATCTCCGGGAATAATATCACCGGCAGATAAAATTACAACATCACCCGGCACTACATCTTCCACCGCAATTTCTTTTGGTGTTCCATCCCGAAATACCGTGCATCGCAGGCGCACCATTTTCAATAATTCCCTGACTGCATTAGCAGCGCCCTTTTCCTGCCAAAAGCCAAGAATACTGCTGGCCAGTATAATACACAAAATAATTAATGCGTCGGCAAGGTCATTAAGAGCTGCCGATAATATGGCGGCAATAATCAGCAATAGTGTTACCGGACTTTTAAATTGCGATATAAATAGTAGAAAAGCAGAAGATTTTGTATTTGCCTTCAGCGTATTGGGTCCATACTTTTTTATCCTTTGGGTCGCATCAGCAGTATCAATTCCCTTAAGGCTACTGGATAATTGTACAAAGAGTACTTCAGGGCTAAAATGCCAAAAACTATTTTCAGTATTTCCTTTATCTTCCATAGCACTGCTTGTTTAGTTGTTCTACTACTCCGCTGAACTTTAAATGAACACTACTTGTGATCCATTTTAACTGCTAGCCTTTATTAGCTTTTTTCAAAAAAAAGTATCATATAAATCGTTAAAAATCACTCAGTTGCTTAATTTTATTATAAATTTATATTAAATTAACAACATTTGCATAGTATTAATTTAATTTTTTACTAGTTATGAGAAAATTAGTTTTATTATCCGCACTGGTGCTCGCATTTTCGACTACGATTGTAGCAGCACAAACCACCATGAAAAAAGAAAAACGCCAGGAACGTAAGGAATTACGAAAATTAGAAGGCAACGAAGTGAATGCCAGGTCACAAGATCAGTTCGCAATGGATTTCCCAAAAAACACAAATCCTACATGGGAAAGAACGAAAAATTTTGATGAAGCCACTTTCATGAAAGATGGAAAATCAGTTACGGCCTATTATGATTATGATGCCATTTTAGTAGGCACCTCGACTGTAAAAGCATTTTCAGACTTACCTAAAAAAGCACAAAAGGCTATTGGAGATAAATACAAAGGATATACCCAAAAAGCGGTTATTTTCTATGATAATAATGAGGATAGCAATTCCGAAATGGTACTGTACAATCTACCATTTGAAGATGCCGATAATTATTTTGTGGAATTGCAGAAAGATGCTAAAAATGTAGTAGTTAAAGTAACTACAAACGGGCAAGTCACCTACTTCGCCGATATAAAATAACTTCCTTTAAAGATCAGACAATTTTATAACGCATCTTCTACCCCAAATTTGCAAAACCTCATAAAAAATGTAATATGACACATAAATTAATAGGCACATCCTTTTTTTGGGCACTTTGTTTTATGGTAGTTTCAGGATCTTCCATCAGGGCACAAGATCCCGGATCTGCCACAGTAACCTATCAGACCTTTTACGACAATCTATCACCGTATGGCACCTGGATTGATTATCCCAACTATGGGCATGTCTGGAATCCACGTGTAGAGGGTGATTTTCGTCCTTACAATACCAATGGTCGCTGGATTTCTTCACAGGAAGGCTGGACCTGGGCCTCGGATTACAATTGGGGCTGGGCACCTTTTCACTATGGCCGATGGCTATACGACGATCTTTACGGCTGGCTCTGGATTCCGGGGTACGAGTGGTCTCCTGCCTGGGTCACCTGGGGTACTGTGGATAACTACTATTGCTGGGCACCTCTTATGCCCGGAATAGATGGTATTCGCCAATATGATACCTGGCGACCACATTCCTTCTATTGGAATGCCTGCAGTCGCGATCACATTTATGACCGTAATCTCTCGGCAGTAATTGAACGTCCGGAGCGTGTTTCCAATTTTGCTAATCGTATTTCGATCGTGAATAATTTTACCACCACACGCAACCATAATCTGTACTATTCCAAAGGTCCGGAAGTGCAGGAAGTCCAAAAATATGTAAGCCGGAAAATAGATCAGGCACCTCTAAAGGAAATCCAGAAAATGAGCCCGACGATGGCGAAAGACAATCCTATGAAAGTCTATCGCCCTGCAATACAACCTCCGGAAGAAACACGGCAACAATTTCCGCAGCAATCATTACAACCACAGGAATTCCGCAAAGCGGAAACATCAAAGTTACGGCCCATCATGACAGAAGAACAAATTCCAACCATGCAACACACGGAACAGCGCGCCAATATCGAACGACTACCAGCATTCCATGCCGAAGCCGGCAATTTTAGAAATAGTGGTGGCGGTGGCGGACGCCGTAGCAATTAAAATAACCTTATCCTACCCTAAAATCTTGCACCATTGTGCAGGATTTTTTTTTATTGAGCAGCATTATTCCATAGATAAAATATTGATCCTTTAAAATAAGATTTGTTTAGAAGACAAACTAAAAAGTCATTAAGAATCTATATAGGTTCTTAATGGCTTTTCGTCTTTTAATAGATCTAATAAATTTTAGATTTTCTTAAAACTACACACTTTTACCAATCGGTAAAGAACAACGGATTTTTAGTGCTCCGGAAAGCTCTCCAAGATAAGGTATCGTCATTGAATTACCATTGAGGTTATACCTGAAATCCCTTTTGTTTGTAATTTCTGAATGATAATATAAATTCATATAATAATTTTTTCTACGTCTATAATATCTGCTAAAGTTCCAAAAAAATAAGATATAACTCCTTAACATACATTGAAGTGATTTAAACTTTTTTTAGAATTAAAAAAGGGTTGTCGATATTTGTGTCGCTAAACATACAATTATCAAAACCAACCCTTTATGTACAGTGTACTTGACAAAGATACAATAGAATTGGAAATTGTTGCATATATACCTAAAGCCCGTCGTGGATTTCCTGTAACAGTTCCATTATCAGAAGTGATAAATGCTATACTCTACAAACTTAAAACGGGCCTTCAATGGCATCAGCTACCCATTAGGGCTCTTTTTGAAAATAAGGTTATAAGTTGGCAATCTGTTTACTATCACTATCGCAAGTGGAGTCTTTGCGGTTTCTGGAAAGCTTGTTGGATTAAATTCCTTAGCCGTCATCACTCAAAACTTGACCTTTCCAGTGTGGATTTGGACGGAAGCCATACTCCTGCTATCCGAGGCGGTGAACAGGTTGACTATCAAGGTCGGAAGAAGCGAAAAACAACTAATTCACTCTATCTAACCGATAGGCAAGGCTTGCCATTAGCAATGTCAGAACCTCTTGCGGGAAACCACAACGACCTGTATAATATTGAGGTTCAGTTTGAAGACATTACAGCAACATTAGAACAAGCCAATATTTCTGTAGATGGATTGTTCCTCAATGCAGACGCAGGTTTTGACTCTAAAGACTTAAGAAAAGCATGTTCAGATAAGAACATTCAAGCTAATATCTGTTTTAACAAACGTAACGGTCATAGTGAGAGGGATGAATATTTTGATGAGCAACTCTATAAGCAGAGATATACAATCGAACGCACAAATGCCTGGTTAGATGGGTTTAGGTCAATCTTAAATAGATATGACACAACAACTGAATCTTGGAAAGGATTCAATTATATAGCATTTATAGTAATAGCATCAAAAAAATTTAAAAAGGAAAAAGTTTAAACCACTTCATTATAAAAATATTTTCATTACAAGATTAAGTTTACATTTTTTTAATCCTTAATATGATATTAATATATTTATCTTTGAAAATTTTTAATAAAGTAATTTCCTATTATTATAACTAAAATTTAACCCCCTAAATATTTATATTATGTTTAAAAATTACTTTTATGTCTTATTTTGTATTTTATTTTTTAATTTTGGTTTTAGCCAGGTAGGTACTTATCAAATTGTAGCAACTTCACCGGTACCCTCCACTTTTACAACCTTACAAGATGCTATAAATACAATTGGAAATGGCACTTCAACTCTACACATAAATAATAACCTAACAGTTAATTCTAATTTAGTAGTTCCAAAAAATTTATCCTTGAAATTTTATAATGGTTCAATAATTACAATTAATAATGGAGTGACTTTGACAATCAACGGCCAATGGATGCTGGGAATTTTCAAATATTCAATTGTATTGGAAGTGGAAAAGTAACCGGAAGGCCAAAAATTGAGCATGCACTACCACAATGGTGGCAACCAATTTTACAAAGTGATTGGACTAAATCAATACAAAATGCTGTAAACTTTCATTCCAAAGTTCATCTATCAAAAATTTATTGGCCAGATGATTTAGCTTACGAAGGTATATATTATATTAATAATTCAATTGATTTAGCAATGGACAGCAACCACATTATATATGGTGATGGCCCCAGCTCATTAATTGTATCATCTTCAAACAATCCAGTTTTTAGAATGATAAACAATACTGGATCTCCAACCGGAAAGGAGTATGCATCTTTTGAAAACCTCATGTTTCAATGTATGAACGGTATACAAATAAATCAAGACGACAATAGCGATCCTGTAGAGACAAAACAAATACTTAATATCAAAATAAAAAACTGTCACTTTTACAATAATGGGTCAACGGGGAATACAGCAATAAATCTTTACGAAACTTTTGATTCTGTCATATCCGAAAATTACATTGAAGGTTTCGAAATAGGGATAAAATTAGCCGCATGCGACCTCAATACCATTAGTAACAATAGGATAATGAAATTTATTAAATATGCAATATTAGATTTAAGCAGAATTAATTCAAATGGAAATCTGCAATTTGGATCACAAAATTTAATTTATCATAATGATATTTTAATATATAATGGCCCATCCAACTCGGGGCCTTTATTAAAAGTAATTCATTACATATCATTATTCGAGATAATTTTTTAGAGAACACACTCACAAATATTCCCTTAGCATTTATTGATTGTTCAAATGTTAATCTGAACAATCAAAATATACCTTTAATTGTTGATATAACAGGAAACAGACTTAGCAAAGGAGCATTATATTCGTATCTCTTAAATGAAGATTTTAGAAGTTTAAATTTAAGTGAAGGTCCTATGGCAATTCCTCTTAATGAAATTCCCATTTCTAGTTTTTGCACAAATGCTAACAGTCTTAATTTGAAACGCACAATTCCAATTAATTACTCCGGCAGACCTAAAGCAATAAAAATTTCAAATGTATTTTCTTTTAGGGAATGGAGTTCTTTCGAAACATCAAATGTTCTACAAAATTCATTTAATGGCTCGCTCATACTAAATCCTGAAAATATTTCAAATTTGGGATGGTCACCTTCTGGTAAAGCCAACTTTAATCCTAAAAATATTGAATTAAAAAATGGCACTCCAAATTATACCGTTATTCAAATTAGTCAAAAAATCAGTGGTGAAATAGGAGAATTAAATGGTCTTCCTAAAAGGTTAAAAATAAAATTACTTACTCGAAATTTTCCAACTTCAACAACAAATAATGATGATTTTTATATCAAAATTTTAAAATCAAATGATGCTACAAATAGTGTTTGGGAAGGAAGAGGTACCTATTTAACTAATAATACATCAAATGCTACTTACAATAATTTCAATACATACTCAATCACCCCAAATATTGATTTTGATTCTAATTCAGACTACTGGCTACTCATTGATAGTTCAGCACCAACTTTAGCAAATTCACAAATAAAATCAATTGTTATTGAGCCAGGTATAAATAACTACAGTTCTATAAATTCAACAGCTACTGCTGCAGAAAAAGATGACACGCAGGATGAAACAGAAGAATTGCAAAGAATTGTCGTTGATAATACAATAAAATTTTATCCAAATCCTGTAAAAGAAAAATTAACTATTGAAGTAAAAAATGGTGACTTATTAAAAAAAGTAGAAGTATTTGACGAAGTAGGTAAGTATATTGGTGATTTTACCAATATGCTAAATAATAATACTATTGACATCACTTCGCTTCCTAGTGGGAACTATATAATTAAGACAATTAGTCTAACAAATACTTCAGAGGTAATTATAAAAAAATAATTCCTATTACAATACATAAGTTATAAATAAAAACACCCGACTGCAAAGCAGCCGGGTGTTTCCCCAAAATAAACCTACAATCTTAATTTGAAACAGTTAATCTTATTTTTGCATTAATACAGTATCAACTACGTGTATTACACCATTAGACTGGTATACGTCTGCAATAGTTACAGTTGATTTATTGCCTTTCTCATCAGTAAGTACTAATTTTTTTCCATCCATCATAGCGGTCAGTTTACCACCACTTACAGTCGTAAGTACTGCTTTACCATTTCCGGCTTTGATTGCAGCAGCAATCGCTTTACTGTCCATTTTACCTGCAACAACGTGATAGGTAAGTACAGACTGAAGCATTTTTTTGTTTTCTGGTTTCAGTAATGTTTCTACTGTACCTTTTGGAAGTTTGTTAAAAGCAGCATTCGTTGGAGCAAAAACGGTGAATGGCCCTTTTCCTTCTAAAGTACTTACTAAATCTGCCGCTTTAACTGCAGCAACCAGGGTAGTATGGTCTTTTGAATTTACCGCATTTTCGATAATGTTTTTAGAAGGATACATGGCAGCGCCTCCAACCATAACTGTTTTTTCTTTTTGTGCAAAAGCTGAAGTTCCGCAGAATACTGTAAGTGCTAAAAGAGCAGCTGATACTAAATTTTTTGTTTTCATGGTAATTGGTTTCTTTAAAGTTTATAATGTCATTTACGGGGAAGTTTCCCTATTGGATTTACTTCCGGAGCATTTAACATAATTTTAAGTTTTAGAACCATTACTAAATGAAGCTAAACCATTACTAAACAACAGAATCGGTCGATTTAAAAAAAAAAAGCCCCTGATTACTCAGGGGCTTTACTATTTAAAAGAATCAGAGATTATTTCTCTCCTTTTTCCATTTTAGCTTTTAATTCAGCAAGAATATCATTGTTATCTCCTAAAGTAGATGCAGAAGCATTGTTAGAAGAAGAATTGTTATTCTCTGTAGCAGTTTTCACATTTTTCTCTTCTTCTTCACGGAAGATAGCAGTATGAGAAGCCACTACTCTTTTGAATTCTTTATTGAATTCAATTACTTTGAAATCAGCAACATCGCCTTTTTTCAATTTTTTACCATCTTCTTTTTCAAGGTGACGGGTTGGAATGAAAGCAACGATATCATCACCGAATTCTACAGTAGCACCTTTGTCAACGATTTCAGAGATTTCTCCGTTGTGGATTGTTCCAACAGCGAATGAATCCTCATATTTATCCCAAGGGTTAGCAGTAGTCTGTTTGTGCCCTAATGATAATTTACGTCCGTCAACATCCAGTTCCAATACGATAACGTCAAGTTTTTCACCAACGTTTACGAATTCAGATGGGTGTTTGATTTTCTTAGTCCAAGATAAGTCAGAGATGTAGATCAATCCGTCGATACCTTCTTCTAATTCTACGAAAATTCCAAAGTTTGTAAAGTTTCTAACGATACCTGTATGTTTAGAACCTACTGGGTATTTAGAAGTGATATCAGTCCATGGATCTTGAGTCATTTGTTTGATACCTAAAGACATTTTACGGTCTTCTCTGTCCAATGTAAGGATTACAGCTTCTACTTCATCTCCAACTTTTACGAAATCCTGAGCAGAACGTAAGTGAGTAGACCATGACATTTCAGAAACGTGGATCAAACCTTCAACTCCGTCAGCAACTTCGATAAATGCACCGTAATCAGCGATAACTACAACTTTACCTTTAACTTTATCACCTACTTTAAGGTCTGCACTAAGTGCATCCCATGGGTGAGCGTTTAATTGTTTCAGACCTAATTGGATTCTTGTTTTCTCATCATCGAAATCAAGGATTACCACGTTCAGTTTCTGATCTAATTCAAGAACTTCACTTGGGTGGTTGATACGGCTCCAAGAAAGGTCAGTAATGTGGATCAAACCGTCAACACCTCCAAGGTCAATAAATACACCGTAAGAAGTAATGTTTTTAACAACACCTTCTAACACCTGACCTTTTTGTAATTGTCCGATAATCTCTTTTTTCTGTACTTCAATATCCGCTTCAATAAGCGCTTTGTGAGATACTACAACGTTTTTGAATTCGTGGTTGATTTTCACAACTTTAAATTCCATTGTTTTATTCACGTATTGGTCGTAATCTCTAATAGGTTTAACGTCAATTTGAGATCCTGGTAAGAAAGCTTCAATACCGAATACGTCAACGATCATACCTCCTTTAGTTCTGCATTTTACAAAACCATTAACGATTTCTCCTGTTTCGTTAGCAGAAATAACTCTGTCCCAAGCTTTGATAGTACGTGCTTTTCTGTGAGATAATACCAATTGACCTGTTTTGTCCTCACGAACATCAATTAATACTTCTACTTTGTCACCTACTTTTAAGTTTGGATTGTAACGGAATTCGTTAAGTGAGATAACACCTTCAGATTTAGCGTTGATATCAACGATAGCATCTCTGTCAGTAATTCTAACAACAATACCATCAACAACTTCTTCCTGATCTGTAGAAATGAAAGTTTTATCAACTAATTCTTCGAATTCTCTAAGATTTTTTTCATCTACTGCATCGATACCTTCTTCGAAGTTATGCCAGTTAAACTCATTTAAAAAATCTTCTTGTGTTTTTGTTTGTTCAGACATCTGTTCTGATAAAAATTTGTATTCCGTGTTCTCTCGAGTTTCTTGATGCGATAGAAAACAGCAGAAGTGTTTTACATAAATAGTTGATTCCTAATGGAAACTCTTCTCCGCCAAAAGGTGCGCAAAATTAATACTTTATTTTTAATTTACCAAACATTCTTTGATTATTAGAATGTTAGCCCTGAACACCCCATACTTACAGTAGGTTACTCGTTATGTGGAGCACCGCTTATCGTACTTCCCTATTCCCCTCGACCTGCTGCTTTTCCAAATCTCTTGGTAAAAACCAGGAGGATTTTCCCTTGCATCAGGGCTATACAGCCCTTTCATCACAACAAGCCCCATACAAAACGCAACAAACCGGCACTATTAAGAACCGGTTTGTAGAATATACTATTGGAAGAATATTAATGGATTATAGTTGTCACCTCATTTGGATTGTGCTTGTGACGGAACATAATAGCAAAAGCCACAGCAATAATCAAAGCATAGATCGCAAAAGACAACCAGATATTATGCCAGTCTTTCATCATCAACGGATTACTAAAAACACCTTCTGGTGAGATAGTGATCCCTTGACCCGAAACAAAATCAGACATTTGTGAATTGGCAGGTGTTGTATCCAGGAACGTAGATAATTCTGTAGTAGAGGTAAAGCTTTTGGTAAAAAAACGGTCAATCGCCCATCCGGAAGTCAAACTTCCAAAAATAGCCCCAAAACCATTGGTCATCATCATGAACATTCCCTGTGCAGAAGAACGATTTTTTGCATCCGTATTGGTTTCCACAAACAGTGATCCTGAAATATTAAAGAAATCAAATGCCATTCCATATACTACACAAGACATCAAAATCATCCATAAGCCATCGATAGGATCCCCATAAGCAAACAGGCCAAAGCGCAATACCCAGGCCAACATACTAATAAGCATTACCTGTTTGATCCCGAAACGTTTCAGGAAAAAAGGAATTGCTAATATAAATAAGGTTTCGGAAATCTGTGAAATCGACATGATAATGGTAGAGTATTCAATCACAAAGGAATTGGCATATTTTGGAAAATGCTTGAATTCATCCAGGAAGACATCTCCATAAGCATTCGTAAGCTGCAAAGCACCGCCCAAAAACATCGAAAATATAAAAAACAAAGCCATTCTGTAGTTGGCAAACAACTTGAATGCCCCTAAACCTAAAGTATCCATTAGCGACGCATCTTTTTCAGTAAGCCTTTGCGGTTTACAAGCTGGTAGCGTGAAAGCATACAAGCCAAGAATTAGCGCTGCAATACCTGCAATATAGAACTGGTATTCTGTTGCTTTATTTCCTGTAAGATTGGTGATCCACATGGCAACGATAAATCCTATAGTCCCAAAAACGCGAATGGGAGGAAAATCCTTTATCACGTCTTTATTATTCAGTTTTAATGCGGTATAAGAAATGGAATTGCTTAACGAAATTGTAGGCATGTAAAAACACATGGCCAGTAACATGATGTAAATAAAGGTCGTTGGAGTGGTGACCTGTGGCAGGTAAAACAAAACTCCAGCATATAAAATATGGAGTATCCCATAGAGTTTTTCGGCATTTACCCAACGGTCAGCAATAATTCCGGTTAATGTCGGCATGAACAAAGAGGCAATTCCCATAGTTCCGAAAAGGAGTCCGAATTGGGTTCCATCCCAATTTTTAGTACCAAACCAATAATTTGCTATGGTGATAAGCCAGGCTCCCCATACAAAAAACTGGAGAAAGCTCATTGAGATCAATCTATTTTTAATTCCCATAAAATATTTTTATCGCTTTTTATTTTGAAAATTCAGCAGCCTGTAAAGCTACTATTAAAAACAATATCAGCAAAAATTAAATCGTTTTAGTAAATTCAGACACCAATTCAAGCACGGCATCGAACTGCTCCTCTCTTGTGAGGTAGGAATTATCGATCTCAATTGCATCTTCCGCTTTTACCAATGGGGAATCTTTTCGGTTGGTATCAATATGATCCCGCTGAATTACATTTTCCAGAACCTCATCATAGTGCACAGCATCCCCTTTTGCGGTCAGCTCGTCAAAACGGCGTTGCGCTCGGGTTGCAGGGCTGGCAGTCATGAATAATTTCAGTTCGGCATCGGGAAAAACCACGGTACCAATATCACGACCGTCCATTACAATTCCTTTATTCTTACCCATTTCCTGCTGTTGCTGTACCAATTTCGCCCGTACTTCTGATATTTCAGCTACACGGCTTACGTACCCTGAAACTTCCAAAGTGCGGATTTCTTTTTCAACATTAACACCATTCAGGTGCATCTCAGCAAAACCCAGCTTTTCATTGTATTGGAATTGCAGCGTAATATTAGGCAATTCCTCAATTAGCCTTGCTACTTCAAAATGGTCTTTCCCTATAATCTTTTGCTGTAAGGCATACAGCGAAACAGCGCGGTACATCGCTCCCGTATCTACGTAAATATAACCCAGGTAACGGGCCAGTTCTTTTGCAACAGTGCTTTTCCCGGTTGAGGAAAAGCCGTCAATAGCAATGGTAATTTTTCTTTCCAAAAGAATGTATTATTGAAGGTTAATCATTAAGCCAAACAAACTCGTGTTTGCAGCAGCTGTATAGCGTGAATAGGAATAATCAAATTTTATATTATTGAAACGAAGGCCAAACCCCAAAGATACCCCGGAAAAATTCCGTTGCTCATCGATCCGCAACTCCTCGCCTCTTCTAAAATTATACCCCATACGAATATTAAAACTTTTTTTCGGGAACAATTCCGCACCAATTATTACGTGGCGCAGTGCATTGTTCAAAAACGATACTTTTTCCTCTTGTGGATCTCCATCAATGATTTGTTGTGCCCGAGCCGGATTGGAAAAACCCAGCTTCCATTGCTGCAGGTTCTCCAGAGTCAGGTGCCAGCGTAACGGTACATTTTCCATTTCCTGTGAAATCCCGGCGACAATCTCCAGGGGTAACTTTTCCTGTAATCCGGCATAAGTAGAAAACTGCGTCCCTATATTCCGGATAGAAAGCCCAATATTAATATCATTATCCTGATCTATATAAAGCCCACCGATATCTAAGGCACCACCAACAGAATTATAGCTTTCTAATGTAGACGAAATCAGTTTGGCATTAGCACCAATATAAATATCGCTCCATGGAATATTATAAGCATAACCAAAGGACAAGGCAATTTCACTTCCGGTAAATTCTGCAGTCAAAGCCCCATTTTCATCCCGACCTTCAAACTTCCCGTAATTCACATAATTAACCCCTATATGTAATGTATTCACATGACGGTCCCAGGTATACGCATAGGCGGCAGTACCATATTGCACTTCCCCATAATAATTACCGTAATTGACCGAGAGGTGATTGTCCATTTCAGGATTGATCGTTGCAGGATTAAAAATCGCCTGGTTGACATCATAGTCATAAATAGTCACCGTTTTTCCACCCAAAGCGGCCTGGCGCGGTGATGTGACTAAATTCAAAAACTGATAAGTATACTTTCCTCCAATTTGGCCAAAAGACAGGGCGCAGCAGAAAAAAAAGAAGAATACCAGTATTTTTTTTAACATCTTTAAGATTAATTTATGACTACTATAACGCAGATGCGAAGATATTATTTTTAAATAAATGTATCTCTACCTAATTAAAGGCATTTTACCGCGGCAAAAATAAGCAAATAAGCGCAACTATCCCCAATTCTGCTCTTCTTATTATATACTCCAGCCTGTCTAGATATCGCAAAAAAATATCGCGGGCAAGGCCCGCGATATCTGAGTAAAAATGTATATAAAAACCGGATTTTTAATCCAGTACTTTAAAATTCTTTGGTTTTTGATCGGTAATGGCAATAGCAAGAACCTCACTCATTTCCCGGACATAATGAAATGTCAATCCTTCCAGGTATTCAGGTTTGATTTCATCTATATCCCTTTTATTTTCCTGGCACAATATGATTTCTTTAATCCGGGCTCTTTTAGCAGCCAGGATTTTTTCTTTGATTCCACCCACAGGCAATACCTTTCCGCGTAAGGTGATTTCCCCCGTCATGGCCAGGCTTTTCTTGATTTTACGCTGTTGGAAAGAAGATACCAAAGAGGTAAGCATTGCGATACCGGCACTTGGCCCATCTTTAGGAGTAGCTCCTTCAGGCACGTGGATATGAACATTGTATTTGGTCATAACTTCCGGATCAATACCCAAATTTTCGGCATTTGCCTTAATGTATTCCATCGCTAAGGTTGCTGATTCTTTCATCACGTTCCCAAGATTCCCTGTTAACGTCAGTCCTCCTTTTCCTTTGGACAATATCGACTCAATAAACAAAATATCCCCACCAACACTCGTCCAGGCAAGCCCGGTTACTACACCGGCAGCATCATTATTTTCATATTTGTCGCGTTCCATTCTTGGAGCGCCCAAAATTTTGATAATATCCTCGTCTGTCAGTTTCTTATTGTATTCCTCTTCCATCGCTACTGATTTCGCAGCATAACGTATGGTTTTTGCAATTTGCTTTTCCAGCCCTCTTACGCCGGATTCACGGGTATACCCTTCAACGATTTTTTCCAGTTGTTTTTTTCCAACAGTAAGGTCTTTACTGGTCAGTCCGTGTTCTTTCAATTGTTTCGGCAACAGGTGCTGACGTGCTATTTCCACTTTTTCCTCAATAGTATAACCCGTCATATCAATGATTTCCATACGATCCCGAAGTGCAGGCTGTATCGTAGTCATACTATTTGAAGTCGCTATAAACATCACTTTCGAAAGGTCAAAACCAATTTCAAGGAAGTTGTCATAAAAATCACTATTCTGCTCCGGATCCAATACTTCTAATAAAGCAGAAGACGGATCTCCATTATTACCTTGTGACAATTTATCAATCTCATCCAGTACAAAAACAGGATTTGCTGTTTTTGCTTTTTTCAGGCTTTGGATAATACGCCCTGGCATTGCGCCAATATACGTTTTACGATGGCCACGGATTTCCGCTTCATCACGAAGCCCTCCCAATGAAATACGAACATACTCACGTCCCAATGCTTCCGCCACCGATTTACCGATAGACGTTTTCCCGACACCCGGAGGTCCGTATAAACAGAGGATCGGCGATTTCATGTCGTTTCTCAGTTTCAGTACGGCAAGATGCTCAATAATTCTTTTCTTCACATCATCCAGTCCGAAATGATCACGGTCTAATATTTTCTGAGCCCTTTTCAGGTCAAAATTATCTTTTGAAAATTCATTCCATGGTAATTCCACAAAAAGTTCCAGATAATTCCGCTGGATTCCAAAATCTGGAGACTGCGGATTCATACGCTGCATTTTCGATACTTCTTTATCGAAATGCGTTTTGGTCTTTTCATTCCATTTTTTAGTTCTTCCTTTTGCTTTCAGCTCTTCGATTTCTTCTTCATGAGAGACACCACCCAGTTCTTCCTGAATGGTTTTCATCTGCTGCTGCAGGAAATACTCCCGTTGCTGCTGGTCCAGGTCAAAACGTACTTTTGACTGAATATCATTGCGAAGTTCCAGTTTCTGTAAATCTAAATTCATGTAGCGCAATGTTTCCAGCGCTCGTTCCTTCAGATCATTAATCATTAATAAGTCCTGTTTTTCCTTCACAGACAAATTCATATTCGAAGACACAAAATTGATCAGGAAAGAATTACTTTCGATATTTTTAATGGCAAAAGTCGCTTCAGTAGGAATATTTGGGCTCTCTTTAATAATTTGTATTGCCAGTTCTTTAATCGATTCAATAATCGTATTAAATTCTACGTCATCCTCCAACGGGCGTACTTCGGCATATTCTTTAATAGTGGCTTTGATATACGGTTCTTCTGACGTAATGGCATCAATTTCAAAACGTTTTTTTCCCTGCAGGATTACTGTTGTATTTCCATCAGGCATTTTTAATACGCGTAAGATACGGGCTACCGTTCCCACCATATTAATATCTGAAGGTGTTGGTTCCTCTACATCTTCATCTTTCTGGGAAACCACCCCAATGACTTTTCCTGCCGCATTGGCATCATTTAGCAATTTAATCGATTTATCGCGTCCGGCAGTAATTGGAATTACAACTCCCGGGAATAAAACAGTATTACGTAAAGGCAATATAGGTAAGTCGTCCGGCAGCTTTTCATTATTCATTTCCTCCTCATCTTCCGGAGTCATTAAGGGGATTAATTCAGCCTCAGTATCAAATTCGTGTTGTGACAAATTGTCAATATTAAGTATTTTGTGATTTGACATAGTATATTAAGGTCATTTTGTCATTAGTAATTAATTGCTTCACTGGGTAAAATGCTACAAATAAAACAATTATACGATTGAATATCAGCCTAAACAAAAGAATAGTCCTGATAGATCAACGGTGTAAAAGCAATTTCTATACCATAAAAAAAATCCCGCTAAACGGGATTTTAATTAGTTTAAGCTTGTCTTTTATTATTCTCCGTACTGTACATCAAAAGCGCCTTCAGTAATAGTATGGGTTGTGGTTCCTCCCGAGAAAGGCCCTACATTAAAACTGAATGTTCCTTTAACGCGCAATGCCGTTTTTTCTGTAATTGTCACTGTGCCTGAATTAGCAAAATTAGTCGTCTCCCCTACTTCATAACGTCCTCTCGCCTTATCAGTAGCCACATTAGTTCCTGTAATAGCATAAGTCCCAACAGTAATATTTTGATCTAAATTCACTGCTAATGTGTTATCGTCAGCATTAATAGCCTGGATACTAATTTGACTTGCACCGTTTACTTCTGAAACTACTACAAAAATATCATCATCTACAAATTCGGTTCCGTCTACTTTTGCAAAAAAAGTATCACCCGTAGGATTTTCGGATACATAAGGAAGATTCGTAAAAACCCCATTCGTAAAAACTTTGGATTCAGCAGCATCAAGTCCCAATCCACCGGTAAAATTAAAGGTTCCGGAAATGGTCTTGTTTGTGGTATTAATAGCTGTTATGGTAAGAACTGCCGGAGCTGTACTTCCTACATTGGTATAACTATTCTCAGCACCTGTAGGGGTATAACCAAATAAAATATCATCTCCATTATAGGTTCCAACTGTTGTTCCTGACACAATAAATCCAACGGTTCCCTGGCTATTGGTTGCCAATACCTGTATTGTTCCTGCGCTTATGTATACCTGGGTTGTACTGGAAACATAGGTTTGGTTATCAAAATCTACCTGCAGAATACCACCCGTTGGATTTGGATTCGGATTTACTTCTCCACCTACCACTATAGCAGGATCCAAACTCTCGTTATCGCAGGAATTAAACCCTAAAAGGGTCAAAAATAGTACAAGTACCGGTAATACATTTATTTTTTTCATAGGTTCGTTTGTTTAGTGCAAAATTCTTCCAAATATAGTCTTAAAATTTATTTTTCAAAACACATTCAAAAACTAAACTGTTAAAAACAAATGCTTTTAAATAAAAAAATCTGCCTTAACAGGCAGATTCTTATAATTTAATTTAATTAATGACATGGGAGATGAGCTCACTATTATATTCCTGACTCATCTGGGGTACGGCTTCTGTTTGCATCTTAATAGGACCATGATTTTTTGCAAACCAACAATAGTTTGTTACTACTACTGGTGGAGGTGTCGGAAATCCTGCAGGCAATCCTGTAACCGTTCCAGTATAAACAACCCTCACCTTTATTACATCAGTATAATTCACGTTGTTCACGGAAATAGCGATATCTTTCCCAACAATCATAGTCTGTGCTCTAACAGTTGATACTAAGTGCAGCTCAGCTATTGGCAATCCCTCCGGTAAAACAATATCGATATTTTGTGAGATTTGTTCTGACCAGGTTTGTCCTACAGCAGCATAATCTTTCAATATAATATACTCAAAAGGCACAGGAGCAGGCATTTCAAAATTTGGTATTCCAAATTCCGGCACCTCGGCAACCATAACCGATCGGGTATAATAATTCCCATTATTCTTACGAACATGGACGATGCTTTCTGCGGCCTCTTCTCCTTCTTCTATTTCAGCCTGGATCATTGCAAAATTATCAAACTTATAATACAGATTACCATTAATAGTTTCCGTACCAATAATCTTCATTGGTTCCTGAATAACACCATTTCTCTTATAGACCCACTGATTATTTAATGTCATCGGCCAATAATCCCCTGTTGAGACGCCTCCTTCGGGATCAGGATTTACATTGTTATCTACTACGGCAGGATCGATATTCTCAGTATCACAGGAGTTAAAAGAAAAGGCTGTTACCAAAAGAAAGCAATAAGCCAATAAAGTAGTTTTTTTCATGATAGTTGAATTATAAGGTTTTATGGCTCCAAAAATAAATGATTCCATCCTATTAATTCCCCTATTGACTACTTTTTATTAACTTTATTTAACAGATATACTCCTACGATGAAAAATAATGCCAAAAACACTATTGAATTTCGCATACTACCTGTTAATTGGTCGATCAGGCCATAAATCAACATTCCAATGACAATTCCTATTTTCTCAGCAACATCATAAAAGCTAAAAAAGGAAGCTGTATCTTTTGTTTCCGGCAATAATTTTGAATAGGTCGAACGGGATAATGACTGTATTCCACCCATTACCAATCCTACAAAACCGGCAGTAATATAAAAGTGTACTGGAAGGGTGACAAAATAAGCACAGATACAAATCACCACCCAAATACAGTTGATAAAAATCAGGGTTTTGATATTCCCAAAGCGATCCGAAGCCTTTGAAGTCAGGATTGCCCCAGCTACGGCCACTAATTGAATGACCAATATACTGATGATGAGCCCCATCGTTTTGTGATCGTCATTTTCCCAGGCAATCTCCTGTTCCCCAAAATAAGTAGCAACCAGCATTACCGTTTGTACGGCCATACTGTACACAAAAAAACTGGTGAGGTATTTTTTGAGTGTTACGTTTTCACCCAACAATACCCACACTTTTTTTAGTTCGCGAAAACCATTAAACAACACATCTTTTGTAACTTTATTACCGCCATTTCCCTTCGGGAGGTAGTAATAGGTATACTGGCTGAATACAATCCACCAGATCCCTACCGAGACAAAGGAGTATTGCATGGCCGTCACCGCAGGATGTTCTCCTCCTATATGGAATGTTTCAGGAGACATCACCATGGCCAGATTGAACAGCAATAGCACGACACTACCGATATATCCCATAGAATAACCTTTAGCACTCAAGGCATCCTGTTGTTCCGGAAAAGCCACATCGGGCAAATACGAATTATAAAATACAAGACTACCCCAAAAGCCAATAAGGCCGAAGAAATAAAAGGAAAGGCTCAGATAAATACGCTCCAGATCAAACCAGCACAATCCAATACAGGATAACGCACCCAGGTAACAGAAAAACTTCATAAATGACTTTTTATTTCCGGCATAATCGGCAATCCCGGATAAAAAAGGAGAAATGATGGCCACCATCAAAAAAGCGGAAGCTGTTACAAAACTGATCAGGGCGGTATTTTTAAATTCAGTGCCAAAAACTGTAATTTGTTCTATGCCTTTAATTTTAAAAATAGCAGCATAGTAAATTGGAAAAATGGCTGAAGCGATCACAAGGCTATAAACAGAATTGGCCCAATCATAAAATGCCCATGCATTCAAAAGTTTTTTATCTCCTCTTTGTAAGTTGCTCATCTTGTATTTTTTTGGAGCGAATTTATTTATTTTTTACATACTATTAACAAAAAAGCACAGTTATTACCATAATATAATATTCGCTTTCCGGTAAGGACATCATGTCAGGACAAACAAAAAAGCCACCCGAAGTGGATGGCTTTCATTATTTTTTGGATTCTGAATTATTTAAAAACAACACCAAATTTTGCAGCTTCTGCCTTGGCTTCGGGAATTAATTTCCTCAGGTTGGCAATACGTGTCGCGTTGGATGGGTGTGTACTCATAAATTCCGGAGGTGCTCCGGCACCGGAATTCGCAGACATTCTCTCCCAAAAAGCAATCGAAGCATCCGGATTATATCCTGCTATTGCCATCAGGGTAAGCCCAATCTTATCGGCTTCACTTTCCTGGCTTCTGCTAAAAGGTAATGTGACTACATATTGTGTCGTTGCCCCATATGCCTGCATAGCTAATTCCTGTGTTTGTGCACTTTTATTCCCAACAACTCCAGAAACTCCGGCAGCCCCCAGTTGCTGTAAAAGATCGGTACTCATTCGTTGTTGCCCATGATTCAATAAGGCGTGTGACACCTCATGCCCCATTACAACCGCCATACCGGTTTCATCTTTGGTGATTGGTAATATTCCGGTGTAAAAAACAATCTTACCACCGGGCATACACCATGCATTGACTTCTTTACTTTCGACCAACTTGTATTCCCAGGCATAATCTTTCAGGTATCCTTTATTTCCTGTAGCATTGAGGTATTTTTCGGCAGCCGCTTTAATTTTCATCCCTACAGTCTCTACACGTTTGGCATCAGCCGTACCGGTAATCACTTTATTCTCTTTGATAAACTGATTGTATTGCTGAAAAGCAGAAGGAAAAATAGTGGAGTCGGATACCAACGCCAAGGTACTTTTTCCCGTAAAAGGATTTGTCGCACAGGAATAAATTATCCCGAATAACAGGATCGGAAGGATTAAAATACGTTTTTTCATAGTAGTAGTTTTTTAGTTAAAATTAAAGCTTTTTTGATTACTATCAAATTAAATCGAGACGAGAATACAATGAACTGATAGCCTGATTATTATTACCGTTACGCCTGTATTTACTATTGCATTCATGTCTTATGGACAACAAATGCAATATCTGTCAGTATTCGTACTGTTGGACTTCCAATTTCTTCACACTGCAAAACAGTTTTTAAGGAAGATACAACCGATCAGAATTAAGATATTTTTATATTTCTGGCCGAATTATAACTGCGATTTATGGCTTAACTTGCAGAACAATCTTACAATCCATTTTATGAAAACCCCGCAATCGATATTGTATCTGGCTAAAGCACTTTCCCTTGTCTCCACAAAGCTGACAACCGACTTTGCCCTTAAGTTGTTTACCACACCACTAAAGCATACAATGCCAAACCGGGAACTTGCAATGGATGCCAACAGCAGACAGGAATTAATTACAATTCCGGCTTTGAGCAAGGAAGTAAATCTATACCATTATGGCACAAGCCCTACCAAAATACTATTAGTACATGGTTGGTCAGGTCGCGGTACACAATTGTCCCGAATTGCCGAGCAATTGCTTGAAGCTGGCTATTCCACCTTAAGTTTTGATGCTCCCGCACACGGTAAATCACCGGGTACTACCAGCCATATGAAAGAATTTGTCACTACTATTTTATACCTTCAGGAAAAATATGGCCCGTTTGATAGTGCTATAGGTCATTCCCTCGGCGCAATGGCCTGCCTGAATGCCGCAAAAAGAGGGTTGAATGTGCGTAAGATTGTGATTATCGGCAGTGGAGATGTCGTAGACGATATCCTAAAGGATTTTGTACGCAAGCTGAAACTGAATACCAAAATTTTCCATGCGATGAAAGCAGAACTGGAAAAACGGCTACAGGAAACCACCAACAGTTATTCTGCGTATATGGCTGGTAAGGAACTTACTATTCCGATATTAGTAATTCACGACACCGACGATAAGGATGTTCCCGTTGCAGCTTCCAAGCACATTGCCGCCAATTTGCAACACGGGGAACTGATTATCACCAAAGGGCTTGGCCATAGAAAAATCCTTGGCGATGCCGATGTCATTCGAAGATGTATCCAATTTTTAAAAAAATAGACCATGAAAAAGAGTATCGCCATTATCCTGATTGCCTTTGCTATCGCTTCCTGTACCGGACAGGACAAAAAGAAAACAAATGCTCCGGCTACTAAAAAAGCTACGCCAGAAAAACAATTTGCCGTGCAGAAAACCGATGCCGAATGGCGTAAGGAATTATCTCCCGAAGCCTATGAAGTCCTTCGTAATAAAGGAACTGAACGCGCTTTCACGGGAAAATATGTCAACACTTTTGAAAAAGGTGACTACGTATGCGCCGCCTGCGGCAATGTCATTTTTCATTCCAATTCGAAATTTCACTCGGATTGTGGCTGGCCTTCATTCGACCAGGCCATAAAAGGTTCGGTCGTTTATGTCCAGGATTATACCTTGGGAATGACACGTACCGAAGTGGATTGCGCCCGTTGCGGCAGCCACCTGGGACACGTTTTTGATGATGGTCCACAAGAAACTACCGGAAAACGCTTTTGTACTAATTCCGTTTCCATTAAATTTATACCTGCCAAAAAATAATTTTAAATCGTAGCACTATGAAAGATTATCCGATACACAAAACCGAAGCAGAATGGAAAGCCGAATTGGGACTGGAACGCTATAAAATATTACGTGACAAAGGAACCGAATTTCCACATTCGGGAAAATACAACCTCCATTACGAAAAAGGGACCTATTGCTGTGGTGCCTGTGGCGAACCCTTATTTGAGAGCAATGTCAAATTTGATGCACACTGTGGCTGGCCTTCTTTTGACGAGTCCATTCCCGGAAAAGTCGAATACATCAAAGATACCGCACACGGCATGATCCGTACTGAAATTTTATGTGCCAATTGCGGCAGCCATTTGGGGCATGTTTTTGATGATGGCCCTACCGCAACCGGACAACGCTATTGTGTAAATTCACTTTCTGTAGATTTTAAAGAATAATACCATCCTAAAACCTGTAAGCAATGGATTTATTTCAGGAAAGTACCGACTGGGCAAAGGCTTTAGCGCCATTGATCAAAAAATACAAAGACCAAAAACATCCACTGGACTATCAGAACATTTATCAACTGATGGTAATGGTGGTGCTTTCTGCACAGGATTCTGACAAGCATATCAATGAACTGGCACCGGAGTTGTTTAAAAAATTCCCAACCATGAAATCCCTTACCAAAGCCGACAAATCAACCCTGGAACCCCTGATTGGAAAAGTTCGTTTTTTTGATAATAAAGCAGGATGGTTATTAGAGATTGCAGACACGGTACAGGAGGATAAAAATATTCCGCTTACAATGTCGGGACTTACGGCACTGAAAGGTATTGGCCGTAAATCAGCGAATGTGATCCTAAGAGAGGCCGGAGTACCACCCGAAGGAATCATGGTCGATTTACATGTAGTCCGTGTAGCACCACGCCTTGGTATTGCCAAAAGCAAGGAGGCGAATAAAATCGAAAAAGAACTGATGCAGGCCTTACCCAAAAGGATGTGGCAGGAAATAGGAATGGCCATGTCTTTTTTAGGGCGTGACATTTGCCGCCCCACCCATCCCAAACATGAATTATGCCCGGTAAAGGAGCATTGTGCTTTTTGCCAGGGGAAACGGCAATAATGAGGTAAGCGATAAATGAAAGAGGACAAAATGCTGAAATAAGAAAAAAAAACTGTTATACAATAAAAGCCGGAACTTCCGGCTTTTATTGTATAAGGCTGTACTAAGGATTAGTAGTAAGCCTGTTTGTCTGCGTAACTACTATCGAATACACATACACTTTACCTTTTACTTCTCACCTTTTACCTTTAATTAAGTATTTTAATCATTTCTCCCTGCGCAGAAAAAGTAACCGTTGTGGGCATATTATCTTTAACCAATACCAGTTTGTATTCTCCATCTGCCGCTACTGCTGCTTCAGAAATCTGGTAATTTCCATAATGTTTTTTAATTTGCGCCAACGCTTCCTTGGAAACTTCAGACACCTCTATTTTTTTGTATTGCTTCTCCTGATGGTGTGCTTTATGTGGGAAAACAATTGACCCTACAGTTCCTGCATTCATCTGCAATCCGAAGGCTAAAAGCGCCAATACTACTATCTTTTTCATCCTATTTATTTTTTGGGGTTAAACACTACTGTAGTATAAAAATGATGCCGATAAATCACAACAGCCCACTATTTCACTACGAACACCTCTAAAGTAAAGGAAAAAAAGAAACAGCACTGATAATTATTTGCCAAAAAACAATGTGGAATTGCGGGGAATAGTGTAGCATCGGGGTGTGGGCGTCCCCTGCTGCGGGAGCTTTCTATTGGCTCCCGCAGCAGGTCGGGCTTTCCGCTGTATCTTTTGGGCAATCCTCATCTTGGAAAAAGAATATTTTGTACAGGCCCAAAAGGATGCCGCTGCACTCCCTCACGCGAGAAGTACTCCCTAAAAGCTTAAGGTTTATTTTTAGCCTCAATCCAACGGGCCATATATTTGGTACTATTTAGCGTGTGATGTTGTAATAGCGAACCGATGAAATTATGGTGCCGGTGCATTTTCAATTCCTGTTGCAGCAATTTGATCCGCGTTATAAAATCCGGAACATATAAAGCCTTATTATTGTGCGTTTTTAAAATAGTAATTCCATTTTCCTGTGCCTGCTGCCATATTGCCCCATCCTGATACAAGGCTACTGCCGCTGCCGCAAATTCCTTTGGATCATCAACCACACTTCCATTCCAAGGTTCCCCTGCACGCATTGATTCAGCACCAATCGTAGTGGTCACACTGGGTGTACCACACTGCATCGCTTCAAGCAACTTACCTTTAATTCCCGCTCCAAAGCGCAAGGGAGCCAGCATAACCCGCGCATTGCGTACCACCTGCAACGCATCAGCGGCCCGCCCTTCAATCAGAAAATGCTGTTTCGGGGCATGGAGTTGCAGCACTTTTTGGGATGGATACGCGCCATAGATTTTCAAAACTGCTTTTGGTAATTCTTTCGAAATCAGTGGCCAAATAGTTTCTTTAAGGTATTGTACCGCATTCCAATTGGGTTCATGAAGGAAGTTGCCAATAAAGATAAAATCGGAACGTTCTTCAAAATCCGGCCATGCATCCTGTGCCGCTTCATCTACTTCTGCAAACAAGGGCAAATAGTATAAAAGGGCAGAATCAATTTTGAATTGCTGCTGTAAAATGGTCATTTCTTCCGTGGCAATCATCAGTGTACAATCGCTACGGTAGATACTTGCAATCTCCCGTTTGGCAGTATCCGAAAACAGGTCAGCTTCCCGGAATTCCCGGTTTTCCTTCACTGCTTTCTGCCGGGCAAGCCGCAGGCAATGAAGGTCTTCGGTATCCAGTATGCGAAGCGCATCCGGGCAGTTTTCAGCCACACGCCATCCAAACTGCTCTTCACTCATAAAACGGTCAAACAACACAATGGAGGGATTCAGTTCCTGCACAAAACGGTCAAAGCTACTGCAATTGAGCACTATCGATTCCTTATGTACCCCAAGCGTTGTAATATCTGCCATAAAATCACTATCTGCCGCTGCACTGGCAAAAGTAATATCATAGCCCTGTTCCCTGAAAATAGCGATCAGCTGTAACATCCGGCTGCCGGCTGCAGAAGAATTCGGTTCAGGCCATACGAACCCGATAATCAGTATTTTTGGGATGGTTTCCATGTTTTTTGCTTGTGTTGCAAAATACGGCTATTCATTTTAAAATAAAATACGTTTTCAGGCGGTTTTTTTCAAAATATCAATCCTCCAGACTTTTATACTTCACCCAGAAACGTTATATTCGCAATATTATAAAAAACACACATCTATTTACTTATGTTACTGAACGAATTAAACGCTATTTCGCCTATTGACGGTCGTTATCGAAGCAAAACGGAATCCCTTGTTCCTTATTTTTCAGAGTTTGCACTGATCAAATACCGGGTACAGGTCGAAGTAGAATATTTCATTGCTTTATGCGAAATACCGTTGGTTCAATTGAAAAATGTTGACCCTTCCTTTTTTGGCCCACTGCGTAAAATCTATACTGATTTTTCAGAAGCAGATGCCACTGCCATCAAAGAAACCGAAAAGACAACTAATCACGATGTAAAAGCGGTGGAATATTTCATCAAAGATGCTTTTGAAGCGTTAGGATTGTCAGCCTATAAAGAATTCATCCATTTTGGGCTTACTTCCCAGGATATTAATAATACCGCAATTCCACTTTCTGCTAAAGAAGCTTTTGAAAATGTCTACCTGAAATCCCTGATTGCAGTGGTAGCACGATTAAAAGAACTAAGCACGGAATGGGCCGATGTACCGATGCTGGCCAGAACTCACGGCCAACCGGCTTCTCCAACCCGTTTGGGAAAAGAAATTGGTGTTTTTGTAGAACGTATCGAAGAACAGATGCGCCTGCTTTTCAATGTTCCGTTTGCGGCTAAATTTGGTGGTGCGACCGGAAATTTCAATGCACACCACGTGGCATACCCACAGATTGACTGGAAAAAATTCGGTGGTGATTTTGTAGAAGGCACATTAGGCCTTAAACATTCCTATCCTACCACACAGATTGAGCATTACGACCACTTTGCTGCCTTTTTTGATGCCCTGAAACGTATTAATACCATTATCATCGACCTTGATCGTGATATCTGGACGTATGTCTCAATGGAATATTTCAAGCAAAAAATCAAAGCGGGTGAAATTGGTTCTTCTGCTATGCCACATAAAGTAAACCCTATTGATTTTGAAAACTCCGAAGGAAATCTTGGTATTGCCAATGCAATTTTTGAGCACCTATCTGCAAAATTACCGATTTCCAGATTGCAACGCGATTTAACGGACAGTACGGTATTGCGAAATATTGGTGTGCCGTTTGGCCATACGCTGATTGCTTTTGAAGCGACCCTCAAAGGATTGAATAAATTATTGCTGAATGCTGATAAGTTTGCAGAAGACCTGGAAAAAAACTGGGCTGTAGTAGCAGAAGCAATTCAGACCATCCTGAGAAGAGAAGCATATCCAAATCCGTACGAAGCCCTAAAAGGCCTAACCCGTACTAATGAAGCGATTGACAAAAAAGCAATCCACAATTTCATCAATACACTGGATGTATCGGATGCGATCAAAAAAGAATTATTACATATTACTCCCAGCAATTACTTAGGGATTACAACATAAAAAAACAGCAAAACGCCTATGACCCCTGTAGAACAATTAGTGGATACTACACATCACTTATATCCTTTAATCAGCGATTTGGGTTTAATACTAATGACTGCCGGAGTTTCGGTTTTACTGTTTAAAAAAATCAGGCAGCCCCTCGTTTTGGGGTACCTGGTAGCCGGATTTTTAGCTGGTCCGCATTTTCTTTTTTTTCCTTCTGTAAAGGAAATACACAGCGTTGAGGTTTGGGCTGAAATTGGGGTTATTTTCCTCCTTTTCAGCCTGGGGCTTGAATTCAGTTTTAAAAAACTCATGAAAGTCGGCGGCACTGCCTCGATTACTGCTATCACCCAGATTGTCACGATGATATTCCTGGGCTACCTGACCGGTCAATGGATGGGCTGGTCCCAAATGGACAGTATTTTTTTGGGGGCAATTTTATCCATGTCCTCCACTACCATCATATTAAGGGCCTTTGACGAATTAAATGTCAAAGGAAAAAAGTTTGCCGGAATTGTATTTGGTGCCCTGATTGTTGAAGATATCGTAGCCATTCTCCTCATGGTCCTTCTCTCTACTATTTCCGTCAGCCAGCAGTTTTCCGGCTCCGAACTGGTCGAATCCGTTTTAAAACTCCTGTTTTTCCTGATCTTATGGTTTATCGGTGGTATCTTTTTTATCCCTACCTTATTGAAAAAGGCAAAAAACCTACTCAATGAAGAAACCCTGTTGATAACCTCATTAGCATTGTGCCTTATGATGGTTATTTTAGCTACCAAAGCCGGGTTTTCACCTGCATTGGGTGCGTTTATCATGGGATCCATTATTGCCGAAACCACACAGGCAGAACGTATTGAACACCTTATAAAACCAGTAAAAGATCTTTTTGGTGCTGTCTTTTTTGTATCCGTCGGGATGCTGATCAATCCGGATGCCCTTGTAGAATATGCCATTCCGGTACTTATCATTACGCTGATTACAATCTTTGGAAAAACATTCAGTACTACTGCCGGCGCATTGATCTCCGGACAACCGTTAAAACAATCGGTACAATCCGGTATGAGCCTGGCGCAAATCGGGGAATTCTCCTTTATCATTGCAACATTGGGTATGACCCTCAATGTGACCAGTGACTTTCTTTACCCCATTGTAGTAGCTGTATCTGCCGTAACCACATTCACGACGCCTTTCATGATCAAGATGTCGATTCCGGTGTACAATAAAATAGAACAATTATTACCCGAAAAATGGGTTTCCAATATCGCCAATTACAGTACAAACTCCCAGTCGCTCAAATCCAAAAGCAACTGGCAACTGGTACTAAAGGCACAATTGATTCAAATCGTTATCAACTCTGTTATTATCATTGCCATCATTCTGCTTTCCAACAGGTATATTTTGCCAATGGTTGCTGATTCGAAGTTTGGAAATGCTGCCGGTGCCCTCATTACCTTAATTATATTAGCCCCATTCCTTTGGGCTTTATCCTTCCGGAAATTAGCAGACAAAGCAATGGAAGCCCTGGAAAAAGAACGCAAATATCGTGGCCCTTTACTAATGCTGATTTTTATCCGCATTGCATTGGCACTCTTTTTTGTAGGATTTCTGCTTAATAATTTCTTTTCGCCTATAGTGGCCTTTATTGCACTGGTTGTAGCAATGTCTGTGTATTTTCTTTTGCCCAAACAACTGCATGCACAATACTACCGGATTGAAAAACACTTCCTGAAAAATTTCCACGATCGTGAAATTGCAGAAGCCCAAAAAAGCAGGAATGACCTTACCCCCTGGGATGGACACATGGCTAATTTTATGATTGCCAAAGAATCCAATCTTGCCGGAAAAAAATTGCAGGATCTTAAAATACGGGAAGAACTGGGCGTTAATATTGCCTTTATTAAAAGGGGGGAAATCATGATTTATGTTCCCACCCGAAATGAGCGTCTTTTCCCAGGTGATGAAATTTGTGTCATCGGTAGTGACGAACAGGTTCAGAATTTCAAATCCTACCTGGATCAAAACGAAATTGAAATTCCCAAATCAGTTGCAGATGTCCAGATCGTTTTACGCCAAATTGAGCTTACCGATGAGGAATTCATTGGTAAAGACATACGACAGTCCCAGCTGCGTGAAAAAACCGGCGGCCTCATTGTTGGTATCGAACGGAACGGGGAACGGATCCTCAATCCGGAATCACACCTCATGCTGGAACGAAACGACATTTTATGGATTGTTGGAGACAAAAAAAGAATAGCAGAAGTATTTCCTGCGTGATATAAAAAAAGCCTGAAAATAATTTCAGGCTTTTTTTATATGAGCTATACGGCTTATTATCTGGAATAATTCGGTGCTTCTTTTGTAATAGTAACGTCATGTGGATGGCTTTCATTGATACCACTGGCCGTGATGCGTACAAAACGCCCTGTTTCCTGTAAGGTTGGAATATCTTTAGAACCACAGTAGCCCATACCGGCACGTAATCCACCGATGAACTGCAGCATACTTTCGTTCAGTTCCCCTTTATAAGGTACCCTTCCTACAATTCCTTCCGGTACCAGTTTTTTAACATCATCTTCTACATCCTGGAAATAACGGTCTTTAGATCCTTCTTTCATCGCTTCTACTGACCCCATTCCACGATAGGATTTAAATTTACGCCCTTCGAAAATAATAGTTTCTCCAGGTGATTCTTTTGTCCCTGCTAAAAGCGAACCCAACATTACACAGTCCGCTCCCGCAGCAATTGCTTTTGGAATATCACCGGTATAACGGATTCCACCATCGGCAATTACCGGAACACCACTGCCTTTTATCGCAGCAGCCACTTCAAGTACTGCAGAGAACTGAGGAAAACCAACGCCTGCTACCACACGGGTCGTACAGATTGATCCGGGCCCAATTCCTACTTTTACACCATCTGCCCCATTTTCTACTAAATATTTAGCGGCTTCCGGCGTCGCGATATTACCTACGATTACATCAACATCCGGGAATTTGCTCTTAACGAGTTTCAATACATTCACAACGCCCTGAGTATGCCCGTGTGCCGTATCGATAATGATTGCATCTACACCAGCTCCTACCAGCGCTTCTGCACGTTCTACAGCATCTCCGGTTACACCAATAGCAGCCGCAACACGCAAACGTCCGTAAACATCTTTATTCGCAATTGGTTTTTGGGTAAGTTTCGTAATATCACGGAAGGTAATCAGTCCTACTAATTCGTATTTGGTATTTACTACCGGTAATTTTTCAATTTTATGGCCTTGCAGGATAACTTCTGCTTCTTCCAAAGAAGTTCCCTCGGCAACAGTAACCAGGTTTTCGCTGGTCATTACCTCTACAATTGGACGGCTGTTGTTTTTTTCAAAGCGAAGGTCACGATTAGTAACAATCCCTTTCAGTACTTTAGCTTCATCTACAATCGGAATACCTCCGATGCCAAATTCTTTCATTACATTTTTAGCATCCGCTACTGTAGAAGATAAAGGCAGTGTTACCGGATCGATAATCATTCCGGATTCCGCTCTTTTTACCTTGCGTACTTTAGCAGCCTGCTGCTCAATAGTCATGTTTTTATGTAAAACCCCAATACCACCTTCCTGAGCCATAGCGATAGCCATTGCGCTTTCGGTAACAGTATCCATAGCTGCGGAAACAATTGGTACGTTTAAAGTAATATTACGGGAAAATTTTGATTTGATACTTACTTCTCTGGGAAGTACTTCTGAATAGTTGGGAACCAGAAGAACATCATCGTAAGTTAATCCTTCACCGATGATTTTATCGTTATGTGCTTTCATTGTTGCAATTTGTAGTTAAATTGCGTGCAAATATAAGTAAATTTCAGGAGAAATAAGTACATAAACCGCAGTTATTTACAGAATAAAACAATAGTGTTGGAAAGAGCGTTTTGCGCTGTATAAATTCGCCCAGTCTAAAGCAAATAAATTGCATCTTCCTCTTTCTTTTCTGATCCTAATATTGATGTTATATGCTATTGCCCTCTCATTTTGTCATACAGTACAAAATCACAAACTGCAACAATACGCTGTTATAAGGCTTACTTTTAAGCAAAATACAGAAAACATCCTTTTTGGTATTTCATAAATAAATGTGTAATTTCGCGCCCAGTTCGCATTATGCAACTATTTTTGACTGTCCGAAGCATCCCCCGCCAAGGCATCAAGAAGAGAATTACTATGAAGGATTTAAAATTCATTCATAAACACCCACTACTATATTGCATTGCTGTTGGATAACCATCGGTAACCGAAACGTATGACATATCGTTTTCCCGAATGTTATTCTTTCTAAATGCTCCGTTGTTGTCCATTACTTAAAAAGAGCCAGAAGCAAGCCCTTTTTAAAGTTGGCTAATTTTTTATTACATCAACACCAAACCGATCCTGATCGAAAGAAAAAATATAGTATTACACTCATTATGAAACACACATTACTTTTAATTGCATTATTAGTTCCCAGAAGTCTTCTTTTTGCACAGGGGGAAGCCTCAAAAATCAATAGCGACAAGGACAACGGATCCGAAGTCTTACAAGCTTTCAAAAATAAGACGTTTAATGCTTCCGATTTTATAGCAAAGGCAGCACAACTCGGCAAGCCCGAATACAAAAAAGGCATTTTACACCATAAAACGTATTATGATCAGGACGGTATACTACAACTCTATCTGCCGTACAAAAATAATCGACTGGAAGGAGAAATCACTTTTTATACTAAGTCCGGTGCCCCTTTCTCCAAAGTGCTTTATAAAAAAGGCATTCCTATTGTTGGTACTGCCACCGAATTCATCACTGCTGTAAATTTCATACAAACGAGCTACGAAGCTGGGAAAATATATGAAATCAGTACATTCCAAAACTACAAAATACAGGAGCGCCAGATTTTTAACCTTGAAGAAAGTTATACGGTCACCCGGTTTTACGATAATGAACAACCTAAGTTTGAATATCAAATAGCTAAAAATTACCTGGATGGAAAAGTGGTCTATTATTCAAAAAAAGGTCTAAAACTTTATGAAGCTGAATTTTATGATGGCACCTTAGTCTCCGGAGAAATCTGGCTGTCCAACTCGGGATCTAAAAAGACTGATTACGTACGTATTATCAAAGATGCAACCAATCAACTCATAGCTGTACCTACTGTCAGTACTACATCAGCCGCTGAATTTATGATGCCCCATAAAATCGCTCCTGAAGAATTATACGACAACACCCTACTAAGTCTTGAAAGTTACAACACACCAACTATAAAACTGGAACAGGAATAGCCCATTCCTCCCTTTGCCCCTCCCAAATCTAAAATACTTAACCACACTCTGTGCCCCAGAGCCCAATACTACTTTTATAATGCACTTAAAAAAAATTTCTGAAATCGAAGACCTCTTACCGCCAAAAAGCTGGGCGGCAAACCACAACAAACTCAACAATGGCACACCAGAAACCATACTTCTAATTGAGGGTGATTTCGAATGCCATAATCTTAATCTCGATACATTACTGGCCAATCATTGCATTCTTTCCCACATCAGGAACCAGGAGCAGCTTATCGGCAAATTAATTGTTACCGGCCACATGAAGGCCAATAATATCTGGTGCAACAATACTGAAGACGCCGCAAGCCTCATTGTATTGGGCAATTTGGATGCTGCCAATATTGTCGTTGGCGGGCAGGAGATTTACGTATGTGGCAACCTGAACATACATGGCCTGTTTTGGGGCGATAATAATTCCGGAACCCTAAGCATACAGGGGCATGTCAACATGCATACTTTTATCGCTACCAATGAATATTATTATGATCGCGATCGGTTCCTGGAGGAAAACAAGGTAGTTGTATCCAATTTTTTCTGTGATGAAGATAGCATTGAAGACTACAAACCAAATGGTTTTATGTCCTTCAAAGAATTTTTCACTACAGATCCGGAGACCGTTTTTGATCGGGAATTATTGGAAGATCTACTGCATGAAGACTGTCTAATAGCCGAAGAAGACCTTGAAATAGAGGATGTTTTCAGCTGGCATGACTGGATGTTACGGGATGTGGTAACGGATCGCCTGAAAAATAACCAGCCCATAGTGGTGCTGGAAGATTAATATTTGTAACTTCGATGCTGCTGAAAAACCCGGCAGCATTGATTTTACCCATGAAAAATAGCCTATTATTGTTATTCCTGTCAGCGGTTCAATTCCTAAATGCACAAAGCAATGACACGCTCCTTACAAAAAAAGGAGATGTCGTTTATTATGATTTCAATGGAAAAGTAGCATCCCGTTTGACATTTGTAAATAACCTACCCCAAAATGGTAGTGCTACCCGGTTTTATTTTTCCAACCGGCATTACATTCGTACTTTTTACACCAACGGCAAGATTACTAAAATTCAAAATGCGGTAAATAACTACATCCAGCAAGAAGAAATTATTCAGGATAATGAGAGTAGACAGGTCACACGCTTTTATCCCAATAGCAAAGTACGTTTTTCCTATCGCACACACAAAGGGCACCTGGATGGTACCATCCGGCACTACAATGAAAAGGGTACACTTTTATACGAGGCCCTATTACACGAAGGCCATTTTAGCAACGGGACACTTTGGATACTGAATATGGATTACGATGGATACAAAGGAACACAGGCCGATTATATTGTACTAAAACACTATACTCTAAGAACAATCATCGAAGGCCATATAGTCGCGAATACTATCGTTTTTTTCATTAAAACAATAACACATAACCCTTTACATCCAGACCTTACCGATTACTTCCTGTCCCCAGAAGACCTATATGACAATATGATTATTTCCCATGACCTGCGCGACCTACGGCTCAGAAACTAAAGTTAAAAGAGTTCCTATTTCTTAACACAGGAATAATAATACCTTTATATGACTACTATTATATTTGGCGCTTTATTATACCAAAAGCTCCCGATGCCTGTTCCACGCCCTATTTCAAAAAGAAAGCTATTATTGAACGCCACACAGCACAATGTACTTTATACTGCTCTGGAAAGCCTTTTTAAGGAACAAAAAGTCTATAAAAATAAAAATCTGAATGTGGACGTACTGGCGATTCGGCTGGGAAGCAACCGTCATTATATTTCCGAAGCCCTAAATGTATACGGCAAAAAAACATTTTATGAATTCCTAAACACCTATAGGATTCAGGAAGTAACCACACATTTGGATCAACAGCTCCAGAAAGCACAAAAGATCTCATTGCTTTCCATTTGTATGGAATCCGGATTCAGTAACAAAGCATCTTTCAACCAGTATTTTAAAAAAATACATGGCATGACACCTTCCGCTTATGTAAAGGAAAAGAAAATCGCTATCGGGACTATTTAATGAAATTCACCAAACAACTTTGTTGCTTCATTATAAGAACTCTCAAAACTCATCGGACTGGTTTCCGTATTCGCTTTTACAGTCGTAAAATAAGATAGCATTTTTTCGGTCGGCATATTGCCTGTAAGGTCATCTTTCGCCATAGGACAGCCTCCAAATCCCTGGATGGCTCCATCAAAACGGCGGCATCCAGCCTTGTAAGCGGCATCTATTTTCTCAAACCATTTTTCGGGTGTAGTGTGCAGATGGGCACCAAATTCAATTCCGGGATATTCAGGAATAAGGTTAGAGAACAAATAATCAATCACGTCTGGAGTAGAACTTCCTACAGTGTCTGACAACGAAAGTATTTTTACGCCCATACCGGATAATTTCTGAGTCCACTCCCCGACAATATCTACATTCCATGGATCACCATACGGATTTCCAAATCCCATAGATAAATAAGCCACAACTTCTTTATTCGAGCTGTCAGCAATATTTAATATTTCTTCGAGCGTAATAAGTGATTCCGCTATCGTTTTATGCGTATTACGCATCTGGAAGTTTTCTGATATTGAAAAAGGATACCCTAAATACTGGATTTCTTCATGACTGGCCGCAGCTGATGCCCCCTGTGTATTGGCAATAATCGCTAATAATTTACTGGTGGTTCTTGACAGGTCCAGTTTTGATAGTACTTCGGCTGTATCCTGCATTTGAGGAATTGCTTTAGCAGACACAAAACTTCCGAAGTCAATTGTATCGAAACCAACACGTAAAAGGGATTGGATATAATCTGCTTTTTTCTGGGCGGGGATAAAGGCTTTGATACCCTGCATGGCATCTCTCGGACATTCGATGATTTTAACGTGTTCCATATCGAACCAAAGATACTAAAGAATTGGATTTTACGAAATCGTTTTTTGTTAATTCCCTACACAAAAAAAACAATTTAAAATATTACATAATTCGGTAATAATTAAATATATTACACAATAAGGTAATATTTAAATATATTACGTAATTTAGTAGTATATAATTGCTCCATTTCAATACCCAATATAGGTAAAATTCTTAATTAGAGACAATTACAAAACAAAAATTGATTTAAAATTTAACTATATTTGAAGCATGACAAGTATAATCACAGGTGATATTATCAATTCCCGCAAAGTACCTTCGGAAGCATGGATCGAGAAATTGAAAGCATTACTCCATACTTTTGGGGAAAATCCTACGGACTGGGAAATCTACCGCGGTGATGAATTCCAACTGGAAGTACACAATCCGGAAGAAGCTTTATTGGTTGCTATTGAGATCAAAGCCTTACTGAAAAGCCTAAAAATGGATGTCCGGATGAGTATCGGCATTGGAGATAAGAAATATACCGGAAAAAAAATATCTGAAAGCAATGGGACTGCTTTTATCCATTCGGGAGAATCATTTGAAACACTAAAAAAACAAAAAACGACACTGACAGTCAATTCCGGAACTACTGATTTCGACAAAGAAATGAACCTGATGCTTCGCCTGGCATTGACCATCATGGACCATTGGCTGCAGCAATCAGCTGAATTTGTTATCACCACCATTCGGAATCAATCGCTATCACAGGAAGAAATAGGAATGCTTTTAAATATTAATCAGGCAGCCGTAAGCCGAAGGAGATCAAGAGCAAATTTTGACCTGATCATGGAAGTAGATGCCTTTTACGCTGCAAAAATTAAAACCTTGACAGTATGATTCTCTTTATCAAACTCTTTTTAGCACATCTTTTAGGCGACTTCCTTTTACAACCGAATTCCTGGGTTGCGGATAAAGAACGCAACAAAGGAAAAAGCCTGTATTTATACCTGCATTGCCTCCTGCATGGTGCGCTGGCGTGGCTATTTGTTTTTGAATTGGATTTTGGGCCGTATGCGTTATTGCTCGCCGTAGTACATGGTATAATTGACTGGGCAAAACTGGAATACCAAAATCCTCAGAATAAAAGACGTTGGTTTTTGGTGGATCAGGCATTGCATCTTGCGGTAATCATTGGAATTACTTTTTTATGGAATCATGACTACTTCGAATTGGAGCCCCTCATGCAAAATCAATTCTGGATTATTAGCACTGCAGGGCTTTTTCTGACCAACCCCTCTTCCATCCTGATTAAAAATATCATTTCCATCTGGACGCCAGAAAACAATACCGATGATTATTCCTTACAAAATACAGGGAATTACATCGGTATTTTAGAACGTTTATTTGTTTTATGTTTTATCCTTACCGGACATTTCGAAGCTACTGGTTTTCTATTAGGAGCCAAATCCATCTTCCGTTTTGGGGATCTTCGTATGGCCCGGGATCGTAAGCTTACCGAATATGTACTGATCGGAACACTGATCAGTTTCGGGGTTGCTATTGGAACAGCTCTACTTTGCCAGTTTTTTTTGAATAATCTTGCGGTTAATCTGCTTGATTAAAGCCGGGCCTTCATATATAAATCCGGTATAAAGTTGTACCAAACTAGCCCCAGCTTCCAGTTTTTCCAGCGCATCATCAGCAGAATGAATACCGCCGACACCAATAATAGGAAACGATTTATTGCTTTTTTCGGACAGGAACCGAATCACTTCCGTCGCTCTTTTCCCAAGTGGCTTCCCACTTAAGCCTCCCATTTCCTCCCGGTTGGCCGATTGTAATCCTTCCCTGGAGATTGTAGTATTGGTTGCAATTACACCCGAAATACCAGTTTCTTTTACAATATCAATAATGTCAAGCAACTGTTCATCGGTTAAATCCGGAGCAATTTTTAATAAAATAGGCTTTTGTTTCGGCTTCAGCAGATTTTTTTGCTGTAGTGTCTGCAATAATTGAGTCAGCGGTTCTTTATCCTGTAAAGCCCTTAAATTGGGTGTATTTGGAGAACTTACATTCACTACAAAATAATCTACCACGTCATAAAGCGCATCAAAACAGATCTCATAATCCGAAACAGCCTCTTCATTCGCGGTCACTTTATTCTTTCCAATATTACCGCCAATCAGCACCCCATTATTTTTTCTCAGTCGCTCCACAGCTTCCAAAACACCGCCATTATTAAATCCCATCCGGTTGATGATTGCACTGTCTTCGCGAAGGCGGAACAGCCGCTGTTTTGGATTGCCTTCCTGTGCTTTCGGAGTTAATGTCCCAATTTCTATGAACCCAAAACCAAGGTTGGAAAGCTCTTTATACAGTTTGGCATCTTTATCAAATCCAGCCGCAAGCCCCACTGGATTTTTAAATTTCAAACCAAAAACTTCGGTTTCCAATAATGGGCTATGCACTTCATACAGGCTGTTCAGCAATTGGCGTATTCCCGGAATCTTATAGGTAAAACGGACTAACGAAAACGTAAAATGATGAATTTTTTCAGGATCAAATTTAAAAAGAACCGGACGCAGTAATGATTTGTACATAGATAGTGTTGTTGTGTGCGGCAAAAATATAAAATAGTATTGAGTAATGATAGTATTCCGTACCAGAACTGTAAAGAATCTAAAAACGATTGTATTCAGTATCGCGAATACGACAGAATACAAACGAATGGCATCACGCTTCCCACTTCATCAGAAAAAAGCCTAACTTAGTGCTGTGCTAATTTGCAAAAGCCTTATTCTTCGGAACTAAGGCTTTTTTTATCATAATTTTATATTTTTTTACTGAAATTATAAATTAAATTTATACTCTTAAAGCCTCAGAATATATGCTCAAAACTATATTTATCGATTTAGTCCTACGCTATAAAGATAACCCGGTACATGCAGAAAAATTATGGAAAGAGATAGAAGACACCTATTCTTCCAAAAGCCGCTATTACCATACATTACAGCATCTGGAAATGATGCTTGCAGAACTGGAACCCATAAAAAAACACATTGTCGACTGGGATACTTTACTATTCACGGTTTTCTATCATGACTTTGTCTACATTTCCTCCCGGCGTGACAATGAGATTAAAAGTGCAGAAAAAGCCATTGAAAAACTCAAAACATTAGGCTATCCTACCGAAAAAGTCCTGAAATGCGGCAACCAGATCATGGCAACGAAAGGGCATCGCCTCGAAATCGACCCTGACACTAATTTCCTTACGGATGCCGACCTTTGCATATTGGGAAGTTCCTGGGACACTTACCTCAAATACACCGAGCAAATACAAAAAGAATATACATTTTATCCTGAAATACTATTCAAGATCGGCCGTAGGAAAGTACTGAATCATTTTCTGGACATGAACAGGATTTTTAAAAGCGATTATTTCTATGCGCGTTATGAACAGCAGGCACGGCAAAATATCGAAAAAGAACTTCATATCCTTACCGCCTGATCGTAAAGCTCTCCCAAAATCAACGGAAATTACCCTCCTAAAAATTCAAATAAATCGTAACTTTGTGCTTCATTATTTAAATAAAAACTATGCAGCACATTATAGACCGTTTCATCAGTTATGTAACTGTGGATACGGAATCTGACGCCAGTTCAGACACTACACCCAGTACAGCCAAACAATGGGATTTAGCCAATCAGTTGGTTGACGAATTAAAAGCCATTGGATTAACCGAAGTTACTATTGACGAAAACGCCTATATTATGGCAACACTGGCTTCCAATGTAGATCACGATGTTCCCGTTATAGGATTCATCTCTCATTTTGACACTACCCCTGATTTTACCGGAGCCAATGTAAAACCTCAGATCATCCCTAATTATGATGGAGGAGATATCGTCCTGAACAAGGAACTGAATATTATATTATCCCCAAACTATTTCAGCGACCTGCTACAATACAAAGGACAAACCCTGATTACGACTGACGGAACAACACTTCTGGGTGCTGATGATAAAGCGGGAATTACCGAAATTGTTACTGCAATGGAATTTTTGGTAAAAAACCCACAAATCAAACACGGAAAAATCAGGATTGGTTTTACTCCGGATGAAGAAATTGGGCGTGGCGCCCATAAATTTGATGTAGAGAAATTCGGTGCTGAATGTGCTTATACTATGGATGGTAGCCAGATTGGTGAACTCGAATATGAAAACTTTAATGCTGCAGGTGCCAAGATTACCTTTAAAGGCAAAAGTGTACACCCAGGTTATGCAAAAGGCAAAATGATCAACTCCATGTTGATTGCCAATAAATTCATCTCAAAACTGCCAAAAGAAGAAGTGCCGGAAAGAACACGAGGTTATGAAGGCTTCTTTCATGTGCACCACATCAAGGGTGAAATCGAAGAAACCGTTTTGGAACTGATCATCAGGGATCATGATAAAAGGAAATTCGAAAAAAGAAAAGAACTCCTGCATAAGATCACCAAAAAAATAAACAAGAAATTTGCAAAACAATTTGGTGAAGACATCGTAACTACTGAAATCAAAGATCAGTATTACAATATGAAAGAAAAAGTAGAGCCGGTAATCCATATTGTGGATATTGCAGAACAGGCAATGAAAGAATTGGGTATCAAACCCCTGATCAAACCTATTCGCGGTGGCACAGACGGTTGTCAGCTGTCATACAAAGGGCTTCCCTGCCCTAATATTTTTGCTGGCGGCCATAATTTCCATGGAAAATACGAATATGTTCCTGTAGAAAGTATGCAGAAAGCCGTTGAAGTAATTGTGAAGATTGCTGAGATCACAGCTACTAAAAAATAAAACAAAACCCCAGGCTATAGTAGTATAGCCTGGGGTTTGATATCCAAAAAAAGCTTCAGGAATATCCTGAAGCTTTTTTTTATTTTTTAACTACTGGTGTATTGAGTCTTTTTGTCATTTCCATTGAAATAGCAGAACGCTCTAATTTCAATTTTCCAGACATAGTTTCAATTACGATTGTAGTTTCTCCAAGTTCAGAAATTTTCCCGTGAAGACCACTTTTTGTAATGATTTTATCACCGGTTTTTAAATCGCTTTCGAAATTTTTTTCTTGTTTTGCTTTTTTCTGTTGCGGTAAAATCATTAAGAAATAGACTACAGCGAACATTAAAAGGTAGGGTGCAAATTTAATTACTTGATCCATAATATTATTTTATTTTGTTGTATTTGATGCTGCAGGAGTTGCTACACCTATTCCGCCAGCTTTTGGCGTTACGGTTGCTTTAATAATTACCTGTTCAGTTCCTGAAGCAGTATTGGTAGTCAGCGTAACTGATTTTTGTTGCTGCCCTGGTTTTCCATTAGAATCGAAAGACACTTTCATATCAGTCGTTTCTCCCGGTTTAATCGGTGTTTTTTGGAATTCCGGAACGGTACAGCCACAGCTTCCTTTGGCATCAATAATCAAAAGGTCTGCATCACCGATGTTTTTCACTTTAAATACCGTTTCTACTTTATCACCTTCATTGATGGTTCCGAAATCGTGCTCTTTCTCCGCAAATTCCACCACTGGAAATTTACCCGATTGCGCTTCTCTTTCTTCAGAAGCTTTCAGATTTGTCTCGTCTATTTTACTTGCTGCATTATCTTTACACGAAGCCGTTAAAATTAACGCTCCAAATGCTAACAAACATAAAGATTTTCTAATCATACTATTAATTATTAGGGATTACATTAAACCTCTTCCGGTTTTACTTAATTTATTTTCTGCCTGATATTCCTTAATAAGATTATCCAGTATCCCATTGATGAAGATACTGCTCTTTGGTGTGGAATACTCTTTAGCGATTTCCAGGTATTCATTAATCGTAACTTTAACCGGAATAGATGGGAATTTCAGGAATTCACAGATCGCCATTTTCAAAATGATCGTATCAATTTCTGCAATCCTGTCCGCATCCCAGTTGGGTGTTTTATCAATAAATTCTTTCGTTAATTCAGCTTCATTGAGGATCGTTTTACGAAATAGGCTTCGAATAAACTCCTTATCATCGGAATCCTTATACAACCGGGACACAAAAAAGATATTTTCTCCGGATTGCTTAATCTGTTTCAGTTGTTTTACGATTTCAGTATTCACTAATGGAATATCATCTACCCACGTTAATTTATGATCCTCCAGGTAATCGTACAGCTTTTCATTAGGCGCAATGATTTCGGTAAAAATATCAACAGCAAACTGTTTGTCTTCTTCAAAATCATTTTTGGTATTTGCCATATAATCGGCATAGATCGTGCTTTTCTTAACTTCTGCCAGCAATAATAAGATGTAATCATCATTAAGCTTCCAGTTATTAATGTTCCTGTCTTCAAGGGCGATACTCAGGGAATTGTTATCGGTCAGCAGCTGAAAAACAGCATTGTTGACAAATTTCATATTCGGATTGCGTTCTTCTTTTGTAGCGAGGTGTTTTTTAGAGGATTTTTCAATAAAATCTTCTTCGGCAATTTTGATTTCAATCAGTATGGAAAGCATCGTAAGATATAAATCCTGGATATTTTCAATACTGTGAAACAGGAATTTTTCTTCCTTTTCAAGATTGTCAGAACTATTCTGATGCATGGCGTAGACGGATTGCATCACTTTAACACGGATATGTCTTCTATTTAACACGTATGTAAGAACATTTAAAAATTAGCAGAGCGAAAGAAAATCTTTCGCTCTGCAAAAATAGTAATAATATTGAAATGCCGAATTTTTATTTCGCAGTTTCTTTTTTTCTTTCGTCAACACGGTTTTGAGCAATATTTAATGCTGCCTGATGCGTGGTGATGTTGTTGCTTTCTGCAAAACTGAAAATTTCCAAAGTAGTATTATAGATATTTTCGGTTCTTTTTAAAGCTTCTGCTTTATCATATCCTGCGATTTCACCGTATACATTGATAATTCCACCAGCATTGATCAAGAAATCAGGAGCATATACAATACCTCTGTCTTTCAATATCTGCCCGTGAACCACTTCATTTGCCAACTGGTTGTTTGCGGCACCGGCAATTACTCTCGCTTTGATTTTATTTACAGTCTCATCATTTACAGTAGCACCCAGCGCACATGGAGCATAAATATCCACATCAGCACTGTACAGGTCAGCTCCGGTAAAAATCTGAGCGTTATATTTTTTAGCGATTTCTTCTACTCTTGCCTCGTTAAGGTCGGTGATCTGAACCAAAGCACCTTCATTAGTAAGGTGTTTTACAAGGGTTTCCCCTACATTTCCGATACCTTGTACCAAAACTCTTTTGCCTTCCAGGTTATCAGTCCCAAATTGGTATTTGGCAGCCGCTTTCATTCCCATATATACACCATAAGCCGTTACAGGAGATGGATTACCAGAACCACCTCTGGACTCAGAGATACCGGTTACAAATTTAGTCACATCATTGATACGATCCATGTCTTCTGTAGTAGTACCTACATCTTCCGCTGTGATATACCTTCCGCTTAATGAGTTAACATACTCACCAAATTTGGTAATCATTTCAGGCGTTTTAACTATTTTGGAATCTCCAATTATTACCGCTTTACCTCCTCCAAGATCTAATCCTGAAATGGCAGATTTAAAAGTCATACCACGAGAAAGTCTTAATACATCATTTAAAGCTTCCCATTCGTTGGCATATTTCCACATTCTCGTCCCTCCCAATGCAGGTCCTAAAACTGTGTTATGAATACCAATTATTGCTTTTAAACCAGTATCTTTGTCGTGACAAAAAACGATTTGCTCATGATCTTTAAATGATACTTGCCCAAAAACTGGATCAATTTTATGAAGTTCATTTGCTGTTGTTACTTCTGTAATCATAGGGGGACAAAATTTAAAATTATTTATGACTTTTTCAAAAAGAGAAGACAAAATTAAGATATAATTCAATACTTTGCAATCAAAATCACTTTAAATAATAATTCAACAACGAAATGTTCTTTTTGCTTCGAAAAATAAAATACTATAATAACAGCAATTTTAACACATTTACCTTCCTTTTTATTTATATTCAAAACATAACATGAAAGAACTTCAATATTTAAACAAATATTTCATCAAGTATAAATATCGTTTTTTAACCGGGATTTTTATTACAATCGTTGCCCAGTTTTTTTCCCTCTATACACCACAACTTATCGGGGACTCCATTCGCAGGATTCAGAAGTTTTCCAATGATACTTCCGTAAGTACGGTTTTGATAAAATCAGAGTTACTTCATAATGTTATCCTGATTTTAATTACGACACTTATTGCCGGTGGCCTGACCTTCCTGATGCGCCAAACCCTTATCGTAATGTCACGCCATGTAGAGTTTGACCTTAAGAATGAGGTTTTCCGGCAATATGAAAATCTATCCCAGAATTTTTACAAGCAAAACCGCACCGGAGATTTAATGAACCGGATCACGGAAGATGTGGCAAAAGTGCGGATGTATGTAGGTCCCGCTGTAATGTACACCCTGAATACCACCATTCGGTTTGCTGTTGTGATTGTACAGATGTACATCATATCACCACAGTTAACGCTATACACCTTATTACCGCTTCCTATATTATCGTATAGCATATTCAAGCTCAGCACCCAAATCAACAAAAAAAGTACGATCTACCAAAAGAACCTGTCCGACCTCTCCAGTTTCGCACAGGAGATGTTTTCGGGAATTCGGGTAATCAAAGCCTATAGTATTGAAAATAAGATCCAGTCCAACTTCCTGGAACTCTCCAATGACAGCAAGACCAAAAACATGGATCTTGCCAAGGTAAATTCTTTATTTGGCCCGCTTATGATCCTTTTAATCGGGCTTAGTAACCTGATTGTCATCTACGCCGGCGGAATGCTGTATGTAAAAGGAGCTATTCCTGATATTGGGGTAATCGCACAATTTATCTTATATGTAAACATGCTTACCTGGCCGGTAGCATCATTAGGATGGATTTCTTCTATGGTCCAGGAAGCCGAAGCATCCCAGAAAAGAATCAACGAGTTCCTTAAAATTGAACCCGAGATTAAAAACAAATCCCTGACCCCTACTCCTATTGTTGGTAATATTGCATTCAACAATGTATCGTTTACCTACGAAGATACCAACATACAGGCACTCGACGACATTAGCTTTACCGTCAAACAAGGCGAAACATTAGCAATACTTGGAAAAACGGGTTCCGGAAAATCCACGATATTATCGCTAATCAGCAGGCTTTATGATGTTCAGGTGGGTGATATCACTATCGACAACCAGCGCATTAACCTGATGAACCTGCATGATTTACGCAGCAGTATTGCTTTTGTTCCCCAGGACGCATTCCTGTTTTCCGATACCATCAAGAACAATATCAAGTTCGGAAAGGAAAATGCCACAGATGAAGAAGTGCATGATGCCGCAAAAGCTGCTGTAGTACATCACAATATTATGAATTTTAAGCTGCAGTATGAAACGATCCTTGGCGAACGGGGCATCACCCTTTCCGGAGGACAAAAACAACGGGTATCCATTGCCAGAGCCATTATTAAAGAATCCAGGATCCTGCTCTTTGACGACTGCCTTTCAGCAGTAGACACAGAGACAGAAGAAACCATCCTGAATAACTTGTTGAAAATCTCAAAAAACAAAACCACAATCATTGTTAGCCACCGGGTTGCATCTGCCCGAAATGCGGATAAAATCATCATTTTGGAAGACGGAAAAATACTCCAACAAGGATCTCATAATCAATTGGTAAATCAGGAAGGATATTATAGAGAATTGTATACTAAACAACTTTCTGAAAAAGAATTGCAATAATAATTGGTCATTTAAGATTTTTTTTAGATTTTTGAATCGCTAAACAACCAAAATTTGATAGAAGGATTATGAGAGAAAATGAATTGTTAGAAAAAGAAGAAATTTTTTCTAAAGTATTAAGAGCCGGAAGGAGAACTTATTTCTTTGATGTAAGAGCTACGAAAGCAGAGGATTATTACATCACTATTACTGAAAGTAAAAAATTTACTGAAGAAGATGGCTCATTCCACTTCAAGAAACACAAGATTTATCTCTACAAAGAAGATTTTGCAGCTTTCACAGAAATTTTAGAGGAGATGACTTCGTATGTCCTGAACAACAAAGGCGAGGAAGTAATTTCAGAACGACACCAAAAAGATTTCAAAAAAGAATATTTTGCTGAAAAAACGGAACCTGTTTTAGAAGACAGAACCATTGAAAGCTTTACCAATATTGACTTTGATGATATCTAATACCATTTAACAGTATATTTAAAATCCGAAAAAAATTATTTTCGGATTTTTTTTTATCCTATCCGAAGCCCGTTTTCAACTTTAAAATCAGGAGCGAGCAATACTATATCACCAGCTTCTCCTACAGCCCCCATAACAAGGCATTCACTCATGAACCTGCCAATTTGTTTTTTAGGGAAATTCACCACTGCCATAATCTGGCGATCGACCAAATCTTCTTTTGTATACCGTTGCGTAATCTGGGCTGATGATTTCAAAATCCCAATCACCGGACCAAAATCGATGCGCAGCTGATAGGCCGGTTTTAAAGCTTCCGGAAAATCATGGACTTCCAGTATGGTTCCAATCCTCATTTCTACTTTTTCAAAATCATTCCAGTTAATCATTGTTATTAATTTAAGACGTTACCGGACAAATATAAATAAATATTGTAAATTGGTAAAAAGTTACAGTTCCAATGTCAAACACCTTATCCAACATGCTTCCGTTGGGCACCAAAGCCCCGTTTTTTTTATTAAAAGACACCAATTCCAATGATTACTTTTCATTTGACACTATCAAAAGAGAAAAAGGCACATTGATTGTTTTTATCTGCAATCACTGCCCTTTTGTCCACCATGTCATTGATGAAATTGTAATGATCGCAAATGACTACCGTGTTCAGGGAATTGGGGTAGCCGCAATCAGCAGCAACGATATCCTACGCTATCCTGAAGACAGCCCGGAACTGATGACGGAATTTGCCCTGCGCAACCGGATGGACTTCCCTTACCTGTACGACGCACAACAGGAAGCCGCCAGAGCTTATAACGCTACCTGTACGCCTGACTTTTTCCTTTTTGATGCCAATGACCAGCTCGTTTACCGTGGCCAGCTTGACGATTCGCGTCCTGGAAATGCCATTCCGGTAAGCGGCAATGATTTAAGAAATGCTATTGATGCTATAATTTATAACCGTGCGATCTCCGAAAATCAAAAACCAAGCCTTGGCTGCAATATTAAATGGAAGTTAAACCCATAGAATATTAATTTCTTTACTTAACTTTGCAGCGTGTTAACTAAAAACAGCTGCAGCTTGCATCCAGATCGTACCATAGCGACCCACTCTCCCCTTTGCCTGGAAAAGCATACTGCATGCGCATGGTTTTCACACAACAAAGCCTTTATTAATTAGGCCTCCGTCTACTTCATTTTTTTTCTCCAGACGGAGGATTTACATTTCACTTCTAAAACACATCCTATTCGGAGACTTTCGTCCCGGATAATTTTGCTTTATCTAATCTTTCATTATCATGTTACTAAAAAAATTCCGGGAAACATTAGTCGCTCGCCAGATCATCTGGTTCGTAACCCTTAGCGCTCTATTTGCATTTACCTATATGGTATACCATCATTTGCTGCATATTGGCTTTTTAGGGCTTGTACTTATCGCATTGGCATTTGTAGTATTTGATACTTTCCAGGCCAAACATTCCATCCGTAAAAACTATCCGCTGATCGGAAGGCTTCGTTACTTCTTCGAATCCGTACGCCCTGAATTCAGGCAGTATTTTATAGAAGGGGAACTGGACGGAAAACCGTTCAACCGAAGACAGCGTTCTATCGTATACCAGCGGGCCAAAAACGTAAAACAGACCATTTCCTTTGGGATGCAGGATGACCCAAACCGTATTGGTTATGAATGGGCTGCCCATTCTATTTACCCAAAACGCGCCGACAAGAATTTTTTCCGTACCACCATTGGCAATAGCCAATGCCAACAACCGTACAGCGCAAGTATTTATAACATTAGTGCGATGAGTTATGGCGCCCTGAGCAAAACAGCCATTTCTGCGTTGAACAAAGGAGCACAACGCGGTGGTTTTGCCCACAATACAGGCGAAGGTGGCATCAGTGATTTCCACCTGCAGGGTGGTGACCTGATCTGGCAAATTGGTACCGGATATTTTGGATGCCGGAATGAAGACGGAAGTTTCTCCGGAGAATTATTTGCAGAAAGAGCCAGCTATCCGCAGGTAAAAATGATCGAATTAAAATTATCACAGGGGGCAAAACCCGGGCATGGCGGATTGTTGCCAGGAGAAAAAAACACCCCTGAAATTGCCCGTATCCGTAGCATCAAACCATTTGTAGCAGTACACTCCCCTTCCAGCCATACTGCTTTTTCCAATAGCACTGAACTGTTGTATTTCCTGAAAAGATTACGGGAACTCTCACAGGGAAAACCTGTAGGATTTAAAATTTGCATTGGCCGTAAGGATGAATTTATCGCTATCGTTGAGGCCATTACCGCAACCGGAATCATTCCCGATTTCATCACTATTGATGGTGCTGAAGGTGGAACTGGTGCCGCTCCGTTGGAATTCATCGACTATATGGGAATGGCACTCGCTGATGCCCTGATATTTGCTACGAATACCTTAAAAGAATACGGTGTCCGCGAGGAGATCAAAGTACTTTCTTCCGGAAAAATCATTTCAGCTTTTGATATTGCCAAAGCCATGGCCCTGGGCGCTGATGCCTGTTACAGCGCACGCGGGATGATGTTTGCCCTGGGCTGTATCCAGGCACTGCAATGTGACAGCGGAAAGTGCCCGGTAGGAATTGCTACCCAGGACAAATCGCTATACAGAGGACTCGACATCACCGACAAAAGTGTACGTGTAGCACATTTCCACAATAATACCATGAAAGCCTTTGCGGATTTTATCGGTGCCTGTGGATTTGAAAATCCTAAACTCATCACACCAGATGTATTCTACAGAAGGGTAGACCATAAAACCAACCTGAGTTTTGCAGAAATGTATTTTCAGGAAAAAACAACGGAGAAAAAAGAATTTATAAACTTCTAAAACCTACATTATGAAACCAGTACCTATTTTAAGTTTGGCAGATTACCAAATTTTGCGCGAATTGAGCAAAAACAGCATTAACGTTTCTAACGCGAAAGAACTCACACAGCTTTCGGGAGAATTGGACCGCGCTATTATTGTCAAAGAAGGCCTGCCGGAAAACAATGTAGTCCAGATCAATTCCTTTTTGGAAATAGAAGATGTAAAAGCGCAAAAAAGGATGAAAATCCAGATTGTACTTCCGTCCTTAGCGAATATAAAAGAAGCTAAAGTATCCGTACTCGCGCCATTAAGCATTGCACTGATCGGATTTAAGGAAAATGATGAAGTAGAATGGGATCTGCCCGCCGGTATGAAAACCTTACGAATTATTGCAGTAACCAATAGTGTAGCCAATAACTAACACAAGACAACGTATTTACTTCTTTTTGAGTTCCAGTATAATATCAACGGGCCTGTTTGTTCTGGGCCCGAATCTGGCCGCCTGGCGCTCATTCTCACTGGAACACAGCACATACATATTAAAGCTGTTCAATTGCACTATTTGGGTTTCAAAATGCCCTCCATTCTGATCCCCATCGATATCCTCTATTTTCAGGCTAAAACGCTCGGCAGGAAAGGAATTAGAAACCGACAGGAGGTAATCTTCTTTTGCAAATGGGAAAAACCATCTTCCCGAGGCATCTGCAGCAGTAGCATCTGTAATACGAACCCCTTTGTCGTCTATCTTATAATTCATTGTAAAAAGCATTGGCTCATTACTGTGAGTCCAGCTGTAGCGGTTATCAATATTGATCACCTCATTTCCTACACTATCAATAATGGTACTTTTTAAATTTTTAATGGAAGTCGGTTTTCCATTTTCATGAATGTGCAATACTAAGTAAGAAGTAAAATCATAGCCACAATGACTTTGGCCGAAAGTAACCAGTGAACTAAACAATAAAAAAATGAGGATTCCGAAGCGCATAGCTATAAAAATTTGAAGCAAATATAAACTTTTATCTGTGCTGCCATCGAAGGATTTTGGTATTTTTTTGTCCTTTGAATTAGAATTATTGCTAAATTTGAGAAAACTAAAATCCTCGGTATGAATGCCAATGAAGTTCTGATTACCCAATTCTACACCGCTTTTTCCCAGCAAAATGCCAATGGAATGATCGCTTGTTATCATCCCGAAATAGAATTTGAAGACCCGGCTTTTGGAAAACTGAAAGGGGATGATGTGCGTGCCATGTGGAAAATGCTTCTGGCCAATAACAAAACAGGAATTGATATTCGTTTTTACAATGTCAAATCGGATGACACTACCGGTTGTGCCAATTGGGTCGCAACCTATATCTTCACCAAAACAAAACGGAAAGTAATCAATCGTATTGCTGCAAAATTTGAATTCAAGGAAGGCTTAATCATAAAACACAAAGATAATTTTGATTTATGGAGTTGGTCCAAGCAGGCCTTGGAATGGAAAGGCTACCTATTAGGCTGGACAGCATTCCTGAAAAAAAGCATCAACAAACAAGCCTTAGCTTCTCTGAACCGCTATCAAAATAAATAAAAGCTGTAACTAAGCAGCAAAAATAGCAGGATCCACTTCCCATTGAAGTTTGGGATTGTAATGCAGTTTGCCTTGGCGCACTTCCAGCGGGCATTCGAAATTATTGGTATATAATCCTCCGGTTCCCAATCCTTGCGGCATCGGATTACCCAATGTAAAAGTCCATTGTGCGATAGCATTCAATCCAATATTACTCTCCAGCGCCGACGTAACCCACCAGCCAATATTGTATTTTTCCGCAAGTGCAATCCATTCGGAAGCACCCCGAAAACCTCCGATAAGACTTGGCTTTAAAATGATATATTGCGGCCTAATCGCAGCAAGCAATGCTTCTTTGTCAGCAATCGTAAATACTCCTATCAACTCTTCATCAAGTGCGATTGGCAATGAAGTAGTTTCACATAATTCTGCCATACTGTCATGTTGATGTTGACGTATAGGCTGCTCTATACTATGCAACTGATAACTAGCTAATTGATTTAGTTTATCTAAAGCTTCTTCTGCACTAAATCCACCGTTAGCATCTACGCGAATTTCCATTTGTTCCGGGGAAAAATGGCTCCTGATAAAACGTAATAATCCCAATTCCTGCTGAAAATCAATAGCGCCAATCTTGAGTTTTATGCAGTTAAAACCATTCGCAATCTTTTCCTCAATCTGTGCTTTCATAAAATCCTCAGCGCCCATCCATACCAATCCATTGATAGCAATAGCCTGTGTACCATCAACAAATTCAGAAGGAAAAAGCAGGTAAGGCGTTTGGCTTTCCAAAGATCGAAATGCCATTTCCAGGCCAAACTGCAGCGAAGGAAATTCCAGTAAGGCTTCCCATAGCGTTTCCATACCCCAATGAATATTAGCACAAACCCATTGCAGTTTCGCTTCATAATCCGGACGGTCATCAATACTCAGGGATCGTAATATCCCACACTCCCCGATTCCTTTTTTCCCATCCTGCTCCAGGACGATAAACCAGGTTTCCTTTTCCGTCAGTATCCCTCTGGAAGTCCCGCTGGGCTTTTTAAAATCGAGGATGTATTTTTGGTAGGTGGCTTTCACAGGAATTTATCTTTATGATGTGAACTATTCAGGGATTAATCCGCAATAAATTTTAATATTTTTTTGAAATTATCCGATGGCAATCCTGCTTTTTGGAAAATTTCAAAATCGTTTTTTGTTTGCTCCGCCCAACTGATTTTAGCATCAATATTCTGCTTGCGGAATTTCTTATGAATTTCTCTCGATTCAGCAGGATTTCCACTCAAAAGGTAGGCATGCGCCAGGTTGAGTTTTACTGTAAGCTCCGAATCATCGAGTTGCTCAGCAGCAAGAAGCTGTTTAATTGCTTTCTCATATTGTCTTGTAAAAAGATAACAATAGCCCAGCATATTATAATCGGACACTTTTGTTTTTGAGGCGGCTACAATATTCGTATTCAGCATACGGATCGCTTCTTCATATTTCTCCTCCTTGATTAGCTCGCCGGCTTCCGTCCTGTAATAGTTATCAATGACTTTTGCATCCCCTGTTTCTACAAGGCATAGGCGCCCAAACTTTTCAATCAGGTTATTTTTTTCAGCAGCCATCAGGTTCTTATATTCCTGAAAACTGTGCTTTGCCTTGATTTTTTCTAAAACACAAAGGCTATAATTATCCGAATTTTTCAACAATCGAGCATTCGCTGTGCTTTTGACATTCGCCAATATTGTTTTCCTGTTTTCCAGGCTCCATCCGGTACTGAGTTTTTTATCTACCCAGGGCACAATTTCAAGTATAATCTTTTCATTCAGCAGCTTGTTTTCACTCTGAAAACCGAACCAAAGATTTTGTCCATTTGCCGTCAGGCATTTGTAGTTTTTCAGGGAGATTACTTTAGCATCCTTACTCAGCGGTTTTGGTTGCGTCAGGCAGGCTTTATCGGTCTTTGCAGTCTTCTGGTAGTTCGCAGCTTCTTTCGCATCGGAAAAGATAGCGTACGTACAGTTGTCCGTTCCGGATACCGATGATAATATTGCCAGCGCTCCGGCACCACCCTGTGAATAACCGGAAGGGTCCGGAATCACTTTCAGTACCGACACCAGGTTATTCGCCAGCTGTTGGTTTTCATTCAATAGTGTGATCCGGAAAGCGAGTTCCGTCGTTCCTACAGGAAAGTCTTCACTCTTAACGGAAATGCGTTCACCCGGCCCTAATTTCACCTCTTTTGTGGTAGCCCGGTCTTTATCCCAGTATCCGCTAACAGATTGAGAAAATGAAAATGTAGTTGCGGCACATAAAAACACCGTCAGAATAGTTCGAAACATCAGTAAGGAAGTGGTAAAATTATAGTTCAAGCGATTCGCCGATTTCCAGCAGCATCAGGTCTTTTCCTTTTTCAAAAAACTTACGTTTCGCTTCTTCGTGATTGATCTCAATATAGCCGAAGGTATCAAAGTGATATCCCAGGATTTTATCACATTCCACAAAATCGGAAGCCAGGATTGCATCTTCAACGTCCATTGTAAAGTTATTCCCGATCGGGAGAATTGCGAGGTCCAGCTTGGTACGCATCGGTATTAATTTCATATCCAGCGTTAGGGAAGTATCGCCTGCGATGTAAATATTCTTATGTTCCCCTTCAATTACAAATCCACCAGGGTTCCCCCCATAGGTCCCGTCTTCAAAAGAACTGGAATGGTGTGCTACTACATATTTCACTTTCCCGAAATCAAATTTCCAGCTTCCGCCAAAATTCATCGGATGTACCTTAAGGCCGCGATTGCTGTAATAGCCTGTAATTTCTGCATTGGATACAATTACCGCTCCGGTACGTTTGGCTATTGCTTCAACATCCAGCGTGTGATCGCCGTGTGCATGCGTGATCAAAATATAATCTGCCTTTAGCGTTTCAATATCGATATGTGCTGCTTTTGGATTGGCTGTAATGTAAGGGTCAACGATGATATGTTTACCTCCTACTTCAATACCTAAACTTGCATGTCCGTAAAATGTGATTTTCATGATTGTATGTTTTTAATGTTTAAAATCTAAAATATTAATACCATTGATAATAAAATGGATAACAGGAATGTGCTGATCGCTAATTTTTTTAGTTGCGGATCCAATGCACGGGGTTCTTTATTTTTAGCAACCGTAACCAGGTGGCTGATTAAAGGGAAATAGGCAGCCAGGAATACATATTGGTCAATCCTGAATCCTACGCCATCATAGATAAACGAAAATACCAGTACCATTATCATGGCTGTAATGATCAGGAAATAATGATATATTTTGGCCTTTGCACCACCAATTTTTACTACGATTGTATTTTTATTGGATTTTCTATCGGAAGCTTCATCCCGCATGTTGTTCAGGTTTAAAACCCCAACACTCAATAGCCCGATGGCTGCTGCCGGCAATACCAACTGCAGGTCGAGTTGTTTGGAATATAAAAAATTAACCCCCAGTGTACTCACCAGTCCGAAAAAGACAAAAACGAAAATATCGCCAAATCCACGGTAGCCATAAGCTGTATTCCCTACAGTATAGCGAATTGCAGAGATAATGGCCAGGATACCCAGCACCAGAAAAAAGATGGAATAGCCTATGTTGGTATCTTTGAAAGAGACATAAATCAGTAATATGGCAGACAATAAGGTGAGCGCAGAAGTAATGATAAGCGCTCTTTTCATTGCTTCGGGTGTAATCACTCCGCTTTGGATAGCCCGTTTCGGCCCGATGCGGTCTTCATTATCGGTTCCTTTGATCCCATCGCCATAATCATTTGCAAAATTGGACAGGATTTGCAATCCCAGCGTTGTTAGCATCGCAAATCCAAAAATTTTCCAGTTAAAAACCTGAGTTGGGGTTAAAACTTCCCGCGTAGGGTTTGCTAATGCATACAAACTCCCTACTAAAATTCCGGAAACGGATAAGGGTAATGTTCTTAATCTTGCAGCTTCAATCCAGTGTTTCATTGTATCGTGTTTTTAATCTTTTTACATCCAGTTTTTATCGGATGTCTCTACCTCATATAACCATTGGTTAACGAGTTTTTTTATAGTTGTAAAATCGGTAAACATAAAATCTATCGTACCGCCGGCAGTATGCAGGCTCACATGGCCGATATCGGCACTTTTATGCCAAAAATACTGTCGTGTCGTAATGGCCTGTATTTTATACGGCTCAAAAATCTCATGTTCAATATCCCAGGCACCACTTTGTTTGATGATGAAATCATCGGCGGTATACAGCCTGTAATTTCGGTATCCGAAATAGATTATTATCCCTGCAAAAGTAATATAAAAAGGTACGAGATAGGAATAATCGTAGAGGGGAATTTCTATATTTTTTCCGATGATAAAAAAAGCTGCAACGGGCAGTACAATCCTAAAAAGTATGGGAAAAATAAGCTTTCTGAAATTCGGGTACAAGGGTGTTCCTTTTTGGGGAAGGCGATTGAAAATCAACTGTATTATTTCTTCTTTTTCCTGAGTATTGCATCCCGGAATTTCAATTTTTGATTTTTTCTGTTCGTCTTCCGTCCCCGATGCCTGCCTGATTTTTATTTCAAGGACATTGAGCTTTTTTTGGAAATAATTCCGGCGTATGGTGGCAATCTGCACTTTTTCCGGACGTATGATGGTTTCCTTGGTATCCAGTAATCCATAGGACAACAGCAAAGACTGTGGTTTTTTTACAATCCTGAAATTGTAATACTTAATAATAACACGGACAATATTGACAATCAATACCAATAACACCAAAAGAAAAACAAACAACAATGCTGAACTCATGATCAGCGTTTCGGTAAAATAGCTATCGATTTCAGTCGTTTCAAAAGCATCACCACGTCCCAGGTTACGGTAATTCTCATAAATGGTCCATCCAAATGCCCAAATCAAAAATATGGTACGGACATAATTCGAGGTAAAGCCAATTTTGAGCAGGCTCAGCAAACTAATATTGATCACCCGATCATCTGTAGGTTCCAATTCCGGAATTATCTCTTCCTGTTGCTGTGCACGGAATTCAGGATTTAGCAACCTGGATTTCAGCTCCAGTGCCATATCATGGCTTACTGCTTTGATTGTAGCTTCTTTTTTATCACTTCCGGCAGTATCGAGTTCCAAGGCGTAAACCCCAATAATTTTTTGGATCAATGACTGGTTGATGTTCACCTGCTGGATTTTCTCCATCCGGATGCCTATTTTTGTTTTATTAATAACGCCGTGATTGATTACAAACTCATTGTTGGCATCATCGATATAGAATGTGAAATTCCGGTACCGCAAATAGGCAAAAATAGCCGTAAGTACTATAATAACAAGTCCGCCAATGAACCCAAAAATACGATTGGTTTCATCAATTTTAAAAATCCAAAGGAGCAAAAACGGCCATAATCCCCGGAGTATTCTCTGGATACTGTCAAAAAACATCACCACGACACCAGTTAAAGATTGCCGCTGTGGTGACTGGAACGCCTTATTTGGTGTTTCGCTATCCAAAATCAGATTTTGTTTTGTATTTTCTGCATCAGCAATTGCTTGATATTTTCTGCGAGCTCTTTGTCAATCCCATCAATCTTCATATCACTATTGTCGCCACCCGCAGTGTAGACTTCGATCTGTGCCAGGTTGAAAATCCGGGAGACCCAACCCTGGTGCAATGCGACGTGCTGGATCCTGTTGAAAGGGACAATAGTCGTTACATGGGCTATAATACCATGCTGAAACAGGATATCATGCTCCCGTACTGCAAATCCTTTCTTTTTAAAAGAGAGGTATCCAAAAAAGAAAATCAGGAATATCAATACAATAGCACCCAGGATACAATACAGGGCATAGGGACGCCATTCTTCCATGAATACCAGAAAAACAGTTACACCAATTGCTAAAATCAAAGAAAATAGTGCAGCATTAATCAGTACCACTTTACCAAAATTGGGATGGAGTGGCATAAATGCTACATTTTCATATTTCGGCAGTTCCCTGAGATCAAGGGTTTCATTCGTAAAATCTTCATCCATAATACTGATATACCTTTACCGCAGGCATTTACTTAATTGCTATACACTATGTTGGCACATTTGAACCATCATTTCCATTTGCATGCCTTACGGAATCCATTTAATATCTTTAAAGTTAGGCTTTCTTTTTTCTAAAAATGCATTCCTACCTTCTTTTGCTTCTTCTGTCATGTACGCCAAACGGGTAGCTTCACCGGCAAATACCTGTTGCCCTACCATACCATCATCGGTCAGGTTCATTGCAAATTTGAGCATTTTGATCGAAGTAGGTGATTTTTCAAGAATTTCCTGAGCCCATTGATAGGCTGTCGTTTCAAGTTCTGCATGTGGAATCACAGCATTTACCATTCCCATATCAAAAGCATCCTGTGCCGAGTAGTTGCGTCCTAAAAAGAAAATCTCCCGTGCTTTTTTCTGTCCTACCATTTTAGCCAAGTAAGCAGAACCATAACCACCATCAAAGCTGGTTACATCGGCATCGGTTTGTTTGAAAATCGCATGCTCTTTACTCGCCAGGGTGAGGTCACATACCACATGTAAGCTGTGCCCGCCGCCTACAGCCCATCCCGGAACTACCGCGATAACCACTTTCGGCATAAAACGAATCAGTCTTTGTACTTCTAATATATTAAGGCGGTGCATGCCATCTTCTCCAACGTATCCCTGATGCCCTCTTGCTTTCTGGTCGCCTCCGCTACAAAAAGAGTACACACCATCTTTGGATGATGGCCCTTCTGCAGACAGCAAAACCACTCCGATAGAAGTATCTTCCTGAGCATCATAGAAGGCCTGATACAATTCTGCCGTTGTTTTAGGACGAAAGGCATTTCGCACATCCGGACGGTTAAAAGCGATTCGCGCTACTCCATCACATTTTTTATAGGTTATATCTTCAAATTCTTTAACAGTTATCCAATTTATATCTGACATATCTTTCATATTTTAGCGTAAAATTAAAGCATTTTTTGCACTTAAAGCTACATTCAAATTTCAAATTACAATGAAAAAAGTATTATCGGCCTTTTTACTGACCGGCTTATCCCTTACAGGTTTCGCACAAACCTATGAATTTAAAACTATAAAAGATATCGAGGCACTTCCCGTAACCTCACAGGGCATTACAGGGACCTGTTGGAGTTTCTCTGCCACTTCATTCCTGGAAGCAGAGATCATTCGGCAAACTGGAAAAAGAATTGACTTATCCGAAATGTATAATGTACGGAATACCTATCCCGAAAAAGCAGACAACTATGTGATGCGCCAGGGTAAAGCCCAATTTGGGGAAGGCGGACTTGCCCATGATGTGATCAATAGCGTGAGAAATTACGGGCTGGTACCACAAAGTGTCTACTCTGGACTTACACCGGATGCTGACAAATACAACCATGTAGAAATGGCTGCTGTACTGGAAGCGATGCTTAAGGTATATGTCGATAATCCCGGGAAAAAATTGTCCCCACAATGGAAAGAAGCGGTATCCGGAGTCCTGGATGTTTACATGGGAAAAAATATTTCTGAGTTTACCTATGAAGGAAAAAAATATACTCCAAAGAGCTTTCTGGCGATGACCAAGATCAATCCGGACGATTACGTTACGATTTCCTCCTTTTCGAGGTACCCGGAGTACAAACCTTTTCTCCTGAATATTCCTGATAATTTTTCCAATGGCAGCTTTTATAATTTGCCCCTGAATGAATTTGTTGCGAATATTGATAATGCACTTGCCAATGGATTTACTGTTGAACTTGATTGTGATGTATCAGAAAGTACATTTTCGGGAAAGAATGGTGTTGCGGTAATTCCTGCCAACGAAGAAGATAGCAAAAGTATACTGACTGAAATCAAACCGGAAAAGGAAATCACTCCGGCCTACCGACAGTCAGAGTTTGATAATTTTACAACTACTGATGATCACCTGATGCACATTGTTGGAAAGGTAAAAGACCAAAAAGGAAACGAATACTACAAAGTAAAAAACTCCTGGGGTACCGACAGCAAAAGAGTTGCGAATGGTGGCTATGTATATATGAGCATCCCGTACCTGAAATTAAAAGCGATTTCAGTCCTGCTTCATAAAGAAGGATTAACGAAAAAAACACGTAAAGATTTGGGGGTTTAATTCCGGAATCTAATTTATTTTTCTACAAAAAAGAGGCTGTCCGAAAGACAGCCTCTTGTATGATAGCATCACATAATAGCGTTACGTACTGATTATGCCTTATCTTCTTTTAATAATAGTTTCGCAAACAGTTCCTTGTCTTTGGTTAAAGCTTCATTTTCTTTTTTCAACAAAGCGATAATATCATCTTTTGCCTGCAAGAGCTTCTCCCGGTCGGTATTGTAGGAAGCTTTTTCCTCCTGAAGGCTCATAAACGGATAATCATAGCCGCCATTAAAGTATTTCTCGTATTCTGTATCTTCAATAAAATAATAAACGCTTTTATTTACCGCATCTGCCAACTGGATAATAAAATCCAGCGAAACATCTTTGGACTTGAACCGGTTTTGAAGACCCTGAGGGGAAATCTGCAATTTTTTAGAAACTTCCACAAGCTGTACATCTTCTATTGCCTGTAATTTTTCTTTTAAAATAATCCCGTTCATTTATAAATATTTTTGTTTGTTATAAATATTTTTGCTTACATTTGTAAACTCCCCCTAACGACTTCGTCAAAAGAACTACAGCAATAACTGGCAATATAATAAAAATATTGTACGGTCAGGTGAATATTGCCCCATTTTAAACTTTATAAATCCTCCTAAAAAAACAACTATGACTACTTTTTGGACAGAGAATGCTGCCAATGCTGAAATTGTAATGCAAGTTCTTTTTGTAGTACTCAAACTTCTCATTACTGGCGGGTGCTATTATATTACAAAAGACATCCTAATGGCTGAATACCTCCAAAAAAGAAAAAATAACATGCCCAAAAAAGAGAAGGAACCTCCGACGGTATAACTACATCTGTCAATAGTTCCTGAAACGGGATACCGAAACCATTGCTTCAGGTTCAAAAACTTTTTTATATGTTCATGTAGTACAACTAATTCTTTTTGAATCCTTTTTATTTTTTATAGGGATAGTATTCTGAGCCTTATACCGGCAAGGGCTTTTATGGAAAAGAGGGCACAATATACTGTTTGCGAAGCTGATAAAACAGCCGTTAAAAAGATGTTAACCTTTTAGAAATGTTTTCCTGAAAATTTATTTGTTTGGCTATATTTGTGATTCGCATTATTCCTCCCCTTATTATTTAAAATGAAGTTTATAAAAATCATCCCAATACTTGCTATAGCCGTTTTATCTTCCTGTAAAAATGACAACTCAGCACTCGCAGAAAATCGTTCCTCCGATATAAAAGTTAAAGATACCACCTTACGAATCCTGCCGTATCCCGGAAAAATGCCCACCGTTTCCAGTAGTTATATTGCCAGTAAAAAAAGCCATGTAGCAAACTTTTATGAAAAGAACTGGGATCACAACACCATGAATGGCGGCTTCCTGGTTGCGAAAAACGGACAGATTATTTTTGAAAAATACCAAGGCATTTCCGATAAAAGCAAAAAATCAGAAATTACAGCCAATACACCGCTGCATATCGCCTCTGTCAGCAAAGTCCTGACGGCAACAGCAATCTTAAAGCTTGTCGATCAAAAAAAGCTTACACTGGATCAAAAGGTAACTACCCTACTCCCAACGTTCCCTTATGCTGATGTTACGATCCGAACGTTGTTGAACCACCGAAGCGGTCTTCCGAATTATGCTTATTTTACCGACCAGAAAGAAATCTGGGACCGTACTAAAATACTGACTAATCAGGATATCCTTGATTTATTGGCCAAACATAAGTTCCCCCTGTATTTTAAAACTGATAAAAAATTCGGGTATTGTAATACCAATTTTGCCATATTGGCTCTGATCATCGAAAAGAAAACAAAAATGAATTATCGTGACGCGATGCAAAAAATCATTTTTGAACCGCTCGGGATGAAAAATACATTTGTTTTTGATTATATGTATGATAAAGGCAAAACCAGCCAGTCGTACAAAGGGAATATGGTACAATTTGATTTCGATTACCTGGATAACATCTATGGGGACAAAAACATCTATTCTACACCACGGGATTTATTAAAATTTGATATGGCCACCTACTCTCCTCATTTCCTAAACCCGGATTTGCTTAAAGAAGTTTTTAAAGGCTATAGCTATGAGCATAAAGGCAACAAGAATTATGGCCTCGGAATCCGTATTACGGAATGGGAAACAGGAGAACGCATGTTTTACCATAATGGATGGTGGCATGGCAACACCGCTTCCTATGTGAAACTTAAAAATGATACTGTCGCCATTATTGCCATCTCTAATAAATTCACTTATAAAACCTACAGGACCTGGAAACTGGCTCCCTTATTCGGAGTTTATCCTGTAAAATTGGATAAAGACGAAACGGAATATTAATTACAGTAACATTTCCAAATAAAAAATCCCCTGGGCTTATAGCGCTCAGGGGATTTTTTTGTTTATGGAGGAATATATTAACCGAATTTTACCGATGTCATATTTAAAGAACCGCCTACCATCTTATCGTTGAAAAAAGTAGTTTCGTCTTTAGCATCCTGCAGTCCCAGTGTATATAACAATGGATAATAATGATCCGGAGTGGGAATCGCTAATGTGGCTGCTTTACTGAGGTTTTTATAATCAATTAAGGCTTTAAAATCCTTATCGGTAATCTTATCTTTAAAAATAGTATTCATTTCGATGGCCCAGTCAAATCCATAATTGGGCTCATTCATCTTATTCCAAGCGATCATCTTGAGGTTATGCACCATATTGCCACTTCCGATAATCAACACTCCTTTTTTTCGAATTGATGCTAACTCTTTGGCCAGTTCATAATGGTATTGTGGCGGCTTGTTGTAATCAATACTCAATTGCAATACCGGAATGTCCGCATCGGGATACATATGGCGTACAACGGACCAGGTTCCATGATCCAATCCCCAATCGTGATCCAGGCCAACATGGGTGCTTTGGATAAGGTCGGCGGTAGCCCGTGCTAAAGCAGGATTTCCGTTTGCAGGATATTCCACATCGAATAGTGCCTGCGGAAAACCACCGAAATCATGGATGGTCTTCGGATGTTCCATAGCAGTAATATGCGTTCCCTGCGTCAGCCAGTGTGCGGATATCACCAACACGGCTTTGGGTTTAGTAATCTCCTGTCCCATCCGGGTCCAGGTTGCTGAAAATTCATTATCCTCAATCGCATTCATTGGAGAACCATGCCCAATAAATAATACGGGATGCTTCTCGTCTTCTTCGCCCAAAGATCGGGTCCAGTCATAAAAAGGCTGCAGTGTTGCCATAGTCATTCCTCCTATTAATGTTCTTATAAAATATTTACGTTCCAAAAGCCAACATTTGTATATACAAATGTACTGAATATTTTAGTATGATGAATTATATTCCGGCCAAATTTCATTTTTCGATTGCTGCAATACTTTTGGTATACAAATGCCCGCATTAAGTAATTATAAAAATGTTTCAGACACAAAAAAACCGGGAAATTTCCCGGTTTATATTTGTAATTATATTTTTTATTTGATGAGGTAAATTCCATCGTCTTTAATCTCGATCAGTTTATCCCTGTACAGGGCGCCAATGGCTTTCTTAAATGTCTTTTTACTCATCTTAAGTACCGTTTTAATATCTTCCGGATGACTGGCGTCGTTGAGCCTTAAAAAGCCTCTGTTCGCCCGCAATTCGTTTAGTATTTTGTCGGCATTAGGCTCGACATTTTCATAGCCTTGGATTTGTAAGGATACGTCTATTTTATTATCCGGACGAATATTTTTGATGTAGCCTCTCAAACGATCACCTGTACGGATGGCATCATCATACACCTCATCTTTATACACTAACCCTTTGTGCTGCTCATTGATAATCACATTAATCCCGGCTTCGGTAATGTGGGAAACAATCAGGTCTACTTCTTCATTTTTCTCTACCGTCAGGTTGTCGTTATTCAGGAACTGATTGGTCTTGCTGGAAGCGACCAAGCGATTGGTTTTCTCATCCATATACAAATATACCAGGTACCGTTTCCCTTTTTCCATCGGGCGTGCCTGTTCTTTGAACGGAACAAGTATGTCTTTTTCCATTCCCCAATCCATAAACGCTCCTACATTATTCACGTAGTTCACCCGCAAAAGTGCAAATTCGTTTAGCAATATATACGGCTCCAATGTGGTAGCCACAGGACGCTCTTCATGGTCCAGATACACAAAAACCGTTAATTCATCCCCTATTTCAAATTGGTGGGGTACATATTTGTTGGGCAGTAAGATGTCTTCTGCTTCATTACCATTGCCTAAAAAAAGTCCCACTTTAGTATCACGCAAAATGGTAAGCGTGTTGTATTTTCCTATTTCAATCATGATATTTCTATTTTTCCACAACACGACTGGTTGTTGCGGTAAGCGGCAAAGGTACGAAGTTTCAAATTAGGTTCATTTACTGAACTGCGATATAATCATCTGCTTTGCTATTTCAACGGTTACGGCCTGCCCTAAAATGCAAAAAGCCTGCAATACTATGGTACTGCAGGCTTTTATACTATTGGTAATTTTTAGAAATCAAATTTATAGGATGCTCCAACTACGACCTGAATCTGCTGAACCGGATAGTTAAGCCATTTTTGGTACGCACTGTTTGCAAGATTGTTTCCTTTCAGGTAAAATGACAGTCTATCGGTGTAGTTGTACCCTACGTTCAGGTTGGCATCAAAATAACTTTTCAGGGTTACCACCGTATTGGTAGGCACTAAAGCGGTAGTCAACTGCAATTGGTCGTCTCTTTCCCCTACATAAAATACATTCGCCCCGGCAAACCATTTGTTCGTGATTTTGAAATCAAGGTTGGCGCCTAATTTCAATTCCGGTAGGTTCCACGCTCTGAATTCATTGTCGGTTGTATAGTTGTTATACGTACCATTGATTCCAAAAGCAAATGAATTCGAGATATCCATTTTCAATTCGCCAAAGATGCTGATGGTTCTTACATTATCATAGGTTACCCCAAAAGAGTTACCGTATTTGTATGAAGCATCCACATTGGTATCGCTATAAGGGTTGGCTGTAAACAACGCTTTACTTTTTTCATTCATCACCGAACCTCTCACATTATACGCCACATTACTGGCCAATTTTCCTTTTAATCCTAAATACAGGTCATACTGCTGATCTGTTGGTGCAACAGCCAATGTAGGAGACAGGAATTGGTTTTGCCCTACAAAATCAGCATAGGAATTTTGTTTTAGTGTTCCTTCAGCTCCGGCATAAGCAATCATCAGATCGCCCACCACTTTATAAGAAGCTGTTACCTGTGGGTAGAAATACAGTTTATTGTCACTTGTTTCATTATTTACGCTGTAGAAAATTCCAGCACCAATTTTAAAAGCAAAATCTTCTTTCACCAATACAAAGCTTGGCTGGAACCCGAAATTAGCAAAACCATAATTTATTTTTTCCGGTGATGCAAATCCTTTATCAAAAGAACCGCCAACGTAATCTACGATGAAATCGGTTTTTACTTTTTCACCCAGGAAATCAAATTCGAAGGTCGGTTTTACGAAGAAACGGTTTTCAGCAGAATCACTTCCATCCCAAAAGCGCTTGTATAAGACTTCGGCCTGGCTGAATACACTTTCTTTGGTATTAATCTTCCCACCTACATACAATGTATTGTAAGCTTGCTTTACATCAAGATCTGCCAAAAGTGGCGCCTGAAATAAATCCTGTGGTACACCATACCAGTTGTAGACCTGGTTTCTATACCCTAAATCTACATTCCAGCTATAAGATTGCTGCTGGTTACCGTAGGTAAGGTCCAATCTGGAATCATAGAAATAATCATCCAGCGACACATCCTTAATGCCTCCCTGTGATGAATTATGGCGAAACATTCCCCCTACATATTCATTACGGTTCAGGTTTTCAGTGATAAAAAGTTCCCCTATTGCCGTTCCGTAATTCCCTATTCCCAAAGAAGCATAATTGTTATAGGTCTTTTCCTGTTTTCCTTTTTCCACTCCTGCAGCTTTCCCTTTGGAAGGCGTAAAAGTTGAGGCTACGGGAAAAGAGAAGATATTATATTGAATAGCCTCTTTTTTGGTCGTTTCCTCATCTTCAAAAGTGGGTGTTTCCTTTACTTTGAAAGCATCGGAAATTGTTGGCGTATAAGGTTTCACAACATTGATCACTTCTGATCCGATGTTTTCATCTTTTTTCTGCGAATAGGTGCTTTGGATACCCGCAAAAAGTACCACTAAAGCTATTGTATATTGAAATTTGATTGTCATATTTTAAAAAATTAAGTCTTGGAAATTAAATGGTAAAATCAATTTACCCTTACGGTCTGGTCTGGATGGATGAATTGCTTTTTCCTTCTTCTTTCTTAATGATTTCAAGTTCTGCAGTAGCTTCATCTACAACATCCTGGTAATCCTTAAAGTTTTTGATGACACTTTCCAGGATATAATTGGCCTGGAATGCATCTTTCAGTCCGTAGAAATTTTTCGCCATCAACACCAATCCTTTGGCTCCAAAATATTTGTATCCGGAATATTCTTTGGCCAGTTTCTGTACTGCCGTATTGGAAGCTTCAAACTTCCCATCTTTATTTTTAAAATAAGCATCATAATATAAGGCTTCTGCCGCTACCTCACCTTTAGCGATAGTCAGCAATTTGGCGTAGGCGGTTTTTGCTTTTCCTTCATCATTTGTTTTAATTGCGGAACGGGCCACCATGATCTGGGCATCACTTTTTACTTTATCATCCGTTTTAGGATTGGACAATACCTTTTCAGCATACACTACCGTATTGGCATAATCTTTTTGATCGTAGTAAGCACGCATCAGATTGGATTGTGCGAATGTGATATTCTGAGGATAATCGGCTTCTGTTTCCAAACGTTTCAGTACCGGAACGGCATTGGTGAAATCATTTTTCTTCAGGTAAATATCCGATAAGCGGGCTAATGCCTGTTCGGTAAATTCATTTCTTGGGCGTTCTGCTACATTTTTGAAATTGGCTACTGCCAGATTTTCCAGTTTATCACTGTAATACAATTGCCCCAGGTAGAAATTGGCTTTCAAAGAGTGAATGCCGTTCGGGAAACTGGACAGGTACCCGGTAAATCCTGCTATCGCCTGTTTGGTATTATTCTGCAGGTATTGTTTTTCAGCAGATTCATAGGTTGTATTATCCAGTTCGGCATCGGTAACCTCAACAAAACTTAAGGTTTTTACCCAAGTCGCATATTCTGCTACGTTCCCACCATCTACATAAATCAGTCGTGCTGTTGCCACGGCCTCCAGTGCTTCAGGGGTGTTAGGATAATCTGCAGCAACTTTTTTAAATTTCGCCAGAGCTAACTGGTCTTTCTCCGCATTGTAATACACCAATCCTTCGCGTAAAATTGCTTTGGAAGCATACGATCCGTTTTTGTACTCATTGAGCAACTGGTCGTAGGCTTTGATGGCGCTGTCGTCTTTCTTCTCGGTAACATAGGTATTTCCTAATTCAAACATCGCATCATCACGGTATTGTGATTTTGGAAAATTCTGAATGAATTTAGTAAGGTCTTCGATTTTCTTTTCATTACGGGCAACAAACCCATAACTGATCGCTTTTTGGAACGCAGCATAATCCGCATCCATTCCTTTAGTCTCGATCACTTTGTTATATGCTTCCATCGCAGGCCAGTATTTGGTCGCGACAAAATAACTGTCTCCCATTCTCAGGTAGGCATCGTTGAGTCTTGTTTTATCTGCTCCGGCTGTAGCGATATAGTTTTTGAAATTCTCTGCTGCCGGTTCGTATTCTTTTAATTTGAAATAGGTATAGGCAAGATTGTAGCTGGCATTTTTAAATTCCGGCGTATTCTTGGCTTCTCCCATGCCTAAAAACTGTTTGTAGCTGAGTAGCGCTTCCTTGAAATTGCTCAGGGTATATTCTGTTTCTGCTTTCCAGAAGGTCGCTCTTGCTGTAAATTTAGCATCGCGGTTCTCCCCTATCGATTTTTTAAACATGGCAAGCGCATCCTGGTAATTCCCATCGGTGTACAATTCAAGGCCACGGTAAAAAGTCACTTTCTGGTATGCCAGCCTGTTTTCGGAACTTTTATTCTTCTCCAGCAGGACTAAGGCATCCTTATAGTTTTTGGACGTAATAAAAGAATTGATCAGCAGGGTTTCTATTTCCTGTTTGTTAGGCGTATTCGGGTATTTGCTCAAAAAAGAAGACAATACATCCGGAATACTCTGGTAGGAGTTTCCGATTTCGTAACTCAGCTTGGCATAATTCAGGTAAGCGTCTTCCTGGATTTTAGCATCAAACTCCATTTCGGAAGCATTTTTGAACGCATTCAATGCCTGTTGCTTTTTGTCGGATTTCAAATAACTCTCTCCTAAATGATAATAGGCATTTTGAGCAACACTATCTTTCCCATCGATGATCTTATTGAACTGTGCGATAGCATTTTCAAAATCATTCTGTTTGTAATATGCATAACCCAACATATAAAAGTCGGTGTTGTTCCATTTCCCTTTTTTTCCTTTGTATTCTTTCAGGTAAGGGATGGCTTTATCGTATTGTTTGAGGTTGAAATAGCTTTCCCCGATAATTTTAGACAGCTCTGATTTTTCCATCGGGCTGGATTTTGGCATGGCTGCCAATCCCAATTCAATAGCTTTATCGAATTTACCGAGTTTAAAATTCATATCGGCCTGGAAGTAGGACATTTTCTCTTTGTACTTCTCTTCGCCCTGTACCTGGTCAAAATACTGATTGGCTTCTTTATAGTTGTCTCCTTCATAGGCCATAAAGCCCAGGTAATATTTCGCCTGGGAACCGTACTCCTGGGAATTGACAACGGTATTAAAATATTTCTCAGCCTGTTTCTTGTCTCCTGTTGTAAAGAGGCTATAGCCTTTCTGGAAATTGAATTTATCTTTATCGGCCTGGCTCAGGGTATTTTCATCCACTTTTTCAAACCAGGACATTGCCTGTGGGTATTTGCCCTGTTCGAAATAATAATGTGCGACCTCAATATAGGCCTGGTTTTGCTTGGTACTGGTCGGATAGTTCTCTACGAAGCTTTCCATCAGTGCATCAGCATTCGCCTGGTTCAGCCTGATCGCTGTATTAGCAATGTAATAGGCACAGTCAGCCTGTACTTCCTGGTTTGGATTTTCTGCTTTTATTTTATTGAAAAAAATCTGTGCAGACTGGTATTGTTTTTCATTATAAAGTGCAACAGCGCGATTAAAATCTTTGAGATCATTGGTGTATATAGCAGATTGCTGTGCAAAAGTGGTGTGTGCTCCAGCGGAGAGCATCAGAATTGGCAGCCAGGAAAGTTTATGCATTGTTGTACGGTTTTTAAATCAAATATATTATAATTCTCTTATTTTATAACGCTTCAAAGATAGTTTTTAGTATCAGGATTTGGGCAATGATCCCGAATTAAAAGCTAACCCCTGCCGTTTCAAATTGTTAATTCCATTTTTTAGCCCGGGAGTCCCAGTTGTGTTATGCATGCCCTGAGTGCTAACAGGTGGCTAATGTTGCCTCCGGAACCGGCCATTTGGGAGGAACTGAAAAGAAACGAAATCCTCCTGATTTTGCGGATTCATAAATAAATTTTGATTGCGCAGCTGAACTTCTTACTTTTACGAAATCAAAAGGAGGAATCCAGCTGCATAAACACTACTATGGTCGTCGTTTTAGCCCCGACAGCAGTGGTATCTTTTTTAGCCGATTTTTCTTCGGCTGAAAAAATACAAGCGTATGGCGGGAACAGGGATAAAAAGCAGCCTGCCCTTTTGCTCAAAAAATTAATACCAATCAATTATGTCACAACCAGTCTTATTTTTAAGAAACGCCAATATCTACCAGGAAAAAAACCTTGTACTTTCCAATGTCAATGTGGAAGTGAATTCCGGAGAATTTATCTACCTGATTGGAAAAACAGGTTCCGGGAAGAGTAGCTTCATGAAAACGCTTTATGCTGATTTACCGCTTACGGAAGGCGAAGGGAGTATCGTTGATTTTGACCTGGCATCGCTTAAAGAAAAAAATATCCCGTACCTAAGACGTAAAATTGGCATTGTATTCCAGGATTTCAAGCTGCTTCCGGATCGTACGATTACGGCCAATCTGGAATTTGTACTGAAAGCTACCGGATGGACTGACAAACAGGAAATTCAGCTTAAAATAGATGAAGTACTGGATAAGGTGGCTATGAAATCCAAGGCCCTGAAAATGCCACACCAGCTTTCGGGTGGTGAGCAGCAACGTATCGCCATAGCCCGCGCTTTGCTGAATGATCCAGAATTGATATTGGCCGATGAGCCGACAGGAAACCTGGATCCACAAACGAGTGCTGAGGTATTGCAATTGCTTCGGGAAATTAACCAAAATGGCAAAACCATCATCATGGCAACCCATGATTATGCCCTACTGATGAAATTTCCATCAAAAACGCTAAAATGTGATGACAGTATGATCTTTGAAGTGGTACAGCGCACTACATAACGATTGCGCTTTTGACCTTAAACGATGCTCCTGCTTATGCTCTCTATCTTAATTCCGACTTATAATTACAATGCCAGTCCCCTGATAGACTCTTTGTTGCAACAAGGAAAATTATTGGATCATGAGTTTGAGATCATTTGTTGTGATGACTGCTCTACTGACGAGGCTATACTTGCCGAAAACGCAGCCATTGCCTCAAAAGCATGTTGCACCTACTTCCGGAATTCAAAAAATGAAGGACGCACCAAAACCCGGACACTCCTTGCCGAAAAAGCCCAATATGATTGGCTGTTATTCCTGGATGCAGATGTATTGCCTGTGACTGAGGATTTTTTGCTGACGTACAGTAAAGCCTTACATCCCGATACTGAAGTCGTACTTGGAGGATGCCAGTATAGTGCGAAACATAAGGATCCCGAAACGGCATTGCGATGGAAATTTGGCATGCAACGCGAATCACAGGAGGCTACAGTACGCAATAAAAATCCGTATTCCCATATCCTGTCCGGAAATATCCTGCTCCGGAAAAACGTTTTCCAGGCTGTTGTGTTTCCAACGACAAAATTTTATGGGATGGATATCTACTTTGCCTACCAACTCTATCTGCAGAAAGTAAACGTCTTTCATATCAATAATCCGGTATACCATTTGGGATTGGAACCCAATGCTGATTTTTTCCAGAAATCACTGGATGCCGTACGAACCCGAAAAGAAGTATTATATGGTTTACCGAATATTGAACAAGTAAATCCAATGTTAAAGCATTATAAAACCCTCTGCAACTATGGCCTGCGCCCATTTGTAAGTTTTGGTTTTACCGTGGTATCGGGTTTTCTCAAAAAAAGAATACTGAGAGCCAATCCTAATTTATTCTATTTTGACCTGTATCGATTGGGCTATCTCTGCTCTCTTAAATAGTGGTAGAAATGAGTGAATGCAGTACTGTATTCCATTCCTCCATAATCACACTTGCTTCATATTTTTTTACGGCCTGTTGTGCGTTTGCCCCCAATTTATTTCTCAATTCCGCCTCTTTCAGCAAGGTATCCAGTGCATTAGCATAGTCCAGGATAGCCTCATCGGCAATCAAAAATCCGGTATGCTCATTTTCAATTATAGCTGCTGGTCCGCACGGGCAGTCATACGCTATTGTTGGTAAACCGGATCGCATCGCTTCCAGGAGTACCATTGGAAATCCTTCAAAACGTGAGGTCATCGCATAGACTGCGGCACGATCATATTCCGCTTCGATATCGCGCACGGGGGCTAAAAAAGATACCGAATTTAGGATGCCGAATTCCGTTGCCAATTGGTTCAAATCGTAATAGCCTTCGGTACTTCCATAGATCACTAATTTCCAGTCAGGATTTGCCTGGGCTACCTTTTGCCAGATCGCCAACAACCGGTCGATACCTTTTTCGTAGGAGTTTCGGGAAACAGCAATGACAGTTTGGGTTCGGGTTACGGTACTTTTTTCACCGGGCAGCACTATTGGATTGGGAATAACCTTTGCCTTTGCAAAAATCCCCCATTCTTCCTGGTTGGCTTTTGATAAAAAAACGACAAGGTCATAGCGCTTCACGCCTATCTTTTTGAAGCGGGTCACCCCTTGTGTTCCAATGCGGCCCATTGGTTTTTCGGTGTTGTATAAAGAACCGTGACTTTCAAAAATCAACCGGGCTTTTGTCTTTAGCGTATACGGAATCAGAAACGCTTTATAGCCATTATCAGTAACGATAACCAAATCGGGTTGTACGGCATCAACAGTCTGCTGCAGTTGCTGCTGGTAAGACCGAAAATAAGCAAGTCCTTTGCCTTTCAGTATATTATCATGTAACCTGATCTTAGGGTGGAAAGAAAAAAAAAGATCTTCGTTGCCTTTATTCTGTGTCAGGATATGGATTTCATGCCCCCATTTCCGGATCAGGTAATCGGTTTTAATGGAAAGGACTTTAGCCACTCCACCCTGATTATTAATTCTGGGAGTTATATATAGAATCCGCATCGGTTATAAATTAATCTTCATGAGTTCGAGCCATTGGTTGCCTATTGTCTCAATTGAAAATGGCATAACACTGGGCAACGCATTATTTTTACATCTTTCATATAAAGCACTATCGGTCGCCATGCGGTTCATGGCTTCTGCAAGTTTCGGCACATCCTGGTTTTCTACCAAAAGCCCGTTTTCTCCGGATACAATCATTTCGCGTGGCCCGGAATCACAGTCAAAAGCCACTACCGGAGTTCCCGATGCCAGCGATTCTAAAATGACCATTGGCAATCCCTCATTCCGGCTACTGAGTACCGTAAACAGGGCATTTTTCATGTAAGCAAACGGATTGTCCTGATAACCTGCAAAATGCACTTTTTCAGCGACATTCAAACTGGCAGCCAATTCTTCCAGTTTGAGTTGCAACGTACCTTCACCTACGATGACTAGATGAATTTGTTTTTGTGCCAATACCGAACTCGCATAAGCGGTAATCAGCTTATCAAATTGCTTAATCGGATTTGAAAATTGCCCAACAGCAACAATATAGCGGAATCCCAAATCCAATGGTTCAGCAGCACTTTGCTGTATCGCAGCTATATCAACCGGGTTGTAAATCGTCCTGGTATTTCGCAACTGATGTTGTTGGATAATACGTTTTGTAGCCTGTTCCGTAATAGCCACATTTGCATAGACTGATCCATACATCAACCGGGTTAAAGGCGTAAAATCCGGCATATAGTGGTTGATCAAATAACTGTGGACTGTGAATATGGTTTTGGTATTGTAAATGATCCGCGAGAGCAGCAATTCCTGAATGGGCTTGCTCCGAAACCGAAAATCAATTATGAAATCAAAATTATGAGCTCTCAAATGACGCTGGATGGCCTTCAAACGGATCCATTTATTATAGATTCCATTGGTTTTATTTTTTAGTAACCCGAGATTTAATAATTTTCCGGCATACGGAAAAGTAACCTCATCCAAAACAATAATAGTATGGACATCCAGTCCTTTTTCGGCAAAGAAAAGCGATAAATTTGCCATGACCCGGTCGCCTCCACCTCCGCTCAACCGATAACCAATCAGGGCAATTTTATAGTTCTGCTTTTGGTTTGTCATCTGTAATGGTTATTTTCGTACCAAATATAGAAATTTCTGCCTCAATTATGACTGATAATCCTTTAGTAACTATTATTTGTGTATGCTATAATCAGGAATTATATGTGGCAGCCGCTTTAGACTCGGTAATCGCTCAGCACTATAGTGCAATCGAGCTAATCATCATTGACGACTGCAGCACAGACGGCTCAGTTGCTGTAATCCGGGAATGGCGCACCAACCACCCGTCGGTACGCCTGATTGTAAACGAACAGAATCTGGGCACTACCAAAACCTTTAATAAAGCGGCACAATATGCGGAGGGAGACTATCTTGTAGACTTGGCAGCAGATGACCTCTTATTACCGGACAGTGTAGCCTTACAAGTCCAGAGATTTCACGAAAGCCCTTATTCTGAAAATTTAGCTATTGTGTATGGAAATGCGGAAAACATCACAGAAAACGGCTCGTTTATATCGTATTTTTTTCCGGTAGATGCCAATGGAAAAACCATTGAAAAACGGCCTGTTGGTGATATTTATATTTCCGTATTATCAGGTGGAAATGTACTCTGCTCTGTTGCTGCCATGATCAAAAAAGCTCTTTTTGATAAACTCGGAGGCTATGATGAAAGCTTGTCTTATGAAGACCTTGATTTCTGGATTCGAAGTGCCAGGAACTATTGGTTTGATTATGTCGATACTGTATTAGTACAAAAAAGGCGCGTACAGTATTCTTTGGGTACTACTTTTCATCAAAAGAGAACCGCTTATTCCCGAAAAATAAACCATTCTACTTACCGTATCCTTACAAAAGCCTATTCGCTGAATACAAAAAAATCCGAAAATAAAGCCCTGCGAAAAAGAATCCATCATGAAATTGGATTGAACTTTAAAAACCGGAATTATTCCCTTGTTTTGCGCTATATCTTCCTGGATTTTAAAACACTGCTCCATTCCTGAATTAAGAGCGCTTACGGATCTTATCCCGGATTTTTTCCAGGTAGCTTTTTAAGTCAATTTTTCGATTCAGTTGGCGTGAGGAAAATAAAGTCGCAATGATAAAGAGCCCACCCAGCGGAAAATAAGCATAAGGATAGTCCATGTAAAAAACAACTGCTGTCGCCAAACTACCTAAAAAAACAGTCCCCCCAATTATCCTTAAGGTTTCAGTACGGAAACTAAAATTGTAGTTACGGTTTACAATATAATAGATGTAAAACCCGTAGAGTGCAAAGTGAATCACACTGGCAATACCGATCCCGATTAATCCGTAATAATGGTATAAACCAATTGTAAGCGCAATATTGAGCAGATCGCTAATGATTTCCTGCACAAAGTAGAGCATATTATTGCCTTTGGATAAAATAATAAATCCCAACGGCCAGATGACCCCTTTAATGATGACCGCAAATAAAGCTGCACGAAGTATGAGTAGTACTCCCAAGAAATCTTTTGTATACAGCAATTCGATGATCAGTGGCGATAAAAAATAGAAGAACAAAATTGCGGGTGTGATCAGCAGTAATGCAATTTCAATCTGATCGTTTACTAATGTACGTACCTTGCCGTTGTCTTTCGCTATTGCAGTAAGCCTCGGATAAAAATCAGTTCCCATGGCATTGAATATCATACCAACATAGGATACGAGAATCACTGTACTGACTTCATACAATCCCAGTATCTCACTGGTAGAGCCGCTTCCGTTGAGGTACCATTTGATACAATACACACAAAGCTGCCCAAAGATGACATTGAGTGATAATAAAAAACCGATTTTTAATAGTGGTTTCCCTTTCGCTATGGTTTCAGCCAGTGTAATACTTACTTTTTCAGGAATAAGATTCCGGGTAAAATACCAATTGACCAATAGGTTGATGCTACTTGCCAGAAACAAAGCGGGTACTATGCCTTCCATCCTGAAAAAATAATAAATCGGTACAGTGACAACTGCCACCAGAAAGGAAGAGATCACATTGGACACCGCAAATAATTTTAGCATGCGCAATCCCTGCAATATGGCAGCATGGCTGGAAGCCACCGCACTAAAAATAAAATTAAAGGCCAACATAACAAACCAGATGGTATAATCAGCAGACCCAAAAGTCAGGCGGCTCAGTAGTGGTGAAAATAGCAGCGTAACTAAAAATCCGGTGATCCCCACCATTACAGACCATCGTTTTAAAATAATCAGCCGACTCGAAAACCGAATGGGATCTTCTTCCGTTGAGGCCATAGCCACTTCACGAACCCCACTAATATTCAGGCCTAAACCAGTTACAGAACCTATTATCGCTAAGGTATTATTCAAAAGTCCCAAAATACCAATTCCTGCCGGCCCGAGGAAAACCGCAACAAATTTGGATCCGATCACACCAATCATTATTTTAAATACCTGTGTAAAAGCGAAAATCCCAGTGGCTTTGAGTATCGTTTTATGAGAAGTTTCTGTACTTTCGTTCCGCATATCAGTTTATATTACACCCTATTGCGCGGTATTGCTGCTTAAATTCATGCATCCATAACCGCCAGTGTTCGGGCTGTGTTTCCGGTAGTGCATTTTCAAACAATAATGTAGTGATAGATTCGGATGGAAAATCATTGGGATAGCCTTCCATCGCTTGTAGATTTCCTGCGAGCCAGGCTTCATTCAGGCATTTGTTGAAATGAAACATATCCAAATGAGCAGCTGTACTTTTAGGATTATTTGTCGCTGAAGAAGTAAATCCTGTTTGCAGCACCTCTTCATTGGTATGTCCGAAATGCACATCATCCTGATGCTTATAAAGATACGAAACGGCATTTTGCAATTGGTTCCCTTCATCTACGGTAACGCTATGATCTTCCCACAATGCACAAAAATAATCTTTTTGAAATACTGCTCCTGCTACTGTATAAATCGAATAATACCGTAAAGCTTTTTCCAGCGTATACAGCTTAAATAACGCCAATACTTTCCTGATTTTATACCGGTTGACTCTAAAAATAAGACGGTATAAAATTGGCTTTTTAGTAAATAACGCTGGTCTGTATTGTATATAGGAGTCAGTTTTCTGTAGGGGTTTTCCATGAATCAGCATAGGATTTCCCAACCAAAACAACTTCAGGCAGATCATTTTTTCCCTTCGCATTGCCGTTTCAAGTTCGTCCAGATTTGTTGCCGCAGTAAACCAGAAATCATCTTCCAGCATCAGGAAATAATCCGATGCATCTTTGGCCGCACTTACCCACAACTCAACAGGAATTTCTTTGATGACTGTACTACTGGTAGTGGTAATCTGTTGCGCTTTTTGGGAGGCAAGTGCTGATCTGCTAATGAGCACTTCAGGATGTTGCTCCACTATTTTATCCAAATATTTTTGAGGTGTTCCATCATCCAGTATTTTAATCGTATAAACCGCCCCGGTACAATGCATCTTAATACTTTGAATGCACCGATCAAGATAATAGGGCCGATTGAAAGACTTGATGATTATATCCATTGATTCAGTGCTTTTATAACCGATTCCACTTCCTTATCTGTCATCACAGGACTAATTGGGATACTCAATACTTCTTCATGAATGCGTTCTGTAACCGGAAAAGAAAGTCCGTTCATTGCTGGTAATGCTTGTTGCTTATGGGGGGCCACAGGATAATGAATCAACGTTTGTATGCCGTTGTTTGCTAAATAATGTTGCAGTGCCTCCCTGTTCGCTGTCCGGATCACAAATACATAAAAGACATGATTTCTGCTGCCATCATACTGTGGCATTATAATTTTTTGATTGGTAATGTTATCCAAATACTGTGCGGCTATTTTTCTACGGATGACATTATCAGCGTCCAAATCCGGAAGTTTGACATTCAGGAAAGCGGCCTGAATTTCGTCCAGGCGGCTGTTATATCCGATATGATTATTTTGGTATTTCTGTTCTGATCCATAATTCCGCAGGGAAGCAATCATCGTCGCAAGCGCTTTATCATTCGTGGTCACTCCTCCCGCATCTCCCAAAGCCCCCAGATTTTTACCCGGGTAAAAACTAAAAGCAGCAGCATGGCCAAGATTTCCGGCTTTCATTCCCTCGGCATTCATTGCTCCGTGTGCCTGCGCCGCATCTTCAATCACCAGCAATCCTTCTTTTGACGCATACTCCATGATCTCCTCCATTGGTGCCAATTGCCCATACAAATGAACCGCTAAAATTGCCTTAGTCTTTGAAGTCCTGCTTTTTTGTATGCTGTTTAAGTCCAGGTTATAGGAATTCAGATCCGGTTCTGCCAGTTCAGGTACCAATCCGGCATGAAGGATCGCCAGGACACTTGCAATAAAGGTGTTGGCCGGAACCAATACAGCATCCCCTTCCTGTAATTTCCCAAGTTCAATATAGGCTTTGAAAATCAGTGTTAAGGCATCCAGTCCATTGCCTACGCCTACGCAATATTCCGTACCGCAATAGGCGGCAAATGATTTTTCAAATTGCTGTACCTCATCTCCTAATATGTACCATCCTTTATCCAGGAACTGTACCATCTTATCCTGAAAAGCGATATGGTATCTTTGGTTTATTTTTTTCAGGTCGAGAAATGGTATCATAATGCTATTGAGTCAAGTTTATCATAATGAGCGGTAGCCACTTCATAAAAATCATGAACAATGGTTCGGGCGCCAAAACTTTCTTTCCAAAACAACAGGCCCGAATTTAGCTTTCGTCCCTGTGCTTCATTCGAGATGCCAAAATCAAAATATTTCTTGTCCTTAAATACCGCTGTCAAAAGATGGTGGTACAAGAAATCGACACTGCCTAACTCATTTTTCTGGCCGTTTCCGGAAATATATTGTGCATGAAAAACATGATTACTTTCAAAAATAGTGGTTCCTGCTACGATTCTCCCTTGATGCACTACATCAAACTGGCGGATCTGTTTTGGGAACCGTGTTTTTAAAAGTTGTATTTCTTCGAGGCTATGCACCGGTTGTGTTTTATGTTTATCCCAAAGATTTGGGATCAGTATTTCGTTCCAAAATGGTTTGAGGTCATCGGTCTCCCGAATTTCAAGCCCTTGCCTGATTCCTTTTTTTACACCTTCCATCCTTCCGGAGGTAATCCCTATGGGATGTTGCAAGTCGATTACCGATAATGTATCACGACGCATCAGGCGACCTTCCGCCAAAAACAATATATAATTAATTTCATCCGAAGGAAGATCATGGTAAATTTCGGGTACTACTTTAAGTACTACTGTCTCTTTTTGAAGTTGGTACAGATGAAACAGCAACTCCCGAAAAATAGCAATAGCCTCCATCAATTTCGTTGCAGCACCCAAAACCAGCCCGCCGTAGGTTAGTCCTTGGTGTGATATAACGATGCTTCCGGACGTATTGGCCGGTAAAACAGCAATGAGATCATCGCCTTTATACACCATCAATGAAAAATCGGAAAACCGATCGGCATGATAGTCCATAAAATCACGATGAAACAGGAAAGTTGCATTCTTTGCGGTTGCGATAAAAGCGTTCCACTTTTGATAATCCGCCTGCTGGTAGTTCCGAATACTATAATTGCCCACTTCAAAAATTTAAACTTCGGAAAATTACTAATTTTTCAGTTAACTTCCTTCCTTAGCTAAGGCTTATATTTACGGTAGGGTCACAACAGAAATTAAATAAGACACAGCACATTAACGTATTCTCTGATAAATATTTACTATTTTTAAGCACAATTTTTTTAAACAGCAGTTAATGAAACAAAAATTACTTCGCTTTCATTTTATTGTTTTACTCTTTTTTTCCTGTGCTGCGATCGCTCAGGATGTTTCGCTGTTACAGCAATTCAACGGCAGGTATGATTTTACCTTTATCGGAAATACGCTCAACTTGCAGGAAAATGGCTTGGGTTTTCCGTGTAATATACTGACCAGCTCTACAGCAACCTTACAACTCAATAGTGACGATGAAATAGAAAAAGCCTATTTATACTGGGCAGGATCCGGTACCGGAGATTTGAATGTAAAACTGAACAATCACGAAATCAATGCCGAAAGGACCTTTAGTACTTTCAACACTAACTTATATTATTTTAGTGCTTTTGCTGAAGTTACTTCCTTAGTACAGAATACCGGAAATGGGGATTATACCCTTTCCGATCTGGACCTTACCGCAGTTATCGCCAATAACCCTGCCTACTGTGCAAATGGCACTAACTTTGGCGGCTGGGCCATTCTTATCATTTATAAAAACGAGTCGCTTCCCCTCAATCAACTGAATGTATATGATGGGCTCCAACATGTACCTAATGAACTTAATATTACCCTGACAAGCCTGAATGTAATTGATAATGAAAATGCCAAGATAGGCTTCATTGCCTGGGAAGGGGATCGGAATATTGCGGTGAATGAAACGCTAAAGATTAATGGCATCGTAATCAGTAATCCGCCACTTAACCCGGCCAACAATGCCTTTAATGGCACCAATAGTGTTACCGGAATGTCCAACCTTTACAATATGGACCTGGACATCTACAATATCCAGAATACGATTCAGGTTGGCGACCAGACCGCCCACATCCAACTCACCTCCGGGCAGGATTTTGTAATGATCAATACCGTCATCACCAAGCTCAACAGCCAGCTTCCTGACGCGACTGTAACGATCAACGAAGTAGCAACCACCTGTGATTCCAAAACTATCGAAGTAGACTATACCATCAACAATACCGAAGCGACACAGTTATTGCCTGCACTTACACCCATAAGCATCTACATCAATGCAAACTTTGCTGCCCTCAACTATACCAATGCTGATATTCCGGTGGGTGGAAGTGAAACACATCATATTGTATTGGTACTGGACGATACTATTACGTCTGATTTTGATATTATGGGAGACTGGTCGAAATTTTGTGTAAACAGTTCTTAGTGTTTAATATTACACCTTTCTCCAAATATGACCAAGAACTGATTCATGATTAATCCCCAGCTTGGTATTGCATTTATCCAGCTTTTTTCACAATTTTGTATTGCTAAATAGACTGATTTCTTGACGCTTTTTTCATCTGGGAACTGCACTTTTGTTTTGGTATATTTTCTAATTCCCCTGTTTAAGTTTTCTATTGTATTTGTGGTGTACATTATTTTCCTGATTTCAGCAGGATAGGCCAAAAAAGGCATGAGATTTTCCCAATTCTTTTCCCAGGAGCAAACGGCATATTTATATTTTGCTTCCCAGTTTTTTTTAAATTCAGCCAGAGCTAAAACGGCTTCTTCCTGATTTATTGCAGTATATACTTCTTTCATTGCACTGCAAAATGCTTTTCTATCCTTAACTACTACAAACTTAAGGCTATTCCTTATTTGATGAACAATGCAAAGCTGGGATTCTGTATTTGGAAAAACACCTCTGATAGCTTTTGTAAATCCGGTAAGGTTATCTGTACAGGCAATGAGAATATCCTTTACTCCACGAGATTTTATGTCAGAGAGTACAGTCATCCAAAATGAAGCCGACTCTTCTTTATTTAGCCACATTCCTAATACTTCTTTCTTACCATCTGTTTTTAGTCCGATTACAATGTAAATTGCATGGTTTTCATATTTCCCATCTGTTCTTACTTTCATATGCACAGCATCCATCCAAACAATCAGATACTGTGGTTCTAAAGCCCTTTTAGTCCATAAATCAACATCAGCCAGTATTCTATCAGAGATGGTCGAAATCGTGGACTCACTTACTGATATCCCATAAACTTCTTTAACTTGTTCTACAATATCACTACGGGTCATTCCACGACTGTACATTCCTAAAATAGCATCTTCAATCTTTTCACTCATCGATTGGCCTTTTCCGATGACCTGAGGCTCGAATTCACCATTTCTATCCCGGGGAATAGCCAGGACCATATTGCCCAAAGTCTCTGATTTTATATTCTTTGAGAAAGAACCATTACGGCTATTGCCTGTATTGTATCCGTCAATATTATGCTTCTCATATCCCAGATGAGCATCCAATTCTCCCTGGAGTAGCTGTTCAATGCCTTGTTTATACAGGTCTTGAAAAAAAGTATGGAAGTCTTCTTTGTTTTTAAATTGCTTTGCAAAATCTTTGGGTAATTTACCATCTTCGATCATAATCCGCTCTTTTTAAATTATTTAAATGTAGTTCTTTTAAATTCTATACTTAATGATCTGTTGTTTTTTGGCTAAGCCTTAAAATCTCAAATCAAATTAAAATCAATTTCTACGTTTACACAATCTAACGACTACTCCCTATTATGGTAATTGTTGATCAGGATGAAAATGGAAATGGTACCGTAGTAGAAATTAACGAGGATAATAATGTGGCTATCGCACCGGGAAGCCTCAAATTTGCTCCTGGTTTTACGACCCTTCCCAACCTGCGCAGCTGTAATTTGGGATTTAAATCAGGTATTTTCGATTTCTCTGGATACGAAGATTTGGTAAAAACAGCGGCAAACCAGCAGGTATTCTTTTATGAATCCCATGAAAATGCGGAAACGGATTATAATCCCATCACTGAAACCCATCAATACCATGCTGTGGCAACCCCAAAAGAAATCTTTGTACGGGTTGAAAATGAAGACTGTTTCAGCATTACCTCTTTTCTCCTTGACACTAAAAATTGCCCACCTACTGTATACAATGCTGTATCACCAAACGGGGATGGGCTGAATGATACGTTCTTCATCGATGGGCTTCGGGATATTTTTCTGAATTTCGAACTTTTCGTCTACAATCGCTGGGGGATTCTGGTTTGGCAAGGCAACAACAATACGCCCGACTGGGATGGAGTTACCACCAAAGGTATTGTGATCAAAGGAAATGACGTTCCGGCAGGCACTTATTTTTATGTCCTTGAGCTCAATGATCCGGATTATTCCAATGGCATGTCGGGATACTTGTATTTGTCGAAATAGCTAGTTTTTTTCCAACGGTGGCAAAAAGAGCTTGTAGCGTACTACGGTCAGCCGCACTACAATAATCAACCCCGAAGTAATGATATAAATCCAATCTTTGGGTATCCCCGTTTCGCGAAGCAGGAAAAAGACAATCCCGCCCGCAATACAGATCGTAGCATAAATTTCTTTTCGGAAAATCACCGGGATTTCGTTGCACAGAATATCCCGGACCACGCCCCCAAAACAAGCAGTCATTGTTCCCAAAGCGATACATATAATAGGATGTAAGTGCGTTTCAATTCCTTTTTCAAGTCCAATCAATGTAAATACACCTAAACCAATGGTATCAAATAAAAACAAAGAGCGCCGGAACCGATCCAGTTTTTTACGAAAAACAACTGCCAAAAGAAAACCGAAACAAATCAGGTATACATAAATCAGGTTCTGCATCCACCCTACCGGCGTTCTGCCAATAAGGACATCCCGAAGTGTTCCGCCACCTACTGACGTTACAAAAGCAATGATAAAAACACCAAAGGGATCCATCTTTTTGCTCATTGCAGTCAGGGCACCGGAAATAGCGAACGCAATGGTTCCTAAAATCTCTATAATATAAAACATAACAGTTGGAATAAATCAATAACTAAATCCTGATAACGGATTTTACATGTATTGGGTGTAAAAATTATAATCTTTCAGGACAATCCGAATAAAATCCGTTTGATTTCCCTCATGGTTTGTAATGCCCGTAACCGATTCGATCTTATCACATAATTTGTTCAGTATCTCATAGTCATTGTTCCGGGAAGCGACCTGGAATGTTTCTTTAATAATCCGGGCATCATTATCACTAAGTTTGATCACTGCCGAATAACGCGGTACATACTGATCACCAATATCTTCCAGAATGGTATGACTGATATTGATCGTATTCTTTAATGCGATGACCGCTGTTCCGGCTGCCATATCACCGAAACGCTGTGTTTTTTTACTCACAGAAAGAGTAATCAACCCTATGATACTGACATCGATAATTTTAAAAATCCATCGAATCAGGTAATCACCAAAGGAAGCCTGGTAGCCTTCTATTTTGACCACTTTGAGTTGTAAGAGGCGTTTTCCAAAAGTCTGACCTTCCATCATGCTCTCCTGAATCAGGGAATAAAAAATCACCGGGGAGTAAAATATAATCATAATAGCCGTTTGTGACCAGTAATCCATACGATTTACGAAAATTTCAACCCTAAAAATGCCAAATACAATCCATACAATAAAGAATAGGTATGCAAACTTAATCACGAAATCAATACACGATGCTCCCAGCCTTTGCCCCACTGTGGCTGACTGAAAATTAATATTCACATTTTGTGTAGTAGTTATCGATAATTCTGACATATTTTTATATTTTAGCTCTTTATGAGAGAAGTAGCATTTATTAAACAAAATAAAGAAAAATGGCTGAGGTTCGAACAGGCTATTTTCGGTAAATCTATAAAAAATCCTGATGAAATGGCCAGTTTATATATACAATTGGTCAACGATTTATCGTATGCACAAACTTTCTATCCCAAAAGCAAGACTGTTGTTTATTTAAATCATTTAGCGTCACAAATTTATCAACGAATTTATAAAACCAAAAGGGAAGAAACCAACAGGATCGTTTATTTTTTTAAAACGGAGGTTCCTTTATTGGTGTATGAGCACAGGCGTTACCTGCTCTATTCTTTCATCCTCTTTTTTGTGACCGTTGGGATTGGGGTGCTTTCCGCCCATTATGATAATGATTTCATCCGACTGATCTTAGGCGATTCCTACGTTAACATGACCCTTCAGAATATCAAAGAAGGGAATCCGGTGGCGGTATATAAAAGCGGCAGTAACTGGGGCAGTTTCATCGGTATCACCATGAATAACCTGTATGTAGGTGCCAAATGTTTCATTTATGGTATAACCGCTGGTATAGGTACTTTCTATGCCATGTTCTCCAATGGTATTATGCTGGGAGCCTTTCAGTATATGTTTTATAAAGAAAATGTGTTTTGGGAAAGTGTGCGCGGGATCTGGATTCATGGTGCTATGGAAATTTTTGCGATTGTCATTGAAGGAGCTGCTGGTTTTATACTCGGGGCAAGCATACTCTTTCCAAGAACCTACTCCCGCATCAATTCCTTTAAAAATGGATTTAAAACCGGGATAAAAATATTCCTGAGTACAATCCCTTTTACCATTGCTGCAGGATTCCTGGAAGGTTTTATCACACGTTATTCCGTAAACATGCCGCATTTTTTAAGCATTTTCATCATACTAGTGACGCTTTGCCTCATTTCTTATTACTACCTCGTTTACCCCGCAATCGTTTATAAAAAAAGCATCCCAAAAATTGATTAAATACTGCTACATACTATTCTTTTTTATTGTTTCCAGTGCTCTGGCACAGGATACTTTAATTCCAGCCCGGACAGAAGATCTCGCTCCAGTTAAAAAAAGCATCCTGATTGATACTTCCGCTGTTGAAGTCCGCCATTTCAAAACCGATTTTCAATCGCACTACACTAGTTCCGATTATCAATACGAACCCAAATCCCATGAGCTTACTGCGTGGCAACGCTTTTTAAAATGGCTGGCCAACATATTCTCCGGAATGTTCCGTAGTGATGGCAGTAAAGTTTCCATGACTGCCATAGAAAAAATATTCAAAGTCATTGTAGTGATCATTATTGTTGTGGTAATTTTCCTGATCGTTAAGAGCCTGATGAATAAAGAAGGAAGCTGGATTTTTGGAAAATCATCCGATAAAAAATTCATCAACCTTAGTGAGATTGAGAAAAACCTGCACCTGGTTGACTTTGCAAAACTAATCCAGGACAGCACACTTGCCGGAGAACACCGATTGAGCATCCGCTATTATTATTTATGGCTGCTCAAAAAAATGGCTGCTGCTGAACTGATTGAATGGGATCCGGAAAAAACAAATTCTGATTACTTCTACGAAATTAAAAATGAAGAGTTCCGTAAAGAGTTTGGCTACCTTTCCTATCTGTACAACCACATTTGGTATGGCGCCTTTGAAATTGATGAAGCCGCTTTTGAAAAAGCAAAAAAAGCATTTGAGAAAACAATTCACCTGATCCGATAATGAATAGAAACCTGAAATTTTATATCGCCATTATCGTCGTGCTTATTGTTATAATCATTACTATTGATTCCAGTAAGCCAAAACCCGTCAACTGGGAACCTACCTATTCTATTAAGGACAAAATACCTTTTGGATTGTACATCCTTAATGAGGAAATCCCAATGATGTTTCAGGACCAGAAGATCTTTCGGCTGAACACTACTCCTTATGAATATTTTGTAGACCAATATGATTATGATACAGAGCGTTATTTGACAGACGGCACATTCATGATGATTTCCGATGAATATACAATTGATACCGAATCTACCAATGAAATATTATATTTTGTAGAACATGGGAATACGGCTTTTATCAGTTCCAATTCTTTCCCGGAAACGCTTTTGGATTCCTTGGGTTTTAACTATAATGGATCTTATGCAGTCAAAGACACTTTGCCCAGCTGGGTCGTAAATCCCAAATTAGGAAATGCCCCCTATAACCTGATTTCCAATTCGGGCACCAATTATTTTTCTAAAATCGATACGCTAAAAACGATCGTATTGGGCTATCAGAAAACACATAATAAAAAATTAGTCAACTTTATCAAAATCCCTTATGGTAAAGGGGTATTTTACCTGCATACCCAGCCTGTTGCTTTCACCAATTTCCAATTACTGAAAAACGACAATTACCAATATGCCGAAAAAGTACTTTCTTATATTCCGAAAGGCACAATTCACTGGGCATTAAAAAATCAATATGGTGAAGACATTTCAGATTCTCCTTTGCGTTTTATTTTTAGTCAGCCCCCATTAAAATGGCCCTGGTATCTGTTTATCATCGGAATGTTGCTTTTCATGATCTTTAATGCCAAAAGAAGGCAACGGATCATTCCTGAAATAAAACCCCTGGAAAATACTACGGTTGATTTTGTGAAAACCATTGGAAATTTATACTTTCAGGAAGGAGATTATGATACTATTATTGAGAAGAAAATCATTTACCTCTTGGCCCGTATCCGACAGGAATACCTGATGGACACCAACGTGCTTGATGCCGAATTCATCAAAAAATTACAGCATAAATCCGGTAAAAACCCAGAAGATATAAAACAGTTGTTTTACCTGATTACAAATCACCGGAAGAAACACTATCAGTCGGTAGAGCATGACCTGATCGAACTGAACAAAGCCATCGAAAAATTTACAGCATAACTTATACACGCATTAAATCCGATATACAATGGAAGAAAATACAAATCCTATCGACCTCAATAAAGAAGACATCCAGAATGACAATGTCAATTTCAATTCGCGTTTGGATTTATCCCAACTGCAAAAAAGTGTAGAAGCAATCAAATCGGAGCTGTCTACTGTTATTGTAGGCCAGCATAAAATGATTGACCAGTTATTGGTTGCCGTGTTGTCCAATGGCCATGTTTTATTGGAAGGTGTGCCTGGAGTCGCAAAAACGATCACCGCCAAATTACTGGCAAAAACACTGAGCATTGGCTTCAGCCGGATCCAGTTCACTCCGGATTTGATGCCTTCAGATATCCTTGGGACATCGGTTTTTGATTTAAAAAAATCAGAATTTGAGTTTAAAAAAGGGCCTGTATTTTCGAACCTGATTTTAATTGACGAGATCAATCGTGCCCCGGCAAAAACGCAGGCTGCTTTATTTGAGGTCATGGAAGAGCGCCAAATTACAATTGATGGAAAAACCTATATCTTAGATACTCCATTTTTAGTGCTGGCCACCCAAAATCCAATTGAGCAGGAAGGAACCTATCGTCTTCCCGAAGCACAATTGGACCGTTTCCTGTTCAAAATAAGCATTGACTATCCGAAACTGGAAGAAGAAATCATCATCATCCAGCGGGAGCATCAGCTTCAAAACCAGGGCAAACTGGACAAAATCCAAACCCTCCTGACAGCTGAGGACATCCGAAAGTATCAGGACCTTGTAAAACAGATTGTAGTAGAACCAGAACTGATTGCTTATATTGCTAAGATTGTAGTAAACACAAGGGAAAATTCATTCTTATATTTAGGGGCATCACCAAGGGCTTCGATAGCGATCCTAAATGCAGCCAAAGGATATGCAGCCATACGCGGACGCGATTTTGTGACTCCCGAAGACATTAAAGACTCTGCTATCCCGGTTTTACAGCACAGGGTAATTGTAACACCCGAACGCGAAATGGAAGGTATCAGCAGTACCGAAATTATTAAGCAAATCATCGAGACGGTAGAAATTCCACGCTAATCAAAAGAAATTGAAACGAATCAAACAACTGTACATCAACAACCTGTTCTTTTATGCCTTATTGGGCATTATAGTCCTGTTTTGCAGCGCGTTCTTTTTTACAGCGCTCTACAATGCGGTATGGTTGCTGCTGATAATGCTTATTGCTTTTTTAGGATTGGACATCCTGATCCTCTTCCTGACCCGAACCGGTATTGAAGGCACACGGACCACACCGGAAAAATTATCCAATGGAGATGAAAACCCGATAAAAATAAGCCTCCGTAATTTATATACCTTCCCTATTGGGGTAAAAATTGTTGATGAAATCCCATTCCAATTTCAGATCCGGAATTTTGAAATCATCCGTAAAATAAAAGCTTCATCGCTGGATGAATTGAATTACCAATTGCGCCCTACAGAGCGCGGTGAATATTTTTTCGGTAGCCTTAACATCTATGTACAGTCGCCATTACGGCTGATTTCGAGAAGATTTTCATTTGACAGTAACCAGATGGTCCCTACCTATCCTTCCTACATCCAATTGCGAAAATATGACCTGATGGCCTTTTCGAATAACCTGTTTCAATATGGGGTTAAAAAAATACGCCGTATTGGGCATACTATGGAATTTGAGCAGATTAAAGAGTACGTGCAGGGTGATGACATCCGTACACTAAACTGGAAAGCCACCTCTAAGAAAAACGCATTGATGGTAAACCAGTTCCAGGATGAAAAATCCCAATCGGTTTATATGATGATCGATAAGGGGCGGGTTATGAAAATGCCTTTCAATGGGCTAAGCCTTCTGGATTACGCTATTAACTCCACTTTGGTCCTCTCCAATGTTATTTTAAAAAAACAGGACAAGGCCGGTATGTTTTCTTTTTCCAAAAAAGTAGAAAACCGGGTAGCAGCAGAAAAACGCAGTTCACAGATGCAGAAAATCATGGGCAATCTGTACAATATTAAAACGGACTTTTTTGAAAGTGATTACAGCAGGCTCTATGTCGACATCAAAAAAAATATTACGCAAAGAAGCCTCCTTTTACTCTATACCAATTTTGAAACCCTCGATGGCTTACACCGTCAATTACCGTATCTTAAAGCAATTGCAAAAAATCATCTCCTGGTTGTCGTTTTTTTCAACAACACAGAACTGAACCAGCTGATCAATAAAAAAACCAATACACTTCAGGAAATTTATGACAAAGTGATTGCTGAAAAATTTGCTTTTGAAAAGCGCCTGATTATAAATGAGCTTAAAAAGTACGGGATTTACTCCGTATTGACGCAACCTGAAAACCTTACCCTGGAAACAATTAATAAATATCTGGAAATAAAATCAAGAGGTATTTTATAAATTTAGATTTTCATAGGTGCTTTCCGCAAACTTTGTATCTTTACCTTCCCAATATTTGAAACTTACAACCTTGAAACAGATTACAAGCATACAGAACCCCTATGTAAAATCATTGGTTTTATTACAGGAGAAGGCAAAAACGCGAAGGCAAACGGGCACTTTCCTAATTGAAGGCAAACGTGAAATCGAACTGGCATTAAAAGGCGGTTATGAAATAGAAACCCTCTTATTCTGGCCTGAAATATGTCCCGAAGATGACGTTCGCCGATTGCATTCCACCGCACAACTCATCGAGATCAATAAAGAAGTATACCAAAAACTGGCGTATCGCGATACTACCGAAGGCTTACTGGCCATCGCTAAAACCAAAAACCTTTCATTAGAGCATCTGGAACTGGGTAAAAACCCATTGATCCTTGTTGCCGAATCGCCTGAAAAGCCAGGAAATATTGGAGCATTATTGCGTACCGCTGATGCAGCACACCTCGATGCTGTAATCATTGCAAATCCTAAAAGCGACTTATATAATCCGAATATTATACGTTCCAGTGTAGGCTCTGTTTTTACCAATACTATTGCTACTGGTACTACACCGGAAATCATTGCTTTCCTGAAAAAAAACAATATCCGTTTTTATTGCGCGACATTGCAAAATTCCACTTCCTACCATACACAGGATTACACTACACCTACTGCTCTTGTGGTTGGCACAGAGGCTACAGGCCTTACGGAAGAATGGAGAACAGAAGCAACACAGAATATTATCATCCCAATGCAGGGGGAAATTGATTCTATGAATGTTTCTGTAGCTGCTGCTATCTTAATCTTTGAAGCCAAAAGACAACGCGGATTTTAATTTAACCGTACACCCCCAAACCCCTTATGAGAACAATAGTACTTTGCAGAATACTTATTGTATTACTATGCCCAATAGGCAATTTTTATAGTAATGCACAGGCCTTAACCCCTACTCAGGTCGATGAACTCGTCAACAAAACACTCAAAGCTTTTGATGTTCCCGGCATTGCCGTTGCCATTGTCAAAGATGGTAAAATAATCCAGGCCAAAGGATATGGCATACGCTCACTCCAAACCGGTGAAAAGGTAGATGAAAATACCTTATTCGGTATCGCTTCCAATAGCAAGGCTTTTACCTGTGCGGCGCTGGCAATATTGGTCGATGAAGGAAAACTGGACTGGGATGATAAAGTAATCCGTTACCTGCCAAACTTTAAAATGTACAATTCCTATGTGACCGAAGATTTTACCATACGCGATTTGGTTACCCACAGAAGCGGGCTTGGCTTAGGTGCCGGAGATTTGATGTTCTGGCCCGATAAAAGCCATTTCACCATTCCGGATGTCATCTACAACCTGCGCTACTTGAAACCCGTTTCAGATTTCAGGAGCAAATATGATTACGATAACCTGCTATATGTAGTAGCTGGAGAAGTGCTTTCCAAAGTAAGTGGGAAAAACTGGGACGAATTTGTAGAAGAACGTTTGTTTCAGCCATTAGCGATGAACCGCAGCCGTGCTTCCTGGAATCGGGTCAAAGACACGCTGAATGTTATTGCTGCTCATGCTCCCATTGATGGAAAAGTACAGGTAATTAACCGCTACACCAACCCTATCATTGATGCCGCAGCCGGAATTTACTCCAGTGCCTCTGATATGGCACGCTGGGCAATTCTACAGATCAATGATGGCCGCTATGGCACAAATCTGGACCAACAACTGTTCAGTGTTAAAGAGCATACCGAAATGTGGACACCACAAACGATTATTCCGGTGACACCAACACCACCTTATAATACGCACTTTAGCGCCTATGGATTGGGGTGGTTTCTAAGCGATGTCAAAGGTTATAAACAAGTGACCCATACCGGAGGACTGGAAGGCATGGTAACCCAAGTCACAATTTTACCGGAATTGAAACTGGGCATAATCGTATTGACCAACCAGCAATCGGGTGCTGCTTTTAATGCCATCACCAACACTATAAAAAACAGTTACCTGGGAATCTCCCCAGTCGATTATGTAACGCTATATGCCGACCACACTACTAAAAACGAACATGAAGCCGACCAGATTACACGTGACATCTGGGAAACCATTAAAAAGGAACAAAAAAAGAACGCTAAAAAAACCAATAATGCGATCGTAGTAGGCACCTACACCGATAATTGGTTTGGAGAGATTACCATAAGCGACCGTAAAGGCAAACTTTGGTTCGAAGCTAAAAAATCCCCAAAATTAAACGGTGAAATTTTCTTTTATAAAAATACAACGTTTATTGTAAAATGGTCTAACAGAAGTTACAATGCAGATGCTTACCTGGAGTTCAAACTGGACGAAAACGGCAAAGCAGATGCCCTCAAAATGAAACCCATTTCCCCATTAACCGATTTCAGCTATGATTTCCAGGACCTCGATTTCAATCGGGTAAAATAAACCTGGCATAGCCACTAAATAGCACTTCTATGAAAAAACTGATGATGATGGCCCTTGCGGCTTTAGTACTGAACGCCTGTAATTCCAATTCCGAAAAGAAAAATGCAGTCGAAAAAATGATCACTTCCGACAATCCCCTAATGACAGCGGAAGGAATTGATAAATTCAATGCCTACATTGATTACCTGAATGAGAAAAACAGGGTATACACGATCCTGGATCGCTATTTTGATGATGTAGACAAAACCGGAAAAAGTACCACCCGGGATGGCGGTATCCCCATTTCAACAATCACCTTGTATCCGATTAAAAAGTTATCAGAGAAAATAGATGCTGAACCGAGTTTCGGACAGCTTGATAAAGATGCGAAAGCATTAATCGAAGCGTATGAATCCTTAGAAAAAAAGGTAAAGCAGCTCGACGATTATAATAAAATCAAAGAATATATGTCCGATGACTATGCCAAAGCAAAGGAACTGTATCCGCAAATTGAAGCAGATTATAAAAAATTTGAAGCATTGGATATCCTCGTAGAACGTGGAATTGCCGAGGTGCAGCAAAAGGTAAGAGATGCAGAATTGAAAAATTTCAAAGAAATGGGATACGAAATATCCTATAGCAAATCGATTTTCCTCGAATCTTCCCGTGACTTCCTAAACTATGTTTCGGAAAAAGACATTAACTCAATGCAGGAATTGGACAAAGAAAAAGTAAAAACATTGATCAATAAGATGAGTGCCGATTTTAGCCTATTTAATGAGAAAGCAGAAGACCAAAAACTGTTTGAAAAAGAATTTGGGGCGAACAATCAATACAAACTGGATAGTTTCAAAAGAAGTGCACAAACTTATATTGCACAAAGCAGAACATTACAGGAACTACTGAATAGCCCTGCTAAGATGAAAGAAGCCTTACACACCTTCACTTTTCATCGTGGCATGATCGTTCCAGACGGAACGCCTGATAAAATATTAACTGCATTTGACAGCATGATCCGCGATTCAAATAATATCATGTAAGAACCGGAGACAGTCAAAAAATCCCCTGAATATAAATTTGTATTCAGGGGATTTCTCTATTTTAAGACGTAAAAATCTGATATACAAACTACTGCAATAGCGTTGCGTATAAAAACTTAAAAGTAACAAATTCGTTTTAGGCCAGGGCTATCCGCAACATTCAACAAACCCGGCAACCACTTGCGAAATTGAATTCTTTATCATAACTTTAGTGAAAGTTAGCTTACTATACTACTCTATGGTTGAAATCGATATTGAACAGGAAAATAAGGCGATTGCCCGGGAATACAAAGAACTGCTGCGCATCAGTTATCAAACACTTTCAGAAGAGGATAAAAAACTCATTCGGAAAGCTTTTGATGTTGCTGTTGACGCCCATAAAGACCAACGCCGTAAATCTGGTGAAGCCTATATCTTCCACCCTATTGCGGTAGCTAAAATTGTAGCAGCTGATATCGGTCTTGGAGCCACCTCCATCGCTGCAGCACTGATGCATGATGTTGTTGAAGACACGCCTATAACTGTCGAAGATATCGAAAGGATGTTCAATCCTAAAATCGCCAAAATCGTAGAAGGGCTAACCAAAATTGCCCAGGTAAAAACGGATCAGGATATTTCGATGCAGGCGGAGAACTTCCGTAAAATGCTGCTTACGCTAAACGATGACGTACGCGTTATACTGATTAAAATTGCCGACCGCCTCCACAACATGATGACCATGGAATCCATGGCCGATTACAAACAGGCTAAAATTGCTTCGGAAACGCTCTATATCTATGCCCCGCTGGCACACCGCCTCGGGCTGTATAACATTAAATCGCAACTGGAGGATTTGGGATTAAAATATACCGAACCTGCAGTATACAATGATATTGTCAGCAAAATAAAAGAAACCAAAGAAGAGCAGGACGAATACATCAATTCCATTTCTACTGTCCTAAAAGAGTCTATGGATGCCGAAGGTATTGAATACACCATAAAAGGGCGCCCAAAATCCATTTACTCGATCCGACGTAAAATGAAGGCACAGAATGTCTCTTTTGATGAAGTATACGACAAATTTGCCCTGCGGATCATTTACAAAGCTGATCCGCATGATGAAAAATTCCTCGCCTGGAAAATTTATTCTATCGTTACCGACCATTACCGCCCAAGTCCCAGCCGACTCCGGGATTGGATTTCCTCTCCCAAATCAACCGGATATGAGGCACTCCATATCACCGTAATGGGTCCCAAAGGACGCTGGGTCGAAATTCAGGTGCGCAGTGAACGAATGGACGAAATTGCAGAAAAAGGCTATGCCGCACATTATAAATACAAACAAGGCTCTTCAGAAGAAAATGGGCTTGATATCTGGCTCAACCTGCTGAAAGAAGCCCTTGAAAATTCGGAAACCAATGCCGTGGATTTTGTAGAGGATTTCAAATTGAACCTCTATTCCAAAGAAATCTATGTCTTTACCCCTAAAGGGGAAATAAAATCATTGCCCAAAGGTGCCACTTCGCTGGATTTTGCTTTTAGTATCCACTCCGAAATAGGCATTCGCACGCGCGGTACCCGGGTGAATGGAAAATTAGTACCGCTCAATCATGTGCTCAATAGCGGTGACCAGGTAGAAGTGATTACGTCGCCCAACCAAAAACCTACTGCACACTGGTTTGATTATGTGACCACCGCAAGGGCAAAAAACAAGATCCGGAACGTCCTTAATGAGAATACGAAAAAGATTGCCGAAGACGGAAAAGAGATATTACACCGCAAACTTCGCCACCTTAAAATCGCATTCAACGAAAATACAATCAATGAACTGGTAGTTTTCTTCAAATTAAAAACCAGCCTTGACCTCTTTTACCGCATGGGAGTCGGTACAATTGACAATCAAAAGCTAAAAGAATTTGCTGCCCAAAAGAGCAATAGCTTTATCAATTTTTTCAAAAACAAAATCAAGCGGTCACCCAATACAGCAGCGCCCGGAGATATTCAAAAGCACGAAATCAACAAAGATTACGACCTGTTGGTATTTGGAAAAGAAGAAGACAAACTGGATTATAAATTATCCACCTGTTGCAATCCAATACCCGGAGATGACGTGTTTGGTTTTGTCACCATTAATGAAGGAATTAAAGTTCACAAAAAAGATTGCCCGAATGCCATCAGCATGCAGTCCAATTATGCTTACCGCATCATTCCCGCAAAATGGATCGATTCGACACAGCAAGATTTCAAAGCAGTGCTTAAAATTATGGGAATGGATACCCTTGGACTTACCAACGAATTAACCAAAGTGATTTCGAATAACATGCATGTGAACATCCAGAGTATTTCCCTGAGTGGTGATGCCGGAATTTTCAATGGGCAAATTACCGTGATTGTACAAAACAATACCATCCTTAAGAAACTGATTGAGAATATCAAAAAGATTGATGGAATCGATAAAGTAACCCGGGTCTACCAGAACTAATACTTCCCTGAAGTACAAAAGCAACACGGTTCCATCCCGATGGACCGAAGCGTGGCCAAGCAGTACAAAAGGTAGCGTCTAAAATTACAGATTCCACTTTCAGAAATAGCCAAATCAAATCCGACAAACGGTACAAAGCTGAAAACTTGAATCTTAAAAACTTGAATCTTGAAACAAAAAACTTTACCTTTGCATTGTTATGACACAAATAAGCACAGATAATAATAAGAATCAGGAAATTGTAAAAAATGTTTTTACAAAATATCTTGAAAATAAAGGGCACAGAAAGACTCCTGAACGCTATGCAATTCTTCAGGAAATCTATGACAGCTATGACCATTTTGATATTGAATCCCTTTATATCAAAATGAAGAATAAAAACTACCGTGTGAGCCGTGCTACACTCTACAACACTATCGAACTTCTTTTAGAATGTGCATTGGTCCGCAAGCACCAATTTGGGCAAAACCAGGCACATTACGAAAAATCATATTTCGACAAGCAACACGATCATATTATTATGACCGATACCGGAGAAGTAATCGAATTTTGTGACCCGAGAATCCAAAGTATCAAAAAGACTATTGAGGAAATTTTTGATATTGAGATTACGAATCATTCTTTATATCTTTACGGCAACAAAAAACAACCTATAAATTTAGTACTCAATACTGAAGACAATAAAACAACAAACAACTAATATAAAATGACCGTAGATTTATTACTCGGATTGCAGTGGGGCGACGAAGGCAAAGGAAAAATTGTTGACGTTCTTACTTCAAAATACGATATTATTGCACGTTTCCAAGGTGGTCCAAATGCAGGACATACATTAGAATTTGATGGAATCAAACATGTATTACGAACAATTCCTTCCGGGATTTTTCACAAAGATTCTATCAATCTGATCGGAAACGGTGTCGTTATCGATCCCGTGGTTTTCCAAAAAGAACTGGAAGGACTGGCAAAATTTAATATTGACATTCACTCCAGGCTGATCATTTCAAGAAAAGCACACCTTATCCTTCCGACGCACCGTCTTTTAGATGCAGCGTCCGAAGCTTCAAAAGGAAAAGCTAAAATTGGCTCTACGCTAAAAGGTATCGGTCCCACTTATATGGACAAAACCGGTAGAAACGGATTACGTGTTGGGGATATTGAACTGGCAGATTTCAAAGATCGTTACCGTGCATTGGCCGATAAACATGAAGCCATGATCAATTTCTACAATGTAGACTTACAATATGACCTACAGGAACTGGAAGAAGAATTCTTTGAATCAGTAGAAGTACTGAAAACATTACAATTCATCGACAGTGAAGAATACCTGAATAAAGCAATGAAAGAAGGCAAAACAATATTGGCAGAAGGCGCACAAGGCTCCTTGCTGGATATTGATTTTGGTACCTACCCTTTCGTAACTTCATCTAATACTACAGCAGCCGGTGCCTGTACTGGTTTGGGTATTGCTCCTAACAGAGTAAAAGAAGTGTTTGGTATTTTCAAAGCCTACACTACCCGTGTTGGTAGCGGACCATTCCCTACAGAACTTTTTGATGCAGATGGAGAAACCATGTCCAGAGTCGGAAATGAATTTGGCGCCGTTACAGGTCGTGCAAGACGTTGTGGCTGGTTGGATTTAGTAGCGCTGAAATATGCGGTACAGGTAAATGGTGTAACACAACTGTACATGATGAAGGGTGATGTATTATCCGGATTTGAAACCTTAAAAGTGTGTACTGCTTACGAATACAAAGGCGAAACAATAGACCACCTTCCTTACAACATTGAACCGGAAAATGTAAAACCATTATTCGTAGAGAAAAAAGGATGGAAAGCCGATCTTACAGCGATGACCACTTATGAAGAATTACCTTCTGAATTCAAAGAATACATTGAATTTATAGAACAGGAACTTGAAGTGCCGATCAAAGTAATCTCTGTAGGCCCAGACCGAAAACAAACGATTATAAAATAAACCTAAAACGCTTTGATTCACATCAAAGCGTTTTTTTTTACCGCCATTTTTTCGCCCGTTATTTGTGGTGTAATCTTTCTAATAAATTATTCTTAATATGCAACATGCTGCTGACTTTTTACTTAAATTTGGCACAAAAATTTCTTCCATTGAATAAATTATATTTTTACCTGCTTACCGCCTTATTACTCTTGAACTTCAGTTTTAGTACGGCACAGGCTCCTAAAAAAATCATCATAGAGCATTCTGATTTTGTAGATGTGCAGCAAAGTGAGATTCCCGGTGCTATTGTACTAACCGGAAATGTCGTCATCATCCACGAAGGCATACGAATGACATGCAATAAAGCCTATCAATTCCGGGAAAGCAATGAAGTGAAAGCTTTTGGAAATGTAGTAATGATCCAGGGCGATACATTAACCATGAATAGTAAATATGCCGAATATAACGGTGATACTAAGTTTGCTATGGCAACTGGAAATGTGGTAATGCGGGATCCTAAAATGACACTCACAACCGATACGATCAATTTTGACCGTAACCTACAGGAAGCCTTTTACAATACTTATGGAACCGTACGCGACCAGGAAAATGTTTTGCGCAGTAAATCGGGCCGGTATTTTATGAAACAGAAAAAACTACAGTTTTTAACTGCAGTAACGGTTACCAATCCGAAATATGTCATCAAATCCAATCACCTGGATTATTTTACCAATTCCGGGCATGCTTACCTTTTTGGGCCTTCCACCATTACCGGCAAAGACGATTTCATATACACCGAAAAAGGATTTTACGACACCAAGAAAAACCTCGCAACCCTACTGACGAATTCGTATATCAAATACAATGACAGGCTCATCAAAGGCGACAGTATGTTTTACGATAAAGCCAAAGATTTTGCTTCAGCAACCCGGAATGTAAAAATCACAGATTCCATCAACCGGGGTGTGATTAGAGGCCATTATGCCGAAGTCTACAAACAAAAAGATTCCATGTTTGTAACGAAAAGAGCGGTCGCGGTAAATTTTGTAGAAAATGATTCCGTGTATATCCATGCCAAAGTCCTTATGATCACCGGTAAACCTCAGGATCGTATTATTCGGGCTTTTAAAAATGCCCGTATTTACAAAACAGACATGAGCGGAAAATGTGATTCCATCCATTCCAGCGAGCGAATTGGCTTAACCAAAATGATCGGAAAACCCGTTTTATGGAACGGTGAAAGTCAGATGACTGGCGATATTATGCACCTGATCTCAAACAGTGTTACTGAAAAATTAGATTCGCTTAAAGTGCTCAACAATGCTTTTATCGTCCAGAAAGACACGTTAGGAACCGGATATAATCAGGTAAAGGGCGTAAATTTATATGGAAAGTTCCTGGACAATAAACTCCATGAAGTCGACATTATCAAGAATACTGAAGTCATCTATTACAACTATAGCGAAAAGCAGGAACTGACAGGAATCGAAAAAGCAGTTTGCAGCAGGATCAATATGATATTGGAAGACAATAAGATCACCATGATGACGATGTTTGACAATCCGGACGGGATCTTCTATCCTGAAGCCGATCTCCCGGAAAACGCACGAAAATTGCGGGGATTCATCTGGCGTGGCGATGAACGTATCCGAACGAAGGATGATATTTTTCCACCCGAAGAGAATGAATACCACGATAAAATGCTGAAAGAGACTGAAGCAGACAGCATCAAAGAAGAAGTTCCAATGGAAATCCGAAAGGAAACACTCGATTATGATAAAAAGAAAAAAGGAAAATAATCTGACCTACTTTCTTTGCGATCGCTTCTATACCGAATAATACTATCACAATGAATGATTTTTTAAAATTCCAGGCACAAACGTCCCCGCATCCGTTGGGACTTGAAATTTCACATGCCGAAGGTTCTTATATTTACGATACCAATTCCAAAAAATACCTTGATTTTGTTGCCGGTGTTTCCGCCTGCAGCCTTGGACATCGCCATCCGCGAGTAGTCAATGCAATCAAAGATCAACTCGACAAATACCTGCATGTCATGGTGTATGGTGAATATTCCCAAAGTCCTGCAGTTGCTTTTTGCAAACTCCTGGCCGCGCACCTACCCAGCACACTGAATAAAACGTACCTTACCAATTCCGGCACCGAAGCTACTGAAGGCGCTTTAAAACTAGCACGCAGGGTAACCGGGCGCAGTGAACTGATCTCCTGTAATTTTGCCTACCATGGCAATACGATGGGCTCCATGAGTGTTATGGGATTTGAAGAAAGAAAACAGGTTTTTCGTCCTTTATTGCCCGATATCCGTTTTATCACATTCAATAACGAAGCCGATCTTGAAAAGATAACCACGAAAACCGCCGGGATTATTTTAGAAACAATCCAGGGTGGTGCCGGATTCATACAGCCTGCAGATGATTTTCTGAAAAAGGTCAGGGAACGTTGTAATGCGGTAGGCGCAATGATGATACTGGATGAAATACAGCCCGGATTCGGAAGAACCGGAAAGCTGTTTGGTTTTCAGAATTATGATGTAGTACCCGACATTGTTGTAATGGGAAAAGGAATGGGCGGCGGAATGCCAGTTGGCGCTTTTACAGCATCTGCGGAAAAAATGGATCTGCTAAGCAATAATCCCAAACTCGGACACGTTACCACTTTTGGCGGTCACCCTGTCATAGCTGCAGCCTGTTTGGCTACATTACAGGAAATTACCGAAACGGACCTCATGGATCAGGCTTTGGAAAAAGAAAAGCTGTTCCGTTCACTTTTGGTACATCCTTTGATAAAAGAGATACGCGGGGAAGGTTTAATGCTTGCTGTCATCACAGAAGACGCAGCAATCACCGATAAAGTGATTTTGCGTTGCCAGGACAAAGGACTAATCCTGTTCTGGTTGTTATTTGAAGGAACAGCGATCAGGATTACACCACCTTTAACAATTTCTGAAGCAGAAATAAAAGAAGGCTGTAGTATCATGCTAAGCGTTATGGATGAAATTTTATCAGAAAAATACTAATTTACAAGTATCTTTTTTGTACCTTATAATGACGAAAAACCACGTCTTAATACAAGTGTCACTATTGCGATTATCGCCTATTGAAAGCATACAAATATCATCCTTTTTGTTAATTAAATTGTTCAAAACAATTAATCTGTTTTCCTCGTATATATAATAACTATCCCTATTTTTATTAAGGATAATTTAAACAAATTGAATATGAATTTGAGTCAAGAAGAAGAAGAAAACAATTTATCCTTATCGAAGTTTGAGTCAATGCTAAAAACCAACAAAGTTTTATTCTTTGATTCTGAAGAATTTGAAAACATTATTCTTCATTATCTGGACATTGGAAAAAACAACCTGGCAAAAAAAGCATTGAAACTGGCCTTGGAGCAGCATCCAAAATCTACAGGATTGAAGCTCGTTCAAATTGAAATGCTGGTGTACGAAGACAAACTTGAAATTGCTGAAAGAATGCTGAATGAGCTTTATGCCATTGAGCCTACGAATGAAGAAATTTATATCCAAAAAGCTAACATTTATTCCAAAAGGGATGATCATGAAAAAGCGGTAAAATTACTCCAGACAGCCTTAGAATATACCGATGATTATGCCGACGTTTATTCCCTGATCGGAATGGAATACCTTTTTATGGATAATCTAGAACTGGCCAAAGAAAATTTCATCAAATGCCTTGAAGAAGAATATGATGATTATTCTGCGCTGTACAATGTTGTCTATTGCTACGATTTCCTGGATCAAAATCAGGAAGCGATCGTATTCTTAAATGATTTTATCGATAAGAATCCGTTTAGCGAAGTTGCATGGCATCAATTGGGAAGACAATATTATACACTCAAAGATTACGAAAATGCCTTAAGGGCTTTTGACTATGCTACTGTAATTGATGATGAGTTTTTAGGAGCCTACCTGGAAAAAGCCAAATCACTGGAACGCCTGAAACGTTATGAAGAAGCGATTGAAAGCTACAACATGACGATTGAATTAGACGATCCTACTTCATTTGCCTTACTGCGTATTGGTAAATGTTACGAGCGTTTGGGCAATAAGCCGCTGGCACTAAAATACTATCACAAGACAGTACATGAAGATCCGTTACTGGACAAAGGATGGGTAGCAATTACCGATTTTTATATTCGCCAGAAAAATTACCAAAAGGCTATTTATTACATCAATAAAGCATTGGGAATTGAAAACGAAAATAAACTGTATTGGAAACGCTATGCAACCATCAACCAGGCTTTAAACTTTTTTGAAGAAGCAGAAGTCGGTTTCCGAAAAGCTGTTGAATTTGGTGATACCGAATTAGATACCTGGTTATACTGGACCGATGTATTGCAGTTCCTGGGAGAGTTTGAAGGAGCGATTCAAACGCTGTTACAGGCCTCTGAATTCTATACGGACAGCCATGAGATCGAATACCGTTTAGCGGGGCTTAATTTTATGGTCACGGAAGAAACAAAAGGCAGGTTTCACTTAACCAATGCATTGCGATTGAGTTTTGAGAATCATACGCTTATAGAAAGCCTTTTTCCTGTAATCTGGGAGGATAAAAAAATTCAGGATTATATTGAAAAACAAAGAAAACCTTAACGTTTTAGGTCAAAAATAATACTTAATTTGCGGCCAGGTGTGCATTACACCTGGCCGTTTTATTTAATTTAATTTGTAGCATACCATGGAAAAGAAAATCAAAAAAAGAAAAATTTTTGGCTTAGTCGGAAAGAACATTTCTTACTCTTTTTCTAAAAAATATTTTACCGATAAATTCGAAAAAGCCGTACTCAAGAATACGGTTTATGAGAATTTTGACCTGGAATCCATTGAAAAATTCACTGCTATTTTTACAGGCCAACCCGAGGTTAAGGGCCTGAATGTTACGATTCCCTATAAAGAAGCTGTAATTCCCTATTTGAATAAGCTTTCGAAAAACGCAAAAAAAATCGGAGCGGTAAATACAATCACAATTTCAAAAAAAGGAAAGACAAAAGGATACAACACCGATTATTATGGCTTTAAAAAGTCGCTTAAACCCCTTTTGCAGCCTTTTCATAAAAAAGCATTGATATTAGGTACTGGTGGCGCATCCAAAGGCATCGCTTTTGCCCTGAAAAAATTAAATATCGAGTTTGATTTCGTTTCGAGAACCCCAACCGAATGCGAAATAGGGTATGCGGAAATTGATGCGGAGACTTTTAAAGAATACCAGATTTTCATCAATTGTACACCCTTGGGCACACATCCTAATGTTCATGAATGTCCGGAACTACCCTACGAATACTTTACACCGGGTCATATTGCCTATGATCTCATCTACAACCCAAAAGAAACACTTTTCCTGAGCGAAGCAAAAGCGAAAGGTGCAGTGACAAAAAACGGCCATGATATGTTGGTCTACCAGGCTGAAAAATCATGGGATATTTGGCACAAATAATTTTTAGCTTTTTTTACAAATTGTCTAAATACTACTTAAAACACTGAATTTTATTTGTTTCAGGTGCCTGAAATTTTCAATAATTACCTATTTTTCTTTGTTATTTCACTATGCTTTATTATCTTTCGACATTAAAGTAGTATGAATTTTAAACATTCCAAAAAATGTTAGAAGAAAAGAATGATAACCTGCAGGAAGCAGATGGAAATCAAATAGCTGAAAATCAAGAAATAATTCTTAATGAGAATCAAAAAGCAATAGATTCCATAGAAGATTCCAATGCAGAAGAGGGTGAAGATGAAACGCTTACAGAGCGTCACGATATCCCTATGCTGAATTATGAGTCGCTGAGCATGGAAGATTTGACAGATGAACTTGAAAAATTAGTTTCAACAGAGAAAATTTCATCAATACGAGATCATGTTGAGGAAATCAAAAAAGAATTTATCGGAAAATACCATCATTTTATTGATGAGAAAAAAGATGAGTTTGCTGCTGAAAATGAAGGCGATACTACTGATTTCCAATATCATTTACCACTTAAAGGTAAATTTGACGCGATATACAATCAATACCGCGAAAAAAAGAACCAGCATTTCAAAGCCTTGGAATCCAATTTAAAATCCAACCTGGAAAACAGGCTTGCGATCATTGAGGAACTAAAAGCCTTAATCAATCCGGAAGAAAATATAAAAGAGACCCTGAAACATTTTACCGAATTGCGTGAGCGTTGGAAAAATGCAGGCCCGATACCAAAAGATAAATACAACCACGTTTGGAATAATTACCATTTCCACGTAGAAAATTTCTACGACTACCTTCACTTAGACCGTGAGGCACGTGATTTAGACTTCAAGCATAATCTTGACCTGAAACTTAAAATTATTTCCCGTGTGGAAGAATTGGTGCAGGAAGAAGATGTCAATAAAGCATTTCGTGAACTTCAGATTTTACACAAAATTTGGAAAGAAGAAATTGGCCCGGTATCCAAAGAACACCGTAATGAAATCTGGAATACTTTCAGTGCACTCACCAAGCAGATGCATGATAAAAGAGAGGTTTTGTTTGAAAAACAGCGGGAATCGGAAGTGGATAACCTGGAACGCAAAAAAAATATTATTAGCGAGATAGAAGCATTAGCGACTGAAAAAGTAGCTGCTCACAACCTTTGGCAGGGGCAAATTGAAAAAGTGGAAGCTTTAAGAAAAGACTTTTTCAATGCCGGTAAAGTTCCTATCGAAGTAAATGAAGAGACCTGGAGTGCTTTTAAAAATGCCGTTAAGAATTTCAATACCCTGAAAAATTCTTTTTACAAAGACATCAAAAAAGACCAACAGGAGAATTACAATAAGAAAATTGCTTTGGTAGAACGTGCAAAAGCCTTACAGGACAGTGAGGATTTTGAAGTGACTACTCCGGTAATGAAAAAAATACAGGAAGAATGGAAACAGATTGGTCATGTACCCCGTAAATATTCGGACAAAATCTGGAAAGACTTCAAAAATGCCTGCAACCATTATTTTGACAAACTGCATGCACAGAAAAATGAAGCGGTAACTGAAGAAGTAGAAGCATTCGATAAGAAGAAAGCTTATATTGATGTGGTAAAAGAAGTAGAATTAACCGGAGATCACAAAACGGATCTGGATATCATCAAAGGTCATATTGAAGCCTGGAAAAGTTTTGGAAAAGTACCATTCTCCAGACGTCATATTGAAGGAAAATTCAATAAGATCTTAGATCATTTATTTGATAAACTAAGCCTGAGCAAGAAAGAAACCGACATGGTGAAATTCAATAACAGAATGGAAGGCCTTGCTGGTGGTGACGAAAGAAAACTTGAAAACGAAAAAGTCTTCTTAATTCGTAAGATTGATGAAGTACAGAATGAAATTTTCCAGTTGGAAAACAACATCCAGTTTTTCGCCAATGCGAAGAAAGACAATCCGATGGTACTTGAAGTAAAGAAAAACATCGAAAAACATCGGGAAGTACTGGATACCTGGAAAGAGAAATTGAAACAGGTTAGAAATATTAAAAACCAGGAATAAAAAGTAAGAAGCCGTCTCAAAACAAATTTTGAGACGGTTTTTTTATTTGATACAATTTTGGATTTTAACTATCTAGATTTTAACGGGAGTAAAAAATTGCCTTTATGCTGCAATTTTCTTTCTTAAGTTGTGACCTAAAGCCATTAATCCGAATTCTAATTCTACTTTTTGAAGTCCTTTTAAAGAAAACCGTCTAAAACCGTTATTATGCTTGAGTTGAGCGAATACAGGCTCTACATCGGCAGAGCGTTGCTTTCTTCTTTGTATTCCTATTTCACTTAGTAGTAATTCCCTTGCTTGTTGTTTATGTCTTTCAAGGTTGTGGTTTCGCTCGATGCTTCTGTTTCCCTGAGCTTTAAAACATTGACCTCGAAGTGAACAGCCTTCACAGTTTTTGGCCTGATAATGCGATAAGGTTTGGGTGTATCCTGTAGTTGTTGTTTTCTGGTTTTGATATGTTTTATGCATTTTTTGTCCCATTGGACATACATAATAGTCTTCTTCTGGATTGTAATAGAGATTTTCCTTGCTAAAAGCCTTGTGTTTCTTTTGGTAGTTTTGATCTTGTTCTTTTTCAAAAGTATTATACTTCACAAAAGCTTTGAGTTTCTTCTGTTTCAGATAATCGTAGTTTTCTTCACTTCCATAACCTGCGTCAGTAGTTATTTCTTTTATCTTTTTAAATAATTTTTTACCAAAGGTTTGTTCCAAATTTTCTAAATGAGGCTGGAGTGTTTTAGTATCGGTCGGATTTTGATGGATGGTATAATGAACAATGATCTGATTTTGTGTAGATATTTGAGTATTATAAGCTGGTTTGAGCTGTCCGTTTAACATATGGTCTTCTTTCATTCGCATAAAAGTAGCCTGGGTGTCGGTTTTGCTGTAACTGTTTCTTTCTCCCAGAATAGCTTCTTGCTTTTCATACTTTTCAAGATTGGAAGTAAAATTATTTTTTATGTAGCGTAATTTAGCTTTTGCTTTAGAACTGGTCTTTTCATTACCAGAGAGTTTGGCATCTATTTTAGCTACAGTTTTCTCAATTACCTCTTTGCTGATTTCTTTGAACTCTGTTGGTTCCGGGTTGGGGTCATCTTCATTGTCGATACTTTGGGCATAGTTCCATAATTCTTTCAACTGGGTGAGCATTTTTGCTTTATTGGTTTTTATGCTCTTACCCCACACAAAAGTGTACCTGCCGGCCTGAGCTTCTATTTTTGTTCCGTCGGTATATATTTGTTTTAGATTCACCAGTCCTTCTGAGGCCAACATCAAAACTACCTGCTTGAAGATTTCTTTAAAACTCTCTTTTAGTTTATCACTTCTAAATCTATTAATTGTATTATGATCAACAATAGTCATAGAAGTAAGCCACATAAAATTGATATTCTCACGAAGTGCAAGTTCTATCTTTCTCGAAGAATAGATATTAGTCATATAAGCATACAACATCACTTTGAGTAACATCTTTGGATGATATCCAGGATTACCTTCTTTACTGTACGCTTTTAAAAGAGGCTGGATATTAAGGGATTCCACAACTTGGTCAACTATTCGAACCGCATGTGTATGTGGAATTAAATCATCAAACGAATAAGGTAGAAGCATCGTTTGTTGTTGGTTATAATGTTTGAATCTCATATATAATCAGCTGTTTATCACTGATTAAATTTACAAAATTGCATATAAAAATACAAACTAAAAAAAAAGAAGCTGACTCAGTTTTGAGACAGCTTCTTTTTTATATCACTTTTATTGATAAAAGCTACCCGCACTACACGGGCAGCCTCTTCACAAAAAAACTAAAACTATTCTACAAGTAGCTTTTGGGTAAAGCCTTCTTTTGTTTTCAGGATGTAAATACCTTTAGACAAAAATCCCAAATTGGTATAGGAAGCATCTTTAAAACGCAGCACTTCCCTACCGGACATATCATACAATACACCATCAACCGGCTGGCTAAAAAATACCACTCCGTCTTTAACAGGATTAGGATATGCCCTGAAAGACGTTCCCGCAGTAAATTCTTCCGTTCCCAATGTATCGTTGTTTATTTTGTATACACTTATGGTTGCACTCACTTCATTGGCAATCACCACCAGTCCATTTCCAAGGCTGTTATGATTGGGCTTAATGTAAATAATACCTTCCGGACCGGCATCACCACCAGTCAGTGTTCTGTTGTTCTTATAGGAAACGAAAACCGCCTCCTGTGGATTAGTGATATCATATACCATTACACCACCGATGCGTTCCAGCGTAATAAAAGCATACATACGCCCATTGATTTCTGCTACAGTAATCCCTTCAGGTTCCGGCCCTTTGTTATCACTTCTGTTTTTAAAATTGGTATTATCATTACTGGCATTAAAAAGGGCTCCAAAAACAGGATCATTAGCTGTAATTCTTTCAAAATCATCCCCACTATCATACACAATTTGTCCGGTGGTCGTATTCCAGATACTGAAAGAACGGGTTCCGAAAACATGGATTTCATCAAAATCCCCGTCCCCGTCTAAATCTCCGGAAGCTTTTGTAACAGCAAGCCTTCCCAGGTTTTTGTTGTTTTTCAAGAATGCAGCATCTGGAAAAACCGTCGGATCAAGCACATAGTCCACTGCTCCTACTTTGGTTTCTTCTTCCATAGTATCATATTCCCGGGCATCACCTTCGTTGGCAGTTACCAGATAGGTCGTTCCTCCAACGGTATAATTAGCGACTCCATCCGGCATGTACATGCCTTTTATAGGCCAGGTGGCCATAAAAACAGCGGCTGACTGATCAGAGGTATCCAGGGTATTTCTGGCAAGGCTATGGTCTTTTGTCCCCAAAGGAATAATTTGGGTAATTTGGTTGCTGACCAGATCAATGGTGGCAATAGCATTATTTTCCTGCAAGGTGACCCAGGCAGTAAGATTATCGGCCGCCACAGTAATATATTCCGGTTCAAAATCCTGAGATACTGTCGCATTTGGACCAAAAATCCGTACGCCTTGTGCTCTTAAAGCAGCGATCTGACTGTCATACGCATTGAAATTGATGGTGGTAACATTAGATTGATTAATGGCTCCCAGTCCCCCACTCACATCAATTACGGAAATACTTCCTTCAGGATCGATTGAATAATCAGCATTAGGCTGTCCTTCGTTTGCTGTCAGTACTTTTGTCCCATCATGAGTAAAAGTAACCATATCCGGTAAATTCCCTACCGTTACAGCAGCACTGATAACACCATTGGTATCCATGAACACGACTTTACCATCGGCAAAATCCACTCCGACAACAGTTGCTGCCACAATACCATTTTTTACCGCGACACTGGTCGCTCCTGCTCCAAAAGCAGTCATATCAATCGCTGCAATTTGCGATAAAGCTGCAGGATTTGAAAAATCAAGTATATTAATTGTTGTTGCTGTAGAATTCAATACAAACAAGCGTTGGGATGCTTCATCATAGGAAACAATTTCTGCCGAACCGGAAGGATCCACCAGATAACTGGTTAAAAATTCCACATCCAGCGCCTGCGATGCAGCCGGGCCCGTATTGTCATCATCCAAAATATAAAGCACCTTTTTACTTGCTGCTCCCAAATTGGCTCCGGTCACATTTGACAGTTCCAAAACCAAAAATTTATCGATTCCTGCCACTGTATTATCTATCAAAGCAAGTGTTACCGGGATTGACGCTGTACTGTTGGGTGGAAAAGTAATCGTTTGGGGTGCAAAATTATAATCTGTACCTCCAATTGCCGTTCCAATGGTAGTCATTGGAGCAATAGTAGCAGTCACTGCCTGTGCCGAAACATTAGACAGGGCAACATCAATCGTGATATTTCCTGCATTTTCATTGCTATAACTATAGTCTGTGGTAAAGGCTATCGTTGGTGTGACATTAGGCACATAAACTCCGGGAGAAGCATATACATTAGCTCCTAAAGAAACGCCGACGAAATTCGTAGCTGCTACCCAATTGGCACCATTATTCAAATCACCATTCGGATTCAATAATTCCAGTGAAGGCCCGAAACCATCAGGAGTTGTAGGCCAGGGCGCGGCATCATCATACATAACCGATGAAACCACCTGGTTTTGCGAATTCAATACCTGTAGCAATTCCCCTCCATTTCCTAAAGCATTACTGATTCCCTGTGGAAGATCAATAAAAGGAACACCGTAAAAAGCATCTGCAGAAGGTTTATCTCCGGCCAGCAAAACCGTCGCATGCGGGGCTAATGTCATTTCGGGAAATGTATAAGTAAAATTACCTTCGTCTTTCACCTTTATTCCACCCAGCGCTATCGCAGCATCTGTTGTATTATACAGTTCTAAAAATTCCAGTGCATTTGAATTGTCAGAAGGAGGATTATACATAATTTCCGAAATTACCAATCCGGCAGCAAGTGGATTATAATATAAATCACCACTCACAAAAACTCCTGACTGTACATTCCCGGAAAGATCAGCCTGGTTTTGCACCTGAAGCTGATACGCTGTCCCCACAATGAGTCCTGCAACCGTTAGTGTGATTTTGTTGGCTGCAGCATTATAAACTATGCCTGTAATGGCTACTGCTGGTGTAAAACTATAGTTCGCCAGCGCTTGTACAGCGGCTGGCGTCAGCTCTTCTGAAACTAAAACATCAATAGCCTGTTGCGCTGTTACGGCTGCACCCAGGATTACCGGCGGAACAGTATCGCCTCCTGTAACAGGAGTTCCCTGAACGGTGACATTGTCAAAACGATTGTTACCACTGGACCCGGAAGCTGCGGTACCACCAAAATCAATCCTGATACGGAAATTCGGATTATTGGAAGCTCCGGAAATGGTGCTAAAATCCAAAGTCACCAAACCATACTCCGGTTCAACAGTAGGAACATAACTTGTTACTGCCATTCCAGCTGTGCTATAGGTTGTCCCACCATCCAGGCTATAGGAATAATTTTGTACCGATGCACCGGCGCTGGTTCTTGCAGTAGCAAATTTCACTATCACCGCAGTATAGCCTGTTGTAGGCAGCGCCATTACCAGGCTACGTGTTGCACTGGGATTACGGGTTCTTAGCCCGATTCCAATAGCGGTTCCCGCCTGCAGATTAATTTCTGTACCGGGGCTCACCATATCGAGATAACCAGCACCTGTACCGTCATAGGAAATCCCTGCATTTGCTGGGAGTAAAGATACATCGGGTGTTACGGTACCGAGATTCCCGGAAGGCAGTGTATTAAAGTGCCAATAGTGGATTTGTGTTTGCGCTATCATTTCGGCACCCGAAAAAATGAAAGCAAGTACAATAAAAGCCCTTAAAATGGGCTTGCAGAAGTAAATTTTTGACATAATAAACTGTTTAGTTTTAAGATCTCCAAAGATGGAAGTCCTGTATTATGCCAGCATTATTATACCGACAACAGATCATCAACTATGGCTAATCTATTGTTCCTGAATTGTTATGCCGGAAAATATTGCTTTTACAGCTTCAAAATAATTAACAAAAATTCAATTCATATCCCATCGGAATTAAGTAAATTAGTGTAACATTTAACCGCTCCATTATGAAAATCCCACCACAATATTTACCTGTTATGCCCTATCTGATTGTTAATGATGCTAAAGGTTTTCTTGCTTTTGCCATTCTCGTTTTTGATGCTACAGAACAATTGATCGTGCCTGATTCAAATGAAGATATCAGGCATGGTGAACTCCGTATTGAAGATGCCGTAATCATGTTTGCCCAGGCATCTGAAAACTGGACGCAAAAAACGGCGGGTATGTTTTTGTATGTAAATGCGGTGAATACAGTATATGAAAAAGCTTTACGGGAAGGAGCAAAAAGCTTACAGGTTCCCAAGCAGCAGGAATATGGTTACGCGGCAGGATTTGAAGATCCTTTTGGAAATCAATGGTGGATCAATCAGGCGGAATAATTTAATAGCTGTTACTATGCCACATCTCTTAGCAAAACTAAAAAATGTACCGCTGGAAAAATTCCGCCAGATTTTAGAACTGGATAAGGAGTTCCATGAAGAAAATGGCCTTTTTATCCAGCATGTCTGGCAAAATGCAGAAGATACCAATGAGATTATTTTCCTTTTTCGGATTACCGATATCCAGCAAACTAAAATACTTATCGATCAGCTTCATACTAAAACTACAGCCTGTAATCCTGAAGTGAACCTGCCGGTAATGACGTATCTCAAATAAGAAATACCGTATATAAGCCCTATCTTTACTTCCAAATTAAATATACTGCGATGCTATCCTTAAACAGAATTCATCATACCGCCCTTATCGTTTCCAACTATGAGGCATCCAAACATTTTTATACTGAAATACTCGGCCTCACCATCCAACAGGAAGTATATCGGGAAGAACGCCAATCGTATAAATTGGATCTTGCCATAAACGGCCAGTATTGCATTGAATTATTTTCATTCCCCGATCCGCCACAGCGGCCTTCACGGCCGGAAGCCACCGGATTGCGCCACCTCGCTTTTGAAGTGGACCAACTGGATGATACGATAACAGCACTTAGTGCTCATGGGGTCGTTGCCGAACCCATCCGCGTGGATGAACATACCGGAAAACGCTTCACCTTTATTGCTGACCCTGATAATCTTCCGATAGAATTTTATGAAAAATAGCCCCTAATATTTTTAAAGAGACGGCTTCTGATAAACGGTAATACGAAGGTCTTTTAAAACAAAAAAATCTAAAAATCTAATCGTATGATTCTTTAATTTTACAATTATCTGACTACCTTTGCCCCCTCATCAAAAATATAGATTATGGTTTATAAATTCAGAGTAATTCTCGATGCAGAAGAGGATGTCTTCAGGGATATCGCGATAATGGAAGATGCAACTTTAGAAGATTTTCACAATGCAATTGTAAATGCTTTCGGTTTTGACGGAATGGAAATCGCTTCCTTTTATACCTGTGATGCCGATTGGACACAGGATGAAGAAATTTCTTTGTTCGATACGGGAGATATTCCGGGAGAGCAGAAGATCATGAGCGATTATGTACTTTCGGATTTATTGAATCGGGAGAACACCAAACTAATTTACGTTTATGATTTCCTGAATATGTGGACATTCTTTGTAGAATTGGCTGCTATTGAAGAAATAGAAGAAGGAGAACGATACCCACACCTGTTATTTACGCATGGTGAATTACCGGTAGATGCGCCTGAAAAAGATTTTGCAGAGGGCAGCATGAAAGATGACATCTATGGTGATTTTGAAGACGATTTCGATGAAGAAGACCTGGATATGCTGGATGGTGGCGAGAACTTCGAAGACTTCGGATTTGAAGAAAACTGGAATTAAAAATTAATTACGATAAAAAAAGGGAACCAGGATTAAGACACTATAGCTTTTAATCTTGGTTCTTTCCTCTAAAATACTTGAAATGATAAATTTATACAACACGCACATTGAGACTTTGTCCATCCACCGAGTGGGTAACAAAAGCCGGAACGAAGCCTTTTTCTTGTCAGAACAACCGTTCAACCTTAGTGATGAGATTGTTCCCCTGATAAAAGAGTATTTCTTCAAGCCTTTCCGCGAAAAAGAAGAAAATTACTTTCAGTTTGCGCACGATGTAGATTTAGAATACAACGACATGTTTACTTTTGCTACGGAGATTTTTGCTGATCCTTCAAGCGTACATGAAGTTTCTAAAAAAATTACCAAACACCTTTTTGAGCAGTCCAATCACCCGCATATCAAAAATGGAGAGGTGTATGTAGTCTACCTTTCCAATCTTTCAATTGATAATAATGTTGTAGATGCAGTAGGTGTTTTCAAAAGTGAAATTAAAACCGATTTCCTTCAGTTTGAAGAGCGTGACACCCACCTGGAAATGATTTTACAGCAGGGAATCAACCTGAACAAACTGGACAAAGGATGCCTTATCTTTAATTATAAAAAAGAAGAGGGTTATAAAATCCTGACCATTGATAGCAACCGTTATGATGCACGTTACTGGTTGGAGCATTTCCTTTCGGTAGATGCTTTCCAGGACGAAAATTTCATCACCAAGAAATACCTTAAATTTTGCCAGGACTTTGCAAAAGACGTAGTGCTTCCGGCAGAAGATAAAAAAGAAGAGGTAATGTTCATGAACCGTTCGGTAAATTACTTTGCTAAAAATGACCAGTTTGAAGAAACCAACTTCTTAAATGAGGTATTGGACAATCCGGATCTTATCCCTGAATTCAAAAATTACAAAGTCGATAAAGGTGAAAAATACAGTATCGAGGATATTACCAATTTCCCTATCGCAAATGCTGCCGTATCGGATGCCCGCAAAAAGATCAAGAACGTGATTAATCTGGATACGAATATTCAGATTAAACTGGACTTTATCAATCCTGAGAGTGCCGAGAAATTTGTAGAAAAAGGATGGGACGAAGAAAAACAAATGTACTACTATCTGGTTTACTTCAATAAGGAGCAAAAAAGCTAATTAGCCCAGGCAGGAATCATTTTATTTTTGATAAATAAAACTTAAAAATGCATTTTATCACAGCGATAAAATGCATTTTTACTTTATAAATCTATTGTCAAAATTTCGTAACTTCAATCAAAGTAAAATACCAGGAGAATTGCATGAGGGGCACAATCAAAATATTTTTTTTAGTATTCTTTTTTATGAGCTTGCAATCACTTAGGGCTCAGGATCCCACTGTAAAAAAAGATTCTGTCTCGATGTATAATAACATTGAAAAATATTCCAAAAAACGAAAATTCACGAAATTCATCCACAAATTAATTTTCCGGCAAACAAGGACGGAACAACCGAAAAAGGTAGCAACAAAGGAAAAAAACCGCGAAATTCCCTACCGGAAGTATGAAGGCAAAATTATCCGGAAAATCAATATTGTGACCCTGGATCCTTTTGGTTATTCCGTGCATGATACAACCACGAAACAAAAAAATTTCATTGAGAGAGCCGGAAACAGCCTCCATTTCAAAACCCGGCAGATTACCATCCGGAATTTATTGCTGATCAAAAAAAACCAGCCTTTAGATTCGCTGCTGATCAAAGAATCGCAGCGTCTGATCAGGACACAGCGTTACATCCGTGAAGTTACTGTCACACCTGAAACCGTGAGTAGCAGTTCGGATTCCATTGACCTTACCATACGAGTACTGGACGCCTGGAGTTTAATCCCGGATGCTTCATTTTCGGGATCCCGCTATGATATTGAACTGCGTGAAAAAAACTTTTTTGGGACAGGCCATGAGTTCCGGAATAAATACCGCCAAAACATTAAAGATGGTGATAACTATTACCGATCGCGTTATTATGTCCCGAATATCGCCAATACCTATATCAACACCACCATCGAATATGAAAATGATGTTGATGATGATTTTGTAAAAAGCATCAATATTGAACGCCCCTTCTTCTCTCCCTATGCCCGTTGGGCTGGTGGTATATTTGTCGATCAACGGTATGTTTCCGATTCGATGAAAACGGTAACAGGCACAATCGGCTACCAAAGTATAAAATCAAGCAGCCAGGATTTCTGGGCTGGACACTCCATACAAGTTTTTAAAGGAAATACCGAAGAAGACAGGGCTACTAATTTCGTGAGCTCCATCCGGTATTTAAGGAAGCGTTTCCAGGAAGCCCCCGGTCCTTTATACGATTCCATAAACTATTATACGCGTCAGGATTTGTACCTTATTTCCATTGGTATCACGTCCAGAAAATATATCCAGGACAAGTACATCTTTAATTATGAGATCATTGAAGATGTCCCTATCGGTCGTATTTTTGGAATCACCGGAGGAATGCAGCGAAAAAACCACACCAATCGCCTCTATCTCGGTTCAAAAGTGGCTATAGGGAATCATTATGAATTCGGTTACCTGAGTGGTGCCATTGAATATGGTACGTTTTTTAGAGGGTCTAATTTAGAAGATGGTGCCCTCACCTTTCAGGCTACCTATTTCACCAACCTGATTGATGCCGGAAAAGGACGCTGGAAATTCCGGCAGTTTATCAAACCCCAGTTGGTCCTGGGATTTCGACGTAATCCTTATGACAACATCACCATCAATGGCGAATATGGATTGCCGGGATTTGATGGATTTGGACTCATCGGTACCAAAAAACTACTGTTGTCTTTCCAGACCCAATCATATGCACCCTGGGAATTGCTGGGATTCCGGTTTGGCCCTTTCCTGAGCTGTACACTCGGTGTGCTTAGTGATGAACATCATGCCATCACCAATAGTAAATTATATTCCCAGTTTGGTATCGGTGTGTTAATTACCAACCGCTACCTGGTCTTTAACTCTTTCCAGGTTTCCTTCTCTTTCTACCCGAGTATTCCGGGACAGGGAGATAATGTGCTGAAATCAAATTCGGTAAAATCAACCGATTTCCAATTTGATGATTTCCAATATGGAAAACCTGAAACTGTACTGTATCAATAATACGGTAAACACACTTTTATAGCTGCGCACCCTAAAATATTTCATACTATTCGGTAACAAATTCTTACATTGCCCGTCTTACCAATATCAATCAAACTTATATCATGCAGGAAACCATATTAAAAATAGAAAACCTAAACAAACGTTTTGGGGCAGTCCATGCGGTAAAAAACGTTTCATTTGAAATCAAAAAGGGAAATGTCTACGGCATTTTAGGCCCTAATGGAAGTGGAAAATCAACAACATTGGGTATCATACTCAATGTGGTCAACAAAACTTCCGGATCCTACAGCTGGTTTGGTGGCAGTATGGAAACCCACCAGGCATTAAAAAAAGTGGGGGCTATTATCGAAAGGCCTAACTTCTATCCGTACATGACCGCGTATGAGAACTTAAAACTCGTATGTGACATCAAACAAATCCCGTATTCCAAAGCTGCAGAAAAACTTGATGTAGTAGGCCTTTTGGAACGTAAAGACAGTAAATTCCTGACTTTTTCTCTTGGGATGAAACAACGACTGGCGATTGCTTCTGCATTATTGAATGATCCCGAAATCCTGATTCTGGATGAGCCTACAAACGGGCTTGATCCACAGGGAATACGCCAGATTCGTGATATCATCAAAGAAATTGCAGCCACCGGAACCACTATTTTGCTTGCTTCCCACCTGTTGGACGAAGTAGAAAAAGTATGTACCCATGCTGTCGTTTTACGAAAAGGAGAAATGCTGTATTTTGGAAGTGTCGATGGCATGATCTCCAACGATGGCTTTTTTGAATTGCAGTCCGAAGCTACTGACCAAATGATTGCAGCACTACAACAACATCCTGCCATTGAAAAAACAGAACTGTTGGACGGTAAAGTTTTTGTATACACCAAAAGCGCACTGGAAGCCGCTGAATTGAACCGTTACCTGTTTGACAAGGGAATTGTGCTAAATCATTTGATCAAGCGAAAAACAAGCCTGGAAGAACAATTCATCCAAATCATCGCAGGGAAGTAATCCAGGGGATGCTTCTTCACTATTTACAATTCAAAAAATACAAACCAAAATGAAAAGACTTATCCATATAGAGCTCCAAAAACTGCTCAAAAACAAAGCCTCCAAAGTTTTAATTATCTGCTATTTTGTATTGCTTTCTCTGATTGCCTTGATCGCTTCCATCGAATTCGATCTTGGTTCTTTACACATCAGTTTAGCAAAAATGGGGATTTTTAACTTCCCGTACATCTGGCACTTCAATACTTATTTTGCAGCCCTGCTCAAATTATTCCTGGCCATCGTCATTGTGTCGATGATGTCCAACGAATACAGTTATGGTACATTAAAGCAAAACCTCATTGACGGGCTCAGCAAAAAAGAATTTATCCAATCTAAATTCCTTACGGTTATTTTATTTGCTTTGGCCTCAACCGTTTTTATTTTTATACTTTCCCTGATCCTGGGATATTCGTTCTCTTCATTTACCGAAGCATCAATAGTATTCACCGATGTCGATTATCTGCTTGCGTATTTTGTAAAACTGATGGGATTCTTTTCCTTCTGTCTTTTCCTGGGTATCCTGGTAAAACGATCCGCTTTTGCATTAGGATTTCTGATTTTATGGAATATCATAGAAGGATTTATCTTTTTGGGAATCCGCCTGGTTACTCCGGCTGGAAGTAACATCGGAGAAAACGTAAGCCGCTTTTTTCCTTTGGAATCCATGAGCAGCCTTATTTTTAATCCGCTGCGCAGGCTTTCCCTGGTTCGTAATTTAGAAGAACAGGTTTCCGGACAGGCAGACACTACAATTTATGATGTCAATTATGTACAGATTCTTATCGTATTGGCATGGACTGCAATATTCGTTTACCTATCCTACAGGGTATTGAAAAAAAGAGATTTATAATCGCTCCAATTTTTTACTATACCATAGCCCGCTATCCTTACTGATTAAGATAGCGGGCTATTTGTTTTCCGGTAGTCGTACAACATAAAAAAAGCATCCCGGTCTGGGATGCTTTTACATAATTCTTTAAAAAGTGATTTAGGACTTTACCCAATCCACAATTTCTTTATCAGTCGGTAATGTTTTCGGGCTAATTACCTTAACCAGTTCACCCTGTTCGTTGATGAGGTATTTCTGGAAATTCCATTCTACTTCAGAATCCTGGACTCCATTTTTTGATTTCTGAGTCAGGAATTTATAGATCGGTGCCATGTCGTCGCCTTTAACGGAAATTTTATCCATCATAGGGAATGTCACGCCATAATTCATTTCACAAAATGTAGCAATCTCTGCATTAGTTCCCGGCTCCTGAGAAGCAAAATTATTCGCTGGAAACCCAACGATAACAAAATTCTGCCCTTTATAGGTGTCATACAAGGCCTGTAAATCTTTGTATTGTGGTGTTAACCCACATTTTGACGCTGTATTTACAACTAAAATTTTCTTGCCTTTTAAAGACGCGAAATCAAATTCCTTCCCGGAGAGGTCTTTTACTTTAAACTGATAAATCGTTTCTTTTGCCATTGGTGTTTGGTTTTCTGTGGTAGTAGCTTCGGCAACTTCTTTCTGAGCCTGGTTTTGTTGACAGCTGATCAGAAGTACTATGGAGCACGCAGCCATAATAATTTTTTTCATAAGGATAATTTAGACGATAAAATTACTGTTTGATTCGCTTATACATTCCAAATTTATGTTAAAAAAAAGACCCCGGAAGATTTGCTTCCGGGGTCTGTATCAATTGATATCCATTTATTTTTTATAATATTTCCTGTACTTCATCAGGGCAAAAATTCCGATAATTACCGCTCCAAAGAACATATAATAGAAATACGCCGGGGTGGTTTTCTCTCCACTGGCATAGGAATGCAACCCGGTGAGGTAGAAGTTTACGCCATAATAGGTCATTAAAATAGAGAAATAAGCCAATACCGACATAAAATTAAACAACCATGCACTACGCATTCCCGGAACCAATCGCATGTGAATGACAAAAGCATACACCATGATACTGATTAAAGCCCAGGTTTCTTTTGGATCCCACCCCCAATAACGGCCCCAGCTTTCATTAGCCCATTGGCCTCCCAGGAAGTTTCCTATCGTTAGCATAACCAAACCAACCGTTAAAGACATTTCAGTAATATAAGTGATCTCTTTAATATTAAGATCCATTTTGATGCGGTTCTTTTTATTGGTAAAAATTATCAGGAATAGCGATACAAGCCCCAGAATCATCCCCAGAGTGAACGGTCCGTAGCTGGCCACAATTACAGCAACGTGGATCATCAGCCAGTAGGAATTTAAAACCGGCTGCAGGTTGGCAATAGCAGGGTCCATGTAACTGGTATGGGCAACAAACATAATAATTGCAGCCACAAATGCAGTTGCTGCTACCGTTAAATGAGATTTTCTTCCAAATGCCAGTCCGAAGAACATGGTAGCCCACCCCACATAAATAATCGATTCATAGGCATCACTCCACGGCGCATGTCCGGAAACGTACCAGCGTACAATTAACCCGATTGTATGCAATACAAACAGTAACCCTACAATACTATGACTTATTTTAATCAGGATCGAAACTGCTTTATTGTCTTTGAATATCCTGATGATGACAATGGTCATCATAAAAATACCCGCCGCCATATACATCCAGAACAGGTTCTTGAAAATATCATATTTGTTGTACAGGATTTCAGAATCAATCTTGCTATCGTCAGGACGTACTTTGCTACCGTATTTTTTCTGGAAGCCATTGATGCTTTCCAGGATATCATCGGCCGTTTTGTACCCACCTGTTTTCTCTGCTTCCCGCAAAGAGCCAAAATACAATGGCAATACGCTTTTCAGGTAAGTAGAGTCAATACCGGTAACTTTAGTTTCGTTGAGCTCCAGGTAGGATACCCATTTGTTATTCGGATCATTCGGAATTGGGAAAACACGCAATATCCTTCCACTTAAAGCGTCATATAATAAATTTACTTTTTTATCCGTTTCGATAAAATCTTTCTGGAATTGGTTGGGCACTGCAGCAGCATAGGCTTCTTCCAAAACACCTGCCAGTTTATAGTTCCCCATATCGTCGAAAAAATTAATCATGGCAGCATATTTTTCTTTATGCAGCAAACCAATCATTTTACGGATACTATCATTTTCATTTTTAACGGTAATCATCGGTACATTGTACCAGATCTGTGGAAACTGTGACATTGACAATAATACCTGATCGGAATTCAGTCCTTTATAATGGTCACTTTTGCTCACTTTCCGAACCAGTTCCGAAGAAAAGGTATTAATCGGTTTCATACGGCCTCTACCATCCTGGATTACCATTCTTCCGAACTTTGCCGCATGTTCCTCAGACACTGCATATTTTGTAATCACAGAGTCCATCTGCTTTTCTGTAGGCATGATATGATTGGCATGCTCCTGTGAAAAACCGCTAATGCTCAAGAATAAAACAAGCAGCGTAATTAGTTTTGATTTCTTTGCTTTCACTTTATCCAGTTTACGTTTTAAATCGCCAAAACGTGTGTTTTTATCAAATAGTATGGCCATCAGCGCAAAGTACAATAAGAAATAGCCGATATAGGTGATCCAGGTTCCCCAGAAGTCATGGCTTACAGAAAGATTAGTTCCTTTTTCATCGGCATCGAGTCCTGACTGGAAAAAACGGTACCCTTTATAATCCAAAACATTATTCATAAAGATACGGGCATCAAATGTTTCTTCCGGAGCGATAATAGTGACTTTACTCTCATACGAAGAATAGCTTTTTTCAGTTCCGGGATATTTCTCCGCTACGAAATCATTCAGTTTGATTTTAAAAGGAAGTGTATATACTTTGCTACCATAGAAAAGGGTATAATCCAAATTGCCCTGTCGGAATGAAAAAGGTTCCCCGATTTTTCCTTTGGCCCCCATCAGCGTAACCAGTTTTTCCTGGCCTTCCGATTTTACTTTGATACGTAGGGCATCATCATTTTTAGAAGCATAATTTGTACTGCCTACAAAATCTTTAACCCCTTTTATAGCCGGTTCCGGAAAAACAAACTGGCTTCCCGCTACATTATACAGCGAACGCATCATTAAAGGCTGTACAGAATCTTTAACTACAGCTCCCGTCATCTTATCGGCCATGCGCATAAAATCACCACCAAAAGGAGCCTGTAAAGTCATTGCATCACCATTCTTGGTTACATTAATAGCGCCCGGAGTAGGCTTATTAAAAGCAAACAATACATTATGGATATTCTGCACTTCCCCTTCTTTCAGAAAATGCTCATGACGGGTTCCGTCTCCGGACTCTACCATTTTCAGGTAATACACCCCGTTTTTATCTTCTTTAATGGATTCTTTGGCATCCATTAGGAAATCAGCATATTCGATTTCAAAAGGAATTTCATTAAACTTGTCTTTTAGCGTAAAATGATTATTCACCGCAGGAGACATTAATAGGTTTTTTTCGAATGTTTTACGTCTTGGCTCTCCTTCATATTCACCATCCACAAATACAGTCAGGTAGGTTTTATCAGAGTAAAACTGGTTTTCTGTTGCTTCTTCACGAATTGGCATGATCCCTTCAAAACTGATGTAACGGGTTACAAAAGCCCCTAAAAGAATCAGTATAAAAGATAAGTGCAGCAATAAAGTGGCCCATTTTTCTTTTTTATGAAGCTGGTAACGTTTGATATTTCCGATGAAATTGATCATAAAAAAGACCATAATGGCTTCAAACCACCAGGAATTATAAATGAGAATTCGGGCAGTATCCGTATTGTAGGCATCTTCGATGAAAGTTCCTATTGCCATTGCAAGTGCAAAACCAAGAAATAATACGGCCATTAAGCGTGTGGAGAACAGAAAGGAGAATATTTTTTTATCCATTAGATTGGAAATTATAGAGTATTAAAAAACTGGTGCAAAAGTAAGTAAAAATGTTCATTAGAACAGGAAAGAAGGCAATCGTATAATGGTAAATTGATGTTAATTTTTAACCCCTATTATTTGGAAAATGCTGTAAAATAAGATAATTGGCTACCTTAACAAATAGTTAAAATTTCGCAAATGCAAATCTATATTAATATTTAAATTTAGTTTTGTAATCCTAAGCAATTTCCGCTTAAACCAGTTTACTTCTTATGAAAATAAAATATATTGTCTATTCTGTCCTCGTTATCGGAATCGGGGCGTTAATTTATTACAGGATTTCTGCCAACAAAGACCAGGGTGAAGGCCCAAAAGATAAAGGAGGATCCAAAGCTCCAATGGCCGTTAATGGTATAGTAACCGAAGGTCAAAGTTTTGCCAACAGCCTTTCCCTATCGGGATCGGTAGAAGCCAACGAACAGATTGATATTCAGAGTGAGGTTTCCGGAATTGTAGAGCAGATCAATTTCCAGGAAGGGGCACCGGTCACCAAAGGACAGGTACTCTTTAAGGTAAATGACGTAGAACTCCGCGCACAGGCCATACAGGCTGCAACCAAACAAAACCTGGCTTCTGAAAATGAACGCCGTGCCAAGCTATTATTGGAAAAAGAAGCCATCAGCCGGGAGGAATACGATATTGCCAGTGCTGATTTCAAAACCATGAAAGCCCAGAGCCAATTGATCAATGCCCAAATTGCCAAAACAACAGTACGCGCCCCTTTCCCCGGAAGAATCGGCCTCCGCTCCATCTCTCCAGGGACTTACGTTACGCCAACGACCCTGATTGCACGGCTGGTAAATACTTCACAGGTTAAAATTACATTCTCCGTTCCGGAAAAATATGCGGCCCAGATGAAACTGGATACCAAAATAACCTTTACCGTTGCCGGTTCCAAAGAAAAATTTACCGCTAAAATATATGCTATTGAACCTGAAGTGGACGTTGCAACACGTACCTTAAAAATGCGTGCCGTAGCCGATAATCCGGAAGGAAAATTACTGCCGGGTACTTTTGCTAATGTCGAATTGCCATTAAGCATGGTACTCAATGCTATCCTTATTCCTACCGAAGCAGTAGTTCCGGTACAGGATGGAAAAAAAGTGTTTATCACCGAAAATGGTAAAGCAAAAGAAGTAAAAGTAGAAACAGCTACCCGTACTGATAAGGAAATACTGATTACCGCCGGACTAAAAGTCGGTGATACGGTGTTGACTACAGGAGTAATGGGGTTAAAAAATGATACGCCTGTCAAAGTAAACATCAGCGCTAAAAAATAACCATGAGCTTATCTACCTTAAGTATAAAAAGACCCGTATTTACGATTGTTGTCAATCTCTCCATCATTCTTTTTGGAATTATTGGCTATACCTATTTAGGCGTACGGGAATTCCCTTCTATCGATCCGGCGCAAATTTCTGTGCGGACCAATTACACGGGAGCCAATGCCGACATTATTGAATCCCAGATTACCGAGCCACTCGAAAAAGCCATCAACTCCATTGATGGAATCCGGAATATCACCTCTTCCAGCAACCAGGGATCGAGTAATATCACCATCGAGTTCAACCTTGAAAAAAACCTGGAAGAAGCCGCAAATGACGTTCGGGACAAAGTATCCCAGGCCATTCGTAGCCTTCCACAGGATATCGATGCACCACCGGTAGTGTCCAAAGCCGATGCGGATTCGGATCCTATTATTACCATGACGGTACAAAGTCAAAACCGAAATGCACTTGAGCTGAGCGACTATGCTGAAAATGTGATTGCCGAACGCCTGCAAACCATTCCGGGTGTCAGCAGTGTTCAGATCTGGGGCCAAAAGAAATATGCGATGCGCCTTTGGCTGGATCCGGTGAAACTGAATTCCTATGGAGTGACAGTCTCTGAAGTACGCCAGGCATTAGATGCACAAAACGTAGAATTGCCCTCCGGTAAACTCACCGGAGCCAATACCGAACTTACGGTAAAAACCATGGGGAACCTTTCCACAGCCGAACAGTTCAACAATATTATCATCCGTGCCGAAAAAGAACGGATCGTTCGTCTTGGTGACGTCGGCTATGCCACTTTAGGCCCGGAAAACCTGGAAACCAAAATGAGTGAGTCTGGCCTGCCTATGGTAGGGCTTGCCGTAATTCCACAGCCCGGAACGAACTATGTCGAAATCGCCGATCTTTTTTACAAACAATACGACCAGCTAAAAAAAGAGCTGCCTGCCGATTTCAAACTGAACATCGCCATTGACAATACCGTATTTATCAAAAAGTCCATTGTGGAAGTAGCAGAAACCCTGCTGATTTCCCTGATTCTGGTAACACTGATTATCTATTTGTTTTTCCGGGATTGGGCCATTGCTTTCCGTCCATTGATTGATATTCCGGTTTCGCTTATTGCTACATTTTTCATCATGTATATTTTTGGTTTTTCCATCAATGTACTGACTTTATTAGCCATCGTATTAGCAACAGGGCTCGTGGTAGATGATGGAATCGTAGTCACCGAAAATATTTTTAAGAAAGTCGAAGAAGGCATGTCGCCTATTGAAGCGGCGATCAAAGGCTCTAACGAAATTTTCTATGCCGTTATTTCGATTTCGATCACACTGGCTGCCGTATTCCTCCCGGTAATTTTTCTCGAAGGCTTCGTAGGGCGCCTCTTTCGGGAATTTGGGGTCGTCATCGGGGCAGCAGTATTAATCTCTGCCTTTGTATCGCTAACATTAACGCCTATGCTAAACGCCTACCTGATGAAAGGTGGCGTACATAAAAAATCACGCTTTTATAATTTCACCGAGCCTTATTTCCAAAAACTCAATTCGGGTTATGCCGAAGCTTTAGGAAGTTTTATGAAACGAAAATGGCTCAGTTTCCCTATCATCCTCGGTTGTATCGGTTTAATTGCGTTGTTCTTTAGCATTTTGCAAAAAGAAACAGCGCCTTATGATGACCGTAGTTTTATCGGGGTCAATGTAACAGCGCCTGAAGGGGCTTCCTATGAATATACCGACCGTTTCATGCAGGAACTCACACAGCTCATCAACGATTCCATTCCGGAAAAGAAGGTCAGCCTTGTCATTACCTCTCCTGGATTTGGTTCCGCTTCCGTGAATAGCGGACGTATCCGGATAGCCCTGAAAGAACCCGAAGAAAGGGAACGCTCCCAAAAAGAGATCGCCAATGCGCTCACCAAATGGACGAAGAAATATTCGGAAGCCAAAACCGCTATTTCCGAACAACCCACAATTGCCGTAAACCGCAGGGGAGGTTTACCGATACAATACATCATCCAGGCACCAAATTTTGAAAAACTACGGGAAAAAATTCCGGAATTTTTAGATGAAGCCAACCAGGATCCAACGTTCTCCATGACCGATGTAAATCTAAAATTCAATAAGCCCGAAATCAATGTGACTATCGATCGTGACAAAGCACAAAGCCTTGGGGTTTCGGTAATCGATGTGGCACAAACCTTACAGCTTTCCCTGAGTGGGCAACGTTTCGGTTATTTTATGATGAACGGAAAACAATACCAGGTGATTGGCCAGTTTGATGAAAAGGACCGTAGTGCCCCACTCGACCTGACCTCCATGTTTGTAAAAAGCAACACCGGATTATTGATTCAGTTGGACAATTTAGTCAAAGTAGAAGAGCAAAGCAGCCCACCCCAATTGTACCATAACAACCGCTATATGTCGGCTACCATTTCAGCAGGATTAGCTCCCGGGAAAAGTATCAGTGACGGTATTGCGGCAATGGAACGCATTAAAACAAAAGTACTGGATGACTCCTTTACCACCGATCTGGGTGGTGAATCCAGGGATTTCGTAGAAAGCAGTTCCAATACATTATTTGCTTTCGGCCTGGCATTACTGCTGATCTACCTGATCCTGGCCGCACAGTTTGAAAGCTTTATCGATCCGTTTATCATTATCCTTACTGTGCCGATGGCGGTTGCCGGAGCATTATTCTCCCTTTGGCTGTTTGGGCAGACGTGGAATATCTTCAGCCAGATCGGGACCATCATGCTGATCGGGCTCGTGACCAAAAACGGAATCCTGATCGTAGAATTTGCCAACCAGCTGCGGGAAGAAGGCAAACCCAAATTGGAAGCCATTATGGAGGCAGCCGAATCCAGGCTCCGTCCTATATTAATGACCAGTCTTGCCATCGCTTTAGGAGCCCTTCCGATCGCGATGTCACTCGGCGCCGCTTCAACCAGTAGAATTGGTATGGGAGTCGTTATTGTTGGGGGAACTATATTCTCACTGGTATTAACGCTGTTCATCATCCCGGCCATTTATTTTATGTGGTCCAGGAAACGGGTACACCGTCCCGAATTTGACAATATCGACCAATTAGAAGGAAAAAACTAAGAATTATGAAGATGAAAATCTTTCTCCGCACCCTGATCATCCTGGTTTTTGCCGTTGTCAAAACGAATGCACAAGACCTGCTGACGGTTGAAAATGCTGTAAAAATTGCATTAGAAAACAATTATGAAATCCGTGTTTCTGCCAACGACCTTAAAGTCGATGAACAGAATGTCTCCATTGGAAATGCCGGAATGCTACCGATACTACAGGCCACAATCTCCGATAATAAGAGCCATCAGAATACCACCCAGACCCGTTTGGACGGTACGGTAAATACGCTCAACAACGCCCAGAACAACAGCCTTAATTATGGTGTGGGACTGGACTGGACCATTTTTGACGGATTCCGGATGTTTGCCCTCCACGACCAACTCAAAGAGCTGAAAAAAGTAGGAGAAGCGGAACTGAAACTGACCATACTCACAAAAGTAAGCAGTGTCATTACGACCTATTACGACCTCGTACAGCAAAAACAGCAGCTCACAGCAATGGATACTGCAATCGCGATTTCAGAACAACGCCTGATGACGGCCGAAAACCGCTATAAAATCGGTAAAGCCTCAAAATTAGAAGTCCTGAATGCCAAAGTAGATATCAATACCGACACCACCAACCTGCTGCGCCAAAAAGAACTCAATGCGAATACTAAAATCCTGCTGAACCAGATTTTAGCACGCGATCCCAATACCCCTTTCCACGTGATGGACAGCATTGTGATGGAAAACGTATTAATATTGCCCGATCTGGTAGAATTGGCCCAGGAACAAAATCCACAGTTACAGATTGCCCAGATGAATAAGCGGGTCCTGGAACTGGAACTCAAGCAGGTAAAAGCAAACCGTTATCCTACCGTGAGCGTGAACACAGGCTATAATTTTGCCGAGAGCCAATCGAGCCTTGGTTTTACCACCCAGTCTTCTTCCAAAGGATTTAACTATGGTTTTTCGGCTTCCCTGAATCTCTTTGATGGATTCAACCAACGCCGGAATGAAAAGGTAGCTGCCCTCATGATTCAAAACTCTCAATTGACCTACGAACAACAAACGCAGGCCATAACGACACAACTTTCTACCGCTTACCAAACCTACCTCACCAATTTATTGTTGATTGAAGTCGAGAAAAAAAATGAGGAAATTGCAAAGGAGAACCTTGATATCACTATGGCAAAATTCAAAATAGGTACGATAACCCCTATTGAATTCCGGACCGCACAACTGAATTATGTGAATGCGAGAGTACGCAATAGCAATGCACAATACCTGGCAAAACTATCCGAAATCACCTTAAAAGAACTTGCCGGAAACCTGAAATTAGAGTAAAGGCCTACCTACACAATTCCAACCGGCTGCTCCCAAATCAGCCGGTTTTTTTATATTTTTAAAATAGCTCAAGACTGGGCGTTACCTTCGGCCGGGCTATACGCTCTTAGTCCTCATCGCGTCGTTCCTCCTCATTCCGGGCTACCCGCTGCTATCCCTAACGCAGTGAGACATTCATTCCCTCTTATTCCTCTCATCGCTCTGTTTACTTTTCACATTGCTATTTTTATTGCTCCCTTTTACTTTTCCCCTCTTACTTTTCCCCTCTTACTTTTCCCCTCTTACTTTTCCCCTCTTACTTTTCCCCTCTTACTTTTCCCCTCTTACTTTTCCCCTCTTACTTTTCCCCTCTTACTTCTCCCCTCTTACTTTTAACCTTTCTCAACACACACCTATAACAATTGAGTCCACACCTACCGAAACTCAACACACACCTATAGCAATTAAAACCACACCTACCGAAGCTCAATACACACCTATAGAAATTAAAACCACGCCTACCGAAGCTCAACACAGCCCTATAGCAATTGAATCCATACCTACCGAAGCTCAACACACACCTATAGAAATTAAAACCACACCTACCGAAGCTCAACAAACGCCTATAGCAATTAAAACCACACCTACCGAAGCTCAACACACGGGAGTAGTCGTTAGATTGTGTAAACGTAGAAATTGATTTTAATTTGATTTGAGATTTTAAGGCTTAGCCAAAAAACAACAGATCATTAAGTATAGAATTTAAAAGAACTACATTTAAATAATTTAAAAAGAGCGGATTATGATCGAAGATGGTAAATTACCCAAAGATTTTGCAAAGCAATTTAAAAACAAAGAAGACTTCCATACTTTTTTTCAAGACCTGTATAAACAAGGCATTGAACAGCTACTCCAGGGAGAATTGGATGCTCATCTGGGATATGAGAAGCATAATATTGACGGATACAATACAGGCAATAGCCGTAATGGTTCTTTCTCAAAGAATATAAAATCAGAGACTTTGGGCAATATGGTCCTGGCTATTCCCCGGGATAGAAATGGTGAATTCGAGCCTCAGGTCATCGGAAAAGGCCAATCGATGAGTGAAAAGATTGAAGATGCTATTTTAGGAATGTACAGTCGTGGAATGACCCGTAGTGATATTGTAGAACAAGTTAAAGAAGTTTATGGGATATCAGTAAGTGAGTCCACGATTTCGACCATCTCTGATAGAATACTGGCTGATGTTGATTTATGGACTAAAAGGGCTTTAGAACCACAGTATCTGATTGTTTGGATGGATGCTGTGCATATGAAAGTAAGAACAGATGGGAAATATGAAAACCATGCAATTTACATTGTAATCGGACTAAAAACAGATGGTAAGAAAGAAGTATTAGGAATGTGGCTAAATAAAGAAGAGTCGGCTTCATTTTGGATGACTGTACTCTCTGACATAAAATCTCGTGGAGTAAAGGATATTCTCATTGCCTGTACAGATAACCTTACCGGATTTACAAAAGCTATCAGAGGTGTTTTTCCAAATACAGAATCCCAGCTTTGCATTGTTCATCAAATAAGGAATAGCCTTAAGTTTGTAGTAGTTAAGGATAGAAAAGCATTTTGCAGTGCAATGAAAGAAGTATATACTGCAATAAATCAGGAAGAAGCCGTTTTAGCTCTGGCTGAATTTAAAAAAAACTGGGAAGCAAAATATAAATATGCCGTTTGCTCCTGGGAAAAGAATTGGGAAAATCTCATGCCTTTTTTGGCCTATCCTGCTGAAATCAGGAAAATAATGTACACCACAAATACAATAGAAAACTTAAACAGGGGAATTAGAAAATATACCAAAACAAAAGTGCAGTTCCCAGATGAAAAAAGCGTCAAGAAATCAGTCTATTTAGCAATACAAAATTGTGAAAAAAGCTGGATAAATGCAATACCAAGCTGGGGATTAATCATGAATCAGTTCTTGGTCATATTTGGAGAAAGGTGTAATATTAAACACTAAGAACTGTTTACACAAAATTTCGACCAGTCTCCAACACACACCTATAGCAATTAAAACCACACCTACCGAAGCTCAACACACACCTATATAAATTAAAACCACACCTACCGAAAGTCAGGAAGCAGCAGAGATAAGAAATAGTTTATCCCAATAAAAAGAGGCTATTCCACCGATTCGTGAAATAGCCTCTTTACTATTTAATTCAGCTCTTTATTAAAAAAGAGTACTCAGCATTATATCGTACTTGTTTTAATTATACCAATACTTCCTGTGGCAAAACCGGCGTATACCTTCTATAGGCTTCACCCGCAAGCACTTTTGCAATCTGATCGGATATGGCCGCATCACACAGGCGATCCAGCCAGAAAAATTCTCCTGCCGCATTGATTTCCAGGAAATAATATTCATTTTCCGGTGTGAGGATGATGTCAATTGCACCATAATTGATCTGATACACATCCATCAGTTTCAGCAGCTTTTCTTTTATAGTTTCAGGTAAGTCAAAAGGCACCCATTGTTGAAGCAATTCTACGCCTTCACGACGCCAGTCGACTTTTGCATTTTCCAGTTTTTGCGAATCCACAGCAAAAGAAAATACTTTATCGCCCACAATCGTCACCCGCAGTTCTTTTTGTTTTTCCAGTTTTTCCTGGAATTGCATCGGGCAATATTGAAGAGTGTCAATATCATCCAGATTATCTTCTGTAATAACATTGGTAAACACAACCTGCTCCACCCCTTCTTTGTCAATTGCAAAAGAACCCTGCATTTTGGCAATCGCACCATTCGGATGGTCTTTTACGAAACGCCGCGCTTCCTCCGGACTATTGGCAATACAGGTTTCAGGAATATTGAGTCCTACCGCTGCGGCAATTTTCATCTGTTCTTCCTTACTGTCCATTCGTCTGTAATGGCTGAATTTTCCAATCTGGAAACAATTCATACTCTCCAGCATCCCGAATAAAGTAATCCGGATTTCTCCATGAACCGACGATAAAAATTTACCTCCCAGTATTTCCCTCAGGCCATTTCCTAAATTAAAACTGCGGCGGTACCACAAAGCCGTAATATCATGGATGGCTTCGCGTTTACCTTTGTAATCCAGGTATATTTTCCATTCTTTGTCTTCATAACAGCTGCTCAGGCTGTAGTGTAACGGATATTCATCTACATTAAAGCGGATCACGGTCGCATTATATTTTTCCAAATGGTCTGCTACCGATTGGGTTGCTTCATTATCATTCGTGTGGGTAATAATTAGTACTTTTTTCATAATCGTGATTTGGGCAGCATCCGTTAGAATACCACTTTATTTTTAGGTTAATCATTCATTAGGGCAGTGTGTTGTACAGCTACTGCAGCCGTTATTTGTTCAGCAATCGTTTCACCGATTGGATAATTCAGGTCTCTTTGGAGCATGCCCCATTCCCCCTGTGGATTCACTTCCAGAAAAACATAGCGCCCGTCAGTATGGCGAATCATATCGATTGCACCAAAAAAAAGTTCAAGCTGCTGCATCATTTTAGTCAGGGCAGTGCAAATAGCATCCGGAAGTGTATAAGCTTCCCAGCCCAGGGCCACATCAGTGGCAATACGCCAGTCAGTTTTTCCGCGTTGTGATGTTCCGGCATTGATCTTTCCGGTAAAAAAAATACCATCGATGTAAATAATCCGCAATTCGTAAGCTTTGGGAATCAGTTCCTGGAAAATCATCGGGCAATACACCAGTCCCCCCAATCCATCAAGATTGGATTCACCAATTAGCGTGGTGGGAAAAAAACCTGTCGCTCCCGACATGCTTTTAGCCAGTGAGCCGTGTAATTTGGCAATCATCTGTTTGTCACATTCCTGATAAAAGAAGGTTTTTACTTTTTCTTCATCATTGGTAAACAAACTCCTGGGGATCTCTATACCCTGTTGTACCGCCGCAGCTAATTGTTCCCATTTGTTATTCCCAATACGAATATCAGCACTTAACCGGTTAAACCAGGGTACCTGTTTAAGGGCTTCCATAAAAATGGCCCGCATTGTTCCATATTCCTGCAGGTAAATGCTCTTAAAATTATCGTCCAGATCTTCCGGTACCGCTATAGACCAGGATTTTCGGTGCCAGACTCCTGTCACCTCTCCTAAAGTTATAGTACGGTCGCCATCGGTTATTGTTACCGTAGCGGCTGTATTGCTAATGGAATAATCAAAGGACAACTGATCGGAAAAACGATCGGTATTCAGTCGGTAGGTCTCGATTCCAAGCTCGGAAAACCGCTTCATTACAATGTCGACAGTATAATAATCGTTGCTATGGGTAAGACATAGTATCATTTAATAGCGTCATAGATTTAGTAAAAAAAAAGCCCATGATATGGGAATACCTGAGCGTAATAAAAAAAGCAACACCAGCTGGTGCTACTGTTGCTTTCCCATAAATCATTTAGATAGGTGACTGCACATCATCATCTCCATCAGATGGATATTTTAATGTATGATTCTGATCGTTCACCGGTTTTGTAACTGGTGGCGTTCCATCTACTACATCAAGCGTTGGAGATGTTGCTCCTCCACTCACTCCTTTAGTATCCTCTTGAGAAAGTTGGTTTTCAAGGAAGTTTGCGAAGAATGGTTTTTTTAATTCTTTTTTGTCATTTTTCATGATCTTGTAATTTGGGGTTAATTAACTAATAGTGTCCCGAAGTTAATTATTTTAAGAACATAATATAATTTTTCCGCTAAAAAATTATCGATTTTATTTAATATTGACTAAAAAAACAACCGCAATTCCCTGTAAAAATGCTACTTCAAAGCGAAATAATATTCCTTAAAAAAAGCCCTTGCATCCGAAAATACAAGGGCTGATTCTCAAAAGCAGTATAACCAATCGTTACCTGTGCTTTTGGAAACTGATATTAGACGTAATTAACATCGTCATCCCCATCAGAAGGATATTTCATCGTGTGCTGAATGTCTTTCGCCGGTTTTGTAGTCGGAACTTCGACATCACCCAATGGTGAAGTTACACCACCGTTTACTTTTTTTGTTTCGGCTTCCGAAAGCTGGCTTTCCAGGAAATTAGCAAAAAACGGTTTCTTTAATTCTTTTTTGTCATTTTTCATGATACTAATATTTGGGGTTAATGAATTAATAGTCTGCCGAAGTTACTTATTTTAAGAACATCACATACATTTTTAGCAAAATATTTATCAATAACATGAAGTGACCAAAATAAAATTACAAATAACTTCTTCCGTTACAACGCATAAAAAAGCCCTTGCTGTAGCAACAACAAGGGCTTATTTACAAAGAAATTGTAATCCGGGAGTACAATTCTTTAAAGTACTATTTATACATATTGCGTATCATCATCTCCGTCAGAAGGATATTTCAACGTGTGTTGCAGATCCCTAACTGGCATAGTTACCGGTTTAACTGGCGAAATTGGTGTGTCATTGTCATCTAATTTTGATGTAACATCACCACCATTTACTTTTTTTCTCTCCTCTTCAGAAAGTTGGTTTTCCAGGAAATTAGCAAAAAAAGGCTTTTTTAATTCTTTCTTGTCATTGTTCATGATCTTAAAATTTGGAGTTAATATTGATTAATAGTTCCCCGAAGTTAGCATAATTTTCAATAAAACAAAGTTTAAAAAATAAAAAAACACAATGATTACCAGTACTATACAAAATAAAATTGCCGTTTTCCCTATTATTTTCAATAGTTCACAGCCCTTTCGAAGGATTAAAAAATTAATTGAAAAAAATATTTAAAAATGGATTATGTATGGGATAACATCGGAAAAATAAGTTGGTTTTTTTCAAACAATTCCTTTTGATTGCCCATCACAAACAACGTAAGATCTTCTTCTTTATGAGGTTCAATAGTATAACCATTGGTAACGTGAGGCATCACCTGTAGTACTACTTTTGTTGTTTCTGGAGTTGTTAAAGCTGCGATTACAGCATCTATAACAACTACTTCCGGAGCCAGGATATCATAAATTACCAAAGTATCCTCCTGATATTCCGCCACCACTATTGCATTCAGGTCAGTAGCGTAATAGAGGTTATCCCTAAAACTAAATACCTCAAAAAACCGGCAATAAAACATAATCAGTCCCAGGTTTTGTGTTGCGGAAATGGCAAACTGGGCAACTGCACTCTGCCCTAAAACTTCCAGTAGCTCCTGATCTGCAATAGTCGCAAGGTCCATTTTCCGTATGGAATAAGGGTTTTCAACACTGCTTATTGCCTTCATTGCTTTGTATTCCGGTACTGGTGCAAAACCAAATTTAGGATAGAAGTCCAAAACAGTGTCATTGGCATACAGGTACAGCATATCACAATTGCCTTTCCATTCCGCTAAAACAATATCCATAAGGATTTTATTCAGCCCTTGTTTCCGATAAGCAACAGCGGTCATTACGGTACCCAATTGTACATATTTTTTCTTTTCCCCCAGTACCGTAAAATGAATCACATTTACAGTAATATGCGAAACCATTTGAGTGCCGTCAATCAGGGAATACAAAATACAATTGTCATCCCAAAAGCCACTTTCATACCAGGATTCAAAATCAAATCCCCAGGTTTCCCGCGTTAGTTCATTAAAAACCTTTCGTAGGGAGGTATCGTTTTTGTAATTTTTTATATAGGTATATTCTTTACCGTTTACTATCATTTTTGTCATTTTTATTGTTTTTAAGTGGGCTGGATGACATCCCCAAAAAGTGTACAGCCTTATGCTTTCGTTTGCACTGGGTACAAACAAACAATGTAGAAAAAAGAAACCAGCTTTACAGCGGATTTCCTTTTTCTACATTGCCATGCGTTTTATAAAACGGTTTGTTCTTTATGAAAGCGGTATTATTTTACCTTCATCAGTTCTACATCGAAAATCAGTGTAGCATCCGGAGGAATAACACCACCTGCGCCTCTTGATCCATATCCTAAATGAGAAGGAATTACAAAACGTGCTTTATCACCTTCCTGAAGCAAAGCGATACCTTCGTCCCATCCTGCAATAACATTTCCTTTTCCTAATGGGAATTCGATTGGTTCTTTTCTTTTATAAGAAGAATCAAATACTTGTCCGTTTTCCAGTGATCCGGAATAGTGTACAGCAACCGTTTTACCGTTTTCTGCAGGTTTTCCGTTTCCTTTCTGGATAATTTTATAACGCAGGCCACTTTCGGTTTTTTCAAAACCAGCCGCTAATTTTTCCATTTTTTCTTCAGCCTGTCTTTTGGCATCCTCAATTCTTTTTTCACGGGATCCTTCAAAAGTACGGAAAGCCTCAACAGCATTCCATTTTTGAGCTTCGTCGCCTACTCTCAGGATTTCCAGGCTTTCAATAAGATCGCCCTGAGCAACAGCATCTACAACATCCTGTCCTTCTATTACATGTCCGAAAACAGTATGCTTGTTATCCAGCCATTCTGTTGGGATATGGGTAATAAAAAACTGAGAACCGTTAGAGCCTGGCCCTGAATTGGCCATCGACAATACTCCCGGACGGTCGTGTTTCAGTTCCGGATGAAATTCATCATCAAACTGGTAGCCAGGACCACCTGAACCTGTTCCCTGTGGATCACCACCCTGAATCATAAATTCCGGAATTACACGGTGAAATTTCAATCCGTCATAATATGGTTTTCCTTGTGGTATTGCTTTGTTTTCCAGGTTACCTTCAGCCAATGCTACAAAGTTCCCTACCGTTCCAGGTGTTTTATCGTGTGTAAGCTTTACTAAAATAGCTCCTTTTGGAGTATTAAATTTTGCGTATATTCCGTTTTCCATTATGATTATTTTTTATTTATGGGCAAATTTACAAATTAATTCGGAAAAGACCCGATGCTTGAATCGATTGTTTCTGCATTGACCGCAGTCCGATTTAGGCTTTTCTTTACCGTATTACTCCACAACAGCAACTTTCTTTTTATAAGTCATGGCATAGACTACCAATGACAATAGCGAAAGTACTGCGCAACCAGCGGTTACTGCCTCCCATCTTCCTATATTCCACAACCATAGCCCGAAAGCCGATCCGGCTGCAGTTCCTAAAAAGCTAAAGGACATATAAACTGTATTCATCCTGTTCCGGGCTTCGGGCAGAATCGAATATACCCGCGTCTGGTTGGAAATATGAACGACCTGCAAACCAATATCAATACATACAATCCCGACAATCATCCCAATGATGCTGGATCCTGAAAAATAAAATACAACAAAACTGAGCAACATCATCAGGCAGCCGTACCCTACAGCTATCCTGGAATTTCCTTTATCTCCCATCTTTCCTACTAACGGTGCTGCAAGTGCCCCCGAAGCTCCTACAATCCCAAACATCCCAATGGTGGCACTGTTAAAATGAAACGGCGCTCCCGAAAGCAGCAATACCATAGTGGTCCAAAAGGCGCCAAATTGTGCAAAACACAACGCATTAATCATTGTGGCTTCCCGCAATAAAGGCTGTTCTTTAATAAGGGAAAAAAGGGACTTTATCAAACTGCCGTAACTGCCGTGAAAAACCGGTTTATTGTATGGGAATTGTTTTTGAATAATAAAAAATATCAGGAGGCAAATCCCGGCAGCGATCCAGAACATGCTCCTCCAGCCCCATAACTGTCCGATAAATCCACTAAGCGTACGTGACAGCAGGATACCAACCAACAATCCACTCATAATAGTCCCTACTACTTTGCCTCTTTGCTCAGGCGCACTAAGCGACGCTGCCAAGGGAAGGATTAACTGTGGAACTATAGAAGTAATACCTATTAATAAGCTGGCGATTTGAAGGATCAGGAAACTTTTAGCTGTAGCCGCAATAGCCAAACCAATAACCGAGGCAAACGTAGTGACCATAATTTGTTTTTTACGTTCCAGCTTATCACCCAGTGGCACCATAAAAAACAGCCCTATCGCATAGCCTGCCTGGGTGAGATAGGTAATCCTTCCGGCATCACCTTCTGGAATATTAAATTCATTTGCAATTAAAATAATAAGGGGTTGGCAGTAGTATAAATTAGCTACTATAAGACCGGTACAGGCTGCCATAAACAAGACACTTGATTTTGGTAAATTCATGCGGCAAAAATAAAAACTATAGTTGGCTATACCTCTAAATTTATCCTAAAAATACCGCTATTTTTCTCCTGTAAAAAAAGAAACGCACTCTCAAAAAATAAATATGTGATCCGCCCGGATTTTTGTAAATTCGCTTTTTATAAAATCAAATCATGAAAAGCATTTTTAATGCCGAAGGCAATCAGGCAATTATCAACAGGATTGAACAACTTTCCCCAATCACACTTAACGAATGGGGCACCATGAATGTTGGCCAGATGCTGGTGCACTGCCAGCTCCTAATTAAGGTAGCTTTTGGTGAATTGGTCATCAAACGTGGGCTTATGGGATTCCTGTTCGGAAAAATGATCAAAAAGAGTATCATGAGCGATACGCCTTTCAAAAACAACCTGCCTACCGCTAAAGAATTTGAAGTAAAAGGCATGCATGATTTCCATGCTTCCAAAAAAGACCTTATTGCTATGATCAAGCGTTTTTCAGAGGAAGGCCATAGCGTAATACGCAATCCGAAACATCCGATATTCGGTACCCTGACTCCGGAAGAATGGGATTACATGCAATGGAAACACCTGGATCACCATTTGAAACAATTTGGCGTTTAACCACTTCTTTTTACTTTACAAACTATAATTATCGTTCCCCTTGGGTACGAAAACACACCATCCGAATTAAGGTTTTCTATTTTTAAACAGATAGACTACCTTTGCGGTCAAATTTTTATGTTATGCGGATTGATATCATTACTGTTTTACCGGAATTGCTCCGAAGCCCTTTTGAAGCTTCCATTATGAAAAGAGCTATAGACAAAGGACTTGTGGAAGTTCATTTTCACAACTTACGGGACTATACCACAAACCGGCAAAAAAGCGTGGATGATTATCAATTTGGTGGTGGTGCCGGTATGGTGATGATGATACAACCGATAGACGATTGTATTGCGAAACTAAAAAGTGAGCGTACCTACGACGAGATCATCTATATGAGTCCTGATGGGGAAACCCTGAACCAGGGCATGGCCAATAAAATGTCAATGCTGAAAAACATCATTATCCTCTGCGGACATTATAAAGGAGTAGACCAACGTGTACGGGACCAGTTTATTACAAAAGAAATTTCGATTGGCGATTACGTTTTATCGGGTGGCGAACTTGGAGCACTGGTATTGTCTGATGCCCTGATCCGCCTGATTCCCGGAGTACTCAGTGACGAAACTTCTGCCCTGACCGACAGTTTCCAGGATAATTTACTATCCGGACCTATTTATACACGCCCGGCAGAATACAAAGGATGGAAGGTTCCGGATGTTTTACTCAGCGGACATTTTGCAAAAATCGATAAGTGGCGTGAAGACATGGCATACGAACATACCAAAAACAGGCGCCCGGATTTACTGGAAGATTAATTTCAGTACATCAAACAGCCTAATGATAAACACATTAGCCTACTGATACATTTTTACTATAATTGTATCTTTTAAAATATAAAATTCAAAATATTTTTTTTACATTTGCAGCCAAATTTAGATCAACCTCTGGCGAGAACCGTGAATGTTGTTCTGATCAACCAATTTAAATTAAGTCAAAATGGCAGATTTATTGAAATTCGTTCAAGACGAGTTCGTTGCAAGAAAAGATTTCCCTGTGTTCGGAGCTGGTGATACTATCACGGTTTACTACGAAATTAAAGAGGGTGAAAAAACAAGAACTCAGTTCTTCAAAGGAGTTGTACTTCAAAGAAGAGGTTCTGGAAACACTGAAACTTTTACAATCCGTAAAATGTCAGGTGCTATCGGTGTTGAGCGTATCTTCCCAGTTAACCTTCCTGCTTTACAAAAAGTTGAAGTTAACAAAAGAGGTAAAGTACGTAGAGCTCGTATTTTCTACTTTAGAGAACTTACTGGTAAAAAAGCAAAAATTAAAGACAGAAGAAGATAATCTATTGTCTTTCGACTATAAAAATCCCGGCATTGCCGGGATTTTTTTTTGCCTTATCCCCTTACCATGAAGTCCCTTTAATCGATTCATTTCTTAAAAAAACGATGTCTTCCCGGCTATTGTGAAATATCCATTAATCCGGTGATTGCAAACTAATTAAGGAAGCCTTAAATATTTTACTATTCGATTTAAAATGAGGAATGATACGTATTGATTTCTCATTAATTAAAACTAAAATTATGATATTCATAATTCAATCGTTTTCGAGTCCCTACTATTCGTAAAATATTGCCGATTTCCTTATCTTTGCTCTCCTTAGAATTCATATAATAGAAACAAATTTTTCTACAATGTCAAATAAAGCAAAGATTTTTTATACAATTACGGACGAAGCGCCGATGCTTGCCACCCATTCCTTTTTACCAATTGTCAAATCTTTTACTGCTCCAGCCGGTATCACTGTTGAAACCAGGGATATTTCACTGGCAGGAAGAATTATTGCCAATTTCCCGGAATACCTCAATGACAGTCAAAAAATCAATGACGATTTATTGGAATTAGGAACATTAGCCACTACACCAGAGGCAAACATTATCAAATTACCTAATATTTCTGCTTCTGTACCACAGTTGAAAGAAGTAATCAAGGAATTACAAAAATTAGGCTACAAACTGCCGGAATATCCGCAGGATGCCAAAACAGATGAAGAGAAAAACATCAAAGCAAAATATGCAAAAGTATTAGGCTCTGCTGTTAATCCGGTTTTACGTGAAGGAAATTCTGACCGTAGAGCGCCAAAAGCCGTAAAGAACTATGCACGCAAACACCCACACAGTATGGGAGCCTGGAGTGCTGATTCCAAAACACACGTAGCCCACATGAGCGAAGGTGATTTTTACGGCAGTGAAAAATCACTTACTATCAAAGATGCGGATTCATTCAAAATTGAATTTGTAGCTACCGATGGTACGACTAAACTATTGAAAGATACTTCTCCTCTATTGGCAGGAGAAATTATTGACAGTGCTGTATTAAGCATCAATGCCCTGAAAAAATTTGCTGCAAAAGAAATTGAAGATGCGAAAGCTAAAGGTGTATTATTTTCGGTACACTTAAAAGCCACCATGATGAAGGTTTCTGACCCAATCATTTTTGGCGCTATTGTAGATGTATTTTATGCTGCAGTTTTTGAAAAATACGCCACATTATTTACTGAATTAGGAGTAGATACCCGTAATGGACTTGGCGATGTCTATGCTAAAATAGCAGGGCACCCGCAACAAGCGGAAGTAGAAGCTGCTATTGAAGCAGTATATCAAAATGGGCCTGCACTGGCTATGGTAAATTCTGATAAAGGCATTACCAACCTGCATGTCCCATCTGATGTTATCGTTGATGCTTCTATGCCAGCCATGATCCGTACTTCCGGACAAATGTGGAATGCTGCTGGAAAAGGACAGGACACAAAAGCCCTGATCCCGGACCGTTCGTATGCAGGCGTATATATTGCTACCATCGATTTTTGTAAAAAAAATGGTGCTTTCGACCCTAAAACAATGGGAAGTGTGCCTAACGTAGGCCTAATGGCTCAAAAAGCGGAAGAATACGGATCTCATGACAAAACATTCCAAATGGAAGCTAATGGTACCGTAAAAGTACTGGATTCCAAAGGAGCCGTTTTAATGGAGCAAAAAGTAGAAAAAGGGGATATCTTCAGAATGTGTCAGGTGAAAGACCTGCCGATCCAGGACTGGGTAAAACTGGCTGTAAACAGAGCAAGGCTTTCCGATACTCCAGCTGTATTCTGGCTGGATGATCAAAGAGCACATGACCGCCAACTGATTGAAAAAGTAAACCTCTACCTGAAAGATCACGATACCAACGGACTGGACATTAGAATCCTGGATCCTGTAGCTGCAACCAACTTCTCATTAGAGCGTATTAAAGATGGTAAAGACACCATCTCTGTAACCGGAAACGTATTACGGGATTACCTGACTGATTTATTCCCAATCCTGGAACTGGGAACTTCTGCAAAAATGCTTTCTATCGTTCCATTAATGAATGGTGGTGGATTGTTTGAAACCGGAGCTGGTGGTTCTGCCCCAAAACACGTAGAGCAATTCCTGGAAGAAGGCTACCTTCGCTGGGATTCTTTAGGAGAGTTTTTAGCTTTAGGTGTTTCTTTGGAACACTTAGGCCAGACACTTAATAATTCTAAAGCTTTAGTGCTTTCTGAAACACTGGATACTGCAACAGAAAAATTCCTGGAAAACGATAAATCTCCTGCACGAAAAGTAGGCCAGATTGACAACCGTGGATCCCATTTCTACCTGGCGCAATACTGGGCTCAGGCGTTGGCAGCACAGAATAAAGATGCTGAATTGAAAGCTACTTTTACAGAAATTGCAAAAGACCTGACGGATAACGAAGCTACAATCAATGCTGAATTAATTGGAGCTCAAGGCAAAAAACAAGAAATCGGTGGGTATTACAAACCGGATTTCAAATTGACTGATGATGCTATGCGCCCAAGCGCAACTTTAAATGCTGCATTGGCAAAACTGATCTAATTCACATTTGAATCATATCGTAAAAGACGGCTACTATAGCCGTCTTTTTTTGTTTCTTCATTTCCCACACAGAATGGTTATCTTTGTCCCGAAATTATTCTCATGAAAGCTAAAATTGCAATAGAAAAAAACAATCTACATTCGCGCAATCCCCACCGCCTGCGGTATGATTTTGCGCTTTTGGAAGAGCAGTGCCCCGAAATAAAGCCTTTTGTTTTTATAAATAAATACGACGCAGAAACTATCGATTTTAGCAATCCTGATGCGGTAAAGATGCTCAACAAAGCTTTATTGCAAACGTATTACAACCTGCAGGATTGGGATATTCCTGAAAATTACCTCTGCCCTCCCATCCCGGGAAGAGCCGATTATATCCACTATATTGCTGACCTGCTCGCTTTATCCAACCACAATGCAATCCCGGAAGGCAATGGTGTCGTAGGATTGGATATTGGAACCGGAGCAAATTGCATCTACCCTATAGTAGGCAACACCGCCTATGGATGGAGTTTTGTCGGAAGCGATATTGATCCTGTCGCTATTGAGAACTGCATCAGCATCATCGAAAAAAATCCAAGACTGAATGATGTCATCAGCCTGCAACAACAATTGAACCCGAAATTCATTTTCAGGGAAATCATACAGCCAGAAGATAAATTTGCATTTACAATGTGTAATCCCCCTTTCCATAATTCGGAAGCGGAAGCTACTAAAGGCACACTGCGCAAAATAAGCAACCTGAAAAATGAAAAGGCTACCAAAGCCGTTTTAAATTTTGGAGGACAACATACCGAACTATGGTACGAAGGTGGTGAACTGGCTTTTATCACACAGATGATTTATGAAAGTGCCAAATACCCAATGCAATGCCTATGGTTTACCACACTGGTCTCCAAAAACTCCCATTTACCAAGCCTGTATAAAACACTAAATAAAGTAAATGCCGTAACGATAAAAACAATTCACATGGCGCAGGGCCAGAAAACAAGCCGTTTTATTGCATGGACTTTTTTATCGGAACTACAGCAACAGCAATGGACTTTCTAAATTGGTTCGTCGTTTAGTCCGGCTTCAATTTTCTCTTCGACCAATTGCTTGTCTTCTGCATCGGCTTCAAGTTGGTTTTCTTCATCTTTCGCTGCAATAATGAGGCTTATGCTAATTGGAAAGTGATCGGAATCAATAGTCGGCTCTACCTGCAGATCAGTCAATCGGAAATGGCTGCTGACGAAAAAATGATCCAGTGGCCAGCGTAAAAAAGGATATTTGGCATGAAAAGTACTGTACATTCCCCTGCCCCGTCTCGGATCCAATAAACCACTTATTTTTAAAAATAATTTAGTCGTATAACTCCAGGCGACATCATTAAGATCCCCGATAACAAGACAAGGACCCTCATATTCATGGGCCATTTTTCCAATCATCAGTATTTCCGCATCACGATCTGTACTATGGCTATTTTCCTGCGGCACCGGAGGGGTAGGATGCAGCCCGTAAATACGAACCGCAGTCCCATTAAAGCTCACATCAACTATCACAGAAGGGATTTCGGCATCAATCAGGTAATTGGTTTCGGCATGTAGAAAAGGTAATTTACTATACAACAACATTCCATAAGTATTGTCCAGTGGAATTTCGATACAATACGGGTAATTTTTTTTGATTGATTTTACACCTTCCTGCCATTTCTGATCTGTCTCAACCAAAAATACGATGTCTGCATTTTTACTTTCTACTAACTGTACCAATTTAGCATAACTTGCATTGTACTGGTACACATTAGCCACCAATAAACGTAATGTTTCAGTCCCTGCGTCCACCGCTTTACGGTCAATCATTTTCTTGCCAAAAGGTGTAAAAGGCAGAATCAGGTAACCGAGATAGAAGAAAGAAAAAACAAGTGTAATCCAGATCGCATAATCGATCAGCAGTCGGGTATCCCAAAAAAACATACCCCATAGAAAGGACAATACGCCAATAATTGTAAACTTTTGCAATCTCGGGTAATCAAAAACACGGAAAATCCAAAGGTCTTTTTTTATAAAAGGAAGTAGTACAGAAAGAATAGCTAATCCGCTCAGAATATAGAGCACTGTTTTAAAAATCATACGGTGGTATTAAAAGGCTAAAGATATAGAATTGGGCTGAAACTGTTACATTTTGATTAACAAACCAATCGGAACAATTTGTTTATATTTGTGAAACAAGAAAAAAACTATGAAATTTCAAGTTGTATCCGAATATAAACCCACCGGCGACCAGCCACAAGCAATACAAAAATTAGCCAAAGGCATTACCGATGGTGAGCGTTACCAAACCTTATTAGGCGTTACAGGATCCGGAAAAACCTTTACGATGGCCAATGTCATCCAGGAAGTACAAAAACCGACCCTAATATTGGCCCACAATAAAACTTTGGCAGCGCAATTGTATTCCGAGTTCAAGCAATTTTTCCCCAATAACGCGGTGGAATATTTTGTATCCTACTATGATTATTACCAGCCTGAAGCCTTTATTCCTGTCAGTGGTACATATATTGAGAAAGACCTTTCGATCAATGAAGAGCTGGAAAAAATGCGTCTGAGCACCACATCTTCCCTACTTTCCGGAAGGCGTGACATCATTGTGGTTTCTTCCGTTTCCTGCCTTTACGGTATTGGTAACCCGGTAGAATTCCAAAAAAATGTCATCACCATTCATAAAGACCAGGTCATTTCAAGAACTAAATTATTACACCGTTTAGTACAGAGCCTTTATGCCCGCACCGAAGCTGAGTTTACACCAGGTACTTTCCGCATTAAGGGTGACACCGTAGAAATATTCCCCAGCTATGGAGATGAACCTTTCCGGGTGCATTTCTTTGGCGATGAAATTGAAGAAATTGAAGCTTTTGACGCCAAAACTTCCCAGGTACTGGAAAAATATACAGACCTGAATATATATCCAGCCAATATGTTCGTAACTTCTCCGGAAGTCCTGAATGGTGCGATTTGGCAAATCCAGCAGGATCTCGTGAAACAAGTCGATTATTTTAAAGAAATTGGAAAACACCTGGAAGCCAAACGACTCGAAGAACGTACCAATTTTGACCTCGAAATGATTCGGGAATTAGGCTATTGCTCGGGGATTGAAAATTATTCCCGCTATCTAGATGGACGCCTTGCCGGAACCCGCCCTTTCTGCCTTTTGGATTATTTTCCTAAAGATTACCTGATCGTAGTCGATGAAAGCCACGTGACCATTTCACAGGTGCATGCCATGTATGGTGGTGACCGATCCCGAAAAGAAAACCTCGTAGAATATGGCTTTCGATTGCCGGCCGCCATGGACAACCGCCCACTTAAATTCGAGGAGTTTGAAGGCATGCAAAACCAGGTCGTCTATGTATCTGCCACACCTGCCGATTATGAACTGGAAAAATCAGAAGGTATTTATGTCGAACAGGTTATTCGCCCGACTGGGTTATTGGATCCTATTATCGAAGTACGCCCTAGCCTGAACCAGATCGACGATCTTATTGAGGAGATACAATTGCGTTGCGAAGTCGATGAGCGCGTCCTGGTGACCACACTTACCAAAAGAATGGCGGAAGAGCTTGCTAAATACCTCACCAAAGTATCCATCCGTTGCCGGTATATCCATTCGGATGTAGACACACTGGAACGGGTAGAAATCATGCAGGATTTACGAAAAGGACTTTATGATGTACTGATTGGGGTCAACCTGCTACGGGAAGGACTGGATTTACCCGAAGTATCTCTGGTGGCAATCCTCGATGCCGATAAGGAAGGATTTTTACGCAGCACACGTTCCCTGACCCAAACAGTGGGCCGGGCAGCCAGGAACATCAATGGTAAAGCCATCATGTATGCCGATAAGGTTACTGCCAGTATGCAAAAAACGATTGATGAGACCAATTACCGCCGGGAAAAGCAGATGAATTACAATACCAAACATAACCTGCAACCTATGGCACTGAATAAAAAAATTGATAGTGCACTGGCTAAAAATTCTGTTTCGACACAATATTTTGAAAATCAGGCTTACAAAGCTGCTGAACCGGAAAGTTTATACCTGAGTAAACCTGAAATCGAAAAGAAAATCAGGGAAACCCGCAAGGCCATGGAAAAAGCAGCGAAAGATCTGGATTTCATGCAGGCCGCTAAACTAAGGGATCAAATTAAAACATTACAAGATCAATTGACCTAATAAAAAGGAGGCATACTACCCTGTTGCCTCCTTTTCTATTTTCTAAATCTACCCTACCCCAATGCGATACGCTATATTCTGGCTTTTTTACTTTCTTTTACCAATGGGCTTATCCGCCCAGGAATCTACTGCCTCAAAAAATGTGCATACGTTTACCCTCTATGCCCCGGAATTACAAACTACAAAAACGATCCAACTCTACCTGCCCTCAGGTTACGGAACGTCCAAACAGAAATATCCGGTAATCTACATGCCGGACGGCCAGAATCTATTTGATACGGCAACGGCTTTTTCCCAGGAATGGAAAATTGACGAAACGCTGGACAGCTTAAAAACAAAAGTGATTGTGGTTGGAATTGTAGGCGATAACGACCAAAGATTTTATGATCTCAGTCCGTACCCGAATGTAAAGCATGGTGACGGCAACGGTGACAATTATATCCGCTTTATCACCCAAACCTTAAAACCGTATATTGACACCCATTACACCACAAAAACAAACCCAAGAAATACCCTCATTATCGGCAGTTCCTTAGGCGGATTACTTGCCTATCATGCCGTGTTGCAGTATCCGGATGTATTTGGAAAAGCAGGTGTCTTTTCGCCCTCTTTTTCCTATTCAGAAACGCCATATACTTTAACTGAAAAGGCTAAAGATATCAAGGCGAAGATTTATTTTCTTGCGGGCGATGCAGAAAGCGACACTATGGTGGAAGACATCAAAAAAATGGAGCGGCTACTGGATCGCAGCCGCTGTTATTGCCTTATGCTGACTAAAACCAAAATTGTTAAAAATGGGCAGCACTATGAAAAGTTATGGCGGGAGGGATTTGCAGAAGCCCTACACTGGCTCTTATAAACCTATTTTAGAAATTCACTGAAATAGGAAACCGGCTTCAAGTCAATAAGTGCTTCCCTGTTTTTTTCAAAGAAAGCATAATCCAATTCATCAATATTTGAAAAGCTTTCAAATACCGCTGGAAGTGTGCCTCTTTCTTTCTTATACACAAAACCAAGTCCATGATCCGTATTCAGGACAAAAGCTGTTAGTTCAGGATGGTTTTTACGGATGTATACAATTGTTTTCCATACATCGCCATTCCAGATGTTTTTCCAGTCTTTATGGTTCCCTAATTCTTCACGGGCTTTATCAATATCGACTGCAGGAAAAGCAGCCAATGCATCCAAAGGATTACAGTCATGCAGCACGATAACACCATTAGCATCCAAATATTGTAATGTATTCAACGTATCTTTTAAAGATTGCTCATACGTATGCAAACCATCGATAAAAGCCAAATCCAATGTATTCTTTTGCAACAGTGCTGTTTCTTTTGCGAAGAAAGCATCGCTGGTCACCTCAAAATAATTATTTTTGAGGTTATCCGGATTCAGGACTATAGCCCGAAATCGTTTCCATAAATTAAAATTAAAAAAAGGATCTACGGCAAATCTTCGTTCCGGTCCTTTGATATTGAAAAGGCATTTTCCACGATTTACACCAATTTCAAGGTAGTTTTTTACCTTATTCTTTTTGATAAGCGCATTCAGAACTTCAATACGGGTCATTGTAGCAATTTAATTTAAATTATGATTCAAATATACTGCAAATTGCAACACCTGATTTAAATTTTAGCACTTTAATTGGAAGTGTTTTTCACAGTGTTTTCCAGAAATAGTCCGGAGTAATGCGTTAAATAAGTATCTTTGAAGAAATAATTTTCATTATGACAAACAACGATATATTCAAAAAACTACGTGTGGCGCTTATGCTTCGTGACGATCAGATAGTTGAAATCCTGCAATTGGTAGATTTTCGTATTGCGAAAACGGAACTGGGTGCATTTTTCAGAAATGAAGACCATCCCAATTACATGGAATGTGGTGACCAGGTATTGCGTAATTTCTTAAATGGACTTGTCATTCACCTGCGTGGCACAAAAGAGGACCCAAAAAACCCAATGGATGTTATCGCAAAACATAAAGCTGAAATACCGGTAAAAACAACCGCTTCCTATACCAAGGACCCGGGAGCTAAACCACCTGTAAAGGCCCAGCCAAAAAAAGCAGCTTCAAATCCAAAATCGAGAGAAAAAAAACCAGCTCCTAAAGTGCAGGTTGTGGAGAAAGTAAAATTCAACAACGGAAAGAAAAAGAGCTAAATTTAGCCCATCATCCATTTGATATTCATTTTATTCAGTATGCGTATGAAAAAAATCCTGATCCCTGCAGTTGCTCTATTGACATTTGGCATTTCCCATGGCCAGCAGTTACGATTCGGTGCTAAAGCCGGAGTAAACGTCGCTACCATAACCGGCGATTTACAAGGCAATAAAGCATTGACCGGTTTCCATATTGGGGCAATTGCCGAAATCAAGATTAACGAGAAATTTGCCGTCCAACCGGAAATGTTGTATTCCAGTCAGGGCTCCAAGTCGCGCTATACTGAAGGCAATAGCATCTCTTACCTGAGTATTGACTATACCCACACGTTGTCCTACCTGAACATCCCAATCATAGCAAAATACTATGTGGTACCAAAGTTAAGCTTAGAAGCGGGTCCACAGGTCGGTTTTCTATTGAGTGCGAAAGAAAAAAACGAGACTACTCTTGCGTTAGCGGATGGTTCATTTCAGTATGAATCAGACAAATACGATATTAAAGAAGGACTAAAATCCATTGACTTTGGCTTTAATATTGGTGCTGGTTATGATTTTACTCCTACGATCTTTGCACAATTGCGCTATAATTTTGGGCTTTCCAATATCAGCGACAATAACACAACACTTCGAAATAGCGTACTACAAGCCAGCATAGGCTATAAGTTTTAATTCGAAATCCCCTTCATAAAAAAACCTGTTCTTTCAGAACAGGTTTTTTTATGACTCTTTATTTACAGTTACAAATGCCTGTAAAACAAAAAATCCCAAACTTTCGCTTGGGATCTTTTTATACAAATGGGTATTAGAAATAATTTGAACACTATAACTAATACGTTTTTATTACTTGCTTAAGGCAGCCTGAACCTGGTCAGCTGCTTCCTGAAATTGTACTGCAGATAAAATCGGCATACCAGAATTATCAATTAATTCTTTAGCAATTTCAGCATTTGTTCCCTGCAAACGAACAATGATTGGCACTTTAATAGCGTCACCCATGTTTTTGTATGCATCAACAACACCTTGTGCTACACGGTCACAACGAACGATACCACCAAAAATGTTGATTAGGATTGCTTTTACATTAGGATCTTTCAGGATAATTCTGAAAGCCAGTTCCACACGTTTAGCATCTGCAGTTCCACCAACGTCTAAGAAGTTAGCTGGTTCAAAACCTGCATATTTAATTAAATCCATGGTAGCCATTGCAAGACCTGCACCATTTACCATACATCCTACAGTTCCGTCAAGATCCACATAGTTCAAACCAGCAGCTTTCGCTTCTACTTCGATTGGGTTCTCCTCACGGATATCACGCATTTCTGCATATTTTGGTTGTCTGTATAATGCATTGTCATCAATATTCACTTTTGCATCAACAGCAATAATTTTGTTATCTGAAGTTTTTAAAACCGGGTTGATTTCAAACATAGAAGCATCAGATCCAATGTAAGCATTGTATAACGCCCCTACAAACTGAACCATTTCTTTGAAAGCTGTTCCTGACAATCCTAAATTGAAAGCAATTCTTCTTGCCTGGAAAGCCTGTAATCCTACAGCAGGATCAATTTCTTCAGTAAAGATTAAATGTGGTGTATGCTCAGCAACTTCCTCGATATCCATTCCACCTTCAGTAGAATACATAATCATGTTACGGCCTTTACCTCTATTTAACAATACTGACATATAAAATTCAGAAGTTTCTGTTTCACCTGGATAATAAACATCCTCAGCTACTAAAACTTTGTGTACTTTTTTACCTTCCGCAGATGTCTGAGGTGTAATCAATTGCATCCCAATAATTTGTTCTGCCAATTCCTCTACTTGCTGAAGATTTTTTGCAAGCTTAACGCCTCCGCCTTTTCCACGACCACCGGCGTGAACCTGCGCTTTTATAACATGCCATCCTGTTCCGGTTTCAGCAGTTAATTGTTTTGCTGCAGCAACCGCTTCCTGTGGATTGTTAGCAACATAACCACGTTGCACTTTCACACCATAGCTGGCTAATATTTCTTTCCCTTGGTATTCGTGTATATCCATAATGAAATTTTTGACTTTTTAAAGTGCCACAAAAATAACAAACATGATTCAAAGTGCCTAATCTTTTTTCAATAAAGAATAACCATGCCGCACTCCTGTCCTTTCCTTTTCGACCGACTCCTTATACTACAACAAAAAAATAATGTTAGCCTAACCGCTTTATTGAATTATCCCGTAACTTTAGCGTAGCCACACATCGAGAACACTTATAATCCATTTTAGTAATCAAACATTTACCGAGCATAATGTTTGAATGAAAACAAAATGTTTCAATTTGTTATATATAGTTGGTTAAATTGTTTATTCAATTTTCTCCTCTTATTTTTGTACTAAAGAAAAAAATTATGCAGACAAAAGACTTACTACAGCTTGCGGAAGAATTTGGCAGTCCGCTCTATGTATATGATGCCGAAAAAATACAGTCCCAATATAACCGCCTGACTACCGCTTTTTCCAAAGTGGACAGCCTCAGGATTAATTATGCTGTAAAGGCGCTTTCCAATATTTCAATTTTAAAACTCCTGAAACAAATGGGTGCCGGACTGGATACCGTATCCATACAGGAAGTACAATTGGGGATCCATGCCGGATTTTCACCGGAAAAAATCATCTATACGCCAAATGGAGTTTCACTGGAAGAAATCGAAGAAGTGGCACAAATAGGCGTACAAATCAATATTGACAACCTTTCGATACTGGAACAATTCGGTACCAAATATCCGAATATTCCCGTTTGCATCCGAATTAATCCCCATGTAATGGCAGGTGGAAATACCAACATTTCCGTAGGCCATATCGATAGCAAATTTGGAATATCCATCCACCAGATGCCGCATTTGCTGCGTATCATCGAAAACACCAACATGCACATTAACGGGATCCACATGCATACCGGATCGGATATCCTGGATGTGGAAGTATTCCTGTATGCGGCAGAAATTCTTTTTGAAGCTGCTAAACACTTTATGACACTTGATTTTATCGATTTTGGCAGTGGTTTCAAAGTACCTTACAGTAAAGGTGATATTGAAACGGATGTAGAAGAATTTGGAAAAAAACTAACGAAACGCTTCAATGCTTTTTGCAAAGAATACGGCCGTGATTTAACGCTGGCTTTTGAACCGGGAAAATTCCTGGTAAGTGAAGCTGGTTACTTTTTGGCCAAAGTAAATGTGGTGAAACAAACTACTTCTACTGTATTTGCAGGAGTAGACAGTGGCTTCAATCATTTGATACGCCCTATGCTGTACGGCTCACAACATCATATAGAGAATATCTCCAACCCAAAAGGAAAAGAGCGTTTTTATTCTGTAGTGGGTTATATTTGCGAGACCGATACTTTCGCGAATAACCGACGCATCAACGAAATAAAAGAAGGTGATATTTTATGTTTTAGAAATGCAGGCGCTTACTGCTTTTCTATGGCTTCCAATTACAATTCCCGATACAAACCTGCAGAAGTATTATGGTTTGAAGGAAAAGGACACCTCATCCGCGAACGGGAAACATTTGAAGACCTCATCAAAAATCAAGTGGTATTTGAGTTTGAGCCACAAACGGCTTAAACGGCACAATCCGGACAGGTACCGGAAACCATACATTGCACTTCTTCAACTTTAAAAGCCACAGGTAATTCAAACTGTGGCTTTGCGTTTTCTATACACAGCACTTTTCCACATTTGAGGCAATTAAAATGTACATGATTATGGTTATGGCTTAAAGCACTATCACATTTCTGGCATAATGCATATTGCACAATCCCTTCCATTCCGGTTACTTTATGAATCTTTCCTTCATCGACCAATCGATCTAAAGCCCTATAAATGGTCACACGATCACAGGAATCTCCAAAAATTTTCTGAAAATCTTTATGAGCCAGTGCTTCTTTACGGGTGGTTAATATTTCAATAATCTGTGTTTTGGTCACAGAACTTCGCTCCCTTTTAATTTTCTTTTCCATGTGAAGTAAAAATAATATATATTTGCAACAATGTTGCGTTTAATAAATTTAGCACGATTACGTATGAAAAAAACTTCCACGGCTTCTTTTGATATTTTGGGAATATCCAGTGCCACCCTCTGCCTCATTCATTGCCTTGCATTTCCACTATTAACCCTCATTCCTTTAGGGGTGAGCCACAATCCGTGGATTGATTTAGCCTTCGCGGCCATAGGTGTTTTTGCTGTTGCAAAAATAACAAAAAAAAGCCACGTTATGGCGGTTAAAGTAATCTTATGGAGCTCGATAACCCTAATCCTCGCGAGCGTCATCGCCGACCTCCTAATCCACCATCATAGCAACCTGATGTATGTGGGTGCTACCGGACTAATAATAGGTCACTTTATCAATTTCCGTGCCCACAAACATTAATTTTAATTTTGAACAGCCTTATTAATTAAAGTGCTAATCAACCATAAATTTTATTTTATACCGATTCTATAGCCGACAGGGAGCTTAGGAGCATTATAACATAAAACGATTCCATCTTTTTTGTAACAAAGGACATAAAATAATAAAAACGTAACACTTGACCGTCAATAGTTATTTATCTTTGCATGTTTAAAAATTACAATACATACAATGGATAGAAGAAAATTTTTCAGAAACGGCTCCCTGTTTACCTTAGGAACCACTTTAATCAATCCTTTCCAGTTAGCAGCAAATGATGTAGGTTCAGACCTTTTTGAAAGCAGCAAGAAAGCCAAAAATATTATCTTCATGGTAAGTGATGGTATGAGTACCGGAACCCTGAATATGGCTGATCTTTTCCTAAACCGCAAAACCGGTAAAGGTTCCAACTGGTTACAGTTATATAAAGACAATAAAATAAAGAGAGCGTTAATGGATACTGCATCTGCCAGTTCTATCGTGACCGATTCGTCTGCTGCCAGTTCCTCCTGGGGCGGCGGTGTCAGGGTAAACAACGGATCTTTAAACGTTGGCCCTAATGGTGAAGAATATCTTCCAATCTGGCAGAAGTTCAAAAAAGCCGGAAAGATGGCAGGATGCGTTACTACAGTAGCCATTACCCACGCTACACCAGCTGGTTTTTGCATCAATAGTAAAAAAAGAAGTGCACAGGATGATATCGCAGAGATGTACCTTGACCTTGGTTTTGATGTGATGATGGGCGGTGGTAATAATAATTTTGATCCAGCAGTTCGAAAAGATAAAAAAGACGTGTATGCTGGTTTTTATGCTAAAGGCTACCAAATTGCAAAAACACGTCAGGAAATGCTTTCACTCCGAAACGACAAACCTATCCTGGGTGTATTTGATGAAGATGCCGTTCCCTATAATATTGACCGTATCAATACGCCGGAATTAAAATCCAAAATCCCTACCCTGGCAGAGATGGCTCAAAAAGCAATCGACAGGATGAAAGACCATAAAAAGGGTTTTGTGCTTCAAATTGAATCCGGAAAAGTAGACTGGGCAGCACACGGAAACGATATCGGTGGCTTAATCTACGACCAGATTGCACTCGATGAAGCGATTAAAGTGGCTATGGATTTTGCCGAAAAAGACGGAAATACTCTGCTGATCATTACAACCGATCACGGTAATGCAAATCCTGGTGTAATATATGGTAAAGATGCCAATACTAACTTTGATAGCATCCAGAAATACTCCCACACTAATGAAGTTATCTTAAACAGCTTTAATAATAGTACTACAGTTGCTCAGATCCGCGAGAAATTTGAGGCTACGAATGGCACTGCAGTAACAGAAGAAGAAGCTAAAATACTATTATCCTATTACAACGGACTGCACAAACAGGAGGACGGCCTTTACAATTATAAGAAACTCCCTTTCAAAGCTCTGGCTGAAATCCAACAGAAGTACAATTCTGTAGGCTGGATCAGTATGGATCACTCTGCCGATTATGTAGAGCTGGCAATGTACGGTCCCGGAAGCGATTTGCTGAAACCTTTTGTAAAAAATACAGACCTTCATTACCTCATGCTGGAAGCAGCAGAAGTGGAAAATAAATTCTAACTACCGAACGGAGTTTTACGACTCTTTCTGTACTATCTAAAATGCGATACCTAACATTATCGCATTTTTTTATTTTAACAAATTCCAAAAAATAATATATTTGGATATAATTTCACCCTTAACTCCTTGCTTACTATGTTCCAGGAAAAGCTACTATTGATCATATCGCTACTGTTTGCTGTTTCCATGTTGGTTATGCTGGGGGAAAAATTAAAAATCTCCTATCCTATTTTCCTGGTACTGGGCGGATTAATCATCAGCCTTATTCCGGGAATTCCGGTACTTCAACTTGAACCCGAACTGATCTTTACCATATTTCTGCCCCCGATATTATATGAAGCTGCCTGGTACACTTCCTGGCATCAATTCTGGAAATGGAAACGCCCGATCTCCATGCTCGCATTTGGGTTGGTATTTTTCACCTCCGGTATCGTTGCTTTTGTATCGAATGCTTTAATTCCGGGATTCACGTTGGCTTTAGGTTTTCTGTTGGGCGGAATTATTTCGCCACCAGATGCTGTAGCAGCTACTTCAGTACTGAAAGGAGTCAAGTTACCGAAGCGTATTATTACCATATTGGAAGGAGAAAGCCTGATCAATGATGCGTCGAGTTTAATTGTATTTCGTTTTGCCCTTGCTGCTGTAGTAACCGGACAATTTGTATTCCAGGAGGCCATAGCCGATTTTTTTATTGTGGGCTTTATGGGTATTGTCGTAGGATTGGCAATAGCGCATGTTTTTTATGTGATTCATCGTTTTTTACCTACTACGGCCAATATTGATACCGCACTTACCCTAATGGCACCCTATATTATGTATATCGCTGCGGAGCATTTTGAATTTTCCGGAGTCATGGCTGTGGTATCCGGCGGATTATTCCTTTCCTATCGTTCCCATGAAATTTTAAACCACACCTCAAGGCTTCAAACCTATAATGTGTGGGCGACAATCATTTTTATCCTCAATGGGATTATTTTTATTCTCATCGGACTGGAATTACCAGTGATTGTGGAAGGATTGCAGGGTTATACGTTGGAAGAAGGCATCAAATACGGCCTTATCATCAGTGCAATTACCATTGCCATCCGGTTTATCTGGGTCTATCCTATTGCATTTATCCCGCGGCTACTGAGTCGCAAAATCAGGGAAACAGAACCGAGCCCGGGATGGCAGGGCCCGTTTGTCATCAGCTGGGCGGGTATGCGTGGTGTGGTCTCCTTAGCTTCGGCACTGGCCATTCCCCTGACGCTAACCAATGGGGAATCTTTTCCACAACGTAACATTATCCTCCTGATTACTTTTGTTGTTATTCTCGTGACACTGGTCGTACAGGGACTTACCTTACCATTGGTCATCAGGCTGATCAAAATCAAAGAAACCGATGACCTCATACCGATTGAAGAACAAGATACGGCGGTACGATTACGATTGATGCGCGCTTCCCTGACCTATATCAACCGCTACCTTGCAAAAGATGTTGCTGAAAATGAATTGGTAGAAAATCTCAAAAAAAGAATTGAAAACGGAATCAAACTTTCTTCCGAACGGCTCGAATCATTAGAAACAACTGAAAACCAACACCATCAAATCCTCCGCTTCCGCGAAATAGAGCTTGAAATCCTACAGGCGCAACGGAAAGAGCTGATCGAAATCAAAAAACACCGGATTTTTGAGCATGAAGTAATCCAGAAACAAGAGAGCCGCCTGGACCTTGACGAATCAAAATTTAGTCCTAAAAATTAATATTATGGAAAAGAATAGCTGATATTCTGCTATCTTTATCTGGAAATTTATACCTGACAACTATGGAAATTAATAGAGTATTTGAAAATAATAAGAAGTGGATTGCTGAAAAACTCAGTATCAGTCCCGAATATTTCTCTGATTTATCCAAAGGCCAGGATCCTGATATTCTCTATATCGGATGCTCTGATAGCCGTGTAACAGCAGAAGAACTTATGGGCGTGGAACCTGGTGAAGTATTTGTACACCGTAATATTGCCAATATGGTCATTAGTATTGACCTTAATATGATGTCTGTACTGAACTATGCAATCAATTACCTGCACGTAAACCATGTGGTGGTCTGTGGCCATTATTTCTGTGGCGGTGTTAAAGCGGCCATGCTGGCAGAAGACCTGGGTATTTTAAATCCATGGCTTCGAAACATCAGGGATGTGTACCGGATCCATAAAAAGGAACTGAATAGCATCGAGGACGAAACAGAAAAATACAACCGCCTGACGGAACTCAATGTACGGGAACAATGCATCAACCTGATTAAAACTTCGGATGTGCAAAAAGCCAATAAAGAAAGAGGGCTTCAGGTACACGGATGGGTATTTGACATCCATTCCGGCAAGCTGATCGATTTGAAAATCGACTACGACCACGTCGTTAAAGATATTATTGACATTTACGACCTGGGTAATTAACTCTACCAGCATACCAAAAAAAATCCTCTGCAACGCTTTTATACGTGTGTAGAAGATTTTTTGTTTAGTTTAAAAATTAGAAGGAAGCCACTTCCTGTTTTGCCAAGGCAAATTCATTCATCATATCGTCAATAATTTGCCGGGCAGATTTAATTTCGTGGATCAGTCCCGATATCTGGCCTATTTCCAGTTCGCCTTCGATGAGGTCCCCTTCAAACATTCCCCTTTTAGCTCTCGCTCTTCCCAATAGTAATTTGAGATCATCAGGTGTTGGATTTTTAGTATACAAGTCGGCCAAATCATTATAGAACTTATTCTTTAACATACGTACCGGAGCGAGTTCTTTCAACGTGAGTTGTGTATCGCCTTCTTTGGCTTCCACAATCATCTGTTTGAAATCAGGATGCAGCGAAGCTTCGGAAGAAGCTGCAAAACGGCTCCCTACCTGTACGCCATCCGCCCCGAGGACCATCGCTGCCATCATGCCCCTTCCGGTAGCAATACCTCCGGCCGCAATCAGTGGAATCTGTATTTGTTCCCGTACCATAGGAATCAGTGTAAGTGTAGTACTCTCTTCCCTTCCATTATGGCCTCCGGCTTCAAAACCTTCAGCAACAACTGCATCTACCCCAGCATCCTGTGCTTTTAGGGCAAATTTGGTACTGCTGACCACATGGACTACCGTAATCCCTTTCTCTTTTAAAAATGCTGTCCACGTTTTAGGATTTCCGGCAGAAGTAAATACAATCTTTACCTCTTCTTCTACAATAATATCCATGATTTCCTCAATATTAGGGTACAGCATCGGAACGTTTACGCCAAACGGCTTATCGGTAGCTGCTTTGCATTTTTGGATATGGGTGCGTAAAACACCTGGATACATCGATCCCGCACCTATTAAACCTAATCCACCTGCATTACTCACTGCACTGGCCAGTTTGTATCCGCTGGTCCAGATCATTCCTCCCTGTATGATTGGGAATTCTATTTTAAAAAGTTCTTTTATGCTATTCATGGTATGCTATCTCTTGACTTAATTATTTTTTACTAATTTTCCCGGTACGGGTACCATTTGCTGCGGCAAGGCTATAAAAATAAATCCCGGTATTCAAATTCCCAACTTCTATGGAAGGATGTTCGGCATTTATTTCTTTTTGGGCTATCATCTGTCCAAAACTGTTGTATAAAGTCAATGTGGCTTTATCCGTAGTAACCGGCAATTTAAAATACAAAATTGCATCTACCGGATTGGGATAGGCTACAAAAGGCTCCAGAACTGAATCCGCTACGGCCAGCGTTGTGCTCAATGCCTGGGCAAAATCGGGAATCCCATACCCATATTGGTCATTGGGAGCCGTAAAACGATCTGAAGACTGCCGGATAATCTGGACAATCTCAACATTTGTTTTTGTGGGTAAGGCCTGCCACAAACTCGCGACCATACCTGCAATGATCGGTCCTGAAAAAGAAGTGCCGTTATTGGTTGCAATCGTGCCGGTAGTACCCGACACTACAGCAGCCTGCCCCTGGGCCATAACATCCGGTTTTATCCTTCCGTCGGCGGTGGGCCCGACAGAACTAAAAGCGGCATAATTTTCTGTAGCTGTTACAGCACCTACAGTCAGCACATTGAAAGCATCTGCCGGAGTCGCAATATAATGCCAGGCGGTACTCCCATCGTTACCCGCGGAAACGACTACAATCATACCACGTGAAAAAGCGATATCAGCACCACGGGCGATAAAAGAAGTAGTACCATTCATATCGGCATAGGTATAGCTGTAGGCCGGATTATCATAATTATTATATCCCAAAGAAGTATTGATTACATCCACACCCAGGCTATCGGCCATTTCCGCGGCTTCTACCCATAAAGATTCTTCCAATGGATTTTCACTTGCCGCATTCTCGGTGATAAAAAGATAATAAGAAGCATCCGGTGCCGTACCGACCAGGCTGTTTTCTTTATACCCTCCCATAGTAGACAATACCATTGTACCGTGTGAATTACCAGTATACATATTTTCATTGCGGTTTACAAAATCATACCCGCCTAAAATCTGATTATTATTCAGTAGCCTTTGAAAAGGCTGTGCCGTATTCACCCCGGGAAAGCCGGCATCCAATACGGCAATAATTTTTCCACTTCCCGTATAGCCCTGTTGGTGCAGCAATTGGCCATTCAACATCTGGATTTGGTTCGAAGATGTTCCATAATTAAAATTTGCCGCTGTTTCCTGGTTTTTATTAGCCATGGTAACCGAAGATTGTATCGTATTTTTTCCTGCAACATTCAGGGCTTTATTGGCAAAATCAATCCGTGTTACAAAGTCCAAAGTCAGTAAGGCATTGATATCGTTTTGTGCTCCACGGATGTGAAGCGCATTAAGCCATTTGGATTTTGCCATAACCGTTATTCCAGATGCAGCAGCAATTGCAGCACTGTAAGGTTCGTATACCGGCAGATCTTTACTATCCAACGGAATATTTTGATTTGCTCTTCTGTCTAATGCTCTTTGACTTAGCATTTGTAGTGGATTATCGAGGTACTGCTGTGCATTGGGTTTGGCTGTAAAATACACCCAGGCATCCTGTTGTGCCAATCCTGCAAATGAGGATAATACCAACCATACTAACATTATTTTTTTCATTCCTTCGTTTTTGCAAAAATTTGAATAAACTACCGCTATCACTGATATTTTGAAAATCTTTAAGAAGCCTGTAGTTTTAGCCATTTATGCTATTATTTACTGTATAAATGAAACTGCCACATCTTACTATTACGTGTTAATCACAATATAGGTTGGTCAAAGCTACAAAATTCTTTTTTCAATCCTCTATACACCCGGCAAACTACGCTACTGAAAAGCATCCTAAAAACTGAATATAACCGCAAAAACTGCTAAATTTGCTGAATCATACACAACTGCTGTATCAAACAAAAATAACCCCATGATTTATATTTTTCTAAGCATTCTCTGTAGTGTTTCCGTTGGTGTTTTATTAAAAATAGCCAAAAAATATACTATAGATATTGTACAGGTCATCACCTGCAACTACGTCATTGCCTTGTTGCTTTCCTATATCAGCTTTCGCCCTGACCTGTCAGTCGTAACGTCAGAGGCTCCTTGGGCATGGTATATCGCACTCGGAATATTATTACCCTCTGTATTTTTATTTTTGGCCGCTTCGATACGCCACATGGGAATTGTAAAAACGGATATTGCCCAAAGGCTTTCACTTTTTATCCCCATACTGGCCTCTTACTTCATTTTCCATGAAACCATCGCCGAGCTTAAGCTTACCGGATTAGCCATTGGTTTCCTGGCTGTATTTTTTACTCTGTACAAAAGCACTACTACCGGAACAACTTCCCAAAAGTGGTTATATACCGCTGTAGTACTTTTAGGATTTGGTACTATTGATATCCTCTTCAAACAGATTGCGGCTTATACTCCCATTGCGTATACTACATCTTTATTCGTTGTATTTGTATGTGCCCTGGTAATGGCACTACTTTTTACCCTTTATGAATTCGTAGCACAAAAAAGCACTTTCAACAAGAAAAATATTGCTGTAGGAGTACTATTAGGCGCTTTAAATTTTGGAAACATTCTGTTTTACCTGAAGGCTCATAAAGCTTTTTCCAGTAATCCTTCCACTGTCTTTGCGTCTATGAATTTAGGTGTAGTCGTATTGGGGAGCCTGATTGGTATCTTTGCTTTCCATGAAAAAATGAACCGGATCAATTATGCCGGAATCCTTATGGCAATTGCAGCCATTATCCTGATTACACTATCCCAGTTGAATTACAGCTATGCCGATTTAACAGCTTACATCGCTACTTTATTTTAAACGACATGAAAAAGATTACGACCTACTCCATAGAGCACCATCAGAAAGTATTCAATTTATCCAGTAATAAAAAGGATTTTTTCTTTGTGGAATTAGGTAAGAACAGTCTTTTCAATTCTGAACCGAGGCGTTCTGAAACCTATTCGATTAGTTTTTTAAAAGAAGGAGAGGTCATCTCGCAAGCAGGATTAACCACACAAACTATAAAAGCGCCTGCAATGATTGCGTTGGGGCCAACAGTCGTCCGTACGGTTCGGGAAACGGAAAACCAACCCCGGATGGAAATTATCTTTTTCACAGATGATTACCTGCTGGCCAACCGTTCAAACGTTTTCTACCTGATGGAATTTGATTTTTTCGATAATGAGGAACAACATACGTTTAGCCTAAATCCGGAACAGGCTCGAAAAATAGAGCGTATTTATGACATGATGAAAGACACGCTTCGGGAACACCATTACCATGAGCAGGAAATCATTCGGAGCTGTATCTATATCCTCATCCATGAACTCAATTCGTTCCACAAACTCCAGGAATCACCGGAAAGCCATTTTAACGAAAAGATGTCTCCCATCCTCGTTAACTTTAAAAAATTACTGAACAAAGAATACCAAAAACAACGGTCGGTCAACTTCTATGCGGACAAACTAAATATAACCGCCAAGCACCTCTCAGAGATCTTAAAAAAGCAATCCGGAAAAACGGCCGGTGAATGGATTAATGAAGTTATCATATTGGAAGCCAAAGTACTACTTCAAAACAAAACACTCTCCGTTGCGGAAGTCAGCGAATTTCTCAATTTTTCGGATCAGTCCGTTTTCGGCAAATTCTTTAAAACACATACCGGACTGACCCCATTGCAGTACAGAAAAACGACGATATAGCAATATCGACGAAAACTGCCGTGTTTCCGACTTTTTTTTAACAAGAAAGCGAAGGAACTTTGCAGTGTTAAAATTAATGTATGAACCCTACAGGCGTAATAGTCCAAAATACTTTTTCCGGAAATCAAAAAAAGGCGCTAAAGCGACTTTTTTTACCGATTATCCGAGCAAACAAATTACATACAACTATTTTTCGGCCTAAAATCGAAAAACAAAAATCGCTTCAATGCGAGTAGCGTTGTATTTTATACGTCCATTACTTTTACTTTATCACACCCACAATTCTATTTTTCATACCCATCGCTAAAAAACAGCGAAGAATTGCTGATTTCCTAAAACGACGAAAAATTAATTTTCTATCCATTTTATAATTCATACTAACTGTGAAGCATTTTTTATTTAATTATCTGAGCTTGTTGTCTGCCTGTTTTTGCTTGCTGGGAAATACTGTAATAGCACAGGAGAAAAGCCCCACAACATATGTACTGAGTATTGAAGAGGCCTTGCAGCTTGCAAAAGCCAACAATGACCATATTAACAGTGCCAAACTGAATACTGAGGTTTCCGAGTCGGAATTAAAAGAGGTAAAAAGCCACGCACTTCCCCACGTTATGGCACAGGCCACTGGAAAAAGGCTTACCAATGCCACTTTGTATGAACACGGGCTTTCGGGTTCGGAATCTTTACCGCCTCCACCGAGTAGCTATCAGGCTACTATGGGACTGGAAGCTTCTTTCAACCTGTATTCCGGTGGAAAACATGAAGCGGCTATCGAGGAATCGGAAATCCGTAGCCGCCTGGCAGCGATCAACCTGCAACAGCAAACCGGTAGCATTTCGCTGCAGGTGCTGCAACATTATCTGGAAATGATTCGCTTATCACGTCTTGACAGCCTTTACAAAGACCAGATAAACCGGGAGAACTTACGCCTCAAAAACATTAATGCCTTATACAAAAATGGTAAAGTAACCCGAAGCGATGTATTACGGGCAGAGATCAACCTATCCAACCAGCAATTTGCCAAAACAGAAAATGAAAGTACCATCCTGATTTTCAACAATCGCCTGAACGTGCTGTTGCACCTGCCGGAAAAAAGCCATATTATCCTGAGTGATACTGCTGTTGTAAATACCATCCCGGATGCATCCAACATTATCAATGCTTCGGCAAGCGATTCTTATACCTTACAGGCAGCACATGAAAACACGGAATTACAGCAAAGCCGCATTAAAAGTGCCAAAAGCAATTATTATCCGTCCATAGAACTCATTTCTGCTTATGGTTATAATTATCCGAATTATTTGATCTATCCGTATGTTGATCAGGTATATGCTATCGGTTTTGTAGGAGTTAAAGTGCAATATTCCCTATCCTCACTCTACCAGAACAACCATAAGGTGAATGCTGAAAAAAAACGGCTGGAAGAAACACGTATTAATGAAAATGCTGCCCACGATAATGCAAAACTCGAATTATCATCGCTACAGATTAAAGTGGAAGACATGCGGGAGAAAATTGGAATCGCACAGAAAAACATTGAACAGTCACAGGTAAATTATAAAATTGTAAGTACCAAATATTTTAACCAACTGGCTTTACTAACCGACCTTCTTGAGGCAGACAATCTTTACCTCCAATCGAAATACAGGCTTATTGAAGCACAAATTTCAATGCTGAATTACTATTACCAGATTCTTTACACAACCGGAAAACTTTAAAAAATACCAATGAAGACTAAATCAGGCAAAAAATTTAATTACTTATTCAATGGCGTTGTCCTACTTGTAATGGCCATTACCCTCATTTTTTTTCTACGCTACCTGATCCATTCCCGAAATTATGAGGAAACCAATGATGCTCAGGTGGAAGCTTATATCAATCCTATTTCGGCCCGTGTTGGCGGATACATTCAAAAGATCAATTTTGAGGAGCATCAGTATGTAAAAAAAGGCGATACGTTAGTGATCATCGACAATCGGGAATATACCGCTAAAGTTATGGAAGCCGAAGCAGCCCTTGAAGATGTAAAGGCACGGCTGGTCGTACTCGATGCCACCATACAAACGGCACAAACCGGAACTGCGGTGAACAGGGATATGATTGCTTCCGCAAAAGCTAAACTCGTCGAGAAACAGCAGGACCTGAAACGCTATAAAAATTTATTGCAGGAAGAGGCGGCAACCTTACAGGAATTTGAACAAACGCAGGCAAAATATGATGTTGCCACAAGTGAGTTCAATGCCACCCGAAACAACCTGAAAACCACCCACTCCAAAATTGAAGAGCTGGAATCCAATCACGGACTATTGAAAGCAGAGATCAAGCAAAAAGAAGCCTTGTTGGATTATGCCAAAATCAATCTGGAATATACTGTGATTACCGCTCCATATTCCGGAAGGCTGGGGAGGAAAACGATACAGGAAGGGCAACAGATACAGGCGGGACAAAGCTTGGTTCCCATTATCAATGAAAACCAAAAATGGGTAACCGCCAATTTCAAGGAAACCCAAATCCAGGATATGCATGTAGGCCAATCGGTTGAGATTAAAGTGGATGGTTATGACAATACGGTATACCAAGGCACAATTGAAGCGATTGCCGGATCTACGGGATCTAAATTCTCCCTGCTCCCTGCCGATAACTCCACGGGAAACTTTGTCAAAATTACTCAACGTATCCCCGTAAAAATAAAATTTTCAGAAAAAGACATAGAACAAATAAAAGCCGGGATGAATGTAATTGTTTCGGTAAAAAAGAACTAAATGGACAAGAATATCTATTTTAAAGAATGGATCCACAACTGGAACTGGGGAATGCGAACTGCATTGTTCCTGATCCTCCTGTTTTCTATTGTCCAATTTTCCCTGTTCTCCCTGACCCAAAATTATGTAATTTCCTATTTTGGCGCACAGCCGGAAGATATTACTTTTTCGATTCAGGTTACTTACATTTCACTGCTATTCTCGCTTCCGTTACAGGTACGTTTCCTGAATTATTTCAACACCCAAAAATACCTGATTACTGTATTATTGGTGGGAATATTCCTGAATTTGCTCCTGATGAAAACCAATGATATCCAAATGTTTATCCTCTTACGATTTTTCCAGGGTATCATTATCAGCCTGATTGCAGGAGGAATGCTGACCTTAATTTTCTCCAGGCTGCATAACGAAAAGAAACAGGCAGTCGGTTATTCTGTTTTTTATGGAACGCTATTGGGAAGCAGCGTGGCAGCGGGTGCACCTACTGCCTGGATTATCGATAATATGGACTGGAGGATGATTTATTACATCGTAATCCTCTTTCAGATCCTTTCGATTATTATTGTATTGCTTATTTTCAGGCCGGAACGTACCCATAAAAAATACCCATTATATCAAATTGACTGGAAAGCGTATATTATCATGGGAGCCGGAATGTTGGCCGTAGCCTATTGCATGGTGTATGGCCCAAAACACTATTGGTTTGAAGATCCTACAATTGTTTACACGAGTTTTGCTGCTATTTTCCTGATTGCATTATTTGTTTTACGCCAGCTAAAAAGTAAAAGGCCCATTATCCATTTTAGCATTTTCAGGTCCGGAAATTTTATCATCGGGCTGATTTTACTCGCCCTTTTTTACGGGCTAAAAGACACGATCAATTTAGTCTACAACTATGTGAGTGTTATGGCACAATGGTCAAATTACCAATACATCCAACTCGCTTTTTTTAATATTCTGGGGATGGCAATTACGATGTACATAGCTTCCCAACTGGTCATGAAAAAACGATTCCCACTGCACTTTTTCCTGGTTACGGGTTTTGCGCTTATGCTGGGATTTAATTATTGGATGTATTGCATCATGAGCAGTGATTTGGCATTTACCGATTTAATCATTCCTATCTTCCTGCAGGGAGCAGCATCAGGTATGTTATTTGTCCCCATCGCGACTTTTATATTGGCTTCTGTTCCGGTGACTACAGGAATATCAGGCAGCCTTGTAGCGGGAAATGTGCGTTTTTTCACCACACTGAATTCTTTTGCAGGATATTATACCCTCCAGCTTTTTTACAACCAGCACTACAAAGAGCAGTTCCTCGCCTACTTGACGCCTTATGATACGGTTTATAACGAACGTAATGCCGCTTTGGTCCAATCGTATATTGGAAAAGGATTCAACCTGACAGAAGCAACTGCGCTTGCCCGGGCTTCGATCATGCAATCGGTAAAAACCCAAAGCCAATTGCTGACCAACCAAAGTATTTTTTTATTGGTCTCTGTGTTGCTTTTGGGCATCATTTTAATCACCCTGATTGCATTCCTTTTCAAAAAGAGAATGCCTAAATCCAAAAATAAGGCTGTTTTAGCTACAGAAACACACACAATAACTACCTACAAAACAACACTTTAAAAAATAATTTTAAAATTTAAAATAAATAATTTGGTAAAACCATTTATTATGCTCTAAATTTGCACTCAAGTTCTTTAAAAGATTATTCTTATCCAGAAAGACCGAGGGAATTGACCCGATGACGTCTTGGCAACCTGTTCACATGTGAATAAGGTGCCACATTCAACCCTTGCTTTGGCAGGGATAGATAAGCTTAGAAAATAGTACATAATACTTCAACATATTATATGCTCTTCTGACTTATCGGGAGAGCATTTTTTATTTCCGCTCTTTCGATATCTGGTTTCGAATGTTTTTTATTGATTAAAAAATATAAAAACATTTTTAAAACATTTCAAAATGAGCGAACAAACACAAATCCTGAACAGCATTCCCGTAGATCCATTAACCGGTTCCATTTCTGTACCAATTTACCAAACTTCCACTTTCGTACAGGAAGCGCCAGGTGTCCACAAAGGATACGATTATGCCCGAAGCAATAACCCGACCCGAAAAGTACTGGAAGATATTATTGCAAAACTTGAAAACGGTACAAACGGCTATGCTTTTGCCAGTGGACTTGCTGCAATCGATGCTGTAGTCAAACTATTGAAATCCGGCGATGATATTATTGCTGTAGATGATATTTATGGCGGCGCATTTCGGTTATTCACCCATGTCTATGAAAAATTTGGCATTAGTATCAACTATGTCGATTCGACAAATGCTGCTAATATTGCAAATGCAGTAACAGACAAGACAGCACTGATCTGGATTGAATCCCCGACCAATCCTACCCTTAAAATATCGGATATCCGTGCAATCGCCAAAACGGCCAAAGCACATAACATCCTACTGTGTGTGGATAATACTTTTGCTTCCCCGGTATCCCAAAAACCAATTGACCTTGGGGCTGATATTGTAGTGCACAGTGCCACAAAATACATTTCCGGACATAGCGATATTATTGCGGGATTGGTTGTTACTGCTACTGAAGAATTGGGAGCCAAGATTAAATTTATCCAAAATGCTTCCGGCGCGATACTCGGGCCTTTCGACAGCTGGTTGGCCATACGTGGTATCGAAACCCTTTCGTTACGCATTCGTCAACATGCCGAAAATGCACAACAGATAGCGGAATACCTGATCGAAGAAAAGCTAATCAAAAATGTGTATTATCCAGGGTTGCCAAGCCACCACAATCATGAGATTGCCAAATCACAACAAAAATATTTTGGCGGCGTGATTGCTTTTGATCTTGTGATTGATGACAAAGCACTAGCTTCCAAAATCGTCTCTTCTACAAAACTGTTCAAACTGGCAGAAAGCCTTGGAGGCGTAAAAAGCCTTTGTTGCCTGCCGTGTGAAATGACCCATAAATCCATTCCGGCTGAAAAACGCTATCAATCCGGAGTAACCGATAGCCTGATTCGCCTTTCTGTAGGACTCGAAGATGCAGAGGACCTGATTGCCGACCTGAAACAGGCTTTTGCCAGTGCAGTACATGAAAACATCACCGAAACCGCCAACGTACTCTAATAATCCTCGAAGCTCTATTCGTTACTTTCAGGCAGTGTCTTTTTGTTTTGCCTACCGGGGTGACCCCACTTTGTTCGCCATCGCAAAAAGCACGCTGCTTCTCTTTCTGCAAGCCCACTATTTCCAAAAAAAAGTGTGCCTGCATTCCAAAAAATAAAATCTCTTTTAAGAAATACAATGTCAAGAAAAAAATTAAATATAGGATTATTCGGTTTCGGCTGTGTCGGCTTTGGTTTATATGAAGTCCTCCAGAAAACACCAGGCTTAAAGGCCAACATCAAAAATATTTGTGTAAAGGATAAAAATAAAGCGCGTGAAATCAGTTCAGACCATTTTACCTTCGATAAAAATGACATCTTTAATGATCCGGAAATCAATGTTATTGTAGAACTCATTGATGATGCCGATGCTGCTTTTGAAATTGTTTCCACCGCTTTAAAAAGTGGAAAGGCAGTAGTTTCCGCCAACAAAAAAATGATCGCGGAGCATTTTACAGAATTGCTCGAACTGCAACGTAAATATAATGTACCGCTATTGTACGAAGCTGCCTGTTGCGCCAGTATGCCCATCATCCGGAATCTGGAAGAATACTATGACAATGACCTGCTGGAATCTATTGAAGGTATAGTAAACGGCTCGACCAATTACATCCTGACCAAAACATTCAAGGATAATATCTCCTATGACGAAGCCCTGGCTGAAGCCCAACAAAAAGGTTTCGCAGAAAGCAATCCCATATTGGATACCGGAGGATTTGATGCCAAATACAAATTGCTGATCTTACTCGCCCACTCGTTTGGTTTTATTGCTCAACCCGATGAACTTTTCAATATTGGTATCAATAATATAGGTGATCTGGAATTAAAATACGCACGGGAGAAAGGGCTTAAGATTAAACTGGTTGCCCAGGCATTTAAAACAAAAGAAGGTGCTATTTCGGCTTTTGTACTTCCGAAATTTGTAGATGCAGAGAATCGGCTGTTTCATGTTGATGATGTTTTTAATGGTGTGATCACGAAAACGAGTTTTGCCGATACCCAGTTTTTCGTGGGTAAAGGTGCCGGAGCCCATCCGACCGCTTCTGCAGTACTGTCCGATATCTCCGCATTGAGTTACGACTATCAGTATGAATACAAAAAAATACAGCAACAGGAAGATTTGGTCTTTACGAATGACATTAACCTTAAAGTATTTTTACGCCACCAGAATGAAGATGCAGTCACCCTGAAAAAATATTTCCAGGACATTGATGAATCCTACAATAATAATGAAATCGGCTACACGACAGGAACGATTTCACTACAGCACTTAAAGGAGATATATGCCAATGAAAATCTAAAAAAATCATTTATTTTATTGGAAGTCGCGAATTAAGAGTATCCCTAAAAACAACAACCCGGCAAGTCGTTACCTGCCGGGTTGTTTTGTATATACTATTCTGAATTTTTTATTTTGAAATCACTCCGGAACCTAATAACTCATCGCCATCATACCAGGCCACAAATTGCCCTTCTGTAATAGCGGACTGTGGTGCTTCAAAAGAAACATACATACCATTATCAAATTGGTGCAGGGTTGCTTTTTGCAATTCCTGACGGTACCGTATACGGGCCATCACTTCCATAGTTTCACCATCTGCCAACGCCAGGTCTTCACGGATCCAGTGTACTTCAGGCTGAGCCACAAACAATGCTTTTTTATACAATCCCGGATGGGAACTTCCCTGCCCGGTATAAATCGTATTCGTAGTAACATCAGTAGCGATAATGAATAAAGCTTCTTTTGTCCCACCCACGTTCAGGCCTTTGCGCTGCCCGTTGGTGAAATAATGAGCACCCTGGTGTTTCCCTACCACTTTGGCCATTTCTGGCGTATAGTGTATGCTTTCTGCTTCATAAGCCAAAGCTGCTTTCTCCGTCTCAAATTCTGGCCGGGACCGGTTATAAATATCCGCCTGTGCATTTACTTCAAAAATAAGCCCATCTTTCGGTTGCAATTTCTGTTGCAAAAATTCCGGAAGGCGTACCTTACCAATAAAGCATAACCCTTGTGAATCTTTTTTATCTGCAGTGATCAGGTCCAGTTTAGCCGCGATTTCGCGTACTTCCGGTTTGGTCAGTTCCCCTATAGGAAATAAGGATTTCGCCAGTTGTTCCTGAGATAACTGACAAAGAAAATACGACTGGTCTTTATTCCCATCTGCACCTGCCAAAAGCTGGTATACTTCTTTGCCTTCTTTTTCAATTGTCCCCTTACGGCAATAATGGCCGGTAGCCACATAATCGGCACCAAGGCTCAACGCTATTTTCATGAAAACATCGAACTTAATTTCACGGTTGCACAATACATCCGGATTTGGCGTTCTTCCTTTTTCATATTCGTTGAACATATAATCTACAATCTTCTCTTTATACTGTTCACTTAAATCAACCGTCTGGAAAGGGATCCCTAGCTTTTCAGCTACCAGTAATGCGTCGTTGCTATCTTCCAGCCACGGGCATTCATTGGAGATGGTCACCGAATCATCGTGCCAGTTTTTCATAAAAAGACCTATTACTTCATATCCTTGTTCCTGCAATAAATAAGCAGCAACACTGGAATCTACACCACCCGAAAGCCCTACGACAACACGTTTCATTGTACTTGTATTCAAAGATTAATTTTTCCGTAATCGATTTTCCCCAGGTATCGATTTGAAACCAACCGGAAAAACGTTGCAAAAGTACTATATTTTTTTGGGAGAAACTGCTTTTTGGCTTTTCTTAACCTGACTCATGTTTTCTTCCTTATTCAGTTTGTTATCCTCATAGTACTGCCAAATACCATTCTTCTTACCGTCTTTGAACTGTCCTTTAACCGTAATCTGGTTTTTATCATCCCGGTAAATTGTGGGCCCATTGTATTCCCCGGCTTTATATACCGCTTCTTCAATTACAATCCCTTTAGCCGAATACCGTTTATAATTACCGTCCTTCAGCCCATTTTTATATTCCGCATCTTCTGCAATTTCACCATTGGGATAGAAAACCTGGCGCTTGCCTTCGAGTTTCCCATTTGCATAAAATTCGAGTGCCATAACTTTGGGAGAGGCTTTGTGGTAATATTTCCACTCGCCATCATAACGCTTATTTTTCTCCCGGCCTTCACTGACTTTGTTTTTCTTTGCATCATAAAAAATAGTATAGGCTGTACCATCCTTATCATTGAATTCCCGGGTAGCCATTACTGTTTTTCCCGATCCTTCTACATAAAAAGTAAAAGTTCCTGTTTCTTTTCCATGATCAAAAGTACCTTCATACCGGAGGCTGTGGCTTTTTTCAAAATATCCTTTCCATGCCCCGTGGCGTTTCCCGCTTTTATCCAGCTGGTTCAACTCCTGGGCCTGTAATCCGGACAGCGTCATGCAAAACAACACCGACATTATATACTGTTTGGTTTTCATCTTTATCATATATTAGATCGTTCTATAGGTATCAAAACTGATTACAAAGGAACTTATTTTATTGATAGAAAAAAAGCACTCTTTCGAGTGCTTTCTGGTATGCTTTTATTTTAATTTTTTCTGTTGTTCTGCCTGCTCCATCATTTCCTGCATTTTCTTCTGGAAGCGACTCTGAGGTTTCTCTTTTGTCTTATTTTCCTGAATTTGTGCGTGCAGTTTCTTTTCGTTTACGATATAGTTTTTAATTACAAACATAATACCGATAGTGATCGTATTTGAAATGAAATAGTACAAACTCAATCCTGACGCATAATTATTAAAGAAAATCAACATCATGAATGGAGAAACATAAATCATGATTTTCATGATCTTGCTCATATCCGGCATGCCCTCTTGTTGCGGAGCGCTTGCCTGCTGGTCACCGGTAGTCATTTTCATGTAAAAGAAAATAGCAAGTGCCGCCAGGATAGGAAAAATACTGATATGGTCTCCGTAAACCGGAATTTTAAATGGCAATTGGTATACTGCATCATAAGATGATAAATCGTCTGCCCAAAGGAAACTTTTCTGTCTTAATTCGATAGCAGAGGGGAAAAACTGAAATAAGGCATAGAAGACGGGAATCTGTGCCACGGCGGGCAGACATCCGGCCATGGGGCTCACTCCGGCTTTGGAGTACAGCTTCATGGTTTCCTGCTGTTTTTTCATTGGGTCTTTCTTATACTTCTCATTCAGTTCGTTCACTTCCGGACGAATGATTTTCATTTTCGCCTGTGACAAGTATGATTTATAAGTGATCGGTGACATCACAATACGCACTAAGATTGTAAATACAATAATTGCGATACCATGAGGGATAAAATCACTAAGGAACCCATATAACGGAATAAAGATATAACGGTTGATCCAACCGAAAATCCCCCATCCTAAAGGTACTACCTCGTCCAGGTTTCTTTTGTATTCATTTAGTATCTTATAATCCGTAGGACCATAATACCAGTTCATTTTATAATTTACCTCCCCACCGGTAACGGCTAATGGAATTTCAGCTTTAAAGCTTTTGGTAAATGTAGTATCGATACTTTCATCATGTACCAGGTTTTCAGAAGCCAGGTTTACATTTTTGAATGGAGTATCGGTAAGCAATATTGAGGTAAAAAAGTGCTGTTTAAAGGCGATATAAGTTACATCTTTAACACCTACTTCACTGTGTTTGCTTTGTCCCAGGTTACTGTCTTTCCCATTTTCATGCTCATAGATCAGCTCTGTATAACGGTTGTCGTATGAAATACTTTTCTCGTTACGGTATGTTTTCATGCTCCAGTCCAGCATCAAAGGTTTGGTTGTATCCCAAACACCATTTAAGCCCTGGCTACGGATACTGAAATCCAGCATGTACTCTTTTGGTTTCAATACATAACGGTATTCCAAAAATTGGTTTGCACTGGCTTTCAATCGCAATGTCAGTACCTGATTCTCCCCTTCTTTGGTTAGTATCGGTTCAAAATTAAGATCTTTAGTATTCAGCTGACGGTTATCCTTAGTCAGTAATGGAATATTCAGTTCCGCATTATTGTCACGGATCAGTTGTACCAATTCACCTGAGTTTTTCGTAAAACGCTCGTATTTTTTTACGACTACATCTACAATATAGCCCCCTTTATTGGCTATTTTAAGCGAAAGCAGGTCATTTTCGATTACAGTAAAATCTGCTGCCGGAGCAGGAAGTGTTGCAGAATACGCAAATTCACCAAGTGAACCTTTTAATTTTGCCAGTTTTTCAGTGTTCGTAACGGTAGTATCCTGAGCCGTTATAGCTGCTTGTTTGGCCGCTTCGGTACGCGATTTCTCCTGTTGTAAAACTTGTTCTTTCTGGGCTTTTTCTTTAGCGATTACAGCTTCGTCTGGTGCATTGTTATACATAATCCAAACGAGAATTCCGAAAATCAGGATAAAACCAATAATTGACCTAATGTCTAATTTTTTTTCTTCCATTGTTTTTGTTTCAGTTGTAAGGCAGCTATTTTTACGTGTGCTGCCTCAAATTTTGCACGTATTTCCAATCCTTCCCAATATACTACCGGGTACTGGATTATTTATTTTTATAAGCTACCGCAGCTTTTACAAAGCTTACAAATAACGGGTGTGGATTGGCCACTGTACTTTTATATTCCGGATGGTATTGTACCCCGATAAAAAACGGATGCCCTTCCAGTTCTACAATTTCCACCAAACCGGTATCCGGATTCACACCTGACGCTTTTAATCCTGCTTTCTCAATATCCTGCAGGTATTCGCCATTGTATTCATAACGGTGACGGTGACGTTCCAGAATGGTTGTCGCTTGATTATAAACTTCAGACGCAAGCGTATTGGGTTTAATATCACATTTCCAGGCACCCAGACGCATTGTACCTCCCATATTGGTAATGTTTTTCTGTTCTTCCATGATGTTGATTACCGGATGTGCTGTTCCCTCATTCATTTCTGTAGAGTTGGCATCTTTCCATCCTAAAACATTTCTGGAATATTCTATAACCGCCATTTGCATACCAAGGCAAATTCCAAAAAATGGAATATTATTTTCCCGGGCATATTTTACGGTTTCAATTTTTCCTTCAATTCCCCTTTCACCAAATCCAGGAGCGACCAGGATTCCATCAAGGTTACTTAATTTTTCTGCTGCATTTTTAGTATCCAGGTATTCCGAATGGATGCTTACCACATTTACTTTGGTCTCATTTACAGAACCTGCGTGAATAAAAGCTTCCAGAATGGATTTATACGAATCCTGTAATTCCACATACTTTCCTACCAAACCGATATTAACAATATGTTTTGGGTTTTTCAGTTTGTGCAGGAACTCATTCCATTGTTTTAAATCCGGCGTCGATTTTTCCGGAAGATCCAGTTTTTTCAACGCTACCTTATCCAATCCTTCTTCCAGCATCAGGTTCGGTACATCATAAATTGTAGAGGCATCAATAGACTGGATTACTGCTTCGCGTTTTACGTTACAGAACAATGCCAGTTTTTGTCTCAGCTCATCCGAAATCTCATGCTCTGTCCTACATACTAAGATATCTGCTTTTATACCACTTTCCATTAATGTCTTAACAGAATGCTGTGTTGGTTTTGTTTTCAACTCCCCTGCAGCAGCCAGATAAGGCACTAAAGTCAGGTGAATTACAATACCATTATTATCGCCTAATTCCCAAACCAGTTGACGTACTGATTCAATATAAGGCAAAGATTCTATATCACCTACTGTACCACCGATCTCTGTGATCACGATATCATAATCACCGGTTTTACCCAATAATTGCATACGCTCTTTGATCTCATTGGTAATATGAGGTACTACTTGTACTGTTTTACCCAAAAATTCACCACGGCGTTCTTTTTCGATTACAGAAAGGTATACCCTTCCGGTAGTCACGTTATTATCCTGTGATGTCGGAACATTCAGGAAACGTTCGTAATGTCCTAAATCCAAATCGGTTTCAGCGCCATCATCCGTTACATAACATTCTCCATGTTCGTACGGATTCAATGTCCCCGGATCTACGTTAATATAAGGATCAAACTTCTGTATTGTCGTTCGGTACCCTCTTGCCTGTAATAATTTGGCTAAAGATGCTGCTATAATTCCTTTACCTAAGGAAGAAGTCACACCACCTGTAACAAAAATATATTTCGTCTGATTCATTGTGTTGTTGTTTGTTGTAGTTGCGTAAAAAACTTGGCAAAAGTAGTGAATTTAATTCGATATTCAGCCAATTTGAAAATGATTTCAGAACGGCTGCTGTAGATTTGATTTATTTTCAATTGCCAACCTTTTCAAATTATCAAATTGTTGTATTTTACGAATAGGTATTGCTTTACCCTTAAGAAATAGCCGGCTAAACGATTTTTATTTCAGCCTCAAAAAAGATCAAATCGCCTACCGTTACCCACTGTCTTCCAAGCATGTTATCGCTTGGGATATTGTTTTTTGATGTTTCGGATCAGGTCTTCCAGCCCGTTCAATTTCAATTCGTAGACAAGTTGCAATTGCGTTCCCAGTTCTCCTTTCGGAAAACCTTTATTACTGTACCATACGACATAATATTCGGGCAGGTCAATGAGGTGCCAGCCTTCATATTTCCCAAAGGGCATTTTGGTGTGGGCGAGTTTTATCAGGAATTCCTGTTCAGTCATAATATTGGGTCGTAAAAAAGCATTAAGAATTTGAAATAACTTCCAAATCCTTAATGCTTGTATCGTAATATGAATTGTTTATTTCCAGTTAAAAGTCACTACTTTTTCGATCTCGGGATGAAGGCTTTGGTGTACCGGGCAGGTTAATGCGGTGCGTTCGAGTATCGTCTTTGTCTTTTCATCGGCCGCCAGGGTCATTTCGAACACAATTTCTATCTTCGAAATCCTTCTCGGATCTGCCTGCATGTGTTTTGTGACTGCTGCTGTAGATCCTGTAAAATCAACGCCCATATCCCGGGCTTTGATTCCCATAACGGTCATCATACAACTCGCCAGTGCATTCGCTACAGTATCTGTCGGAGAAAAAGCTTCTCCCTTTCCATTGTTATCAAGTGGCGCATCGGATATAATCTCGCTTCCGGAATTGATATGGATCGAGGAAGTCCGTAAATCGCCAAGGTAGGTTACTTTTGATGTCATTATTTTGCTTCTTTTACAGTTAAGTCAGTATCGTAATATAAAATATACACGCCTTTATTAGAGTAGCCTCCCGATGGATTTTTACTGTATTTGTACTTGCTTTCAATCTGTTCTGTAGCGGTACTTTCTACCGTTTCTTCAAATTTGTTGCGTTGTGACAAACGTACCAGGACATCAAAGGTCACATCAAATCCACGTACGGCATATTGATTCGGGAATACATTGTTCTGTCTTTTGTATTCCTTAAAGAAATTATTCACCGCTGGTGAATCATTATCTTTCGAAAGGGACGGATAATGCAGGTTGAGCTTCATCAGTCGGGAAGATGAAATTTCATCAAAATCATAGGCTTCCGTTTTTTCCAACAGCACCAATTTGATGGTATAATTCTCCATTTCTTTTAACAGCGTATTGGTCACATCCAATATGGTTGCCCCACGTTCAGTTTCCAGTACAATATAATTGGTTTTATCTTTTACCAGCATACCACGAATAGACTCTGGCGCTACCAATCCTTTAGCGTCTGGCTCCAAAAAGCGCATTCCGGAATAGTTGCTGTTGATAAATTGTTTTGAACTCCCGCGCTTCGAATCTATAATCGTGAAAACATTATCATTTTTAGATTTCAGGAAATCAAGCATTGCTTTTTTTACATATTCCGGAGCCGGCATCGACTGGAACAGGTTGCTGTACATTTTTCCTGATTCTTTTGACATTGGAGAAACTACCGGAATATCGTTTTTTTCCAACAATGCCGCAGTAACTTCTACATTCGACTGGAAGAAAGGCCCTACTACAACATCCGTATTGGAAAAATTATTGCTTTTAATGATATTCGGTACATCCGATCCTGTTTTGGTTTCTTTAGAATCAAAAATCCTGATATTGACATTCCCATTAAGTTTTTTCATCGAATCGATTGCCATAAGGGCACCGGAATAAAAATCAAGTGTCATATTCAGGAATTTATTCGTTTTCAAACGGTCCTGGATCGAATTTTCGCTATCGTCTTCTATTTTTGAAATATTAAAAGGCAACAGCAATACCATTTCCTTCTTATCCTTATTGGTAATTTTAGTCGTCAGGTCTTTGTATTCCTTATCTTTCTTAGCCACTTCCGCTACACTTGCCGGAACCTTGATGATCATTCCTATTTTAAGCCCATCCCTTAATTCCGGATTCAAAGCAATTAGCTTATCCTCTTCAATACCAAATGTTTTGGAAAGGCTGTAAATTGTTTCTTTAGGCTGTACTTCGTATTCTTTCAATCCTTCGGTAGTACTGGCTACTTCTACTTTGGCTACTTCTTTTTCTTTTTCAACCGCCGCTTTTTTATCCAGTTTCAGGTTAAAACCAACAGGCAAAGTATCTTTCACCTCCGGATTCAACTCTTCCAGTTGCTGTAGGGACATTCCGTATTCTTTGGCAATCGAATATTTCGTTTCCTGCGGTTTTACAATATGATACAGGTATTTTCCGGACTTTGGAGCTTCGTCTTTTACTTCTTTAACCTCTTTTTTAGGCTCTTTCTTTACTTCTTTTTTATCTGCTACTGCAGTCCCATTTAATGGAATAATAAGTTCCTGCCCAATTTTTAGCCCATCTCGATTGGCATCGGCATTGACTTTTTTCAAGTCTTCAACAGACACTTTATATTTTTTGGAAATACTATAAAAAGTTTCCTTTGGCTCTACGACATGCACTTTATTCGCTACTTTGGAAGAAGCTTCGATTACTTCCGGTTTGGCATCCTGTTTTTTCAGGCTTTTGGAAGGAATCAATAATACCGCTTTCTCCTGTACCCCATTTTGGGCATCCGGATTCAGTTTATAGATATCATAAGGGGTAACTTTATATTTTTTAGCAATTTGAGTTATCGTTTCACCTTTTTCTACGGTATGCTTAATATAATTTCCTTGTGCTGCTACCGATCCCGAAAAAAGGAGTGCTGCGATAAATGCTATCCATATTTGCTTCATTTTCATGCGCTGTATCATGTTAATTTTATCTGTCAAAAATACTAAACTTAAAATCGGTATGGCGGAATTTTGAGAGGGAATTCATCGTTTTAATATTTTTTTATGAATGAAAAACAATCCCAATATCCGGCTTCCCAAAGAAAAGCCTCATAAGTTTTTGAACTTATGAGGCTTAAATATAATTCATTTTTTACAAAAGGCAATTTCATACAGCAGTATACCGAGAACTTGCCCTTAAAATATTATTCCCATTCAATAGTAGCTGGTGGTTTTGAACTGATATCATAAACGACACGGTTTACCCCTTTTACTTTATTAATAATCTCATTGGAAATTGTCATCAGGAATTCATACGGCAAGTGTACCCAGTCAGCCGTCATACCATCGGTAGATTCAACTGCTCTCAGGGCGACTACTTTTTCATAGGTTCTTTCATCACCCATTACACCAACACTATTTACAGGAAGCAGGATTGCTCCGGCCTGCCATACTTTATCGTATAAACCATGTGATTTCAGCCCATCAATAAAAATCGCATCCACTTCCTGAAGAATTCTTACTTTCTCCGGAGTCAGATCTCCTAAAATACGAATTGAAAGTCCAGGTCCCGGGAAAGGGTGTCTTCCTAATAATTCCGCATCAATTCCTAAAGTAGCCCCTACTCTTCGCACTTCATCTTTGAAAAGCATACGCAAAGGCTCTACAATCTTGAGTTTCATATAATCCGGCAATCCGCCTACATTATGGTGTGACTTAATGGTTGCCGATGGTCCTTTTACAGAAACCGATTCGATTACATCAGGGTAAATTGTTCCCTGTGCCAACCATTTTACATCTTCAATACTGGTGGCTTCATCATCAAACACTTCGATGAATACACGGCCGATAATTTTTCTTTTGGTTTCAGGGTCATCGACTCCTGCAAGTTGCGAAAGAAAACGTTCAGAAGCATCTACTCCTTTTACGTTCAGTCCCATATCTTTGTACTGCTCAAGTACATTTTGAAATTCATTTTTACGCAGCAATCCATTGTTCACAAAAATACAATACAGGTTTTTACCAATTGCTTTGTGTAATAAAACCGCCGCTACAGTAGAATCAACTCCTCCTGAAAGTCCCAATACTACTTTGTCATTCTGGATTTTCTCCTGAAGTTCTACAATAATATCGTCAACAAAAGCATTCGGTGTAAAACTCTGTGGCACTTCTGCAATTTTTACCAGGAAGTTCTCAAGAAGCTGCTTTCCACCGGTTGTATGGTATACTTCCGGGTGGAACTGTATGGCATAGGTTAATTCCCCATCAATACGGTACGCTGCATTCTCTACATCTTTTGTACTGGCAAGACGGACACCATTTGTAGGCAGCGTCTTGATCGTATCACTATGGCTCATCCAAACCTGGCTGTTCTTTTCAATACTATCAAAGAAAACTTCGCCTTCCTTAATATAGGATAGGTTTGCTCTTCCATATTCACGGATGTTGGAAGGTGCAACTTCGCCTCCACTAAAGTGCGACAGGTATTGTGCACCATAACAAACGGCCAGTAATGGCAGTTTACCACGGATATTGGTCAAATCCGGATGTGGTGCATCTTCAGCACGAACTGAAAATGGGCTGCCAGAAAGGATAACGGCTTTATAGCTTGATAAATCTTCCGGAAAATGGTTGTAAGGAAAAATTTCGCAGAATATGTTTAATTCGCGAACTCTGCGGGCAATAAGTTGTGTATATTGTGACCCGAAATCTAAAATTAGGACGTTGTGTTGCATATGCAAAAATAGACATATTATTGAGAACTGAAAATGGGTGCTCTAAATTTTTTTTGCTTTTTTCAGAATGGGATTCTATCCCCATTCTACACTTGTCCTTGAAATAAAAGCCGTGATTTTCTGCACAGGAAATTCATTAAAAAAAGCAACATTCCACCAAAAAAATGTAATTTCGCAAGCTATGAAAGAGAACGATATTATCACAATCCAGTCTTTACTGGCTGAACCTAAGCGAATAGCAATCATCCCACACCGCAGTCCCGATGGCGACGCGATGGGTTCTACACTGGCACTGTATCATTTTTTATTAAAATTAAATCATAAACCGGTTGTCATTGCACCCAATGAATTTCCGGATTTCCTCGCCTGGCTTCCAGGGGCTGAAACTGTTAAGATTTTTGAAAAGGACAAAGAAAACGGTACAAAACTGTTGCAGGATGCCGAATTAGTGTTTACACTTGATTTCAATGCCTTCCACAGAACGGGAGATCAAATGGAAACGGTACTTAAAACACTAACTGTTCCCTTCGTAATGATCGACCACCATCAGAAACCGGACGATTATGCAGTAGTTGCTTTTTCCAATACCGATTATGGCTCTACCTGCGAAATGGTCTATCATTTTATTGCAGCATTACAGCTGACGAATCTTATTGATAAAACTATTGCTACCTGCATCTACACTGGGATCGTCACCGATTCTGGATCATTCCGCTATCCTGCAACTACCGGGGAAACACACCGCATTGTAGCTTCCCTGATTGATTTAGGGGTGGAAAACAGTGAGATTCACAGTTTATTATTCGACAACCATTCCCATAACCGCATCCAGATTTTGGCTCGCGCGTTGCAAAATTTACGGGTGCTCCCTCAATACAGCACCTCCTATACGACACTGTCCCAAGAAGAACTGGATACCTTTGGTTATGTAAAAGGAGATACTGAAGGAATTGTAAATTATGGGCTCACTATAAAAGGTATCGTTTTTACTGCTATCTTTATCGAAAATAAAGATGAAAAAATCATAAAGATTTCATTCCGTTCCAAGGGAGATTTTGATGTCAACCAGTTCGCCAGGAAGCACTTTAGCGGCGGAGGCCACATCAACGCTGCGGGCGGAAAATCATCTTTAAACATGGAAGACACTGTACAACATTTTTTGGATATTGTATCCCAAGAACATTAATTCCCCAATGAGAATAAGACCCTACATAACAGCATTTGCACTCGGCTTTATATTCCTGACAGCCTGTTCCCAACAGCAGGATGCACGAAAACCCATTTCCCGATCTTCCGGTACTTTTATGAAAGAATCGGTAGAACGCAATAAAAAATTAATTGCCGACGAAGAAGAGATGATCGATTCGATCATCAAAAGCAATCCTTCCATCACCTATGTTGCCACACCCAAAGGATATTGGTACCATTATGAGCAAAAAGGTGATTCATTAGACACTAAAACACCAGTTCGGGGCGATGTTGCTTTTTTTACGTATGAAGTACGCGACCTTAAAGGCAACCTGATCTATTCTGATGTAGAACTACGCCCACAGGTATATTATATCGATAAGGAGAACATCATGATGGGATTGCGTGATGGGATCAAACAAATGAAAAAAGGCGAAAAGGTCACATTCCTTTTTCCCTCCCACCTGGGTTACGGCTATCATGGAGACAATAAAAAGATCGGTACTAACGAGCCTTTATTATGCACGGTCACACTGAATGATATAAAATCCGAAAAAGAAGTTGAAAATCAATAATTATTAATATAAAATGAAACGAATGACAAGTTTATTTTTAGGTGTTCTCGCACTATTTTTTTCATGCAATACTGCTACCAAAACGGAAACTGATCCGGGAGATGGTATTTTCGCAGAAGTACAGACCAACAAAGGAAAAATCCTGCTTCAGTTAGAGTTCGAGAAAGCACCTATTACGGTTGCCAACTTTATTTCATTGGCTGAAGGAAAAAATCCTTTTGTAAAAGCGGACAAAAAAGGAAAACCTTTTTATGATGGATTAAAATTCCACAGGGTAATCCCTAACTTTATGATTCAGGGTGGTGATCCTGAAGGAAACGGAAGTGGCGGTCCGGGTTACAAATTCAAAGATGAATTCGTACCGGAATTAAAGCACGACAAACCGGGTATTCTTTCCATGGCTAATTCTGGCCCTACCACTAATGGAAGCCAGTTTTTCATTACACACAATGCTACTCCATGGCTTGATGGCAAACATACTATTTTCGGCCACGTTGTAGAAGGTCAGGACGTTGTGAATGCTATTGCACAGGACGATGTTATCCAAAAAATCACCATCATCCGTAAAGGAAAAGATGCCAAAAAATTTGATACTGTAAAAGTATTCAAAACTTATTTTGATGAAGAAGCAGTAGCGCAAAAGAAAAATGCTGAAAAATCGGCTGCCATCAAAACCGAAAAAGTAGCTGCTTTTGCTGCATTAAAAAAGACCGCTGTAAAATCAGATACCGGACTTGAATATGCGATCACCCAAAAAGGGAATGGCAAGAAACCAGCTAATGGCGCTACATATTATGTTGCCTACTCCGGTTTTCTGGAAGATGGTAGTTTGTTTGACTCCAGCTCAGAAGAAGTAGAAAAAAGCTACGGCAAATTCAACCCTCAGAAAGCAGAAGGTGGTGGTTACCAGCCCTTCCCTTTTGTAGCTGGCACTAAAACCGGACTGATCCCAGGATTCCTGGAAGGGCTTGAGAAATTATCCTATGGTGAAAAAGCTACTCTTTTTATTCCGTCTTACTTAGCGTATGGTGAAAGAGGTGCTGGCGGTGTTATTCCTCCAAATGCCAATATCATTTTTGAAGTACAGTTATTGGAAACGCAAACGCCTCCAACAAAATAATCAACCCGATTGATTCCATAACAAACCGCCTCAAATTAATCTGAGGCGGTTTTTTTATGCTCTTTGTCCCGTCCTGAAATAGCGATACAAAAAAAAACTCAATTATGTCTAAAGAGAAAAATTATGTAAAGCGAACCCAGCGAGATTACAGTATGTCTCTCAAATTGCAAATCGTCCATGAGATTGAACGAGGAGAGTTATCTACACATGGAGCTTGTAAAAAATATGGTGTGCAAGCACGTTCAACAGTTGTTAGTTGGCTTAGAAAATTTGGTAACTTTGATTGGGAAACCCAAACCCCATCTCAAATGGCTAAAACACCTGAACAGCAAATCATGGAACTCGAAGCTAAAGTTACGCTTCTTGAAAAACAGAAAGCTCATCTGGAGCAACAAGTTAATTTTACGGATAAGAAAGCTATTATTTTTGATATGCTTATTGATATTGCAGAGAAAGAATATAATATCGATATCCGAAAAAACTCATCACCCGAACAATTGTCCTATTTAAAGAAGAACAAAAACAAACCTTAGGTTTTACCTGTAGTTTGTTCGGGATAGACAGGCAGGTCTATTATCGTAGCATTAAAAGAAAAATCTTAAAGCAATCAAAGTCTGAACAAGTCATTCTTATGGTAAGAAAGATTAGGATGAAAATGCCTCGTATCGGTACGAGAAAGTTGTATTATTTATTAAACCAGGAGCTTAGAGCATTGAAGATTGGAAGAGATATGTTTTTTAATATCCTGAAAGTAAACCATCTGCTAATATCTCCAAAACGGAGCTATCATATTACGACTAACTCATATCATCGTTTTAAAAAACACAAGAATTTAATTGAAAACTTAAAAATAATACGTCCTGAACAGGTTTGGGTATCCGATATTACATACATCGGAAAAAGAAGTAAGCCCTGCTATTTAAGCTTAGTAACAGATGCATATTCAAAACGGATCATGGGATTTAATGTAGCTACTAATTTAAATGCCGAAAATAGTCTTAAAGCTTTACAAATGGCTCTTAAGAGCAGGGAAAATAGTTGTTTGTCGTTAATCCATCACTCAGATAGAGGTATACAATATTGTTCTGATGAATATCAAAAAGTGATAAGCAAGACTAAAAACCTGCGCTGTAGCATGACTGAGTCTTATGATCCATATCAAAATGCGGTCGCTGAAAGGGTAAATGGAATATTAAAACAGGAGTTTTTAGTAGATAGGTATAATGATCAGCAACTTAATATTATTAAGTTAGTAGTTAAGGAATCTATACAGATTTATAATCTAGTAAGACCGCATTGCTCTAATCATATGCTAACTCCGATGCAAATGCATCAACAAAAAGAAATAGAAATGAAAACCTATAAAACAAAAAACAGAAGTAACCATGAAGCTACTTCTGTCTAAAAAATGTACTTTTATTATTATTAATCCTGTATTGCTATTCTAGGACTAGACACTTTGAATCTCTAAGAGAGTCGGGGATAAAAGACACAACTGTATCATATCTTTATTTCCCGGATTTACCCTATCCTTCCCTGACATTATTCTTTTGATTTGAGGGAGAGTCCTGTAAAATATCTAAACAAGAGCCTTTTCCCGATACTCCCCTATTTTCATTTCACCACCATGCCCAACTGTTCTGTTGATATGCCATTTCCTATTCCTTAGTAATCGTTTCCTATCTAGCTATCAGAACACCGCTGCTTACTACTACTTATCGGAAAACCTGTTTTACCGCTGACAATCTAAAGTAAATCTGATCCCTACCAATATAACTTTGGCACAAAAAAAACCGCCTCATTACTGAGACGGTTTCCAACCATTCTTAATCTTGGGGTAAAATGTTATGGTTTTTTTGTTACTACAATATTTTTTGTGGCTTTGCCCGTATCTGAAGTTATACTTAAAATATAAACTGCTGATTCAAGTCCAGCAACATCAACGCTGAATTGCGCAGTGCTCACTTTATGCGCTCTTACCATTCTTCCGGTAAGGTCATAAATAGTAGCTTTAAGATTGTTATAAGAAGCGAAATCCGATAGTTTTACATTCACCACAGTAGAGGCCGGGTTAGGGTATACTACAAATTGTATCGGTTCAAAATCTTTAGTTCCGGCTACCGGAGCAATTACCACTATAGCTTCTGCGGTATCGCAGTTGCCTCCTGATAAAATGTCGCAAATCTGATACGTGATGGTATACGTTCCCACAGCTGCCGTTACAGGCACATGAAGATTCCCTTCAGCATCAATATTCACACCAGTAAGTCCGTCATTATCGACAACCGTAATTGTAACAGCACTGTTATTAAACGGCAGATTGTTCAGCAGGTCATTCGCTATAACATTACCTGCGATTCCACCCATACCTTCATGCAATTGGACTGCGGTGAAATCATCATTAACTGCCTGAAGTACGTTTAATACTGTTAGTACCGCTGCCCCACTCGACATTGTACAACCCATACCATTGATTAGTTGTACCCTGAAAAAGTAACCGTTAAACGATACCGGTACGTTTGTCATCCCTAATGTATTTGTTGTAGCACCTGAATAAGCAGGAGCAGTACCTCCATCTGTAATAGAAGTCCAGTTTACACCATTGGTGCTTACCTCCCATTGGTAGCTGCTTGCATTTATAGCCAGGGTAACGAACTGGGCATTATTTCCTGTTGTTGTAGTGACAGCAGCAGGCTGGGTATTTATAGCTATCGCTAAAGGTTGCCCGATTGTTATTGTTTCTGATATAGTACATCCGTTAGTATCAGTTATAGTAACGGTATACATACCTGCAGTAAGATTGGAAGCCGTAGCTGCTGTTCCTCCTGATGGAGACCATACATAAGAATATGGAGCTGTACCACCTGCTATTATCACACCAGCGGATCCGTTTGCACTACCATTGCATGATACATCAGTATGAGATGCAATAGCTGTAAGGGCTGCTGGGGCTGTTATAGTGAACAACTGTGCCTGAGAACATCCATTACTATCCGTAACGGTTGCTGTGTACGTTCCTGCACTAAGTCCAGTAGCTGTAGCTGCTGTTCCGCCTGAAGGGGACCATGCATACGTATAGGTTTCTGTTCCGCCTGTTGCAGTTACCGTAGCCGAAGCATTCGAACCACCATTACAGCTTACGTTGATTTGAAAACCCGATGTCGTAATTGCAGTAGGTTGTATAATGGTCAAAGATTGTGTTTGAGTGCAACCGTTACCATCTGTAATCAATACAGTATAAACTCCTGCACTAAGTCCAGTAGCCGTAGCCGCAGTTCCTCCAGATGGAGACCAGGCATACGTATAGGTTCCGGTTCCACCAGTAACACTTACAGTAGCCGAAGCATTTGAACCGCCATTACAACTTACATTATTTTGTGTAGTCGTTGCCGTTAAAAGTGCAGGTTGGCTTATTGTAAAGTTTCTTGTAATGGTACAACCATTAGCGTCTGTAGCAGTTACACTATACGCTCCGGAAGTTAATCCGCTGGCAGTAGCTGCTGTTCCTCCCGAAGGGGACCAGGAATAGGTATAGGTTCCTGTTCCACCACTAACACTTACAGTTGCCGTAGCATTTGAACCGCCATTACAACTTACATTGTTTTGCGTAGTCGTTGCCGTTAAAGGTGCTGGTTGGCTTATCGTAACGTTTTTAGTAATGGTACAACCGTTACCATCTGTAATCAATACAGTATAAACTCCTGCACTAAGTCCAGTAGCCGTAGCTGCCGTTCCTCCGGATGGAGACCAGGCATACGTATAGGTTCCGGTTCCACCAGTAACACTTACAGTAGCCAAAGCATTTGAACCGCCATTACAACTTACATTGTTTTGTGTAGTAGTTGCCGTTAAAGGTGCTGGCTGGCTAATTGTAAAGTTTCTTATAATGGTACAACCATTAGCGTCTGTAGCAGTTACACTATACGCTCCGGAAGTCAATCCGCTGGCAGTAGCTGCCGTCCCTCCAGATGGAGACCAGGAATAGGTATAGGTTCCGGTTCCACCACTAACAGTTACAGTAGCCGTAGCATTTGAACCGCCATTACAACTTACATTGTTTTGTGTAGTCGTTGCCGTTAAAGGTGCTGGCTGGCTTATCGTAAAGTTTCTTATAATGGTACAACCGTTAGCGTCTGTAGCAGTTACACTATACGCTCCGGAAGTCAATCCACTGGCAGTAGCTGCTGTTCCGCCCGAAGGGGACCAGGAATAGGTATAAGTTCCTGTTCCACCACTAACACTTACAGTAGCTGTAGCATTTGAACCGCCATTACAACTTACATTGTTTTGTGTAGTCGTTGCCGCTAAAGGTGCTGGCTGGCTAATTGTAAAGTTTCTTATAATGGTACAACCATTAGCGTCTATAGCAGTTACACTATACGCTCCGGAAGTCAATCCACTGGCAGTAGCTGCCGTCCCTCCAGATGGAGACCAGGAATAGCTATAGGTTCCTGTTCCACCACTAACAGCTACAGTAGCCGTAGCATTTGAACCACCATTACAACTTACATTGTTTTGTGTAGTCGTTGCCGTTAAAGGTGCTGGCTGGCTTATCGTAAAGTTTCTTATAATGGTACAACCATTAGCATCTGTAGCAGTTACACTATACGCTCCGGAAGTTAGTCCGCTGGCAGTAGCTGCCGTTCCTCCCGAAGGGGACCAGGAATAGGTATAAGTTCCAGTTCCACCGCTAACACTTACAGTTGCCGTCGCATTTGAACCACCATTACAACTTACATTGTTTTGCGTAGTCGTTGCCGTTAAAGGTGCTGGCTGGCTAATTGTAAAGTTTCTTATAATGGTACAACCATTAGCGTCTGTAGCAGTTACACTATACGCTCCGGAAGTCAATCCACTGGCAGTAGCTGCCGTCCCTCCGGATGGAGACCACGCATACGTATAAGTTCCAGTTCCACCGCTAACACTTACAGTTGCCGTCGCATTTGAACCACCATTACAACTTACATTGTTTTGTGTAGTCGTTGCCGTTAAAGGTGCAGGTTGGCTAATTGTAAAGTTTCTTGTAATGGTACAACCGTTACCGTCTGTAGCAGTTACACTATACGCTCCGGATGTTAGTCCACTGGCAGTAGCTGCCGTTCCTCCAGATGGAGACCAGGCATAGGTATAGGTTCCTGTTCCACCGCTAACACTTACAGTAGCCGAAGCATTTGAACCGCCATTACAACTTACATTGTTTTGCGTAGTCGTTGCTGTTAAAGGAGCAGGCTGGCTTATTGTAAAGTCTTTAGTAATCGAACAATTATTAATATCGGTAATGGTTACACTATACGCTCCGTAAGTCAATCCGCTGGCAGTAGCTGCTGTTCCTCCCGAAGGTGACCAGGAATAGGTATAGGTTCCGGTTCCACCACTAACAGCTACAGTAGCTGTAGCATTTAAACCGCCATTACAACTTACATTGTTTTGTGTAGTCGTTGCTGTTAATGGAGCAGGCTGGCTTATCGTAACGTTTTTAGTAATGGTACAACCATTAGCATCTGTAGCAGTTACACTATACGCTCCGGAAGTCAATCCGCTGGCAGTAGCTGCCGTTCCTCCGGATGGAGACCATGCATACGCATAGGTTCCTGTTCCACCGCTAACAGCTACAGTAGCCGAAGCATTTGAACCACCATTACAGCTTACATTGTTTTGTGTAGTCGTTGCCGTTAAAGGAGCCGGTTGGCTTATCGTAACGTTTTTAGTAATCGAACAATTATTAATATCGGTAATGGTTACACTATACGCTCCGGATGTTAGTCCACTGGCAGTAGCTGCCGTCCCTCCCGAAGGGGACCAGGAATAGGTATAGGTTCCTGTTCCACCACTAACACTTACAGTTGCCGTAGCATTTGAACCGCCATTACAACTTACATTGTTTTGCGTAGTCGTTGCCGTTAAAGGTGCTGGTTGGCTTATCGTAACGTTTTTAGTAATGGTACAACCATTAGCGTCTGTAGCAGTTACACTATACGCTCCGGAAGTTAATCCGCTGGCAGTAGCCGCAGTTCCTCCAGATGGAGACCAAGCATACGTATAGGTTCCGGTTCCACCAGTAACACTTACAGTTGCCGTAGCATTTGAGCCACCATTACAACTTACATTGTTTTGCGTAGTCGTTGCCGTTAAAGGTGCTGGCTGGCTTATTGTAAAGTTTCTTATAATGGTACAACCATTAGCATCTGTAGCAGTTACACTATACGCTCCCGAAGTCAATCCACTGGCAGTAGCTGCCGTTCCTCCCGAAGGTGACCAGGCATACGTATACGTTCCTGTTCCACCACTAACACTTACAGTTGCCGTCGCATTTGAACCACCATTACAACTTACATTGTTTTGTATAGTCGTTGCCGCTAAAGGTGCTGGCTGGCTTATCGTAACGTTTTTAGTAATGGTACAACCGTTAGCATCTGTAGCAGTTACACTATACGCTCCGGAAGTCAATCCGCTGGCAGTAGCTGCCGTTCCTCCGGATGGAGACCATGCATACGCATAGGTTCCTGTTCCACCGCTAACAGCTACAGTAGCCGAAGCATTTGAACCACCATTACAGCTTACATTGTTTTGTGTAGTCGTTGCCGTTAAAGGAGCCGGTTGGCTTATCGTAACGTTTTTAGTAATCGAACAATTATTAATATCGGTAATGGTTACACTATACGCTCCGGATGTTAGTCCACTGGCAGTAGCTGCCGTCCCTCCCGAAGGGGACCAGGAATAGGTATAGGTTCCTGTTCCACCACTAACACTTACAGTTGCCGTCGCATTTGAACCACCATTACAACTTACATTGTTTTGTGTAGTCGTTGCCGTTAAAGGTGCTGGCTGGCTAATTGTAAAGTTTCTTATAATGGTACAACCATTAGCGTCTGTAGCAGTTACACTATACGCTCCGGAAGTCAATCCACTGGCAGTAGCTGCCGTTCCTCCCGAAGGGGACCAGGAATAGGTATAAGTTCCAGTTCCACCGCTAACACTTACAGTTGCCGTAGCATTTGAACCACCATTACAACTTACATTGTTTTGCGTAGTCGTTGCCGTTAAAGGAGCAGGCTGGCTTATTGTAAAGTTTCTTATAATGGCACAACCATTAGCATCTGTAGCAGTTACACTATACGCTCCGGATGTTAGTCCACTGGCAGTAGCTGCCGTCCCTCCAGATGGAGACCAGGCATACGTATAGGTTCCGGTTCCACCACTAACAGCTACAGTAGCCGTAGCATTTGAACCGCCATTACAGCTTACATTGTTTTGTGTAGTCGTTGCCGCTAAAGGCGCAGGCTGGCTTATCGTAACGTTTTTAGTAATGGTACAACCGTTAGCATCTGTAGCAGTTACACTATACGCTCCGGAAGTCAATCCGCTGGCAGTAGCTGCTGTTCCGCCTCAAGGGGACCAGGAATAGGTATAAGTTCCTGTTCCACCACTAACACTTACAGTAGCTGTAGCATTTGAACCGCCATTACAACTTACATTGTTTTGTGTAGTCGTTGCCGCTAAAGGCGCAGGCTGGCTTATCGTAAAGTCTTTAGTAATCGAACAATTATTAATATCGGTAATGGTTACGGTGTAAGATCCGGAAGTCAATCCGCTTGCCGTAGCTGCAGTTCCGCCGGAAGGAGACCAGGAATAGGTATACCCCTCTCTTCCGCCAGTAACATTTACTGTAGCGGAACCATTAGCGCCTCCATTACAAGCTACATTGACCTGTGAAGTAGTTGCCTCCAAAGGATCAGGTTCTATTACAGTAAAGTTTCTAACAATCGTACAGCCGTTTCCATCCGTAGCAGTTACTGTGTAATTTCCCACAGATAATCCTGTTGCAGTTGCGGTAGTAATTCCTGAATGCCCCCATACATAAGTATACGTACCTGTTCCACCAGAAACAGTTATATTGGCAAAGCCACTGGATCCTCCATGACATCTTACATTATAGGTTGTAGCTGATGCTGTTAGAGGAGTAGGTTGTCCAATCACAAAACTTTGACTACCGGTACAGCCATTCGCATCGGTTACCGTTACCGTATAAGTTCCAGCTGCAAGCCCTGTAAGCATTGCTGTATGTTGTACCGGGTTTGTATTCCAGCTATAAGTATAACTGGGCACGCCACCGGATGGCACAACACTAACTGCTCCATTAGTCCCCTCAAAACACGACACATTCGTTTTTGTTCCTGTTATAATTATTGAAGTTACGGTTAATGTTGCGTAATTTGAATTCATCGTACAGGTCCCGGTTGCTACTGCACGGTACCGATAGCCGGACATATTTGCTGTAGCTCCCGTTATAGTAAGTGTATTGGACGTCACCCCGGAATAGGACGCTCCATTAGAAATATTTGTAAAATTTCCGGATGCATTAGTATCAACCTGCCATTGGTAAGTCGTACTTCCGGTTGCTGACACATTAAAAGTACCACCACCACCCACGCAAACAATTTTATTAATGGGGTCCACAATAGCCGAAACCGTACCATTTACAGCGACATTAACTGTAGCTTTACCGGTAGAAGTGAGTGTAATATTCCCGGTAGGAGTACCGGAAGCCGTTGCCGTCAGTCGTGCATAGACAGTAGTCTCAGCTACGGAACCACTAGTTTGGGGTAACGTAACCGAAGCAGCATAGCCTGTCCCAGCTGTTGTGGAAACTTCATATCCATTAGGCGCGGTCACTACAATACCTGCCGTAAGAGCAGTACCGGAAACTGTAAAATTCTGAGTTGCTGAAACTGTACCCGCACAGGTAGTAAATGACGACAATGCAGTGACAGAAGAATTTATATCTGCTTTTTGCCAGGTCATGTCATCCATCAATATTAAATATCCATTTGAAGATGAAATACTGTAAGAATCAATAATCGCATTTGCATTATTTTGCCCACCAAACGTTGCCATATCAACTAATTTATATTGCTCAAAATTTGTAACAAAACTAGAGGTAACTGTAAATACAAGATTTCCATTCCGTTTACCAATAATTGTAAATGCCATTAAATTTGACTGATACCCATCTCCTGCGAGCTGCATACTTTTCAGCTGAAATAAGGCACTGTTATTAGTCGCAATAGTAAAATTTGGTTTTACCTCTCCATACATATCTGCGTTGCTAACACAGCCACCACCATTGACTCCAAAACTTGTTATATAAAAAGGGCCGCCAGCCTGTGTAGAGATTACAAATTGCTGCCCATTATTGGTAAAAGTTGTAGCTCCATAAGCTACACTTTCAAAATTTTCGGTGGTGGTCTGTGCATGGCTGTTCCATACTCCAAGCAGCAGAAAGAGTAATAATACGTAAAGTTTGTTCATGTAGTAAGGTATTAGGGTGATTTTTATATTTACCCCCAAAATTACCTTAACCCCAATAAACACCGGACTTTTAGAGGCGGACAAATAGGCGGACAAAATCCCTGTAACCGTTCTAAAAGTGTTAAAATTTTAAGACTTTATATTTTATAGTAATTTGAAACGTCAGGCCTGCATTTCTAAAAGAATTTTATCAAACATGTCTTCGTCCTCAATATGCATCTTTTTCTTAAGGCGGTATTTTCGTTTCACTACACTCTCCGGGGAAATCGCCATAAGCCTACCAATGTCTTTATATGGCAACTTTAATTTTAGGAGTGAGGCAAAAAAGAGATCAGTTTTATTAAGGCCCGGATAAGCCTGTAGTAGGTTGGCCCTGAAATGCGGATGTGCCTCGCTAAATTTTTTTTCAAATGCCTCCCAGTAGTCCTCCTGTTTGATAAGCGTCTCTAATTTTTTGGTCAAAAAATCTGCATCGATACCATCCTCTTTTTCTTTAACCGCAACAAGCATCTCGTTGATATTTTCCTGAACCCCGGCCAACCGCATGGCTCCGGACATCAGGTCGCTTTGTTTTTCAAGTAATGATTTCTTAAGTTGGCGATTCGATTCCTGTTCATTTTCATACTGCTGCGCAATGAGTGCATTGCTCATGGTCATGCTTTTCATTTTCTCATTTTCGAGCTTGCGCTTAAATCTGTAGAAGATATATCCCGCCAACATGATTGCCAATGCTGCAACAAACAATCCAATCACTATAATTTTTTTTTGGGTTTCACTTTTGACTTTCAGTGCCAAAAACTTATTATGTTTTGCCAGTGCAATGTTTTTTTTACGCTGTAATTCATTTTGATATTGTGCCTGCTGCTTATTGAGTTTCTCTTCATACCCCGCAAAATTAATACTGTCTTTATAAACCAGGGCTTTTTCCAGGGAAGCAATACTTTTGTCTTTTGCATCATTACTTTTGTAAGTGATGGATTTTTGTTTTTCCAGATCTGCCCTTAGCTTAATCCCAACAGGCGTGTCTTTGAGCTTTTTTTCAGAATCGGCAATTGCTGCAGTCGCTTTATCATATTTTCCATTTTCATTAAGGTCGGTGATGTACCGCAGGAAAATGGCATGGGAAGCATACGATTTTTTTTCATACAACATTTTTAGTCCCTTATCGTAGTAGGCCACCCCTTTTACGAAATCTTTTTCTTTAAAAGCAATGGCACCCAGCCACGCCAAAGCAATCCCCTTAGATTCCGTATCTTTAAATTTATCAAGCCCTGGCAACGCTTCATTAATTGCCGCTTTGGCCTTCGTATAATTTCCAATATAATAAAAGCATTCCCCATAGTTTACGAGTGTCACATAGTAGTTTTTTAGATCGACGGTCTTAAAATAGGAAAGGACATCGGCATACAGGTCTGCAGCAAAAGCATAGTTCTGCGTTCCTACATAAGTTCCGGCCAGCCGTTGCTTTACAGGGTTGATCAGGTCGGGTTTGTTGGATTGCTTAAACAAGTTCAATGCCTCCAAAAGATAGTCAATGGACTTTTCATATTGGAACTGCTGATTGTAAACAGAGGCTATTTCACCATAGACCATACCCAGCCCATTTTTATTCGAAATTTCTTTGTTAAGTGTTTCGGACAATTTGAGGTACTTCAAAGCTGTATCATATTTTGTAAGCTTTCGGTAGGATATTCCTAAATTCAGATAGGCTTTCGCTTTCGATTTAGGGTATTTATCCACGTAGCCGAGTGCCTTTTTATAATAGTATATCGCCGAATCGGGAGCATTGAGCAGATTATGGGCAAAACCATAGTAAACATACATATTGGCATTGGTTGTATCGTGTCGTTTTTCAGTAGTAGTAAGGAAATTCCGTACCAGCGTTTTGGCTTGTTCCGGGTTGCTCATCATAATTTTCCGGATCTGGATCTCTTTAGCCGAAAAACCAGATTGCCCATAATTCTTACCAGTTAACAACAATAGGAATAGTAGTACAAAAGGGGATATTTTTTGTTTTAACATAAGGGGGTTAGCTTGCAGCAAAGTAAAAAAATAAATAGTTATATTCGGCAAACTTAAAATTATTTAATTACTATTTTTTTATCCTAAGAACTTGTATAATTGACAGCAAATTACACCTAAATACACAAGAACCTACGCTATACTTTTAAATTCATTAAAAATCTGATTCTTATAGCATAACGTATGATTTATCTGCCAAAAAAGCATTACTAAATCGTAATTTTACCATAAGAAGCACCTTCATTTATTTCAGAGAAGCCCGCATTTCTACCTTTCAGTCACAAAAAAAGAGGCGCCAGGCCTCTTTACTTCAATTTAAACTTATTGATTATTTTTTGAATTTCCAGTCGAATTCGTCTTTATCATTGAATACCGCTCCAATTTCAACTTTGATTACTTCGTTAAACTCCGTTTGCAGTATCGTCCAATGGGCTTCATTAAAGAAATTCTCATAGGTATCGAAATCTTCCTTTTCCCACTTGGTAAGCCCTTTGGCTTTTAGTTCTTCCTGAACTTCGGTAATGTTTCTACCGATGATTTTTTTGTCGAACAATTGTAATGAAGGATCTGAAGCGATAATGTACCCTAATTTAAGGTCTTCTTCGGTATAAAATGTGATACGCAGTTTCTTATCGTTATACAGGTAGATGATATTTTCTTCCTCGTCTTTGTAGGTACGGCTTGGTTTTCCATAAAGCTTGGTCACATCCTCCTGCTTCATACCGAAAATCAATTTATCGATTCCCGTTTTAGGGTTTATTTTCATTATAATTTATTTTTTAAATTTTCTTTTACACTTTCAAACCATTCCTGGCGCAGTATACTCAGGACAATACTGTCGCGTCGTCCTCCTTCGACCGTAGGCATATGGCTCCTGAATATTCCCTCTACCTGGCATCCGATGCTTTTCATAGCAGCAATACTACGGGCATTGGAAGCATCAGCACGAAATTCCACACGTTCCATCCCCAGCGTTTCAAAAGCAAACTCCAGCAGCAGGTATTTACAGTGGCGGTTAAGCCCCGTTCCCTGGAATGCTTTACCGTACCAGGTATAGCCCAATTGCAGGGTCTTATAGACTAAGTTAATATCATAAAAACGCGTACTTCCGGCATAGCTCCCGGTTTTTTTGTCCAACACGATAAAAGGGAACTCTGTTTTGTTGGCTTTCGCCTGTAGGGCAATACGAATATAGTTGACCAGATTCCCACGTCCATTCGCCCGTATCAGGGAATACTTCCAGGTATCCGGCTCTTGTTCCGAAAAAACCTCCAGGTATTCCACGTCTGATTCCTGTAAGGGACGTAATAAAACACGCTCGTCCTCCAGTACAATTTCCTTATTCCAATCTAATTCCTGATTCATACTTTTAGTATCCGATCCCGTTAAAAAATAATGTCCCGAAATGGCTGCAATTAATATTCAAATGTGCCGTATTCGCTGGTAATGGTCAGTTTTTTTGTCTCCGAAGCTTCCACCCGTCCTACAATCTGTGCAGGTACACCAAATGATTCCGAAATAGCGATGATATCCGCAGCTACTGCTTCCGGAACATACAGTTCCATACGATGTCCGCAGTTGAATACCTGGTACATTTCCTTCCAGTCGGTTTTGGATTGCTCCTGAATCAGTTTAAACAATGGCGGAACCGGAAAAAGGTTGTCTTTTATAACATGTACATCTTTTACGAAGTGCAATATTTTCGTCTGTGCCCCACCACTGCAATGAACCATACCATGTACGAACGCAGCGTTATATTTTTCCAGTATTTTTTTTATGATCGGTGCATACGTACGGGTTGGCGAAAGTACCAGTTTACCCGCATCAATCGGGCTGTCCGCTACTGCATCGGTAAGCGCTACTGCTCCGGAATACACCAGTTCAGCTGGTACCGAAGCATCAAAGCTTTCCGGGTATTTCTGGGCCAGCAGCTTATGGAATACATCATGTCGAGCCGATGTCAATCCGTTGCTTCCCATACCACCGTTATATGATTTTTCATAGGTCGCCTGGCCAAAAGATGCCAGTCCTACAATCACATCACCTGCTTTAATATTGGCATTATCAATTACGTCTTCCCTTTTCATTCGGGCGGTAACTGTTGAATCTACAATAATTGTACGCACAATATCCCCCACATCGGCAGTTTCGCCACCGGTAGAATGAATGGTCACGCCAAAAGTTTTGAGTTCATTGATCAGTTCTTCCGTTCCATTAATGATCGCCGAAATTACTTCCGAAGGGATGAGGTTTTTATTTCTTCCAATAGTAGACGAAAGTAATATATTGTCTGTCGCACCAACGCACAGCAAATCATCAATATTCATAATCAGTGCATCCTGGGCAATTCCTTTCCATACACTAATATCGCCGGTTTCTTTCCAGTACATATAGGCCAGTGACGATTTGGTACCTGCCCCATCGGCATGCATAATCAGGCAATATTGGTCATCATTGGTCAGGTAATCCGGCACAATCTTACAGAATGCCTGTGGAAATAACCCTTTATCAATGTTTTTTATGGCGTTATGTACATCTTCCTTAGATGCCGAAACACCTCTTAAAGCATAACGTTTGCTGGTATCAGAACTCATAAATTATTTTGTGTTGTTGTTGCGCGCAAAGATAATTATTTAATATAATAATGCTGCAATTATCCGCTACAACAATTACGCTTTTAGCGATTTAAAAACAGCACCGGATTATTTGGAAAGGATTTCAATTTCAACACGGCGGTTTGCTGCGCGTTCTTCCTCATTTTTCTCCGGTAACGGATAGATGGCTTTGGTACTTCCAAATCCCTGATAGGTAATCCTGCTTTTGTCAATCCCGTTGGCCTGGAGAAATCCGGAAATGGCTTTGGCTCTTTTGGTAGACAGGTCAATGCGGTCATTAGGCATACAGCACAAATGGCCCTGGATATCAATCCTAAGATCCGGATTCTGTTGCATGACCATCAGGAGTTCGTACAGTTTGGGTCGCGACTCCTGGACAATAGCAAAGGTATTAATCTGGAAATTCAAATCCTGTAAGGCTATTTTGGTACCTGTTTCGGCATCGGATATTTTTTTCATAAAAGCCACATCCAGTGGAATGACAGTTTCCGATCCGTTGGGATTGCGCACCGTTACCTTATCCGAGTATACCGGAGCTTTTTTCACTTTTGCCACAGGCTTTTCTTCCTGAATCCCAAGGATTTCATTTTCACGCGACAGGTCTTTGGCTTCAATATAATAAATTACCACTTTTCGATTTTCGGATTTTATGGCCGAATGCTTGTGGCGTTCCCCATAACTGCGGGTTTTAAAATCAGACCGTATCTTTACTTTATCCTTAATCAGTGCCAGTACAGCATTCACCCTTTTGCGGGCCAGTGTATCGTTAAATCCTACGGTTCCATCCTCATCACAAAAACCATTTATTGCTACAATTTTCACCGTACCATGGGAGGCAATCCAGCTTTCCAGTTTTGGCAATTCCGACTTTTTTACTTCCGATTTATTGCTGTCAAAATAGACTGGAAATTCCGACTGTGCCATCGTAGTGGCAACGCAAAACACCAACAGAAAAAATGTAATTTTAATTTTCATAACCCACTTAATTTTACCCCTAAATTATACTTTTTATTCTAACCCTGCTTTTTCTTCTTTAAAAATCCATTTTAAAGGAACTGTTTCCCATGGATTCTAAACAAAAAAAGACCTCTTTGCAGAGGTCTTTTATACTTTGAAGGTTTATTATTTTGTAAACAATAATTCCCTGTATTTCGTCAAGGTCCAGATTTCATCATCAACCAATAACTCCAATTTATCACAGTGGTTTCTGATCACATCAAAATAAGGTCGTACAGCATCACAATAGGCTTCCGCAGATTCCTGGGCACCAAGCTCATTTGCTTTTTTACGTTCTTCAGTCATCTCTTCCACTTTCATGTTGATTCCAGCAATATGCTCAGAAATTTCACGGATCAAAACGATTTGCTCTTTTCCGATAGTTTCATATTCTGCACCGAAAATCTCTTTTAGGCCGCGTACATTTTCAATCAGTGTATTTTGGTAGCGAATAGCCGTTGGAATTACGTGGTTTCTTGCGATATCACCTAATACACGCCCTTCGATCTGGATTCTTTTTGTATATTCTTCCAATTCGATTTCGTAACGTGCTTCCACTTCTACATGGTTCATTACATTCATTTCGCTGAAAAGGCTGATCGCTTGTTCTGAAACTCTGGCCTGTAAAGCTTTTGGAGTTGTTTTAAAGTTGCTCAGTCCTCTTTTTCCTGCTTCAATTTCCCAGGCATCGCTATAACCGTCACCTTCAAAAAGGATATTTTTCGATTGTTTGATGTACTCTCTTAAAACATTAAAGATCGCATCATCTTTTTTCATGTCTTTATTCTCGATCAGGTTGTCCACCTCAACTTTAAATTCTTTCAGTTGTTTGGCCACAATCGTATTCAGGGTTGTCATAGAATTAGCACAGTTTGCACTGGAACCGACAGCTCTGAATTCAAATTTATTCCCTGTAAATGCAAATGGAGAAGTCCTGTTTCTATCGGTATTGTCCAATAGTACATCTGGAATTTTACCCACTACATTCAATTTCAGGTCGGTTTTTTCTTCTGGTGATAATTTACCGGTAGATACTCCTTCCAGTTCAGCCAATACTTTCGTCAATTGCTCTCCGATGAATACCGAAATAATAGCTGGTGGTGCTTCATTAGCCCCTAATCGGTGGTCATTGCTTGCAGAAGCAATAGCGCCTCTTAATAAAGCCTCATACGTATTTACTGCTTTTATCGTATTGATAAAGAACGTTAAGAACTGTAAGTTACTCATTGGTGTTTTGCTCGGACTCAATAAGTTCACTCCGGTATCTGTTGCCAGTGACCAGTTGTTGTGTTTCCCTGATCCGTTTACACCTTTGAATGGTTTTTCATGGAACAATACTTTAAAGTCATGGCGCTCTGCTACTTTCTGCATTACATCCATCAATAAAGAGTTATGGTCTACCGCAAGGTTGGTCTCTTCAAAAATTGGAGCCAGCTCAAATTGATTCGGAGCTACTTCATTGTGACGTGTTTTTACCGGGATTCCCAATAACATACACTCATATTCCAATTCGCGCATGTATACCAAGGCACGGGTTGGGATCGATCCGAAATAGTGATCGTCCAATTGTTGCCCTTTCGCAGAAGTATGCCCTAATAAGGTTCTTCCGGTCATCAGGATATCAGGTCGTGTATTCGCCAAAGCGGAATCAATCAGGAAATATTCCTGTTCCCATCCTAAAGTAGCGGTTACCTTTTTTACATTTTTATCAAAATAGCGGCATACCGAAGTTGCAGCTTCATCAATAGCATTTAAAGCTCTTAATAATGGTGTCTTGTAATCCAGAGCTTCTCCTGTATAGGATACAAAAACTGTTGGAATACATAAAGTAGTACCGAATATAAAAGCTGGAGAGGTTGGATCCCAGGCAGTATAACCACGGGCTTCAAACGTATTACGGATTCCTCCGTTTGGAAAACTGGAAGCATCCGGCTCTTGTTGTACCAATTGCCCACCACCAAATTTCTCTACCGGATCAGATCCGTCATAAGAAGTTTCAAAGAAAGCATCATGCTTTTCTGCTGTAGTTCCGGTCAAAGGCTGGAACCAGTGGGTATAATGAGTCACACCTTTAGACAGTGCCCATTCTTTCATTCCTAAAGCGATATAATCGGCTAATTTTCTGTCAATCTTTTTTCCGTGTTGTACTGCATCTTTCACACCTTGGTAGGCATCTGAAGTCAGATACTGTCGCATGGACTTATCATTAAATACATTGCTACCGAAGATGGCCGATTTTTTATCGAGCTCTTCAAATTTTACAGGTTTTCTTGCTGATGAAACTTTCAACGCTTCAAAACGTAATGTTGACATAAAATTGGTTGTTTTTAAATTATACCCCGATTAAGATGATGCAAATATATAAAAAATATAAACATCTGATATTTTACCCCTATTATTTTTGGGGCTAAATACACAAAATACATTTTAAGGACTAAAAATTACAGATTATTGAAAGCGATGCATAGCAGATCCTCAAAAATGACACCTTAATTATATATAATAGGGATCAAATTCCCCTATTTTCCACACGGTATGGTAATTATGTAAGAATAAAATTTATTGTGTAAAGCAAATTGTATGATGAATACCCATATTTGTAATACAATAAAACACTATAACCAACCAAATTAATTAATCTACGATAATGGGACAGAATAAAAATTTAAACAGCAATTACGATTTCAAAAGAAATTTAGCCCATCAGAATTTTAGCGCCGAAGATTTTACCGATATGTATGATGATACATTTTCAGTACACAGCCTAAGCCCTAAAGCGAAACGTGTGGTGAAAAATACATCGGGAAGAAACAACAACACTTCCGAAGGAATCCGAAAAAACAGAGGTTAATCCCAGTAGACTGGTAACACTAAAAATAATAATTATGAGTGATAGAAAAGTAGTATTGGGTATCGCAGCCGGAGTTGCAGCCCTTGGTATTGTAAGTGTGCTTGTGGCACGTAAAAAAGGATATTTAAAATCCGATAAGCTTTCTAAAGAAGCAAAAGATATTTCTGAAAACTTCAAAAGCAAGTTGAACGAGTTGAAGAAAAAAGCCAAAAAAGATTTAAAAGCAGCACTGGAAGAAGGTGATTCCAGAGCAAGTAAAGCAAAAGAATGGATCAATAAAGCCAATTCTATACACTAGACCATTATTCCTAACCGAATACCGAAAAAGAAAACCCTATTTACCTAAAAACGACTTATTGCTAGTAAGTCGTTTTTTTTATGTGCTTTTGCCAATGACAATTTCTGCTGTATGAACCTGCGGTGATCTCGAAAAAAGCTCGGTATCCCGATCCATAATCAATTTCCATATCCTGCCGGAGATGTGTGCTTCCCGATGCTCTTCATCTTCAAAGGTATCAAAGACTCCATAAGTATGTGCTCCAATTTTCAGGACAAACCAATGCACAGCATGCTCTTCTTCTGCGATAATCTGAAAGGTATCCCGAAGGAATTGTTCTACTGCAGCTTCTTTACCCGGAATCGCTTCTAATTTTGTTAACAGGGCCAGTTTCGACATAGGATTGCTTTTTTGATAGGGGGCAAAATTATAAACTAATCGTAAGGCAGCTGAAAAATCAAATTAAGATTAACATTCTTTTAGCGGTTGTGGAACAAATAAGAAAGGGAGCTACACTGTAGCTCCCTTTAGGTTTTAATTCTGTATTTTAATTATTTTTTGCCTGGTGTAAGGCTTTTTATATTTTGCTGGTTGATATTGTAATATTTCACTACAGCATTATAATCGCTGAAATCAACTGGTGCAGCTCCGCCTTTATTAGACAGGTATCCTGGAATAATTACTACCCTGAAAACCTGGTTGTCTGTAAAAGCAGGTGTTAAAACATTTCCATCAAAGAACAGGTAAAGATTGATATCCTGTACTGTGAAGTCAAAAGTATAAGACAATTCACCATCGGTAAAGTTATACGTTTGTGGCAATTGTTCCCAGATATCCAATGTACCGCTGGTACCAGCAAGCCTGTAGATCATAATCATATCGGAATTGTAGATTACAGGATTTAAACTGTAATTGATCCTGTAATTATTTGCAGCTGTAAAAGTTGTATTCTGATTAATTTCAAATACTTCAGCAATAGTATCACGATCTACCTGGTTGGCAGTATCATCATCATTACAGCTTGTAAAAGTTATAAACCCGATAAGGGACAGAATGGAGAGTAATTTTTTCATAGTTTTTTATTTTTAATTGATTTCATAAAGATACCCAATAATCAGACCAAAAATAATAATTTTATAGGATTAAGCGTATTTTTTATTCCAGATTGTTTCAATAGCTTTGACTGTATGTATGAAAATCTAAAACTTTACATGGTAATTCTGGGATGTAAACCACTGGGGCGGTTTACGGAACAACATGATGTTTTTTTCGGAATTGCCGAAAACTTAAAAGATCTCCTTCCGGACATGAATGCTTTTTGGCCCGAAGCAGAAGGCCGTTTCCACATTGATGCCTGGCGGGAAGTCACAACTGTGGATAGCTACAACATTAGTATTGCAGCTGCAGATCCTGCTAAAAATAGCAAAGAAAAATTATTCTTCCTAAATTTAGGAGGATACAAACCTGGCGAATTTGAAGAATACCATTATAAAGTACTTACAGTAACGGCCAATCTCACTAAGGCCATTAAAAAAGCCACAGCCACAGCTTTTTACAAACACTATAATTTTAAAGGAGCATTTTCCCATATCGATGACCAATATGGTGTGGATGTAGATGATGCTTATGCCGTAGAAGAGATATTGCCGAAGCATTACACGTTACACTATCGCCTGGAGCTCACCCCGGTACTCATGCAGCCCGCGGATATCCTGCATATCGGCTATCTGGAGCCTAAAAAAATGTAAATTCGAACCTAATATACTCAGGGGCGTTTGAGATAATCGCCCAAATACTGCCGTAAATCCAGTTTGTGCAGCTGTTCGGGGCTATTGATTAAAGGCCGCCTCATAAAGCGCTCATTCGTTAGATAATAATCGAGCCCATTTAGTGTCGTGATCCCTTCAATTTGATGCCGCCCAAAATTCAGGTAGAGCTTCCGCTTGTTCCCGGAAAAAAAATCCTGCCCTTTATAATCGTATAATAAATACACAAAAGGCTGTAGCGTACGACTGTACCCACAGAGTACTACCAATTTTTCCTGCTCCAGAAAAGCCGCTCCTGTCACCAGGCCCTGTACGTCCAAATCAGCCTTAGGAAGTGCAACATAATCCCCCGGTAATTTCGGGATGGCGTACAGCCGGGTCTTTTGGGATTGCCACTGCTTAGAGAACAGGTACAGGCTATCCTGTCCTACCACAAAAGCTTCCATATCAAAATCGGTGCTGTTGGGTGCCAGTGGTGTAATTGTGGTTTGGTCCGCATAACGAAAATGAATCGTATCGATTACCGGTGTTCCTGCCAAAAATGAAGTTTTGTTGATTCGTAGAAAATGCAAATCGGTACGGCTGCCACTGCCATTATTCCCGGTATCCGCTACATACAGATAGGTGCTGTCCTGCCCCAATTCTTCCCAATCGGTATTCGTCACTCCCGGCAACGGATAGCTCTTTACAACGTTTCCGGTTAGCGTGTCGAGCCGATAAAGGTTGGTATCGGTATCATCATTCATGGCCCACAAATTCCCGTCCCACATCATAAGCCCGGAGGTTTCTAATACTTTGGCATCAATCCCTACCGAAAAATGAGGTTTTACAGTCGCCTTGGCATAGCTGCAACTCCCGTCATTGGTGACGGCTTGTGGATTATAATTCAGCGATAGCGGATCGGTACATCCGGAGTTTTGTGCCCTGGACGGAACTATCCAACCAAAAAGCAACAGGAACAAAATGCCGGTTTTTATTGTATTCATAGTGCCTTGTTGAAGTTTAAAGGTAATTCTAATTTGTAGATTTTTTTACACTACCATTTAAAAAAAATAGCCTGCAATATCAAATTGGCAGGCTATTCTTTTAGCGTTACAACTCTTTTTGTATACTAAACAAAAAGAGAACTTTATGATTCACTACGATTGTTTCTTTACATATAAGGTATAATTGCCTTTTACCAAAGAATACAGCCATAATGCCAATAACCCTAAAACGACATAATAAAATACGGAATCAGAGGAATGTGTAACAAGATCGGAAACGAAAGTATAAATAGTATACAGTAATCCCAGAAAAAGCAATCCCATTACAATGATGACACTCTCTTTCTTCTCTTTATAATAGCGTTTGGTAATGAGTGCCAATGCAATAAAAGGCAACAGGAAAAGTAATTTATACCACCAGTCATCAGCAGTATAAACACCATATAACGCCCCGATGCACAGAAAAATCATATATACCGAAGAGGGAAGAAAACACCATAGATTGGTAATATTATTAGCATCAATAGCATCAAACTGAGCCGGTAGGTGCATGTCTATTTCTTCCTGTGTGAATCCATCCCGCAATAAGCGTTCTATTGTTTCATTTTTAGGGTAATTGTAGTGTGCATATCCTGCAATTTCCTCTTTGATATCCTTGTTTGGCATATTTTATTTTTTTAGTACAATATCTTTTGAAAGGAATATTGCAGGGACAAATTTAGGAAACAAATTGTGATTTCAATAACCGATTGGCTTAAATCACGATCAGGTACTGTAATAGCTTTGGGGCTGTACGTTACGTTCGATACGGTAACCGTCAAGTTCTGCCAGTGTGCTTTCGATCATCGTGCTCATTGTGTCCAGCGCAAGATCATTGGGCTGGGTGCCAAATGGATCTTCCAGTTCATCGGCAATCGCTTCCAATGCGGTAAAGGTATAGGCCACAAACACAATGATAAAAGGTGTGATCCACCCTAAGCTTTCGACAAAACCAAAGGGAAGCATAAAACAATAGAGGTAGACTGTACGGTGCAGTAAAACACTATAGGTATAAGGAATGGGTGTACTAGCTATCCTTTCGCAGCCCCCAACGCTATCCGATAATTTGTTGAGGTTATCGTCAAAAGCAACCTGGGTAATCGAATCGATTTTGCCATCGCGCTTTGCCTGCTGTACCCAAACGCCCAGTGCTTTCATAATGAGTATGGGTTTAAAATCTGCAGTAGCAATTTCTTTGCACAAGGCTGGCGGAAGCAGCCGTTCCAGATCAGTTGTAGCATCGGTGTGCCGCAACTGGTGTTTCAGAGCATATACAAAAGCCATCAGCATCCTGATAAATTCCGATTGCTGCTGTTTGTAATTCGTACTTTCTAATAGTGTCAATGCCTGTCGTGCGAGGGAACGGGTATCATTGAGGAGGGCACCCCAAAGTTTGCGGCCTTCCCAAAAACGATCATAGCTCACACTATTGCGGAATCCCAGGAAAATAGCCAGTGCAATACCAAATAACGTAAAGATGGCAGGATTCAGGTGAATGTGGTGGTGCAGCAAAAACTCACGAAAATAAACGATCAGTAGCGAAAACAGGAATAAGAGGGACAAACGGGGTAATAACTGCGGTAACACAGAGCCTTTCCATTCAAAAAGCATCCGGAACCAGTTGGTTTTTCTTTTGGTAATCATAAGAAATGGGAGCAGGTTTAATTATAGTATAAATGTAAAAAATAATTAGGAAACCAATCGGTATTCTCTGGAAACTTATAGCAAATACGCAGGATTATACTAGGTGCTATCCGCATAAAAAGCGCAATCTGACATTTAAAAAACGTTATGAGGCAATACAACACAAAGTCCACTACTTAATTTTGCCAACTGTAAAAAAACCAGCTATTTTGGAAAGTTTCCCTAAAAGCTAAATGCCATAACATTAACTTTTATTTAAACGTTTTTTGAAAAATGAATTGCAATTTAGGGGCATTATATTAGTTATTATCTTACACATACTAAAGAAATTATTTTGGAAATAAAAGTCACCGTCAAACAGCTGGGGCGTAAACATCCACTATTGCAGGAGCAGGTATTGGATATCGACCTGAATACTGGTGCACCTACTGTCAAAGAATTACTGGAAGCTGTAGTCGCGCAACAGGTAGCACTATATAATGCAAGAGAGCCTGATACGGATACAGAAGACCGCACTCATGCTCCATCTCACAAGTACTTACAGGTTTTGACCGAAACCGGAAAAGCAGGTTTTGGCAGCATTTACAATGCACAAAAAGCCGACCTGCCAAAGGCACAGGAAAATGCACTCCTGGCTTTTGAAGACGGCCTCTTTGCCGTTTTTTATGGTGATGAAGAACTCAGTAGCCTGACTACCCCAATCGATCTTTCGCATTCCTTAACTTTTACATTCATACGCCTGGTATTTTTAGCAGGCAGTATCTGGTAAACTAATCCTACAATTATGTCTATTGAATCCTATCTGGAAAGCCGGGTGATTGAAAACCCTGCGAAACATTTCAAGAAAGAACTGACTGCCATAACAACAGCCGGTTTTTTTAATTCCCTGCTCCATAAACAGCCGCTCAAAAAAGAAGTCGCCCAACTGGGACTGGCACTTTTGGCACCTGCAAAAGACTATTACCAGTCCGATATTACAATGGGCTCCAAGGAAGCCAGCCAATTCAAGGAACTTATCCAGCCTAAAATATGGGAAGATCCGGATTATTATGCTCTGCTAGTTTATTTTGCCGGTCCCGAAAAAGCCGCTTATATACTCCAGGCCTGGAATCGCCTCCCGTTCGCTATGTACCAGAATGGATACAGCCGACGCTCCTTCCGCGCGCCGGAAAATGAAACCTTCCTGTTGCTCAACCAAGTGAACTTCCTCCGGGCTGTGATTAACGCACCCAAAACCGGTTACTATGGTACTGATAATAAGTATTATCAACTAACACTCGAGGATGAAATCCGTTTTGATAACGATATATACAATAACAGCCGGGAGTTTATGGTGTGGAGTGCCGCGATTGATTCCGGGAATAGTAACATATACCAGCTGATGGAAGATATCATCTTTAATAAGGAAACTACCGGAAAAGTAAGCCGCGGAATTATTAAAGCATTACTCAACAGCAATCAACAACAGTGCTGGGAACTCGTTGAAAAACTATTACTGTCGGCACAACGCCAGGAAGGCTTACGGCAAATGATACTTGAAGCGCTGGACGAAACCAGTATTGGTGCATTACACTATATGATCGGTGTGATTATCGAACATAAACTGACCCGTTTTTCTTCGGTAGTAAGGGCGATCGATACGTGGGCGGGCCTCGGATGGGAAACCGAAAAGGAAACTACTGTCCGTACAATCATTGGATTGGCACACCAGTATTTAAGCCATCCCGAAAGCATCCCCGAAGCGGTAAAAAGTAAAAACAATAACGAAGTGTATATGGCACTTTGGGTACAGGGTGTCCTGGATGTAGCAAAAACTGCCCCTTACCTGCACGAACTTATGGACAAAGGCACTCTCGAAAAGAAATGCCTTGCCCTGCAATTTGTACGGCAGACCGGAGATCCCTACCTGGAAATGCCGTTGTATTTTAAAGCCCTGGCTGAAGATAACCTCCAGTTACTCGCATTTGCCCTGGTGGGAATGAAACCGCTATTGGCTGCCAATGTAGCTTCAAAATTCTATATCGACAATCCTGATTATCCTCATTTGTTTGATACGATCTACGAGCTGGCCCAGAAAATTACCGACAAAGAAAAAGTTTTCCCGGGGAAAGTATTTTCGTGGCTTACCCATAAGTTTGAAAAAGAGGCCCTGTACCAATGCCTGATTTACCTGACAGGTGACCATCCGGAACGCCTGGAATTGCTCTTACAGCATTTTGACACTTATACCATCAATCTTAGGCAATCCCTGACAGAACAGGTATTGGGTAAATTTTACTGCTATGGTTTTTATGCCCTTGACCATTCCAAACAGAACAACAAGATTCCCACGGACTACCAACGTAAATTTGCAGCACAGATCCTTAAAGACCGTGGTGAAGCAATGATAGCTTCGGCAATTAATGTTTTCTCGAGGGTTGCTATCAATGAAGAAGAGTTGGTAGTGTTCCAGGAACTGCTAAAACGCAAAAATGCAACACTGCGTAAAAGCCTGCTCCAGTTGCTCCTTAACGTAACTGATACGACAATATCCCCGGCCATAGGGAATATGCTCCACAATGGCGATGTTGAGCAACGCGCTGCGGCACTGGAGCTGATGGTAGAACTCCAGCAGCAAAAAAGAATCCCGGAACAAATCAGCCTTTGGACTACGGACTATAAGGAAAAGAAAAAAATCTCGGAACGGGAAGAAAAATACCTGGAACTCCTGGCACCAGCACCGGACAAGATCGTACTTTCTGTCGAAAATGGGTATGGGCAATACGACCCTAAAGTAATTACTCCCTATGCACTACCTAAGCCGGAAAACAATTCGGTTTATAAACTTATCACGCACAAAAACAAATATGGTTTTACAAAACCTCTGACCGAGATCCAGAAAAATCTGGAACAACTCGTGGCTATTTTTAACCAGCACCAGAATTATGAATATGAAGTCGAGTACTGGGATGACTCCAGGGAAAAAGTATTGTTAGGAAACAGCTTCCAGATTATCCGCCGTAATACCGACAAGTATACTGCCGAAGAACAATTCCAAAATTATCCCTTACATGAACTTTGGGATGAATGGTACATCGCATCGGGCCTGCAGCCTATTGACCTGTTCCTGCTTACCCATACTGAAAACTGCAGCCGTAAGCTGTTCCGGGATTTCCTGGACGATTATGTCTTTTACTACAAAGACTACATCCCTAATCCTTCCAAGAAGCACTATTACGACTGGAATCATCCGTTTTTGAATATATTGAAAGCGTTGATTTACAAATATCCATTTGCAGCCAAAAATGACTTCCTGATCGGTGCTGCTACCCATTTGTATTCCAATTTGCCGCAAAAACTGATCGATTTCGAGCAGCCACAGGACAACAATAATTATTATACCCAACAGGAGAGTGGCAACGGATGGCAGTCCCAGGGTTTCTTTGATGTATTTCTTAATGGCATCGAATTAAACACACTGACCCCTACCCAGGTAGCGGAAGTGTGGAACCTGTACCGCTGGCGCCAGTTTAACGGGCTTCCACAAAATGCTCCGCTCAACCTTCCGCCACTGTACCTTTATTGCCGTGCTTTTGAAAACAAAATTATCACCAAAGATGAACTGATTTCCGGCATACTGCATCCAAAGCGTATCGAAAACCTGACGAATGAACGGAAAGATGCACGCCACTATAAAGACCAGCTGATCAAAAAATTTGATTTCCTCTCCCCTATACTGGACACCATGCGTGAGGCCTTTCTGGATGTAGAACTGCTGCGTGGGGATAGCAGTACTCCGGTGACGCTACTTGTTCAAAGCTTCCGCAAAATCTATGGCAGCGATCGCTTTACTGAAATCCTGTCCGGGCTTGGCAAAGGAAGTCTTTACAAAGGGTACATCTATGCTTATAGCACGGAAGAACTCAACAAACAGCAATTGTTCAGTACCCTGCTCAAACGCTGCTACCCGAGAAAGGACGATACACAGGAACAGTTTAATGATTTGGTAAAAAAAGCCAAAATCGCCGAACTCCGATTGGTACAGGCCGCTATTTATGCTCCCCAATGGCAGAATTTCATCAGTAGTTACCTCGGATGGAAAGGGCTCGATTCCGCGATTTGGTGGATGCATGCCCATACAAAATCAGCCGGCTACCAGGCCGTAAATGCGGAACTGGAAAGTGAAGTGGCCAAATATTCGGCCGTAGACCTCCAGGATTTTAATGATGGTGCGGTCGACAAGAACTGGTTTGAAAGCGCATATAAACAATTGGGCAAAGCCAAATGGGAAATGCTTTACGATTCGGCCAAATACGTTACCGATGGTAATGGCCATCGCAGGGCAAGGCTCTATGCCGATACCTTACTCGGAGACCTGAAAATCCGGGAAGTTACGGCTAAGGTAAAAGACAAACGCGACCAGGATTACCTTCGGGTTTATGGGCTCGTGCCTTTGAGCAAGGCCAATCCTGAAAAGGATGTACTTTCCCGTTACGAATACATTCAGCAGTTTAAGAAAGAAAGCCGTGAATTCGGTTCTATGAAACAGGCCAGCGAAGGACTGGCAATTCGGGTGGCACTGGAAAACTTAGCACGGAATGCGGGTTATCCGGATCCAATACGCCTAACGTGGGCCATGGAAACCAAACAAGTCCAAAAAATCCTTTCCAAAGAAACACAAGTCACTATTGAGGGGATCCTTACCGGATTGATCATTGACGAGGAAGGAAAAGCGGAACTGGTTACCTTTAAAGACGACAAACAACTGAAAGCGATACCTGCTAAAATCAAAAAGCACCCGGCGATACTCGAACTGACCGCAAACCGCAAAGTACTGCGCGAACAGTTTACCCGATCCCGTAAAGGCCTGGAAGAAGCAATGGTTCGTGGGGATGAATTTCTCTATGTCGAAATACACAACCTTTTTGAGCATCCGGTGATTGCCAAGCACCTTGAAAAATTACTATTCATCAGTACTAACGGCACTATCGGATTTTATGAAAAAGGTAGCCTTATTACTGCAGATGGCGAAATTATTCTGCTATCCGAAGACCAGACCCTGCGTATCGTCCATTGTACCGACCTGTATCAGGCGGGCGTATGGAGCGCATTCCAGTCGTATGCTTTTGACCATCAGCTAAAACAGCCTTTTAAACAAATCTTCCGGGAGCTGTATGTCCCTACACCGGATGAACTGGAAGCAAAATCCATCTCCCGACGTTATGCCGGACATCAGGTACATCCGAAACAAACCCTGGCGCTATTGAAATCAAGAGGCTGGAAAGTGGATTACGAGGAAGGGTTACAGAAAGTATTCCATAAAGAAGGCTTCCAGGTAAAACTGTATGCCCTGGCTGACTGGTTTTCTCCTGCCGATGTAGAAAGCCCAACTTTGGAAACCATTGAATTCCATTCGTTGAAAGACTATAAGAATATTCCTTTTGAATCCATTAATCCCCGTCTCTTCTCCGAAGTGATGCGCGATATCGACCTGGTGGTTAGTGTGGCACATGTGGGAGCTACCGACCCTGAAGCCAGTCATTCTTCGATTGCAATGCGTTCGGTAATATTACGGGAAACGGCCCGACTGTTTAAACTCGATAATGTGACGATTACAGGAAGCCACGCCCTCATAAAAGGGACTTTGGCCGATTATAGTGTACACCTCGGGAGTGCTATTGTCCATCAGGTACCGGGAAAATACCTGTCGATCCTACCGGTACATTCCCAACACCGCGGACGCATCTTCCTGCCTTTTGCAGATGATGACCCAAAATCGGCTGAGGTGATTTCCAAAGTACTGCTCCTCGCAAGGGATCAGGAGATCCAGGATCCAACAGTACTCAGACAGATTGACCGTAAATAGTTTTTAGCGAGTTTAAAGAAGGCCCCTATTTTGATACTGTAACAAGTATATCTGGACAATGCATTATAAAAAACCTGTCACTATAAATTGACAGGTTTTTTTATGAATTTGATTGTCCCGTCCTGAAATAGCGATACAAAAAAAAACTCAATTATGTCTAAAGAGAAAAATTATGTAAAGCGAACCCAGCGAGATTACAGTATGTCTCTCAAATTGCAAATCGTCCATGAGATTGAACGAGGAGAGTTATCTACACATGGAGCTTGTAAAAAATATGGTGTGCAAGCACGTTCAACAGTTGTTAGTTGGCTTAGAAAATTTGGTAACTTTGATTGGGAAACCCAAACCCCATCTCAAATGGCTAAAACACCTGAACAGCAAATCATGGAACTCGAAGCTAAAGTTACGCTTCTTGAAAAACAGAAAGCTCATCTGGAGCAACAAGTTAATTTTACGGATAAGAAAGCTATTATTTTTGATATGCTTATTGATATTGCAGAGAAAGAATATAATATCGATATCCGAAAAAACTCATCACCCGAACAATTGTCCTATTTAAAGAAGAACAAAAACAAACCTTAGGTTTTACCTGTAGTTTGTTCGGGATAGACAGGCAGGTCTATTATCGTAGCATTAAAAGAAAAATCTTAAAGCAATCAAAGTCTGAACAAGTCATTCTTATGGTAAGAAAGATTAGGATGAAAATGCCTCGTATCGGTACGAGAAAGTTGTATTATTTATTAAACCAGGAGCTTAGAGCATTGAAGATTGGAAGAGATATGTTTTTTAATATCCTCAAAGTAAACCATCTGCTAATATCTCCAAAACGGAGCTATCATATTACGACTAACTCATATCATCGTTTTAAAAAACACAAGAATTTAATTGAAAACTTAAAAATAATACGTCCTGAACAGGTTTGGGTATCCGATATTACATACATCGGAAAAAGAAGTAAGCCCTGCTATTTAAGCTTAGTAACAGATGCATATTCAAAACGGATCATGGGATTTAATGTAGCTACTAATTTAAATGCCGAAAATAGTCTTAAAGCTTTACAAATGGCTCTTAAGAGCAGGAAAAATAGTTGTTTGTCGTTAATCCATCACTCAGATAGAGGTATACAATATTGTTCTGATGAATATCAAAAAGTGATACGCAAGACTAAAAACCTGCGCTGTAGCATGACTGAGTCTTATGATCCATATCAAAATGCGGTCGCTGAAAGGGTAAATGGAATATTAAAACAGGAGTTTTTAGTAGATAGGTATAATGATCAGCAACTTAATATTATTAAGTTAGTAGTTAAGGAATCTATACAGATTTATAATCTAGTAAGACCGCATTGCTCTAATCATATGCTTACTCCGATGCAAATGCATCAGCAAAAAGAAATAGAAATGAAAACCTATAAAACAAAAAACAGAAGTAACCATGAAGCTACTTCTGTCTAAAAAATGTACTTTTATTATTATTAATCCTGTATTGCTATTCTAGGACTAGACAGATTGTATAAAAAGCTTTATATGATATTTAAATGACGTTTAGGGGCGACTATAGTGAGAGGAGGCACTTAATTTTGCGCATTAAAAAAAAATACAATGAAAAAAACAACTACAGTCTTCCTGTTACTCCTCTTTATAGCCTGTGGGGTCAAAACGACACAAAACCATCTGAACACCGGTAATTATGATGCCGCAATTGATACTGCTGTCGCCGCTTTACGTTCCAATAAGGACAGTAAAGGAAAGCAGGAATATATATACTTGCTCGAAGAAGCTTTCTCTAAAGCGGTCGCACGGGATCAACGGGAAATTAAAATGCTGGAAGCCGCAAAAAATGCTGCGGAATCTGAAAAAATATATAATTTATATATCGGATTGCATCAGCGCCAGGAAAAAATAATTCCATTACTCCCTTTACGATTGCTGACACCAGCGCGGGAAGCCCAATTCACTTTCCACGACTATACTTCAGAGATTACAAAAAGTAGAAATGCATTTGCTGCCTTCTCTTATCAAAATGCATCCGCGCTTTTACAGTCGTACGACAAAGCAGCAGCACGAAAAGCATACGAAAACCTCGCTTATCTGAATACGATTTATCCCAATTATAAAGATGTTACAATACTAATGGAAAAAGCTTTGGTAAAAGGGACAGAATTTGTATACGTCACCACTAAAAATGAAACCCGTATTGCCATCCCTAAACGCTTGCAAAATGAGCTGCTCGATTTTAGCACTTTTGGGCTCGATGACCAATGGACAATTTTTCATAATAGTAAAGATAAAAACATCTCCTACGATTATAGCCTTACAATTCGTTTTCAAGACATTGTAATTTCTCCGGAACAAACACATGAAAAAGAATTTGTCAAAGAAAGGGATGTAGAAGACGGAGAAAAGAATAAAGTTGATGGAAAGGGAAATACTGTTAAAGACGGCAAAGGCAATCCCGTAAAAGTCCCGAATTATACACATGGAAAAGTAACCATTTATGAATTTCGCCAATACAAATCCTGTTTTGTGAAAGCACAAATTGAATATCTAAATTTAAAATCGAACCAACTTATAGGATCATTTCCCTTGTCCAGTGAATTTGTTTTTGAATCCATTTATGCCAAATACAAAGGCAACAAAAAAGCCGCTGATACGGGTTACTATAGCTATTTTGATAAAAAACAAGTTCCTTTTCCATCCAATGAGCAGATGATTTCTGATACCAGTACCGACCTAAAGTTAAAACTTAAGACTATCATCATCAATAATAGATTCCACAATTAAAAACAAATTCGCAAGAACTGCAATTATAAGGGCTTCCTGATGGTATTGGGGTAGCCCTTATTATAATTATAGCTGGTACCTAACTATCAAAGGCTTCTTGTAATTCTTTACTATTGATTTTCTTCATCCCCATCAGGGCATGCATCACTTTCTGCGCCTTTGCCCCTTCTGCATTCGTTATCAGGTCTACCAATAGTGTAGGTACAATCTGCCAGGAAAGTCCATATTGATCTTTGAGCCAGCCACATACCTGCGCTGCCGGATCGCCCTTTTCGGAAAGCCGTTCCCAGTAATAATCAATCTCCTCCTGGGTGTCACAATTTACAATAAAGGATAGTGCTTCGGTAAATTTAAACTGTGGGCCGCCATTCAGGGCAACAAACTCCTGCCCTTCCAGGTAAAACTGGATCGTCATTGCTGTACCTTCGGGCTTGCCATGGAATTCAAAACCTTCTTTTCCATATCGCGTCACCCTTCCTATGGATGCATTTTTGAAAATCCCGGTATAAAATTGTACTGCAGCTTCTGCCTGTCCGTCAAACCATAAGTTAGCTGTTATTTTTTGCTGAATTGCCATAATAGTAGTATTTAAAATTCGACTTTGTCCCTATTTATCCTGTATATCAATTTATTATAGCATAAAGTTGGTGTTTTTTATCGAATCAGACATAGGGAAGAACGGACAATCGTAAGGGGCAAAAGAGAAAAAATACCGACAGAAGGATGCCTGAATGATTTCTGTTTTACAATAGATTATCTTATCGGCTTATGCATGATCCGAATATTCGCTTAAATTTGCCGGGTATCCATTTGCCAATTTATTTACCATGACATTAAAACAGAAGATCTACCAGTATTACCAACAGCAGGTTCAGGATAAAATTGATGCATTCCGGGATATGATTTCGGCATTGACAGAAGATTCTAAAAATGATGCCAAAGGATCGGCAGGGGATAAACATGAAACAGCTTTATCCATGATGCATCTGGAACAGGAAAAACTCAACTACAAGCTGGCTGAAATACTCGACCAGAAAGCCGTACTGGATAAAATTGATCCCGAAGCGGCTTCGGAAATTATTGTCCTTGGCAGCCTGGTACAGGCAAATGGCCTCTTACTGTTTATCAGTATTGCCTTGCCCAAAATCACAATAGAGGGGAAAGCCGTATTTGCAGTATCGCCAAAGTCCCCATTAGCCAGCCAGATGATCGGTAAAGCAGTGGGATTTTCATTTGCCGTAAATGGTACGGATTACACGATCGAAAATGTATGGTAAGCCCAAATAAAAAACTACAACCGAGAGACTGTAGTTTTCATTTTGTATCACATCCGGAATTTACGGATTGGTCGCCCAAACAGTGGCATCGGTAATAAAACCGATATCATTCATTTCTAACATGGCTACAATGGTATGGGCAATCTCGGAAGGTTTTAATTTGGAGGCTACGTTCGTCGGTTCGAAACCACATTTTTCAATGAAAGGTGTTACCACTTCACTCGGGTTTACCTGCATCACCCGGATATTATCTTTACGCAATTCAGCACGCCAGCTTTCGGTCATCGCCGATACGGCAAATTTACTCGCACAATAAGCAGTGCCGCCAGCAAATCCTTTTTGCCCTGCCGTAGAAGCTATATTTACAATATTCCCACTACGCTGCAGAATAAAATGGTTAGCCGCTTCCCGACCTACTAAAAAAGCACCTTTGACATTGGTTTCCCAAATTTTGGTAAAGTTGTCCACAGAGGTTTCCACCAGCGATCCAATATAGCCAATTCCGGCATTATTGATTACGACATTCAGTCCACCTAATTTCTCGGACGCAGCAGTGAATAAAGCCTGTACATCCGCTTCAATAGAAATATCTGCCGCCAGGCCTATCGCACCTATTTCCTGTGCTGCCTTTTCAATTACTGCCTGATTACGGGAACAAATGACTACGGAAGCCCCTTTGCTCACCAATAATTTTGCTGTCTCATAGCCTATTCCGGTACTCCCACCGGTTATAATTACTTTTGCTTCTTTGATATCCATAGTTTTGTTGTATAGTGGTTAAATTTAGAGATAAAAATCAGGAAAAACTAATGCTGTTATACCGCTTATCCTTGCACCTGGTACCTGGTACCTGGTTTCCTAACTGATATTGCATTTGGATTTCTACTTTTATACGGTACAAAGCTACGGAAGCAGTCCCTTTTTCAAGTAGCCATATTCCGGATAATGGTATCCAAATTACCGAATAGCATAAATGTCCTTATCTATTATTCTTAAAACGTTTACAGTCATCACGATCCGATAGGGTGATTTACTTTTGCTCTTGCTGTAGCGTTCGTTTAATTCGACCAGAAACTATGAAAAAGAAAACCATGCTCCTGTTACTGCTCTTTGCAATTGCAGGCTGTAAACCGGAATACAAGATCAGGACCGACTGGGAAAGCCTGAACCTGAAAGGCGCTGTAAAAACATTGACGCGGTACCGCCAACTGGATGTAAAAGACGTCTATTACTTTGATCCGCGGGGCAATCTCTTCGAAATTAAATATTATACAGTACCGTCCGTAGAACATGATACCCCCGATAGCACCATAACCTATCGCTATACGCTTAAAGGCCTCCTGGATTCTTATGTATACAGCTATATGCCCGATAGTAAGCGAAACAGGGTTTTCGAAATTAGCCATAGCTATCATCCGCTACAAAAAAGCAATACCTATCACTTCAGGCACGCCACACCCAACTCCCATCCGGAGATGACACGCATTTATGATGCTAACGGCCATCTTATCTCAGAAATAAAATATGGAGTGGAGAGGCGTAACTTCGAATCAAAAACTATAAATACCTATGATAGCCTGGGCTATAAGATTCAAACCACCCATCATTATCCCGGAACTATCCCCGATGTTGTAGTACGCTATGATAATGACACTAATGGAAATCCGATTACGATATCCTCCCAGCATCCGGAAAAAGAAGTCCTACAACATTCTTCCTACACCTATGACGCTGTTGGAAACTGGCTGCTAAAAACAATAGTAACTGATAGCGGAACCGTTGTAACCGAAAAGCAGGAAATAGAATACTATTAGCGCATCGAAGTTATCTTCGGCAAGAATTGGACAGCAGAAAATAAAGCAGTACTTTGCATACTACCGCCAATAAACACGCTCAAAAACCAGTAGCATTTTCTTAGTTAAATTACAATACAACCATTTAGCCTTTGGGAACAATTCTCTTTTGGAAATTAAAAGCAGTACAACAAACAGCATTAACCTCCCACTCTATGAAAACAATAATCGCTCTACTTTTCGGTACTCTGTTTGCTTTAGCTTTCACTAAGACTGAACCAAGAAATGGGTGGCAACAACATAACCTACAAGGCCCGGTAAAACAACTCACCGAATCTACTTTTACCCAACAGGATACCGTAGAACCAATTCTCGTCAATACCAAAACCTTCAATTCAAAAGGCTATAAAACCCAGGAAAAACAGGAATATTCGGGCGTATTTGCGACCAATGTAATTTTGAAATATGAAGGGGAAACAGTTTTAAAAGAACTCATCACAACCACTGCTGATCTGCAGCCCACTTCACGGGCATTAGCTACAAAAACCGATGCACAAACGATTACCCTGAACAAAATCGATTGGGGAGAACCACTCCTTTTTGGGATTTTCAAATACAATACTGTTGGGGACCTGATCAACGTATCCTACAAAATCAACCTTACTGACAAGTCCCGGGAATTTGACCTCATCCAGCGATATGACTATGATACACATCATTATCAAACGGCTCATGAGGTCGATAATTTTAATACGGGTACTCATGAGTCAATAACCTATACGAATGATGACAAAGGAAATCCCATCAGTGAATCGGTAAAAATAACTCCGCTTTCAAAACCTGAAAAAGGAAAGAAAGAAATCCCTACACAACAGTGGACCAGCCATTATACCTATACTTTTGACAGCTGGGGCAACTGGATTACCCGGACTACGGTAAGTGGTACTGCGGATGTCCCTGTTTTAAAAAAACGTATCATTGAATATTATAAGTAAGCCTATAACTATGAAGCAATCGCTAGTATTATTGCTACTGTTCAAATATTATCCTTAAGACATGAAGAAAATTGTTATACTTCTTTTTGTGGGCATCATATTACTTTCTTGTGGCCCGGCACAGGTATTACCAAACGACTGGAGGGATACCCGGTTAAAGGGAAAAGTCAGGCAGCTTTGCCACAGCACTTATGATTCCCTGGTTCAGGACCGGATTGCTGAAAAGGCTGTGCCACGCCTGGAACGCTGTACACGCTATACCAAAAAAGGGTACCATAGCGAGATTACGACAGCCCATAATGGCATACCTACTACCAGGGAGTTGTACCGCTATGATTCCAAAGGCATTCTGATCGGCTATACTATAGACCAACTTGCTGCGGAACGTTTAAAATCCTATGCCATCTGCTATAAAAATGATACCCTGAAAAAAGAAAGTATCCGGTATTATTACCCTAATTATTCGCATAAAAGCTTCCAATGGAAAACCATCCAGGTCCGGGATATCCATGGCAACCTCATCAGCATAGCAGAATATACCCCTCGAGGCGAACTGACCGCACAACGCCAACAGGCATTTGATGAGCATAACCATTGTGTGATACAGCGGTTGTGGCAAAAAAGCCCTGCCAATTTGCACCAGCAATTTACCTACAAAAATGATTTCAATGGGAATCCCCTTACCCAGATTGAAGGCGAAGGAGCCTATAGCGGACTTACCTATCGGGATGCCGCAACCAAACTATGGATCGCGCAATCGATTCCCGAAACCACCACCACTTTTACCTACCAGTATGATACTAAGGGAAACTGGATACAACGTACCGCCTATTCTCAAAACGGTATGGTACAGTATATCGAAAAACGAACGATTGACTATTATTAAGAGTACGTTCAAACCTTCATTAAACTTTTACGAAAAAAATGTAAATTTGAATTATAGCACGCCATAGTATATCCGATGAGAAACCATATCACACTCTTACTTATTTTTTTTACAGCCAGTCTCTTTGCTCAATCGGTACCGAAAATAAAGACCGACCTGCAAAGGAATAACCTGAAAGGCAAAGTAAAATCCCTAAGCATCCTTGATCATGAGGGGAATATTAGTTCCCAAAATGAATACGACACTAAAGGCTTACTCCAAAAACAAACGGCTTATTCCTATGGTATTCCCAACAATTACACGATTTACCAATACAGCAGTAAAGGACAGTTGAATATGCTTGTGTTCCATTTTGAATATGAAGATTTGCCAAAGGATCATGTCACCATAGAAATTACACCCAAAGGAATTACACGAAAGCACATCCCGGAAGGTAACTCTGATCCTACTGTGATCGAGGAATTTGACAATCACGGGAATCAGGTAAGCCATACGATTTTTAAGAATAAAGAAGTATTGACAAAAGTAACCTATGAATATGCTGGCGTTGATTTTTATAGCAGAATGACGACCGAAGGCTCTATGATTGATAATCTCGATATTCTTTTTGAAAACGATTCACACGGCAACCCAATTGTAATGACTACTACAGTTGCTGGCAAAACAACCAAATCCCACACTACGTATACGTACGATACACAAGGCAACTGGAAAAAGTCCGTAACCACTTCCGAAGACGGAAAGCCGGCAATAATAGAATCCCGTAGTATTGAGTATTATCCTTAAATTGAAGCAGGCTTAATAGCACAAATTTTATTCTAATGGTTGGAGAGCAATTTTAAGTTTTTCGTTTATGAATAATCTTGATTTCGTAATAATTAATTTTCCATTTTTATTAACCATCGTGGATTTTTCAATTATCCCTCTGATTTTTTTATCTCCCACAGTTCTAAAGCCTAAATTATAAATAAATTCCCCCTTTTGAATGGGTACAAATGTATCTAAAGTAATTCTGTTCAAATTGGAAAAATCATCATTTATAGCATTCGACATCATTAAAAAATAATATGTTTTGCCCAAAAGATTTTTATCTTCACCTGTTTCATCAAAATGGTATTTTAATTTAAAAGAATATTGCTTATCCTTGATTATCGCTGAAGGTATGGCTAAGGTATAAAAGTCGCTCCGTATTGAATCTATTTTACTATCCTGATAAATATTTCTTCTATTAGTAATGCTCTGATTCTCGACAATTATTTTTTCTTCTGTTTTATAAACTTTATGGTTTTTATAAAAGAGCCACCATCCTATCGGTCTTAAAAGGCTATCCACCTTACCCTCGCTATCCACCACACCTTTTGTGAAATTTTTCAAAACAAACACACCGTTATCCTTTTTCAAAATAGATGCTATAGCTTTATCGTTATCAAACTTAACAATAGAGTCGATCCACACTCCATTTTCATAATTAATCAATGATAATATTTGACCATTTGGATAAAATATTTTTTCCAATCCCTCTTTTTTCCCGAATGAATTGAGATTATATATTAATTTGAGTTTACCATTCTCATAATAAGTTGTTTTTGTTTTATCACAGCTCATCAATACAAAGAATAATAACAATGGTAGAATTATTTTTAATGGCATTATAAACTTTCTTTTATTTTTTTTCTTTAGAATACTGTGGCAACTTATCCTGTATACTACCTACTGCTTTTTTATACTGCTTTTGCGCACAGGGATAGTGTAAGGAGAAGAGAGACAGGAAAAAATAGGATTAGTTTTCTCATTGTTTTTTACTCCTTTCAATTAATTCTTTAAAATAATCATCATAATCAAATATTATTTTAGTAGTATCTTTTCTGTATACATTTATTTCTGCCTGTCCCCTAATTTTCACAATGGAATCGCCAACCATTATACTATCCCAAAAGTCATTTTCTAAAGATATAACTGTATCAGTAAGTCTCAACATTGGTGTTGAATGCTCTGCTTTATCAATATATTTCTCTATTATAATACCAGAATATGATTCTTGCTTTCTCATCATTAGCATCCTTTTATAAAAATTTTCATTTGGTGTAAAATAATCAATAATAATAAAAAATCCTATCGCTACAATTACTAGAATGATCAGTCTTGTAAAATTATCTTTTAAAAATCCCATATTACAAGTTTTTATACATAGTAGGAATTGTCGTACCACCTACATTATCTTTAAATCTTATAATTCTAAGTTTTTGATCTAAATCTATTTTCCATTGTAAAGGATTACTCTCTAATAGAATAACACCTGAATACTCTTTTTGTAATATTTTTTTAGATTTATCAATAGACAGTAATTCTTGATTGAAATCACCGGATACTAATATCTGATAGTTTTTATAAGTTGTTCTGCCATAAAAATTATTAGGGATTGAGTCCGAATATCTAAATTCATTAGCTAAGTAAATTCTAGTTATTCCATTTGGAATTTTTTCAATTCCAAGACTTATGTAATATCGTTTATGATTTAAATGCCTATTTCCGTTGTAATTCAAATATAAATTTATTACTTCTTTTAATTCCTTTTTCAAAATTACATTGTCAGAATTTGTTTTATTTGTACGTGATGCACACATTACAAAAAAAAGAGAAAACATAATATAGTATATTTTTTTTTCATAGTAACTAATTTTTAAACTTATACTTTGTAAATCCTTCTCCATCATATTTAAATACTGAATTAGTAGATGGCTGAAATACCTTAAATATTATTTTTTGCTGCTGCCTATTTTGTAAAGCCTTAGCATTATCCATATCTGCTCTTTTATCAAAAATTCCAACCTTACTACCATCCGGATTAAAACCAGTTGGTTCGCTCTGTGTTCCATTAGGGTGGCTGTGTGAAACATTTTTTATAGTATATCCTAATTCACTCATGTTCTTTGCAATTAGATTGGCATTTACACTTTCCTTTTCCCCAATTGTTGTTAGAGTAGATAAATTAACTCCGTTTTTTTCAGCATTAATCAAACCAAATTCAACATTCGTATTTTCAGCTGCAAATTCGAAAAGAGTTTGCAGCTTTTCAATATTATTGGATTTTACAGTTGTGTTTTTAAAGCCTAAAACATTTTCCTCTTGTATAGAATTCTCTGTCTTAAAACTACCATTTTCACCATACTCATATGATTGAGTCACACTACCATTATCTACCGCTCTTACAATATCATTACCTTCAGTTTCTGTAATACTAATGCTACCAGTGTTAATGTCTATATCAATAAAGTCTTCATTTTCAACAGCCATCATCCCATCTGGATCAATATAACGCAAAGGATTATTAAGCGCATAAGTATAAGGACTAAAACGTCTTGATACCTCAGCGAGCGGATCCATATTCATCCATCTTCCAATGGAAGGATCATAATTCCTAGCCCCATGATCATACATATTCAGCCCCAGTTCCTCCTGTAATTCTTTCCCATTGTACTTATAATTATAAGTGTTTACCGGAACATACGAATTGTAATTCGCATGTTTTAATCCAAACGGATAATAATTATTTTCGTCTATAATTTTAGTGAGGCCATCTACAGGATCTTTAGCATAGGAAACCCTGACATTACCCAAATGATCGGTATAATTGTAAACATAATTATACATCCCTGTGGTACAATTCACATACCCTTCAGCCGTTGGGAAAAATTGCAATACCGCATCCTTATATTGGAATCCATCTGAGTAATCCGTTGTGGCTATGGTTGCGCCCTCTGTGACCTTCTTCTGTAATTTGGTACCCACCGCATCATAAAGGTATTCATTTTTTTGACTTTCACTACCGAAAACTATTTTCACGGGAAGGTTCAGATGGTTGTAGCTAATGGTAGTAATTCCTTTATTATTGTCCACGGTTATATTGCCATTGTCGTCATACGTATAATCATCCGTATCGGTTGGACTGTCTTTAAAACCCTGAGGGCTATTGGTACTATCCTTTATTTTCATCAATCTGTTCGGGCTATTGGGATCATACGTATAATGCAATTCATCAATCGTCCGCAGCGGCGCACTATCCTGCCCTCCAAAACGAATCAAAATAAAGATGTTTCCATTTTTATCGTAGTCCACCCCTTCACTATAAGAATTTGTAACAGGATTGGTGTCATTAGGACGCTGGTAATAGGATTGTATAAAACGATTTAATCCATCATACACATAGCCGTATTTTCTCCAAACCCCATCAGATCTGGTCCTCCAAAATGTCTCCGAGATATTGCCGTTATACAATTTGGGTATTGTTCCCCATAAATCATTTTCCACTGTATTGTAATTGATCTTAAAAAAGAAAAGGTCAAAAGGAGCGTAGGTCCTTGTTTCTGCAGGATTAATAGTAGTCAGCCATCCTCTGGAATTATACTCATAATCTACATTTTGTAAAGGATTCCCTGGAATGCCTCCTACTCTTTTCCGGGTCAGCTCCCCTCTTTCATTATAGGTATTCTCGGCCAATACCTCTTCTGCCAGGGCATTCACCTGATGTTTATGGCGTAGTAAGCGATTTTGGTTGGTATATTCAAAACTTTCGGTGGTGGTTATTGCAGCTGTGGTGCCCTGATTGTTATGTGTTGTACTACTTTTTAAAACTTTGCCGACAAAATCATATTGCTGCTCCACTCGGGTAAAACCGCCCTGGTAATTGGTAGTATGGCTTTGTACTACCCGGGCTTTGAGATCATACAACATATAGGCAGTTGCCCCGGCACTATCAGTTGCTGCCTGAATAGTACGGGTCCAGTTACCAGTAGGTAGTCCTTTGGGTTTTAGGGTACTGTTGTTATAATATACGGCCGCTGTTGCTGTGGCGGTAAAATCGGTAGGGGCGTTGGGAAAATTATAATCATCATAATAATCTACCCGAAGTAGTTTAAAACCTGCCGGAAGATTCCGGTTTTCATAATCTACGGTTATATTATCAATCGTATAAGGTCCACGAATTGCTGAATTGACCTGTCCCAATATACCCTGTTGAAGATTATTACGGCTAACGCCCGTCACATCTCCCGGAAACCACCCACTATAAGCCGGACGGTTAAAAGCATCGTAATAATTGACCATCCAGCCAACAATCCCATCACCAAATGGCGAATAGGCAGGACCTGTGGCTACTACACGATTCAATTTATCATAAACAATATACTCCCATTGTTTCGCTGGTAGTTTTTTCTCTGCCAAACGGTTACGGCTATCGTATTTGTACTGGTAGCACACCTCGTCTAAAACAGTTGGACTAATGATTCCATCAGCCATCGGTGGCATCACATAGGTAAGATTGCCATATTGATCAAATACATAATACGTATCATGCGGTACCGTATTGTTATATCCTCTTTTCAGTACTACACGGCCTTCCTTGTCTTTAAATTCTTCCGTTGGGGTGTCATTTTCATCCCGGGTTATCGTTTTATACAATTGCCCGGGGTCATAATTTGAAGTCCCTGCTGCTGTTAACGCGACATTATACAGGCTGCCGTCCCAGGTTGCCGAGGCTTTAAAATAGCGTACGGTATCTGCAACGGAATTCGCGTGATACTCTGTTTTTATTTCATGATTGCTGCCCATCACCCAATCATTCCCGGGAGCGGCTTGCCGGAGTATCCTATTTAATGGAGAAGCTTCATAAAGCGTTTCACTATAAGGATTAGTAGTCGTTTCGAAATAGGGTTGCGCCGCTCCAACAGCTGTGTTGTAATAGGTTTCAAGTGCCGTTATTGCATTCCCATCATAAGCAAGTGAAGCGCTTTCTGTGGGATAGGGCAGGTATTGTTTTACCTGGCGCCCGAAGGCATCATACGCAATCGGCGTGACCAAATCCTTGCCACTGCCGGACTGCCGGTGGGCACGTTGCTGCATCGGGCGGCCTAATCCATCAAAATAAGTAATCTGGATATCCGCCTCATCGGGTTCAGGAATACCAGAATACACCTGTGTCACCGGTTTTTTATACGTGGTCGTTTTTACATAATTCTGGTCCGCACTCTGTCCTAAGGTAAGCAGTGGAAATAATACGACAAGCAAGTAGTGTTTCTGCATCCGCGATTGGTTTTATGTTGGTATTCATTATACAAAAGACAGCCTTAGTATAGCCTGCTACTGCCAGGACTATAAAAGCATAGATTGAGCGTATTAGTCGTCATGTGACAAATAATAATCTGCCTAAAAGACAAAGGCATTCCATTAGGCATCGGAATGCTTTATACGCAATTTGATTTTTTATCGGGGAATTTGTACGAAGAGGGGTTTTACAAATTTAACTTTGTAAAAGTAAAAATATGAAAAATATCAGATAACCATATATATTATCACAACTATTTCATCTTGTAGATGTCGGACTTTTAATGATAGTAAAGGTGGTACTCCAATACGACAAAAGCACCTCATTGCTAAGGTGCTTTTGCAGTCTATGTATTCTGTCAAAATACAAGCCTGTAAAGGATTGTTATTTATTGCTGCAACAGTACCGTAATGGCTTTAGGGAGTAGTCGTTAGATTGTGTAAACGTAGAAATTGATTTTAATTTGATTTGAGATTTTAAGGCTTAGCCAAAAAACAACAGATCATTAAGTATAGAATTTAAAAGAACTACATTTAAATAATTTAAAAAGAGCGGATTATGATCGAAGATGGTAAATTACCCAAAGATTTTGCAAAGCAATTTAAAAACAAAGAAGACTTCCATACTTTTTTTCAAGACCTGTATAAACAAGGCATTGAACAGCTACTCCAGGGAGAATTGGATGCTCATCTGGGATATGAGAAGCATAATATTGACGGATACAATACAGGCAATAGCCGTAATGGTTCTTTCTCAAAGAATATAAAATCAGAGACTTTGGGCAATATGGTCCTGGCTATTCCCCGGGATAGAAATGGTGAATTCGAGCCTCAGGTCATCGGAAAAGGCCAATCGATGAGTGAAAAGATTGAAGATGCTATTTTAGGAATGTACAGTCGTGGAATGACCCGTAGTGATATTGTAGAACAAGTTAAAGAAGTTTATGGGATATCAGTAAGTGAGTCCACGATTTCGACCATCTCTGATAGAATACTGGCTGATGTTGATTTATGGACTAAAAGGGCTTTAGAACCACAGTATCTGATTGTTTGGATGGATGCTGTGCATATGAAAGTAAGAACAGATGGGAAATATGAAAACCATGCAATTTACATTGTAATCGGACTAAAAACAGATGGTAAGAAAGAAGTATTAGGAATGTGGCTAAATAAAGAAGAGTCGGCTTCATTTTGGATGACTGTACTCTCTGACATAAAATCTCGTGGAGTAAAGGATATTCTCATTGCCTGTACAGATAACCTTACCGGATTTACAAAAGCTATCAGAGGTGTTTTTCCAAATACAGAATCCCAGCTTTGCATTGTTCATCAAATAAGGAATAGCCTTAAGTTTGTAGTAGTTAAGGATAGAAAAGCATTTTGCAGTGCAATGAAAGAAGTATATACTGCAATAAATCAGGAAGAAGCCGTTTTAGCTCTGGCTGAATTTAAAAAAAACTGGGAAGCAAAATATAAATATGCCGTTTGCTCCTGGGAAAAGAATTGGGAAAATCTCATGCCTTTTTTGGCCTATCCTGCTGAAATCAGGAAAATAATGTACACCACAAATACAATAGAAAACTTAAACAGGGGAATTAGAAAATATACCAAAACAAAAGTGCAGTTCCCAGATGAAAAAAGCGTCAAGAAATCAGTCTATTTAGCAATACAAAATTGTGAAAAAAGCTGGATAAATGCAATACCAAGCTGGGGATTAATCATGAATCAGTTCTTGGTCATATTTGGAGAAAGGTGTAATATTAAACACTAAGAACTGTTTACACAAAATTTCGACCAGTCTCGTTCCGGACGTATTATAATACGTCGGAGACCACTTTTAATACGTACCACTACGTATTAAAATACGTCGGGAACCACTTTTAATACGTCCCTATACGTATTAAAATACGTCAGAGACCACTTTTAATACGTCACCCGACGTATTAAAACCATGATGGAACCACTTTTTAGGGGCTGGACAAATTTGTATAAAGACGAAATACAGGCAGTAACTATAGCCAAAGTTGCACTATAGCGCTGCCATAAAATGGTACTATTGGGAGAAGTAGTGCAAAAATTAACGACAAGGGTTTTTAGGCTAATGCCGTAGCGGTACAGGAATGTGCATACAATTTATAAATGCGCTTGAGGTAACTGGCAATCTCTTTATGGTAAAAGATGGTTTCGCAGCGGGTGGTGCAATCATCGGCATACTCCATGTGCAACCACGCATACTGAATGGCCCGGAAGTATTTGATGGCCTGCCTGGGTTGTAGTGTACTACAGAATTCCATAAAGGCATCTAAGTAAAATACATCCACATTTTTGATATAGCCTTCCGAAATCAAAGGGTGTGGAAGAACAGTATCGGATTCTGACCGGGTTTTGGCAGTATAAAATACTTCCGAACAGTGTAGGAAATCCAGTAACCGCCGGTTGAACTGGTAAATGGCCGTCCTTTTTTGGGTAGCCTCAATCGCATGATCGGAGGCAATCCAACCTAATAACAAGGATTCGATACATTGCCGTACCGCCCTAAAATCAAATTCGCTAAAAAGTTGGGAGTTGTACTCGTAGAGCCGGTCCAAAAGTACGGAAGATGCAATTTTGTTGCCTGGCAACGCCTTGCTGGTGTCTAAATTTCGCATATTTTCCAAAGTTTAAAATGAGAGGTAGTCACTGCGAAATTTATCAATACTCCTTAGACTATGTGAAAAACCACGGACTTGCACCGATTTGCTACCTCCTAAGAGATTAAACTTTTTGGATTTTCAGACATAGTCTAAAAAGGATGTATGTAATGATAAATTTCGCGTTACAAAGATTGGAAAAATATTTGGGATAGGATGGTTTTTGGTTATTTTTTTAAATTGAAGTTAGGATTTTTTGAGGTTGGGGTATAAAAAACCCCGAAGGGGGAGCTTCGGGATCATGAAGTTGTAATATTTGAGCTAAGAATTATACTCTTATCATAAAGTTTAATAATAAAATTATTAAATTATAAATCTCTACACTATTATTTTTCAATTATAACTGGTTTAAATACAATTGGTGGATCTAATAAGGGAATGCAAGGAATTTGACGTGAAATTTCTGCGTATGTATAGTTAGATGTATTAACGAATTGTGCTTTATGCGTAGATGTATGATTTTTTAATTCAATTTTTAATATTTTCTTAATGTTAACTACTATAAGCAAATTTTCACCTTCTACCCTATCATCAATATTTAAACATGAATTCTGATTATGTAAAGCCTTTTTAGGCTTTAATTCTTTTAACACCTTCGCTTCGCTATTTCTATAGCACTTATAAACTAAACATTTTCCTACATTATTTATCTCCATATAGGATGAAGGTATAATTTTTCTTGATATTACTTCTGCAGCAGCACATTCAATTGCAGAACCATTCCAGACACCTTTCATAAATGAAGAGTTTTATAATGTTCATCAATAAAATTATTTACTAACTCAATTGGAACAGAAAACAATTCAGCTATTTCATCGCTTGAGAAATCTCTTTCAAGCTTATTCATAATATGAGATATAAACTTAAAATTTTCATACTTAAAATTTTCATCCATCTGAATTAAATATTTATCTTCATTTCTTTCTAATTCTTCAAAAAAACCTTCATGATCCAATAATTCCTGCTCCATTTGCAAAGTTAGTTGCAAAAATTCATTTTTTTTCAAAAGATTTTTTACCGCTTTCATAAGAAAGTGCTCCTTCTTTTGGTAATTATCCATGACGCCGTAAATTCCGCTGACGTGAGTGTTTAATTCTCCAATATGCCATCTGCATTCTTCTCCTTCAGCAATTGCAAACAAATAAGCATCTTTTCTAATAGTTGACTGAAAATTATTATCAATATTAAGTTTGACAAATTCAGGAGTAGAAGTATCTACATCTTTTCTACGATATTCTATTTTGATATCATTCATAATAAATTTCCATTATCTTTTTACTTTCTTCAGTATAGGATGGCACATCTTTAAGAATACTTAAAATCTGTTCTTGACATTTATCTTCCTCTAAATCAGAGTGAAAATTAAAATCAAATGCAAGTACATTCCTCGATATATTATCATTTAATGAAGCTACTATAAAAGGTTTTATATCGAGTTTTAAGCGCGACTGTTTATAATCTTTAGAAACATAAAAACCAAAAGCAACATCATCGGAATTAAAAAAATTATTAACTAGTTTACTGTCTTGATAAAAATGTCGTTTACTTATTTCTAAAAGTCTATCATCGAGAAACATATAATAATTATAATTAACTCCTATAGCACTACAATTCACTATTGAATTTTTTATAATTTCATGCAATACCAAATCAATATTATCTTCAAATTCGAAATCCTTCAGAGTAATACTCAATGAAGATTTAGTTATAAATAGACTTATTTTTGGGTATCAATACGGGAAAAATGTTCTGTGAACAATGAGTCATCTAATTCTTTTTCAGTAAAAATTTGATTTTTTATAAAGAAAAACTTATCAAATTTTGATGGTATGAATGTACCGACAACTACTATATTCCTAACCATTAGGGATATTTTCATTTTTTTTTTATTAATGGGACAAAAGTAGGATAACGTCTCTTATGTTTGACTAAAAATATTAAAAAATAAAAATATATCCTACTACAATTAAGTTTTTTTATTTTTTAATATGTAAATTAAAAACAATTATATGAAAAGCCTATTAGTAATAATGGTAATTTATCCTTAATTGCAAGATATTTTTTTCTTTTCAAACTACGCCAAGCAATTAATATATTCTTTATCTCCTCCTCCCCGGCGAACTTCTCGTATGTGGTTTTACATATGTTCCATCTTTACGGGTATAGCCTTTTACATGTACGCTTTTACCCGCAGATGGGGTATCACTTTTGGTTTGGGAGGAAGAGGTACTACTACTGGAACTGCTTTTAGTCGTGGTCGTTAAAGTAGTGTGTGTCGTGGTGGTAACGCCCGAAGCGATGGAAGTATAGACCGGATTGTATGCCCAGCCTTCATAAATCCCGGATTTTACTTTCTTGTAGGCTTTACTGCCTTTTACATAAATGTAGCTGTCTTTGGGGATAACCGTAATCTCAGATAATCCATTGTCCCGGGAACTATAGATTTTGGTATCTTCATTCACTGTCGCCAGGTCATAAGTGGCACAGGAATACATCAGGAAACTCAGGAATGCTAATGCTATATTCTTTTTCATAGTTGGTTTATTTGCTATAACAAACCTAAAGCATCGCATTTTGACTTCCTTACGGTTTGCCGTAAAGTGAAATTTAAATCATTAGTACCAATCTCCTAAATAGCACTATAATTTTCAAAATGGGTTATAAAAAACCCCGAAGTACACTTCGGGGTTAGTCATGCTGTAGCAATCGTTATTCTTTATTTCTCTTCATGGGGTACAAAATAGAAACCATTAATTTTATTGGCTTCGGTAAAGGACAATTGGATATCGATTTTTGCTTTTTCAAAATCGCTATAATAATAGAATACGCTACCTTCCTTTTTTACGCTGATAATGCTCTTGAATTTCCCCAGCTGCCCTTCAATCTGCTGGATGATTTCGCCCAAGTTCTCTTTGGTCAATTCACTCGATATCGTGGCATCTAAATACGTAATGGATTTGGCCATGTCTTTTTTTCCAAAAAGTGTCGTAATAAAAGCCTTGCCCGTTTCCTCGGCTTGGGAATAGCATAATGTGGACAATAATACGAATGATAGGATGAATAGTTTTTTCATTTCTAAGAGATGATTTATGGTTAGCATCACAAATCAATACAATAAATCCTAAAAAAACAAGTACCTATTTAATAAAAACAAAAAATAATCGTATTATTCTAAATCTGTAGTAGCAATAATCATCAGGCAACCCTTCCAAATTGTGGCCAACAATTAATACATAAAAAGAAGACTACAACAAAAAAGCACCAGTATTGCTGGTGCTTTATCATGGAATCTTTACCGATTTGTTTTCTCCTTTTCTAAATACAATTTGAAGAGGTATACGATTGAAAAGACAAAAGGAACCAATAGTATTAACAGGAGCCAAACGAGTTTGATCCCCTGGCTCTTTTCGGTCGTAAAGAGTTTATAAATTGCCAGAACTGCCAGGAAAAGATGAATAATCGCTAAGGTCCAGATATCTTCTAGTTTACTTATAATGGCTATAGTCATACGGGTTCTTTTTTATAAATATAAAAAATACATTTTAAACAACAGCCGTTCCGGTAATTTACTTCTAAGATGATAGTTTGGAATACTTTTTAACGAAACATCAAATCATTAAGAATAGTATGTCACTCCCATTGCAACACGCTTCTCCAAAATTCGCTTAACACACCAATAACGGTATCACAATAATTTGCACACCTACGATTCGAAGGAAAAGTAGTTCTTTGCAGGGAGTCGTGGTTATCTCTTCTTTATAAAGCTAGTAAATCAGTTTCAAGTCTTATTTCACTAAAACCTATAAAGATGAAAAATAATATTTTTAAAGTGCTTGCCCTGTGCAGCGTTCTTGCCTTTACTATTGTACAATGTTCCACACCGGAGATCGAAGGATCTGAAGGTGATTTGGGTACTGCTGCCAAAGCAGCTGTGGTAAATACCAATCCATTTTTAAATTGCAACTGTGTCGAAAGCCCTACCAAAATATCGGGTGCTACGGCTGCTTCCTGGGCTGCCCAGTTTGCACCGCTGGTAAAATTTGACCGTGCCGCTCCCGACTATCCAACATCTGTAGAAGATATTTGGGCAAGTACCAATCCGACCAGTATCGTATGTGGCGGGCAAATGATTCTGACCAATGCGACTTCCCCTGCTACCCCGGAATTCCCTACCTATTATGATGTACAGCAGTACCCAACGGATACGGATAAAGTATTTATCGAATACTGGTTCGTATACAAACGCCAGGAGCCTTGTGCAGCCGGACAGGGCGGCCATGATTATGACCTGGAGCATGTGGTGGTACAATTTAAAAAATCGACTCAAAAAATCCTTACTGTAACCTATTTCCAACATGCGGGCTGGTATACCAAAGACTGGCGTAATGTTCCTGCCGGAACACGACTGGTGGCCTTTGTAGGTAAAAAAGCACATGGAATGTACCATGATTCCCGTTCGTCCAGTTTCTTTGGATTCGAATGTACGTATTATGGCGATTACCGTAATCCTGCCGATGCGGGAGATGAAAAAGGAACCTGGACCAACTTAGTTCCAATGTCCTGCGAGAAATCGGAATTTAACTTTAGCGGTAACTGGGGCAGCCCGGGTAAAGGCCCTTTATTCCGCGATCGTAACTTCTGGAACTATACCGCTTGCCAGGGTAGTGAAGGCCTTTTTGGCACGGATGGCTGCAGCGCCTCCGATTTCCCAGTAGGGACTTTAATCGGTAGCGTTAACTAAACCTCAATCCCCATGACATAACCCCGACCTGATCTACTTGCTTTATACACGAAACTGCCCTTATGGGGCAGTTTTTTGTTGGAACTATTCGGTATCTTTGAATCGATATCGGTAACCCAATTTTAATGATTCCTTAATATGGCCCGATAGTACGTTTTAGGCCTTTTGGGTACTTACTACCAGAAGGTTAACTGCGACTCAACAATTAATCTTTAAAAATAAACACTATGCCATTTGTACGTATCAGCCTGCCCAAGCGCCTGCCACAGGAAACGAAAGATCGTATTTCAGTTGCCATCCATACGGCGCTTATCCGGGAATTTGCCATTCCTGAAGATGATTATTTCCATGTGATCGAAGAACTCGAACCTACCCAGATTAAATATCCAAAATCGTATTTGGGTATCGAACATTCGGATGCCATTGTCTATATCCAGATTATTGCGGGACAAGGGCGTACCGCCTTACAGAAGAAAAACCTATACGCCACCATCGCCGAACTGATTACGGCAGCCACCGTAATCACCAAAAACAATATTATCATTGTATTACTCGAAAATAATGGCCGGGAAAACTGGTCCTTTGGCAATGGGGAAATCCAGGAACCGAAACATTTAAAATAAATTTTAAGCCAAAATATATCAAAGATAGAAAACAGGTAAAACAGTTGCAAATAAAGGATTTGTAACTGTTTTTTACTTTATGATATTGCAATTAAAAGCAGGAAAAAGCAATGGATAACAAAAGTTGGGTTACCAAATCGTTACTTTTAATTATTTGTATTTGATTTTTTTTCAGTTTATTGCATTGTATTTCATATTGTTTCCCAGCTCGATAAGTTTTAATTTAACATTAAGAAATCGTGAGTTATGGAAACGACAAAAAAATCAACATTCAAGGTATTATTCTACCTTAAAAAGAATGCACCCAAAAAAAACGGAATGGTACATGTTATGTGCAGGATAACCGTAAATGGCAAGCAATCCACATTCAGTGCCAAGCTGGACATTTCCGCTTCTGCGTGAGATCTGAAATATGGCAGGGTTTTAGGCAAAAGCAAGGAAGCACAGAACCTCAACGTCAAACTTGACAATATTCGTATGGGCATTGAAAAATACCATTCAAAAATTATGGAGAGTGATGGAAGTGTAAATAGCGATAAGCTGAAAGATGTTTTCCTCGATATGGAAAGCGGAGAACTGACATTTTTCAAATTCTATGATAGATTTATACTGAATTTTGAGAAAAAAGTTGATAGCGGACTTAGGGCATACGGAACGCTTGAAAAATACAAAAGCCTTTTAATCCATCTCAGAAGTTTTGCCCGTTCAAAATATAAAAGTTCCGATATTTCTTTTAATACTATTGATTGTGAATTTATTCAGGAATTTGATTACTATCTTCGTAATGACAAAAGTCTGGAACACAACACCATTTGGGTCTATATGATAGGGCTAACAACGGTGTGCCGATTGGCAATAAGCAGGAAACATCTTTCCAGTGCCCATTCAGCGAATAAATAAGAGTACCAAGAATCGGGAATACTCTCAATAAAAGTTATTATTTGATTGCGATTTTTTTATTTCATTTATTATTGTGTAAATGATAGTAGTTTTTCTATTCTGTCTCTAAACCATTCGGTTTTGATCAGGTTTTCGTCCTTCAATTGATATTTTGACAAAAAAGTTCTATCAAATTCAGTTTTTAAACTAAATGATTTTAAAAAGATTTCTAATTCATCTGATTTTAAATTTTCACAAATAATCAGATCATTTTTTTCTCGAATTTTTACATCTGGGAGTTTAAATTCTTGGTACGAGTTCCTAGAATTGATGAGCTTTGCAACGATACTATCATATTTTGATTCTTTTTGAATTATTAATTCATTAATATATAGATCCTTGTTAAAATTATCTAGTTCCAGTTCTACTAAATTATCAGGATGATATAAATAGTTCTCAAAACAGTAGTAATCAAGTATAAAGTAGTTTTTATGAAGTTTTTTTAATTTAATTACCTCATTATCAGTTAAATAATCTCTATCTCTAACACCAAAATGGGTGGGGTTTGCCTGAACTTTAATGTAAACTCCATTACTATTTGTTTCTGGAATAAAATGTATATTATGAAAACTTAGTTTGTTAAACAGATGAGCATTTTGATTTTCACAGTAAATGATAATTTTACCTTCATTGGAAGGGATATCTAAATTTTCTAATTTCTTTATAGTCTCTAGATGCTCTAATTTTAGAGTATTGAACTTAATTGTATCATAATACTTTTTGTATATTTTATTTTTGGTTTCTTCCTCGTATTTAACCTTACCTACGAAAAATGACTGGATTTGACTGCTAAGCGAATTTAAATACAAATTGATTTCATCATCTGCATTTCTTATCAGTTCTTCAAAATCATTTATCCGTAATTCTAATTGTTCTTTTTGATAGTTTAAAATGTTCTTCGAATTCGTAATTTCTTGAATTCTACTTTGTCTAATTAATTCTAGTTCTTTTTCAATCTTAACATTAGTTTTTTCCTGAAGTTCATCTATTTTTTTGCTTAAGGTCTGAACGACAGACTCAACAGAAGTAAGCTTGTCAGACAATTCATTTTTCTTTTCAGTCTCTAGTATTAGTTGTTCTTTTTTTAATTCATAGCTTTTAAAAATTTCGTCTTTTAACAATTCAGCATTTTGCTCAACAGAATTATTTGGTTTTATTTTTTGTCTTAAAGCTTTGTTTGTTAAAATCTCAGTAACCAATTCACTACTAAATTTATTATTGTCCTCATATTGAGTCATTGCACGTAGTGTATCCATACTAATCTTTTCAGATTCAGAGTCTACTTCTTTGAAAAAGAATGGTAATCTAAAACTTCCTAAAATTGCATTCTCAAATTTTTCAGTTCTTGGAACCCAAAATTGAAGCATTGAGATAAATTCATTTGGGTGAAGGCAAATACTTATTTTAATATTAGTATCATTATTTTGCTTAAACTTATCATATTCAAGGAAACTATAATCCAAGGTTAATATCCAACTTGAAACATCTTTAGTTGAGTCTATATAAGCAGGTCTTTTGTCTTTAACATAATACCATATCTGACAATCGTGGTTGAATTTGTCATAAATAATATCTTTTTTTATTTTCTTTTCTTCTTCATTTAGACCTTGGAACTTTCCATTATTTGCATATCTATCATATCGGTAATCAGCTTGTTGCAATAAATCATCGATAACCCTTTGGTCAGATGTATATTTATCCATATTATCCTGTTGGATTTCTATACCTTTTTTTCTAATATTAACTGAAAAATTATCTAAGTAAGGATCAAAATAATCGTCTAAATCAAGAATTACATTTTTTTCGTGACATTTCTGGAAATACTTTTTTACAATCCCAGTAAATTCTTCAGTGCCTTCAGCAGCAATAGCCTGATTTAGTGTTGGTTTTAATTTTTTTATATGATCTTTAAATTTTTTAATTAAATTCTGAAACTCTTCCACAGTTTTTGGTAGAACATAAAACTTTATAACAACTTTATTTTTAATTTCTTCAATCAATTCCAATAAGGCAAATCCAGCATCATTTGAAGGGTTATCGTGCAAATCCAATAATGTTAATAAAAAGTTTGTGTCTACAAAAATTTTAAGATTAGATTGTGATTTAGATAACGCATAAACTTCTTCAACAGTTTTTTGATTAAGATTAGTTGCTTCAATAAAAAAATATGCATTTAGTTGATGTAATATATATTTTTTCACAAAGTCATTTGAAAAATCAAAATATTGTAGTAATAAAATTTGTATTTTGTCTCTCTCACCGTTAAACCGTGACAAGAAATTATGAAATTGTCCGTATTCTGCGATATTTTTTGAATCAACACCACTTATTAATTCATACGTTTTTGCTCCTATTTCTTTTATTAATGGAATAACTAAATAATCATTTAAATCGCCCCATAATTTTTTTTCCCCAATTTCAGGACATACTTTAGTACATAATTCTTTAAACCTATTCTCGGCTTCTAACTCTATTTCTTTTTGACTCGTAAATGAGCTGTTAAACTCTTCATATTTTTCATTCGATAAAACATAAAGATTACCTGGAGCATTAACGATTATACCTTTACTTTTAAGTGTTTCAAATTGTTTTAATAGTCTAACTATATCTATCTCTGTTTTAATTTCTGTAATTAAATTATCAAAAATTTGTTTATCTGAAATAGGTTCATTGTTGTTAATTCCAAAAGTTGAAATAATAATATTTTGTATAGCTTTTTCCCACCAACCACTTTCATTAAGCTTTACGTGGTGAACTAGAGAAACAATTTCTGAGGATAAAATTTTAGACATACCTTATTAAATGTAAAAATATTTAACTATTTTATAATTAAACAAACATACGAAAAAGCGATGGAAAGAAAAATGCGAAATCCGTAAACGTAGGAAAGTAAACTAATCTAGTGTATATATAATCGCTAAATTCAAATTTTGATGAATTTGGTCAAAGATAAATTATTTTATTGTGTATGGTTAACCGTAAAGTTCAAATAAAATAACGCTTTATATTTGAATTAAATTAAAACTCTCACATAATGAAAAAAGTTTTTTCCTTTGGCGCTTAAAAATTAGAAGTGGTGAAGGTTTGGATAATCGATTAGTTAGAGCCAAAAAGTAACGGCTGGTAACAGGCGATTGTGCAATTGCGAAATAAGTGCAAAATTCACGTTTAGTTTTCGCAAGAAATTTTATCTTTAGCAGAAAATACTCGGTTCCGAAGCTCGTAACCTCGAAAAGCGCCGGAACGATATAGGCAAGCAACCAATAACATAGCCAATGAGTAGATCAAATTTATCAATTATAACTGAAGCTTTAAGCCATATAGCTAATAAAGTCGATTTACATAATCATCTTAATCTTCAAGATATAAATATTCTTCTCGAAAATTTTTTTAGAGATATTTTAAATATTATTTACAAAGATCGAAAGTTCAAAAACTTAAATTCTGTAGAAGGAAATTTCGCATCAATCGATTTGGGAGACAACATAAAAGACCTTGCAATACAAGTGACATCTACAACTTCACTAGCAAAAGTTAGAAAGACAATTGAAAAATATAAAGAAGAGTACGATTACAAAAAAATAGTCATGCTATATGCCAAAATGGATAAACCTAGTCGCTCTAAAGATATTAATGAAGAATCAGGTGATAAGATAGAAATCGAAGAATGGTCTATTAAAGATTTATGTAATAAAATAAATGACTTGGAAGATGAGGATATTTTAGAAATTCAAAAAATTGTTTTAAATCAGATAACTCCTAGTTTGTATGATAATTATTCAAAAAACGAAGATACATCAGCTACAAAAGATTATGACAATTTAGAGCAAAAAGATATTAGAAATTTTTCAGATAAATTTATAGCTGTGTGCCCTAGTATAAATCAATTTAGATTGATTAAATATTCGAGAGATATTGCATCTGGTGAAGCTGAACTTAGTAAATTTTCAGAAAGGCAAATTAGATCAATGAAATATAGAATTTTCGAAGTTTGCCAAGAAGAATTAATCGATTTTTGTGAGCAAAATGATATGACAAATAGAAGTGGTTTAAACTTTTTCCTTTTTAAATTTTTTTGATGCTATTACTATAAATGCTATATAATTGAATCCTTTCCAAGATTCAGTTGTTGTGTCATATCTATTTAAGATTGACCTAAACCCATCTAACCAGGCATTTGTGCGTTCGATTGTATATCTCTGCTTATAGAGTTGCTCATCAAAATATTCATCCCTCTCACTATGACCGTTACGTTTGTTAAAACAGATATTAGCTTGAATGTTCTTATCTGAACATGCTTTTCTTAAGTCTTTAGAGTCAAAACCTGCGTCTGCATTGAGGAACAATCCATCTACAGAAATATTGGCTTGTTCTAATGTTGCTGTAATGTCTTCAAACTGAACCTCAATATTATACAGGTCGTTGTGGTTTCCCGCAAGAGGTTCTGACATTGCTAATGGCAAGCCTTGCCTATCGGTTAGATAGAGTGAATTAGTTGTTTTTCGCTTCTTCCGACCTTGATAGTCAACCTGTTCACCGCCTCGGATAGCAGGAGTATGGCTTCCGTCCAAATCCACACTGGAAAGGTCAAGTTTTGAGTGATGACGGCTAAGGAATTTAATCCAACAAGCTTTCCAGAAACCGCAAAGACTCCACTTGCGATAGTGATAGTAAACAGATTGCCAACTTATAACCTTATTTTCAAAAAGAGCCCTAATGGGTAGCTGATGCCATTGAAGGCCCGTTTTAAGTTTGTAGAGTATAGCATTTATCACTTCTGATAATGGAACTGTTACAGGAAATCCACGACGGGCTTTAGGTATATATGCAACAATTTCCAATTCTATTGTATCTTTGTCAAGTACACTGTACATAAAGGGTTGGTTTTGATAATTGTATGTTTAGCGACACAAATATCGACAACCCTTTTTTAATTCTAAAAAAAGTTTAAATCACTTCATAATATGGATTTTTCAATCATAAATGAATTGATTGAAAAATACACGCAAAAAGCATGTTTGATAATTGAAGAAAAGTCTAAAGATTACTCTTATCCATTAAAGAACAAAGATTTACTTAAAAAAATAGTATTAGCTCTTATAAATGATTGTTATTTGTCATTTGACGAAAAAGGAATTTACGCATGATTACTACAAAACAAGAGGCTAAAAAAAGGATAATGTTTGTCCAAAAAGAAGACTATAACTTCTTGACATACAGCCTATTGCTGACACTTAAATACCTGGAGGCAAATTCAAAACAAAGCAAGTTTCAAGATTACAGAAAAATATCATATTTAATTCAATTCATTTCTACAAATTCAAATTTTAATGAATACACAAAAGAGGAACTTGCTATAATCTATTCGAAGAGTCATTTAAAAAAGCAATTGTTATCTCATTTAATTTTAATACTGAAGAATAAGAATTTTATTGGCGTTGATGTAAATCATAGTAGAAATTCATTGGATATATGGTTAATTGAAGAAAATATTCCTGATATTTTTTTTAATAAAAATCTTTTTATGAAAGAGATAGAAAATTTAAAAATTATAAAATCCGAATTACCACGACTGAAAATTCTAACCTTGAAAAATGTTGTTGACACAATATTTACTAACAACAAAGTAATTACATGGGAAGTTTAGTAATAAAGAGAGTAAAATATGACGGGGATTTATATACTTATGAATCTCCAGAACTTAGTAGTGGAATAAATATAATTATTGGTGATAACGGCTCTGGAAAAAGCACATTTACGTACTTCATAGAATATTGTCTTGGAGGTCACCTAAAATATTTCAATCAAGATAATGAAACTGAAAAATATCTTGAAATCATTAAGGATACAAACAACTTCCTAGAGTTAGATATTATAATCAACTCTGAAAAATATTCTCTCAAGAGATTCATTAATGGTAATATCATTCACATAAATTATAAAGAAGAATATTTTTCTTTACCTGTTTATAGACAACAGACTGATACTATTTCGAATGAAATTTTCTCTGATTGGTTGTTTGATAAATTATCAATTGTTAAACAAGAATTAAATTTAGGTACTAAATCATGGAAACTAAATATAAACGATCTGCTTCGTTTAATTATATATGACCAAGATACAATTTCGAAAAAAATTTTTAAAGAACCAACAAATCTTAATTTTGTAACGGATTCTCTTATTATTCGTAAAACTATTTTTGAAGTTCTACTTGGAATTTCATCTGATGAATATTTTAGAAAGTTTGAAGAACTTAAACAAATGAGTGTTTTTAGAGATAAAGAACAATTAAAGCTTGATAATTTCAATGAAAAATTTTCAGGTATAGAGTTGGAATTGCCGAAAATCATAGAAAATTTAGAGCAATTAAATTCTAAACTAGAAGCACGTTATAATCAACGAGATATTTTTATAAGTTCAAATAAAAAAGTAGATGAAAAGACAAATGTAATTTCTTCAATGCAGGAGCAGATTATTCAGCATGAATTATTGTTATCGAATACAAACTCAGAACTAAGGTCAAATCAAATTGAATACAGTAAAATCCTTACCTACTTTCAATCACAAACAAATGAGATTAATGAAGTTGAAAAAATAATTTTTACAAATGAAAAACTGAACTTGTTTTCTTTCAAATTATGCCCATTTTGTATGAACGAACATTTGTCTAAAGAAAATCATTGCTTATGTGGCTCTGAAATCATTGATAAGGACTATGAAAAGTTTATTTATACATCCAAAGAATATGAAAATATTCTAAAACACAAAAAAAAGAGTTTAGAAACTATTCAAATTGCTCTTGACTCCTACAGTTCAGAAATAGCGAAAGCAGAAACAAAGAAAGAAAAACTTGAAATTGAAGTTAAGGAAGATACTGACAAACTTAAAGCATTAATAAATTCCACAGATGTAAATTCAAATAATGAGGCAATAGATCATTTGCATAATGAAATTCTTGCACTAATGAAATCAATTGAGAGTGAAAATTACCGTAAAACGATTTCAATTGAAAGAGATCAATTATTACTTAATTATAAAAAAATTAGTGATCGCTATAAAAGCGTTAAAATTGAGTTTGATGCTCTTCAAAGAAAATTTGATAAAGAAAATAAAAGTATAATTGAGGATTTTAATATCATTTACAAAGGTTTAATTACTCAATCTTCGGCAGATGTTTCAAAAGCAGAAATAAATGAAGACTACATGCCAATAGTAGATGATGGAATTTATAAGAATAAAAGTGCTGGAGTTCCAATAAGGTTAGTTTATTACTATACAATATTAGCATTAGCTTTGAAATATGATACAGTTAAACATCCAAGACTTTTAATTATTGATACTCCTGAAGATTCTGGAATTGATGACGACAACCTAAAAAAGGATTTAGTTCTTCTGGAAGAAGCACTAAATGTAGTTGAAGCAAAAAAGGATTCTTATCAAGTTATATTGACAACAGGTTTAGAAAAATATCCTGAACAATTCAAAAATTTCATTGTGGATAAATTTAACAAAAAGGATGAAGGTAGATTCATTTTAAAACACAAGTAATACTCCAGAAAAATATCTTATTTTCACTACCAAAAATACAATTTAAAATCGTTCATCAGCAGCGGTATTATTTAAGAATGATCAAACAGCTGCCTGCTTTGTAATTTGGAATCACGAAGGAGATAACACGTCTGTTTTGCGGTGTGTTTCTTTTGTATGGTTTAGCTTTCAAGAAGGTTATATGTTTCTAGAATTGTGTTTCTGTGATAGGGTGTTTTGGTCTACAAAAAGTCAGCATGATGATTCCCGGAATTTTTAAGAATAGGATTATAGTGTAGCGTATCTTTTTGTATATTTGCTTCCAGCTGGCGGAAACACTGTGAAAGACAGAGCAACAAGCACCGTTACTAAATCGTTACCTGACTTCTTTGAGAATCTATATAAATGGCTTGTATCCAATCGATATAGGTTTTTCCTAAAAACTTTAAAATAAATTTTAAGCCAAAATATATCAAAGGTTTTGGTAATGCGGTAGCTCTGTATAGTAAGCACATTACTATCCCTTCTCTAACCCCATTTTCAAAGCTTCAACAGCCTGTATTAGTTCTGTTTCGTCCATAGAGGCAAAACCAAATCTGAATGCGTTTTGTTCTGCATTCCACCTAATAATTTTAAACTGGGTATTGGCAACAAGCCGGGCAATAGAAAAGTTGCGATTTAATAGTATCCAAATAGCCATTCCGCTGTTGGTACTGTATAAGAAACGTAGTTGCCTAATTTTTCTTTTAGCAACACATCTAAAAAATCCCTCCGTTGATGATAACATTTTTTTGATTTTTTCAAATGCCTTTTGAGTTCGCCCTCTTTTATCAAGGCAGCCAACGCATTCTGCATATATCCATCGCCGCCTACGTCTATTATTTTTCTGAAAGCCGTACATTGTTTAATGAAATTTTTAGGCGCTACCATAAAACCAATACGCAAAGCAGGGTCTAACAGTTTGGAAAATGAGCCAATGTAAATCACGTTTCCATTATGGTTGCCAGTAGCCAAAGGCAGGTATGGCGAAGATGTATAATGATAATCATAATCGTAGTCATCTTCAATAATAGCAAACGAAAATTGCCTGGAAAGTTCCAATAATTTCACTCGTCTTTCCACGCTTAACGTTACGGTTGTAGGGTAATGATGATGCGGAATCACATACACTGCAGTGATATTTTTCCGTTTACAGATCTTTTCAATAGCATCGGTATCAATACCTTTGTCGTCTACATTTACCTCGATGATGCTCGCTTCTGTTTCTTCAAAAGTTTTGTTGGCAACAGGATAATTAGGTTTGCCTACGATGATATTGGACGAACGCCTTAAAAGAAGTTGTGCGGACAAATAAATACTCATTTGTGCTCCGTGGGTAATCAAAATATTATCTGCCGAAATGTTTAACCCTCTCGTTACCGACAGGTAAGTAACCAGCTCCTCCCTAAGGTTCAAAGTTCCCTGTGTAGTTCCGATGTTTGCATTTTTAATAGCATATTTTCGGGAGGTGAGTGAGCGATACGTTTTCAATAAATCATCTATTGGTGATAATCTTACGTCAGGATGTCCGTCATCAATAATAATGTCAGGATAAGAAATTGCATTTTTGTTAACGGCCTTTTCTTCTATGATCCTAAACGGTATGGCCAATTCTTTTTCGTAAGGTGTAAGGATATTAGTTTCCCCCCATTGTTGAGGTTTGAGCAACGGAATATCTTCCGAAACAGCAACGTATTTTCGTGGCACAATCATAATCCAATCCTGTGCGTCCAATTCCTCATAACCCGCAATCACGGTCTTACGGTGTACACCCAATATTTTAGCCAATTCGCGGCTACTCGGCAAATGTGTTCCCGCTTTCAAAGTACCGTTTTTAATAGCACTGATGATTGATATAGCGATCTGCCTGTAAACAGGCACTTTGCTTTCTTTATCTATAATGATGATATGTTTGTAAGGAAATATCATGGACTGCCTTATATCTATTAATTGGACTACAAAGGTAGTCCAATTAATAAATAATTTTACCATCTCAAAATAATTAAAATCATGAATTACAACATCAGAAAAGCAGACCTGAAAGATTTGGACACAACAGCAGCATTATTCAACGCCTATCGGATTTTCTACCGTCAGGCGGACGATTATGAAAAGTGCAAAAACTTCATACAAGAACGATTGAACAATGAACAGTCGCATATTTTTGTCGTATACGCAGATGACAAAGCAGTCGGTTTTGTCCAGTTGTACAAACTATATCATTATATCAAACTTCAAAAGCAATGGTTATTGAGTGATTTGTTCGTTCACACGGACTACAGAGGAAAAGGCTTGTCTGTGGCTTTGATAGACCGAGCCAAACAATTGTGTGATGAAACAGGAGCTTGCGGATTGATGCTCGAAACCGAAAAAACAAACGATATAGGCAACACTCTCTATCCACGTTGCGGCTTTGAGTACGACAGCAATCACAATTATTACTATTGGTGGAAGTAACGGAAATGGTGGAATTAACCCTGTTGGATAATTATATATCCGGCAGGGTTAATCAGTTCACCTATTTAAAAAAATGCTCAAGTGGTTAAACGGCAGTTTGTGTTGTGGCAGTTCGGTACTTTCGAAAACCTGTTGTTGCAGGACTATTGCTTTCATTAGTATTCGATTTTGAAGATTTTTATTCGGCTTCACCCAATGTAATCCGAAGCCTGTTGAGCGCATTCATCAAGGCAATACTCGCTGTAAGATCGACGATTTCACGGGTTGTAAAATGATCTTTTAGCCAATAGTGGACTTCGGAAATACTCCCTGAAACCAATGTTACGGCTTCAGCCCATTCCAATACCAGCCGCTGGCGGGTATCAAATGCCTTGCTCAGTTTCCACCCCGGTAATTTGTCGATCAGGCTTTGTTCCATCCCAAACGCCCGCAGCTCATTGGTATGGAAACTACAGCAATAGGCGCAACCATTCATCTGGGAAACGCGTAATTCTACAAGGGCAATCAGCTTCTCGTCGAGTTCGGATTTTCTCAAGGCTGCATGTGCTTTGTACATATTCCCTATGGCCTCTTTGGAAATTTCAATATAATTCATGGTATTGGTATTTGTTTTTCTGGATCAAATGTAGAAAACGGAGCAGGCGCCCATCAGTACCCAAACCTGAAAAAACAGTAACATCATTGGACGGCTGTAGTTAGTGGCTTAGAATTCCGTAATTTTGATCTATGGATTTTTTACATGATACCTTTGCCATCGAGATCGTAGACTATGACAAATGGCACGAAAGAAGCCGGACGAATAATTTTTTCGAACTGGTGTATGTGCTGAGCGGAACCGGGAAGCAAAGCATTAACTATGTACTGCATGATTTTGAAGAGCATGCGATACACCTCGTTTCGGCAACCAAGTGCTACCGCTATATTATCGAGTCGCCCGCCCGGTTCCTGATAGTCCGTTTTACAGGAAGCTATTTTGTACCGCTCACCCAGGAAGCAGTGGATTACAGCTCGTGGTTCAGTCGCCTGAATTTTATCCTTGCCAACCATAAGCCGGGAGAATTGGTTCCCGATCCTGAAGATAAGGTACAGGTAAAACGATTGCTGGATGCGGTATTGTACGAGTACGAACGGAAAGATCCCGGTTCTGCCTTTATTATCCAAAGCACCCTTGTGGCTGTACTGGCGATAGTATCAAGGAATATCCAAAAGGAAATTTTAAAACACCGTGATTTTACCGATACCCGATTTGCCGATGTACTGAACTTTATCAGCTTTAATATATTAGATAAAAACAAGATTACAGTGCGCTACCTGGCGGATAAATTCCATATTTCAGAAACCTATTTTAGTGAATATTTCAAACGGAATGCGTCGGAAAGCTTTCAGGATTTCGTATTAAAATCACGCTTAAAGATCGCGGAATCCCGGGCCCGGTATACTGATGCCACGCTACAGGTAATTGCCTGGGAACTGGGATTTACCGATAGCAGCCACCTCAACCGGATGATGAAGAAACATTTTGGAAGAGGCATGCGGGAAATGCGGAAAGAAGCTGTATAAATCGGCTCCCGAAATCATTAGGAAGCGACCTTACCCACGTATAGTTTTGTATCGTACTGAATGATGATACTATTGTGCTTCTGGTACTTTTTAAACAATTGTTCGAGATCGGCTATCATAGGCGCATACCCGGCATCCCCTTGTAGCGGCATATACGACGAGGAAACCAACCGCCCACGCAATCCCTCAAAATCAAAGACCTGTGCATTTTCGAAATGCTCCAAATGAAAAACTTCCGGACTAAAAAAAGCACCGATATGCTGATCGTCAATATTCCGATGCTGCAGTTCGACATAATTAGTACCATGTTTCCGGATCAATTCGTCATACTCCTGTTCAAAGTCGGAAGTGGTTTTGCGTTCGTTCCAGATTAAGGCTATTGTACCGTTGGTTTTTAGTATTCTTTTGAATTCCACTTTGGTTTTTTCAGGATCAAACCAATGGAATGCCTGCCCGGAAATAACAGCATCCACACTGAAAGCTGCTAATCCGGTATGTTCAGCGGTTCCATCAATAGCCGTAAAAGCCGGATAATCCTGCAGCAACGCCACCGATTTTTCACGCATCTCCTTATTGGGTTCTGCCGCGATAACGGTATATCCTGCGTGGAGAAATAAAGCCGATGAAATTCCGGTTCCAGCACCAATATCAGCCAAAACCATATCCTTTGACCATCCGTAATTCTGCTGTAGATAATTAATTATAGCCTCCGGATAATGAGGCCGGTATTTCACATAATCAACTACCCTCGTACTAAATCGTTTGGTGCTGTCGTTTTCCATACTAATTACTGTTTACCCAAAGATAAGGATTCAGTAGTAAAATTCCTGTACATGCAATTACACAAAAAGGATTCTTAATAATAGAAAAGCTATTTTTGTAATCGTTAATTTCTGTATATTCAAAATGAAAATAGTATTTGCAAGTTTCTATTTGTTCTTTTTTACTTTTAATGCATCACATGCACAATCTAATGACTTGACAGATGTCAATCTAAAAGGGAAAGTAAAATACTTTGTTGAGTGCTTTTTGGAAGGTAATTCCATAGAGGATAGTGATATCAATAAAATGTGTCGCATGGGAATTGGAAATACCTACAACGAAAAAGGTTTTCTTATATCAAGTATCTTCATTTCTTATAATGAACGCGTTAGTGAAACTCAATATCACTATGATAGCAAGGGGCAATTTAGTACAACAGTACAGACAAATCTTGAAACTCAAGAAACCAAATCATATAAAGTACATATTTCCTACAATACCGAAAGAAAAGAAAAAACACTTTCCTTTTACCAGTCCGACAGTTTGAAATTCCAAACTATTTATACCCGGGATAAAAATGGAAACATATTAACAGACAAACGTTTTGATGCCACTGGTATGCTCACCTCTGCAAAGGAATATGTGTATGATAACCAGCATTATATAATCAAAGAATCAAATGAAGGATTTTATCCTATCAAAAACGTAGGAAACAATTCTTTTAAAAATGAAAATGTGTATACCAATGACAAATACGGTAATCCCATTACAGTCATAGATTCCATCACCGGAAACACGACTACTCATAGTTATACTTATGATAGCATCGGAAATTGGCTCACTCGTACTGCAACGGATAACAAAGGTCAAATCAAGGAAATAATGGGGCGTGATTTTGAATATTATCACTAAATATATTCAGATCACATCGATACAATAAAACACTTCCAACAAAAAGACCTTCCCCTATGTAATTAGAGGAAGGTCTTCTATTTTATTTCAGGGGAAACCCCTAAATATTTATCTTTACAACTTACATATTCCTACGGTACTGTCCGCCCACTTCAAAAAGGGAAGCGGTGATTTCTCCCAAAGAGCATACTTTAGTAGCTTCCATCAGTTGGGCAAAAATATTCTGGTTGTTGATAGCAACGTCCTGAATAATGGAAAGCTGTTCTTTGGTTTTATCAGCGTGGACTTTATGAAGGCTATCCAGTGTTTTGATCTGGAATTGCTTCTCTTCCTCACTTGCACGGATTACCTCAGCAGGAATTACAGTCGGAGAACCTTTGGAACTCAGGAAGGTATTCACCCCGATGATAGGAAATTCACCCGTATGTTTCAGCATTTCATAATACATACTTTCTTCCTGTATTTTTGAACGTTGGTACATCGTTTCCATAGCGCCCAATACCCCACCACGTTCTGTGATACGGTCAAATTCCTGTAATACGGCATCTTCTACAAGATCAGTCAGTTCTTCGATAATGAAAGATCCCTGGATTGGGTTTTCATTTTTCGCCAGACCGAGCTCTTTATTAATAATCAGCTGAATGGCCATTGCACGGCGTACGGATTCTTCTGTAGGCGTAGTAATCGCTTCATCATAGGCATTGGTATGCAGGGAATTACAGTTGTCGTAAATCGCATACAAAGCCTGTAATGTCGTACGGATATCGTTAAAATCGATTTCCTGAGCGTGTAACGAACGTCCGGAAGTCTGGATGTGGTATTTTAGCATCTGGGCTCTTTCGTTGGCCCCGTATTTATTCTTTAAGGCTTTTGCCCATATTTTACGCGCTACACGTCCGATTACTGCATATTCAGGATCGATACCATTGGAGAAGAAAAACGACAGGTTCGGGCCAAAATCATTAATGTCCATACCACGGCTGAGGTAATATTCAACATAGGTAAATCCGTTAGCGAGCGTAAAGGCCAATTGTGTTATAGGGTTGGCTCCGGCTTCGGCAATATGGTACCCTGAAATGGATACCGAATAGAAATTACGAATATTATTCGTAATAAAATATTCCTGTACATCCCCCATCAGTCGTAGTGCAAATTCGGTAGAGAAGATACAGGTATTTTGCGCCTGGTCTTCTTTTAATATATCCGCCTGAACGGTACCACGGACCTGTGACAGGGTACGCACTTTAATTTGTTCATACACATCAGCTGGCAATACCTGGTCTCCGGTTACCCCAAGGAGCATTAAACCAAGGCCATCGTTGGATTCCGGAAGGTCACCATTATAGCGTGGCCTTTCAAGGCCTTTCTTTTTATATATCGCGTTGATCTTCGCTTCTGTTTCAGCTACCAGGTCATTTTCCCGGATGTAAATTTCACATTGCTGGTCGATAGCGGCATTCATAAAGAATCCCAATAACATCGGGGCCGGACCATTGATCGTCATACTCACAGAAGTTAGCGGATGCGCCAGGTTAAAACCGGAATACAATTTTTTAGCATCATCCAGGCAGCAGATGGAAACTCCGGCATTACCGATTTTTCCGTAAATATCCGGACGCAGGTGTGGATCATTACCATAGAGTGTCACACTATCAAAAGCGGTAGACAATCGTTTGGCGGGTAATCCGGCACTTACGTAGTGGAAACGTTTATTGGTACGTTCCGGGCCACCTTCTCCGGCAAACATTCGGGATGGATCTTCCCCTTCGCGTTTGAACGGATACAATCCGGAAGTGAATGGGAATTCTCCCGGTACATTTTCCTGAAGGCACCAGCGTAAAATATCGCCCCAAGCCTGGTATTTCGGTAAGGCTACCTTTGGAATCTGAGAATGGGAAAGCGATTCGGTATGGGTGGCTATTTTAATCTCCTTGTCCCGCACTTTGAAAGTGTAGACCGGATTTTTGTATTTGTTTACTTTATCATCCCAGGTAAGTATGATCTCCCAGTTATACGGATCAAGATCCATTTTTACTTTATCAAACTGGTTGAGCAACAGGTTCAGGAAAATACGATCGTCATTGTGTTCTTCCAAAGCACTTGGCAGCACCGTTTCTTCATCAATTCCAACTTTATTGATCGCTGCTTTTTTACCGGAAACACTCTCTATTGTTTTAAAGATACCGTATAACTTCTGTGCCACTTCTTGTTGTGTACGGGCGGTAGCATCATATTTACGGTTATTCTCTGCAATTTCAGACAGGTAACGGGTACGGTGTGGTGGGATCACAAAGATCTTCTCACTCATTTCACGTGTGATCTGGAAAGTTGACTTTAACTCCGAATCGGTTTTTGCAACAATGGTATCCATGATCGCTTTATAAAGCGTATTCATACCCGGATCATTGAACTGAGATGCAATAGTTCCAAATACCGGAAGGTCATCCGGATTGGCTTCCCACAGGTTGTGGTTGCGTTGGTATTGTTTTTTCACATCACGCAGGGCATCCAAAGAACCACGTTTGTCAAATTTATTAATGGCTACCAGATCGGCAAAATCAAGCATATCGATTTTTTCCAACTGGGTTGCGGCTCCAAATTCCGGTGTCATTACATATAACGAAACATCAGAGTGGTCCATGATTTCCGTATCGGACTGGCCAATACCGGAAGTCTCCAATATGATAATATCGTATTTGGCGGCTTTCAATACCTGAATGGCTTCTGCTACATATTTTGACAAGGCCAGATTCGACTGACGTGTCGCCAGGGAACGCATGTAGACTCTTGGGTTATTGATCGCATTCATACGGATCCTGTCCCCTAATAATGCACCTCCTGTTTTTCTCTTGGAAGGGTCAACCGAAATCAATCCGATTGTTTTTTCCGGAAAGTCGATCAGGAAGCGGCGTACCAATTCATCCACCAGGGATGATTTTCCGGCACCACCCGTTCCAGTGATTCCCAATACAGGTATTTTACTGGTTTCATTTTGTTTGTGGATAGTATCCAGTGTTTCCTTCGCAATTTCAGGAAAATTTTCTGCAGCAGAAATTACCCGGGCAATAGCCGTTGGATTTTTATCTTCCAGGTGATTGATTTCACCATTGAGTTTATCCCCAACCGGAAAATCAGATTTTTCCACCAGGTCATTGATCATACCCTGTAGCCCTAATTCACGTCCATCATCGGGCGCATAGATACGGGTAATCCCATACTCCTGTAATTCTTTGATCTCATCCGGAAGGATAACACCACCTCCACCACCGAAGATTTTGATATGGCCTGCTCCTTTTTCTTTTAACAGGTCGTACATGTATTTAAAATACTCATTATGCCCACCCTGGTATGAAGTCATTGCAATAGCATTAGCATCTTCCTGGATAGCGGTATTCACTACTTCTTCTACACTACGGTCATGCCCTAAGTGGATGACCTCAACGCCGGTCGTCTGGATAATACGGCGCATTATATTGATGGCAGCATCATGTCCGTCGAAAAGGGCAGCTGCGGTTACAATTCTTACTTTATTTTTAGGAATATAAGGTTTTGCTTGTTCCATTTTTAGTATACTGTATATTTTGAGCCGGCAATTTACGAAATTCCTAAAAATACGGCACTAATTTTTTTGTATTGTTTATAAATTCCGCCAAAGTATAATAGCTTACTTATTCGACCTGCTATCCAATACCAAAGTGCTCTTTTGAGAAATAGTTGGGGTAAAAATCCCGTTCTCCATTCGATAAAAAATTAAATTGAAAATCTTTTTTCTTCGCATCGCTACACCAGCTATTTTAGTACATTTACGCGAATTTTTAGATGCTGATGAAACAGGCAAAATACTATCTGGCTGCTATTACTGCTTTTATAATCTGGGGCTTTTTTAGCCTGGTTTTAAAGCCATTACACGATTATCCCTCTTTGGATATTTTATTTTACAGGGTCTTTTTATGTGTGACGCTGATGGTGGGTATTAACCTGCTCTTTCGCAGGAAGATTTTAAAAACAGCAGCTGCAAATTTTAAAGGAATGTCCAGCAGTGAAAAGCGTAAAGCTGTTATACTGACCTTAGGCGGGGCGCTACTGTTATCGGCCAACTGGTTTTTCTTCATTTATGTAATGAACCATGTCAGTGTGAAAGCCGCCTCATTTGCCTACCTCGTCTGCCCGATCCTAACCACTGTATTTGCCTATTTCATACTCCAGGAAAAATTGAATAAACTGCAATGGGCTGCGGTAGGGCTTAGTATTTTCAGTTGTGTATTGTTATGTTTCAATCACTTTATGGATATCTTTTACAGCCTGATTGTAGCAGCGACCTATGCGTTATATTTAGTCAGCCAGAAGAAAAACACTTCGATTGATAAGTTTCTTTTACTGAGCCTGCAATTGCTGGTGACTGGCATTATATTACTCCCGTTTTATCCTTTTTACAGCGGTACCTTGCCCACCGAACCTAAGTTCTATTTTTACATCGCACTCATTGTCATGTTTTTCACGATTATCCCTTTGTTTCTGAATTTGTATGCGTTAAAACAAATCAATTCTTCTACAGTAGGCATTATGCTGTACCTAAATCCGCTGATTAATTTTATGCTGGCTATCTTTTATTATAAGGAAGACATTACCTCTTTTCAGATTATTGCCTATTCCCTTATCTTTTTTTCCATTCTCATTTTTAATGCAGGAGTGCTTTTAAAAAGGAAGCCATTGCATATAACAGTCATCAAAAATTCCATATAAAAAGAAACCCTTTCCAAATCTGGAAAGGGTTTCTTTTTATCGTTATCTTACTATTAGCGTAACATGGCAGGATCAATCTGGATACCGAGTCCCTGTGCAACGCCCATACCTAATCGTGGATCGGCACGGAACCAATGGCACAACTGGCGGTTGATGATTTCTTCTCTTTTTGGCCCTTCGATACCAGACATCGCACCAACAATATTGTTTACTAAATGTTGCTGCTGTTCCGGAACCATGAGTCGGTAGAGGTTTCCGGGTTGGGTGTAATGATCATTTTCCCCTGCTGCATTGCGGTCATACCAGTCGGCTACATTGCTTTCCAATTCCAATGCCGGTTCTTTATAAGCTTTGTCTACCTGGATATCATCGAAACTGTTAGGGAAGTAATTGGGCTTGCTTCCGCCATTACCATCCACACGCATTCTGCCATCCCTTTGGTAATTATTGGTGGCAAATGGACAACGGTTTACCGGAATCTGCTCGTAATTGGCCCCCAAACGATAGCGTTGTGCATCGGGATAAGACAGTAAGCGCCCCTGTAGCATTTTATCAGGAGAATAACCAATTCCGTCTACCACGTGTGCGGGTGCAAAAGCGGCCTGCTCTACGTCCTGGAAATAGTTATCGGGATTACGGTTCAGTTCGATCACTCCTACATCAATCAGCGGATAATCGCCATGAGGCCATACCTTAGTCAGGTCAAATGGATTAATATGATAAGTTCTGGATTCTGCTTCGGTCATTACCTGGATTTTCATATCCCATTTCGGGAAATTGCCTTTATCAATATTTTCAATCAGGTCCCTTTGGGCAAAATCCATGTCTTTGGATTTCATTGCTGCTGCTTCCGCATCGGTGAAGTTTTTGATCCCCTGTTGCGTTAGCATGTGGAATTTTACGTAGAAACGTTCGTTCTCTCTATTGATAAAAGAAAAAGTATGGCTTCCAAAACCATGCATGTGACGGAAACCGTGTGGCGTTCCCCTGTCGGACATCAATATCGTCACCTGGTGCAGGCTTTCCGGATTCAGTGACCAGAAGTCCCACATCATAGTTGGAGATTTCATATTGGTATACGGATCTCTTTTTTGGGTATGGATGAAATCCCCGAATTTTTTAGGGTCTTTAATAAAGAACACTGGCGTATTGTTTCCTACCAGATCCCAATTCCCATCTTCCGTATAGAACTTCATGGCAAAACCTCTTGGGTCTCTTTCAGTATCGGCAGAACCACGCTCGCCTCCAACGGTGGAAAAACGGAGAATCATTTCAGTCTGTTTTCCTATTTCAGAGAAAATTTTTGCCTTTGTATATTTTGAAATATCATGAGTCACTGTAAATGTCCCGAATGCAGCAGATCCTTTGGCGTGTACCACGCGTTCCGGAATACGTTCCCGGTTAAAATGAGCCATTTTTTCATGCAGGATAAAATCCTGAAGCAATAAAGGCCCTCTCGCTCCTACTGATTGTGAATCTTCATTTTCAGCATACGGAATTCCCGATGCAGTAGTTAGTTTGTTGTGATTTTCCATATCTCTATTATTTTGTTAGGTCAAAGCTAGGGGATTTGTATTTATAAACAAAATCGATTGTTTTTATATTTTAATAGTTTTAAATTATAAACAAGCGGTATAATCTTTGAGTATCTTTGGAATCTTAAAGTATTAAAGATATGAAAAAACTATTTATCATCGCATTACTGATCCCCGCATTTAGTTTTGCCCAACTGAATAATGTGCTGAAAAAGGTTTCTAAAAAAGTAACCGAAAAAACGACTACTACATCGGGTAGCAGCGCAACCAGTGGATTGGATATTACCGCCGGACTTAAAGAAGCCCTGAATAAAGGGATCACAGAGCAGGTAAAAAAATTAACCGCTGTGGATGGTTTTTACAAAAATGAAGCGGTAAAAATCCTGATGCCGGAAGAATTGCAAAGGGTAGACAAAACCTTACGAACAATGGGAATGGGAAGCCTTGCAGATGAAGGGATCAAAGTACTGAACCGTGCCGCCGAAGATGCGGTAAAAGAAGCAACACCGATTTTCGTTAATGCCATTACCAACATGAAAATTACCGATGCAAAAAGTATTTTGTTAGGCAATGAAAGTGCAGCCACAACTTACCTGCAAACGGCTACTTCGACGTCGCTGTATTCTAAATTCAATCCGGTCGTTAAGGAGTCTTTGGGGAATGTGGGCGCTGATAAAGTATGGGAAACGATAATCACAAAATACAATGCGTTACCTTTAGTAAAAAAGGTCAATCCGGACATTAATGATTATGTGACCAATAAAGCAATGGAAGGGGTTTTCAAAATGATTTCTGTGGAAGAAAAAACCATTCGAACTGATATTGCTGCACGTACTTCACCGCTATTAAAAAAGGTATTTGCCCTACAGGATTAATCTTTTGTCTCTGTTTTCATACAGGTTTAAAACGGGATAAAAACTATCGCATTACAACTGGTTTTTTAAAGCTAAAATTTTAGTAATCAATTAGATATAAATAACATTCCCTTAACAACTATATTGCATTTTTTTTTTCAACTTTGCAGTATAAATAGTTTTCTCAATTGGTTAGGGTTAGTTATAATGTTTGAGCCAGCACTTTCGGGTGCTGGCTTTTTTATTTTAGGATTGGTCTTTTAACTTTTCCTGAAGTACTTTAAAGTAGTCAAATGCTTTTAGAATCCGGCTTCCATACCAGGAAAACATCTCACCATCTACAAAAACTGTTTTGGCGTGATGGGTGAATCTCCCAATCGCAAAAGCATGCTCATCTTTAAAAGGATAGGGTTCCGAAGAGAGGAAAACAACATCGGGATCTCCTTCTAAACGGATTCTACGAATCTCAACTTCGGGATAACGCCCTTTATCGTCATATATATTTTTGAAATGGTTCAGCTGCAATAATGCATTGATAAAATTATCCTGCCCGGCAGCCATATATGGATCCCGCCAGATGAAATAAGCCGCTTTACGAACCGGGACATCCTTCATAAAATCGACAAAATCCTTAAATGCAAAATGGATTTTATCGTTCCATTTTTGAGCTTCGGTACGGCAGTTAAAAATACGCCCAAAATCATCAATCATCTTTTGGTTGTCTTCCAGTGTAATCACATTAGTCACCCAAACCGGAGCAATTTTCCGAAGTTCTTCCACCATTTCCAGCGTATTCTCTTCTTTATTGGTGATAATGATATCAGGGTTCAATTCCCGGATCTTATCATAATTTACTTTTTTAGTCCCGCCAACAATCTTTTTTGTGGATTTAAAATGATAGGGATGCACACAAAATTTAGTGATCCCAACGATTTTTTCTTCCAGCCCCATATCGGATAAAAGCTCCGTTTGTGAAGGTACCAATGAAACAATCCGTTTTGGGGAATGTTCAAATGTTACCAGGTTACCGATTTGGTCTATAAATGTTTTCATGTTTTTTATATTGCGCCGCTGATCTATCGAAATAAAATCTGTTGCATTTCCAATTGTATCTTTAGGGCTTCTTCACGGGCTTTTTCGGCAAAATCCTGTTGTTGTGAAGCATAAATGATCCCACGGGAAGAATTGATCAGCAAACCGATATTCTCCGCCATCCCATATTTGCATACTTCCGCAAGGCTTCCACCCTGTGCTCCAACTCCCGGCACTAATAAAAAGCTATCAGGAACGATTTTACGGATTTCGGTAAAATATTCGGCTTTGGTGGCTCCAACGACATACATCAGGTTCTCACTGTATTTCCAGGTTTTGGATGTTTCAATAACCTTCTTATATAATTCTTTCCCGTCCACTGTCTGGGTTTGAAAATCAAAAGCACCGGCATTGGATGTTAACGCCAACAGGATTGTAAATTTATCCTTTACCGCCAGAAAAGGCTCTACCGAATCTTTCCCCATATAAGGTGCCACTGTCACCGAATCAAACGCAAGGTCTTCCAGGAACGCCTTTGCATACATGGAAGAGGTATTCCCGATATCGCCCCTTTTAGCATCGGCTATGGTAAAAATTTCAGGGTGTTTCTCATTCAGGTACTGAATGGTTTTTTCCAGTGAAATCCAGCCTTTAATGCCATAAGCTTCATAAAAAGCAGTATTGGGTTTATAGGCCACAGCAAGGTCATGGGTCGCATCGATTATCGCTTTGTTGAATTCGAAAATCGGATCTTCTGTCGTTAATAAATGCTGTGGTATTTTTGTAAGGTCTACATCCAGCCCAATACAAAGGAATGATTTTTTGCGGCGGATATTGGCAGTAAGTTGTTGGTGTGTCATCGGGTGGTAGTTGTAGTTTGTTAGTGTTAGTTCAAAAAAAAACCACACTGGGCTTGGAAGGGCTTGGTGTGGTTCATAGTATTGGGAAAGCGATTAAAATACTTCGCTTGCTTCTTTTAATTTTTCAGTATTGTTTACCAGCTGCAGCTCATCTACAATTTTTTGGATATCACCATTCATGATATTACCCAGATCATATAATGTAAGCCCTACACGGTGATCGGTTACACGCCCCTGAGCATAATTATAGGTACGGATCTTAGCCGAACGGTCACCACTACTTACCTGTGAAGTACGTTTTGCCGCATCTTCTTCCTGTTTTTTGGCAAGTTCCATCTCATAAAGACGGGAACGCAATACCATCAAGGCTTTGTCTTTATTCTTGTGTTGTGATTTCTGATCCTGGCATTGGGCCACTAATCCTGTTGGGGTATGCGTCAATCGCACTGCCGATTTGGTCGTATTTACCGACTGTCCACCAGGTCCTGAAGAACAGAAGAAATCTACACGAACATCATTCATGTCGATTTGCACATCAAATTCTTCTGCTTCCGGAAGCACCATTACTGTCGCTGCCGAAGTGTGTACACGTCCTTGTGTTTCCGTTTGTGGTACACGTTGTACACGGTGCACTCCAGCTTCAAACTTCAGTGTTCCATAAACATCTTCACCAGTAACTTCAAAGATAACCTCTTTGAAACCACCTGAAGTACCTTCATTCATATCCACTACACTGGTTCTCCAGTTGCGGCTTTCACAATATTTAGTATACATCCTGAAAAGATCTCCTGCAAAAATACTCGCTTCGTCCCCACCAGTACCGGCACGGATCTCCACCATCACATTTTTAGCATCTTCCGGATCTTTAGGGATCAGCATGAACTTGATTTCGTCTTCCAGTTCCGGTAATCTGTCTTTTGCTTCATCCAGCTGCATCTTGGCCATGTCTACCATTTCCGCATCACTACCATCCGCAATAATTTCGTTAGCCTCATCAATATTACTCATGATATTAACGTACTCATCGCGCTTTTCTGCCAGTGCTTTCAGGTCTTTATATTCCTTATTCAACTGGACATAACGCTTCTGATCAGAAATGACATCCGGCTGGATAATCAAATCGGAAATCTCATCGAAACGTTGTTTTACTATCTGTAATCTGTCTAACATCTTTTTCTTTCCTTATATTTGGAGTGCAAATTTACAAAAAAATTGTTTACAGTATACAGTGTGGATGCTACAGTTTTTATAACGTATTTTATATTTTTAAATTCGCCAATCGTATCCCCTGAAAGGATAGGATATCCAATACCGAAACAAAAGGCAATATGCCGCTAATCAACCTATAATCAATAGCTATGAAAGTTCAATTCTTATTCATTATCCTGGTATGTCTTGGCTTCACAGCCTGTAAAAAACCCAGCAGTATTACTGTGGCCCCGGCACTTCAAAAAGCAGCATGGCTTATCGGAAATTGGGAAAATAAAACCCCGAAAGGCCTATCGGTCGAAAGCTGGACCGATCCGGGTAATGGTACTGCATACAAGGGTAAATCTTATTTTATCTCTGGAAAAGATACACTGTTCTCGGAAACCATACGCATAGAAGAAAAATTAGGACAGTTGTATTACATCCCAACTGTCAGCAACCAAAATTTAGGAAAACCTATCGTTTTTATACTGACGAGCAGTACTGAAAAAGAAATGGTGTTTGAAAATCCGGAGCATGATTTCCCACAAAAAATAACTTATACCCTTAGCACTCCGGATAGCCTTACCGCCATTATCTCTGGATTACGAAAAGGAAAAGAAAGCAAGGAAGTTTTTGGCATGAAAAAACGAAACTAAGATTTTACTTTTAGCCGGATACAAAAAGGCCCGCTTAAAAATAAACGGGCCTTTTGCAATAGTGGCAAATGCCATACTATTATTTTATTTCAATGGAATATTGCTCAGGATTTCCAAAACAAATTTCCAGTATTTTTGTGCTGAAGCGATATTCGCTCTTTCATCCGGAGAGTGTGCCCCCTTGATCGTTGGACCGAAGGAAATCATATCCATATCCGGATAATTGGTTCCTAAAATACCACATTCCAAGCCCGCATGGCAAGCCACAACGCTTGGTTTTGAACCATTTTGTTTTTCGTAAATCCCAACAAGTACATCCAGTATTGGTGAAGTTACATTAGGTGTCCAGCCCGGATAAGATCCAGTTTCTGTTACCTCACATCCGAACAATTCAAACGCAGAACGCAAAGCATTCGCTAAATCCTGTTTGGATGATTCTACAGAAGAACGGGTAAGGCAGCCGATAGACAATTCCCCATCTTTTACAATGACTCTGGCAATATTATTTGAAGTTTCTACCAAATCAGCCATATCAGGACTCATACGGTATACTCCGTTATGTGCTGCATAAATGGCACGAATTAATCCTTCCTGTACGCCTAAGTCCATTACTTTTTTAGGCAAATCCGATCCCTGGATATCAATGGTAAGATTCGGCTCGGTTGTTTTAAACTCTGCTTTGATATCACGGATGATTTCTTGCATGTCAAAAACAAATGCTTCATCAAATACAGTAGAGATTACTATTTTGGCAACACTTTCCCTTGGGATCGCATTACGAAGGCTACCACCATTAATTTCAGCAATCTGTAATCCAAAATTCTCAAAACTGTCAAACAAGAGGCGGTTCATGATTTTATTGGCATTCCCCAATCCTTTATGGATGTCCATTCCGGAGTGTCCTCCATTCAGGCCTTTTACGGTAATGGTATACCCTACAGATCCTTCTGGAGTTTCTTCTTCATTATAGCTTCTGGTAGCAGTTACATCCACGCCACCAGCACAACCGATATCAATTTCATCATCTTCTTCTGTATCCAGATTAAGCAGGATTTCACCATCTAAAAGCCCCCCTTTTAATCCCATAGCGCCTGTCATTCCGGTTTCTTCATCAATCGTGAACAAAGCCTCAATTGCTGGATGCGGGATATCGGTAGATTCTAATATCGCCATTATTGTAGCCACACCCAAACCATTGTCAGCTCCAAGCGTAGTGCCTTTAGCACGAACCCAGTCACCATCGACATACATTTCAATGCCCTGTGTATCAAAATCAAAATTGGTATCGTTATTTTTTTGGTGCACCATATCCAAATGCGACTGCATTACAATGGTCTTACGATTTTCCATTCCGCTGGTTGCCGGTTTCTTGATGATAACGTTCCCCACTTCGTCTTCGATAGTTTCGAAGCCTAATTTTTTTCCGAAATCTTTCATGAAAGCAATTACCTTTTCCTCTTTCTTAGAAGGACGCGGTACCGCATTCAAATCGGCAAATTTGTTCCAAAGCTGTTTTGGCTCCAGATTTCTTATTTCCTGACTCATTATAGTAGTTTTTTCAATTTTTAAAGTGGTAAAGTTACAAAGTTATATTCTGAAAAGGCCGAAAAGCTATAATTATAAACCGGGAATACCGTCTTGCTCCTATTTGCTTTTGGGTAAAATATGCTTCTCAAATAATTTCTTTGCTTTTTTAACAGTGACTTCCTTTTTCCAGATATCCTGAGGTTCCAAACAGAATATCGGGGCTTTTTTACACATACCCTGGCAATCCATTTTGCGAAATGTCACCTTGTCTTCGAGTCCGAAATCTACAATCTGCTCTTTCAGATACGCTTTCGGGTCTTTATTATATTTACCACATTTCTTTCCATCACAGAAAAAAATAACCTGTTCCTTTTCATCTTTCTTTCCCATACAATTATCGGCGTAATACTACTGGTAATCAACTCTCATTACACTGTGCAATTTTACGATTAATAATCCGAATGCTATTCGAATACACTATTAATATTTATTTAAAACCACCCACATACCCCATCATCTCTTTCTTTCTTTTTATATTTACGGGACAAAGTACCCGAAATGAAAAACAAAAAAGTATTCTGGAGCCTCTTTTTGGTTGTCCAGATAATTGCCTTAAAAATCCTTTCCTCTTTTCCAGAATTTATAGAACGGTATTATAGCAACGGAATTTATCCTCCTATTTCAAAAACCCTTCGAATCTTACTGGGCTGGATTCCATTTTCATTTGGAGATTTGGCCTATAGCATGGCCGTGCTTTTAATCCTCCGTTGGGGCTGGAAAACCCGGAAAACCTGGAAGAAAGAATACAAATCCAATCTGCTGACCATTACCACTTGTATTTCTGTAGGATACTTCTTTTTCTATTTTTTGTGGGCAGTCAATTACCATCGCGTGCCTTTATATCAAAAATTAGGCATTGCCAAAGAATTAAATAAAAAAGAACTTTTGGCCTTTACCGAAAAACTGATCTTAAAAAGCAATACCCTCCAAAATCAGATTACCCACAATGACAGCTCCCGCGTCATTTCTCCTTATACCCAACGAGAAATTTATAAACGTACCCTCAATGGTTATACTGCCATTGCGCTTCAACATCCGTATTTCCAATACGACCACCTGAGTATCAAAAATTCGCTACTCAGTATTCCATTAACGTATATGGGGTTTGCCGGCTACCTGAATCCGTTTACCAACGAAGCACAGGTAAATGATATGATTCCTTTATACAATTATCCAACAACGGCCTGCCATGAAATGGCACACCAGATTGGTTATGCTTCGGAAAGTGAGGCTAATTTTATCGGATTCCTCGCTTCCGTACACAATGATGATGTTTATTTTCAATACTCCGGTTATACGTTTGCCCTCAAATACTGCCTGCGCCTTGTCGAAAGAGACGATGAAGCACTGTATGAAAGCTTAATGGCAAAAATCAATTATGGTATTATCCTGAATATCTGTGAAACTGAAGAATTTTGGGATCGGTATGAAAATCCATCAGAAGTAGTATTTAAAGTTTTCTATGACAATTACCTAAAAATGAACCAGCAAAAAGACGGTTTGGGAGGATATGCTAAATTTGTAGGCCTCATGGTCAATTATTACAATAGCCCACAAGGCTGGAATGACCCATTCTAAAATTAAATTTCGTCGGACGTAAAAGTGCTGAAACTTTTTTTCTTGAAGGGGCGGATGATCAAGCGTGATTCCCGGTCAAAGCGAATGTAATTGTACATCCAGTTCCAGAAAACCACCACTTTATTTTTAAATCCAATCAGGGAAAAGAGATGTACAAAGATCCATACAAACCAAGCAAATACACCGCTAAACTGATAGTGGGGCAAATCGACTACAGCTTTGTTACGGCCAATAGTGGCCATTGAGCCTTTGTCTTTATAGGTAAAAGGTTTCATTTCCTGGTTTTTCGATTTGCGAAGCAGGTTGTCCGCCAGCCATTTTCCTTGCTGTATCGCCGGCTGTGCCATCATAGGATGCCCTTGCAGGTACCCTTCTTCATCCATTTGGGCAATATCGCCAATGGCAAAAATATTACCATATCCAAATACCTGATTAAAACGATTTACTTTAATACGGGAAACGCGGCTTTCAATCGCCTCTTCCCGGATTCCTTTGATCAGTGCACCCTCAACACCTGCAGTCCAGATAAAAGTTGCCGTATCAAAGGTCAGTTCCGAATTCGTTGTAACGGTTTTACCATCATATCCTGTAACGCGCACATTTTTCCATACGCTCACACCCAGTTTTTGAAGGAATTCTTCTGCTTTTTCAGAAGACTTTTCACTCATAGTATTCAATATCCTGTTTCCGCTCTGGATCAGGTTGATTTCCATCTTCCGTACATCAAGATCGGGATAGTCTTTTGGAAGAATGCCTTTTTTCATCTCCGCCAGTGCGCCTGCCAGCCCCACCCCTGTAGGGCCACCGCCAACTAACACAAAGTTCATCAGGGCACTTCGCTCGTTAATATCATTCGTCAATAAAGCCTGCTCAAAATTTTCCAATATCAGGCTGCGGATATTCAACGATTCCGGAATGGTTTTCATAGACATGCTATTCCGTTGAATTTCATTATTGCCAAAGAAATTAGTTTTGGAGCCACTGGCAATAACCAGGTAATCGTATTGCAGTTCCCCGATATCGGCAATGATTTTTTGATTTGCAGTATCGATTTCATTTACCTGTGCCAGACGGAAATAAAAGTTCTCATGCTCATGTACGATTTTACGCATGGGATAAGCAATGGAACCCGCATCCAATCCTCCGGTAGCCACCTGGTACATCAGGGGCTGAAAGTTATGATAATTGTGTTTGTCCAGTAATACGACCTGAAAGTTTTGGTTTTTCATTTTCTTGGCGAAGGTGATTCCGGCAAAGCCACCACCAATGATTACAATTCTCGGGAAAGTAGAACGGACTATATTCATATTTCAGTTTTAGGGTATATATCCCAAATATACAAAGTTATTATTTCGGTTGATCCTATTTTAATATATCGTTATACCTGTCACTACCGATCTTTTTGGGATGGCATTATTTTTGAAATAGTAGCTATAGCTATTTCCACAGCCTTTATAAAATGCCGCAATACCATTTTTTTTGTTTTTATTTGTAACAAAATCAATCGTCGTTACACTAACTTGGTATGAGCGAATCGTTGGAAAAATCATTTGTAAGTCAATTACAGCAACATCAGAATCTTATTCATAAGATCTGTCGGCTGTATACCTCTGACGCTGATGAACATAAAGATTTATTTCAGGAGATCACCATACAGCTATGGAAAGCTTTCCCTCAATTCCGGGGAGATTCCAAATTTACTACCTGGGCGTATCGCGTAGCCTTAAATACTGCGATTACCCTATTTCGAAAGAAAAAAAGAACGGTAAATACAACGGAATTCAATAACACCATACACTATTTCAAACAGGAAGATTATAATTATGAAGAGGAAGAACAAATCAAATTGCTCTACAGTGCGGTCCATCAACTGAATGACATCGAAAAAGCATTAGTTTTTATGTACCTTGAAGATAAGGATTACACCGAAATTGCTGAAACTTTAGGGATCAGCGAGGTGAATGCGCGGGTAAAAATGAACAGGATAAAAGGGAAATTAAAAAAAATATTAAATCCATAAACGACAATGGACGAATTAGATATACTAAAAAAAGACTGGAAAAAGAATGAAAATTCTTTCAAGCAAGTCACAGAACTCGATATTTACAAAATGCTTCACAAGAAGTCTTCTTCTATTGTGAAGTGGATTTTTATCATTAGCCTTTTAGAATTCTCCTTATGGGGTATTTTATCTTTTTGCATGCAGGATCTCGATTACATGAAATCTTTCAACGAAATGCATGTGGAGCATCTTTTATTGCCATTTAACATCATTGGTTACATCACCATCCTGTATTTTTTCTACCAGTTTTTTATGAATTACCGGAAAATATCAGTGACGGATGATTTAAAGAAACTAATGTCCAGTATCCTCCGAACCCGCAAAACAGTAAAACAATATGTAATGTTCAATATTGGATATGCTATCGTCAGTGTGATTTTAGTATCGTATATTTTCCTGAACTACGATCCCAAGACCATTACGCTCATGCACCAAATGGCGAAAGATGGCCATAGTATGCTCTTTTATTCGATCTCCATTATTTTCATGCTAATCTATATGGGAATCTGTATCCTGATCATCTGGTTATTTTACAAACTCGTATACGGTATCCTATTAAAAAGGCTCGTAAAAAATTATCAGGAACTCAAAAAACTGGATCTCTAAATATAAAATTACCAATCCTGATTTCAGGCCTGGCTAATATCAAAATATACTATATAAAAAAAGAGGTGAACTAAGCGATCACCTCTTTTTTTGTGCTAATATTCCCACTTCCGTTGTTTATTAAGTTCTTCCTGTAACTGAATTTCCTCAGTCGGAATTACTTTGAGGAAAGAAGGATGCTGCTCTATCGCATATTCAATTTTTTCGACGATCTGGTCGATCGTTTCATTCTCGTAATCAATAACCAAAGGTTCTTTGATAATAAAAGATTGTAAAATCCCCTTTTTCTTCAGTCGTAATCCTTTTTTATCAAAGGAGCGCCGAAAACCATCAATAACGATTGGGACTACTATTGGCTTATGTTCTTTAATGATATGAGCCGTTCCTTTACGAATGGGCTTAAATGGTTTGGTTGTTCCCTGTGGAAACGTAATTACCCAGCCATCGTCCAATGCAATCCGGATATTTTCAGTATCATTCGGATTCACGTCACGCTGTACATCCTGTCCTTTTGCCCTCCAGGTACGTTCCACCGTTATAGCTCCTGCATAGGCCAGTATTCGTGGCAAAAGTCCTTCTTTCATCGTTTCTTTTGCAGCCACATAATAAATATTCAGCTTCGGATTCCAAATATATCCAATGTTCTTAATATTATCTTCCCGTCCTTTTAGGCTGGCATTAAAAACATGGAACATCGCTACTACATCAGCAAAATAAGTCTGGTGGTTCGAGATAAAAAGGACATTAGTCGGTGGCAGGCTACGGATAATCTCTGATCCATCAATCTGCAAATCATTAAATCCCCGGTACCTTTTGTGTGTTAAGCCCCCAAAGATACGGATCAGCCATTTTTTTAAAAATAATATATGTCCAAAAGGATTTCTTTTAAATAACCCCATAATCGAATTCTTTTAATGTAATTAAGCTTTTTAGGAGCACATCATTCCCAGTCGTAACCAACTTGTAGTCCCGCTATTCGCTTGTATCGTATTGGGATAAAGGCATCCCAATAAGGATACCGCTGCTATCGGGGCTATTATAGACCCAATTGTACTGCTCGCACAGCTATTCAGCAGCAAACATACAAAACTTAGTGCGATAGTACACTTTTTAAAACTTCTTTCAGTTCACTCATTAACATCGCAGTAGCACCCCAGATAATATGATTGTCAATTTTAAAAGCCGGTACCTGGGCTTCCGTAGCATAGGAAGTCGAAAGAATGACATTAACGACCTTAGCATCGTCTAGGAAATCAGTCAGCGATAGCTCTATCAATTCTGCTACTTCATATTCCGAAGGTTTAAAAACAAGCTCTTGCTCACTAATTCCCATAAAAGGATAAACGATAAAATTACTTGGCGGAATATAAATTTCACTAAATTCCCGTACTACTTTAATTTGATCCTTAGAAATCCCAACCTCTTCATACGTCTCCCGCAATGCAGTATCCTGATAAGAAGCATCAGTACTTTCTGCTTTACCCCCTGGAAAAGAAATTTGGGACGAATGTACTCCGGGATATGCATTACGCACAATCAAAATCAGGTGTGTTACCCCTCCTTTAGGATAAAATAGCATCATGACCGCGGATTTCCTTGGATTTTTATCCTCATAATTCCACTTTTTCATCATCTCTACCCGTTCGAAAGGAGCCATTTTTAAGTGAGCTGCCGTTGCTGGTAGGCTTTCTTTTAGTATTTTTGGTAAATATTTTAAAAACAATTCAAAATCCATTGTATCTTTTCTAAAATTAGATCTCATAAAGGTAATTTACAATTGCCTAATCCACAAACTATTTAAGAAAAGTAAACACTGAAATCAAATACAAACCATGTATAGTAAAGCCGAAGCACAAAAATTAAAACGCGTATTCTGGATTTCATTTGCCAATACCTATCCACGCAAATGGATGCTATATGATACCAAAATCAAAGATTTTTCATTTAAATTCTATGCAGACAGCAAAAAAGCCCAGGTAATTATTGATATTGAAAATAAAGAACTGGAAAAAAGAATGGCTTATTATGAAAAAATGGTGAGCCTTAAGAGCATTCTCGAAGATGAATTCATTAAAGATTTAGTTTTCGAACAGGATCATATACTGGAAACCGGTAAAGTAATCAGCCGGATTTGGGTGGAAAAACCAGGCATTAGCCTTAATAATCCCACAAACTGGGACCAAATATTCGAGTTTTTCAATACTAATATGGCGGCTTTAGAGAACTTTTATGCCGAATATGATGAATATATTAAAGAAATAGCGGTATAATTTTTATAATGTCCTGTCAATACACAAAAAAAGCCAATGATTTCCATCATTGGCTTTTTTGTTGTTTGGTTAGAACTGTTATAGTGCTTACTTTTTAAGCTTCCTTCACAAATTCACCGGCAGCGGTGAAGAGTGCGGTTACTTTTTGCCCATCTTTCGAGAGTACTAATTTGTATTCTCCATCAGCAGCTACATACGCTTCTTCCATGCTATAACCTCCATATTTTTTAGAGATATTTTGAAGCGCTTCCTGGGATACTTCCGATCCGTCGATTCTTTTATATTCTTTCTCCTGGTGGATAGTGTTTGTAGATGTTGTTTCAGTTACTGTGTTAGCAGAGGCATTAAACGATAAGGCGATTACTAGAGCGGCTGTTAAAAATAAATTTTTCATAATGCTATATTTTATAGGTTATACTTGTTCTCTGTATAATCAGTATGAAAGAACTATACCAAACACAGCTATTTATTCAAGCTTGTCGTTTAACTGTTCTATTACAATACTTTATGAAGTTTCGTATGCTTTATGGAAATCTAAAAAAGCAGTTTTATTGGATCAAGAACAAAACTTGGGGAGGAATGTCAAAATAAAATCAGAAATTTGCAATCTAAGAATTTGATATGACCCCTATAGAGCTATTGAAGTTTATGCTTCCTGATTTTTTAGTTGCCCATTTTGAAGTGGTTTCTTCTACTAATGCAGAAGAAATATTACACCTATACTTTGAAGAGCATGCCAAACCTCCGTCAGAATTTAATGGACTTCAGTTAATCTCAAAGGGTTTCCAGGATGAGATCACTATTCAGGACTTTCCTTTGAGAGGGAAGTTTGTGTATCTACACATCAAAAGACGTCGCTGGACCAATAAAGACACAAGTGAGATCGTTAAAAGAGATTGGAATCTAGTTGCCAAGGGAACCCGCATGACTCAGGAGTTTGCGGCTTTTTTAAAAGAAATTAATAGATAAAACTGCTATTGACTGTCATACCATTGGAGGTTTCTTTGGAGTCAATGGGAAAAAATTACAAAGACAATACAAAAAATATTTAAGCTCCTTTAGTACGTGGGCTCCACGTGAACATGCACATGAGTGGATTATTTATCCTGAAAATATAGGTACCCACTTGTCAATTGATGAAGTAGCCTTGTCTCAGGGTGAGCTTTTTACTATTGTAACCAATAAGGAAGCTAGAGGTAAAAAAGGTTGCCTAGTTGCTATTGTTGCAGGGACAAAGGCAGATCAGGTCATTGAACATATCTGTAAAATTGATTACAAAAAAAGAAGTTGGGTTCAAGAAATAACACTTGACATGGCTAATTCCATGAAGTTGATTTCCAAAAAATGTTTTCCAAAAGCGGTACAGGTTACCGATAGATTTCATGTTCAAAAATTAGCTCTAGAAGCATTACAGGAGATTAGAATAAAATATCGTTGGGAAGCGATGGATACTGAGAATCGATTGATATTACAAGCGAAAAGAGAAAACAAAACTTATCGCCCAGATCTTTTATCTAATGGAGACTCTGTAAAACAGTTGCTCGCCAGAAGTAGATATGTTCTTTATAAATCCCGCGATAAATGGACCGAAAGACAAAATGAACGAGCCCAATTATTATTTGACTTATATCCCGATATTAAAAAAGCATACAGTTTAACCCAACAACTACGAGGTATTTACAACAATCATAACAATAAAGGATCAAGAACAAAACTTGGGGAGGAATGTCAAAATAAAATCAGAAATTTGCAATCTAAGAATTTGATATGACCCCTATAGAGCTTTTGAAGTTTATGCTTCCTGATTTTTTAGTTGACCATTTTGAAGTGGTTTCTTCTACTAATACAGAAGAAATATTACACCTATACTTTGAAGAGCATGCCAAACCTCCGTCAGAATTTAATGGACTTCAGTTAATCTCAAAGGGTTTCCAGGATGAGATCACTATTCAGGACTTTCCTTTGAGAGGGAAGTTTGTGTATCTACACATCAAAAGACGTCGCTGGACCAATAAAGACACAAGTGAGATCGTTAAAAGAGATTGGAATCTAGTTGCCAAGGGAACCCGCATGACTCAGGAGTTTGCGGCTTTTTTAAAAGAAATTAATAGATAAAACTGCTATTGACTGTCATACCATTGGAGGTTTCTTTGGAGTCAATGGGAAAAAATTACAAAGACAATACAAAAAATATTTAAGCTCCTTTAGTACGTGGGCTCCACGTGAACATGCACATGAGTGGATTATTTATCCTGAAAATATAGGTACCCACTTGTCAATTGATGAAGTAGCCTTGTCTCAGGGTGAGCTTTTTACTATTGTAACCAATAAGGAAGCTAGAGGTAAAAAAGGTTGCCTAGTTGCTATTGTTGCAGGGACAAAGGCAGATCAGGTCATTGAACATATCTGTAAAATTGATTACAAAAAAAGAAGTTGGGTTCAAGAAATAACACTTGACATGGCTAATTCCATGAAGTTGATTTCCAAAAAATGTTTTCCAAAAGCGGTACAGGTGACCGATAGATTTCATGTTCAAAAATTGGCTCTAGAAGCATTACAGGAGATTAGAATAAAATATCGTTGGGAAGCGATGGATACTGAGAATCGATTGATATTACAAGCGAAAAGAGAAAACAAAACTTATCGCCCAGATCTTTTATCTAATGGAGACTCTGTAAAACAGTTGCTCGCCAGAAGTAGATATGTTCTTTATAAATCCCGCAATAAATGGACCGAAAGACAAAATGAACGAGCCCAATTGTTATTTAGCTTATATCCCGATATTAAAAAAGCATACAGTTTAACCCAACAACTACGAGGTATTTACAACAATCATAACAATAAACACGTTGCGATGACAAAACTGGCACATTGGTACAGGAATGTAGAGGAGTCAGGGTTTAAAAATTTTAATATCCTTTTAAATACTATAACGGTTAATTACCAGTCAATCTTAAACTATTTTGACAATAGAAGTACAAATGCTTCAGCAGAATCTTTTAATGCTAAAGTAAAAGCATTTAGAAGTCAATTTAGAGGAGTGCGTAAAGTAGATTTCTTCTTATTTAGATTATCTAATCTTTTTGGGTAATCCCCAAGCTTTGCGTTTGATCCAGTCAATCTTAAACTATTTTGACAATAGAAGTACAAATGCTTCAGCAGAATCTTTTAATGCTAAAGTAAAAGCATTTAGAAGTCAATTTAGAGGAGTGCGTAAAGTAGATTTCTTCTTATTTAGATTATCTAATCTTTTTGGGTAATCCCCAAGCTTTGCGTTTGATCCTAGTTTTGTTTTGTTTTGTTTTGTTTTGTTTTGTTTTGTTTTGTTTTGTTTTGTTTTGTTTTGTTTTGTTTTGTTGTACAGAAGTTTGTAAAACAAAAAACCCTTCATCATAGATGAAGGGTTTTTAAAAGAAAGGCGACGACATACTCTCCCACATAACTGCAGTACCATCTGCGCAGGCGGGCTTAACTTCTCTGTTCGGGATGGGAAGAGGTGAGCCCCGCCGCAATAACCACCTTAAGTCGTTACAATTGCTTTGGGCAATCTTTCTATTATTAATACACCATAAATTGATGCAAAACAACAGACAATATCTTAACATACTGAGATAAAGAAAGTATTTTTATTTACTATTTTTAGAAAGTTGCACCCTCCCGGTTCCCCGGGAGGATTCGTACATAAGCTTACGGGTTATTAGTACTACTCGACTATGACATTACTGCCTTTACATCTATAGCCTATCAACGTGGTCATCTTCCACGACCCTTAAAAGAAATCTCATCTTGTGGTGGGTTTCGCGCTTATATGCTTTCAGCGCTTATCCCTTCCAAACGTAGCTACTCTGCGATGCCCCTGGCGGGACAACAGATACACTAGAGGTTTGTCCAACTCGGTCCTCTCGTACTAGAGTCAGATCCACTCAAATTTCTAACGCCCACAGTAGATAGAGACCGAACTGTCTCACGACGTTCTGAACCCAGCTCGCGTGCCACTTTAATGGGCGAACAGCCCAACCCTTGGGACCTTCTCCAGCCCCAGGATGTGACGAGCCGACATCGAGGTGCCAAACCCCCCGTCGATATGAGCTCTTGGGGGAGATCAGCCTGTTATCCCCGGCGTACCTTTTATCCTTTGAGCGATGGCCCTTCCATGCGGAACCACCGGATCACTATGCTCTACTTTCGTACCTGATCGACCTGTATGTCTCTCAGTCAAGCTCCCTTATGCCATTGCACTCTACGCACGGTTACCAAGCGTACTGAGGGAACCTTTAGAAGCCTCCGTTACTCTTTTGGAGGCGACCACCCCAGTCAAACTACCCACCAAGCAATGTCCCCCGCAATACGGGGTTAGGCTTCAGATAAGCAAAGGGTGGTATTTCAACAATGACTAACCAACGCCTGGCGACGCTGGATCGAAGTCTCCCACCTATCCTACACATCACTTATCCAAAGTCAATACTAAGCTATAGTAAAGGTGCACAGGGTCTTTTCGTCCCACTGCGGGTAATCGGCATCTTCACCGATACTACAATTTCACCGAGCTCATGGCTGAGACAGTGTCCAGATCGTTACACCATTCGTGCAGGTCGGAACTTACCCGACAAGGAATTTCGCTACCTTAGGACCGTTATAGTTACGGCCGCCGTTTACTGGGGCTTCAATTCAATGCTTCTCCGAAGATAACATCTCCTCTTAACCTTCCAGCACCGGGCAGGTGTCAGGCCCTATACTTCATCTTACGATTTTGCAGAGCCCTGTGTTTTTGATAAACAGTCGCCTGGACCTCTTCACTGCGGCCAGCTTGCGCTGGCGACCTTTCTCCCGAAGTTACAGGTCTATTTTGCCTAATTCCTTAGCCATGAATCTCTCGAGCACCTTAGGATTCTCTCCTCGACTACCTGTGTCGGTTTACGGTACGGGTACTAATAACCTGAAGTTTAGAGGTTTTTCTTGGAAGCCCTTAGGTGTACTATCTCTTTGTCCGAAGACTCCGAGTACTATCGGCCTTTGCCATTCTCAACGGATTTGCCTATCGAGAATATAGCTACAGCCTTCAACGAACTATTCCGTCAGTTCGCGACACTTTCATCACTCCGTCACCCCATCACAGTTATCAGTAGTACGGGAATATTAACCCGTTGGCCATCGACTGTCCCTTTCGGGTTCGCCTTAGGACCCGACTAACCCTCAGCTGATTAGCATAGCTGAGGAAACCTTAGTCTTTCGGTGTGCGGGTTTCTCGCCCGCATTATCGTTACTTATGCCTACATTTTCTTTTCTAACCGGTCCAGCATACCTCACGATACACCTTCGGCCCTGTTAGAATGCTCCCCTACCACTTGTAATAAATTACAAATCCATAGCTTCGGTAATATGCTTATGCCCGATTATTATCCATGCTCGTCCGCTCGACTAGTGAGCTGTTACGCACTCTTTAAATGAATGGCTGCTTCCAAGCCAACATCCTAGCTGTCTGGGCAGACAAACCTCGTTTTTTCAACTTAGCATATATTTGGGGACCTTAGCTGATGGTCTGGGTTCTTTCCCTCTCGGACATGGACCTTAGCACCCATGCCCTCACTGTTAGTGAACATTATATAGCATTCGGAGTTTGTCAGGAATTGGTAGGCGGTGAAGCCCCCGCATCCAATCAGTAGCTCTACCTCTATATAACTTTATAACTAACGCTGCACCTAAATGCATTTCGGGGAGTACGAGCTATTTCCGAGTTTGATTGGCCTTTCACCCCTACCCACAGGTCATCCGAAGACTTTTCAACGTCAACCGGTTCGGACCTCCACTATGTGTTACCACAGCTTCATCCTGCCCATGGGTAGATCACACGGTTTCGCGTCTAACACTACTGACTAAAGCGCCCTATTCAGACTCGCTTTCGCTACGGATCCGTGGCTTAACCACTTATCCTTGCCAGCAACGTTAACTCGTAGGCTCATTATGCAAAAGGCACGCCGTCACCCCACGAAAGGGCTCCGACCGCTTGTAAGCGTATGGTTTCAGGATCTATTTCACTCCGTTATTCACGGTTCTTTTCACCTTTCCCTCACGGTACTGGTTCACTATCGGTCTCTCAGGAGTATTTAGCCTTAGCGGATGGTCCCGCCAAATTCAGACAGGGTTTCACGTGCCCCGCCCTACTCAGGATACCACTATTCTTATCTTCTATTACTAATACGGGACTATCACCCTCTATGGTTTAACTTTCCAGTTAATTCTTATTCTATCCGCAAGAAATCGCGTGGTCCTACAACCCCAAAATTGCCGTAACAACTTTGGTTTGGGCTAATCCGCGTTCGCTCGCCACTACTTACGGAATCACTTTTGTTTTCTTCTCCTCCGCCTACTTAGATGTTTCAGTTCAGCGGGTTTGCTCACCTATCGGTGTGGCATGTCTTCAACATACCGGGTTGCCCCATTCGGATATCTACGGATCAAGTCGTGTGTGCCGATCCCCGTAGCTTTTCGCAGCTTATCACGTCCTTCATCGCCTCTGAGAGCCTAGGCATTCCCCATACGCCCTTATTTTGCTTATTGTACTTTCTCTTTACATATTACTATGTAAAAAATTGTGCTTTCTACTTTTTAATATTTTTCTTATCTCAATATGTCAATGAACTTTTTTCACTCTACGTGAATTGTGGAGAATATCGGAGTCGAACCGATGACCTCCTGCGTGCAAGGCAGGCGCTCTAGCCAGCTGAGCTAATCCCCCATTTCCTAATTTTAAATTATGAATGTTGAATTTTGAATTAATGGTAATTCATACTCATACTTCTAAAATTTCCTTTTAATTAAGCTTAAAATAGTAGTCCCGGGCAGACTCGAACTGCCGACCCCTACATTATCAGTGTAGTACTCTAACCAGCTGAGCTACGAGACTCTGTTTTTTTGCTTAATTTGTATTATTTGAACTAACAGCGAGAGTAATGCATCATATACATCATAAAGAGCTTCATTTTACGTCTTTCTCTAGAAAGGAGGTGTTCCAGCCGCACCTTCCGGTACGGCTACCTTGTTACGACTTAGCCCCAGTTACCAGTTTTACCCTAGGCAGCTCCTTGCGGTCACCGACTTCAGGTACCCCCAGCTTCCATGGCTTGACGGGCGGTGTGTACAAGGCCCGGGAACGTATTCACCGGATCATGGCTGATATCCGATTACTAGCGATTCCAGCTTCACGGAGTCGAGTTGCAGACTCCGATCCGAACTGTGAACGGTTTTATAGATTCGCTCCTGGTCGCCCAGTGGCTGCTCTCTGTACCGTCCATTGTAGCACGTGTGTAGCCCAAGGCGTAAGGGCCGTGATGATTTGACGTCATCCCCACCTTCCTCTCAGTTTGCACTGGCAGTCTCGTTAGAGTTCCCGACATGACTCGCTGGCAACTAACGACAGGGGTTGCGCTCGTTATAGGACTTAACCTGACACCTCACGGCACGAGCTGACGACAACCATGCAGCACCTTGTAAATTGTCCGAAGAAAAAACTGTTTCCAGTCCTGTCAATCTACATTTAAGCCTTGGTAAGGTTCCTCGCGTATCATCGAATTAAACCACATGCTCCACCGCTTGTGCGGGCCCCCGTCAATTCCTTTGAGTTTCATTCTTGCGAACGTACTCCCCAGGTGGGATACTTATCACTTTCGCTTAGCCACTCAGATTTGCACCCGAACAGCTAGTATCCATCGTTTACGGCGTGGACTACCAGGGTATCTAATCCTGTTCGCTACCCACGCTTTCGTCCATCAGCGTCAATATATTAGTAGTAACCTGCCTTCGCAATCGGTATTCCATGTAATATCTAAGCATTTCACCGCTACACTACATATTCTAGTTACTTCCTAATAATTCAAGCCCTGCAGTATCAATGGCAATTTCCCGGTTGAGCCGGGAGATTTCACCACTGACTTACGAGGCCGCCTACGGACCCTTTAAACCCAATGATTCCGGATAACGCTTGGATCCTCCGTATTACCGCGGCTGCTGGCACGGAGTTAGCCGATCCTTATTCCTACGGTACCGTCAATCTGGCTCACGAGCCAGGGTTTCTTCCCGTATAAAAGCAGTTTACAATCCATAGGACCGTCATCCTGCACGCGGCATGGCTGGATCAGGCTTGCGCCCATTGTCCAATATTCCTCACTGCTGCCTCCCGTAGGAGTCTGGTCCGTGTCTCAGTACCAGTGTGGGGGATCTCCCTCTCAGGACCCCTACCCATCGTTGCCTTGGTATGCCGTTACCATACCAACTAGCTAATGGGACGCATGCTCATCTTTTACCGATAAATCTTTAATTATTAAATGATGCCACTCAATAATACTATAAGGTATTAATCCAAATTTCTCTGGGCTATCCCTTTGTAAAAGGTAGATTGCATACGCGTTACGCACCCGTGCGCCGGTCTCTGGTTCCGAAGAACCATACCCCTCGACTTGCATGTGTTAAGCCTGCCGCTAGCGTTCATCCTGAGCCAGGATCAAACTCTTCATCGTATAATTTTAATAATTTGTCGACGAAAATTTTAGCGTATTCTTTACTACTTATAGTAGCCTTACTCTCTCTTATTTGCTGTCAATTCAATATGTCTATGAACGTGTCTTCTTGTGTTTCGCTTGTCTCTCAAAGCGGCTGCAAAACTACATCTTTCGTTTCTATCTCGCAAGCTTTTTTTGAAGTTTTTTTTTCGGAAGATTTAATACCTCCTTTTCCTTCTATTACTTACTCAATCTTTCAACGAACTTCCCGTGTTTTGCGGAGCGCAAAGGTAAATCATCTCTTTATTTCTGACAAGCTTTTTGTAAAGTATTTTTTCAATCCTTGTACTACAACTCATCTCAATATAATTATGAACTCGCCCTTATTGCGGGTGCAAAAGTAACCCCTTTTTCCGCTTTTCCTAGCCTTTAATACCCTTTTTTTAGGTTTTATTTAATATTATATTTTAATCCGCTGGAAAACAATAAACTAACCACAGGAAGGTTTTGAAACTTTCTTCAGCCGTGCGTTGATTTCTGTTTTAACAACAGTACCACTCCTATATAATAGGCAACTCCAGCTACTACCCTAAAACAAAATCCCCTTTTTGATCTGAATCAAAAAGGGGATTGCTGTATTTTTACACTACTATATATAGTATAAGCAGTATTCGTTTTGCGCTTATTGCTTTTCAGCCTCACTCGCTACACGCCTGGATTCCCAAACACGGCTCAATTCCATAATATCAATTTTCTTAAAAGGAGCCTGTTGTTCCAGTTTGCGCTCTGCGAAAGCACGAAGCAAAATCAGCTCTATCTGGTAATCCTCAAGATTACTTTCAGGTTCGTACGAAGTTTTTAGGTTAATATTAAAAAGCTTGGCCGTTTGATTGAACCAAAAAGCTTTCCAGCCGCTTTTCAAATCCTTGATCAAAGCAAAAGTAGTAGTACCCGTCTGGCGGTTCATCAGCTTCACCAAAACCTGGCCATCTTTACGGGATAACTTCTTTAGCTTTTCCTCAAACTCGTCTTCTACATATTTTTCTACAATCTTAATATACTTTCTCTTTTCACGCTCTGACTTTAGAACAGACAAATTTTTATTCAACACCACCAGTTTCTCCGCAGCAATTTTCGCAAACGGATAGGCCCGAAAGACCCTTCTTTGCAAGATCAGCATTTTAATACGCTCTTTCTCCTCTTCGGTCATCTTGACGTTTGTAATAATAACCTCATCAAGCTGCACAATAGAATCAGGGATAGCCGACTCAGGAGACTGTCCTTTAATAGTACCATTTTTCGTATCCTGGGCATAGCCTAAAGAAGTGATCATGAAAAGCAATACGTAGCACCTGAATGTATTCATTTGAAATATTATTTGTTTGCCAAAATTATACATAATATACATAACTCTGAAGTCAAATTTATATTTTAGCCAAAAATTATCATATGAATACTAAAACAATACTGAAAGAGTCCTCATTAACCTTTTTAGAACGCTATCTTAATAATGCTTCACCTACTGGTTTTGAAGCAGAAGGGCAAAAAATATGGATGGATTACCTAAAACCGTATGTGGACACCTTTATCACCGATACTTATGGCACTGCAGTAGGAATAATCAATCCCGATGCAAAATATAAAGTTGTAATCGAAGGGCATGCTGACGAAATATCATGGTACGTAAACTACATTACTGACAACGGATTAATTTATGTAATCCGTAACGGTGGATCCGATCACCAGATCGCTCCATCAAAACGGGTCAACATCCATACGAAAAATGGTATTGTGAAAGGTGTTTTTGGTTGGCCGGCTATCCATACCCGAAATAGAAGTAAAGAAGAAAGCGCCCGAATTGATACTATTTTTATCGATTTAGGCTGTGATACTAAAGAAGAGGTTGAAAAATTAGGAGTTCATGTGGGCTGCGTCATCACTTATCCTGACGAATTCATGCAACTGAATGAAAATAAGTTTGTTTGCCGTGCACTAGACAATCGTATGGGAGGATTCATGATTGCTGAAGTAGCACGCTTATTACACGAAAATAAGAAAAAACTACCTTTCGGACTGTACATAACGAATTCAGTACAGGAAGAGGTTGGACTGCGTGGCGCTGAAATGATCACAAAAACGATCCAACCGAATATTGCTATAGTTACCGATGTATGCCATGATTCCACCACACCAATGATTGAGAAAAAAATTGAAGGGGATACACAAATTGGAAAAGGTCCGGTAATTACTTACGCGCCTGCTGTACAAAACAATCTAAGAGAGCTTATTATCACAACCGCAGAAACGAACAATATCCCTTTTCAGCGCCTGGCTTCTTCACGCGTTACCGGTACTGATACGGATGCATTTGCCTATAGCAATGGCGGAGTAGCTTCTGCCCTGATATCATTGCCTTTACGCTATATGCATACTACCGTAGAAATGGTTCATCGTGACGATGTAGAAAATGTGATCAAGCTGATCTATGAAACTTTATTAAAAATAGAGAATAACGAAAGTTTTTCTTATTTCAAATAAACAAAAAAACCGGGCTTCGCAGCCCGGTTTCGTTTTTTGATGATGATGATTGACGCCTTATTTTAAGTAAGCGATAACATCTGTTGCTTTTGATACTTCTGCATATTTAAGCGCGGTATAACCCGTGCTGCTTTTATCAGAGATCTTAGCTCCTTTTGATATCAGGTACCTTACAATTTCTACATTATTATATCGTGCCGCCACCATTAAAGGCGACATTCCGTTCGATTGCTCATTTACATCAGCACCGTATTCTACGAATTTTTTCACAATTTCCAATTCGCCTTTACTAATTGCCATACATAATGGTGTGGCTTTTTCATACGTAGCAGTTGTTACAGTACGAGCTACTACAGGATTTGATGCCACAGCATTTGTTGTAAAAGCTACAATGGCAAAACTTAAATAAATGATTGATTTTTTCATGATGATTGATTTTAATGATTGATGATTTGATTGTTTATTAATAGACGCATATCACCTACAAAACGTTACTGAAAAAATCGACTATAACAAATATTTAACATTTATATATCTTCATCTGCACACTAATAACGCTTGCAAAACCATATAAAACAAGAAAAACCGCTCGAAAGCGGTTTTTATATCACTATTCATCAAATAGACTTCTTTTTACTTATATCATATTGATTTCTTCCAAGAAGCGCAGTACGTTTTGCTCGATACGTCGCTCTATAGTATTAATATCTGCTTTAACGAATGGCTCGCCTGCAATATTTTCGTACAGTTCAATATACCTTTCTGATACAGTCTGAATGTATTCATCAGTCATTTCTGGAATTACCTGTCCTTCTTTACCCTGAAAATCATTAGCAATCAACCATTGCCTAACGAATTCTTTAGACAATTGCTTTTGTGCATCTCCTTTTTCCTGACGCTCTTCGTAGCCCTCTGCATAAAAATAACGGGAAGAGTCCGGTGTATGGATTTCATCGATCAGCACAATCAGCCCTTCTTTGGTTTTTCCAAATTCGTATTTTGTATCTACTAAAATCAAACCACGGCTGGCCGCAATTTCAGTACCACGTTGAAAAAGCGCTTTAGTATAATGCTCCAGCGTCACGTAATCTTCCTGGGAAACAATTCCATTTTCCAGGATGGCATGTCGTGAAATATCTTCGTCATGCGTACCAAAATCTGCTTTTGTTGTAGGTGTGATGATCGGTTCCGGAAGTTTATCGTTTTCTTTTAATCCATCAGGAAGACTTTCTCCACACAAGGTGCGTTTTCCTAATGCATATTCTCTGGCTGCATGACCCGCGAGGTAACCACGGATTACCATTTCAACTTTAAAAGGCGTACATAAATGCCCAATAGCGACATTAGGATCAGGAGTAGCGATCAGCCAGTTCGGAACGATATCTTCCGTAAGATGCATGAATTTAGTCGCAATCTGATTCAATATCTGCCCCTTATACGGAATGCCTTTTGGAAGGACCACATCAAAAGCCGAAAGCCTGTCTGTTGCCACCATGACCAATAGGTCATCATTAATATTGTAAACCTCCCTAACTTTACCTCGATAAACGGATTGCTGCTTTGGGAAATTAAAATTTGTTGTCGTTAAAGTGTTGCTCATTATAGTCGGATAGTTGTTGTCGTTGTTGTTAAAGGAATTAAACCGCAGCAAATTTAAATAAAAAAGACACTTTTTTATAGTGTCTTTCTATTTTTTAATAAAAAATATGATTCTTCTTTTTACGACGGATCTTCAAGTGCATAATCCCCATTTTCATAGGCCGCTACTATTGCCGCAGCTTTTTCAAAATCCACATGGTTCACCTGAAGTGTCAATGGATTTGCTCCACCTGCAGTAACGGCCCACGGCTCTATAGAAGCCATTAGCGCGCTAACTTCAAAAACTTCAACTCCATTATTCTCTAAGATATTTTTCACAATCATCCCCTCATAATTGGGACCACTGAAAACGTTACTGTATTCTGACATACTTTATTATTTTTTGAATTAAGTCCAAAATCAGCTTTAATCGTGATTTTCGATTTGTTTATACGCATCTATTACTTTTTTGACCAGGCGGTGGCGTACAATGTCTTTGTCATCCAGGTAAATAATACCGATTCCGTCAATGTCTTTCAAGACCAAAAGTGCTTCTTTTAATCCTGATATTGTTCTCCTTGGTAAATCAACCTGCCCAGGATCTCCGGTAATCATGAATTTGGCATTTTTTCCCATACGCGTTAAAAACATTTTCATTTGGGAATGGGTCGTATTTTGCGCCTCATCTAAAATCACAAATGCATTATCAAGGGTTCTTCCTCTCATAAAAGCCAATGGCGCGATCTGAATTACACCTTTCAGGATATAATCTTCCAGCTTTTCATTGGGAATCATATCGCGTAACGCATCATATAAGGGCTGCATGTACGGATCCAGTTTTTCTTTCATATCACCCGGCAGAAAACCCAGGTTTTCACCAGCTTCAACAGCAGGACGTGTGAGTATGATTCTTTTGACCTGTTTTTCTTTCAGTGCTTTTACAGCAAGTGCCACACCGGTATAGGTTTTACCCGTTCCTGCAGGCCCAACAGCAAATACCATATCATTTTTTTGCATGGTATCTACCAAAAGCTGCTGATTGGGAGTCATGGCTTTTATCAGCTTACCCCCTACGCCGTGTACGAGGATTTTATCCATAGGATCCATACGCTGGTCGTCACGGGCATTGCTCTGAATCACCCTTTCAATAACATTATCATCAATATTGTTGTAACGGGTAAAGTGAAGCATTAATCGCTGGAAGCGATTTTCAAATTCATCAAGGATTTCTTTTTCTCCGAATACCTTAATAGTGGTGCCTCGGGCAACAATTTTTAATTTCGGATAGTATTTTTTTATGGTCTCAAGATGTGTATCCTGAGCGCCCCAGAAATCTTTTGGGGCAATATCGTTTAGCTCAATCGTTCTCTCGTTCAAAGGCGGTAATTTTTAGTTTACGTTTTCTTTAGTGTTCAAAGCCGGCCTTATCTTTATGCTTCAACATCCTGCTATTCTTATCCTTCCGCCTCCATATTGCTTTTGTCCTTTTCTCAAACCTGAATTATTCCGGGTTCCAACAAAATCTATACGCTAAAGCGGCAAATATCGATCCGGAAGACCGAATTCAGCGAACAGAAAATCCCTGATGTTTTGCTTCATAAAAATTTTAGTATAGCCATATAATTGTTAGCTTTGCATTTCAAATTTAATGAAAAATTACAGCATTTCCTCTTAATAGTTATAAACAATTTTATGTCAATAATTACCCTTACAACCGACTTCGGAATTAAAGACCACTTTGTGGGTGCTTTGAAGGGAAAAGTGTTTTCGGAGTATCCGGAAGCTGTAATTGTGGACATTTCACACTGTATCGATTTATTCAATATCAGTGAGACCTGTTATGTTATTAGTGCTTCGTATGCCAGCTTTCCCAAAGGTACGGTACATCTTATCGGAGTGGACTCGGAACTCAATGCCGAAAACCAGCATGTCGCAATGTTATGGAATGATCAATACTTTATCTGTGCGGACAATGGGATTTTAAGCCTCCTGACCAAAAAAATAATTCCCCAAAAAATCGTCTCCATCAATATTCATGACCGGTTGCCTTCAGAAGCCACAGCCATGGACGTATTTGTCACTGTTGCCTGCCACCTTGCCCGTGGCGGACTGCTGAATGTGATTGGACGGGAGATCAAAACCCTGAAAGACATCAATGCTTTTCAACCGGTATTGGCGGAGGAGAATTCGGTCTTAAAAGGCAACATCATCTATGTGGATCATTTTGGGAATGTCGTCAGTAATATTTCTAAAAAACTTTTTCTGGAAATCGGTAAAGGCCGGGAATATGAAATCTCCTTTAAAGGCTATACGCTAAAAACCATTTTCCCAAATTATTCTTCTATCGCTATTTCCAATACCAATTTCAAGAATTATGAAGGGGAAAAACTCGCCATCTTTAATGAAGCGGGGTATTTGGAAATAGCCGTCTACAAAAGCAACCCCAATAAAACCGGTGGTGCCTCAAGTTTATTAGGTGTTAAAGTAAACGACGGAATAGTAATCCGTTTTAAATAAATAATATTTATGTTTGTACGAATTGTTAAGATGAGTTTTCATGAAGAGCATATTCCTGCCTTTCTGGAAAATTTTGATTTGAATAAGGAGAAAATCCGTGGATTTGAAGGCAATCGTTTCTTGGAACTGTATCAGGATAAAAACCAAAAGGGTATTTTTTTTACATATAGTTATTGGGAAGCAGAAAGCGATCTTGAAAACTACCGTCAGTCGGCACTCTTTCAGGAAGTCTGGGCTTTTACAAAACGGTTGTTCAATGACAAACCTGAGGCCTGGAGTGTTGACAAACGGGTTACCCTTAACTAATCGGGATGCGATCCTACTATTAAAAACCATTACATGAAATCGATATTATTACGAGAGATTAAATCTTTTTTCGGTTCTCCGATTGGCTATTTGGTTATTGCCATTTTCCTATTGCTCAACGGGCTTTTCCTTTGGGTTTTTGAGGGTGATTTTAATATCCTCAACAGCGGTTATGCCGATTTGGGCCCCTTTTTTACCTTAGCGCCCTGGATTCTTATTTTCCTGATCCCGGCTGTTACCATGCGTAGTTTTTCAGATGAAAAAAAGCAGGGTACAATCGAATTATTACTCACAAAACCACTGAGTGTCTGGCAAATTGTCAATGGTAAGTTTTTCGGTGCTTTCCTGTTGATCATCATTGCGCTTGTCCCTACACTGATTTATGTATATGCGATCTATGGCCTTGGATTCCCAGAAGGCAATATTGATATGGGAAGTACCATTGGTTCTTATTTTGGTTTATTATTCCTCATAGGAGGGTATACTGCCATAGGTATTTTCACCTCTACGTTGTCCGACAACCAGATCGTTGCTTTTATCCTTTCCGTATTCCTTTGTTTTGTCTTTTACTTCGGTTTTGAAGGCATTGCTTCTTTTGCAGGTGAATTTAGTCCCGTAGTTGCTAATCTTGGAATGGATTACCACTTCAAGAGCATCAGCCGCGGCGTAATTGATACCCGTGATATTATTTACTTTATCAGTATTGCCCTGCTGTTTTTGTCTCTGACAGTTTTTAAAATTAAATCTTTGAAATGGTAATGAACGTACATCAAAAAAAGAACCTGCAACAACTGTTATTTGTCCTGGTTGGATTAGTATTGGTCAATCTTCTGGCCTACTTCTATTTTGAGCGTTTTGATTTAACGGCAGACCAACGCTATACCTTATCCAAGACCTCCATTGCCATTGCTAAAAAAATTGATAGCCCGGTGTACATTGATGTATATCTGGATGGAGAATTTCCTGCTGAATTCAAAAGGCTGGAAACGGAAACCCGACAGCTACTGGAAGAATACCACGCCCATAATTCAAAAATTATTTTCCTGTTTACCAATCCGCTGGCTGATGCTTCCAAATCAGACCAGTTTGTGGCAGAACTGAATAATCTGGGTATGGCACCGACCAATATCAACAGTACTAAAAATGGAAAGAAATCGCTTATCCCTGTATTCCCATGGGCCATTGCACGACGAGGCGATAAAGCCGTAAAAATTCCTTTACTGGTCAATAATTTTGGCAACAGTGCTGATGAGAACATCGATAAATCGGTACAAATGCTTGAATTCAGCATTACCGATGCGCTTACCAAAATAACCCTGAAAGACAAAAAGAAAATAGCCATCCTGAAAGGGAATGGTGAAATCAGTGAAAAATACATGGGTGACTTTCTAATGAACCTGAAAGAGTATTACCGCCTGGGTGAATTCAACCTGGATTCCCTGAAAACGGACGAAGCAAAAACACTGGAAAACCTGAAACGTTTTGATCTTGCCATTATCGCCAAGCCTACAGAAGCTTTTTCCGATTCTGAAAAATACATCCTGGATCAATATATTATGGGTGGTGGGAAAACGATGTGGCTGATTGACAAAGTATCTATAGATCTTGACAGCCTCCATAATGAACAGCAAACCGCTATGGCTTACCCAAGGGATTTGCAATTGGACGATTTGTTTTTTAGTTATGGTGTACGCATCAATTATGGATTGGTACAGGATCTTTTATCGACGCCCATCACGGCACAAACACCCAATGGCGATATCCCTATTGACTGGCTGTATTCGCCTATTATCAAATCGAGGGACAACCACCCGATCAATAAAAACCTCAACCTGGTAAAATTAGAATTTGCCAATCCTATGGATACCTTGAAAAACGGAATCCGAAAAACGGTATTGCTCCAGAGTTCAGCCCAATCAAAAGCGATAGGAGCTCCGGTAACGATAGGGTTAAACCAATTCATGGAAGGTATTGATGAAGCGGAATATGACGGGAAAGGCAACCAGATCGTAGGATTACTGCTGGAAGGTGCTTTTACCTCAGCGTTTAAAGATCGCGTTAAGCCGGTAAAATCATTTAAAGCTACTGATACCGGTGTAAAAAATAAAATGATTGTAATTTCCGATGGTGATATTGTCAATTACCTGTATGTGAATAAAAAACCACTCAACAATACGATTGACCAATGGACACAACAAGTATATTCCAACAAAGAATTCCTGCTGAATAGTGTGAACTACCTGTTAGACGATTCGGGGCTGATTACAATCCGAAGCAAAGATATCAGCCTGCCGCTCCTCAATGAGAAAAAAGTGGCTGCTGAATATACGTATACCCAATTACTGACCGTTGGGCTTCCACTTGTGATCCTCGCACTATTTGGGGTTTTACTCACCTTTTTAAGAAAAAGACGTTTTGGAAGGTAATTTCCTTTTCATAATCATTATTTAAAATATATATTTGTAAAATGTAAAATTTATATTGAATTTTACACACGCTTAAAAAACATACACGAAGATGAAGTTTATAGTATCGAGTTCATATTTACTAAAACAACTGCAAGTTTTGGGCAGTGTTATCAACAGCAGTAACACGCTGCCTATATTGGATAATTTCCTATTTGAATTGGATAACAATTCATTAACTGTGTCAGCATCTGATCTTGAAACAACCATGTCTGCGGTTTTGGAGATCGATTCTTCCAGTCAGGGAAGCGTTGCTGTTCCTGCCAAATTACTCCTGGAAATCCTGAAAACCTTTCCAGAACAACCCCTAACATTCACTGTTGAAGAAAACAGCACTATAGAAATCAGTTCTAACTCGGGTAAATATGCTTTGGCGTATGCTCCTGGTGATGAATTTCCAAAATCTGTTAGCCTGGAAGACCCTTCCACTACACTTGTGCCTTCGGATGTACTGGCCACTGCTATCAGCAAAACAATCTTTGCTGCCGGTAATGATGATTTACGCCCGGTAATGTCTGGTGTATTCTTTCAATTTTCTCCGGAAGGCCTCACGTTTGTCGCTACTGATGCGCACAAATTGGTAAAATACGCGCGTACCGATGTTAAAGCATCTCAAGTAGCTGATTTTATCATGCCTAAAAAACCTTTAAATATCCTGAAAGGGATTTTAGGAAGTTCAGATGCGGAAGTAAAAATCGAATATAACGATTCCAATGCTACCTTCTCTTTTGACAATTATACATTGACCTGCCGTCTTATTGATGGTAAATATCCAAACTATGAAGCGGTTATCCCAAAAGAAAACCCTAACAAGTTAATGATTGAGCGTTCTCAGTTTTTGAGTTCTGTACGTCGTGTGGCGATTTTTTCCAATAAAACCACACACCAGATCCGATTGAAAATTGCAGGAGCTGAACTTAATATTTCTGCTGAAGATATCGATTATTCGAACAAAGCCGAAGAACGTTTGACCTGTGATTACCAGGGAGACGATATGCAGATTGGATTCAATTCCCGTTTCCTTACCGAAATGCTGACAAACCTTCAGTCTGATGATATCATGCTTGAAATGTCATTACCAAACCGCGCGGGTATTCTTACCCCTGTTGATGGTCTTGAAGATGGTGAAACGGTGACGATGCTGGTAATGCCAGTAATGCTGAACAACTAAATTACGCTATTAACTACCCTTTTTTATATAGTAAAGCCGCAGTATCTTTGAGACACTGTGGCTTTACGTTTTTATGTAGTAATCGAACTATTTTCCGCTAACGCGAATCAGCTTTTTATTTACAAATTCTTCGATTCCCAATCCGGATAACTCGCGTCCATATCCGGAACGTTTGGTACCTCCAAAAGGAAGATCCGGCTGTGAAGTGGTTGGCTCATTAATATAGACCATCCCGGTATCAATCTGATCAGCAATTTTTTTAGCACGGTCAATATTTTTACTGAATACCGCCCCGCCCAAACCGAATGGTGAATCATTGGCAAGCTTAATGGCTTCTTCCTCATTTTTTACACGATAGAAAGACGCTACAGGCCCAAACAACTCTTCGTGATAGGCTGTCATGCCTGGCTTTAAATCGGTCAGTATAGAAGGCTCATAAAAAGCACCTTCCCGGTCAATACGCTTACCACCCATTACCAGCGTAGCTCCTTCTTTGATACTTTTTTGTACCTGTTCGTCCAGATGCTGTGCGGCTCCTTCACTACTTAAAGGGCCAACCTGTGTGGTTTTATCAGCGGGATCTCCAACCTTAAGTCCTGTAATCTGCTGTTTGAATTTTTCAAGGAAAGTATCGGCGATTTCTTCTACTACAATAATACGCTTCGCAGCAGTACAGGCCTGCCCCATATTTCCCATTCGCCCTTCTACAGCCATTGCTACTGCTTTTTCAAGGTCGGCATCTTCCAATACGATAAACGGATCACTACCGCCCAATTCCAATACTGACTTTTTCAGGTTTTTACCTGAAGCTTCCGCAAGGCTCGCACCTGCTTCTTCACTTCCGGTAAGCGAAAGTCCTTTGATTCGGGTATCTGCCGCAAGACCTGCTACTTTTTTGCTCGAAATGAATAAATTTGTATAAATTCCTGCTGTGGCACCAGCTTCATCAAAAAGTTCCTGAATGGCCTGAGCGCATTGTGGCACACTTGATGCATGTTTGATCACGATTACATTTCCGGCAGCAATATTGGGTGCAGCAATACGGGCAATTTGGTAGAAAGGGTAATTCCAGGGTTCTACCCCCAGCACAATCCCAATAGGGCTATAGCGGATGAATGCACTTCCCTCTTCTACTTCCAAAGGCTTATCGGCTAAAAACTTTTCGGCATTTTTTGCATAATATTCAAATATGGAAGCACTCAGTTCAATTTCACCCACACTTTGGGCAATTAATTTTCCCATCTCGAGTGTAATCAACCCGGCTAATTGTTCTTTCTTCTTTAACATGAGCGCTGCTACTTTATGCAGTAGTTCGGCACGGCTCTTTACCGGAGTCGTCTTCCATGTCCCAAAGGCCTTTTCGGCTTGGGCTATTTTATTCTCAAGAGCTGCATCACTCAGTTCGTCAAATTTCTTTACTGATTTATTCGTATAAGGATTAATGGTTTCAATGGCCATAATTCATTTTTTTTAAGTTAAACATCGGTTCTTTACTAAATTTACGGCTTCTAACGTGGGAATAAAACCCAATCCATAAAAGATAGCAGAAGTTTAACACCCTTGAATTCATTGTGTTAAACTTCCTTAAAATAAAAAGCCACATTTCCATTAGTAGGGCATGTGGCTTCTTGTTTCAGTATTAGCGGCTGATGAAATTCAGTAAATCCTGATTCAGTCGGTCTTTTTCGGTGTAAAATAATCCGTGTGGTGCACCTTCATAGATCAGGTATTCTGCTTGTGGAAGGTATTTAGCAGTTAAGTCACTGGATGATTTTATAGGAACCGTTTTATCAGCGTCACCATGTACAATCAAAATTGGGACTGATATTTTGGCCAGGTCCGCCCTAAAGTCAGTTTGAGACCACGAATGCATTGTTTTGACTGTTGCATTTCCATTGGAAATCAATGTCAGCGACTGGTGCCAGTTCAGGAATTCATCACTTACAGGGGAATTCAATAAAGAGACGCCATAAAATTGCTTGGCAAAATCAGCCAGGAATTTAGGGCGATCCTTACGGATTCCTTCTTCAATTTTATCAAACTCTTCCTGTGGGATTCCGGTTGGGTTATCCGATGTTTGCAACAGATAAGGCACTACAGAACTGATCAGTGCTGCTTTTGTCACGCGACCTTCCGTATTGTACTTGGATAGGTAACGGACCACTTCACCACCGCCCATAGAAAAACCAACAAGCGTTACATCTTTAAGATCAAGTTCCTCGAGCAGGGAATTTAAATCAAGGGCCAGCGTATCATAATCGTAAGGTCCCCACGGCTGATCGGATTTACCAAACCCTCTTCTGTCGTAGGCAATAGCACGTATATTATGTTCCGGAAGAGTATCCAGTTGGTATTCCCACATTTCGTGGCTGGAAGGCCATCCATGAATAAAGATTACCGATTTCCCGCATCCGATATCCTGGTAATAAATCTTGACTTCTTTGGCTGAATCTGGTGCACTTTTAATAAATTTCATACAATTTTCTTTTTATAAGGTTAGCAATTTTTACTAAAGTTACCGATAAGAAAAATAGTATCGAATCAATTAAGAAAATTTTAAAACACGTTGAGTGTTAAACAATTCCCATTTTATTCATCAGGAAAGTAGCACTTTTGTTTTTGCAGATTCCCGCCCGTAAGGTATAATCAAAAAAGAGCTCATTGTCTACGATTTGTACTTCAAAACACTGGTTGGTAAGCTGTTCCGGATATTGATGGGTGGTTTCACATACTTCAATATCGTGGGTTGCAATAGCTCCAATGGCTTTTTTTGCCATCATTTTCTGGACTACCCCAATTGTTCCGCTGCGTTTATCGTCGGAGTTGGTTCCTCTTAATATCTCGTCGAGCAATACAAAAGAGACTTGTTCCTCTAATTTATCCATAATGAGTTTGAGCCTTTTAATTTCTGCAAAGAAATAGGATTCGCTATCCGACAAAGAGTCGGACAGTCGCATGGAAACCAAAACTGGTAATGGATGTACATTTGCCGCAGTAGCACATACAGGCGATCCTATTCCGGCCAAGACCATATTGATACCAAGGCTGCGTAAAAAGGTACTTTTCCCGGACATGTTGGATCCGGTCAATATCATGAATTTTGGATCAAAAACTACCGTGTTCCCAACCCGTGTTGCTTTATTAAGCAGTGGATGAGACAGATCACTGAATTCCACTACATACTCATTGTTCAAAACCGGAAAGGCAAATTCGGGATTGTTATAGCTCAGGTTCGCGAGGCTGCTCAGCGTTTCCATTTCACCTATAACATCCAGCCATAGCGGTATATTTTTTGCTTTTTTCGCACGCCATTGCTGCAGGTAACGCAACGTATGGATATGAAACAAAAACGTCCCATTAAACAACATCGTACTCACCAGATTGGCAATGGAGTCCATACGGGAAAATAATTCCCCGAGTTCATTCATGTCACGGCTGGCGTTTTGGTTTTCCTGCGCCAGTTGCTGCTGCAGTGCCTTGAGTTTTGTCGCCTGAAAATTTTGATCTTCTATTTTTTCTATAATGCGTGCATATTGGAAAATCGTTTTATCGACCTGATCTGCCGAGGCATTTTCGTGTTGAATACTCTTGTACTGGCTGAATAACAACGTCGTATTAAATAGGAATATATATATTACAAACTCAACATAAAGAGGATTATCGGTAGTGAAGTAAGCTACTAAAAAAGCCACAAGCAAAACCGGTGTTACATACGAAATGACATTGATCAAGCGGGATAGCGGTTTGTTTGGCATCCGGCTCCAATTTACTAATGCTGTGTGCAGTGATTTGGAATCTTTATAGACTTTACCCAAAGCGCCTAAATCCTGGCGGAAATCTATTTTTGATGCCAATTCCCGAATCGCCTCCTGGTTGTGCACTATTTCATCTGCCGGAATTGTTTTGAGCAAAAGCTCCGCCAATTTGCTGCTTCCACTATATGTTTCTGTCCGGTTGATATTCTGATAGAGGGAATGATTTCCAAAAAGATCCAGGTCATAGGCATAAGGATGGCTTAAATCTTCAAATTCAATTCCATTTCCAAAGGGTATTTTCTCTTTATTCAAAAAAGCCATTTCATCGGTATTGATTTCCAGCAAAGCCGTTTTTATTTTTTTGCGGATTGACAGCTTGTTGTGTATCCGCATCAGTACAATAAAAGCCAGGAAACATCCTCCCGAACCTAATAAGTAATAATTATTACCTGTCTGTACTGTGTAGTATATTCCGGCAATCAAGCCTACTATAGTCAGCAGCCTTAAAAAGCCTATTGTATTGTATTTGGTATTAATTTCTGATAGTTCATTGCGGAACGTCTCTTTTTTCGTTTGGTAAATTTGCATTATTTCCTTTTTGGTCTAAAACAAATGTAAGAATTTATAAACGAATGCTGGTAGTCATCAGCATATTCAGTGTATGTTTTACTATCACAAAAGTGTATTGTATAGCCCCGACAGCAGCGGTATCCTTTTGGCCGATCACAGGATGCCTTATCGTTCCAAAAACTACTACGGCAAAAGATACAAGCGTATGGCGGGACGAGTGTGCTAAAAAACGAGATCATTTGCTCCAAAAAAAATCCTGATGTGTATCAGGATTTCTATATCTTTTAATAATAAACGATTACAGTCGGCTTTCCTGTATGGCCAATATCGGCACTTTGGCATGATAAGACATCGTTTGGGTCAGGCTCTGATGGAACAGGTCTTCAAAAAATCCCCTGTTTTGTGTGAGCATGGCAATCATATCAATTTGCTTGAGTTCCGAAAAGATCATGATAGCATCTTTGACATGTTCGTTTTCTACAATATGAAAATCGACGTTGTTGCCACTAAACAGCATTTTCCAATCCTGAATCGTAGTCTCTTTAACATCGGATTTTGACGTTTTAACATACAGACAATGAATTGTAGCGCCAAAAGTATCAGCAATTTCAATCACTTTGTGTAATGCCTTAATATCCTTCTCCCGAAATTTAGTTGTGAATACAATGTTTTTGATCGGATGGTAAATGGAATTTTCAGGAATTCCCAACACATACGCATTGGTATCGGTGATCACAGATCCGGTTGTAGAGCCTAAAAAGGTTTCTTTCCATCCGGAAGCGCCTTTGGTTCCCATCACTACATAATCGATTGCTTCGGTGTTTACGGTTTCATTGATAGCCCAAACGACTTCCCCCTGTTTGAGGACATTGCGTATCGGTACATGGAATAATTCGTGTTGCTTGGCAATATCGTTCAGTTCATCCAGGTGTTTTTTAAAAGTATGGGTATGCTGCTCTTCGAGCGTGGTATAGACTTCCATCAGGTTGAGCGGAATGCCATCGGCCTGAAAATAGGGAAGCTCATAGGTATGGAGCACAATAACTTCCGCCTGTAAGTGATCAGCCATCTGTAATGCATAAATAAAAGCATTGTTAGAGACTTCGGAAAAGTCGGTCGGAAAAAGAATACGTTTCATACGGTTGATTTTTGGTTAATCTACAATTTGTTTCCCTTAGGAACTTACCCTAAAGTTACAAATGTTATTTTTAAAATGGTTCAATTAACAAGATATTATACATTTTTTTGTCGGATTCAAAGCGCTGTACTGGTTCGTAAATGAAGACGATGGCACAGATTGGTGGTAAAAATTGTACCTTTGCAGCTTAATCGAAAAAGATGATTTTACAAGATACGATTGTAGCGCTGGCTACTCCTTCCGGAGCAGGAGCTATTGCAGTACTCCGGCTATCGGGACCGGATGCGATTGGCATTGCAGCTACGGTATTCCAGTCGGTTTCCGGAAAAGACATTACCAAACAAAAATCACATACACTTCATCTCGGCCATATTGTCGACGATGGAAAAATATACGATCAGGTATTGCTTTCCTTATTTAAGGGAACAAATTCCTACACGGGCGAAAATACGGTTGAAATTTCCTGCCACGGCTCGACTTTCATACAGCAGCAAATCATACAGCTCTTACTACGAAAAGGCTGCCGTATGGCCAACGCCGGAGAATTTACCCTTCGCGCTTTCCTAAATGGGAAGCTCGATCTTTCCCAGGCAGAAGCGGTAGCGGACCTGATTGCTTCTGATAATGAGGCTTCACACCAAATTGCCATGCAACAAATGCGTGGTGGTTTTAGCAGTGAGATTGCCAAGCTACGGGAAGAACTATTGAATTTTGCCTCCCTGATTGAATTGGAACTTGATTTTGCTGAGGAAGATGTCGAATTTGCCGATCGGACCCAGTTTTTTGATTTGCTGAACCGGATAGAATTTGTCCTAAAACGCCTGATCGATTCTTTTGCTGTTGGAAATGTTATCAAAAATGGTATTCCGGTGGCTATTGTAGGGGAACCGAATGTAGGAAAATCCACTTTGCTGAATGCCTTACTGAATGAGGAGCGTGCGATCGTTTCAGATATTGCCGGAACAACACGCGATACGATTGAAGATGAACTGGTGATACAGGGTATTGGATTTCGTTTTATTGATACTGCGGGAATACGCGAAACCCAGGATGTGGTGGAAAGCATCGGAATACGCAAAACCTTTGAAAAAATTGAACAGGCTCAGGTAGTCGTATACCTCGTAGACAGCTTCCAACTGATGGCCGATGGCAGTTCTATGGAACTACTACAGACTGAAGTTGGAAAAATCAAAAACCAGTTTCCGTTAAAACCTTTAGTGATTATCGGAAATAAAGCGGACAAATTGGATGCTAATCAACAGGAAAGCATCAAAAACCAGGTTCCGGAAATTTTGCTGATCTCTGCCAAAGACAATCAGGGAGTGGAAACACTAAAAGAGCAATTGCTGTCTTTTGTCAATACCGGAGCATTGCGCAATAATGAAACGATTGTGACCAATACACGTCACTATGATTCCCTGCTGAAAGCCCTGGAGGAAATTCAAAAAGTGAATTATGGCATGCAGATCAATCTGCCCAGTGACCTGATGGCAATCGATATCCGACAGGCATTGTACCACTTTGGAGAGATTACAGGACAGGTAACCAATGACGAATTGCTGGGGAATATTTTTGCTAATTTCTGTATCGGGAAATAGATTTTACAAAACATCATAAAATAAAACAAAGAATCCCAGTTAAAATGTCATAAAACGGCATTTTAACTGGGATTCTTCTTTCTGTTTATTTAGCTTTATTTACAGATAGTTTGCTCCTTTTTGTACCATTATTGTACCACAAAAATAATTTTCATGATTGAGAATTTTTTTGGCGAAATTATGACACATAGAGACACACATAGACACAATGGGACACAAAACGAGTCATATTATGAGTTCTAACATTGAGGTTATCAGAATTTGTGAGCACTGCAAAAAACAGTTCACAGCCAAAACAACGCGCACACGATATTGTTCGCACATTTGCAACAGTCGCGGTTATAAATCACTAGTACGCAAAGGAAAAGTGGAAAAAAGCAATACGGAGATCGTTCAGCTTTTAAACACAGACTTGGAAAAAATAAAGCCTCTTGAGTTTTTAAAAATTACTCAAGCAACCATTCTTTTTGGAATCAGCAGAAGCACGCTCTACAGGTTAGTTAACAATGGACAGCTGGACATTGCAAAGTTTGGCAAACGAACTGTTATCCGCAGGTGCGATCTTGAAGCTTTTTTTGCAATTCCTGTACAGGATGTAACCTTGAAAACTGGACAGCAATTTCCTGGCTTTGACAATTGCTACACTATAACGGAAATTCAACAGAAGTATAATATTTCTTCAGGAGCGCTCTATCTATTGATTCAACGGCAGGGTTTAGTGAAATATTCTGTTGGAAAATTCACCTGTGTTGCCAAACAGGATATTGATATAATTTTTAATACTGTGGGAAGATGAAAAATATAAATGTTACGCTAAGAAAGAGGATACTGCCAAGTGGTAAGATTACACTATATCTTGATTTTTTCCCTCCAATATACAATCCTAAGACTAATAAACTTTACCGTAGGGAGTATTTAAGTTTATTTTTGGTGGCAAGACCAAAAAATGCTATTGAAAAAGCTTTAAATTCTGAGAACTCATACAAGGCTGAGATCATTCGTGGAAACAGGTTTAATGAAGTAAATAAGGAGCAGATTTATACTCCATTTGAGCTCGAGCGCATTCATCTCAAGGAAGTTGGTAAAAAATCATTTCTACATTATCTAAAGCATACGGCAGAAAGCCGGACTGGCAATACTGCAGATAGTTGGAAGTACGCAATTATTCACTTTGAAATGTTTTTAAAAAATGAGGACATATTAATGCAGGACATTGACGTGATAATTATTGAGGACTTTAGAGCATACCTCTTGAAGGCAAAATGCCTCAGAAAAAAAAACCAGTTTCTGGCTCAAAACACTGCCTTATCTTATTTTAATAAGATCAAGGCCACCTTACGAAAAGCTTACAAAAAAGGATTACTGCAAACTGATGTTAATGCTGCAGTTGAAGGTATAAAAGAACAAGAGTCTCAAAGGAATTTTCTAACCATGGAAGAAGCGGTAAGGTTATTTAATACCCCTTGTGAAAAAGAAATAGTAAAACGTGTCAGTCTTTTTTCTCTGCTCACTGGTATGCGCTACTCTGATATATCAAAACTAACATGGGAAGAAGTACAATACAGCAAACAGGAAGGGTATTATATAAGATTTAAACAGCAGAAAACTGATAGGCCAGTCACACTACCTATATCTGAGGAAGCGCTTGAATTCTTAGGTGAACGAAGAATGGAACCTGGAAGAGTCTTTTTAAATTTAAAAAAATGGGATTTTGATCGTATGATGGAAAAACCGGTCAATTTGACCACCTAATTCCGGAGTAAATTGACCACCCGTTCCGGAGCAAACTGACCACCTAATTCCGGAGCAAATTGACCACCAAGTTTTGTGGTGAATTAAGTATTAAAAACTATTGATTTTTTCATGTTGTTAGAACCATACATTCGTTAAAAATTTACGGATTATGGCAAACAAAATAACAGACATGAGTAAAATTAGAAAAGTAATTAAATTCTATTGTAATGGAAAGAGTAAGTTATTTATAAGTAGCTACTTATCCCTTTCAAGAAATACGGTAAAGAAATATATTTCTTTATTTGAAGTTCTCGAATTAAGCTTTGAATTAATCGACCAAAAAACCGATGCAGAGCTGGAACTTTTATTCTCCCAGACTAGTGTAGAGGCCATTAGCCCGAGATTACAGACACTTTATGATTTTTTTCCTAAAATGGAACGTGAACTAAAAAAAGTTGGCGTTACCGTACAGCATATGTGGGAACAATATATTGCTGTAAATCCTGATGGTTATCGAACTTCACAATTTCATTATCATTACAATATATGGGGCAAACGAGTTAATCCGGTCATGCATATGAACCATAAGGCTGGTGATAAAATGTATGTTGATTATGCCGGAAAGACACTCTCAATTATTGATATAGATACTGGAGAAGTCAAAGAAGTACAATTTTTTGTAGCAATATTGGGCGCTAGCCAATACACGTATGCTGAAGCTTCCATGAGCCAGCAAAAGGAAAACTTTGTTGACTCGGTAGAAAATGCCATGCGCTTTTTTGAAGGCACTCCTGCCGCCATTGTTCCAGATAATTTAAAATCTGCCGTAATAAAAAGCAGTCGTTTTGAACCGACAATCAATGAAACCCTGGCTGATTTAGCAGAACATTACGAAACCACAATTTTACCTGCCAGAGCTTACAGGCCCAGAGACAAGTCACTAGTTGAAGGAGCTGTTAAGATATTATATCGAAGGATTTATGTAACCATAAAAGAAACTAAGTTCTTTTCTCTGGAAGAATTAAACCAGCAGATCTGGGATTTACTTGACTCTCACAATAACAGAAAACTGACAGGACGCCCTTATTCCCGCTTTGAATTATTTTTAGAAGACGAGAAAGAAAAACTGCGTCCACTCCCACAAGATCGTTTTGAAATTAAATACCAGTCTTTTGCAACAGTAATGCAAAACGGTCATGTTCAATTAAGCCAGGACAAAAACTATTACAGCGTTCCGTATCAATATGTAAAGAAGAAAGCCAAGCTGTTATATACCAAATCAACAGTAGAGATTTATTATAAATACAATCGAATAGCTGTACATCCAAGAAACTACAAACCTTATGTCTATACAACAACTCCTGAGCATTTAGCCAGTACACATCAATTTGTAGCCCAATGGAGTGCTGCCCGCTTCATTGAATGGGCTAATAATATTGATGAGTCAGTAGGAGAATATATAATGCAGATAATCGAAAGCAGAAATCATCCAGAACAGGCTTATAAAAGCTGTTTAGGAATACTGAATTTTGAAAAAAAGGTAGGCAGACAGCGATTAATAAATGCCTGCAGGCGGGCACTTGATTTTAAAATTTACAATTTTAAGACCATACAAAACATTTTAGAAAACAACTTGGATCATATTGATTTTGATCAAGAACCTGAGCAGGAACTTCCCGATCACAGTAACATAAGAGGAAAACACTATTATAACTAAATTAAATCTTGAAAAAATGAATGAATCCACAGTAACCAAAATGAAACAAATGAAGCTTTATGGCATGTTTAATGCTTTTAAAACAGCCATTGAAAGCGGGAAAACAGATCATTATACCCTTGACCAGTTTGTATCGATGATTATTGATGCAGAATGGGATGAAAGGTACAATCGTCGTATTGAACGAAGTATCACTAATGCCAAATTCCATTACAAATCAAATATTGAAAGTATCAATTTTGATGTATCACGTAACCTGGACCGAAACATGGTACTGCGTCTGGCAGAATGCGAATTTATAGAGAAAAACGAAAACATTTTAATCACTGGAAGCACCGGTGTCGGTAAAAGTTATTTAGGTACTGCATTAGGTTATCAAGCCTGTATACAGGGTTTTAAGGTAAGTTATTTTAATACCTTAAAATTGTTCGCTAGACTAAAAATGGCTAAAGCAGATGGTACTTATCTACGGGAACTTACCAAAATACAAAGACAGGATGTTATAATACTTGATGATTTTGGACTCCAGGCACTTGACAGCCATAACCGAATTACTCTTTTAGAGATCATAGAGGACAGGCATAATAACGGCTCTATAATCGTGACATCACAAATACCAGTTCAAGGCTGGTATGATATAATTGGAGAAAAAACGATAGCCGATGCAATATTAGACAGACTTATACACCAATCTCATAGGCTTGAATTACATGGAGAATCCATGAGAAAGAAAAGAGGAATAAACAAAGAGTGATATTTTATTATATTTGAATACTAATTAACAGATGAAAAAATATAGTTTTTAATCAAAACGGAGGTGCTCACTTTGCACCGGAATTAGGTGGTCATTTTGAACTGGAATCAGGTGCTCACTTTAAAACGGAATGGGGTGATCAATATAACCGGAATTTGCAGCTAATCCCAGGGGACAGTTCAACAGGAAAATTGATAAACATTAAAATTTCTCGTTCAAAAAGGGAGAAAAGGTCAATTTGCTCTCGATTACTAAAATCATATAATCGAGAAAGAATCCTGTAGTTAACAAAATCGCTTGAATGAGCTGCTTCTCTTACTAAATCACCTGCTTTTGTGTTTAATACTCGATAAGAAAGTGTTTTTTGAGTGATAGTTTTCGTCTGATCCTCAAATTCAACGACTATAGAACTTTCTTCGCCAGTCTTTATAAAGCTATTTATAAGATTTTGGTCATTTGTTGGGTCGAAATACTTCTGAATATCAGTGTCATCTGGTTTATATACACTATGAAGAAAAGTATACAGTGCCCAGTATAATGAACTTTTACCGCTTCCGTTTTCTCCATAGATAATTAAATTTTTTGAATTAATATCAATTACCGTTTGACCATGGAAAAACTTGAAATTATTTAAGATAATTCTATTAAGCTGATTCATTATAGCTAATTTTTTTTATAGGCATTACAATCTCTGATAATCGTAAATCCATTAATTTCAGGTTATTTCGTATCAGACTATCTTTTCGTCGAAACATTTGGTATGCCTCAAAAATTATTACTTTTTGTTCTTCAAAAGATAATTTTTGAGTAATGGGTTTAAAATCAGATAAAATATATTCACTCAATTTGATCTCAGCATCCAAAAAATCTTTTTTAAATACTAATTCAAATATGATTGCATCGAGAATCTCTTCAAAAATCGTTATAAGAAAGGTATTTGGTACGAAATCATCTATAGTTACTGCTGAAAGATCCCCAGATAGTGCCAAAATATAATCAACAAGAATTATAAATGGAACTTGTGCAACTTTGTCAGCAACTGGTATTGGAATCTGTGACAGATATTCCTTTGATAGATTAACAGTCAATCTGGACTCATTAGTAAACATATTACTGTAATACCAGTTTATTAATTTAGAATTCAATAGTCCTAAAATGTACTTATAAGAATAATCATAGTTATTTTTTAGGATAATGTTATTAATAGATTCTTTATTATAATACTGCATATTATCATATGCAGCTTTCAAGGGACGACTACCGCCAGTTATACGTTGTAACAGAATTTTTTCAGGTTGTTCGAAAATTTCTTTAGTTCTTGCTCGATGGAGCAGACCAGCGTCGTAATTTATGAATTTATTTATGGATTTAATTGAATAAGCTGCAATGTCTTTTCCTTCCAAAAAGGGTTTCCAACCTGATCTTGGCCTGTCGCTAATTACTTCATCCTTATTTTTAGTAATAACAATTCCAAATATCATTTCAGCACATATTGAGCCTAAGGGAATACTATTTTGTTCTATCTTATTAATAAGAATGTCTTTTTCCTCGTTGATATTTGTAGCTATGACGTAATTTCTATCTTTGAGTGCCTGTTGGTTGATAGTGTTTGTATTTTTTCTATCCTTATCACTTATTACGATTTTATGATCTTCCAACGCAACTTCTTTTTCTGCCACGATTACTACTGCTGTTGTAACAGCATCGTCAAACACAGCATCTCCTAAATCAACAATTGTATCTATTTTGTAATTATCAATTAGAAGCTTTCGAGATTCATTGTATGAGGTCACACGTAAAAACGTATTGGGTATTATAAATGAAAAATCCCCATTAGGCCTCAATAAGTTGAAAGCTCGTTCTATAAATAATGTAAATAAATTAATTTTGCCGCCTCCCGTTAGATATTGCTCTTTGTAAAAGCGCTTATCAATGGAAGCTATTCCCTCATTTCCACCAAACATATAAGGGGGATTTCCAATTAATACATCAAATCCCTCAAACGAACCATTATCCTTTAATACATCAGGAAATTCAATTCTCCATTCAAATGCATTTTGATATACTTTATTATTTCTAACGTCTTCTATTTCCGATGTAATTTTGTCAATAGCTTTTTGAAAAGATAACAATTTACCTTGAATATCAGATTTTTTTGATTTTGCAAATAGGTCACCAATTTTTACTGAATTTTCCAGGTTTAATCTTTTACCCCGTAACTTAGAAAGATCCTTAAACCGTGGATCTCGGTTATAAATTTGCGACGTATAATCTCCTTTTACTACTTCAATAATTTTTTCTATAGTACGTTTCTCCTCCTTTCCTTCTGCATGATAGTACTTGTGGAATGCTTCTCTATAATCAACAAGAGAATACTTACCTTGTAAAGCTGTATCCAATTCTTCATTAAGAGGTAATCGATTAATCAATGAATTTCCGCACTTAATATTTATATCGATATTAGGAAGTGTTTCTAACTCACTGAATTGCGTATCTTCTAAATAGTATGTATTCTTAAGCAACTCGATCCATAACCTTAAACGACATATCTTAACAGAGCTGGGATTTATATCAACCCCAAAAAGACAGTTTTCAATTATGTTTTGCTTCTCATGAAATAATGTTTTTTGTACTCTTTGTGTTTCATTGTGCACAGAATTATTAGTCACTTTGTATTCGAAGATGTCTGTGTTATCATTGTATGTAATAATAAGTTCATCGTTTTCAATCTTCACATCATATCCAGTAAGTCTTACTCCATTTGAGTCTGCTAGAATCCCAAGATCCGCTTTAATAGCAATAATCTCATTTAATGCAGATACTAAGAAATGGCCTGACCCAACAGCCGGATCACAAATTTTAAGTTTATTAATTGCCTGATTAAAGCTTAGGATATCCTGAGCTTTATATTTTGAGGAAATGAAGTTTTTCAAATCCTCGAAAGAGTTACAATCTAATTCATATTCTTCATTAAATTTTTTAATCACTGCATTTCTTATCGTCTTTGTGCAAATAAACATAGTGACAGTTCCTGGAGTAAAGAATGAGCCATCTTTGAATCCATTGATCTTTTCGAAGATTAACCCTAATACAGATGCATTAATCAGATTCTTGTTTTCTTCTTGTATTTCCTCTGACCCTTCAGAAGTAAAATCGTATGAATCTAGAAATTCAAAAAGATATTGCAAAGGTGGCAGTTGACCTGTTTTTTTAGACCCCTTATTATCTTTTAATACAGTTGCCGGCAATAAAGAAAGTAGTTCACTATTGGATAGTGAGCTAATATCAAATGTGTGTATTTCTAAATCAGTGCGCTCGAATAATGTACTATTAAGATACGGAACTTTTTGGAATTTTTCTACTAAATGTGATCGTCGAGTTGCTTTTCGTTCCGCCAAAACCTGAAAAAAGAGGGTGTTTAAATCATTATAATCATGTACCAGATTACTATTCAAAAATTTATACTCTTCTTGCTTATGGTGATATTTAAAAAGCTGTGCCTCTAGTAGCTTGATGAACAGAATTCTATTAATCCACGTAATAGTAAGTTCTAATGCAACATTATAAAGTTGCTCTGTAATATTTATTCCGTAATTAGAAGGGGTGTCCAGTTTTCTTATGCAATCCCTTTCCTCTAACTGTAGGATAGTATTTTCTATTAATGTTGCATAGGATGGATTAGAACTACGTTGAATTATTTTCCTACCACCAACTTTTTTTTCTTCAAGTCCAATGATATATAACAATTCAGAATAGAATTTCTTGTCAAGCGAATTACTATCATTCGCAAACGCTTGTTTTAACAGGTTTGTTGGCGATAAAACCTTATATAGAGGAATTAAGTTTTTATCATTTAATTTTGAATTTTTAGAAGATGAATCTTTAAAATTCCTTAAATCAAAATAAGTGCAATCTATATTTTCAGTAATAGTGCTTAGATGATCTTTTGCGTAGCCCTCATAGAATGAGCGAGTATCCTTTCCACTAAGTTTCCAGTTTTCATACTCCTTTCTAAGTTTTGGATTCCGGTAAATATTGATTTCGAACCAATTCTCATCAAAAATAAACCATTCATAAATGTTCGTTACAACTAAATACTTAATATCTAAATTATTATGATCTACTCTTTCTCTAAGATAATATAAAATAAGTTCATGAAATGCCTTAACGTTAAATCGGGAAGTGTTTATCATCTCCGATTTATTATTCGGATGTTTTACTTCAAATATTACGCCAACACTATCTTTACTAGTTCTCCCATTATAAATTGCAAGGTCGCTTCGACCTTTTGTATTTATTTCATTTTGATTCTTATACCAAGTATCATTCAAAAATACTGCTAGAACATTCTTTAAATGTTCCTCAGACTCATTTTCATTAATTCTTTCAAATAATAATTCAAGATTTCTTTTGAAATCCTCTATATCAGAACGACTTACCTTTTCTTTCAGGTAAGCTTTATTGAGTGATTTTTTAGGACTATTTAACGTTAAGTTCATATATGGAATTATCCAGCGTTTTAAAAAATTGGTTATTCAGACGATATTTTTTCAGAAAGTCTTTAAATTCTGAAACATCATTGAATTTTATTCAAAAATAACCAAAAACATCTGTTTCTATCAAAAACAGAGTATATTTTTTGAAGTGGAGTATCTTCTAAAAAATAATAAATTCCTCTACTTGCTTAAATATTGCATCCTTTTTTTTATAGAAGTGGTTTAAACTTTTTCCTTTTTAAATTTTTTTGATGCTATTACTATAAATGCTATATAATTGAATCCTTTCCAAGATTCAGTTGTTGTGTCATATCTATTTAAGATTGACCTAAACCCATCTAACCAGGCATTTGTGCGTTCGATTGTATATCTCTGCTTATAGAGTTGCTCATCAAAATATTCATCCCTCTCACTATGACCGTTACGTTTGTTAAAACAGATATTAGCTTGAATGTTCTTATCTGAACATGCTTTTCTTAAGTCTTTAGAGTCAAAACCTGCGTCTGCATTGAGGAACAATCCATCTACAGAAATATTGGCTTGTTCTAATGTTGCTGTAATGTCTTCAAACTGAACCTCAATATTATACAGGTCGTTGTGGTTTCCCGCAAGAGGTTCTGACATTGCTAATGGCAAGCCTTGCCTATCGGTTAGATAGAGTGAATTAGTTGTTTTTCGCTTCTTCCGACCTTGATAGTCAACCTGTTCACCGCCTCGGATAGCAGGAGTATGGCTTCCGTCCAAATCCACACTGGAAAGGTCAAGTTTTGAGTGATGACGGCTAAGGAATTTAATCCAACAAGCTTTCCAGAAACCGCAAAGACTCCACTTGCGATAGTGATAGTAAACAGATTGCCAACTTATAACCTTATTTTCAAAAAGAGCCCTAATGGGTAGCTGATGCCATTGAAGGCCCGTTTTAAGTTTGTAGAGTATAGCATTTATCACTTCTGATAATGGAACTGTTACAGGAAATCCACGACGGGCTTTAGGTATATATGCAACAATTTCCAATTCTATTGTATCTTTGTCAAGTACACTGTACATAAAGGGTTGGTTTTGATAATTGTATGTTTAGCGACACAAATATCGACAACCCTTTTTTAATTCTAAAAAAAGTTTAAATCACTTCATAATTAAATATTACTCAACAAACATTAAATAAATTTGACTCCCAATTAATAATTCATATATTTACATTTATAAAAGTACATTGACTGACTGCGGTTAAATTGATCAAGGCTACAAAGGGCTCCATGGTAACTCATTAAATATGAGACCTATTCGGCTACCCCTTTTGGAGTGAACACCTTGAAACACTAATAAAATCAACGAATTAAGGAATAGGTAGGTCGTCCTGCCACCCCGACTAAAGAGCCTTACAAAGGCAATCAAAACCCCTTAAATCGTATGATTTAAGGGGTTTTTCTTTTTATTCCACTTAAAAGTTGTTCAAGTTATATCAAAGAAAATGGGACCTATTCGGCTATACTTTTTCTTTTTTATCTTTAGGTTCCAAAAATCAATTTAACATACTAAAATTCAGTCAAATGTGCCAAATTTTCAACATTTGATGCTTCCTTGAACAGTGCTGCGCGTATCCATCTTAAAAGCGAGCACTATCGGAACCCATTTTAATGTGCAAATGATCTGAAACATTAAATTTTTGAGATATGAAAACAGTAAGCACTACATTCGGGGTACTTTTTTACCTAAAGACACAAAAAACCAGGATTCAAGGTTCGGCTCCTATCTGTGCAAGGATGACACTTATCCGAGCGCTTTGGCAAAATACTGCAAAAAAGACAAACGATGAGTATCAACCGCAACGATAAGTCCACCTCTATCAGCACCAAATAGATACCTTAATACCTCCTTCGAAAATTAGCAACCTTAACCAAGGCTTTTTTGTAGGTGCTGTTTCTGATAATTTTGATTAACGAATCCATCAAAAAATATTTCACTCGGAAATTGTACTGAACAATCAATCAATCACTAAAGAAGTACAACAGTACCAACCTATTCTGGCAATTACCAATTTTATTGATGATGAAGGAATGGATAAAATGCAAAATGAAATTGATAAGAATTACAAAAGAAACAAAATAAGAGGTAACTAAAATTATCAATATGCAAATGCAACACCTTAAAGGAACATAAATTCATTATCAAATGATATGATTGTAATAAGTAGCTCTCTTATCAATTTACACGCTTTAGTAATTTTTACTCATCCCTCTGATTCATTCTTGCATTTATCTTTTCCGTCATTTTATCTAAAAACAATGTTCTGCTGCCTGTCCTTCGACGAATGTCAATAAACGTCCTATAGCAGTCTTTGACTTATATTGAATTTGCTGCAAAGGTCTTGTATAAGCTCTTTGATTTCGACATCTCCATCATTGAATACTTTTGATTCCAAAGCAGCATAGGCAAATTCGACCAGATCCGTAATTGTTCCGGTCCAATTAATTCCTTGCTTCCGATGCTGCGGTTGAACAGTTTTTGTACAATTATTGATACATGGCTTTTTCCACTTTAATAGTTTAATTGTGCATCAATAATCGCTACAGCTTTTGACAGGTAAGGTCCAATTAGTGCATTTTTTTTCGACCCAATCTGTAGATTAGCCTGAATACTCTCAAGCTCAACACGGGTATAAATTAATCGGTTATAGTAGCAGGTAATGTTGCATTCAGTTTCGCTATCTCCGAATATCACTTCAACAAATTCTTCGTAAGCAGTATGTAATTTTTGGGGGGATAAATTTGCTTTACTATTTGGAGAAATAAAGGCGAAGAAACTTAATTCTAAATATCGTCTCATAAATTATTTTAAGTAAGTACATAATGCAATGGCGAAATATCTCATTATGTTATTAATTTATTTAAAAACGAAATTTAATAAACTCTATTACACAATTATACTTAAATCGTGTTTTTTTTATATTATTTCACTTGAAATATAACTTAAGATGGTCTGGATATGCAAACAAAAATTGCACAGTAAGTTAAGCTACATTTTTGTAATTAATTTGATTGTTGAATTCTTCAATAGTTGCATAATTTAAAGCAGAATGCCTTCTTTTTCTGTTGTACCAAATTTCAATGTATTCAAAGATTTCCAGTTTCATTTGTTCTTTAGAAATGAGTTTGTTGCCATAAATCAATTCCGTTTTCAAAGATTTGAAGAAACTTTCGGCTACAGCATTATCCCAGCAATTTCCTTTACGGCTCATACTGCGAGTTATTTTTTTATAGGAATCAAGAACATTTACAAACTTTTTACTGGCATATTGGACACCTCTGTCGGAATGAAAAATCAAACCATTTTTAAGATCTCGGTTTTTAATTGCCATTTTCCAAGCTCCAAGTGTCGTTTGCTCAGTGCTCATTGCGTTGCTCAAACTCCAGCCTATAATTTTTCTGTCGTATAAATCCATAATAGTGGTCAGGTATACAAATCCCTCTTTAGTTTGGATGTATGTAATATCTGAAACCCAAACCTTTGATGGCATTTTTACAGTAAACTCTCTGTTTAATACATTTTCGACAACTAAATAATTGTGACTAGAGTTGGTTGTTACTTTAAACTTCTTGCTTAATTTACTTCGCAAGCCAAGTTCTTTCATATACTTTGCAACTGTAACTCTTGAAATTTTATAACCAATGCTTCGAAGTTCTAATGTTATTCTAGGACTCCCGTATCGTTGCTTGGTTTGAAAATAAATCAATGCTATCTGTTTTTTTATGGCGCTTTTTAGTTGCTGTCTTGCAGTATTTATTTGTTTTTTCCATCGGTAATAACTTCCATTGCTTACTTGTAGAACTCTGCACATTTTTTCAATCGGGAATAGCTGTTCATTGTTTTTAATGAAACTATAAATCATCGACCGTTCTTGGAAAAAATGCCGATTGCTTTTTTTAATATGTCACGTTCTAACTCTGCATCTTTGAGTTTTTTCTCCAGTTCATGGATTTTTTCTTGCTCGGGAGTTAGTTTTAAATTTCCTTTTCCAGGAAAACTTCCTTCTCCAAATTCCTGGAGTTCTTTACGCCATTTATAAAGCTGGGGGGCTGTTATTCCTAACTCCCTGGCAAGTTCTGATACATTTGTTCTATCATAACTCAATTCAACGGCTTTTTCCTTAAAAGCCTTGTCGTAAATTTTGCGGACTTGTTTCATAGATTAAAATTAAGATTATTTCTTAACTTTCAATGCAGGCTAAGTTAGCATGTCCAGTCGATTAATTCAAAGCTTGATCCGAGAACTTCAAATAAGATATATATTTCTTTATCGTATTTCTTGAAAGGGATAAGTAGCTACTTATAAACAACTTACTCTTTCCATCACAATAGAATTTAATTACTTTTCTAATTTTACTCATGTCTGTTATTTTGTTTGCCATAATCCGTATATTTTTAACGAATGTGAGGTTCTAACAAAATGAAAAAATCAATAGTTAATTAACCACAAAACTTGGTGGTCAATTTGCTCCGGAATTAGGTGGTCAAATTGACCGGTTTTTCCAGAATCACAACATATTAGGATTCTACGATTTATAAATTTGTTCTATCTCCATGTGATTTTGGCTCTGAAATAACTAAAAATTCCAATGTTAATTCGGAGTGATTGAATATTTGATGTTTTTGATTGGGGAGAATATGAAAGCCTTTATTCTCATTCACCTCAAAGACCTCTCCTTCGATTTGAAAAGTTGCTATACCTTTTAAAATAAAAAAAAATTGTTGCGCAATGCTATGAAAGTGTAACCCTTCACTAGTATGAGCAGGCATCTTTTCTTGAATTATACTTAATGAATCCGATTTAAGTAAGTGCCAACCGTCACAGTTATCTCCCCAAATATAATGCTCCGAATTCTTTGTGCTTTTTATTGCCATAGTTTAATCTTAATAAGATCATATGTTGTAATTAATTGTTTTAAATATAATGACGAATGTACATCTTTACTAATATTTCACACAGGTATAATTCCAAATAGATTCCGACGAAAAGACACCAGTGTTCCGCACTAATATAGGCTGAAAAAGATGGCCATGATGGACGAAAAACTGTAGCCAATTTTGGCAAAACCCCAAATCTGACTGTCTAGCCCTGAATTTACTCGTCGTTTTGTCCGATACTGAAAAGGTTGCCAGTTTTGAGAGAGTTAAAAATTAATCAGTTGTAGCCCTGATATGAGTTTACAAACATACCAAATTCTCCAATACCAAATTCTCCAATACCAAATTCTCCAATACCATATCTCATACTGCTTCTGACGTTTCAAATAAATTACCAAAATAACCTAATTTTAGCCATTTCATTGCACCATAGGCAAGACGAGTGAAGAAGAAAATTTTAAGGAATGGAATACTTTGTGAATGGCGGTTTGAAAATCGCTTTCTTTTGCTTCGAATATATTGGGTACATATTTTTGAGGATTTCGATCAATAATAGGAAACAAGCTACTTTGAATTTGCACCATTATTTTGTGACCTTTTTTAAAAACGTGATCTGTACCATGTAGATCTATCGTATAAAGTTCTACCTTATTTGGTGTTATGGGTTCGGGATTAGAGAAACTGTTTCTAAATCTTCCTCTAAAAACATCATTAGCAATCATCATCTGATAACCAGACATTTTAGGGTCTTTAATATCAATTGCGGGGTAAACATCAATCAGTTTCACTACCCAATCTGCATCGCTTCCTGAAGTCGCTGCATAAATTTTAGCCATTACATTTCCTGTAATTGTAAGATCATCCTTCAAAGCTTCCGTTTCCCAACTCAATACATCCGGACGATTATGAACAAAGCGTTGATCTTCGGTTAACCAGTTACTCCAACGTGAATCCCGACTGTAAGTCGCTTCAATCGGTCGAGCACGATAAGGAACAGGCTTAGCGGGATCAGAAACAAAACTGTCTGAATTTGATTGCTCTTGAGAATCCGGCTTTTCGAAAGAGAGTTTTCCATTAGAATGAAAATATATATTTTTAAGGGTTGTGTTTTTAGGAGGCCAAGCAGTGTAATTTTTCCACTGATTTGAACCTGTCTGAAAAACAGTAGCTTCAGGAAATTTTCCATCTCCCTTGCCCTTCAAATGGTAAGCAAACCATTTAGCCTGTATCTCTTTTCTGAAAAACGGCCCTGTTTCTATTCCAAAATCAAGATTACCCAGTTTATTTCCTGGTCCCATTGCCCAGCCACCATGATTCCATGGGCCTATTATGATAATATTCTGATCTTGGTCATCATTTCTCTCCAGTGTATGATAATCCGCTTGAGGGCCGTAAAATCTTCGGCATCCCACCAACCTGCAACATGTTGGATGGCGACTTTTGGGCTTTTAAGGTGAAATAAAAGAGATTGCTTTTTCCAAAATGTATCATAGTTCGGATGTTTGGCGAAATCATTCCAACTTGGTAATTTACCATGGAAATATTTTTTATTTACATTGGCCAAAGAGCCTAATTTGAGATACCATTCATAAGTATCATAATTTTCAAATTGAAAAAGGGAGTCAGTTTTAGCCGCTTCTTCCATAAATGCATATTCAAAGCCATAGCTTAATCTAAAAGCCCCATTATGGTGAAAATCATCCCCAAGAAACATATCCGCCGGAGAAGCCTGTTCTGAAATTGCCTTTAATGCTGGATGGGGATCTATTGTGGCAATTAAAGCAACCCAAGCATCATAAGATATTCCCCACATTCCTACTTTTTCGTTATTATCAGGTACATTCTTTAATAACCAATCAATGATATCGTAAGTGTCAGTACTTTCATCAGTTGATTTGGGGTCAGTTTTATCTCTGCCAAAATCCAGCATTTCAAACTTTCCTTCTGAGAGATATCTTCCACGGATATCCTGATATACAAAAATATAGCCGTCTTCAGCCATATCTTGTACATAGTAATCTTTTTCCGGACTTCCCATAACACTAACTTGATAAGGGTCACGCTGTAACAGAAATGGTAATTTTACTTTTTGGTCCTTAGGGGTAAATATTACGGTATTTAATTTAATGCCATCACGCATTTTAATCATAACGTCCTTTCTGCTATACTTATCTGCTGGGGGAAGTTCCTGTGCGTAAATACTTAAACTAATAAGAGGTAATATAATATAGATAAAAAAATTAATAATAGCTTTCATATAAGGGTTTGAATAGAAATTTTCTTAAAGGTATAGTTTTAGCGCATAATATTAGATATGTCCATAATCATTAACATTCTTTTGCATAAGGTAGGAGTTTCAACAAAAATGTTAGGCAAGTATCCGCTAAACTGACCCTTTTATACTCTGCAAGCTAACCCCTTCATTACATAGGAAAGTGGTCGTCTTTATCTTTTAAAACCAATTTCGAATAATTAACCCTTACCCAAAATAACACATGATGAAATGCCTGCTGATCCTGTTTAATTAGAAAGTCAGACATTGATTATTATCATCTTATTATTTATATTTGTCAATTAATGAAATCTCCAATTATGACTGGGAATAAAATTTATAAAACGATAACATTCATATTTATATCTTGCTATTCGCTAGTTTCTTATGGACAAACTGAAAGCTTGAGAGCTAACCGAATTCGTACTGATAGATACAGGCAAGATTTCACTTTTTTTAGAAATATTCTTCAAGATAAGTATCCATCACTTTACCGATATGCTGATAAAATGAAGATGGACACTGTACTTGACAGTAGCTATGCTTCCATCAATGAGAGGACATCGGATTTAGAATTTTACAAAATGTTTAAAATTTTACTAAGTAAGATGAAGGATGGACATTTATATTGCAGTTTGCCTCCTGCATTTGAAACTTACAGGAATGAAAAAGCGTTGTTCTTTCCGGTAAAACTCAAATTCATTAACAGTAAGGTATTTGTAGAATTTGCACTTAATTCTCAAATCCCTACTGGATCTGAAATCATCTCCATTAATAATCAACCTACTAATGCTGTAATAACTGAGCTGTTGAAGTATATTGTATCTGATGGAAACATCCAGACAAAAAAATATCAAATATTAAACAATTTTTTTTATTTCTATTATTTCATTGCATTTGGTGAAACACCTTCCTTTAATGTTGTGTATAAATTGAAAAATGGACAAATAAGAAGTTCGAAAATAATGGCTGATCTTGAGAGAAATATAATTAAGGATGAAATTGCAGAGCTAGCTCAACCACTTCTTGATTTTTCTGTAAAACCTAACCATATTGCGTTAATGACTATAAAAAGCTTTAATCCGGCTGAACTAAAAATTGATTTTAATGATTTTTTGGAGAATTCTTTTCAGAAAATAGAAGTCCTTAATATAAAAAAATTGATAATTGACTTTCGTGGAAATGGAGGTGGAAGAGATACCTACGGTAGTCTGCTTTATTCCTATTTAGCCAATAAGCCTTTTACATATTACAAGAACTTGCAGACAGTTACGATGGAGATGGAATTTGATAAATTCAAAAACAACGTGTCTTCCTTTAATAATTTGACCCCTAAAATGTTTAAAAAGGTTAATGATCATCAGTTTCTATTGGGAAAAGAAGCTCATCCAAATCTCGAAGTTATTTACCCGCATCAAAATTATAATGGCGAAGTATGGTTTTTGATTGATGGATCTTCTTTCTCTACAACAGCGGAATTCTGTGCGATAGCCTACAGCAATAAGCGTGGTAAGTTTATTGGAGAAGAAACGGGTGGAACTTACGATGGGAATACTTCTGGTGTACAGTATGAAATTGTTTTACCGAATACCAAAATGGAGATTTCATTTGGTACAATTAGATACGAAATGGATGTAAATAGAGCTAAGGAGATTGGAAGGGGAATCATACCGCAATATAAGGTTCAGTCGACAATCTTGGATATTATCAATAAGAATGATGTCCAACTAAATTTAGCAATGTTATTGGCAGGTCAAAAGAATAATTGACAGAAATTCACCCATATTCAATGTTGTAAAAATTAGGATGGTCTAAAATTCTGGTTAATGAATCTGTTATTCATTAATAAATTGTATTTCGTCACATTTATTCACTAATCGGTCACAATTTATTAAAATCTATGTGCCATAAATATTAATATTGTTTAATATTTAATTATAATCAAGGAATATTTTCCTTTAAAATATAATACTATGAAACTATATTTACTTATTCTGCTCTGCTGTTTCAGCTTTAACTCGTTTGCACAAACTACAATAGATTCTAATTATCGCCCAGACTTCAAAATGGAAAATGTTGAGTTTAAAAGTGCTGGGATCACTCCGGCAGGTACTATTTTTAAACCCAAGCAACCTCTGCTGCGTTAGTTATCGTTCAGAGCCTGTGAATATCATTATTAAATGGAAAAAAATCACAGCAAGCAATGAGAAACGAAAATAATTGGCGAATAGTCGAGATTCTATAGCAGTGTGAGCTAAGAGTATTGCGGTCAACAGTATGCCGCTATTATAACAAACTTATTTAATAACTGCAATTACATATCTTCACATCAACTAAAATTTATAACTGAATGGCAATTGTTTTTAGATCCGGTACATTTCACGATAAATATAAACTTCAGCAATTAGGATTAAGGTCTTACGAGCAATTTAAGGTGGTCTTATCAGAAGAGAATTGGAATAAAATGAATGATTTTCTGTCTGCTGAAACTTCTTATACAGAACTTTTAGGTAGATCAAAATGCTTTGTATGTGAATCTGGAAGTGATTTGATTGGGATGGCCTATTTGGTTCCTAATGGAAATCCTACGGAAATATTTAATGAAGACTGGTGTTATATACGGATGGTTGGAGTTGACCCTGATTTCACAGGTAATGGAATCGGGAAAAAACTTGTTGAATCATGTATCAATTACGCTAAAGAAACGAACGAAAAAATCGTGGCGCTGCACACTTCTGAATTCATGAATTCGGCAAGACACATTTATGAAAATTTAGGTTTTAATCAGGTAATGGAATTGGAAGAAATGTTTGGAAAAAAATATTGGTTATACCTGCTTAATATATAATTTAATTTTAGTTAGTTAAAAAATAGGATCACTTCTGAAATGGACAACTACAACATATAATTAAATCAGTTATTCTTGCAAGTATAATAGCAAAATTAACACCATTAGGAAATTCCCCGTTTTTAATAAGTCAGTCTGAAAATTTTTTATCATTTGCTTTACTTTTACCACTCATTGTATAAAAGCTAGCAACTTTTCCCAATCTGCTTATTGTAAAAAAACTTCAATACCAACAAATAAATATGCAATTTATACAGTCTTCTTTTAATCATTAAAATAAGTATTTTACAAGTTTTAATAATGATTAAAAGAAGACCATATAATAGAGAAAAAAGTGATTTGTAAATTTACTATTTTACTGCAAAAAAGTTTCGTAAAGAATATTTCCTGTAGTTCTGATAAAAATACAACTTTTAATAAGTGATAGCAAAATATGGAAACAATTGTATTTAATAGCAAAAAACATTCGGGGTATATGATTTAAAATATATTATGCAATCAGGGAAAAATTTATATAATGGACAATCACCTAGCTACAGGCTGGTGTTGGTTACAAAAGGTGGATGTAAATTAACAGTACAATTTTTTACATATTGATAGACATTATGATTTATACATTGACTGACTGCGATTAAATTGATCAAGGACACAAAGGGCTACAACGTAAGTCACTATAAATGAGACCTATTCGGTTTCCCCTTTTGCAAACAGACTTGATATCAAACATAAAATCAAAGATTTAAGGAAATGGTAGATAATCCTGCCACCCCGACTGACAGGTTTTAAAAGCTGTCAAAAGAAGCCGTCTCAAAACAAATTTTGAGACGGTTTTTTTATTTGATACAATTTTGGATTTTAACTATCTAGATTTTAACGGGAGTAAAAAATTGCCTTTATGCTGCAATTTTCTTTCTTAAGTTGTGACCTAAAGCCATTAATCCGAATTCTAATTCTACTTTTTGAAGTCCTTTTAAAGAAAACCGTCTAAAACCGTTATTATGCTTGAGTTGAGCGAATACAGGCTCTACATCGGCAGAGCGTTGCTTTCTTCTTTGTATTCCTATTTCACTTAGTAGTAATTCCCTTGCTTGTTGTTTATGTCTTTCAAGGTTGTGGTTTCGCTCGATGCTTCTGTTTCCCTGAGCTTTAAAACATTGACCTCGAAGTGAACAGCCTTCACAGTTTTTGGCCTGATAATGCGATAAGGTTTGGGTGTATCCTGTAGTTGTTGTTTTCTGGTTTTGATATGTTTTATGCATTTTTTGTCCCATTGGACATACATAATAGTCTTCTTCTGGATTGTAATAGAGATTTTCCTTGCTAAAAGCCTTGTGTTTCTTTTGGTAGTTTTGATCTTGTTCTTTTTCAAAAGTATTATACTTCACAAAAGCTTTGAGTTTCTTCTGTTTCAGATAATCGTAGTTTTCTTCACTTCCATAACCTGCGTCAGTAGTTATTTCTTTTATCTTTTTAAATACTTTTTTACCAAAGGTTTGTTCCAAATTTTCTAAATGAGGCTGGAGTGTTTTAGTATCGGTCGGATTTTGGTGGATGGTATAATGAACAATGATCTGATTTTGTGTAGATATTTGAGTATTATAAGCTGGTTTGAGCTGTCCGTTTAACATATGGTCTTCTTTCATGCGCATAAAAGTAGCCTGGGTGTCAGTTTTGCTGTAACTGTTTCTTTCTCCCAGAATAGCTTCTTGCTTTTCATACTTTTCAAGATTGGAAGTAAAATTATTTTTTATGTAGCGTAATTTAGCTTTTGCTTTAGAACTGGTCTTTTCATTACCAGAGAGTTTGGCATCTATTTTAGCTACAGTTTTCTCAATTACCTCTTTGCTGATTTCTTTGAACTCTGTTGGTTCCGGGTTGGGGTCATCTTCATTGTCGATACTTTGGGCATAGTTCCATAATTCTTCCAACTGGGTGAGCATTTTTGCTTTATTGGTTTTTATGCTCTTACCCCACACAAAAGTGTACCTGCCGGCCTGAGCTTCTATTTTTGTTCCGTCGGTATAAATTTGTTTTAGATTCACCAGTCCTTCTGAGGCCAACATCAAAACTACCTGCTTGAAGATTTCTTTAAAACTCTCTTTTAGTTTATCACTTCTAAATCTATTAATTGTATTATGATCAACAATAGTCATAGAAGTAAGCCACATAAAATTGATATTCTCACGAAGTGCAAGTTCTATCTTTCTCGAAGAATAGATATTAGTCATATAAGCATACAACATCACTTTGAGTAACATCTTTGGATGATATCCAGGATTACCTTCTTTACTGTACGCTTTTAAAAGAGGCTGGATATTAAGGGATTCCACAACTTGGTCAACTATTCGAACCGCATGTGTATGTGGAATTAAATCATCAAACGAATAAGGTAGAAGCATCGTTTGTTGTTGGTTATAATGTTTGAATCTCATATATAATCAGCTGTTTATCACTGATTAAATTTACAAAATTGCATATAAAAATACAAACTAAAAAAAAAGAAGCTGACTCAGTTTTGAGACAGCTTCTTTTTGTTTTACTTCATCTCAGATATACAATAAACATCAACCTACTATATTATTTTCACACTGTTCTTACGATAGCCATCGGGAAAATAAAAAACGCTGAAGATGAATCGGTCTTCAGCGTTTTGAAACATTTTATAATAGGGTATACTTTTCTTATTTACTTATCGATACCAATATACGCCGGATATGATTCCGGATTGGGTAAATCAAAAGCTTCATCGTAAGGTAGTGTACCTACTCCATTGTTGTATAATGCCACACGTTTTGCACCCGTTGCTGTGCTACCTCCAGTACCATTAATGACATTTAGGATATTACCCGGGCCAGCAAAACGGGTAATACACATTTTTTCGAGCTTTACATTCGGGCTATTGGGGATTTCAAAACCGTTTTTCTTATTCACATTACCATCAGTTCCTGTGAAAACCGCATAAGATCCCATTCCTATACTCTGGTGTTCTTTTACAGTATTAGCAACCTTGAATGCGGCATAACCATCAACCCTTCCTCCCTGACTGCTCCAACTTGCCTGATTTGGGGCATCGTATGGTGGTTCGTTTTGAAAAAAATAGGTTCTGCCACGTTCGCCCCACCAGAGCACTTCATATTCCTGATAGTGTTCGGTAAATAAGGCATATAGTGTAACATCATCACCAGTAACGATAAGTCCATTTTTACATCTATCCAGTATCCAGCGTGCATTTCCGCCCTGTTGCGAACCATGATCTGCACGCCATAACCAAAAATGGTCGCCCACCACATTATTGCTGTTTATCTGCATAGAAGTATGGATCTGAATATTTTTTGATTGCACTCCACCTACTCTACACGTAATATCTGTAAGCAAGATCGGATTTGCAGCATGGTCTGCATTCACTCCTTCTCCACCAACTCTAACCTGATATGTTGTACTATTGAAGGAGTCCATAAGAAGTCCAGCTATGATAATTCCATCTTTGTCGTCAACATAAATACAGCCCCAAGTATTTTTCTCGGTAGGCTCCAGCGTTACCGAAGCGATTCCTGCACCCAGAAGTATGGCATCTTTTCTATTCACCTGGATCGGAGCGCTCAGGGCATAATGTCCTGGGGTGAAAAATATATTTTTACCTGCTTTTAGTGCGGCGTTGATTGCTACATCGGTGTCGCCTTCTTTAGCAACATACCAGTCGGCAAGCAACTCCTGAATTTGGCCTTCGCCCATAGCGGTTGACGACCAGGAAACGCCAATTCTATCCTTTTGCCATGCCGGAACAAATACTTTGTATTCGCCATCGTCATCTATAAAAAGGAAAGGTTTTTCTCTGATAATTGGTGTTGTAGCAATTGGAGTGTTGCTATCATCCGATTGTGGAGGATTGACACAACCTTGCCAAACCATATTATAGGAACCACCCATAGCACCCGAACCGGAAGGAAAAACAGCATTTCTGGTATACCATTGTTGTTGTGCCCCCCAATTTGGCCTAAGGGATGTATAGTGGGTGTCGGCTATAAAACCACCACTGCCCCAAAAGTTAGTGTCCCCAACATCTGAAATATATTTCGAAGTGCTTTCAATGAGCATTCTTCGTGCACTAGTGGATTGCGAAACAGTCCAGGCAAAATCGCGCATCACTGCCACATTTTCAATAGAACGCCAAAAGGTACATGTGGCATTGGCTCCGCCTGAAAGGTGGGGTCTGGTGAATACAGCCCCTAATTTAACTGCTGCCGGTACTTTGCCCAAGCCTCCAATGTGGGTGTAGAATCCCAATTCTATGGCGTTAGCTGCTGCCGACGATGCCGAACCCGACCCACCCGAATCGTACGTTTGATTGCCAACATTGGCTTTAAAATAGTAAGCTTGCCGTTTTGTGGTCCACTCGCCATTTGATCCGCCTAAGCCAGTAGTACTAAAATGCGAATTAATATCGTTTCGTGCAGTTTCTGATTTTTCATATTTTCTATCGTAGAAATACATATTGTCACCAAAAATTTGGTGCTCTAACGAAATTAGTATTGTTATACCGTTACGGGTAACCTTATAATAGTTTTCGTATTTATTTGCATTGGGCGTATTGTCTGTAAATGTCAATTTGGAAGTCGAGCCTACAGGCTTAAAATCGGATGCCAAACGGCTTCCTCCCTTGGTGATCACATAATTCCCGGATAAACCGAAGGTTGGCCATGATAATAGTATGTTGTGTTTCTTTTTATTGTAAACAATCTCGCCCGCTATCTTATTTTCTTGTTTTTTATCCGACAAATAGGATGATTCAAAACTGCATAAAATCAACATCAATGCAAATCCTGCCAATACAGGGATTACCTTTTTAATCATAAACTATTCTGTTTTTTAATAATTTCTATTGCTTGTTATGGTATTAGGCGGGGAAGATACTAAATAATCTTTTACTGCTATTTTCAATTACCCACTACACAGAAGTTTCAAAAACAAATCGAATTACTACGCTCCGATCCTCAGGATTGAAAATTATTCCTACCGCATGACAAAGACCTTTATTTCTACTATCAGTAGTACAAATCTATTTCCACCTGAAAATATGTTTAGCAGAGCATTTTAAATTTCAGTACTTTAGACCGTAATTTCCGTAGCCCCTATCTTAAAAAACAATGAAAAACATCCTTCTTTATCTTTTGATTCTATTGATGAGTGCTACAGCTATAGCACAAGTGATTTCAAAAAAATCGGAGTCGCCGTTACTCGAAATGACCGAAGCTGTAACGACAGGCCAATACCCGGGAATCCATAGTATTTTAATTTCGAAACCAGGCCAACCTCTACATGAACACTACTTTAACGGTTATAGTGCCGATTCTTTACACGATACCCGTTCCTCATTCAAATCCATCACATCTTTATTAGTGGGCATTGCTATTGATAAAGGCTTTATAAAAAATGTCAATCAAAAAGTAGCTGATTTTTTTCCTGAAAATGAATCTTTTAAAACGGATCCTTATAAGAAGGAGATGACACTCAAAAACCTACTCGAAATGAAGTCCGGATTTGATTGTGAAGAATTTAATGAAACCAAAGACTGCGAAGAAAGCATGAGCCAAAGTAAAGACTGGGTACAATTTTCCCTGGATTTACCCATGAAAGACCTCCCTGGCGAAAAATGGGCTTATACGTCTGTCGATCCTATGCTTTTTAGTGGTATTATTGAAAAATCTACCGGACTCTCGGTCATGGATTTTGCCAAAAAATACTTGTTCGCTCCTTTACACATTACCCAATACCGATGGACAACTGACCCCGCAGGACATGGAATGACCGCAGGATCTTTTTATATGTTGCCTAAGGATGCCCTGAAGTTAGGGCAATTGGTTCAAAACAACGGGAAGTGGCATGGAAAGCGGATTGTTTCCCAAAGTTGGCTCCGGGAATCTACGGCCTGTGCCATTCCTATTCCCGACTTTTCGTTCTCCAGACGAAACACCATTGGCATTCCACAGCCTACCTATTACGGCTACTATTGGTATCGCGAAGTCATTAAAACACCGGAACTCGAAGTGCCTTTGCTTTTTGCTTCGGGCAATGGCGGACAATATATATTTATAATTCAGGACATGGATCTTGTAGTCGTTTTTAATCAGGGGAACTACAACTCTTCCAAAGCCAAACAAGCATTTGAGATTATGGCTCGTTACATACTGCCTACGTATAAGAAAAAGCTTTAGTTTCCGGAGACTTTTAAAAGTGCTGCCGGGATTGTTTCACAAATTAAAACCTCATCCACCATTTCAGTACTAAAATTAGTATTACGTACTGTGCCTGATTTTTCGAAACCTATTCTCTTAAAAAAGTGTAGCATTGGTACCGCGTTTTCCGATTCTGATATCCATAAGGCTTCATATGAACGGCAAAGCTGCAGGCATTTTTGCAACAATACATTTTTTACGCCACTATCACGATATTCCTTTATAATTACAAAATCGACGATACAGGAAGACTTCCTGTTTTCCAGTGCGGCAGGTTTCTCTTTTTCTTCCCTTAGAAAAGCATAGCCCACCGGAATCTCATCGACATACACCATAATGCCCTGGTTCGAGAAATCGTTCAGGTAGGCGATCAGACGATCGGTATGGAATTGTTTTTTATTGTAGGCTTCAATTGAGGCAACGGGTAAAATGCCGCTATATTTTTCATGAAGGTATTGCGATCCTACTTCTTTTAACTGACGCATGCTTTCTTCTGAGGCAATGATAAATTTTATTTTTGTATTTTCCATTTTTAGTATTCTAAGTAGCACAAAGCTACATGCTCTGTCCACCAGAAAAGAATACAGTTCGTAGAAATCCAATGGGTACAGTTGGCCTAACATTTCAGGTCTTATAAATCCCGGAAACCTTTCCCAGCGGCTTTTAGTGCCTTTTCCCTCAAAGGTGTAAAGGCATCGGCAAAAACAATTCGGAAATAATTAGAATAGTTGGGAGTCAGGGAAAAAGTAGTACCTGGAGTAAAGCGGATGCCCAGCGCTTCACAATAGGCATAAAACTGTTGCATGTCTGTACCTTCAGCTGTACGCACCCATATGGCATAACCTCCCTGCGGCGGCACAAAAAAAGTATGCTCCGGAAAATAACGTCCCAATAATACAATAGCCTGTCGGGCCTGTTTGGCCAATTGCATCCTAAAACGGCGGATGTGCCTGTCATAACTTTTCGTTTCCAATAACCGGCACACCGTCTCCTGATAAACGGGGGCGACAGTACTCCCCAACGAAAATTTCAATTGTTCTGCTTTTTCAAAGAAACGCCCCGGAGACAGCCATCCCAACCGGATTCCCCCTGCCAGTGTTTTCGAATAAGAAGAAAAAGTAAGCACCAGCCCACTTTCATCCCACGATTGTATGGTTCGGGGACGATCTCCTGAAAAATTCAGGTCGCCATATATATCATTTTCAATAATTGCAATGGAGTGCTCCACGGCTATGGCTATTATTTTTTTCTTTCCTGTATCGGATAACATCTTCCCTGTGGGATTATGGAAATTCGGTGTTAGCACTACTGCTTTTACGGGAGTATCTTTGATAGCAGCTTCGAGAAAATCAATATCAAAACCCTTTTCGGGATCTACCGGAATTTCAATTACCGACAACCCTAACATCCTGATTACTTCCAATACTGAAAAGACACAGGGACTTTCAACAGCAATGATGTCATTAGACATACATACTGCACTAAGTGCAATGTATAAAGCCTGCAAAGCGCCATCGGTAATAATCAAATTTTCAGGATTCAGAAAAATAGCGTGCTGCCGTGCCTGTGCTGCAATCTGAATCCGGAGTTCTTCTGATCCATTAGAAGGATAATAGCGTAAAAGCCGTGTTCCCTTTTCTCGGATTACGTGTTGCATGGTGCGCAATATCAACTTTTGAGGTACCAGCAAATCACCTGCCATCGCTACATTAAACTCTGCCCATTGTTTTTCCGGATGCTTTGTTATTGCCGCAAGATTATCCCTAAAAAATACATCTGGCAATTGTTTTTTAGCTTGATGCTTCGGTAGTATTGGTGGTATCGCCTCGCTCACATAATAGCCCGATTTGGGAACGCTTTCCACTAAACCCTGGACGATAAGGGATTCGTACACCATTTGGATTGTAGTAACACTACTTTGATGCCGGCTTTTCAGCTCCCGTACTGAGGGTAATTTATCTCCTGCTTTATACTTCCCTCCTGTGATTTCTTCCCGTAATGTATCGGCAATCGTTTCGTATTTGTATTTCATGGCTATCTGTATCAGTCAAATTTACAAATTTAAAACTGTACCCTACGCTTTAAAAAATAAGGTACATGATATTTATCAGGTTTTAAGTGCTGCTCAATTTTAATATTTGCAGTTAAATCGCAAAAGAACTAACATGAAAACTTCCCCGTTACATACCTTCCACATCCCGGTTATGGGATTGGCCTATACCATTGACACTCCGATACGGGTAGCGCATTACGGCATTTCTTCCGTCATCTCCATTATGGATGACGACCTGCTAGAAAAAATGAATGCCTTTTACAGCCGGAAATTCCAGCTTCCCTATCAGGAAATTACACAAAAGATGCATGATTTTCGTGCTGCCCGCATTACTTCCTACCTGAATCTGGTCGATACTTTGGTAAAACAAAAATTTGAACAACTGAAAATTGACATTTCAGAAAGCAAAAGTGCCTTGGAAAACTATATTGCCCTTTTACCGAATCAATCTGAGATTCGAAAAAAACTCACTGATTTTCTCCAATGTGGCAGTGTCCTTAAAGAAACTATTTCACATTTCATCGAGGAGAATGTAACTCCGGGAGCTATAGACGTCAATATCATGACCAAGGTAGATAAGGAGAACTTCGCTCCTGACGGCCAACCACTTCCGGTAATCTATAACGATGCCCACGCGGCACTCCGGGGATTTGCGCAAAGCAACCTTTGTTCCTCCGTTGTACTTTCGGCAGGAATGAATCCTTCGCTTTATGGTTATTTTGAACAATTCAGTGATTTTTTCCCGGATTCGGACAATCAGTTAAAAAAGAAAATCATACTGAAAGTGAGTGATTTCCGTTCGGCAATGATCCAGGGAAATTACCTGGCTAAAAAAGGGCTTTGGGTTTCCGAATACCGTATTGAATCCGGCTTAAATTGTGGTGGCCATGCATTTGCTACAGAAGGATACCTGCTGGGCCCGATATTGGAAGAGTTCAAACAGAAGAAAGAAAACCTGGTTGAGAGCGCCTTTGCCCTGATGACCAAAGCACTTTCCTTACAGGAAAAGCCATTACCATCACAACCTCCGGAATTGAAGATCACAGTACAGGGCGGAATTGGCACAGCCAAAGAGCACCAGTTTTTATTAGATCGAGACTGGTCGAAATTTTGTGTAAACAGTTCTTAGTGTTTAATATTACACCTTTCTCCAAATATGACCAAGAACTGATTCATGATTAATCCCCAGCTTGGTATTGCATTTATCCAGCTTTTTTCACAATTTTGTATTGCTAAATAGACTGATTTCTTGACGCTTTTTTCATCTGGGAACTGCACTTTTGTTTTGGTATATTTTCTAATTCCCCTGTTTAAGTTTTCTATTGTATTTGTGGTGTACATTATTTTCCTGATTTCAGCAGGATAGGCCAAAAAAGGCATGAGATTTTCCCAATTCTTTTCCCAGGAGCAAACGGCATATTTATATTTTGCTTCCCAGTTTTTTTTAAATTCAGCCAGAGCTAAAACGGCTTCTTCCTGATTTATTGCAGTATATACTTCTTTCATTGCACTGCAAAATGCTTTTCTATCCTTAACTACTACAAACTTAAGGCTATTCCTTATTTGATGAACAATGCAAAGCTGGGATTCTGTATTTGGAAAAACACCTCTGATAGCTTTTGTAAATCCGGTAAGGTTATCTGTACAGGCAATGAGAATATCCTTTACTCCACGAGATTTTATGTCAGAGAGTACAGTCATCCAAAATGAAGCCGACTCTTCTTTATTTAGCCACATTCCTAATACTTCTTTCTTACCATCTGTTTTTAGTCCGATTACAATGTAAATTGCATGGTTTTCATATTTCCCATCTGTTCTTACTTTCATATGCACAGCATCCATCCAAACAATCAGATACTGTGGTTCTAAAGCCCTTTTAGTCCATAAATCAACATCAGCCAGTATTCTATCAGAGATGGTCGAAATCGTGGACTCACTTACTGATATCCCATAAACTTCTTTAACTTGTTCTACAATATCACTACGGGTCATTCCACGACTGTACATTCCTAAAATAGCATCTTCAATCTTTTCACTCATCGATTGGCCTTTTCCGATGACCTGAGGCTCGAATTCACCATTTCTATCCCGGGGAATAGCCAGGACCATATTGCCCAAAGTCTCTGATTTTATATTCTTTGAGAAAGAACCATTACGGCTATTGCCTGTATTGTATCCGTCAATATTATGCTTCTCATATCCCAGATGAGCATCCAATTCTCCCTGGAGTAGCTGTTCAATGCCTTGTTTATACAGGTCTTGAAAAAAAGTATGGAAGTCTTCTTTGTTTTTAAATTGCTTTGCAAAATCTTTGGGTAATTTACCATCTTCGATCATAATCCGCTCTTTTTAAATTATTTAAATGTAGTTCTTTTAAATTCTATACTTAATGATCTGTTGTTTTTTGGCTAAGCCTTAAAATCTCAAATCAAATTAAAATCAATTTCTACGTTTACACAATCTAACGACTACTCCCATTAGATCATTATGGTATTGATGCGATAGGCTGGGGCTCTCCTTTCCTCCTCGTTCCGGAAGCTACTGCTGTAGATTCGGCGACACGTGAACTGCTTTGTAAAGCAGGAGAAGAAGATCTTTTCCTAAGCCTGATTTCACCTTTGGGCATTCCCTTTAATAGCGTCAAAGGCACTACCAATGAGTTACTGAAGCAACAACGGATCTACAATGGTAAAAGTGGAAGCTCCTGCCCGAAAAAATATTTGGCACTGAATAAGGAGTTTTCAGGAAAGGCTGTTTGCACCGCATCCCGAAAATACCAGGAACAAAAATTATTGGAGCTCAACAGCCACAAGCATAGTATGAGCGCTGCAGATTATGAAGCCAAACACCAACAAATCACAGTAAAATCGTGTCTTTGTGTGGGGCTTTCCAATACCGCATTATTAGAACATAACCTCCCTTTAAAGGGAGAACAACAGGGTATCGTGGTATGTCCCGGGCCTAATATTGCCTATTTTTCAAAAGAAGTAAGTCTGTCGGCTATGGTTGCCCATATTTATGGCAATGACAACATCCTGGAACGGAAAGATCGTCCCCATGTATTTATAAATGAATTAAAAATGTATGTGGATTATTTTCGTAATGAAATCAGTGCCTACACCTCAGCTACTACAGCAATGGTACTTAAAAAAAATGAAAAATTCCGGCAAAATCTCCTGGAAGGCATTCGGTACTATTCCGAATTATTTGCAGAAAAAGAAGCCGGACTGGTAGATCGTGAAATCAATCTGTCCCTGCTGGAAACCTATAGAAATGAGATCGAAATCGAACTACAGTCACCAGTAGGCTTCGCCTAAGATAACTACTATATTAATTTTTCAAGCACACAAAATGAATTTGATTTTTGTGTGCTTTTATTTGTTTATAGTCCTTTTTGAGTCAATATTCTCAAAAACAGCCCACTATCACTAATCGCTTCTTTTTTTAGTATTTCCTATTTGTAAAAAAAATACTTATCATAAAATAATAGTACATTTACAAATAAGATACTAAAATCATATGTATGGGATTTGAAATTGTTTTATTTATTGTCATATTAATTTTTCTTTTTGTTATTCGAACCGATCTTAAAACACGGTTTGATACCATAGACAAAAAACTATTGGATGTGAACCGAAGGCTGGAATATTTAAGAAAACAGTCCGATCTCCTCCAGCCTCCCGTTGAAAATGAAGTATCTCCAACTACTATCACTCCAACACCGAAGCCAATCCCTCCGGTACAACCTATACTTCCCGAAACACCAGTTCCGGCAGTTCCGCCCCCAATACCAACAATTGTAGCGGCAGAAAACAAACCGCCCGTAGCAATACCGGTGGAATCCAAAGAAAAAATAGTAGTTCCTACTACAGTACATGCTCCACAACCTATCAGTTCGAAACCGGAAGCTCCAAAAGTCTCTTTTCCAACCCCTGCGTATGTACCGCGAAAATCATGGTGGGCCACTTTTAAAGAAAACAATCCCGATCTCGAAAAATTCATAGGCGAAAACCTCATCAATAAAATTGGAATCCTGATTCTTGCACTTGGTATCAGCTACCTGGTCAAGCTCGGTATTGACCAAAATGTGATCACAGAACCAATGCGTGTTGGTATTGGAGTCCTTTCTGGTGCGCTGGTCATGGTATTTGCACACCGATTAAGAAAAAACTATAAAGCATTCAGTTCTGTTTTGGTAGCCGGGGCAATCTCGATTTTTTATTTTACAATCGCCATTGCTTTCCACGATTACCATCTGATCAATCAGACTACTGCTTTTATTATTATGGTACTGATTACGCTCTTTAGCACTTTTATATCAATTGCTTATGACCGCGTCGAATTGGCTGTATTATCTTTAATTGGAGCTTTTGCAGTACCTTTTATCGTGAGTACAGGAGAAGGCAATTATATCGTTTTACTGACCTATATCGCTATCATCGACATTGGAATGCTCATCGTAGCCTATTTCAAAAAATGGCACCTGGTTAATATCCTGGCTTACATATTTACAGTATTGCTCTATGGCGGATGGCTCATTAGTATTGTTGGGGAAACGAATGCGCCTTATACAAATGCCCTGATTTACGGTTTTGTTTTCTATTTTATATTCATCCTGATGAACATTGCCAATAACCTCAGGGTCAAAGGGGAATTTTCCAACACACAGCTTACCGTACTCATCAGCAATACTTTTTTGTTTTATACTGCCGGAATAATCATCTTAGAACATTCTCATCCCGGATATAAAGGGTTATTTACAACGGTGCTTGCCTTTTTCAATTTGTTTTATGCCTGGTTTTTATACAAGAAATTCCGTTTTGAAAAAAAGGTCATTTACCTGCTTATCGGTCTTACGCTCTCTTTTGCAACACTCGCTATTCCGATACAGTTTCAGGGGAACCAGATAACGCTCTTCTGGGCTGCTGAAGCGGTACTTTTGCTATGGCTTTCACAAAAATCAAAGATCAATACCTTTCGTTTTGCCTCAGTGGTGGTTCACGCCCTAATGCTGATTAGCCTGCTTATGGACTGGAGTAAAATCTATCAAAGTGACCAGGTGCTGAATATCGTCGTGAATCCAGCATTCCTGACCGGTATTTTTGGGATTGCCAGTTATTATTGCATCATTCGATTGCTAAAAAATGAATCTGAAAATTCCAGCTTCTATGGCCTAAACTTCGATCCGGAAATTTATAGCCGGTATGTAGAAGTCCTTACCCTATTGCTTTTATATTGTGCCGGATTTATCGAAGTCGCCTATCAGGCAAATGATTACCTGCAAAGCAGTAATGCTTCAGCTGCCGTAATTGTATTCTACCACATGCTGTTCAGTGTCATTTTTATACAGTTCTATTGTAAAAACAAAAGCATTGCCGTTCAAAATTTCGCTTCCGCTTTGGCGGTTGCCAATATTTTACTGTTTGTGTTTCTGTTTTCGCTTTTCGCATTCCGGGAACAAACAGAATACGTCACCGGATCCGTTCATTTCCGATTGGCTTATCTCTTACACTGGATCACATTGGGGCTTTGCATTTGGTTTTTCATTTATTTGTTTAAAAAAGACGGATTTCTTGCAAAATTTGGGCAACGGGAGCTTTTACTCGCAGGATCTTTCCTATTGGTTTATCTCGCGAGCTCAGAACTGATGCTTCATAGTATTGCTGCTTCGGTACATGTATTGACTGGTGCTGAAATTCACAATATCCTGGCTAAAAATCAATACGACTATCCAAGTGAGTACGCCCTATCCCAATTTGCATACAATAGCATCAGCCAGATTAAAAACCAGGTGGTACGTACCGGATTTCCAATATTATGGGGAACAATTGCTTTTGTCTTCCTGATCATGGGTATTCGTAAGCAATTGAAACCATTACGTATCATTGCACTGGTATTACTGGGAATCACGATTCTAAAATTATTCCTGTATGATATCCGTAATGCTTCTGAAACTGGAAAAATTATTGCCTTTATCCTATTGGGAATATTAATATTAGTGATTTCATTTGTATACCAAAAACTCAAAGTACTCGTTTTAAGTGATGCCAATAAACAAAAGCAAGACAATGAAAATAACGCTTAGGAACATCCTAAAAAAAACAGGGACTGCACTGCTGCTATTCCTATCCTTAACCCTTTTTGCACAAGAGCAGGAAGACTATACGCTATCGGCCACGCTGACGGGAGTAAAAACCAGTGGGCTGCATTCTGTATTGTTAGTTCCCGAAATACGTTCCTTTTCTGATGAAAACCTGAATGATCTTCGGATATTCGATTCGAACAATAATGAAGTGCCCTATTTTAAGGCGGGAAACGTCCAGAATACTACCGCTGCCTTTACAGAATTCCCTATAATCTCCAGGAATATTATCCCGGGAAAATCTTCTGTGGTTATTTTTGAAAATCCGTCGGAAAAGGTGCTGAATGAAATCACTTTAGCGATCAGTAATTCCGAAGTCACTAAAACCTATAATATTAGTGGTAGCAGCGACCAAAAATCCTGGTTTGGGCTGCTCAACAAACAGCAATTGTCAGATTTGTCCAACGCAGAAAACACGTGGATTTACAAGACCATAGCCTTACCGAAAAGCCAGTACCACTATTTTAAGATCGAATTCAACGATGCGAAAACGCTTCCGATACAACTGTTAAAAATTGGTAATTTATCTAGTATTACTGCTGCCTCAGCAATGCAGGAAATTAAAATTGAAAATTACCGAACGGAGCAACTGACCGAAAAAAAGAAAACCCGCATTACCTTAAGCTTTCATAATCCGCAGATCATTGATCAGATTTCGTTTGCGATCAAAAGCCCGCTGCTCTATCGCCGCGAGGTCACTATTGCCGTACCACGCACTAAAAAATACAAACGTAAAATCCAGCACTATGAGCAGGAAATGGACTTCTTTGAATTGGCTTCAAATAACTCCAATACTTTTGATATTCCACAGCTTCATGAAAAGGAATTTATCATTGAAATTGACAACCAGGACAATCCTCCATTGGTATTTTCGGACATAAAACTATTCCAAAGCCCGATCCATATCATTGCCGACCTGAAAGTGGGAGAACACTATACCCTAAAAACAGGAAATCCAAATCTATCAGAACCGCAATATGATATTTCTTCATTCCGAAATAGTATTTCCAAAGAACTTCCAGAAGCTACAATTACACAGCTAAAAAAAGCAGAAACTCCTGATTCCGATAGCCCTAAAACAGGATTTTGGCATGAGGCCTGGATTATGTGGGCGTGTATTGCAGCCGGTGCACTTATTATCTTTTATTTTTCATATAGCCTTATTAAAGACATGAAAAACGATTAATCATTATCTATTTCCCAAACCACTAAAATTTGATACAAAATGAAATCAATCACACAACTTGCCCTCATTGGTGCGGCACTGCAGGTACTCATACAACTGTATTACCTTTTAAATAATGCTTTGCAATTCTTTACTTACAATTCACAGGTACAAATGGTTTTAGGTGGGTTAAGCCTCTTCAGCAGCTGTACTTTTGTCGCATTTTTTTATCAGTTATACCAAAAACAAGTTCAAAAAACGCAAGAAGATGAGACCAGAAACGATTTATGATCTATTGGAAATTAATACTCCGGAAAAAGAATCACCCCAACAACTTTTAGCCCGGCCAAAGCAAAATATAGTCAAACACCTGCTGTTGCGTATTTTTTACCCAATAGCATTCGTCCTTTTGATATGTGCCTACTGGGAATGGGAAGGCACTAATGATTCTCTGGCTTTCCTGCTTTTAATCGCTGTAGTGTTCTTAGCCGTTATGCTCTTTTTACTGATTGAAGCTATTGTGCTGCACATTCAGAAAAAATACATTTTACGCAATACCAACCTTGCTATTTTATTACTCGCAATACTAGTTAGTACCGTTATCATCAGCCAGGCATAAGTTTCAGTATTTTATTTCCCACGTGTACTCCATTCTAAATTTTTAGGATGGAGTTTTTTGTTTAGCACCTCTAATAGTCATTAAAATACTACATTTTTAACCAAAAAAAATTAAAAAGAAAACAATTCAACGTCATTAGTCTCATTTTATTTTCTAACTTTAATAAAAAATAGCGCCTGATTCACAAGCTAATACATTATTATGTAGTAATTTAATTACAGCATCCCATCCATTACATAGAATTCCTGAGAGACATGACCTATATCATGTTTTAACACATACCGGCTTACGACCTTTGAGAACGATTTAAAAGATAGCTATCGTAGCAATCTGTGATTCTAATTTCATTCCAATGAAACACTATCTCATTTTAGTATTAGTATTCTTTTGTTTTTGGGCCACTACTGCACAGGATGTAGTTGGTGTAGATGCTGAAACAAAATTGAAGATTTCGATTAAAGGATTGTTTCAGGGACGTTATTCCTTCAGTTCCCATAAAGACATTGACCTTACCGGACTTCAACATACCGATGGAGAGGCGATCTACAATAGCTTTGAAATCAAACGGGCAAGACTCCAGTTTACATCAAAAATTTCCGATCGTACCGAAGTCTCTTTATTGCTTAACCTAGCCGATTTCAAAAGCGATCCCAAAAATAAAGTTCTCGAAAATGCCTATATCACTTATCGGCTCAATCCCTATATCAATTTAAAGATGGGGCAGTTCCGTCCTGCTTTCGGACTGGAAGATATGTACCCTGTCGATGTGATCAAATCCATGGACTACTCCAACCAGTATACCGCCTTTGGGAATAATGGCTGGCAAAGTTTCCAGATTGGTGCCAGTGTCTATGGGAACCTCAACACCGAATTACCCATCCGTTACGAATTTTCAGTTGTCAATGGAAACAACCGGAACCAAATCAGTGATAATGATAATGGCAAGCACTTTTCTTCCCGGATTGAGACCGTTATCGATAAGAAGACTAATCTCAAATTTGGAATCAATGGTGGTTTAGGATCCGTAAAAGCAGGGGATATATATGCTGCCGGAGTGGACGTTTCAGGCGTATTTCCACTGGCAGAAAAATGGTCACTCATCACGGAAGCAGAATTCAAACAGGGTAATAATCAAACCCTTTATTACAGCCTGGATTCATTACAGCGCCGGGGCGGTGTGGGCCAGTATCAGATGCGCGGCCTGTATGTACTCCCGAATCTAAGGTACGACATCAATTACCATCGCCTGAGTTCCCTGGAATTCTCCTGCCGCTATGAATATTTCGACCAGGATTTCAGGCATTCCAGTAATCCGAGGCAAACCTGGACACCCATGTTGAGTGCCGAATTTTTAAAGTCTTATAATGCACGGATCCAGTTTGGGGTGGTCATCGAACGCTACAAACGGAATATCGCTGAGACCACACAGTATCGAAACGAATTATTCATCATACAAGTACAGTCCCGATTATAACCTATAAATATTAGCTTTATGAACTCCACTCCAACACCAATTGCAGTTACCGTTCCTGCTGCTGCCAAAGAAATCCAGCTGATTCCATTACTGATTACCGTTGTAATTGGTGTCACATTATGGTTTATTCCTGCGCCCGAAGGTGTAACGCCCGAAGCCTGGCACCTGTTGGCAATTTTCCTGGCAACCATCATCGGAATCATCCTGAAAGCCGCCAGTATGGGGACACTTTGCATGCTGGCAATAGCGCTGGTGGCGATGTCTGGCGTACTTGCTCCCGGTAATCCCCTAGAATCGATTTCACTGGCCCTGCGTGGCTTTGGCGATAAGATCATCTGGCTTATCGGAATTAGTTTCTTCATTGCGAGGGGATTTATAAAAACGGGACTCGGAAGCAGGATCGCCTATTTGTTTATCACATTATTCGGAAAAAGTTCTTTAGGACTTGCCTATAGCCTTGGTGCTGCCGATTTATTACTGGCTCCGGCCATTCCCAGCAACACAGCCCGCGGGGGCGGGATCATTTACCCTATTATGAAATCGATGTCCATGAGTTTGGGATCCATGCCGGACCAACCGGAGACCCACCGGAAAGTAGGCGCCTACCTGACACTGAACAGCTATTACATGAACCTTATTGCTTCTGCAATATTTCTTACCGGAACGGCAAGTAACCCCATGTGCCAGAAATTTGCTGCCGACTTAGGCATAGAAATCACCTGGATGTCCTGGTTTTGGGCCGCTATAGTACCCGGGCTTGCTTCTGCCATATTAATTCCATTATTGCTGTACCGCATCTTCCCTCCCGAGTTAAAAAAAACTACTGAAGCACCAGCCATGGCGCGATTAAAATTGAAAGAAATGGGGCCTGTTACCCGAAATGAGTGGCTGATGGTATTGGCATTTGTTATTTTGCTGGTATTGTGGATCTCCGGAGATTTCTTTCAGATTGATGCTACCACCACAGCTTTTATCGGCCTTTCCATATTACTGCTCACCCAGGTACTTACGTGGGAAGATATAAAAGGAGAAAAAGGGGCGTGGGACACCATTGTATGGTTTGCCACCCTGGTCATGATGGCTAGCTCTCTTAATGAATTGGGCTTTATCCCCTGGTTCGGTCAGTTGATTCAAACGAAACTACTCGGATTGTCCTGGACTACCGCCTTTCCTATAATTGTGCTTACCTACTTTTTAAGTCATTATCTTTTTGCCAGCGCCACTGCGCACGTTGCAGCCATGTATGCCGCTTTACTGGCAGTAGGAATGGCAATGGAAGTGCCTCCGATGCTGCTCGCCCTCATGTTAGGTTATACCGGTTCCTTATATGGGACACTAACCCATTATGCCCATGGTCCGGCACCGGTATTTTTTGGAAGCGGCTATGTCGATGTCAAGAAATGGTGGATTATGGGGCTCATTGTGGGAATCTCTTTAATGCTCATCTGGATGGGATTAGGTGGCTTATGGTGGAAAGCCATAGGTGTATATTAATTAATAAAGCAGTGTAGTCATGATAACAATGAATCCCATTCTTCAAAGCACCTTATCCCGTAAAAACCTGATGGCATTAACCGGATTGTTTTTATGCTTTTTCCTCGTCATTCATTTGCTCGGGAATATGCAGCTATTGCTTCCCGAAGACAAAGCCGTAGTTTCCTTTAACAATTATTCCACGTTGTTATCAGGCAATATTTTTATAAAGATCGTTTCCTATGTGTTGTATTTTTCCCTGATCGCCCATGCGGTGGATGCTTTATTTATCACACTCCGGAATCGAAAATCAGTCGTGAAATATGCCTATGACGATCGCAAAAAAGCGAGTAAATGGTATTCCAGGAATATGGGTATACTCGGAACGATCCTATTGGTATTCCTTGTCATTCACTTCAAGGACTTTTGGTATTCGTATAAGTTTGGCAGCATTCCGTATGATACCAATGGAAACAAAGACTTATACCAAATTGTAGTCAATGCCTTTCATACAGGATGGTATGTTGTATTTTATATCCTGTCCTTACTGGCTCTCGGGTACCACCTGCTCCATGGGTTCAAAAGTGCTGCCCGCTCCCTTGGATTATACCATCCCCGTTATGCCGCCTATGTTCAGAAATTTGGTATCGTTTATAGTTATGCCATCACCATAGGATTTATCATTATTCCGCTTTACATCTACTTAAAACAGTTTATACAATGAAATTAGATGCCAAAATCCCCGAAGGACCATTAGAAAATAAATGGGACCATTATAAAGCACAGGCGAAGCTGGTGAATCCGGCCAATCGCAAAAAACTGACTATTATTGTAGTAGGCACCGGACTTTCGGGTGCGGCTGCTGCGGCTTCTATAGCAGAACTGGGATATAATGTCACCTCTTTCTGCTTTCAGGATTCGGCCCGGAGAGCGCATTCCGTAGCAGCACAGGGCGGTGTCAATGCGGCTAAGAATTACCAAAATGATGGCGATTCTGTATACCGTATGTTTTATGATACACTTAAAGGTGGTGATTTCAGGTCCCGGGAAGCCAACGTGTATCGCCTGGCAGAATGCTCCCTGAACCTGATTGACCAGGCCGTGGCGCAAGGCGTCCCTTTTGCCCGGGAATATGGAGGGTACCTTAGCAATCGCTCTTTTGGAGGTGTACAGGTAAGCCGGACTTTTTATGCCCGTGGACAAACCGGACAGCAATTGCTGCTCGGCGCCTATCAATCCCTGATGCGACAGGTAAAACTCGATAAAGTACAATTGCATACGCGCCACGAAATGTTGGATCTGGTGGTGATTGATGGCAAAGCCAAAGGTATTATTGTCCGGAATCTCGACACCGGTGCTATAGAACGGCATGCGGCTGATGCAGTAGTACTCGCGACAGGGGGCTTCGGGAAAATCTATTATCTCTCTACCCTTGCCATGGGCTGCAATGGTTCGGCTATCTGGCGTGCCCACAAACGCGGGGCTTTTATGGCTGCTCCCAGCTGGACACAAATCCATCCTACCTGCCTGCCCCAATCCGGAGATTATCAGTCCAAATTAACCCTGATGTCCGAATCCCTCCGGAATGATGGTAGGATCTGGGTACCAAAACAAAAAAACGAAACCAGGGAACCCAATGCCATTCCCGAAGAAGAACGGGATTATTACCTCGAACGACGGTATCCTTCATTCGGGAATCTCGCTCCCAGGGATATCTCATCACGGGCTGCCAAAGAACGTATTGATGCCGGTTTCGGTGTTGGCCCGCTTAAAAATGCCGTATACCTCGATTTTTCCAAAGCCATACTGGAACAGGGCGTCAATAAGATTACGGAAAAATTCGGGAATCTTTTTTCCATGTATAAAAAAATTACCGATGATGATGCCTATAGTTCCCCGATGAAAATTTCCCCTGCCGCCCACTTTTCTATGGGAGGCCTTTGGGTAGATTATGAACTGATGACTACCCTTCCCGGGTTATTTGCTGTCGGAGAAGCCAACTTTGCCGATCATGGTGCCAACAGGCTTGGTGCCAATTCCCTGCTTCAGGCCTGTGTCGACGGATATTTCATACTCCCCTACACTTTAGCCAACTACCTCTCAGGGGAATTAAAAAGCGAGAGAATTACCACAGCACATCCAGAATTTAAACGGGTGGAAACTGCTGTAAAAGCACAACTCGAACAGTTGATCGTAATAAAGGGGACGAAAACAACAGATTATTTCCACAAGCAACTCGGGAAATTACTCTATGACAAATGTGGCTTGTCCCGATCGGCAGCGGGATTAACCGAAGCATTGGCCGCCCTTGATGTCTTATCCGAAGAGTTCTACAAAGACCTCTTAGTTTCCGGAGAAGCAGGGGAAATCAATGCGGAACTTGAAAAAGCAGGGCGTGTCGCCGATTATCTTGAAATCGCCAAGCTGATGTGTCACGATGCTTTAAGCCGTGAAGAATCCTGCGGCGCTCATTTTCGCGAAGAATATCAAACACCAGATGGAGAAGCCTTACGAAACGATGCTAAATTCTGTTATGTCTCTGCCTGGGAATGGCCGGGAGCCAATGCAGCACCGGTATTACATCCTGAACCACTGGTCTTTGAATATATAAAACCTTCAGTAAGAAGTTACAGTTAAAAACAGTCGTTATGAAAATACACCTCAAAATATGGCGTCAGAAAGATGCTAACAGCAAAGGCGCCCTGGTTGATTACGATTTGGATGCCGTGAATAAAGACATGTCATTTTTAGAAATGATGGATACCCTGAATGAGCAATTGGTTCTTAAGGGGGATAACCCGGTAGAATTTGACCATGATTGCCGCGAAGGGATTTGTGGCACCTGCGGTATGATGGTCAACGGTCAGGCACACGGTCCGGTTCCGGGACTTACGGTTTGCCAACTTCACATGCGGGAGTTTCAGGACGGATCGACTATTTATGTGGAACCGTTCCGCGCAAAAGCCTTCCCGCTCAAACGAGACCTGAAAATTGACCGGTCTGCCTTAGACCGTATCATACAGTCCAATGGTTTTATTTCTGCCAGCACCGGACATGCTGCAGAAGCCAATACTATCCTTATCGTACATGATACTGCCGAGTCGGCTTTTGATTCCGCAGCCTGTATCGGTTGTGGGGCCTGTGTTGCCACGTGCAAAAATTCAAGCGCCGCGCTTTTTACCTCCGCTAAAATTGCCCATTTGGCCAAACTTCCGCAGGGCAGTAAAGAAGCTACCAAACGCGTCATTGAAATGGTCCACCAGATGGATCAGGAAGGTTTTGGGCATTGCAGTAATACAGAGGCTTGCGAAGTCAAATGTCCACAGGGAATATCCGTACTGAATATTGCCCGGATGAACTCCGAATACAACAAAGCAAGGCTGATTAAAGAATAGTCCGGTTTTCTGAATTTCCAGGCATACATTATGGCAGTTCCATACAAATAACAATTAAGTGAATGAATTTGAAATAATCATTGATTAATTCCTATTTTTGCCCTAATTAAAAAATAATTCAACACTTTATGCTTATTATCGGAATTGCCGGAGGAACCGGAAGCGGAAAAACAACTGTCGTTCAGCAGATTATGAACGAATTACCTCAAACAGAAGTAGGCATAATTTCACAGGATTCGTATTATAAAGCCAATCCTAATTTAAGTTTTGATGAACGGGCACTGATTAATTTTGATCATCCGAGAGCCATAGATTTTGATTTGCTAACCGAGCATTTGAAACAATTAAAAGCTGGAAATGTAGTCGATCAGCCTGTCTATTCTTTTGTAACCCACAACAGGACAGAGGATACAGTCGCTACCCATCCACGCAAAGTAATGATTATTGAAGGGATCCTGATTCTTGCGAATCCGGAATTACGGGATATGTTTGATATCAAAATATATGTACATGCCGATTCAGACGAAAGGCTGATTCGCAGGCTTAAAAGGGATATCGCCGAAAGAGGCCGTGACATGGAAGAGGTTATTAACCGCTACCAGCACACCCTGAAACCAATGCATGAGCAATTTATCGAGCCTACCAAGGCCTTTGCAGATATCATCATCCCGAATGACAAATACAATACTGTTGCCATTGATGTGGTAAGAGCCGTGATCAATCAACGGATATTATAAAAACGAATACAACATCCGGATACTAGTACTAATACAATGAGAAATCCATTTAAAAAATTAACTTCCCGCTATCCTTTCCTGAAATTCATCGGGAACCGGTATGTACTGGTGTTGTTCTTTTTTGCCATCTGGATGTTCTTTCTGGATAATACATCCTACTTTGAACACCGGATGCTGAACAAGCAACTGGACGAACTGGAGGATAATAAGAAATACTATCAGGATGAAATCCGGAAAGACCAGCAGAATATCAAGCTGTTGAAGAATCCGGATCAGATTGAAAAATATGCCCGGGAAAAGTATTACATGAAGCGCGACAGCGAGGATATATATATCATTGAATTTGAAGAGGACGCTATTCCTGACGAGGAGGATACAAAATCTATTTAAGCAAAACCAAAATGAGTAAGCAATTATTCGGGGAATTCGAACCCGTTTCATCCAAACAATGGAAACAGCAAATCCAGTTTGATCTAAAAGGGGCCGATTATAACGATACATTAGTCTGGAGCAGTCCGGAAGATATTAAGGTCAAACCATTTTATCACGCTGATGCTTCGGAAGTGCCACTTCCTGTTTCAACCCATGCGTCAAGCTCTAAAATCTGCCAGGACATTTTCGTTTTTGACCTTGACATTTCAATTTACCGCGCCAATGATGCTGTACAACGTGGTGCGGAAAGCCTGAGCTTTACTATCGAAGATGAGCAGACTGATGTCAAAAAACTATTGGAAAGCCTTCCTTTGGAAAAGATTACAGTCTACTTTCATTTGCAATTCCTTTCAATCGATTTCGTAAAAATTATCGATACTATAGCGACAGCCCAAAATGCTGATATCTATTGCAATATCGATCCTATCGGCCAACTTACCCAGGATGGGAATTGGTTTGAAAATCTCGAAAAAGATTTCGATCGCCTCAATACCATCATAAAAACCGTGCAATCGGTGAAAGTAGTAAGTGTTGATGTGGCCCATTATCAAAATGCAGGCGCTAATTTTGTTCAGCAAATTGCTTATGCGCTGGCACACGCTAATGAGTATTTCAACCGTATTGAAGTCCTGAAACAGCCGTTAACCTTCCAGGTCGCTGTGGGAACGAATTATTTCTTCGAAATAGCCAAACTAAGGGCCATCCGGTTATTATACAACATTACCTCCAAAGAATACGGAATCACAACGGACTGCCATATTTTTGCCCGTCCTTCCAAAAGAAATAAAACCCTGTACGATTATAATGTCAACATGCTTCGTACTACAACAGAATGTATGAGTGCGATATTAGGTGGTGCCAATGCGGTATCCAATATGCCTTATGATGCACTCTACCATAAAAATAATGAATTTGGAGACCGGATTTCCCGAAACCAACTTTTAGTACTCAAAAATGAATGCTACTTTGGTAAAGTGGACAATCCTGCCGATGGAGCTTATTATATCGAAAGCCTCACCCGCCAACTGGCAGAAAAAGGACTCGCACTTTTTAAAGACATCGAGGAAAATGGAGGCTTCCTTAAATTATTGAAAGACGGAACCATTCAGAAAAAAATCCAGGAAAGTGCTGCCAAAGAGCAGGAACTCTTTGATAATGGAAAAGAAATTTTGTTGGGGACCAATAAATACCCGAACAAAAATGACCGTATGGCACATGACCTCGAGTTATTTCCTTTTGTAAAAATGAAACCCCGAAAAACACTGATTACGCCTATTATAGCAAAAAGACTGGCTGAAAAGATGGAACAGGAACGGCTGGAAAGCGAAAAATTAAATCCTTAGTTCAGGTCATTCAACAACAGTCCATAGCCACCATACAGACTTTACATCAGTCAAAATGAGAAAAAACATACAACATTTACAGCTTGACAGCACGCCTTTGACCCATGAAAATACCACGGTAGAAAAAGAACCTTTTTTTACTGCCGAAGGGATCGAATTGAAACAGGCGTATACAAAAGAAGATCTTGAAAACCTGGAGCACCTCGGCTTTGGAGCTGGTTTTGCCCCGAACCTGAGAGGCCCTTATTCCACCATGTATGTACGCCGTCCCTGGACCGTACGCCAATATGCTGGATTCTCGACCGCCGAAGAAAGTAATGCTTTTTATAGGAGAAATCTTGCTGCCGGCCAAAAAGGGCTTTCCATTGCCTTTGACCTGCCCACTCACCGTGGGTATGACAGCGATCACGAACGCGTCGTAGGTGACGTGGGGAAAGCAGGTGTAGCCATTGATACTGTAGAAGACATGAAAGTGCTTTTCGATCAGATTCCCCTGGATGAAATGTCTGTTTCCATGACAATGAATGGAGCGGTTTTGCCCATTATGGCTTTTTATATTGTCGCTGCCGAAGAACAGGGCGTAAAAACCGAATTGCTTTCCGGTACCATACAAAATGATATCCTGAAGGAATTTATGGTGCGGAATACCTATATCTATCCGCCAACACCTTCCATGAAAATAATCGCTGATATCTTTGATTTCACGAGTAAAAAAATGCCGAAATTCAATTCCATTTCGATTTCAGGCTACCACATGCAGGAAGCTGGTGCCACTGCCGACATCGAACTGGCCTACACCCTTGCCGACGGACTGGAATACATCCGTACGGGTTTGGCGGCAGGAATGAAAATCGATGAATTTGCACCACGGCTTTCCTTTTTCTGGGCCATTGGCATGAACCATTTTATGGAAATTGCCAAAATGCGGGCCGGGAGAATGTTGTGGGCCAAACTACTAAAACAGTTTAATCCGGGGGATGAAAAATCCCTGGCTTTACGAACCCACTGCCAGACATCGGGCTGGAGCCTTACAGAACAAGACCCTTTTAACAATGTGGCCCGAACCTGTATCGAAGCTGCCGCTGCTGCATTTGGCGGCACCCAGTCACTGCATACGAATGCACTCGACGAAGCCATTGCATTACCAACTGACTTTTCTGCCAGGATTGCCCGAAATACCCAAATATTCCTGCAGGAAGAAACCAAAATTACCAAAACAGTCGACCCTTGGGCCGGAAGTTATTATATTGAAAGCCTGACTGCGGAGATCGCCGAGAAAGCCTGGGCACTGATTGAAGAGGTCGAAGAGCTGGGTGGAATGACCAAAGCCATAGAAGCCGGAATTCCAAAATTGCGGATTGAAGAAGCCGCCGCCCGAAAACAGGCCCGTATCGATAGCGGACAGGATATTATTGTAGGAGTGAATAAATACCGTCTCGAAAAAGAAGATCCGTTGCATATCCTGGATGTTGACAACCAAATGGTTCGGAAACAGCAGGTAGAGCGGCTGGAACAGATTAAAGCAGACCGGGACGCTCAAAAAGTACAGGAGAACTTACACCAATTGACCGAAGCGGCTAAAACCGGTAAAGGCAATTTGTTGGAATTAGCAGTCGCTGCAGCCCGAAATCGCGCCACTCTGGGCGAAATTAGTGATGCACTCGAAACTGTTTTCGGAAGGTATAAAGCGCAAATTAAATCTTTTAGCGGCGTGTACAGTAAAGAAATCAAAAATGATGTCAGCTTTGAAAAAGCGAAACAAAAAGCGAATGAATTTGCCAAAATTGATGGCCGTCGCCCACGGATAATGATCGCCAAAATGGGTCAGGACGGACATGACCGTGGAGCCAAAGTAGTCGCGACCGGATATGCCGATGTGGGTTTTGATGTAGACATAGGCCCATTATTTCAGACTCCGGCAGAAGCAGCCAAACAGGCCGTGGAAAATGACGTACACATATTGGGCGTTTCCTCGCTGGCAGCAGGACATAAAACACTGGTACCCCAGGTAATCGAAGAACTGAAAAAATATGGGCGTGAGGATATTATGGTCATCGTAGGCGGGGTTATCCCGGCTCAGGATTATCAATACCTATTTGATGCTGGTGCTGTTGCCGTATTTGGTCCAGGGACTAAAATTAGCGAAGCAGCCATAAAAATCTTAGACATCCTGATCGAAAGTACCCAATAAATAAAAGCGTATGGCTGTTACCAATGCACCTTTCAATACCCTGGAATTCCCGTATCGGAAGTGCTTTGTAACAGCCAGGCCCTTTGGGAAACTGGCCTCCAAATACATTGCCTATTATTATTTCCACCATGCTACCGATCCGGAATATCAGGAAAAATATACCTATTACCCCAATTATCAGCATGCACTGACCATCTACAGGAATTCAGCTATTGTACTGACTCCCGAAAGTTCTATCGTCACGCCATCTGCCACAGCACAATTACACATTATATACGCCATCAATTTAGAAAAAAGCGTCACTGTACAGCTTAGGGGGAAATTTGACAAAATTGGCGTGGTTTTTCATCCTTTGGGAATCAATCACTTTATTAATGCTCCGTTACAGGCCATACTACAAGATCAGATTTCAGTATTTGATGCTTTTGGAACTGAATTCGAAGAGCAACTTCAAAAAGTATATCAGGAAGAAACAATTGTCCAAAAAACAGCGCTTCTGGATGCATTTTTTGAGCGTCAATTTGTACCGTTTGAAGTACCAGGATTACAAAAAGCCGTACAGGAAATCATCCATACCAATGGTACGATTAAAGTAGCAGCACTTGCTGAAAGCCTGGGCATAAATCGAAAAACATTATTACGGCAGTTTCAGAAGCACCTGTGCTGCACCATTGAAGCCTATAAAAAATCCGTGCGCTTCCGAAATACTTTAAATTACGCCCAACAAAATCGGGAACACCTCAATCTTACCGATGTCGCGCTCTACAATCTCTATTATGACCAGTCGCATTTCAACCATGAATTCAGATCCATTACCCAAATAACACCTGCTACTCTATTGTCTAAAATAAGTACGCTGGGAAGTGAAGAATTATATTGGACACAGGAAACGTAATATTGTCCCAATTTTACAATTATCCGCCACTGAACTATACGATCTTTGTTGTACTCAAAATAACCTACCATGCACTTTTCTAAAATATCCTGTACCTTAACCCTATTGTTTTGTGTTCTGTATGCTACTGTTTCTGCCCAAATCACTACAGAGCAGTACCTCGAACAGCAGGCCACCGACCTCAACACCTTATCCCGATTCGATCAGAAGAATGCTAAGATTATTGCCTTCGGTGCTTTTCACGGAAGTGCCAAAACAGAAGATGCCGAAATACTATTGTTGCAAGCAATCGTAAAAGATCAGGCATTGCAGTATTATTTTCCGGAAACTGATTATAGTATTGCGTTCTATTTTAATGAGTACCTAAAAACAGGCGATGAAGTACTATTACAGGATCTCGTGATCCAATATGGCATTCGGGTACCACAGGAAAGAGCGATAGCCGTTTTTGAAAAGTGGAAAAAGATAAAAATAATAAACGATGCATTACCCCGAAAACGTAAAATTACAGTTCTTGGAGCTGATCCTATTGTAAGTTATAAATATGCATACCGCCATATTGTAGCATTGGCAAAAAAAGAAACCGGTTCCTGGAAAATGATGGAACAGCTTAAAGCGACAATTCGTACCGATACTACAGATTATTCTCCCTATTATGAAAGTTTTGCTAAAAAAGAATTACAGGCTTTCGTTGCTGATTATGATAAAAATAGCATCGCCTATGCCGAATCAATCACCAACCCCAAGAGCTTTCAATACCTCATGGAACTCCTACAACAAAGTTTTGAAAAAGGCGGGCGGGAAAAACAGATTTTTACCAACTATTTAAAACTGGCAACACAATATAAACTGAATGATAAGCTCCAGTTTTTCCGGTATGGTTTTGCTCATCTGCTTAAGGTTCGGGAAGGAAATGCCGTTTCATTCTTAGCACAATTAATTGCTTCCGGGAAATATACCAAAAATGAAATCGTCTCCATTACAGGCTATCTGACCCAATCTGAAGTACTGTGGGATGACATCTATGATCCCGAAGGCCATTATGTAAAATCCACCACCGAAGGTGATTTTGGAATTGGCGATGCCGATAATGAGTATTTCAAAGGAATAGAAAACCTTAAGAAAAGTAAGGTTTCCGATCTTACACTCTTTAAAGTCAATGCTCCAAACAGCCCCTATGCGATCCCCGATTGTAGCGACCTTATCGAAATCATCACAATCCCCGCAGTAGATGGCCCATCCTATAAAAGCCAGGTCACTACAGATTTTATTGATTACGCCCTGCTAATCAGTAATTCCAAAGCCAATCAATCCATTTATACCTTGAAAAAGAAATAAATTACAGGCAAAAAAAAACGAGTGGTACGCTTTCGAATACCACTCGTTTTGAAGTAACAGGATCATTTTTTCTTTGTTTTGGATTCCTTTTTTGATGCACTTTTTTCCGGCTTCTTCTTTTTCTTTTCAAAAAGTAAGCCTCTTTTCCCTTTAAGGCGCTTTTCCAACTCTGCAACAGCATCAGCATCAGACAGGGTAAAACACGAAAGTTTTATCGTTTTCATCAGCTTCAATGCCGCTTTAATTTCTCCGCGTCTTTCCAGTAACGCTGCTTTTTCAAGCAGGATAGCCGTTTTAGAAATCCCTTTAATCGTTAGGGCAAAAGCAATCAGTCGTTCCGCCTCTTCATAATCTTCATTGCATAAAAGCGTCTGGATATAATACGGATATACTTCCAGCGCATAAACGTCAATTCCTAAAGCTTCCTGAAAATAAGCTTTGGCAGTTTCATAATCCAGTAATTGTTCCGCATGCACCCGGCCATACAAGCACAGGGCCGTTGTATTTTTAGCATCATATGACAAGGCATAATCCAGGGATTCTACAGTCCCTTCCAACCAAAATGGGTAATTATCCAATGCCTGAAATAGGTATTTATCTATTGTTTTCATTGTAGTATTTTGTGTTTACGATTCGGGAATGCCGGTATTTGGCCTATTATCCTTCATCATGCATTTGTTTTTTTAGCTTGAGCCGTTCTGGCTTATAGCGCTTTTCGATTTTTTGTTTTTTGAAGTCACTGCCTTGAAACGTCCGGATTGGATTTCCACGTGCCACATTCAATTGGTTTTCCCACTGGTTATTTTCAAGCTTTTTCAATGCTTCCAATTCGTGGTGTTTTATTTTTTCCAGTATTCTTTCGGTAGCGAGTTTTTTATTCTGATGTTGCGAACGGGAATCCATCGCCACCGTACTGAGCCCCGTGGGAAGATGTGTTGCCCGGATGGCGGAGCTCACTTTGTTGACATGCTGTCCCCCAGCTCCGGAACTTCGCATTGCCTGGTACTGGATGTCTTTTTCCGAAATAGCTTGGCATTGCAGCGCACCCACTTCAAAAATTCCAATAAACCAGTTTTTGCGCTTGTGGAACTTCCGGAACGTACTCTGCCCAATCCACTGCACCGTTCCCGTCCAGGAATTGACAAATACACTGGCGGAGTGCCCTTTCAGTAGTACCAATGCCGATTCTACTGTCCCATTTTCAGATCCCTTCTCCCGTTGCAATACCGTAGCCTCCAATTGGCAGGCGTTCGCTTCTTCTAAAACTTTTTTTAGCACCTGGGCTACTACCCAGGTGCATTCTGCAGGACCTCTTCCCGCAGTAATTTGTATGATTTTTTCCATATTGATTTCTTATCGGTCCATTCGGACAATTTTGGGGGTAAATGTCCCCAATACGCTTACTAACCCCTCCTGATGTCCCATTACAGCCTGAATATTTTTATAAGCCATGGGTGCCTCATCGACATTGCCTCCAATCAGGTGTACATCATGAGCTTTCAGTACTTTTTTTATTTCGCCATGGGTAAACATGCTCTTGCATTTGGATCGGGAATACAATCGTCCCGCACCATGTGAAGCCGAGTGTAATGCATCGGGATTTCCTTTTCCCAACACAATAAATCCCGGAGCGGTCATTGATCCCGGAATGATTCCCAATGCTCCCTCATGGGCTGGTGTTGCCCCTTTGCGATGCACGATACATTCTTTGCCATTGACCATTTCTTTCCAGGCAAAATTGTGATGGTTCTCAATCGTCACAACGATACGTTTGCCCAATGCTTTTGCAATTCTACGGTGGATATCCTCGTGGCATGCCTTCGCATAATCCCCGGCAAGATTCATCGCCAACCAGTATTCCTGACCGTCATGTGTATTGAGATCCAGCCAGGCGAGATGTTGTACATTTTTAGGTAACGGGCATTGTTTGGTTGCCAGATACGTATAATGTTTCGCAATCGCGGCTCCCATTCCACGCGATCCACTGTGGGATAACACACAAAAATAACTTCCTGCCTCCAGTTTCCATTCTGCTAACGGATAGTCGATTTTGGCCACTCCAAATTCTACAAAGTGGTTGCCGCCTCCTGAAGTTCCCAGCTGTTTATAGGCCTTGCCTAACAATCCCTTTAGCAATGGAATATCCTGGAATGCTGCCCGGCTGAAAATTTCATGATCTGCTTTAACCGCATGTGCCTCATACATCCCAAATTTGGTATGGTCTTTTAAGATCGCTTCCAGTTGAAGTTCCCGCCCTTTGCTATAGGATTCCGGTAAATCAAAAATGGAGAGGCTCATACGACACCCGATGTCTACTCCTACCCCATAAGGGATTACGGCATTATCGGTTGCCAAAACGCCACCAATCGGTAACCCATAGCCCGAATGTGCATCGGGCATCAGGGCACCTGCGACCGAAATAGGCAGCTTCAGGGCATCGTACAACTGGAATTTTGCCTGTTGGTCAATTTCATTTTCACCATAAATAGTAAATGGTGCGCGGGTGGTATTCAGCTGGTGCATGCGCATTTGTACCGGATTTACCAATCCTTCCGCTACTTTCCCCCAGGTTCCGTCATTTTTATAGTTTTCAGGATGCAGCAAAACATCTTTTGCCTCTGCAATAATTCTTTCCTTTTTTTCTCTTTTCCGATATCGGCTGATTTGCCCTAAGGCTATATTGATACTATTATTCTTTGGAAAGCCCAATTTAATCAGGTCTCTTCCGGATAATTTATTTCCCATAAATTTTTATACAATTGTTTTCTTTTGCAAGCTGCGTTACCCAAACTGCAATGCAGGTGGAGGTGATGCAGGAATGCACAACATTTTATCCAGTGTGGATAAATTAAAATCGGTTCTTCGGGGAACTATTTTCGTTTTGGAATAAAAATAAAAAAGCCCGAAACTAAATGTCTTCGGGCTTTTTCTATGTATAAGAAGTTTTTTCTACGATTGAAATAAGCCACGAAGGAATGCCCCACCAAAATTATTTGGCGTGAAGCTTTGTAAGGATAGTTTGTATACAAACATTGTTCTTCGTTTTTAAAAGGTTACTTATTTTTTCAGACGCAAATGTTGCAATTATTTTTTTAATTATCCAAGCGATTGGCTAAAAAAAATAATTCAGTTGCTGTTTTACAGTATAAATTTTTTCCGGAAAACTACTTTTTTTATCCCGAAAAAAAATATATTTGCACTCCACAATCGGGATGTAGCGCAGCCTGGTAGCGTACTAGCATGGGGTGTTAGGGGTCGCTGGTTCGAATCCAGTCATCCCGACTTCGAATTAAAAAAGAGGCAATAGCCTCTTTTTTTCGTTTATACTCATTACAATTAATACTATTGTTATTTAAGAAATCGATATGCGCTGAGCGTACAAAATCATCCTGTCATGTAAAACAAAAGTTATTTCAGGTTATCGGTTTTCAATTCAGCCCAAGAGCAATATACGATCGAAAAAAGCCATTTTCCCTGTTGCTTTACAAAACTATCATTACGGTCATCAGGTAGTATCTATTTCGTTACATCGAGTAAACCGATAACATTCGTATTAAATTTGCTGATAATATTTTCCCGTTCAAAAACTTCCAGTGGGCTATAAGCACCATAGCCCGGATTGTTTACCAAAGCATCGATTTTACCGAAACGTTTAATTCCCTCTGTAACGGTAGTTTCAATACAGGCCATTAAATGGTATGTCTTAATTTTTGTGTAAAAGAATAATAGAAAGCAAATATGTTGTACATTTACAGTATAAATGCTGCTTACTATGAAAACTGATGATAAAAAAATAAAATTCGACCCTAAAAAAAGCATTGAACGTGCACTCTTAGTAAAGAAAACGTATCCTAAATGGCGACTCGCTGCAGAGGGTAAAGAATATGTATGGGAATCAAAAATGGACAAAATAGGCATCATTAGAGAAGGTGTTCCTTATGGTACCCTTGAAGTAATTGGCAACAGGATCAATCTTCCCGTCAAAAAAATGCTGCACATTTTTGATCTGCCACAGACTACCTATAATAAAAAAAAGAAAGAAAAATCATTGCTTAACGGTAGGGACAGTGAGATCGTTTTGCTTTTAACCGAACTCATCGATTTTGGGATTGACGTTTTCAATAATGAACAGGACAAGTTTCAACGGTGGTTAAAAAAGACCAATGTCGCTTTAGGCGATAATACCCCGGAAAGCCTGTTGGATTCTATCACAGGGATACAGGAAGTGAGAAATTGTCTGAACAGGCTTGAATTTGGAAACCTGGCCTAATGAAAGTATATCGAATCGAAAGAGAAAAATACCTTAAAACAACCCTCCAGGGAATTGGTGCTGCTTTAACCGAAGGCTATCGATGGAATAGTTTAAATACCTATTTGGTTTACACAGCAGAATCAAGGGCACTGGCCACGCTCGAAGTATCAGTTCATTTGGATTTAAGCGAGGATCTGCCCACAGACCGGCATTATGTTGAGATCGAAATACCCGATGAGGTTGAAATAACAGAATTATCCATTGACGACATGCCCGAAGGATGGGATTCCAGGCCACCACTACTGGAAACACAATACATAGGAGATGACTTTGTACAACAAAACAATGGAGCAGTGCTAAAAGTTCCCAGTTGTATCGTTCCTCCCGAATATAATTACTTAATAAATCCACAGCATCCCGATGCTAAAAAAATCAAAGTTATTTCCACTGCAAAACTGGTCTTTGATAATCGAATCAAGCCGGCAAAAATATAGTAGCTATACTAATCCTGACTTAATATTCCTGCGCTACTACGCGTCTACCCACTCCCGAAACAAAGCCGTAGCACTTTAGCTGGCCATAAGATGTTTTGCATAACCTGCGATCGTAATTTGTATGTCTGTTTTTTTTACGAGTGATTACTGGTAATACTACGGGCTCCTTACCGTTATTTCAATAGAAAAGAAGGGAATACCGGAAAAACCCGTATGAAAGCCGGAAGACAATTGAAGGAACAGGTATAGTCCTAATTTATTTTGTACTGCCTCATTTTTTTATTCCGATCAATTGTTATTTATAATTACAGACAATTCTCGAATAAGAGTTCGAAAGCAATATGGAAATTTACCGGAAAATTAGTACTTTTCGAATACTTACCGTACCACAATAGGTAAGTCCTAAATTATGAATATGTCCTAAATTAAAATTGACTTCGGTAATCCCCGTACCGAAAAATCAAATGAACCTATGAAAAAACACTTAAAATATATTGACGGAAATTCCGATAAATTTTGGCAGATTGAAGCACACGAATCAGAGTACACGGTTACTTATGGTAAAAACGGAACCAATGGAACCGTACAGACAAAGCAATTTTCAGATGCTGCGGAATGCCTGAAAATGGCCGAAAAACTTGTAGCTGAAAAACTAAAAAAAGGCTATTCGGAAAACGGTGAAGTACAAGGTACCGAAAAAGTGAAATCCGCTGTGAAATCGGTGACAAAATCTGGTGATAAATCCAATACAACCGAAATGCTCGCGGCATATGATGCTATCATAAAATCCAAAAAAATAGCAGCACTATTACCATTCCTGATGGAAAATGCAAAGGGAAACCTGGAGATCTTAAAAAAGCAGGTGCGGAAAAACAAACGCTTCTGGATGACCTACATGGATTTAACGGCCGAAAAGCAATACCTCACCTCCAAAACCAGCAACTGGGATACCCGCGGTGATGAAAAACATACCAATATTATTACGCTCAGTGCGATTGCGCTGTTTAATAAATCGGAAATCATGTCCTGGGATGAAGTTTTTGACCTTTTGAACGAGCCCGAAGCACCACATACCCTGGCGTTGCTACAATGGTCGAAACCAGACTGGATCCAGGACTATTTACTATCAAAAAGCAAAAAACAGGATTGGCGTTCCTTCAATTACTTTTCCCTACGCTTTTTGGAAGATCATGGGCTGATTGCCTATAATCCGGAATTATTTTGCCTGCATTTAGCCGATTTCAATGAATGGACTTCGGGTATAAAAACCAGGGATTTTATTAAGGCAATAGAAAATGATCCTCGCGCATATCAAAGAGACATCCCCGAATTATTTCATTACGAAACCAGCCTACAGAATAATAATTTCCGGGAAGAAGAACGCCAGTCTTATAATGAATTCAGCACCTGGGATATTATTTTTACCAATCTGTTAGCTGCCGGAAAACTGGATCGCAGCCACTTTATAGAGCAGTCTATATTGCTACAAACCAAAGAATGGAATAACAACCTGAAATCCTTTTTCCGAAAAAGACTGACAGCATTGAACCCAACGTCGGAAGAACTTATTCCGTTTCAGGAAAGTATATTTGCCTGTTTGCACCATCCCTATGCTCCAGTGACGAGTTATGCCATAGAACTGGTTAAAAAAATATATGAAAGCCCGCAATTTACTACCGGATCCTTTTTAGAATGGCTCGAACCTTTACTGTTGCGAAGTGATTGTAAAGCAGCCATCAAGAGCATCATTCCGTTATTGGAAAAAATACATCAATTAAATCCAGCCTACAATACGACAATTACTGCCGTCCTGGCCAATGCCTATGTCATCCCGGATTTAAGCCTGCAGGAAAAAGTGACAAAGAGCCTCCTGAAAATAGCCTCGAAAAAAGATACTGACCTCAGCGTTAAACTATCAGAATATAGCCCATTGATGCAGGGAAATATCAAATCGGCACTCACCGACTTTTTAACCGCAGAAAGCACTCCAAAACCTGAATTTGAAACCGCCGTTTACCGTTATGCTCCTGTAAAAGAGGAACTGCTTACCCAGCCTGTGAAACTGCCAAAAGACTGGAATGATATCGTATATCTTTTCGGTAGTTTTATTGCTTCTCATGAGGTGCTCGATGCCGAACTGCTGATGAATGCCTATACCACGCAACGGCATTTATTCCCATCCGACTATTCGGAACAGTTGCAACCCTATGCGAAACAACTTCAAAATAGTTACTTTGACAGTGCTCACAAATATTCTTTTGAAGCCTTTTTGACGCAAAAAATAGCCGACATCAATGCTGTATTCCATAAAAAAAATGCCAGCCATTACAAATCGGTGACTTTAGCTATTGTCAATCGGAGGCTGGCCCAGATCGAGGAAAAAATAAAACAGGGATCGGTACTGCCATTACTTTCATTCCCCACCCATGAACCCTACTGGATTACTCCTAAAGTTTTAATGGAACGACTGATCTCCTATCAGGATCAACAGGAAAAAATAGACTCCGTGGATTTTAGTATTGCAATTAGTAGGATGCCACGCGAAAATACAGCCGAAGCACTTCCGCTACTGGATCGATTAGAGAGTGGAATTAAAGAACTGATGAGCTTTTGTCTGGGTAACACAAAAGAGATCTCCCAGAATACCGATTTATTTTCGAATATTCTAAAAACAACGCCGGGGATCAATCGGGAAGACGAAATCATGAGCCTGTGGGCAGTAGCTGCACAGACATATTATCCGGAAGAAACCTTTACGGAATTTGAACAAACCGCATTAAAAGGCCTTCCTTTTGTAGAAAAGCCTTTCGTTCCCAAAATCCATTTCAAAGAGCGGTGGAATGAATACAAGGAATATTCAACCAATAAAACTGTCAGGACACCGTCCTGGTATGAACTGAAGGCGGAAATGCCCTCTTATGAAAAAACACCCCCGAACCTGATTTACAGTATCGATGCCTATCGTCGTGAGGCTTCACCCTGGCATCATATGCTCGAGACCGAAGGCAATGTTTATTTTTGGCACAGCCTGATGCCGCAAAATGATAGCGCATTATCCTGCCTACTCTTGCAGTCCTCTTGCGTAATTGCCGATGATGGAACCAAAAAAGACTTAAAAGGATTCCTTCATTGTGTCAACAGTCCCGGATTTGTACTGACTGAAACACCTATGATAGTATTTGCTTGTTGTTTTTTGGTAGAGAAAAAAGAAATCAGGCTCTTAGCATCCGAAATTTTAATGAACCGCATCGAAAAACAATCCATCCTACTGGAATTATTTGCTGAGAAAATAAGTCTATTGGCTTCCCATAAATATGGGGTGTTTCTACGATTGGCAGATGGACTGAGCAGCCTCAAAGATATTTCCGGACTGCATAACGCCGCACTCTTGATAATCTATGACCACTTTTTCAAAAACCTTGATATCACCGATAAGCTTCCGGTTAATTTCAAAAAAATGGTAGAGCATTATATCGATGTCTGTTACAAAACTAAGGCAGAACCCTCACAGCATGCCATCGCGTTTTTTGAGAAGTGGAAAACCAATACCGCACTAAAGCCATTGCTCAAACAAATTTTAAAATAAGCCACATGACGGATTTACAATACGATTATCAAAGCGTTTCTACCCATACCAAAACAAACGGCATTCATAATTTGGTGTTGGCTCATCAAACGGAAATTGAAACTGTAAATAGTATACCCTGCTTTTTCTGGGGTACACTCACGGAGCCTTACACTACTGCAAAATGCTGGGCTACCCTTGCGAAAGTCGTGCGCTCCAGCTTTGGTCCCGTACCGCCCAGTTTGCGGGATCCAATTGTCTCTGCAGGTGCCGAACGCATGCGGTTTGAAGGCTTCTCTTCCTGCAATGGTGTCTATGTAAGACTCGACATGAAACCCGAAGCCATTGATGGTGAATTCATCGCCAGTGGCACCACTAATGTAGATTTCAATGATCCGCTGCTGAATGCACTGAATGCGATACAAAAAGGAGAGAAAGTAACATTGGCTGTAGGGCAACAGGAAGTACAGGTGATTACAGCCAAAACCAGTGCATCAGAAAAAAAAGTAACACTCCCTACACGATGGATAAAAGGGCTTACCAGTGTGCAGCTTTACCTGGCCGATATGGACCTCAAGTTAGAAGTAAGCAGGTTACAGGCCATACAATTGTTCCAAAGTTTGCCCAAAGGCACTATAAAAGGGGATTTCTTCATCACCAAAAGAGCCGGAAAATGTATGTTTTCCACACTGGCTACACCAGACAGTGTGAGAATTGGCGGAGTACAGCGGTTGCGGTTGCTCGAAGGCATTTTGCCTATTGTAGAAAAAATATCGATTTATGAATCTTCCGACAAACAGACCTGTGCGTTAGTGTGTGATTTTCCTAAGATGCAATTACTGATGGCATTCTCTCCCGACGCCTACAGAGGGTTTTCCGGTGAAGGCAAAGCCTTGGAAAACATGACCCAAAGCCTGCCCGAAGAATGGATCTTCGGCCTGAACAAGCTATTAAAATCCAATGAGGCATTTGATCCTACTATGCTGGCTATCGAAAATGATATTGACTTTGGCACCATGGATCACCTAACATCAAGTTTATCGTCCATCGGGCTTCTGGGCTATGACCTAACCGAAAGAAATCATTTCTACCGACAGTTACCCTTTAAAACAGAACGCATCCTGAGTTTAAATCCAAGGCTCAAAAACGCAAAAAAACTAATCGATAATAAAGACATCCAGATCGTGGCCAATACCAACGGCCATGTGGAAGCCATTGTAAAAGGTTCCGGGGTTTTCCACAAAGTAACTATCGATGCCAAAAGCCAACGCTGTACCTGTGACTGGTTTACGGCCTATCAGGGGAAAAGGGGAATTTGCAAACACATCCTGGCGGTCAAAATGATAGCCTAACTTAAATCGTATTAATGGAAAATTACAGCATCGTCATATTCATTATGGTCATAATGATTGCCCTTACGGCCATAGCCGATAAAATCAAACTGCCCTATCCTATTTTATTAATCACTGCCGGAATTGCAATTGGGTTTATTCCTACCATGCCCGTAATTGAACTGAGCCCGGAAGTTGTTTTCCTGCTCTTTTTGCCCCCATTGCTCTATGATGCGGCTTTTAATATTTCGTTCCAGGATTTCAAAACCCATGGCAATACCATCGGAACATTGTCTATTGGTTTGGTTTTCCTGACCACTACCGGCATCGCTGTTACCGCTCATTCCCTAATTCCGGATATGAACTGGCCCGGGGCTTTTGTGCTCGGGGCCATCCTTTCGGCCACAGATGCCGTAGCCGCCATTGGTATCACCAAAGGATTGGGGCTATCCCATAAAACCACAACGATACTGGAGGGCGAAAGCCTGGTCAACGATGCCTCTGCCTTAGTAGCCTACCGTTTTGCCGTAGCTGCAGTAACCGGAGCCTCATTTGTTTTCTGGAAAGCTTCTTTGGAATTCTTATTCCTTATGGGGGGTGGTTTCCTGATTGGGATGCTCATGGGTAAACTCCTCACAAGCCTGCTCCAACTGGTTCACCGGGACAGGATGGTGACCATTAGTTTTATTATCGTAATCCCGTTTGTGACGTACCTGATTGCGGAAGAATTTGGTGTTTCGGGCGTCATTGCTGTTGTTGTTTTAGGCTTGGGAATGTCCCGCATCAGCCGCAATGTATTCCCGGAAAACCTAAAAGAGCAGTCCAGGACCATTTGGGATATTATCGTTTTCCTGCTCAATGGCTTAATTTTTATCCTGATTGGACTCGAGTTTCCCTATGTATTGAAAAACATCGACAAAACCCAGGTGCTGCCTTATATCGGTTATGCACTTATCATTACTATTGTAGCCTTAGGATTACGGCTGGCGAGGGTATTTTTGCAAAAGATTAATTTACAACGCGCCTTTCAATCCCAAAAACGAAAAGTCTCCGAAGAAGCGTTATTGGATTTTTCCAACAGCCTTATCATCAGCTGGGCCGGAATGCGAGGCATTGTATCCCTCGCCCTGGCCATCGGTTTACCCACCACCTTATCCGATGGGACACCCTTCCCTTTCCGGAATGAGATTATTTTTATTTCGGTGGTAGTCGTGCTTTTTACATTGCTGGGACAAGGGCTCACCTTACCCTGGATCGTAAAGAAATTGAAGAAATAAGTACAGGAAGTACCTTGCGAAAATTACTTTATGGTAACACGCTTAGTACCGGAATTTATTTCATGACAGAACGGAGTTCCTGTCGGTATTGAGAGGCACTTTTTCCGGTAAATTCCTTGAATGACGTATTGAAGTGACTGAAATTGTTAAACCCGCTTTCATAGCTGATATCCGTAATTCCCATCGGTTCTTCGGCCAGTAGTTTCAGCGCATGCACAATACGGTATTCATTCACAAAACGCGTAAAGGTCTTTTTGGTCATCTTTTTAAAATACCGGCAAAAAGAAGGTACAGTCATACTAGCCATTGCCGCCACTTCTTCTAAGCTGATCGGTTCCCGGAAATGATCTTTCACATGGTTAAAGACCATATTGATACGATCATTGTCCTGTACCTGCGTTTCCATCGAAAAACCCGCAGCATTCAATACCTTAAAGTCGGTAGCCTGCTCCAATGCATCCAATACATGGATCATCGAAAGCAAACGTTCCAATGGCGATAGCCCTGCCATTGCTTCAATAGTAGCACCCATATTTTTTTTAGTCTCGGCACCAAAAGCAATACCACCACGGGCACGCTCAAAAAGTGCTGTAATATTCCGGGTTTCGGGAAGTTTTAGAAAATCAGGTCCTAAAAAGTCAGGGGCCATCTGGATTACTGTTTCATTTGTATTTCCCGTGCGGTCATCCGTAAACCCACAATGTGGCAGGTTACTGCCAATCAGGATGAGGTCGCCATCGGTATAATACGAAATATGGCTCCCTATCTGGCGCTTGCCGGAACCACCATTTACAAATACCAATTCAATTTCGGGATGGTAATGCCATACATGGGTCTTGATATTCTCGTTTTCCACATAACGGGAATAATAAAATGAACTCCCAAAAGAAGGCACAATAAGTTCTAAAGCAGGCTTGATGATCTTCATTTTCAATCGGATTTATACCGCAAGTTAATCAAAATAAATATACAAAATTGCCTTTTTTAACATGAAAACGTTTTCGTAAAGACAATATACCATAGATATTAGCCAATATGGCAGCGATAAAAATTATACTTGCTCCTTAAATTAGCCCTAACAAAATACTAAAAAAGGGCTACTATGAAAAATGTAATGAAATTCGGTTTAGTTCTGGCGATGAGCGTACTTTCTTTTGGGGCGCATGCCAATGAAGCAGACATCCTGCTGAAAGTAAAAAGTGAAACAGGAAAAATGGTAAGTTTTTCCATTAACGAAGTAAAATCGGTACACCTGTCCTTGTACAGCACTAAAAACGATTTGCTTTTTGAAGAAACAATTTTCGGTAAAAACAATACCAACAGAAAATATGACCTTACAGCTTTCCCAAACGGAACGTATTTTTTAGAAGCGGAAACAGGATCTAAAGTAGCACGTTATGAAATACAGGTACGCAATAAAACAGCTACTATCTCTGAAAAAGCGGTTGCTGAAATTGCAAAACCAACCTTGCTCAACAAAGACGGAATGGTAACGGTTACGATCCCGAATACGGAAAGAACTCCGGTAGAAATTAAAGTATACGATCAGAATAATGTAGAGTTATACAATGAAACGATGACTGGAAAACAGGAACTGACCAAAAAATTTGACGTTAAAAATTCAGCTTTAGGCAAATTGACTTTTGTCATGAAATACAAAAATGAAATGTTTGTAGAAACTATTGCTGCACGATAATACCTACCATCACACTTACTACTGAGACAGCATTTATGCTGTCTTTTTTTATACCGTATTTTAGAGATGCCACTGCTGTTCCTATTTGGGCAGTGTTTATTTTGTAAAGCCCTTTTTTAAACTTATTTTTGTGACGTGCAAAAAATATACCTCTACATATTAATTTTTCTGATTGCTGCCAACAATTCTGTTGTGTATCAACTTTTTAAAATTCCCGTACTGGTAGAACATTTTGCCGAACACCACCAGCAAAAGCCTGCTATAAGTGCTATCGATTTCCTGGCAATGCATTACTGGGGACAGGATCAGAATGACGACGATGAGGCCCGCGATATGCAACTACCATTAAAAAAATTCGATTTCCATTCCCCAAGCCTACTGTACATTCCCGTTCAGCGGCACTATATTCCTGTAGTCGTACATGCTACTCAAGATCTTAAAGTCCCTTTTTACAAGGCAAACCAACATAATAACCCGGCCTTGGCCGCACTCTTCCGCCCTCCATCAGTAGTTTAATTTCCGACAGACAATCATGATACTAAAAAAGAAAAGAATGTTTCTCTTTTTGGTACATTTAGTAATAAAGGTAATTATTTAGCATAAAAATTTAGGATGGAAGTTACAAACCTCAAATCAGACACCTCAAAAAAGGCGTTAAAATCAACGCTTATCGGCATTATCGTCAGTGCCATCTTAGCCGTAATAAAAGGACTTGGAGGAATATATGGCAATTCCTATGCATTGATTGCAGATGCCATCGAATCCACAGCAGATATTGTTACGTCAGCCCTGTTATGGGTCGGCTTAAAATGGTCTGCCAAACCCGCAGATGAGGAACATCCGTATGGACACGGAAAAGCAGAAGCACTGGTTGCACTCGGAATTGCACTTGCGTTATGCATTGCGGCTTTCGTGATAGCCCGGGAGAGCATCGAAAATATCAATACCCCGCACAAAACACCAAAAGCCTTTACATTAATTATTTTAGTGCTGGTCATTCTTACCAAAGAAGTACTATTCCGGTATGTGATTAAAACAGGAACTGAAATCAATAGTGAAGTGGTCAAAGCAGATGCATTCCACCACCGTAGTGATGCGATCACCTCTGCCGCAGCCTTTATCGGAATTACAATCGGGCTCATCGGTGGTCCGGGCTATGAAGTTGCCGATGACTGGGCAGCCTTGCTCGCATCAGGGATTATTATTATCAATGCTTATAAAATCTGCCGCCCTGCAATTGGAGAACTCCTGGATGAACAGCTGGATCCCGAACTTGGCAATACCTTGAAAAAATTAGCCAATGAAGTTGATGGCGTCGTTAATGTGGAGAAATGCATGACTCGAAAAATGGGAATCATGAGCCATGCCGACCTGCACATCCGGGTAGGCAAAGACCTCACCGTTGCCGAAGGGCACACTATTGCCCATGAAGTCAAAAACCACATACAGGAAAAACTGCCACAGTTCTCCGATGTAATGATCCATGTAGAACCCGCATAACCCAAATATCATTTCAAAACCTTTCATCATGAAAACGAATAAATTTAATCTTGCCAACCGCCTGATTCACTGGGCGCTTGCTCTTACCTTCCTTTTTATACTCCTCACCGTATTCCTTCGGACAGGCTGGATGAATAAAGGAAGTATGGGCAATATTATCCAGGAGAACCTCAGCCAGTCCGGGATTACCATCAGTAAAGAAGACGCAGCTAAAATTGGTAAAGAAGTACGGCGCCCCATGTGGCAGTACCATGTAATAGCCGGTTATGTCCTTATCGGACTTTATGTTATCCGGATTGCTATCACAATCAGGCAGGGAGTGGGATTTGCCAATCCTTTTGCACCCGATAGCAGCACCAAAGAAAAATTCAAATCCTGGATTTATATCCTGTTTTATGGTTTGGTATGCGTTTCCCTGTTTACCGGATTTATGGTGGTTAATGGGCCTAAAACACTTAAAGATGCCATGGAAACCGTACATGTCCAATCGTTATATTATGCCATCACCTTTATCGTCCTTCATATCGGTGGCGTCCTGATTGCCGAAATGACCTCCGAAAAAGGAATCGTTTCCAACATGATCAGCGGGAGTAAAAAATAATTTTCAGATACGCTCAATAAAAGCCGGATGCTTACATCCGGCTTTTTTTATGCCTCAAATGCCTTGACAGGCATATGCATTTATCACAATTCGCCCTGCCAATTGTATTTTTTACACAAACTTCTGTATATTTGGTTGTATTAAACCACCTTAAATCACCTCTTATGAAACAAAATCTACTATGTGTAATGGTAATTGCGCTCTTCGCCTTGCCGCTACACGCCCAGAAAAAGTACAAGAAGAAAGTCCATAAAACAATAGAAAAGACAACCACACAGCCGTTGTCTATCGGTATTATTGATGCGGTACAATCTAAGGAATTAGCCGAAACACGGATCCTGAATATTTACCTCCCGGACGGTTATTCCAACACTTCCGATATGAAATATCCTGTGATCTATCTTCTGGATGGCAGCGTGAATGAAGACTTCCTCCATATCGCCGGATTAATCCAATTTCAATCCATGATCCAGGCCATGCCCAATTCTATTGTAGTAGGTATCGCAAATGTTGACCGAAAAAGGGATTTCACTTATCCTACTTCCATACGTGCCGATAAAGTTAGTATGCCTTCCAGTGGTAATTCCGATAAATTTATTGCCTTTGTCGAAAAAGAATTAGAACCTTACATTGAAAAAAAATACAAAACCAATGGAACCAAAACCCTGATCGGGCAATCATTGGGAGGTTTGCTTGCAACAGAGATATTGCTGAAAAAACCAGCTTTATTCAATAACTACATTATTATCAGTCCAAGTTTATGGTGGGATGACGAATCCCTGCTAAATCAGGCTCCGGAATTGCTAAAAAATCTTCCTGAGACTCCAACTACCGTTTTTCTTGCCGTAGGAACCGAAGGCAAACAAATGGAAAAAGATGCTGCACAATTGTCGAAAACACTGAAAAAAGCAGATCCTAAAAAACTAACCGTCTACTGGACACCAATGCCGGAGGAAAACCACCTGACGATACTTCACAATAGTGTTTATAAAGCACTGCCATTGGTAAACCCAAGAAAAAAATAGCCCTGAGAATCATGAAAAGATCCATCCCGATTGCCCTGCTACTGCTTTTGGTCCTGCTTTCCTGTCAAAAAACGATACCTACTATTGACCTGCTGTCATTGTCCATGGATGAACCGCTCGAAAAAGTAGTCTATGCCGGGAAAGAAAACGTCCTTATTGGAATATCCACAATGGAAGCCCCCAATTCCCTCGCGGTATGGGTCAGTGACAGCCCCAATTACAGTATTGATGGCTATGCGCTGGATGTTGTGGATGTGTACTTTAAAATCCATTCCAAAGTCGCTACAGAAACCCTCAAAAAACGTATGGAATCCGGTACTGGTGGTGCTTCAATTGATATGAAGCCGGCTAAATCCAATGAAGCCATCCGGAAGTTATTAGCGGAATTTAAAGCCGACCCTAACGTATATGCCTGCATGATACAGCTCAAGGACAAAGACATCCCTGAAGTAGGCAAACGCCTTATGGCACGCTATGGTAAAGGCACTAAAAATCCGAATAGCGACAATGGGATCTATTGGGATTTGAAAAAAGAAAATAAGTTTGTCCTTTTCGCACCCGATTATTCCTACCTGACCATCATCAATAAAACGACCGTTTCCAAAACCTGCTATTATGATGGGTTTAATGGCATTATCGATTTTGGCGGTTGCGACAAAGAGCAATACATGAAAGATTTCTATAAGTAAAAACAATCCCAGATGCTCCGAACAATATTCCTGTTACTCCTCCTACCGCTAAACTGCTGGTCCCAAAAACCTGTAGAAAACCTGCTTGATGCAGCTACTGCTGCAAAAGTAATAACGCCAGCAGTCCGAAAAAACCTTAAGATTACCTTTCCAATCTTTCGAACTTATAGCTACAGGGACACTTCGGGATTGCATTACCTGGCCCTTACCGAAAGGGAGTACCAAAAAACAAAGGATGGCGTGCTTAATGATAGCATTCGTGCTTTTTTAATTACTGAAAAATCAGGAGTACTCCAAACCGAAGCTACTGTATTCGATTATATCAAACCCAAAGAAGACGAGGTATCCGATGAGTTTTCGATTACCTTCTGGACCAAATACCTTACGCTAAAAGACCTGGATGGTGATGGCCTCACCGATCCCATAATCGTATGGGGAACCATAGGAGAAGATGCAGGCCCTTATGGGCAAATAAAAATCCTGGTGCTTTACAAAGGCAGGAAAATTATGATTCGCCACCATGAAAGCCCACTCGATTCAGAAAGGAATATACAAGTGGATGCTGCATTTTATACCCTACCCATAAAAATACGCCATGAAATCGCTTCCATTATGGGCCGGATCGAGAAAGACAAGAATGGTCTTTTTCCTTCGGAATGGAAAACGGATATGGCAGCCAAAAAGTTGCGCTTTTAAAAAACCTGTATCAGTTCTGGTTATGTTAGTATCGACACTATCATTGCCCTGAACGCAGGTTATGGCAATGGAGGTTGTACATTTGAAGGAGCATTATCAGGTAACCCTGTTACACTTAATACACGCTCCACATGAAAATTAAAGCCCTATACCTCACTACTGGCAACCTTGCTGCCACAATCGATTTTTACACTACTGTTTTACAAATACCTGTCAGGCATAAGCAGGAAAACCAGGTAACCTTTTATTTAGGAACTACCCTTGTACAATTTACACTGGTGCCCAATAGCAATCCAGTCTATCATATTGCGCTTGACATTCCCCACAACCAACTGGAGGAAGCCTATGCCTGGCTCCAACCCCGCACTGCCATTCTGCCTGTAAGTCCCGAATCCGATTTTTCAGAATTTACATTGTGGAATGCCAAATCGTTTTACTTTTATGACAATAATGGCAACCTGTTGGAATGCATTGCCCGTTTTGATAGCGCTACCGCTTCCACGCAACCCTTTGACAGTACCGCTATAGTCGCTATAAGTGAAATTGGGATTGTAACCCATGATGTGCCTAAACTGGCAGAGCAACTAATAGAGCGCTATCCGCTCGAAGTATACACCAAACAGCCGGCTGCAGAAAACTTTACAGCCTTGGGTGATGAAACAGGCCTATTGATACTGGTAAAAGACAACCGAAACTGGTTCCCAACTGATACTGTAGCCGTTTCTTTTCCCCTAATTGTTGTTTTTGACCATGCCAGTAGCCCCGAACACCGACTGGAAATCGAATAGTAACCTAATTTATACTACATGTTACCCACAGAGCAACACCCTTATTTTGTCCTTACAGGTGGTCCCGGATGCGGAAAAACCACTTTGATTGAAGCTCTCCATACCTCCGGATTCCGAACCATTCCCGAAGTAGCCCGGGATATTATAAAGGAACAAATGGAAACCGGTGGTGATGCGCTGCCCTGGAAAAACCGGGAACGCTATACCCAACTCATGCTGGAACGTTCTATCGTTTCCTATCAGGAAGCCGCCCAAAACAACAGCCCGGCTTTTTTCGACCGTGGCCTTCCCGACACCCTTTGTTATGCCCGTTTAATTGGATTGGAAATCAGTACTGAGATGGAGCAGGCAGCCTGGGATTACCGGTATCATAAATCGGTATTCCTGCTCCCACCCTGGAAAGCGATTTATACTACTGATAGCGAACGAAAACAGGATTGGGCAGAAGCCGTGCGTACCCATACTGTAATGGCCGAAACCTATCAGGATTATGGATACACCATTATTGAAGTGCCTAAAAAAACCGTACAGGAACGAATTGCTTTCCTACAGGAAATCGTAAACCTCTAATTACTAAGGCATAAAAAAAACACCCTGTAAGGTGTTTTTTATTGTAGAATTTTATTGGGTAGTACTTTATTTTACGGCATCGGAATCCAGCATCACATAGGTATTCCGGGTTTCCTTACTTTCGATGTAGGTGATAATTTTCATCTCTTCATGCGCTATGATTTTTTTCAATTGATCCAGTACATATCTCTTATTCTCTTCATACGATAATTGTGGGGATGTTTTCAGTTTATCGCTCATTTCAATAGTTATAATCGTCTTTCCCATTGGGTTTCGTAATTTAAAGGCAAGTTAACCCCAAATAGCCTTTAGTAGGTTACGGTAAAACCGTAAAAACAAGCACAATAACACTGTTATGGGTACTGTTTTCAGTAGCTAAGGCTCTTATCTGTAATGCCTACATGTTCATTTGCTTCTTTTCGAAGCAAGTAGCGCTTTTTTGTTTTTTGTATATAATAATATTTTACTTTTGCACCATAATTCATTCAGATTCAGGCGTCCCCTCCCTTTTTTCAGAATAAAGTCGTAAATTAACTTCATTCAAGATTCCTTTGTGTATGAAAAACATCATCAGTTCTTCGCAGCTTGCGGCCATTATTACCATCGTATTTGTATTTATCCTGGATTATTATATCCCGCCTGGGACCGCTATCGGAATGCTCTATTTAGCTGCGCTTCCGATGCTTATCGATAGTAGCAAGAAAACAATTGTCATTTTTGCCGCAATCATCTCCTTCCTTATTTTGGAAAATCTTGCCTATTTTGGCAGCACCCGTACTTCCGTTTATATCGACCGCGCGCTTTCGGTATTATCCGTTTGGGTGGTGGCCTATGTGATTATTCGCTATCGTATCGTCCGCGACCGGAAAGAAGGGATCAAAGAAAAGCAGCGGAAAGCATTGGAAGAAATGCTGTTTATCACCAACCACAAAGTGCGTCACCCTATCTCCAACATGTTGGGTATAGCCGAAGAAATCGAAGACCCACAGCACAATCCGCAGGAAGTACGACAATTACTGAAAGCGTTATACCCACAGCTGAAAGAACTCGATGACTTTACCCGTCAGTTAACCCTATTCATGGACCAGCAAAAAACAAGTCTTTAATCTACAGCTATGGCCTATCCTAAATTCCTCCTCCTGTTATTCCTTTTTGCTTTGTCCCCTACTGTTGGAGCACAAACGAAAGCACAGGACCTATTGGCCATCAAAAAAGAATACCAGGCAATTGCTGCCGACAAAAGCCTAAAAAAGGTCACACTCGACAACAGTGCCTTTTTAGACACTCCCACTGATGGAGGACGGGAGCTTTCCGGATATTATAAAAAGGGGCAGCTCCGTAAAATTGTGGCCACAATAGGACTTTCCAACGGTATGACTCAAATCGAATATTATTTTAAGGATGGTCAGCTGATTTTTGTGTATGAAGTATTCAATGCCTATGACTATACTGAATCCAAAGGCACTTTTGACTATACCAAAACAAGCCGGACGTTTGAAGGCCGGTACTATTTTAAAGAAAATCATCTGGGAGATCTTAGTACTACCGGACACAACCGGTTTGAAGACGATGCCCTCGATCCGGAAAAAATTTTACTGCAGGAAGCCAACACCTATAGCCGGCTCCTGAAAGCCAAAAAGAAATAAGCCGTTACTTTACAGCCATTAAAGCTATGGTGTTTGCTCCGATAACGCCGTTATGGTTAGGTGTGTTTGCTCCACATCACCTCCGTCAGGATGAAAAATCCACAAATCGTTGTTGTCCCGGCAATCGATAAACAGCAAACGGGTACCCTCGTACCCTATAACCAGGCATTCAGAAAGCATAGCCCATGTAAATTCAGATGTATCCTTTTTAGGGAAAGGAAAGAGCGCTGCCAGGGAATGTGCAAAACCCTTTAATTGCGCTACTGTGAGGTAAGACTTTCCGTCCACTACGGTCGGTTCACAAAGTTCCGCAAGATCATACACGATAAAATGTGCTTCCGATTCAAAAACGGTCAGTTCGGGACGAAAGTGACCACTATTCAGATAATCCAAATAAGGAGCCGGGATTTCAATCTTTGCTTTTTTAAGAATAGCTTTTAATTGTGGAACCGTTTTTTTCTGCTTTGCAACTGGAATAGCAGGATCAGTATAGCCCATCCCAGTTGCCTGCCATGCTACGGTATCAAAATTAAATTCACGGGAGCAATGTGGACAATCCAGCATCATAAAAGTCATTCTTTTTTCTGTCGCAGTTTGTAAAAAGTCCAGATTGTGGTTACTTAATGCTTCAGGTTCAAATGTAATTCCGCAGTCCCAGGCATAAGGACAGGTGATTGCTTTCATCATAAAAGTAGTATTGATAGCATACAGAGTATCCCCTCATGCTTTTATCCCCTAAATATATAAAAATTGAAATACAAAATGCGTGTTACACACCAACAGTAGGACTTTAAAAAGTTTTAAATTGCAAACTTTTGGAATATTCATTCCAAAACTCTACTTTTGATGGTATCAATTACCAAACACCATGACAAAAAAAGAGCAAATCCTTCAGGAAACCCTCCAGCTTATCGTTTCCAAAGGAATACATGCCACACCAATGTCCGAAATTGCCAAAGCGGCCCATACGGGAATGGGTACCATTTACAACTATTTCCCTACCAAGGAACTATTATTAAATGAACTCTACTTCCACTTAAAACGCAAAGAAGCACAGCTGATTATGGAAGGGTACGACGATACGAAACCTGTAAAACAACGTTTTGTATACCTATGGAAAAAGATGATGCAGTATTTCCTGCAGGAACCGCTGGACTTTATGTTCCTCGAGCAGTTCTATTATTCCCCAACCATAAATCCCGAAGCCAAGCACCAGGGCAGCCTCCACCTTGAAGTATTAGATCAGGTATACACTGACGGCCAGGCACTGGAAATTATAAAACCGGGTGCTATCAGGAAATGGATTGGTTTTACAAGCGGATCCTTACTGGCATTAGTCAAACTCCACCACAGCCAGTACATCATAATCTCCGAACAGGACATTGAATTTTTCATCCAATCGGCCTGGGATGGCTGCAAGGCGTAAAATAAACTGCAGCAAAAATGGAACATATATTCCAAAATATCCTACTTACTAATTTTAAAATTATACATTATGAACTACCGATACATGGGAAACACCGGGCTTCCCCTAAGCGAATTATCACTGGGCACCTGGCTGTCTACAGGAATGAAAGTAGACGAAAAGCAATTTGACAGCCTTACCGGTACGGCCTATGACGCCGGGATAAACTTTTTTGACAATGCGGAAGTCTATGCCGATGGCGAAAGTGAAAGAGTCATGGGAAAAGTATTCGCTAAAAAAAGCTGGGACCGAAGCAGTTACATCCTCTCTTCCAAGGTTTATTTTGGCGCACATGGTGCAGCAACCAGGCCCTCCCAAAAAGGACTAAACCGGAAGCACATCATAGAAGGCTGTGAAGAAGCACTGCAACGCCTTAAAACCGATTACCTCGATTTGTATTTCTGCCACCGTCCCGATCCCCATGTCGCTGTTGCCGAAATTGTATGGGCGATGAACATCCTGATCAACCAGGGCAAGATTCTCTATTGGGGTACCAGCGAATGGAGTGCACAGGCCATAACCGAAGCCCATTATGCCGCAGCACGTTACAACCTCATTGGCCCCTCTATGGAACAACCACAATACAACCTTTTCTACCGGGATAAAATGGAATTGGATTACCTGCCGCTTTTCAAACAATTTGGAATGGGAACAACAACCTGGAGCCCGTTGGCCAGTGGCATGCTTACCGGAAAATACAACAAAGGCATTCCAGAAGGATCCCGCCTCACTACTGCAGGTTTTTCGTGGCTGAAAGACGTGATGCATACCGAAAAAAGAATCGGGCAGGTCAATCAGCTGATGGAAATTGCTACAACGATCGGGTGTACTCCGGCAGCATTGGCCATTGCCTGGTGCCTTAAAAATCCTAATGCTTCCACTGTCCTGCTTGGCGCTTCCACTACCGGGCAACTGGAGGACAACCTCAAAGCCGCCACTGTGGCACCGCTATTAGATGCTCCCCTCCTTTCAGCATTGGATACCATTTTTGAATCCAAACCTGAATCCCGTATTTTCTAAGATAAAGCTATACTGAAATGCATAAAAAAATCCCGGAATACGCTGTATTCCGGGATTTTTTTATGCTGTTATTTTTCGCTTTTCCGGCCAGTGGTCTAAAAGGACCTGCAGGCAGATTCCCAAGGCCATAATATCCTTTAAGATAAAGAAGTCGGTTACCGGAACATTATCCACAATCCGGAATACACCCGGTGTGGACAGTAAAAAAGTCAGGGTTGTCAAGAAGATAACAGTACCTAAAAGCCCACCCATAAAAGCGATTTTTTTTGAAAAAGGCGAAATTGCCAATAAAAATGCAGTGATAATTTCAAATATCCCAATGACATTCGATACCGCCTGAACACTGCCTACCTTGTACATCCAGGACATCAGCGGACTGTACTCCACCAGTCTTTGAATCGCGTGAGCTTCAACAGGCGTAAATTTAAAAATACCAATCCAAAGCAGTATCAGTACCACCCCGCATACCCCAATTTCTGAACCCAATTGTTTTCTCATCATTATCTATAATTAAAATTAGTAAAGAAGCAAATAGGCATTGCGGTACACAAAACCTGTTTTTAGGGGTAGAATAGGTTTCGTAAATTTAGTAATTATCCATTTCCAACCTAATTTAAAAATAATTTTAACACACATTGTTAATTAAAAACAAATGATGCGTCCTGGTACAGCTGGAGCCTCTAAAGAAAAATAAATGATGTTAAAAGTGTTTTATTTTACAATTACAACACAACATCAATAAAAAACAAACGTTAATCTCAATATCATACAATATTATAACAAGTCTTGCTTCCCCGAAATAGTATGTAACTTATTTTTATTAATTTCAAATACCTTACAATTATGGACAAAGCCAGAAATTACAATGTCAAAGATGTCGAAATGCTAATGACAGCTGCTACGCTCATTGAAAACGCGATTGCAAACAAAACCTTCCTGCAATCCAAACGGGAAAATTGGGGCGATTCTTACTTTGAAGACATCAAAACGCGAATTGATACCGCGATCCAGGTACATCTGGGTATTGACGGTGCCAAAGAATTGCGTAACGCCACCCAGGAAGTAGCTACGATCCAGCTTGCTGCCCGAAAAGACCTGGCAGAAGTAAAAGTGCAGATTGAAGAAGATTTTAAATCAGAACCTGGATTTCGGGATGAAATCCTAAAGCAACTCGGCTTTACCACCTACATGGAAGGCGTTCGGAACAGCAGCCAGGAATCCATGATCAATCTGCTTTTCCAGTTTAAAACCAACCTGAATGAAAACCTAAAAGCCGCTATTATTGCCAAAGGTACTGCAGCAGCAACACTGGAAGCAATCGTCGCCCAGGCCGATGCACTCGCAGGAACCAATGTATTTCAGGAAACCCAAAAAGGAAACCGTAAAAACACTACTGTTGAAAGTATCACGGAATTCAATGCAGTATATGATACGGTAATCAGCATTAGCCGGATTGCGCAGAACTTCTACAAGCAAGAACCCACAATAAAGGATCAGTTCAGCTTTATCAAAATTGCCAAGACGCTTAAAAACAGCAGGGCGACCAAAGCAAGGGAAACCAAAATCGAACGCTAAACCACTGCCCATAAATCCCGCAACCCCACGGGATTTTTTATACCCATTCAACGATTACAAGCAGCCACCGAAAGCCAATACAACTATTCTTCCATTTCCAATACACACACAGAAATTCGATCCACGCCTCCCGAAAGTCAATACACGCCTATAGAAATTGCAAACACACCTACCGAAGATCAATACATGCCTATAGAAATTGTAAACACGCCTACCGAAAGTCAATACACGCCTATAGAAATTGTAAACACACCTACCGAAGGTCAATACACGCCTATAGAAATTGTAAACACGCCTACCGAAGGTCAATACACGCCTATAGAAATTGTAAACACACCTACCGAAGGTCAATACACGCCTATAGAAATTGTAAACACACCTACCGAAGGTCAATACACGCCTATAGAAATTGTAAACACACCTACCGAAGGTCAATACACGCCTATAGAAATTGTAAACACGCCTACCGAAGGAGACTGGTCGAAATTTTGTGTAAACAGTTCTTAGTGTTTAATATTACACCTTTCTCCAAATATGACCAAGAACTGATTCATGATTAATCCCCAGCTTGGTATTGCATTTATCCAGCTTTTTTCACAATTTTGTATTGCTAAATAGACTGATTTCTTGACGCTTTTTTCATCTGGGAACTGCACTTTTGTTTTGGTATATTTTCTAATTCCCCTGTTTAAGTTTTCTATTGTATTTGTGGTGTACATTATTTTCCTGATTTCAGCAGGATAGGCCAAAAAAGGCATGAGATTTTCCCAATTCTTTTCCCAGGAGCAAACGGCATATTTATATTTTGCTTCCCAGTTTTTTTTAAATTCAGCCAGAGCTAAAACGGCTTCTTCCTGATTTATTGCAGTATATACTTCTTTCATTGCACTGCAAAATGCTTTTCTATCCTTAACTACTACAAACTTAAGGCTATTCCTTATTTGATGAACAATGCAAAGCTGGGATTCTGTATTTGGAAAAACACCTCTGATAGCTTTTGTAAATCCGGTAAGGTTATCTGTACAGGCAATGAGAATATCCTTTACTCCACGAGATTTTATGTCAGAGAGTACAGTCATCCAAAATGAAGCCGACTCTTCTTTATTTAGCCACATTCCTAATACTTCTTTCTTACCATCTGTTTTTAGTCCGATTACAATGTAAATTGCATGGTTTTCATATTTCCCATCTGTTCTTACTTTCATATGCACAGCATCCATCCAAACAATCAGATACTGTGGTTCTAAAGCCCTTTTAGTCCATAAATCAACATCAGCCAGTATTCTATCAGAGATGGTCGAAATCGTGGACTCACTTACTGATATCCCATAAACTTCTTTAACTTGTTCTACAATATCACTACGGGTCATTCCACGACTGTACATTCCTAAAATAGCATCTTCAATCTTTTCACTCATCGATTGGCCTTTTCCGATGACCTGAGGCTCGAATTCACCATTTCTATCCCGGGGAATAGCCAGGACCATATTGCCCAAAGTCTCTGATTTTATATTCTTTGAGAAAGAACCATTACGGCTATTGCCTGTATTGTATCCGTCAATATTATGCTTCTCATATCCCAGATGAGCATCCAATTCTCCCTGGAGTAGCTGTTCAATGCCTTGTTTATACAGGTCTTGAAAAAAAGTATGGAAGTCTTCTTTGTTTTTAAATTGCTTTGCAAAATCTTTGGGTAATTTACCATCTTCGATCATAATCCGCTCTTTTTAAATTATTTAAATGTAGTTCTTTTAAATTCTATACTTAATGATCTGTTGTTTTTTGGCTAAGCCTTAAAATCTCAAATCAAATTAAAATCAATTTCTACGTTTACACAATCTAACGACTACTCCCTACCGAAGGTCAATACATACCTATAGCAACTTTAGATACGCTTCCTGCAAAAAGTATATACTGTACCGCAATACCCCTCCTATAAACCGTACAATCAAAAAATAAGGCAAATACTACTTTCTGTTGCTTTTTTATACATTTAATGTCTTTTAAATAAAAAACTCACACAAAAACTGTTTTTCATCATAAAACGAACATTATTTAATACAGCAATGGTTATATTTGCCATTCACCTGCTTAAACAAAAAATAATATGGATAAAACGCTACTGGCGTTGGAATTCATCAATGATGAAGAAAATGCATTTCAGGGATGGGCACAGGGTGGATTTTATCCTTTGCATCACCATCAAATCACTCCGATGATGAAGAAACTTCCCTACGGATTAGACGACCGGGAAGCTGTTTTATTTTATTATCATCTAATGCGGCTGGGCCATGTTATACATCCCGGCACTTCAAAACAATATGTATTCCTGCAGCAGGCTTTCCAGGAATTGCTGCCCGTAATGGAAGAGCATTATCCACGGAATTGTTTTAATAAGCTCGAGGGCGCTTTTCTCTTTGGCGCACTGGAAGCCAACGATGCCGAGAAAGTAACCGCCACCACCTATACCGATTACATGCGCTACAGGGAGGTTATCGTACAGTGCAACAAGTACAGCAGCCTTCCCAATATGCGGAAAAAGAAGGCACTCTTCCAGACTTATGCACAAAATCCAGAAATAGTACAACGTGTCATCAGGGCGCTGGAACACATACAGTTCGTACACAATTGCCCGCTCGTTAGCGATGCTACCTTCTGGGGATTTATATTCATACTGGTACTCAGCAAAACAGCCGCTTCCCAACATTGCCTGTACCGTTTTACCGATACCGCACGCGTACTGCCTGATAAACGAAGCCATATCTGGATCCTGACATCATTCCTAAAAGACCTGCAGGATCCCGAACAACAGGAATTAGTAGACCGCCTGTATGCCCTGTATCCCGCAGCATGGATGGATGAATCTGAATAATACCTTACAAATGGCAGCCCTGTCCCCCTACACTACAGTATTGTCAAAATCCCGATTGCTTAATAATAGGTGATTTCCCGTATTATTTTCTGGATTGGCTCCTGTACTCCCGTTTCTGCACGGATGCGTTCCACCCAATTTCCCTGCGTATCATACCGATAGGTAATTGTAAAATGCCGGGGTTCATCTTTGTCCCGGTACACCATTGTGATGAGGTCACCCTGTGCATTATAGCGGTACTCAAAATAAGCATCCTGAGCCAGCAATTTCGAAACCGATACCCTATATTTCGTATAATCATTATAATCAATCGCCGTACCCCGTACTTTGGAAAGCCGCTCCAGCACTACGTTATCTGCTTTGGCAACCATAGCCTGGTGCTGCACACTATACGTTGTGATGGCCCTGCGCTCCCCAGTTGCATCCAACAATATTCCAGCCCCGCTGAAATGAACTGCAATACTGCTCACCTGCCCTTTATAACTGCCCGAATATAAATCGGTATTCGTTCCTATAACATCGTAATCCCAAACCTGCCACACACATTTTTTTACTTTACCCACAAGATCAAATTCCTCATAATCCGGGCTGGCAAACTTCTTGGGTGTCATTTGCGCCTGCGCGTTTAAGGAAAAAATACCCAATACTATAAAATAGTAACATCGTAGGAATGAAAGCGGCATAGCAGTCTGAATTAAGATAGATAGTCTACGAATGTAGCTCAAAAAAAATCACGCTTCCGCAAATGATACTAAAAAAAGCCTTTTTTTTAGTTAAACAAATACCAAATAAATCGGCTTTACGTTTATTTTTTTCAACTTTGCCACGCAACCTTTACGGCACTATAGAATCTTACTATAGCGTAACGTAACAGTACGCAAATCCATGTATTGCAATCCCCCTGTAATTCATGGCGCTCCCCGACCACTACTATAATAAATGTACCATAGAAATAAAAACATTTATTAAAATTCATAAATAAACATTTTTGTTTATTTAATTTTGCTATCAATGCACAATAAAAATTTAAAGTAGTATGGCTGAAAGAAAAAGAGATTATAAAGTTAAAGATGTAGATATGGTGCTTACCGCAGCAACCGTAATCGAGAATGCGATTGCCAATAAGGCCTGGCTGCAATCCAAACGCGAAATATGGGCAGACCCCTATTTTGACAGCATCATGGACCAGATCAATGTTGCCATACGCACACACCTGAACGAAGAGGATGTTGCCGCATTGCGAAAAGCGAATCAACAGATGACCGACATCCTTCCCGGGGCAATTGAAACCGTGACAGTCGCCAAATCCCAGTTCAACAAACACTATAAAGACAATCCGGCCCGCAAAAAAGACCTGTTGAAACAACTGGGTTTCAAGACCTACCTGAAAAATATCATTGGCAAAAACCAAAAAGCCTTGGTCTGTTTCCTGCACCAGTTTACGACCCAACTCACTCCGGAATTGAAAAGTGAGCTGATAGCTGATGGAATCACCGTTGAAATCCTGGATCAGATCTGTACCCTTACCGAAAGCCTTGCCGATCACAGCATGATGAAAAATGCACCTTTAGGAATGCCGGAAACCAGTATGGAAGCCCTTCGGGATTTTAATACGATTTACAACAAGGCAGTGCACATTACCCGAACGATACAAAAGTTCTACAGTAGTGAACAGGCAAACAAAAGTGCTGCAGAAACCAAAACGACTACCCGAAAACCGAGAAAAAGGATCGTCCCCGAAGCGAATAAACTATCCCGTTAATTTTGGGTTACCGATTCCATCAGGGAGAGTAATGACCGGTGTACAGCCTGATGATTGCACCTGAAATAGCCATTCGGGCACAATCCGGACCAGGCGGTAAAATCATCAAAAAAAGCGCAATACGCGATTCGGACGGTCGAAGTCAGCCATTATTTTATATATTTACGATACTAAATTATTCAGAATGGATTTTACAAAGAAAATGCTTCGTGACGATGCTTTGGAAGGAAAAGTAATCGTAGTAACCGGAGGCGGAAGCGGCCTGGGAAAAGCAATGACAAAATATTTCATGGAACTGGGTGCTAAAGTAGCCATTACCTCCCGGGATCTTGACAAGCTAAAAAATACCGCACAGGAACTCGAATCCCAAACCGGAGGCCAATGCCTTCCCGTACAATGTGATGTTCGCCATTATGACGAAGTCGAAAACATGTTACAGGCAGTATTAAAAGCCTTTGGAAAAGTGGATGTATTGCTGAACAATGCTGCCGGCAATTTTATTTCCCCTACCGAAAGGTTATCTGCCAATGCTTTTGATACCGTAATCGACATTGTACTGAAAGGATCTAAAAACTGTACACTGGCTTTCGGAAAACACTGGATCGACCAAAAACAGGAAACAGCCACAGTGCTGAATATAGTAACCACCTATGCCTGGACCGGATCGGCCTATGTTGTCCCTTCGGCAACAGCCAAAGCCGGCGTACTAGCAATGACGCGAAGCCTGGCTGTCGAATGGGCTAAATATGGCATTCGTACCAATGCGATTGCACCGGGCCCTTTCCCGACCAAAGGAGCATGGGACCGTTTACTTCCCGGAGACCTGGCTGAAAAATTTGATATGGCCAAAAAAGTGCCGCTGAACCGTGTGGGAGACCACCAGGAACTTGCCAATCTTGCCGCTTACCTCGTTTCCGATTTCTCTGCCTATGTCAATGGTGAAGTGATTACGATCGATGGTGGCGAATGGCTAAAAGGCGCCGGGCAGTTTAACCTGCTGGAAGCGATACCCGAAGCACTTTGGGATCAGCTGGAAGCGATGATTAAAGCCAAGAAAAACAAAGAATAAAGTCCTTTTTATCAGGACATAAAAGCCTTAAACCGGTACGAGACAGCTGCCCCCAAATACGGGACAGCAGTCTGGAAAATACAGCACAGGAATTCCGGGCACTACAGCCCAAAAAAGGAATCCGACGCTTCATTCCAGCAGGCTCCAACCCTTTTAAGGCTTTCCTTTTTTTATGCCCTCGGTATTATCCCACTATGCATCCTTGCGCTATTCTCTCCTAATGTCCATCATACAGTACGACTTTGGTACTTTCTGGAATTGTTAACAAATTAGATTTTCAAAACCCATAAATAATTGTATTTTTACGGTTCAAAATTTTAAAATTTAAATGGGTAAAATCATTGCTATTGCCAATCAAAAAGGGGGTGTTGGAAAGACAACGACCTCAGTAAATCTAGCCGCTTCTTTAGGGGTTTTAGAGAAAAAAGTTTTACTTATAGATGCTGACCCTCAAGCCAATGCGAGCTCAGGTTTAGGTATTGATGTAGAAACTGTCGAGATCGGGACTTATCAGATATTAGAACACAGCAACACTCCGGATGACGCAACGATTACCTGTTCTGCTCCGAATGTTTTCGTTATTCCGGCTCATATTGACCTGGTAGCGATTGAAATCGAGCTTGTAGATAAAGAAAATCGGGAATATATGTTGAAACAGGCGCTGGAAAGTGTCAAAGACAAATATGATTATATCCTGATTGATTGTGCCCCTTCACTGGGACTTTTAACCCTGAATGCCCTTACGGCAGCAGACTCTGTCATTATCCCGATTCAGTGTGAATATTTTGCATTGGAAGGATTAGGCAAACTGTTAAATACGATTAAGAGTGTACAAAAAATACACAATGCGGCGTTAGATATTGAAGGGTTACTATTGACGATGTATGACTCCAGGTTGAGGTTATCCAACCAGGTAGTGGAAGAAGTGCAAAAACACTTCCATGATATGGTTTTTGATACCGTCATCCAGCGTAATGTAAAATTAAGTGAAGCCCCGAGTTTTGGAGAAAGCATCATCAACTATGACGCAACCAGCAAAGGCGCAACAAATTACCTGCATCTTGCAGAAGAAATTATAAAGAAAAACAGTTAGTAGGTTTATGACAAAGGCTATAAAAAAACAAGCATTAGGAAGAGGATTATCAGCATTATTAAAAGATCCTGAAAATGACATCAAATCTGTAGATGACAAGAATGCAGATAAGGTCGTTGGCAGTATTGTTGAGCTTGAACTTGATGCGATTGAGATAAACCCCTTCCAACCCCGAAGTAACTTCAACGAAGAAGCGTTGCGTGAACTCTCGGTTTCCATTCGGGAACTTGGTGTAATCCAACCGATCACCGTTCGAAAGCTGGATTTCAACAAATACCAGCTGATCTCGGGAGAACGACGACTCAGGGCCTCTAAATTAGCCGGACTTACCGCTGTACCTGCCTATATCCGTATTGCGAACGACAATGAATCCCTGACAATGGCCCTGGTAGAAAATATCCAGCGTCATGATTTGGATCCTATCGAGATCGCTTTATCCTACCAACGCCTGATGGATGAAATCCAGCTGACACAGGAACAGATGAGTGACCGGGTCGGAAAAAAACGCTCTACAATTGCCAATTACCTGCGCCTTTTAAAACTGGATCCGATCATTCAGACCGGTATCCGTGATGGTTTTATCAGTATGGGACATGGGCGTGCCATTATTAATATTGAAGACCAGGATATCCAAACCGATATCTATCAAAAAATAGTAAGCCAGAATCTTTCTGTCCGGGAAACCGAAACCCTGGTTAAAAACTACCAGGAAAGCCTGAAGCCGAAACCGGCTACTAAAGCCAAAGCCACCTCTTTTGATGTCGAAGAATCCGAAAAGAAAGCATTTACCAATTATTTCGGAACCAAAGTAGATGTAAAAGTTGCAGCGAATGGGAAAGGCAAAATCACGATTCCTTTTCATTCCGAAGAGGATTTCAATCGTATTATGAAACTAATAAGGGACTAGTGAAGAATATTGCACTCATAGCACTTTTCGGTTTCCTTTGTGGAAATTTTTCTGTTTTTGCCCAGGCCAAAACTACCGAAATGCAGCTGGTTGCCGCTGACAGTATCAAAGGTGACGAAATTGACCCGCTTTCCCCGGCCAAAGCCGCCTTTTATTCCGGAATCCTTCCGGGTCTTGGACAGGCCTATAACCGCCAATACTGGAAAGTCCCGGTCGTATACCTCGCGATTGGAACGAGTACCTATTTCTATGTCAGCAATAACAGGCAATACCACCGTTACCGTGACGAATACAAACGAAGGCTTGCCGGAACCAGCGATCCTGCTGATCCGTACTGGAGCCGCCTGAAAACCGAACGAATCGTAGATGCCCAAAAATACTACCAGCGCAACCGGGATTTATCCCTGTTGATTACGGTGGGCTTTTACATCCTGAATATCGTCGAAGCGAATGTTAGTGCCCATTTGATGCAGTTTAACGTCAATGACAACCTTTCGCTAAGACCGGACTTCCCACAGAACGACATTGATTACAAACGCAATGTCGGACTGACTTTAAATTATTCTTTTTAAAAATAATACGAATGAAAATTGCACTTTTAGGTTATGGCAAAATGGGGAAAGTAATCGAACGGATTGCTTTGGAACGCGGCCATGAGATTACGATGCGAAAATCCAGCACTGATTCTTACGAAGGGCTTGAAAATGCAGATGTCGCTATCGATTTCAGTATCCCGGACGCAGCAGTGTGTAACATTTCTGCCTGTTTGGATACTAATACACCAATAGTCTCCGGAACCACAGGTTGGTTAGACCAGTATGATGCTATGGTAGCCTTGTGCAAAGCAAAAGACGGCGCTTTCATTTACGGATCAAACTTTAGCCTTGGCGTGAATATCTTTTTTGAACTGAACAGTCACCTGGCCCGCATTATGGCTAAGTTTGACCAATATAAAGTCCGCATTGAAGAAATACACCATACCCAAAAGCTGGATGCCCCGAGTGGAACAGCCATCACACTGGCAAACGATATTATTGCCGATTCGGGTTATACCGCCTGGAAACTGGACGATGCCGGAGTACATGACATCCACATCGATGCCCAGCGTATTGAAAATGTACCGGGTACACACAGCGTCTATTATGACTCTGATGTCGATCAGATTGAGATCAAGCACCTGGCACATAACCGTGAAGGTTTTGCTTTAGGCGCGGTTATTGCAGCCGAATGGCTTTTGGATAAAAAAGGCGTTTTCACGATGAAAGACGTTTTAGAATTAAAATAAAAACAGACCTACAATGACAGCAATTCAGTGGTTTATATTCTTTTTGATACTTCAGGTAATACACTTTTTGGGTACCTGGAAACTATATGCCAAAGCAGGCAGAAAACCATGGGAAGCCTTAGTTCCCGTATACAATGCCATCGTCCTGATGAAAATCATCAACCGTCCGGTGTGGTGGGTAATCCTGCTTTTTATACCGGTTATCAATATCATCATGGCTCCTGTAATATGGGTAGAAACCCTGAGATCCTTTGGTAAAGACAAAACTTCAGATGCTATCCTTGGTATTGTAACCCTTGGGTTTTATATCGTCTATATCAATTACACCCAGGATGCCGATTATATCCGTGATCGGAGCACCAAACCTAAAAATCAGGCTTCGGATGTTATCAGCTCGATATTATTTGCTGTAATCGTTGCAACATTAGTACACACGTATGTAATGCAGCCTTTTACCATCCCAACACCTTCCCTTGAAAAATCTTTATTGGTAGGCGACTATCTTTTTGTGAGTAAGTTCCACTATGGTGCGCGTACTCCTATGACAGAAGTAGCTTTTCCAATGGTACACGATACTATTCCGGTAATCAATACAAAATCATACCTGAACAAACCACAGATTCCTTATTTCCGTTTTCCTGCTTTTGGGGAAGTCCAGAAAAATGATATTGTAGTATTCAACTGGCCGGTAGACACCGTGCGGTATTTCCGCGACACCCAAAGTGTAGGGATCCGCAAGCCTATCGACAAAAAATCAAACTACGTAAAACGTTGCGTAGCTACTCCGGGGGATTCCATCCAGGGCAAAAATGGCGTAGTGTATATCAACGGTAAGGAGCTGATCCTGCCAGGACGTGCCCGCCCACAAATGACGTATATCGTTACAACAGACGGCACACAGCTCAATGAGGATTTCATTCGCCGGGAATTGCAGATTACCGATTACATCGGGGTATATCCTAATGAACCTAACAGCTATATTTTCCAGTCGGTAACACAAAACGCTGTAGACCGATTGAAAAATGCGCCAAACATCAAAAGTGTCACGCTCCAGCTTGCTAATGTTCCGGATCCGGGAATTTTCCCTTATACCAAAAACTGGAATGTGGATAATTTTGGACCGATCTATGTGCCTCAAAAAGGCAAAACAGTAGCCCTGAACACCGCCTCATTACCATTCTATAAAATGATCATTACAGAATATGAAAAGAATGACCTTCAGGTTATTGGAGACGAAATCAGAATTAATGGAAAAGTAGCTACAAGTTACACTTTTAAAGATGATTACTACTGGATGATGGGAGACAACCGTCATAATTCTGAAGACAGCCGTTATTGGGGATTCGTTCCGGAAACGCATATCGTTGGAAAACCGGTTTTCATCTGGCTGAGTTTAGATCCGAATGCTAAAGGATTTGCTAAAATCCGTTGGGACAGGATGTTTACCACCGTAAGTGGCGAAGGACAACCACAATCTTATTTCCGTTACTTCCTTGTTTTTGTAGGACTGTGTATCGCACTGGATTACGGCATAAAAGCCCGCAAGAAAAAAAGAATGGAAAACCAATAAGTTGCAATAGTTACCCGTTTAAAAATATACATCCTCCCCTCACCGGGAGGATTTTTGATACCTGCACCTCATGAATATTTTACTCCACCCTACCTATTTCCCATCCGTAAGTCATTTTGTAGCCTTAGCACAGGCAGAGAACATTACCTTTGAAATGGACGATAACTTCCAAAAGCAGACCAACCGTAACAGGATGTATATCTACAGTCCTAATGGCCTGCAAATGCTCAATATTCCCATTAAGCACAGCAATGACCTGCATCAAAAATATAAGGATGTCCAAATTGAATCGGCTTTTAACTGGCAGAAGATCCATTTTAAATCGCTGGAAGCCGCCTACCGGAGCTCCCCTTTCTTCGAATACTTTGAAGACGAACTGATGCCTGTATTTGAGAAAAAGCACAATTTCCTGATCGACCTCAATTATGAAACGATTGAAATCCTAAAATCCTGCTTGGGCATGAAATTCCAGTACGATAAAACCATCGAATACTTTCGGGAGCCTCAGGCGGGCATTACTGATTTTCGGTATTTGGCCAACGGAAAAAAAGACAACACCCTATTTAGTGAATACACACAGGTATTTGGAGAAAAGCACGGGTACCTGAACAACCTCAGCATATTGGATCTTCTTTTCAATGAAGGCCGTTATGCATTAGACTACCTAAAAGAACATACGCTATAGGCTCAAAGGAAACTGGAACTGAAATAGTATATCTGGGAAGTTCTGTAAAAGGAATATTACTCAAACGACATCCGTGCCATAATCGGATAGTGATCTGAATTTACGAAGTTGGTAAAGTTCTTAAAACTTTTAATTTTCATCTTCTTATCGGTAAAAATGTAGTCGATACGGGCCGGATAATACTTAAAATTGTAGGTCGTTCCAAAACCGCTTCCGGCTTCTTCAAAACTATCATTGAGCTGCCCTTTAATGCTTCGGTAAACATACGAGAAAGCACTATTATTCATATCTCCGCAGATAATTTGCGGATAAGGGCATGAATTCTTATGTTCTTTAAAAAGCTCGGCCTGTTGTTGCTGCTCTTTAAAAGCCTGGCTCATCCTACGGAAGATCATTTTGGATTTCTTTTTGTCAATCTGGTTCAGGTCTTCGTCGATCTCATGTACATCGGGACTGATTTTTATAGATTGCATGTGCATGCTGTACACCCGCACAGTATCTTTTCCTTTTTTAATATCGGCAAAAATCACATTGTTCCCCGAATTCGGAAAGTGAATATCGCCCTTCTCTACTATAGGGAATTTAGAATAGATCGCCTGCCCCATTTTGTTGTTTTTATTTTCAAAGAAAATAAATTTATACCGGTACTGGTCAAAATCGGCCAAGTTGCCCGAATACTCCTGGATGCATATAATGTCCGGGTTTTGGTCTTTTACAAAATCAGAAATCTTCTCCGGTATGTATTTGTCATCGATCCATTCATATAAATCGAACATTCTCACATTATAGCTCATTACGGTAAAATCCGATTCTTCTACGGTAAGATCCAGCGAAGACAGCTTGTAGAATTTATTAATGAAAGTAATCCCCAACAGCAGTACCAACCCCGACAACAACATTTGCTTGCGGGCCTGAAACAGCCAATACATAAAGAAAAGCAGGTTAAAAACCAGCATCAATGGCATTACTAAAGTAAGGACAGACAGGAAAGGGAAAAATTTAGGCGCTAAAAAAGGCAATACATAAGCAGCAAATGTCAATACAGTCAACACTATATTAAGCACAAACATTACCTTATTAAACCATGAAAGCTTCGTCATTTTTCCTAAATTTAGTAGTGTAGCAGGGAGTATTATTTCCCGGCTTTAAAAAGAAATTCTTTTTCCTGTTTTGTCAGGCTGTCATAACCGGACTGACTGATCTTGTCCAGAATTTCATCAATCTGTTTTTGCGTGATATCTTTACCCGCTCCCGGAGCAATAGTAGTCCGCACCGGATTCTTATGTACCTTTTTAAAAGGTGTTGTTTTTTTAGGCTGGAATAACCCCGTAAAAAAAGTAATAATGCGCGCAATACCACTACTTAAATCGGTTCCCTGCTGTAATAATTTGATAAACACAAATCCAAAAAAAGCACCGGCAAGATGCGCGATATGCCCACCTGTGTTTTCGGCCCTGATCTGAAGCAGGTCCAGGAGTATAATCACGGCTGCAATATGCCAAAGCTTCACATTTCCGATCAGCAACAAGCGTATAGACATCAAAGGCGCATAGGTGGCCGTAGCGACCAGAACCGCCATAATAGCAGCAGACGCACCCACTACCGATGTCGCTACAGGAGAAAGCCCCGGAAACACAAAATAGACCACTACAAAAACAACTCCGGCAAATATGGAACTCAAAAGATAAAGCCCTAACAATTGTCTTTCATTAAAGAAGGTCAGGAACAGCCGGCTTGAGAAATTGAGCACCATCATATTAAAAAAGAGGTGCAGAAATCCAGCATGAAAAAATGAATACGTAAGCAGTGTCCAGGGATAGTATAGTAAATTCCCGGGAGCTGAAGACAGTTTCAGCCATTCGGGATATATAAAAAACTGGTTTTGGAAATTATAAAAGAAAATAAGGGAAAGTATAAACAATCCGACATTCCAAAAAATCAGTTTTTGCGAAATCCCTCCAAACTTGTACTGCTGTTTTATATCTTCCAGAATCCCCATTTATTTTGTATTATTTGACTGATTAAATTACAGCCCACCCTCATGTATCAAACGTGGTGTTGCCTTACTTATTGCTTGTTTACAGTATGCGAATACAGTTATCTTTTAATTCCACCGTTTATTGTCGAACTGGTTTTTCTTCCAGTACCACATCATTATAAACCCGGTTATAGCCCCTCCAATATGGGCAAAGTGTGCCACATTGCTACCACCCCCGAAAATTGAATTCCCGCTAAATCCGGAATATAAATCAACTGCAATAATACCCGGTACAAAATATTTGGCTTTAATTGGTATAGGAATAAACATCATCATCAGTTCTGCATTAGGAAACATGAAAGCAAAAGCAATCAATAATCCGTAAATAGCCCCGGAAGCACCTACCATTGGCGCACCAAAACTCATCTTAATATTTTCAATCCCATTAGGCGTCAAAAATGGGATCCAGTCCGGACTTAATTTCCCCTGATGATTTAAAGTCGCAATGATATCACTTTTGGCAAAACCATTGTCAACTAATACTGCAATGCTTTCATGAAAAGTAAAATAATTAACTGTCACCTGTAGCAAAGCAGCTCCGAGCCCACAGGAAATGTAGAAAAACAGAAATTTTTTAGATCCCCAAAATTGCTCCAACACACTCCCAAAGGAGAAAAGCGCGAACATATTAAAGAAAATATGCATTAGCCCCCCATGCATGAACATATGGGTTATCGGTTGCCAAAATTGAAATTTCGCATTTTCAGGATAGTAAAGCGACAAATACTGGTAAGCAACATCCCCCAACAAGTAGGTTCCTATAAAGAAAATAATATTAATAATGATCAGGTGTTTTACCGTCTCTGTAACATTCATCATATCGCGAATTTTTTATCTATATCTTCCACACTCATCGTGATGAAAGTTGGTTTATTAAAAGGTGAAACTCCGGGTTCTCTACAGGCAAAAAGCGAATTCACCAGGTTCTCCTGTTCCCTTTCGGTCAGTAATGTTCCTGTTTTTACAGCTAAACTTTTGGCCATCGATTTCGAAATGCTGTCGTTTTGGCTAAAACTGTTTTCAGGAATCCCGTCCTGCAGATCACTCAATAACTGTTCCAACAGTATCGAAACTTCACTTTCTGTCACATTGACCGGAAGCCCTGAAATCACGATACTATCGCTATTGATCTCTTCAAATATAAATCCGGTTTGTACCAGCGATTCCTGCAATTCCAGGATCAGCTCTATTTCTCCCGGAGAAAAATACAAATGCAATGGAAAAAGAAGCTGTTGGCTGGAAGCCTGAAGTACCGTAATATTCGTCAAAAACTGCTCATACAAAACCCTTTGATGTGCCCGTTGCTGGTCTAAAATCACCATCCCGGATTTTATCGGGCTCACAATATATTTTTTATGGATCTGATAGGTCGCATTGATCTTCTCTTCTACCTCACGCTCATTAAATAACGAACCCGTTACTTCTTCGCTTTCAAATTCCATTTCGGTGATTTCCGTCATACCGGAAAACTCTTCTGTTGTATTCTTCAATCCGACATACAATCCTTCCCAATGGGAAGTATCCGGCTTGCGATAGGAAGAGGAAGAAGATGAGGAATAGGAATTCTTAATCGGTTTTTCCGGAGAAAATGGATTAAAGGCGGCATCGACCTGGATCAAAGGCATGGAAGCATCTTTATTTTGATAGTCATAAGGCGTATCTAAATTAGAATCCCGGTCAAAGTCCAACACCGGAGCCACATTAAACTGCCCTAAACTGTGTTTGATCGAGGAACGCAATATCGCATAAAGTGCATGCTCATCGTCAAATTTTATTTCCGTTTTGGTCGGATGTATATTGATATCGATCGTATTGGGAGGTACATTCAGGTAGATAAAATAACTGGGCTGACAACCATCTTTCAGCAATCCTTCATAAGCAGACATAATTGCATGATGAAGGTACCCGCTTTTTATAAAACGGTCATTGACGAAAAAAAACTGCTCTCCCCTGTTCTTTTTGGCAAATTCCGGTTTCCCTACAAATCCCTGTATGGAAACGATCTCGGTACTTTCCTGGATCGGCACTAATTTTTCATTGGTTTTACCAGAAAAAACATTGACAATACGCTGCCTGAAATTAGAAGGTGGCAGGTTGAACATTTCGCTGCCATTATGGTACATTGTAAAATGGATATTGGCATGAGCCAATGCCACCCGTTGAAATTCGTCTACAATATGGCGTTGTTCCACCACTTCCGATTTCAGGAAATTACGGCGGGCAGGAATATTAAAAAAAAGATTCTTTACAGCAAAGGAGGTTCCTTTTGGCAAAACAGCTACCTCCTGAGAAACAAATTTGCTTCCTTCGATGATGATATGCGTACCCAATTCTTCCTGGTCCTGTTTGGTTTTCATTTCCACATGCGCGATCGCCGCGATGGAAGCCAAAGCCTCACCCCGGAATCCTTTGGTGTCCAGTGAAAACAAATCTTCCGCCAGCCTGATTTTAGAGGTGGCATGCCGTTCAAAACACAAACGGGAATCGGTTACTGACATTCCTACCCCATTATCAATCACCTGCACCAGGGATTTCCCGGCATCTTTAATGATTAATTTAATATCCGTTGCTTTCGCATCAACAGCATTTTCTAATAATTCTTTTACGACAGAAGCCGGACGCTGTACCACTTCACCGGCAGCAATCTGGTTCGCAACGTGATCCGGAAGCAATTGTATTATACTCGACATTTCTATTTGGGTTTCAGGTTTAAAATTTAAGGCTGAAGCCCTAAAAAATAAAGTTTTCAAAGTTAAGGAATTAATAGTACGATAAAAAAAACTATTCTCCGGAAACCCGGGTTTTTATCAACCATCACCATTCCGGCCAACTCCCCGAAACACAAAAGCCTGTACAACATCATGTACAGGCTTTTGTGACTAATTTTATTTTCGAAATTTTCTTTTATAAAAAAGGCGTCATTTTAATTGCTGCTACTGCCGCTTCCACGCCCTTATTTCCATGAATACCACCGCTTCGGTCAATTGACTGCTGCAGGTTATTATCCGTCAGCACACAGAAAATCACAGGCATTTTCCCCATGATATTCAGGTCTTTGATGCCCTGAGTCACGCCTTCACATACAAAATCAAAATGTTTGGTCTCGCCCTGAATCACACAGCCTATCGCGATAATGCCTGCAAGATGTGGCTGTTTCTCCATCATCTTACGGCTGCCATAGATCAGTTCGAAACTACCCGGAACATCATACTTAATAATATTTTCCGGCAATACCCCATTATCAATCAGCGTATCATAAGCCCCTTTAAAAAGGCCGCCCGTTACCTGTTCGTTCCATTCAGAAACAACAATCCCAAACGAAGACTGTGCTACGTTTGGGAGTTTTGTTTTATCGTATTCTGATAAATTTTTATTTTCTGTAGCCATAATTTATTGTGCCATTCCAATCAGGGCATCAATATTCGCTGCTTCAGGAGCAGTATCATATTTGTCCTGGATTTTAGTGAAATATTCTAAAGCTTTATCTTTTTTCTTTAATACCAAAGCTACTTGTCCTGCTTTTAGCAAAAAGCGTGGTGTAGTCAGGTCATTTTCATTGCTTGTTGCTGCTTTTTCATAATAGTCCAAAGCTTCTGGCAATTGATTGTTTTGAGCAAATGCATCTCCAATAGCTCCTTTAGAAAGTGCAGAAAGGAAAGCATCTTTAGAACTGAATTTTTCCAATTCTGTAATTGCTTCTTTATACTTGTGTAGGTTCAGGTAAGAGATTCCTGCATAGTAGTGTGCCAAGTTTCCTGCATCAGTACCAGAATAGTGTTCTGCTACTTTAAGGAAGCCCATTTTACCTTCTCCACCATTCAGCGCAAGGTTGTATAGGGAATCACTGGCTACACCATCAACAGCCTGCTGAAAGTATTGTTGTGCCTGAAACATTTCATTTGCAGCCACCTCTTCTTTTGGTTCTGCAACGAAACGGTCGTATGCAAAATATCCAACTGTAGCAAGAGCTAAAGCACCTACAATTCCAAAGATAATTTTTTGATTACCGGCAACCCATTCTTCAATTCTTGAAGCTCCAGTATCTAATGAATTAAACACTTCAGCTGTAGTACTGTCTTTTTCTGAAACTGCATCAATCGGGTCGTATTCTAAAACTTCTTTTTCTTGTTCTGGTTTTGGAGCTTTATATCCTCTCTTGTTATAAGTTGCCATTTACATTTAATTTAATGAGGTGCAAAAATAAAATTTTTATTCAAATGTAAAAGATGTTTTTTCGTTATTTTTCAATAATTTGCAGCTTCTTAGAAAAAAAGCGGTTAAAACCACAAAGTTCTCACTATCAGCACGGCATTTGCAGATGTATTTAAAAAAAATATCTTTATTCAATTACAAAAATTTTTCCGAAGCCTCTTTTGACTTTGACAGCAGGATAAATTGTTTTGTCGGCAGGAATGGCATTGGTAAAACCAACGTCCTTGATGCCATTTACCACCTATCGTACGGCAAAAGTTATTTCAATCCTTTGGCGGTACAAAACATCCGTCATGGAGAAGAGTTTTTTGTTATTGATGCCGAATTTGAAAAAAACGAGCGCACGGAACAAATCGTATGCAGCCTGAAAAAAGGACAAAAGAAAATCCTGAAACGCAATGGGAAAGCGTACGATAAATTTTCAGATCATATCGGTTTTATCCCATTAGTCATAATTTCCCCCGCTGATCGCGACCTGATCGTAGAGGGTAGTGAAACACGGCGGAAATTCATTGATAGCGTGATTTCACAACTCGACAACACCTACCTGCTACACCTGATTCAATATCAAAAAATATTGAGCCAACGGAATGCGCTATTAAAATATTTTGCCCTGAACCATGTATTTGAAAACGACACTTTGTCCATCTATGACGAGCAACTGGATGGATTAGGACAAAGCATTTTTGAAAAGCGGAAAGAGTTCCTGAAAAATTTCATTCCCATTTTCAACAAACACCACCAGGCCATAACCGATGGTGCCGAAACCGTACAAATTGTCTATGACAGTCAATTGCACGACAAGGAATTATTAGCTCTTTTCAAAGAAACACTCCCAAAAGACAGGGCATTGCAATATACCAGTGCAGGAATCCACAAAGACGACCTGTCCTTTGAAATTGACGCTTATCCCATTAAAAAATTCGGTTCCCAGGGACAACAAAAGTCTTTCCTGATTGCCCTTAAACTCGCGCAGTTTGAATTTGTAAAAAAACAAAGTGGTGTAAAACCAATTCTATTGTTTGATGACATCTTTGACAAACTGGACGAGATCCGTGTAGCGAAAATTGTCGAAATGGTCAACAATGACACTTTTGGGCAGCTTTTTATATCCGATACACACCCAGAGAGAACGGAAGCCGTAATCCAGTCGACGCATCAGAGCTACAAAATTTTCCAGCTGTAAATCCGTATCCAAGACCACAATCTGCATCCGTTTTACTTATGGTACTCCTACCCTTATTTCCCAGATTTCGCTTTTACCTTTTAGCATTTCCTTTTTTACCTTCTCATATTTTATCCTTACTTTTAATCTTCAAAAAATAAGATTATGCCTTCAAAAAAGATCATCCAATTCTTAGACGATATCAAAGCCAACAATAACCGGGAATGGTTCCACGCCAACAAATCCCGTTATGAAACCTACAAACAGGAATACCACACGTTAATTGAAAATGTATTGGCTGAAATGATCCCAAAAGACATTTCATTAGCAAATCTGGAACCTAAAAACTGTGCTTTCCGGATAGCCCGTGATATCCGTTTTTCAAAAGACAAAACACCGTACAAAACCCACATGGGCATTTGGCTTTCTCCGGGGACTAAAAACACCAATTTAGCCGGTTATTACATCCATATCGAAAAGGGCGCAAGCTTTATTGGCGGTGGTGTCTGGTGGCCTAATGCGGAAGACCTGAAAAAAATCAGGAAGGAAATCGCTTATTTCACCGAAGACCTTGATGAATTGTTAGCCGATAAAAATTTCAAAAAGGAGTTTGGCAGCCTGGAACACAACGATACCATTGCCTTAAAAAATGCACCAAAGGGCTACGAAAAGGATCATCCGGCCATTGAATTTTTAAAACTAAAAAGTTTTACAGCCATGCATAAACTGGACGACAGCCTTCTGACCGATCCTGATTTTGTCCAAGAAATAGCCCAGAAACTTATACTGCTGAAGCCCTTAAATGATTTTTTAAACCGCGCCCTCACCACCGAAGATTAATTATGAATTCCAAAAGGTTTCCATTACTTTTACGCCGATAAAAACTCAATTCATTCATGGAAATTCAGTCTCATTTTTCTTTAAAAAACTACAATACTTTTGGCATTGAAGCCAAAGCGCAAAAATTCATTTCGGTACATACAACTGACGAATTAAAAACGGTATTGGAGCAGCATCCGGATGACCCTAAATTCATTTTAGGCGGTGGCAGCAATATGCTGCTGACCCAGGATATCCACGCACTTGTTATTCATGTAGACCTGAAAGGAAAAAGAATTATTGAAACTTCCGATGATTTCGTGTGGGTAGAAGCCCACGCCGGCGAAAACTGGCATGAATTTGTTTTATGGACCATCAACCAGGATTTCGGCGGACTGGAAAACATGTCCCTGATTCCCGGAAATGTAGGCACAACACCCATACAGAATATCGGCGCTTATGGAACCGAAATCAAAGATACTTTTGCGTACTGCACGGCTTTGGAAATTGCCACATTACAAACCCGCACCTTTACCAAAGAAGAATGCGCTTTCGGATATCGGGAAAGTATTTTTAAAAATGAAGAGAAAAACAAATATATCATTACATCGGTTGTATTTAAGCTCACAAAACATTCCCATAAAATCAATGTTTCCTATGGCGATATCGCTGCCGAACTGACCCAAAAAGGAATTACAACGCCCACGTTAAAAGATGTGAGCGATGCCGTTACCGCAATTCGCCAACGCAAGCTTCCAGACCCGAAAGAATTAGGCAATAGCGGTAGTTTCTTTAAAAATCCGATACTTCCTAAAAACGATTTCGAACGCATCGTATCGTTGCATCCCGAAATGCCCCATTATATTATTTCAGACACGGAAGTAAAAGTCCCTGCAGGATGGCTTATTGAACAGGCAGGATTCAAAGGCAAACGTTTTGGCGATGCGGGAATCCATAAAAACCAGGCTTTGGTATTGGTAAACTATGGAAATGCCACCGGACAGGAAATCCTGGATGTAGCCCGAACGATACAACAAACCGTATACGATACTTTTGGAATCAAAATTGAAGCCGAAGTAAATATCATCTAAAAAACAATAAGGCTTCATGCACATTCCAGACCTTTACAAGAACGAAAACAAAGAAGACATCAGGCTTTTTTTAGAACAAAACAGCTTTGGCATATTAATCAACCAGCTGGACAGCAAATTATGGGCAACCCATATTCCACTGGAACTCGACATCAATGCTGACGGAAAGGAAGTACTGCAGGGCCATATTGCAAAAGAAAACCCCCAATGGCATAGTTTTGCCTCCAATCAGTCTGTACTGGCTATTTTCTCAGGGCCTCACAGTTACATTTCTCCTTCCTGGTACGATCATGAAAACGTCCCTACCTGGAATTATGCCGCAGTCCATGTCTATGGCACTATAAAAATCATCGAAGGTGATGCAGCCCTATCCTCCTTAAAAAAACTTATGGACAAATACGAGGCTTTCTCAGCAAATCCGGTGCATTTTGAGGATTTATCCAAATCATCCCTGCGCCAGGTGCGCGGTATTGTCGCTTTTGAAATTGAGATTACCAGTATCGAAGCCGTCAATAAGATGTCACAAAATCGCGATGCCAAAAACCACAGTAACATTATCACGGAATTAAACAAAACCGGATCTCCAGAAGCAGCCGCTGTTGCAGCTATCATGGCAAAATGCCCGATACAGCACAGTTAAAACAGCGCTTTTGTTTATTTTAAAAACAATCCTTCTGTTACACGATCCAAAAATAAATTCTCACGTCACAGGTAACAAACACTGGGAAAACATAATTATGCTTTATTTTTCTTACAACTAAAAGATTAAAATCAGTTTATTTTTCTATATTAGCAAAGGATTAACTTCCTACAAGTTAAGTCGTTATTATTATTTAAGCCCCAAATTTTAATCTAATGATATCAGAAAAAACATTCCTAACGTATTTTACCCTTTGCAGAATACATCATTCCGTCCATTTAGAATATTACACTATACTGCAACCTCCTACACTTTACAGTTAGCTACTGCTTTGACTTTAAAATAATCCGTATTGAGAGAAAACCTGTTTAGAATTACCAGACAGGATTCAAAAAATAATTGGCCTGTTTTTATGCACATTTATTTTAATCAGGAATCTAAAATCAAATTGGCACCAGTATAACTCATTATGGTTATTATCAGTAGCGCTTTATACGATATAGTACAACCTATATATTTAATTATTCAACCCCAAATTCCTATTTAATCATGAAAAAATTAATCTTTATGGTCGCTGCAGCAACGCTGTGCATTGCATGTGAAGCGAATGATGCTGTCACAGATCAGTCCGGCTACAACAAAAATGCTGAACATGCAAAATTTTCAAAAATGCAGAAAACAGAGGAAATGCAACGTTTTGAAAAATCCTTTGGTGATTACAGCAGACAGCTCGCCTCCGATCCTGCTTCCCGTCAAAAAGCCACAGTGGATCTTACTGAAAAAGCAAAAGAATACCTTGCCTATTACGGAGTAGCGACTACCGACATTCCGCAGGAAGACCTTCTTAAAGCTGCATTAGACAAACACCTGGAAATGATTCAAAAACTCAATAACAATTTAAAAAAGTAAAATCATGAAAAAATTAGCCCTATTTATTTGTTTATTGGTTTCCCTGTTTTCATTTGCTCAAAGAAGACCATTATATGTATCCAACTTAACTGATTACGACTTACGTTTTGAACCCCGAACGCATGATCTCAATGATCGATACCCTTTAGTTTATACGACATTATATACCGTAGGACCTTATAGCAACATGACGATCGTTAACAACTCGTTTAATGGTTTACCTTTTGCAAGCCTGCCCATAATCCCAACAGTAAGCGTCCTCCTTAGCGGGACCACATGGTCAACAATAACGAAACAGCTTGCACAGACTACCTATGGTCCTTCTCAAAAATGGCATGAAATCAAATTGGCCGCCGGAAACGGTGATGCAGTTGTCGCAGGATATCTTACTTATCCTTCACGCTACAATGACACAGAATATACTATGACAGAAGACGAGAGGAGTTATAAAAACAATGCTACAGGTGAGTTTTTCTTGAACTTCTACGATAGCACCGCCTACAATGACGTTTTACAATCGCCAACACCTTGGGGAACGGTACTTAAAGCAGTATGGACAGAGGTTATAAACCCTACCAACGGAAATGTTTCCAGCTACATTGTAATCACAGAGGAATAAAAATAATGGCGCCATTGCAATCAAATGGCGCCGTTTTTTAACTGAATTGAGACTGGTCGAAATTTTGTGTAAACAGTTCTTAGTGTTTAATATTACACCTTTCTCCAAATATGACCAAGAACTGATTCATGATTAATCCCCAGCTTGGTATTGCATTTATCCAGCTTTTTTCACAATTTTGTATTGCTAAATAGACTGATTTCTTGACGCTTTTTTCATCTGGGAACTGCACTTTTGTTTTGGTATATTTTCTAATTCCCCTGTTTAAGTTTTCTATTGTATTTGTGGTGTACATTATTTTCCTGATTTCAGCAGGATAGGCCAAAAAAGGCATGAGATTTTCCCAATTCTTTTCCCAGGAGCAAACGGCATATTTATATTTTGCTTCCCAGTTTTTTTTAAATTCAGCCAGAGCTAAAACGGCTTCTTCCTGATTTATTGCAGTATATACTTCTTTCATTGCACTGCAAAATGCTTTTCTATCCTTAACTACTACAAACTTAAGGCTATTCCTTATTTGATGAACAATGCAAAGCTGGGATTCTGTATTTGGAAAAACACCTCTGATAGCTTTTGTAAATCCGGTAAGGTTATCTGTACAGGCAATGAGAATATCCTTTACTCCACGAGATTTTATGTCAGAGAGTACAGTCATCCAAAATGAAGCCGACTCTTCTTTATTTAGCCACATTCCTAATACTTCTTTCTTACCATCTGTTTTTAGTCCGATTACAATGTAAATTGCATGGTTTTCATATTTCCCATCTGTTCTTACTTTCATATGCACAGCATCCATCCAAACAATCAGATACTGTGGTTCTAAAGCCCTTTTAGTCCATAAATCAACATCAGCCAGTATTCTATCAGAGATGGTCGAAATCGTGGACTCACTTACTGATATCCCATAAACTTCTTTAACTTGTTCTACAATATCACTACGGGTCATTCCACGACTGTACATTCCTAAAATAGCATCTTCAATCTTTTCACTCATCGATTGGCCTTTTCCGATGACCTGAGGCTCGAATTCACCATTTCTATCCCGGGGAATAGCCAGGACCATATTGCCCAAAGTCTCTGATTTTATATTCTTTGAGAAAGAACCATTACGGCTATTGCCTGTATTGTATCCGTCAATATTATGCTTCTCATATCCCAGATGAGCATCCAATTCTCCCTGGAGTAGCTGTTCAATGCCTTGTTTATACAGGTCTTGAAAAAAAGTATGGAAGTCTTCTTTGTTTTTAAATTGCTTTGCAAAATCTTTGGGTAATTTACCATCTTCGATCATAATCCGCTCTTTTTAAATTATTTAAATGTAGTTCTTTTAAATTCTATACTTAATGATCTGTTGTTTTTTGGCTAAGCCTTAAAATCTCAAATCAAATTAAAATCAATTTCTACGTTTACACAATCTAACGACTACTCCCACTGAATGCCTAAATTACCCTGATCAAAAAAACGACTCATGCCTTATTCCTATTTCTACGCTATTTTATACTTCAAAAATAAGCTCACAGTTAGCCCTTTTTATTACCTTTTCCATTCTAATATTCCATATTTGAGTTGTACATTTGCACACTTAAAAAAACGATAAGCCTATATGCTGAATATTATTTTTTATCTGTTTATTGGAATCACCGCAATCCAGTTTTGCTACTATATTTTTGTTTTTGGAAAGTTCTCTTTTGCCAAAGAGCAAAAAATTACCCCGAAGCGAATTCCGATTTCCGTAATCGTTTGTGCGAAAAATGAAGAAGATAATGTTGCCCGTTTCATCCCCCTTTTAGCAGAGCAGGACTATCCGGATTATGAGATCATATTAATCAATGATGCTTCCAGCGATACTACACTGGATATTTTTGAAGAATTCGAAAAACAATATGCGCATGTGCGTATCGTAAATGTAGAAAATAATGAAGCTTTTTGGGGCAACAAAAAATTTGCCCTTACCCTGGGGATCAAAGCTGCCAAAAAAGATTACCTCCTGTTTACCGATGCCGATTGTTACCCGCTATCCAAAAACTGGATCACGAATATGAGCTCCCAGCTTACCCTGCGAAAAACTATTGTATTGGGATATGGTGCTTATGAAAAAATAGCCAAATCATTCCTGAACAAAATAATTCGTTTTGAAACCATACTTACGGCTGTACAATATTTCAGCTGGGCCAAAGCCGGTCATCCCTATATGGGCGTGGGAAGAAATCTTGCGTATAAAAAAGAGGAGTTTTTCAATATGAACGGTTTTATCGACCACATGAAAATCCGTTCGGGTGATGACGACCTGTTCATCAACCAGGCCGCTACCGGAAAAAATACCGCTATTTGCTATAGCCCAGAAAGTTTTACATTATCGAAACCCAAAACCACTTTCAAAGAATGGTTCCAACAAAAAAGAAGGCATACGTCTACAGCTTCATTTTATAAAACGTTTGACAAAATGCAGCTGGGGTTATTCTATAGTTCCCAATTGTTATTTTTACTGCTGGCGATCCTGTTATTTTCTTTTCAATTTAACTGGAAATTTGTACTACCTATTGTACTTTTACGTTATACCTATGCTTATATCTCTTTGGGATATGCGGCTAAAAAATTAAATGAAAAAGATGTCATGTACTGGTATCCTGTAATTGAATTTATAATGGTATTTACCCAGTTGAATATTTTCATCACCAACACCTTCTCAAAACCAATGCATTGGAAATAAACATTCAAATAGAAAAAGCAAAAAAAGGCGACCAGAATGCCTTTACTTCCCTATTGGATTTTTATTGGAATGAAGTCTACGGTTTTATGCTTAAGCGCACTGAAAACGAGACGGATGCCGAAGATATTGCATTGGAAACTTTCGCTAAGGCCTTTGACAAGATAGCCACCTACAACCCTGAATTTCAATTCAATACCTGGCTGATTGCTATTGCCAAAAATGCCCATGTCGACCTGTTGCGGAAAAAGAAATCCCATCTTTTCTTGGATATCACCGACCAGGAGGACCAACAAGCCTATAACGTAGCCGACACCGCTCCTTCCCCTGAGGACAAACTCATTACCGAACAAAACCTTTCCATGCTACTCCAATGCATCAAGGAACTTAAATCGAATTACCAGGAAGTAATCCAACTCCGCTATTTTCAGGAAATGAGTTATCAGGAAATTGCCGATGAACTAAAGGAACCCCTCAGTAATGTTAAAATTAAACTGTTACGGGCCAAAAAATTACTCACCGAAATTATCACCAAAAGACATATATAATCTCCTGCAGGATTTTATAAAATACTGACTACAAAGACACTACCCCTGACAGGCCATTTCTATTTTAAAATACAACTAAGCATCTACCGCAAACAAGTTATTTTCAAAAATCCATTTTTTTGATTTGTTTTGTAAATTATTCCTAAACGTACACAATAATATCAAAATATTATTCGTTATTTTAACAAGAGCACTCTATTTCATCTCACCTTAAAAACGTATAGTTATGTCAAATCTCACTATTTTTAAAACCAATTGGAATGATCTTGTTTTTGAAGGCAGAAACAAATCTTACGGAGCCTATCAGCTCAGAAATGAAAATGACAGAACTACAATAAAAGCTTTCCTTTTAGGCACCTGCCTGATTGCTGCTTTTATTAGTATTCCGGTAATCAGTAATTACATGAAAGAGGCCATCGTAATCCCTACTAATCGTACGATAGATGATGTTCTTGTAGTCACTGATTTTCAAAAAATATATAACCCACCCGCTCCTACTGAACCTGTGGCTGCTCCAAAGGCAGTTGCCCCAAAAGCTATCCAAACGCAGACGAGCTACGTCGCTCCGGTAGTAACCAACACAACGGAAATCGTGAAAGAGCTTCCGACTGTTGCGGTATTGGAAACCACAAAAGCAGGTAGCACCGATGTGATTGGTAGCGAGAATGGCAGTGTGGTACTGGGAAGAGCCGGAGAAGGCAACGGCCCTGAAGTGCTGGGAGCTACTACCGGAACCGGTGATACTGAAGGAACTATTTACAATACTGCAGCTGTTGAAAAAATGCCCACCTACCCCGGAGGTATAAAACAGTTTCTTAGTGAGGTAGGCCGTAAATTCAAAGTACCAAGCAGTGCAGAAGAAAAAGTAACAACTGCACGCGTTTATGTGAATTTTGTAGTAGAAAGAGACGGGAGCATCTCCAATATCCAGGTGATTAAAGATCCGGGATACGGATTAGGACAGGAAGCCATCCGTGTTTTACGATCCATCAAAACCAAATGGACACCGGGAATGCAAAATGGCAAAGCAGTACGAACTGCCTATAACCTCCCCATTACTGTAAATGTACAATAAGCATAGTATGATAAAGCCAACAAAAGCAGGACAATAGTCCTGCTTTTGTCATTTTACCTCCCGATAGGACGCATTGATTTTCCAGTACTGAAACGTTGTTGCGAATTATTGGTTAAATTTTATGCATTCCAACAACATTCCTTATCTTTGTAGCTTGAAAATTGTGTCTATGGAAACTGTTTTAGAAACCAATATACTACCTGCACCAAAACCAAAATGGTTACGGGTAAAACTCCCAACGGGTCAAAAATATACTGAACTTCGCGGTTTGGTCGACAAATATAAACTGAATACCATCTGTACCTCAGGAAGCTGCCCTAATATGGGCGAATGCTGGGGAGAAGGAACAGCTACTTTTATGATTTTAGGAAATGTATGCACACGTTCCTGTGGATTTTGTGGTGTAAAAACCGGACGCCCGGAAACGGTTGACTGGGACGAGCCTGAAAAAGTGGCCCGCTCCATTAAAATCATGAATATCAAACATGCTGTAGTAACCAGTGTAGACCGTGATGACCTTAAAGATGGAGGTTCCATCATCTGGATCGAAACCGTTAAAGCCATCAGGCGGATGAACCCTAATACAACACTAGAAACCCTAATTCCTGATTTCCAGGGAATAGAGCGTAATATTGACCGTATTGTTGAAGCCAACCCGGAAGTAGTTTCCCACAACATGGAAACAGTTCGCCGCTTAACCCGTGAAGTACGGATTCAGGCGAAATACGACCGTAGCCTTGCTGTATTGAAATATTTAAAAGAACAAGGTATCAATAGGACAAAATCAGGTATCATGCTTGGACTGGGCGAAACGGAAGAAGAAGTAATCCAGACTTTACATGACTTACGCGATGCCAAAGTTGATGTGGTTACCATTGGACAATACCTGCAACCGAGCAAAAAACACCTTCCGGTAAAAGAATTTATCACGCCGGAGCAATTTGAAAAATACGAAAAAATAGGACTTGAACTTGGCTTCCGCCATGTGGAGAGTGGTGCTTTGGTACGTTCTTCTTATAAAGCCCAAAAACATATTCTTTAGTCACTTTAAATGAATACAAAAATCAAAGTTGCCATTAACGGATTCGGAAGAATTGGCCGTAATCTTTTCCGTTTGCTTTTAACCCATCCCGAAATAGAGGTGGTAGCGATTAACGATATCGCAGACAACCGGACAATGGCACACCTTATCAAATACGATAGCATTCATGGTGTTTTACCATTAGACGTAACTCATACTGAAGAAGCGATCTTAATCGATGGAAAGCCTTATTTATTTTTTCACGAAAAGAAAATCGCTAACCTGGACTGGAAAGCCCTGGATATTGATTTCGTAATTGAATCGACCGGGAAATATAAATCCTTTGAGGATATCAATGCCCATATTATTGCTGGCGCGAAGAAAGTAATCCTTTCGGCACCCGCAGAAACCGACCAGATTAAAACCGTAGTTTTAGGCGTTAACGAACACATCCTTGACGGTTCTGAAACCATAGTATCCAATGCAAGCTGTACCACTAATAATGCTGCACCGATGATTAAAGTCATCAATGAGCTTTGCGGTATCAAACAGGCCTACATCACGACAGTACATTCCTATACGACAGACCAGAGCCTGCATGACCAGCCCCATAAGGACCTGCGAAGAGCAAGGGGTGCTGCACAATCTATTGTTCCCACCACTACCGGTGCAGCAAAAGCACTAAATAAAATTTTCCCGGAACTGAATGATAAAATTGGAGGTAGCGGCATACGCGTACCTGTACCGGACGGCTCCCTAACCGATATTACCTGCTATGTTACCCGGGAAGTAAGCATTGAAGAGATTAATGCTGCTTTTAAACATGCTGCCGAAAACAGCCTTAAAGGCATATTAAGCTATACGGAAGACCCTATTGTATCTGTAGATATCATTGGCAATCCTAATTCCTGCCTTTTCGATGCGCAACTGACTTCTGTTATTGACAAAATGGTAAAAGTTGTGGGATGGTATGACAACGAAATCGGGTATTCGTCCCGTATTATCGATTTGATTTTATTCCTCAATAAAGCACACTAACAAACCACGATCTAAATACTTATTTTTGCTGTATGGAAGAGAATCTAAAACGTCTGAATAAATTTTTAGGAGAAACCGGCTATTGCTCCCGCCGTGAGGCAGACAAACTTATTGAAGAAGGCCGTGTGACCATCAATGGTATCGTACCGGAAATGGGCACTAAAGTATCGCCTGATGATGAAGTACGCGTTGACGGTAAACTTATATTGGAGAAAAGAGGCAAAAATATCTATCTGGCTTTTAACAAACCGGTAGGCATTGAGTGCACTACCAATCTTGACACGCCAAACAATATCGTTGATTATATTAATTACCCAAAGCGTATCTTCCCAATCGGACGATTGGATAAAGCGAGTGAGGGACTGATTTTTATGACAGATGATGGCGATATTGTCAACAAAATATTACGGGCAAGAAACAATCACGAAAAAGAATATACTGTTACCGTAAACCGCCCGATAACCGATCGTTTTATAGAACGGATGGGAAATGGTGTTCCTATTTTAGACACGGTAACCCGAAAATGCAAGGTGGAACAGGTAAGCAAATACATTTTTAAAATTATCCTGACCCAGGGATTGAACCGGCAAATTCGAAGAATGTGTGAATATTTAGGTTATGAAGTTGTCGCCCTGAAAAGAATCCGGATTATCAATATTTCCCTGGATATTCCTGTAGGCCGCTATCGTGAACTGACCGAGGCTGAAATTACTGAATTAAACCAGTTAATTGCTCCCTCTACTAAAACCGAAGAAGGTTCTTTACCGAAAGAGAATGCTCCAAGGCCTTTTGGCCGACCGGCACCAACACGGTACACTAACCGATCTGATGATAAAAGAAAACCCTAAACGAATCGTTTAGGGTTTTCTTTTTATAATAGTTTACCGCTCAATATTACAGAAGCGATGGAGAAGTAAATAATCAATCCGGTCACATCTACCAGTGTCGCCACAAATGGTGCTGATGATGTTGCAGGATCAAGTCCCAGCCGTTTCAAAACGAACGGAATCATTGACCCGGATAATGTACCCCATAACACTATAAATACCAATGATAAGGATACTGTGAATGCTACAGGCTCCCAATATACGCCATAGTCATACAATCCTGATTCCTGCCAGATCATTATCCTCAGAAATCCTATAATTCCCAAAATAGACCCCAGCATGAAGCCGGAAGAGATTTCCCGTTTCATCACGTACCACCAATCTTTGAGCTTTAACTCTTTCAATGCCATCGCACGGATAATTAGTGTTGCAGCTTGTGATCCGGAATTTCCCCCACTGGAGATAATCAAAGGAATGAACAACGCCAGCACGACAGCTTTATCAATTTCACCTTCAAAATAGCCCATTGCCGAAGCGGTAAGCATTTCTCCGAGAAACAAAACCACGAGCCATCCGGCACGTTTTTTAATCATCTCCAAAAGATGTGTTTTCACGTAGGGAAGTTCCAAAGCTTCCAGTCCACCGAATTTCTGGATGTCTTCCGTATCTCTTTTTTCTACCTGGTCCAAGATATCATCTGATGTAACAATCCCTACCAAAATTCCGTTATCCGAAATCACCGGTAAGGCTGCACGGTCGTATTTTTCAAATATGGTAATGGCTTCTTCCACATTTTGCGTTGCATATAAAGCGACATAATGGTTTCCCATTACGGATTCGATAGTGTCATCTTCATCAGCCATAAGAATGTTCCCGATCCGGATATCATCGATGAGCCGGAGGGCTTCATCTACCACATACACGAAATTGAGTGTTTCTGCCTTCTGCCCATTTTTTTTAATGTGGGACAAAGTCTGCCGGATGGTCCATTCTTTATTGGCCTGGATATAATAAGGTGTCATCATCCTTCCCACACTTTTCTCATCATATCCGATAAGTGTGAGAGCTATTTTTCTTTCTTCCTCAGGTAATAAATTCACCGCCTTTTTCACAATATGATCCGGAAAATCAGAGAATAACTGGGTCCGGTCATCAGGCGACATGGTTTTAAGGATCTCAACAATCTCGTTGGAACCGAGGCTTTTTAATATATTTTCCTGAGTATCTTTATCAAAATAGGCAAAAACTTCCCCTTCGACTACTCCGGAAAGCATGAGAAAAGAAAGTGCCTGTTCGCTTTTGCTAAGTTTAGCAATGGCTTCAGCAATATCACTTGGGTGTTTTTTGTTCAGTTCTTGAATATTCAATGTCATAACGCTAATTTGTTATTAATTGTTTTTAAATGATTTTGGTAACTGATCATTATAAAAAGCAGCAAAAAAGGGTAATCATTGAAAGAATCTATAGTAGATAAAAATAGAATTCGGAAGCAATCCGGAGTTTTGGATTGCCTACTTCAATGGAAACACATTCGTTTTGTTTCGGTAAAGCTTTTATAATAATTCTCTAATCGTGGGGGTGAGTTTGAATAGAGTAATCCTTAATTAAGCTCTATTCCGGTTTAACAACTCGAATAATAATCGTCCATTTCTAAGTGTTTTTTTATTTCGACTGCAAAAGTATTGTTTATTTCCTAAAAAACAGTTGCAATCACCAACTTTAAGATTTTTTTTATGCCTCCTTCATAAAAAAGCCCCAAACATTGCTTGGGGCTTTCGGTAAACTATTATTGTTTTAATCTTTTTTGCTCTCGGGCCAGTAAGGTATTTTTCAGCAGCATCGCAATGGTCATAGGACCTACACCGCCAGGAACCGGGGTAATAAATGACGCTTTTTTGCTTACATTTTCAAAATCAACATCACCTGTGATCACATACCCTTTTTCATTTCTGTCATCCGCTACTCTGGTAATACCCACGTCAATTACTACAGCTCCATCCTTAACCATTTCTGCTTTCAGGTAATTAGGCACTCCTAAAGCAGTGATAATGATATCTGCCTGTGTCGTTATTTGTGCAATATTTTTGGTATAACTATGTGTCAATGTTACGGTTGAATTTCCAGGAAATCCTTTTCTTCCCATTAAAATACTCATTGGACGGCCTACGATATGGCTTCTACCGATTACTACCGTATGTTTCCCCTGGGTCTCTACACCATAACGCTCCAATAATTCTAAAATCCCAAACGGTGTTGCTGGAATAAAAGTAGTCATATCAAGTGCCATTTTACCGAAATTTTCCGGGTGGAAACCATCCACATCTTTACTTGGATCTACGGCTAATAATACTTTCTGGGTATCAATTTGTTCCGGTAATGGTAACTGAACGATAAATCCGTCGATGTTATCATCTTCATTCAATTCTTTTATTTTTTGCAGTAATTCCGTTTCAGAGGTCGTGCTTGGCATTTTAATCAGGGATGATTCAAATCCTACACGCTCACACGCTTTTACTTTACTTCCGACATAGGTAAGACTTGCACCATCATTCCCAACAATAATAGCCGCCAGATGGGGCACTTTTTCGTTATTGTCTTTCATTTTCTGCACCTGGGCAGTAATCTCAATTTTAATGTCTTCGGATGTTTTTTTTCCGTCTAGTAGTTGCATTTCGTAGTAGTTTTAAAATTTGAAGCCCGGAGTCCTTTGGAACCCTGGATACTTCAGTTGGTAATAGTGTTGTTTATGTAAAAAATTTAAGGTTTAAGATTCCGTAGAATTTTAAACCTCAAAGTATTTTTATCGCATTCCTTTCATTCCTCCCATCATTCTCATGAGGTTTTTTCCGCCGCCGCCCTGCATCATCTTCATCATTTTGCTCATCTGGTCGAATTGCTTCATGAGTTGATTTACCTGCTGGATATTGGTTCCGGAACCTTTGGCAATCCTCGTTTTACGCTTGGCGTCGATGATCGCTGGCTTGGTCCTTTCAGTAGGCGTCATGGAGTGGATTATGGCTTCAATATGCTTGAAGGCGTCATCTTCAATTTCTACATCTTTCAGGGCTTTGCCTGCACCAGGAATCATCCCTACCAGGTCTTTCATATTTCCCATTTTCTTCACCTGCTGGATCTGTGTCAGGAAGTCATCAAAGCCAAATTCATTCTTGGCAATTTTCTTTTGTAATTTACGGGCTTCTTCTTCGTCAAATTGTTCCTGCGCTCTTTCCACCAGGGAGATAACGTCACCCATACCCAGGATTCGTTCTGCCATACGAGCCGGATAGAAAACGTCAATCGCTTCCATTTTCTCTCCTGTACCGATGAATTTAATCGGTTTATTGACAACAGACTTGATCGAGATAGCAGCCCCACCACGGGTATCACCATCTAATTTTGTCAGGATTACCCCGTCAAAGTTCAAACGGTCGTTAAATGCTTTTGCTGTATTTACCGCATCCTGACCTGTCATGGAATCCACAACAAATAAGGTTTCCTGCGGCTGAATCGCTTTATGCACATTGGCAATCTCGTTCATCATCTCTTCGTCAATAGCCAAACGACCTGCTGTATCGACGATAACGACATTAAAACCATTTGCTTTTGCATACTTGATTGCATTTTCTGCAATAGCAACAGCATTTTTATTTTCAGGTTCAGAATATACTTCCACCCCAATCTGATCTCCCACAACGTGCAACTGGTTGATTGCCGCCGGACGGTAGATATCACAAGCCACCAAAAGTGGTTTTTTATTTTTCTTTGTTTTCAGGAAATTAGCCAGTTTTCCGGAAAAAGTCGTTTTCCCAGATCCCTGAAGCCCTGACATCAGGATTACTGTAGGTGTCCCGGAAAGATTGATCCCAGCTACATCCCCTCCCATTAATTCTGTCAGTTCATCCTTTACCAGTTTTACCAAAAGTTGTCCTGGCTGCAACGTAGTCAATACATCCTGTCCAATCGCTTTCTCCTTTACTTTGGTGGTAAATTCTTTGGCAATTTTAAAATTGACGTCGGCATCCAAAAGTGCGCGTCGTACTTCTTTTAAAGTGTCGGCCACATTTACTTCTGTAATTTTTCCGTGCCCTTTTAATATATGAAAGGCTTTGTCTAATTTATCGCTTAAATTATCGAACATACGTTATATCGCTTTTATTGAGGTGCAAATTTAAGGATTTGATTTTGAAATTTTCAGATTTCTGCCAATAAAAAAACCAGTCTGTTACAGACTGGTTTCGTTTTGTTCTTATTTTTGAATTTATTGACAACAAGGCTGAAGCCCATACAACTGTGTAACTTCTGCAGCGTTCAGTTCCCGGTTGTAAATAGCGACATCATCAATTTTGCCCGTGAAATTTTTACCGATAAATAAATCCCCAATATCCTGTACTGTCGGTGGTCCTGCCGTACCACAATTTGCAATTCCGGTAGCAGTCTCATCCAATACCCCATTGGTGTATATTTTTATCGTATTATTTACCTGGTTATAAGTTGCTGTTACATGATACCAGATATTTTCCTGGGATCCGTTGACCTGCCATACGGAGTTCTTGTAACCGAATACTGCCCGCCTCAGGTCATACAACCCTACAGACCATTGCCCATTTGTATCGGGACAATGCATTCCGGTATCACGTCCAATCAGCAATTCATATTCCGATTGATCTACTCCCGGCTGGTACCATAAGGAAACTGACATTTGGGTAAGGCCATTTAATGCGGTGGTATTCGTGGCGCTTAAAAACGTACCGGTTGCGGCATCAAACTCGTAGGCACAATTTAGATTCCCTCCCCTATCGGCAGCAAAATGGGCTGTAGTTGTATTGGTCAGGTGTGCGCCACCTTTAGAATCCAGCAAACTGCCATTTCCAAAAGAATAATACACAATCAGGCCGTCATTTAGATTGGTAGGGATACAAGGTGGTGTCGTGCCACTACAATTTATAATAGCAGTATTGAGCACTGCCATAAGTTCCATATTACTATTCACAGGAACCGATTCCCCTACTGGGTTAATCATTATGGATATGGGATAATCAATCGCATAAAATTCATTTGCCTCCAAATTGTATAGCAACAGGAATAATGCTGTATTATTAGTAACGGTATAGGTATGGGCGAGTTGAAAATTACTGTCATATCCAAAAACCTGTATCGGATAGCTAATCGCAAAACAATAAATGGGTTCACCAGGAAGCGTAACGCCACATTCCTGACGTAAACTATTCAATTCATCGCTATTGTTTACTACTGCTTCATCGTAATTAGAATAAATTACTGTTATCGGGTACTGATACCCCATATAATTGTCGGCATTGGGGAATTGTAAAAAAATATCGGCCACCAAATGGTAATCGGATGGACTGCTGAGTGTCACCAACTGCCCATTAACATCTACCTGTACGGGTAGTTTGACCGAAAAGCAACTGGTGCTGTCAATCGCGTTATCCAATGTCGTATCGTACATGGAAGCACGTTGCAATAAATTGGTTAAGGGAGAATTCCTGGTTAATAGCTTCGTGTCCTGATCATTAATATCAACATCGTCATTCTGGCATGCTGCAAAAAGTAACCCTACAAAAAGAGCGCAGAGAAGCAACAATTGTAATTTTTTAAAATTATTCATAAGGATTTGTTTTAGGTTGTTGGATAGTAAACAAATGAATTTCAAAAAACCCTCCCCAAAGAAAGTCACTATTTTAATTTAAAACTATATTTGAAAAAAATAAACAACTGAAAGTAGGGTTTTTATGCTTCTGGCTGTTCTGTAACCAACACTGTCTATTTTGCATCCATGAACAAAATACAAAAAATAGCCGGCATGTGTGAAGAATTGGCCTTTTCCAATTTCTTTCGGCTGAATGCCCAAACATTACGGAACTATCTGTTTTATAAATTCGGGAATAAAGAACAGGCAAATGACATTTCACAGGAAGCGTTTGTAAAACTGTGGGAAAATTGTGCAGCAGTGCCTTTGGAAAAAGCAAAAGGTTTTGTTTATAAAGTAGCTAACAATGCCACATTGAACCAGATTGCCCATCAAAAGGTTGTGCTGCAGTATTCCAAATCCAAAAACAACACGTTTTATACTATTGAAAGCCCCGAATTTATACTGGAAGAAGCTGAATTTAAAACCAAATTGAGCGGAGTAATTGGAAAGCTTACAGAAGCCCAGCGTACTGCTTTTCTCCTGCATCGCATTGATGGAAAAAAATACCGTGAAATTGCTGAAATAATGGACATTAGTGTAAAAGCAGTTGAGAAGAGGATTCATGCCGCTTTGGTCGCACTCCGAAAGGAGATCGATACTGTGAATACGTTTTTTTAATGATTAAACTGAACTAATAAAGAGAAGGATGGAACGCAATTTTGACTTAGCGAAATGGCTTGCTGGAGAAATGACTAATGAAGAACTGGAGGCTTTTGAAGCTACTCCGGAATTTGAAACGTATGCCAAAATCAAGCATTATTCCAGTATGCTGGAAGCTCCGGATTTTGATACAACATCACAGCTAGAAACAATAACCACTTTAAAAAAGCAACCGCAAAGGATCTGGAAACCGAGTGTTTTTTTAAAAATAGCCGCCATGATTGTCGTTGTATTAGGGCTGGCATTCGTGCTGGCCTACACTAGCACCACTGCCGTAGTAGCAGTAGCCGGAGAGAAGTTAAACTTTTCCTTACCAGATCATTCCGAAGTAGCCCTGAATTCCGGCTCTGAAATTTCCTATGCCAAATGGTTCTGGTCTTCCCGCCGTAAACTACACCTGGATGGTGAGGCCTATTTCAAAGTGGCAAAGGGCAAAAAATTTGAAGTCACTACACCACAGGGAACCGTTACTGTAACCGGAACACAATTTAATGTAAAATCCCGTGACAGTGCTTTTGAAGTTGCCTGTTATGAAGGGAGTGTATGGGTCGTTTCGGGTACCATTCAAACGAAACTCCATAAAGGCGAACAGCTTATTATCCGGGATAAAAAAAACAGTAATGCTTTGCCATTGCAGGCTACAGCGCCGGATTGGATTTCGGGCTCACTTGCCTTTTATGATAGTTCCCTGAAGATGATGCTCACCGAAATTGAACGTACCTATGCGATTAGCCTTACCTATCAGGGACCTATTTCAGAGGCTCATTTTACCGGAACGCTACCCGGAAATGATTTGGAAACCACTTTAAAAATCATCTCTGCCACTTATCACCTGACCTATTCTAAAATATCGGATAAAAAGTATAGCTTAACCCCAAATGATTCGACCCGTTAAATCCTTTTGGCTACTTGCATTTCTTTTAATCGGTCAATTTGTATATTGCCAGCACAACGCACGCCCTGTTCCTTTACAAAACATATTGGCTACAATCTCCAAGATGCATGAGGTCCAGTTTAATTACCTCGAAAAAGAAGTAGCCGCTATCCAAGTAGTTCCGCCATCAAAAGAGCTATCTCTTTCGGCCAAGCTTACCTATCTGGAACAGCAGACCGGATTACAATTTGCCCGAATCAACGAAAAATACATTGCTGTTTCTTCGAAAAAGGCCGAATCAATTCCCGAGACAGAATCACTGGAAAAAATCACTATACCGCTTCAGGAAATCACCATTGCCCGGTACCTGACTACCGGTATCTCCAAAAGCCTAACCGGAGCATTTATTATAAAACCCAAACATTTTGGTATCCTCCCCGGCCTTACAGAACCTGATGTTTTACAAACGATGCAACAGCTACCGGGTATTTACAGTGCTGACGAAACTACCTCCAACCTGAATGTACGCAGTGGGACACACGATCAGAATTTATTTTTATGGAATGGCATCCGGCTGTTCCAGACTGGTCATTTTTTCGGGATGATCTCGGTATTCAGTCCCACCCTGACAGAAAAGGTCACTATTTTTAAAAATGGCACTTCTGCTTTTTATGGTGAAAGCACTTCCAGCCTCGTCGCTATTACGTCTTTTACAGAAAATGAAGTCAAACCGGCGACGGGATTTAGCAGTAATCTTATCAGTGCTGAATTTCATACGCAAATGCCGCTTTCTGAACGTGCCAATTTCCGGATTTCGGCACGTCGTTCCTATACTGATTTATTAGCAACCCCAACTTATCAGAACTACTACGACAGGGTTTTTCAAAATACCATTGTAACCGACATCCACAGTCAAAAAAATGCAGCCTATCACTCCGCCGAAACATTCTATTTTTATGATTTTACTGCGCAATACCAGCAGAAAATAGGAAACCGTTCGGAGGTCACCGCAGCAGTAATCGGGATCAGCAATGTATTGGACATCCATCAGGAAAATGCTAACGCCATACAATTCCGTGCAAAAAACAGCCAGTTGGAACAACAAAATTTTGGCGTCACAACAGGTATACAGCACCATTGGAACGAAAACCATACTACTAAAGCTGATGGTTATATTTCGTATTACAATCTCGATGCAACCAACAATGCACTGGAAAACAATCAAAACCTGAATCAGCAAAATAGGGTTACAGACATGGGAATCCGGATTGAAGACCATCAAAAAATCACCTCCGATTTCACCTTTAGCAGCGGTTATCAATACAATGAAATTGGCATCACTAATAATGACAATATCAACAAACCGGTATATTCCCGAAAAGTAAAAGAAGTAGTAAGGAGCCATGCTGCCATTGTGGAAACCGTCTACCAGCCCAACAATCGTTTTTTTCTAAAAACGGGTTTGCGTACCAATTACATCGAAACGTTTTCTAAATTCATCCTGGAACCAAGGCTGCAATTGGATTATGCCCTGACAACATCCCTGCATCTTGAGATTTCCGGAGAGCGAAAAAGCCAGACCGCATCCCAAATCATTGACCTGCAACAGGACTTTTTAGGAATCGAAAAAAGGCGATGGACATTGTCTAATGAAACCACAATCCCTATTCAAAGGAGCTCCCAAATAGCAATAGGCTTTACTTATAAAACACAGGACTGGCTGTTAAGCATGGATAACTATTACAAGAAAGTTTCCGGGATTTCAAGTCGGAGCCAGGCTTTTCAAAACCAATTGGAATTTATTAAGATCAATGGGGATTACAGCGTTTTGGGATCGGAATTCCTGATACAGCGCAATTTTGGCCGGGTATATTCCTGGTTGAGTTATGGGATAACAAATAGCGAATATACCTTCGACACCTATATTCCGTCCCAGTTTACCAATAACTTTCAGGTTGTGCATAGTATCTCCTGGGCGGGAGTTTATGAATACAAGCAGCTGAAAATAGCTGTGGGTTCCAAATGGCATTCCGGAAGGCCCGAAACTACTCCGCTGAGTTCTGTAGTAGCATTGGACAATCCGTTAAAACCAACAATCAACTACAATATGCCCAACAATACGACATTAAGTGATTATTTCCAGGTAAACTTTTCAGCAGCCTATACCTGGCAGCTTCAATGTGGCGCTCAATTGGAGTTAGCAGCAGCCGTATTAAATATATTGGATAAAAAGAACCTGATCAATCGCTATTACCGTGTGAACACCGACACGAACTCCATTGAGAGCGTGAATACGTATTCCCTGTCACGGACACCAAATCTATCGGTGAAATATACATTCTAAAAGCAACAAAGGATCTGGAGTGACTACGGATCCTTTGATGGTCTAATCTTAAAACTGGAAGTAAATAAAGGGCTGTGCTTCGGCAGAAGCGGTTGCATAAACTACCCAGAATATCAGCGCAAGCACTATTGCTTTTACCGGTATTGGCATGGCATAGAAACCATCCCGCAAGAATCCGATAACTCTTTCCGGCAGGAAGTGCCATACATACCCAATCAGCATCAGTAAAAATACATTTTGGTACCCCATTATGATAGTCTGCCATTGTTCTATATTGAACTGCAGCTGTCCTATATTATCGATAATCTGTAATGCGGTTGCAAAATCTTTTGCCCGGAAAAACAACCAGCAAAAAACAACAAAGTGAAAAGTCAGTAATACTGAAAGCACCATTGAGATTTTACTCCAAACGGTTTTTGAATCTTTTTTGGAAGGAAAAAATTCCATGAAAATTTTATGAACAGCCAAGGCCATACCATGCAGGGCTCCCCAAATAATAAACCTAAGGCTTGGGCCATGCCATAATCCTCCCAATAACATAGTCGTCATCAGATTGACATTGGTATACATTGTCCTGTTTTTTTCTTTGGATAGCAAAAAAGTCAAGATAAAAATTACCGAAGCCGAAATACTAATGATCAGCGGTATCATACTCACATTCATATAATATACGCCCCAGGCAATTAAACCGGCAAAAAAGACCGTTGGAAATAAGAATCCGGCAAAAGTACCTTCCCGGTTCCCTCCCACAGAAATGTAAAGGAAATCTTTTAACCAGGTGGAAAGCGAAATATGCCAGCGTCTCCAAAACTCGGTAATCGATACCGATTGGTAAGGAGTGCGGAAATTGGTTGGCAATTTAAAACCAAGCAATAATGCTACTCCAATGGCCATATCGGAATATCCGGAGAAATCACAATAGATCTGGATGGCATATCCATAGGAAGCCATCAGGTTTTCAAAAGCGGTATAACTGGAGGGGCTGTCAAAAACCCGGTCCACAAAATTCAGTGAGATATAATCAGAGATTACCGTCTTCTTTAATAATCCACCGATGATCAGGAATAATGCCCGATTTACATCATCCCGCGTCAGGTTCAGCTTTTGGTAAATCTGTGGCAGGAAATCTTTTGCACGTACAATCGGTCCCGCCACCAGTTGCGGAAAGAAGGAGACGAAAAATAAATACTCGATGTAATTATTGGTCGGTACAATTTCCTTACGGTAAATCTCAATGATATAACTGATCGACTGAAAGGTGTAAAATGAAATCCCTACAGGCAGCAAAATATTATGGAAAGCATAATGTGCCGTAAATAAATCGTTGTACGTTCCAATCAGGAAATTGGTATATTTAAAATACCCCAATAGCCCCAGGTTAACGACGATACTAATGAACAAATAGAATTTTTTCCACCCTACGCGGTCTTCCTTATAAATGACACTACTGAGTGAATAATCGACTACGGAGGACAATATCAGCAACAGAAAGTAAATCCCACTCGACTTGTAGTAAAAGAACAGCGAGAATAAAATCACATAGACCAATCGCAGGTAGAACGTTTTTCGCGTCGTAATATAAACGATATAAAATAGAAGAAACATCCCCAGAAACAAACCCGAATTGAATAAAAGCGGCTGTTTAGGATTATAAATGAACCAGGACTGAATATTTTCCCAGGTCAGTTTGTTCTGATCTTCCGTGAACCAATTTAGAATATCGGCAGTCATTAATTTACTTTAGTTAATTTGTAATTTGAATAAGCATCCATAATCGCCTGAAAAAGAAGATTCCCTTGTTTTTCGTAGCCTTGTTTTGTATAATGTACTTTGTCTGATCCTAATAATCCTTTTTCCGACAAGCGTTGTGCGCCGTACAATCCACCCAATTGGGTATAGAGATCCCAGGCAGCATATTGTTTTTTAACCGCTCCATCCAGGATGTTTTTGGCATAATCTGCACAAAAAACATTCGGGTATTTGCGCTGGAATAAAGATACCGGTGGTGTTGAAACAATGATTTCGGCTTTAATGTCATTATCTTTTAAGCTCTTAATAAACAGATCCAGCTGGCCCATGTACTGCTCCACAATCATTTTATCAAAGCTTTCATTGGTTCCCAAAGACAGGATAATCAAATCGGGCTGTAGGGCTTTCAGCTGTTCAAAAAAGACCGGGTATTTGTTGTAATCCGAAAATTTAGCGCCATTGACACCGATATTATGGTACAGTACACCGGGGTTATTATTTTCCAGGACTATTCCATTCAAAGCAAAATCACGCTCTTCTTTATTGGGCAACAGGTAAATCTTACCCAATGCTTCGCCAGTTTTATAATAATGGTAATTGGCAGCGGTTTCAAGCGGGAAATTGATGAATTCCGAACGCTCAATTACTCTTTTCTCCGTTTGGCTGGAAGGGATTTTCAACGTACGCCCAGCCCTGATATTATTTGATGTTAACTTATTGGCTTTTTTCAGGGCCGCAAGGGAAACATTGTATTTGTCTGCAATGATTGAAAGTGCTTCTCCATTCCGGATGCGATGTGTAACCGTTTTGGGTTTGGTACTTTCCAGTTTGATTATTTTTTTACTGGTAGCCAGTTCAAACATATTCTTGTTCTGAGGTGTAATCAGCTTTAGGGTATTGAAGTAATTCTCTTCTGATTTGATATTGATTTCAATCGCAAAATCATCGGACTTCGTGAACAAAGCAATCCCACTTAATCCTACAGGATTACCGACTACCGGAGAAATATTCCTGTAACTCTGCCAGGTTTCATTGGACGAAAACCGAACATCAAATTGGCCATTGGTACGTGCCAGATTGTGTGGAAACAGCAATCCGCGCCCGGCATTTCCAAAGGCCTGCTGGAAGCCACTGCGCACAACCCCGGAATACAAATCGGCCTGTATGTGCGAATCCCCGATATGGACAATATTAATCTGGCCTGTTTTATCTTGTTCCAGTCGTTGCAACTTGGTAAAAAATGGTTTCAATACTGCCGCATTCACCAATACATTTGGGGCAATAGGTATATCGGTTGAATCGACCGACATGGAATCGATTTCCACAATCAGGGAATCGGGTGTCTGCGCACATCCGGTAAACCCGAACAGCATCACGATAAAAGTAAACAGTACTTTATTGAGCATTTGTAGTATCGGATTGTGTAAAAATGCTATCCTTTTTTACAGGTGCTTTTTTGACGGTTATCTTTTTATTTTTTCGTAAAACCTTATATTGCTCATACCCCTGATCCAGTTGGCCATATAACATTTCAGCCACTTTTTTAGCCCCTCTGAAATTAAAATGGGTATAATCTTTATTGGCCATAGCCGGAACTTCTTCCACCCATTTCACCATCGATCCATCTCCTCCCATCAGGGTATATAAATTGATAAATCCTGCTTTATTATTAAGTGCGTATCTTTTTTGAGCCGTTGTTAACGGTACGACAGCGGAATCCGTTTTCATTTCCAGGTCATATTTTGTGCCTTTATCTGCCGAAGAAATAATCAGGATCGGCACATTTGGAAAACATTCCCTCAGGTGGCTTATTACCTTGGTCATGCTCTTTTCATACCAACTGTAATTTTTGGTTCCGTAGTTCAATACATTGGTCCCATAATGCAATACAATCAGGTCATAATCTAATTTTTCTTGAAAGGCACGCATCAACCCTACATTAAAAGTCGTTATCGGCAAACCTGAATTTCCTCTTTGCGAGAAGTTATCGACATGTACTCCTTTTCCATCATCAAAGTTAAATCCGTAAATCGGAATGGAATCGGCATGTATAAAATTGGCTTTAAATCCTTTGATCGCATGAGGAGCGATCTGCAGGGTATTTAATATTCCGGAAGGATTTAGTTTTTTAGTCATTTTTACCGTATCCTTATCTACAAGAATGGACAATGAGCCACTTCTGTTTCCTGATTTACCATAAAATAATGTAGGATTATCCAATTCGGTAGCAAAACGTGTTTTGTTTGCTTTATAGCGTACCCATTCCACGTGGGCTGTATCATTGGCAAAAAATACGCGGCCATTCACCCCAAAAGGGCGAATTGGTCGTTTTACGTTAAGGTAGGATTGCATTTTCCAGTTTTTAGAAAACTCATGGGTAATGGTGCTTCGGGAAGCTGCAGATTCCGAGTTAATGGATACAAACCCTACGCCCTGTCCTCCATATTTGGCCTGATAATTTGACCTGATATCCTGAACAATCATATCCCCATCGGTCATCGAATCACCAAAATAAGCGATGCGCACTGCGCCTGACTGTTCGGTTTCCAGCTTGAATAATTTTTCAAAGAAAGAAATCAGGTATTGGTACCCTTTATAATCAGTAAAGGTTTCGTTCGGAAAAACAATACCATTGGTTTCATCGAAAACCACGGCTTTTTTGGCTAATGTAGAATCATTGGCTTCTGCAACAGTATCATCTTCCGCCACGGCTTCCAGCATCAGGCTGTCCACCAGGACATTTTTAGTAAGGCCTGGTTTCTCCGAGAAGATTTTATTGGGAAGTACTTTTTTAAATATTAAAAAAGCTGCTGCTGCCAGCAACAATATGCTGAAAGACTGAAAAAAATATGATTTAGGTGTCTTCATTGGATTAACACTAACGTATAAACAACATTCTTAGTACCCATTTTTACATTCGCTCGGGAACACTAATCCCTAAAAGTTTCAGTGCCGCACTGATGGTATCGGCCACTTTTTTAGACAATTGCACACGGAATGCTTTTTCATTCAGGTCGGCAGCGGCCAAAATAGGCACGCCCTGGTAAAATGAATTGTATTCGCGTACCAGGTCATAGGTATAATTCGCAATAAGCGCCGGGCTATGATTTTGTGCAGCAGATTGTATCACTTCAGGGAATAAGATCAATTGTTTCAGTAGTTCTTTTTCTTTTTCATGTAATACAATACCTTCCAATACTCCGGAGAAATCAAAATCAGCTTTTCTGATAATCGACTGGATTCTCGCGTAGGTATATTGGATAAACGGGCCTGTATTCCCGGCAAAATCAACCGATTCTTCCGGATCAAAAAGGATTCTTTTTTTAGGATCTACTTTCAACAGGTAATATTTCAAAGCGCCAAGTCCGATGGTACGGTATAATTTTGATTTTTCCTCTTCACTATATCCTTCCAGTTTCCCCAGTTCTTCTGAAATTTTTCGGGCTGTCAGTGTCATTTCTTCCATAAGGTCATCAGCATCTACGACAGTTCCCTCACGGCTTTTCATTTTTCCCGAAGGTAAGTCTACCATTCCATAAGAAAGATGGTACAGGTTCTCTGCCCAGTCAAATCCTAATTTTTTCAGGATCAGGAACAGCACTTTAAAATGATAATCCTGCTCATTCCCTACGGTATACACCATTCCGCCAACATTCGGCAAATCTTTAACACGCTGGATTGCGGTTCCGATATCCTGTGTCATATAAACCGAAGTACCGTCAGAACGCAATACAATTTTTTCATCCAATCCGTCAGGTGTCAGGTCGATCCATACGGAACCATCCTCTTTCTTAAAGAAAATGCCTTTTTCCAGGCCATCCTGCACAATATCTTTTCCTAACAGATAGGTGTTGCTTTCATAATAAAGGCTATCGAAATTAACGCCTAAATTTGCATAGGTTTCTTCGAATCCCTTATACACCCACTTATTCATCATTTCCCAAAGGGCTTTTACCTTTTCATCACCAGCTTCCCATTTTTGAAGCATCTGCTGGGCTTCAAGTAAAATTGGCGCTACTTTCTTTGCCTCTTCCTCTGTTTTGCCTTCCGCTATTAATTCGTTTATTTCTGCTTTATAGGCTTTATCAAATGCAACATAATATTTTCCTACCAGCTTATCTCCTTTTAATCCGGTACTTTCCGGAGTTTCACCATTACCGAATTTTTGCCAAGCCAGCATGGATTTACAGATATGGATACCACGGTCATTAATCACTTGGGTTTTATAAACTTTCTTCCCGGAAGCTTTAATAATTTCTGCAACAGCATATCCTAATAAATTATTCCTAACATGCCCTAAATGGAGTGGCTTATTGGTGTTGGGAGAAGAATATTCTACCAATATGGAGGTATCGCCTTCTTTGGGTGTTACAAAACCAAATTGGGCATCATCTTTAATCGTGTTGAAAAACTTGAGGTAAAATGCATCAGAAATTACAATATTTAAAAATCCTGATACTACATTAAAACGATCCACCTCAGCGATATTCTCGACTAAGTAGTTACCGATTTTAGTTCCGATATCGGCTGGATTGCTTCTTGTTATTTTTACCAAAGGAAACAATACCACAGTAATATCCCCTTCAAATTCTCGTCGTGTTGCCTGAAATTCCACTTTTTCAAGTGCTATTCCAAACAAATTCTGAACTGCATTTTCAATAGGTTTTTGTAAAATATCCTGTAAAGTCATTTTTCTTTTTATTTAAGCGTGCAAAGATAATCATTCTGACCCAAATTATGAATGGGAATTTTTTTCATTTTATCCCCTAACAATTACCCTCCAAAAAGGGAATTAAAACCCAAAGTTCCATCATTTTAGTTTGATGATTCATTTAGCAGGCAAAAGACCACTATTTAACGTTAATATATTGATAATTAATGCGTTTTGGCTGCATATTTTTAAATAACGTATGTTTTTTTGAAGTAACTTTATATGAGAAATTAATTTTTAAGAGCCCCATTTTAAAAGTTAGTTTATTTTTTGCATCACGTAAATTCCCCTGTCATGAAAAAAGGCCTACTACTCTTTTTTATGATGTACGGCGGTGCTATTTGTATGGCACAGTCTATAACAGTGGATACTTCCACGTACACCGTACCCCAATTAGTATCCCAAGTACTGATCAATTCTCCTTGTAACCCTTCTTCCAACGTCACGTGGCGTACGGGTACCCAGTTTGGCACTACTAACGGGATTGGTTATTTTGAAAATACCAATCCGGGATTTCCGATGCAAAGTGGGGTTATCCTCACCAGTGGGAATGCTGCCAATGCACCCGGTCCCAATACAAGCATACTCAATGACGGTAATGCCAGCTGGATTGGCGACACCGATCTTGAGGCAATATTGGCACAAGCGGGGATTCCTATGACTTCTACTAATGCTACAGTGTTGGAATTCGACTTTACGCCTATTTCTCCCAGTTTCAGCTTTGATTTTCTTTTCGCCTCAGAGGAATATGGAAATTACCAATGCCAGTTTTCAGATGCTTTTGCCTTTTTATTGACGAATACTGCTACCGGACAGACAACCAATTTAGCCGTTGTGCCCGGAACGAGCCTTCCCATCTCTGTACAGACGATACGGGATTACCTTTACAATTCGACCTGCCCTTCTGCCAATTCACAGTTTTTCCATCGTTTTAACGGAGGATCGAACGCTTTGGCTTCGGCAACAAATTACAATGGTCAGACAGTAGTCATGCAGGCCTCTGCAGTATTGATTCCCAACACGCCTTACCATATCAAACTGGTCATTGCAGACCGGCTGGATTATGAGTCAGATTCTGCTATTTTTCTTTCCGCCAGCAGCTTTAACATCGGGCAAAACGTATTAGGGCCTGATCTCACAATTGCCGCTCAAAATGCAGTATGTGCCGGAACGTCCCATACGCTCACAACGGGATTAAATCCTTTGGAATATACTTTTGTATGGACCAAAAATGGCGTTATTATTGCCAATCAAAATGGCCCGGACCTGATCGTCAGCCAGCCTGGCACCTATGGTGTTATTTACAATAATATCAATACTCCCTGTGTGAATCCTGCCAGCGACACGATTATCGTTGAATTCTATCCGGCTTTGATCACCCAAAATCCTATTCCGCTTTACAAATGCAATACAGGGGCTACAACATACAGTTATAACCTTGGACTCAATACCCCAATCCTTTTAGCCGGCCTAAATCCCGGAATGCAAATTTCCTATTACGAAAGTGCTGCTGATGCCAATTCTGACAACAATCCGTTACCCAACTTTTATAACAGCACCGGGAATCAGACCATTTATGTTCGCATTACGAAAACCAATTCCTGCTTTATTGTAAAATCATTTCAGTTATTGCTCACTCCTCCTCCAACAGCTACAGTTCCCCATAATTTAGTGAGTTGTGCAGTACCCGGGAATCCCGCAAATGGAAATTTCAATTTCTCACAGTTAAACGCCGAAATACTCCATGGGCAATCGCCATCAATTTATACCGTGACCTACCATACCACTCCGGAAAATGCCAATGCCGGCAATCTACCTTTGAATGCTACAAGCTATGAAGCCCCGGCAGGCACAATTTATGTGCGTGTCCAAAATGGGTCAGATCCTGAATGTTACACCACTACACAATTTGAGATCAGTGTAAGCCCACTGCCGCCTGTGGATATACTTTCCAATGTGATCGTTTGTGATACTTACACCTTAGAAGCACTCACTAACGGAAACTATTTTACAGGGCCTAACGGAACCGGAACACCTCTTTTTGCCGGTAATGTAATCACCAGTACCCAATTGATTTATATTTTTAATGCATTCACTACTACCCCGTTTTGCACGAGTCAAAGCAGTTTTAAAGTTACTGTTGTCAGTGCCCAGGAGGTAACGCCCAATAATGCAACCAGTTGCAATAGCTATACATTACCCGCATTGGATTATGGTCATTTTTTCACTGCACCGGGCGGTAATGGTACGCCACTTACTTTTGGCGCTACGCTAACCACTTCACAGACCGTTTATGTGCATTATGTCTCACCCGATCCGCCTTTCTGCCAGATTAATTCTTCTTTTCAGGTTACCGTTATCCCGTTTGAAGCATTACCAGAATTTACAGATGTATTTGATTGTTTTTCCTATACCTTGCCACAACTCAATAGCGGAAATTATTATACTGGCCCAGCCGGAACCGGAACATTACTTACTGCTGGTACTGTAATTACAAGTACGCAGGAAATTTATGTATACAAAACCAATAACATCTGTCATGACGAAAAGAGTTTTACCGTTTTCATTACAATCACCCCGCCGGCTACAGCAGTAGATTGCTCGAATTACATTTTACCGCCACTACCGATTGGAAATTATTATACAGGGCCGGCCGGAACCGGAACATTGCTTACTGCTGGTACTGTAATCACAAGCACACAGACAATTTATGTATATGTTCCTTCCAACAATGTACCTAATTGTACGGATGCTATGCATTTTGATATCATCATAAGCCAACCCTTTGAGACCATTCCTACAGAAGTACAGGCTTGTGCCACTTACACACTACCCTCATTAGAAGTCGGTAATTATTATACGGGGCCTAACGGTACGGGCGTACAATTGACTCCTGGATTTGTAATCACTCAAAGCCAGGTAGTTTACATCTATAATCCTTTCAATAGCGGACAAAACTGCACCAATCAAATCAGCCAGAACATCATTATTAATGATTATCCCCTGATTGATTCCAGAGCTGATGTTGACACCTGCAATGCGCCTTATATCTTAACACCACTGGCGGTCGGAAATTATTTCACAGGCCCTGACGGTACAGGAACCCAACTCGTTGCCGGCACCGCTATTACCGAAAACCAAACTATTTATATCTATGCGACTACAGCTACGAATCCACCCTGTGGTATTGGTAATAGTTTTACCGTCACCATCCATAATATCCATGCTGATGCGCCTGCTGATGTAACCCGATGCGATCTTTATGTCCTTCCTGCACTTACTGTAGGAAATTATTATACCGGACCGGGAAAAACAGGCACTCCAATGCATGCCGGAGATAGTATCACCACCACGCAAACCTTATATATCTATGCTGAAACCAATGAACGGTTCAATTGTATTGATGAACATTCTTTTCTCATTACCATCATCCCTACTCCTGTAGTAGCCCCCGTTGCCAATATTAAGATTTGCAATGCGTATGTCCTGCCTGCACTGGCTGTTGGAAATTACTTTACGCAGCCCAATGGTGTTGGCACTATGCTTCATGCCGGTGATACCCTTACGGCAAGCGAAGTCGTATATGTGTATGCGGAAACCGGGACAGCCGTTAATTGTTCCGATCAAAAAGTCTTTTCCGTTTCTATCTTTAATGTAGAAGAACCGGAAGATGTATTCGCCTGTGAGAGTTATGTGTTGCCCCCTTTGACATTTGGCAAATACTATCGGGGACCCAACGGAACCGGCGGCCAGGTCGCCAGCGGTAGCACGATTACCAATTCCATTCTTTTATACGTTTATGGTACCGCCCCTTGGACACCCGCCTGTACGGATGAAAGCAGTTTTTATATCACTATTGTAAAAACGCCACAAATCCCCGCTATTCCCGCAACACTGACAACGGTTTGTGACGAAGACGGGACAAATGATGGGATTACACTTTTCAATCTTGCACAACTCAATGCTGCCGTATTAGGTAACCTCAACCCTGCCGAATACCGGGTAGATTATTTTCAAAGCGCTGCAGCTGCCCAAAACGATAGTAACCCGATCACATCAACGATAAGCACAGTTGCTTATGTCCGTTTGAGCAGCTTATTAGCAGAAGATTGTTTTTCAGTCCGCCCAATTACGATTACAGTCCATAAACTTCCACAGCCTATAGTAAAAAATGGAGCGGTATGTATTGATTCTAAAACCGGGAATTTACTAAACCCCTATACTATTACAACTGGCCCACCATCGACAGGATATACCTACATCTGGGCTGATGCCAACGGTGTGCTCAGCAATGCGCACGGAAATTCCTATACTACCACAGTACCCGGGACTTTTACCCTGACAGTTACCAATTCATCAACAGCCTGCGTTTCTGCGCCTGTCACCATACAAGTTATCCAGTCCGAACCAGCGACAGTAACCTATACTACCAGTAATGCTTTTGACGACAACCCTTCCATCACAGTAACAGCACTCGGCTTTGGAGGCGATTATGAATATGCACTGGATTCCGGGCCATTTCAGGATAGTCCCGTATTTAACAACGTAGCTTCGGGAGAACACACCATAACTGTAAATGATAAAAATGGATGTGAACCTGTACTGATAAAAGCTCTAATCATCAATTATCCCCATTATTTCACACCGAACGGAGATGGGTATCACGACACGTGGAATATTACCGATTTGTACTTCCAGCCTTCTTCCTTTATTTACATCTATGACCGCTACGGAAAGCTCATCACTAAGATAAGACCCCGGGGTGCAGGATGGGATGGTACCTATAACGGGCAGCCCCTGCCATCTACAGATTATTGGTTTACGGTAACCTATACTGAATTCGGGGAAGAAAAAGAGTTTAGGGCACACTTTACCCTAAAACGCTAATTATGAAACGCTCCAATCCAATGAGCCGATAAATTTTACATTTTTTAAAATTTATTTCACGCAAACCTGTAACAAAAATAACTTTTGATAGTCTATTAGGAAGTATTGATAGAGTATTAAAGTTAAAACGGTACTATGTAATACAAAGTATTATATATTTTACATATCTTTGTTCCATCAATCAAAATCAAATATTAAAAAGAAATTCAAAAATGAAACTTAAATTATTACTGCTTTTAGTATTCAGCGCAGTTTTTTCAGTAAATGCCCAAAACACGGGTAGCATTTCCGGTACGGTTACCGAAAAGGCAACAAAAGCTCCAATCGGGTATGCTACTATCGAAATCCGTGAAGTAAATTCCACTAAAATCGTAGGTGGTGGCATTACAGAAGAAAATGGGAATTTTAAAATAACAGGACTTGCACCAAAGAATTATACCATACAAATTCAATACATTGGATTCAAGCCATACAGTGCGAATGCAAATCTTGAAACGGGCGATAAAAATGTTACCCTAAAAGTAATTCTTGAAGAAGAAGCAACACAATTACAGGATGTAAATGTTGTAGCAGAGCGTTCAACGATAGAACAAAAAATTGACCGTAAGGTGATCAATGTAGGCCGTGACCTTACGACTGCAGGAGCTACCGCATCGGAAATAATGAATAATATCCCTTCGGTAAATGTGGATCAGGACGGTAAACTTTCCCTGAGAGGTAATCAGAATGTACGGGTTTTAATTGACGGAAGACCTTCCAACGTAGATCCTGCCCAGTTATTAAAGCAGATTCCTTCTTCTTCGATCAAAAAAATTGAATTGATTACCAATCCGAGTGCGAAATATAATCCTGAAGGAATGTCAGGGATTATTAATATCGTGTTACATAAGAATACCAATGATGGTTTTAATGGTAATCTAAATGCCGGAATCACTTTTGGGGATACTCCGAAATACAACAATTCACTGGACATGAATTACAGAACCGGGAAGGTAAACTTCTTTGGAAATGGCGGAAAAAACTTCGGTAAATATTTCAATGGTGGTCAAATCGAACGACTGGACAATAATATGGTACAGGATTTAAAAATTGTAAATGATAATGATTCCTATCTGTATAAATTAGGAATGGATTTCTACATCGATGATAAGAATACCATTTCTGTATATACCAATCAGAATGCGATCAGTGGGCTGAGCGAAATCGGAACCAATATTAATTACAGAAATGGCGATCGCAGCAACATCCGACAGTTTGCTACTTATGACACTGACGGCCGCAATGGATCGTACAATCTGGCGTACAAACATTTATTCGAAAAAGAGGGACATACTTTAGATTTCGAAGGAAATTTCAACGACTACAAGCAAACCCAAAATGCAAATTTTGATACCGATCCAAATACCGGGTCGGATGTAGAGCCTAATATCCTGTATCAGGACAATATTAAGGATATCCGTAAAAACACTACGATGAACCTCGATTACGTAAATCCATTAAGTGAAAAATCAACATTAGAATTGGGAGCGGAAGCCCGTATCACCCGAACTACCAATGATTACCTGACTGGAAATCCAGGAATTGCTGTCGAAAACCGTATTTCAAATTACACATACGATATTGATATCTATTCTGCTTATGCCACATTCGGGCAAAAATTTGAGAAATTCAGCTATCAGTTGGGTGCTCGTTTTGAAAGCTATAAAGTACAGGCAAACCTCAACTATGGCCAAAAAACATTTGAAGATGATTATATGACGGTTTATCCTTCTGCTTATTTCACGTATAACCTGAATGAGAAAAACATGTTCCAACTGAGCTACAGCCGTCGTGTTGACCGCCCAAGCTTAGAACAAACTAAACCGATCCGTGAATTTTCCACACCTTTGGTTACCTCTTTAGGAAACACAGAACTGGAACCACAATTTACGAATTCTGTAGAGGTGAATTATACCAAAACATTCAGCAAAGGCTCTTTTACAACTGGTGTGTATGTGAGAAGTATCAATAATGAAATCAGCAGAACATTATATCCTGATGATTCCGACCCTACCAACCAAAAGCAAATTATGAGTTATACCAATTTCAGCAACAATACCGCTTATGGTTTTGAAGTGTCTGCAAATTATAAAATAACGAAATGGTGGGATGTTCAGCCTTCTGTAGATTTCTCAAGCATAAACCAAAAAGGAATTGTATTCGTCCTGGATCCTGTAACTGGTGATTCACAACCGATGAATAAAAAAGTAGATGTGGCAGCATTCAACACCCGCATAAACAGTAATTTCAAAGCTACAAAACAGTTAAGCTTCCTACTATTCGGATTTTACAGAGGTCCGGTAGATGGAATCCAGAATAACAGTAAGGAAATGTATAAAATAGATGCTGGTGGGCGTTACGCGATGCTAAACAACAAACTGACTTTCAGCGTACGTTTCAATGACATCTTCGACACGATGCGTTATGCTTTTGACGCACAGAATCCTTACCCACAAACCGGGCAATTTACCTGGGAAAGCCATAGTGTTTATTTCGGTCTGAATTACTTATTCGGCGGCGGTAAAAACAGAGCGCTACAGCGCAAACAAAGAGAAGATAACACCAAACAAGGAAGTGGTGGTATGTTCTAAGCCAAGTGTATTAGTTTTTTTTATTAATATTGTTAGTTCAAAGAAAAACCCGAAGAGTGATGCCTTCGGGTTTTTCGATTTTAATACTATCCTGATATAGAAAGAGGTGATTATCTTACCATTTTATAACGGCACTTCCCCAGGTAAATCCACTACCAAAAGCAGCCAATACTACCGTATCACCCGATTTTATCTTACCCTGTTCCCAGGCTTCTGTCAGAGCGATCGGAATTGACGCTGCTGTGGTATTACCATATTTCTGGATATTATTATACACCTGATCGTCGGTCAATTGAAATTTCTGCTGGATGAATTGGGAAATCCTCAAATTCGCCTGATGCGGAATCAGCATATCAATATCGGAAACCTGCAGATTGTTTGCTGCCAATCCTTCTTTGATTACTTCACTGAAACGCACAACTGCATTTTTAAATACAAACTGCCCATTCATATACGGAAAGTAACTTTCATCATTTGGATCATTATCGGCCAGGATATCTGTTACCCATCTTTTCCCCATTCCCGGTGCAATAAGTGATAATTCTTCTGCATGTTGCCCTTCAGAATGTAAGTGTGTCGATAAGATTCCTTTCGTCAGGTCTTCTTCACGACTGAGTACAGCCGCTCCGGCACCATCACCAAAGATAACCGATACACCACGTCCACGTGTTGTCATATCCAATCCTGTAGAGTGCAGTTCGGAACCGATCACCAATATATTCTTGTACATTCCTGTTTTTATAAACTGGTCTGCTACCGAGATGGCATAGATAAATCCGGAACATTGATTTCTGACATCAAGTGCACCAACAGTGCGAAGACCCAAGTCACGCTGTACCAAAACTCCAGGTCCCGGGAAATAGTAATCAGGGCTTAGTGTCGCGAATACTACAAAGTCAATATCTTCTTTTGCAACACCGGAACGTTCAATAGCAATTTCAGCTGCCTTCACGCCCATAGTAGTTGTGGTATCTCCATCTCCTTTTACCACATGCCGGCGTTCTTTTATACCTGTTCTCTCCTGAATCCAGGCATCATTGGTTTCCATAATTTTCGAAAGATCGTCGTTTGTCACAACGTTTTCAGGAACATAATAACCCAGTCCCGTTATCTTAGAATGATACATACGCTATTGTTATTTTATTAAAAACAAGGATGCAAATTTACACATACTTTAAAATATACTCCATCCAAGATACACTTTTTTATTATTCCTTATAAAATTATTTTATTGACCCGTTTTCAAAAACGACAAAAGCGGCTTTATCCCATGAGATAAAGCCGCTTTTGTAACTATAGTAATCTGGTTAATTTCGAATCAGCTCACTGATCAATCTACGCACCTGAGGTTCTGCTTTTTTTGCGGCCTCCAATACTTCCGTATGGTTGACCATTTCTATATTTTCCTCATCCCCCATATCTGTTATTACCGATACGCCAAAAACTTCCATCTCCATGTGTCGGGCAACGATAACTTCAGGTACTGTTGACATGCCCACACAATCTGCACCTACATTTTTTACCATTTTATATTCAGCGAGTGTTTCAAATGTCGGGCCTTGTAAGCCTAAATAAATACCGTCTTTGACTGCTATTCCCAGTGTTGCTGCCAATGCTTTGGCTTTTGCAATCATCGCTTTCGAGTAAGGTTCACTCATATTGACAAAGCGGGGGCCAAAACGTTCATCGTTTTTACCCCGTAATGGATGCTCAGGCATAAAATTAATATGATCATTGATCAGTACTATATCCCCTACCTTATATTCTTTATTCACTCCTCCCGATGCATTGGACACTATGAGTTTCTGAACACCTAAAAACTTCATTACCCGTACCGGAAAAGTTACTTCCTTCATATCATAGCCTTCATAAAAATGAAACCTGCCTTTCATGGCCACTACTTTTTTAGTTCCAATAGTCCCAAAAACCAAAGCTCCCTGGTGCCCCTCTACTGTTGAAACCGGAAAATTCGGGATGGTATCATAGGACAATGTATGGGTTATCTGGATGTCCTCTGTAAAACCTCCCAATCCTGATCCTAAAATCACACCAAATTCAGGTGTAATTCCTGTTTTCTCTTTAATATACGCTACGGTTTCCTGTACTTTGTCCCACATAATTTAAAATTGTTTTATCAAAATTGTTACTGTCCGAAATAAAGGCACTTTTTATCGGCAGGTAAAATAACTGTTCCTCCGGCAGCCTGCCTTTTAAACGCACATAATCTTTTTCTGTTGTAATGATTTTATTTCCCCGGGCTTTCTCTGTTATAGCCTTAATGTCTTTTTCTGAAAAATGATGATGATCGGCAAAGGTCATCATTACATCGCCCTCTTTTTGTAAATGGTTAAAAAATGGCTCTGGCTTGGCGATCCCCGCTACCAGCACTTTATCCATTGCTTTTACCGCTGTCACATCCTCCTGCTGATGCCCGGCAAAAACAAAATCATCATAATGGATGTAACTAAAATACAACTGTTGGTTTGACTTTAATTTTAATTTCCGAGCAATCGCTTGCCGGTCTGCCATACTAAGGTCAGGAGGGCATTTAGTAACCACTACTATATTGGCTCGTTTTGCCCCATTACGGCTTTCCCGCAGATTTCCGGTAGGCAGCATATAATCGTCAGCATATAAGTCGCCATAAGCCGTGAGCAGGATATAAAAACCCGCTTTTACTTTTCGATGCTGAAACGCATCATCCAATAATATTACGTCCGGTTTTACAGTACCTTTCAATAACTGTTCGATCCCATTTTTGCGGTTAGCATCTACGGCCACCTGAATATTTGGAAATTTGCTATAAAACTGAAAAGGTTCGTCTCCAAGGGTGATCGCATTGGAATGGGCATCAGCCAGTATGAATCCTTCCGATTGCCGTTTATACCCGCGGCTTAAAGTGGCAACGGTATAAGAATTGGTCAATAACCGAATAAGGTATTCGATCTGTGGCGATTTTCCCGTTCCTCCTACACTAAGATTTCCTACAGCAATAACCGGGAGTTCAAAAGAATAGGATTTCAACACGCCACAATCGAATAAAAAATTACGAAACCAGACGATTCCTCCATACAATATGGAGAATGGAAAAAGTATTTTTCGAATGAAATTCATCATACGAAAATATAATATTTATCTTTGAATCTAATTAAAAACGGCAAAAGAATTGTCCGTTTCCAGAATTATGCTTTGCACCTATTCCTGGAATCAATGGGCATTCCTCCACTAATTTACTGCTATATCATGAAAATTAAAGAATTAATCGTTGTCCTTGAAGAAATGGCGCCATTGGCCTATGCAGAAGATTTTGACAATGTGGGGCTATTGACGGGAAATCCGGAAAGTACTGTTACTGGAGTTTTGGTTTGCCATGATGCACTTGAAAGTGTTATTGAGGAAGCTATTGCAAAAAAATGCAATGTTGTAGTTTGCTTCCATCCCATCCTTTTCTCCGGCCTTAAAAAAATAACCGGAAAAAATTATGTCGAACGTTCCGTGATTAAAGCCATCAAAAATGATATTGCAATTTATGCCGTACATACTGCTCTCGATAACCATCAGGAAGGGGTGAATAAGATTTTCTGCAATCATTTAGGCTTAGTAAATACCCGTATCCTTATTCCGAAACAGCATTTTATACGCAAACTGGTTACTTATACCGTACCGGAAAATCAGGAACAACTCCGCACTGCTTTATTTGAAGCCGGCGCTGGGAATATTGGTAACTATGACAATTGTAGTTTTAGCAGTGAAGGAAAAGGTACGTATCGGGGGAATGAGAATAGCAATCCTGAATTTGGGAAACGCGGTGAATTTACAACGGCACTGGAAATAAAAATCGAAGTCACTTTTGAAAAACACGTTGAAAGCAAAATTTTAAAAGCCCTTTTCGCTACTCATTGTTATGAAGAGGTTGCGTATGAAGTATATGACATACAAAATAAACACCAAAATATCGGGCTGGGAATGATTGGAGAATTTGAAACCGCTATGCCAGAGCAGGATTTTCTATTATTTGTACGCGACACCATGCAGGCTCATGGCATACGCCACACCGCTTTTACCGGAAAGCCAATTAAGTCAGTGGCTGTTCTGGGTGGGTCCGGAAGTTTTGCCATTCCAAATGCCATCCAGGCTGGAGCAGATGCTTTTCTCACCGCAGATTTAAAGTACCACCAATTTTATGAAGCCGAAAATCGATTATTATTGGCCGATATTGGACATTTTGAAAGCGAACGCTATACAAAAAATTATATAGTTGAGTATCTTACGAAAAAAATTCTTAATTTTGCCATCATTTTATGTGAAGAGAATACAAATCCAGTTAAGTACTTATAAGAATATGGCGAATATGAAAGAATTGAGTGTGGAAGACAAGTTAAGAGCAATCTATGATTTGCAATTAATTGATACAAGAATTGACGAGATCAGAAATGTAAGAGGTGAATTGCCTCTTGAAGTAGAGGATCTGGAAGATGAAGTTGCTGGTTTAACCACCCGTTCAGAGAAATTAAGCAGCGATTTAGAGCTTATCGAAGAGCAGATCAAATCGAAAAAAACGGCTATTGATGATCACAAGGCGTCTATTAAAAAATATACTGAGCAGCAAAAAAATGTTCGTAACAACAGAGAATTTAATTCTTTAACTAAAGAGGTAGAATTCCAGGAATTGGAAATCCAGCTTGCAGAGAAACAAATCCGCGAGATGAAAGCTTCTATTGATCATAAAAAAGATGTTATTAGCCAGTCCAAAGAAAGATTGGAAGCTAAATCCAATCACCTGAAACATAAAAAATCAGAGTTGGATGCGATTATGTCTGAAACGCAAAAAGAAGAAGAATTCTTAAACGAAAAATCTGCAGAATACCAGGCACTTATTGAAGATCGCCTATTAGCTGCATATACCCGAATCAGAACCAGTGTACGTAATGGATTGGCAGTAGTTTCTATTGAAAGAGGTGCTTCGGCAGGATCTTTCTTTACTATTCCACCACAGACACAAATGGAAATTGCATCGCGCAAAAAGATCATTACTGACGAGCACAGTGGACGAATATTAGTCGACAGCGCCCTGGCAGAAGAAGAAAAAGAAAAAATGGAACAATTATTTTCTAAATTCTAATAACAAAGCCTCCTACTCGGAGGCTTTATTTTTATATGCGAAAGCTGGTTAAAAAAATTATCGTCAAATCAATCGGGCTTTACATCAATCTGCTGAGTTATGTTTTTCCTGAGAAAGCAACCCGCTTAGCCTATCGACTGTTCAGCGAGCCAAGGGAGGGCCGTTTTCGTCCGGAGGAAGTCCCTGAGATGCTCAAGGAAGCTATGGCCGATATGATTACGCACGACGATATGATTTTTCAAACCTACACCTGGAAAGGGAATGACCAGATCATTCTGTTAGTACACGGATGGGAAAGCAATACTTCGCGCTGGGAAAACTTCCTGCCCTACCTCAAAAAATCCGGAAGCACTATTATCGCCCTCGACGCACCAGCCCATGGATTGTCCAGCGGAACCGAATTCAATATTCCAGAATATGCCGAATTTGTGAATATACTGGTCGAGAAATACAAACCCCAGATGATGGTAGGCCACTCCCTTGGCGGAGCAACCTGTCTTTATTTTCTGGAACATTACCAGCATCCTTCTGTTGAAAAAGTTGTGATATTAGGCGCACCAAGTGAACTGCAGACCATACTCAATAATTTCAGGAATATGCTTAGCCTTAACACTAAGGTATTTCGAATGATGGAAAAATACCTATTCCAGCATTTTAAAATCAGAGCAGCGGATTTCTCTGGCAAAAAATTCGCTTCCCGCCTTAAAATCAAAGGCCTTGTCGCACATGATGAAGAAGACACTATTGTCGATTTTGAAGAAGGCAAACAAATTGCAGAAGCCTGGAAATCGGCAATATTCATCAGAACCAAAGGATTGGGGCACAGCCTTCATAATCGTGAATTGTATCAAAAAATCTACAATTTCCTTTTTGACAAAAGTTCAGTTGCCTGATTAAACCTCAGCTACAACATAAAACAAAGCCCTTCCGAAAATACCGAAAGAGCTTTTAATTTTTCAAAATGGACTATTAATAAACAATCTTTTTGGTCACTTTTTTATCCTGATCCGTTACTATAGTCACCAATAAGAGTTGCTCCTGGGGAACAAAATCAAACAATGCTGTTTTATAGGCTCCTATCCCGTTTTTCGTATAAATCAGTTTCCCGGTTACATCATAAATCAATACATTTTTTATGCTATTCTTTCCTGCATCGATATGCAAAGTATTGTTTTGCCTATACATAATAATCGAGTTCAGGTCAATCGCTTTCTCTTCCATGCCCAATAACGCATTATTTGCATATACAATTTCAAAGCGGTCATCAAATGTCCCCGCCTGGGAAGTAAAACTATAAAAAGAGGACTTGAGATTGTGAGTGGTATGCAATAGCTTATCCTTTAAGAATATATCCTGGTCTGTAAATATACCATCCAGCTCCCCAATATTAATGACAAATGTTCCTGCCGTAGTAGTTTTAAATCCTAATGGTACTACATCTGTAATTTCAAAAGGAAGAGCGCGCCCTTGTATCGTTAATTTTGTTTCATTCACTATCGTATACAGGCTCACTATGCCACCTCCAAAAACATCACCATCATAACTTTGGTCAAGTCCATTTGTCGCCCCCTGTACATAACCGATTAATGCCTGGTTAAAGGCCCCGTCCTCATTAGTAAGATTCAGCCAAAATCGGTATTTCTCAGTATAATCTTCTACCGGAGCAGGAATAACATCTCCGTCTGTTGCCATCCTAAAAAATTGACTGTTCTGACTCGAAACACGCATACTATTTTTAAACTTCACAGATTGGTTTGCAAGTCCACGGATAAAAAAAGACTGCCCGGATGCAATATAGCCAGCAGGAGCATTAGTATTACTTCCTGTCGATAATGCTGCTGTAGCAGTTACTGTAGATCCGGTTAAATTATAAGCTGCGTAATCGCTGGAAGAATACCCATATACTGTTGAAGCTCCACTGGGTGGTGTATTGTGTGTCCATAAATATACCGTGCCCGAAATACCACTTATGTTTTCGGAATCGCTCAAAAAACTATTAATAAAAATCGCAGAAGGATAGGGATTCCCAATAAGGTTCCATTTATAATTTGCGGGAACGGCAGAAGATGTTCCCTGTACAGCGACAGCAATTGTCCCATTATTAGGAACTCCAACAAACTGGCCCGAATAAATTGCCGGTGTTGTAACCGAAAAACTTTGCGGCCCTCTAATGATATAACCTACTGCCGGAATCATAACATCTGTACCTCCATTATGCGCGACCCATTGTTGCGCGACAGCATCCCAATTATAATATTTTGTACTTAAAGTCAAGGGAGAAAAACCCACTAAAGTTTGACCAATCACCGGGGAGGACCAATAAGTATAATCCGTACGTTTCATCGGCTGACTGTTCTTTTTGACAATAATATTTCCGGTGTTGCTATTAGCCGTTGTACTCACCTGCACCAAACTCGCAGTATTCTCCAAAGTAAATGTCGCACCTCCGGCAGAATTTACCTTTACTGTATTTTGAATCACCGCATTATTGCCGGCTGGTATCGTGACATTTCCACTTTCCACTGTTAATGAACATCCATTTAGGTTTACTCCCTGACTGTAATTTCCTCTAAAAATAAGTTTCTGCCCCGATGTGGGGGGTATACTCCAGGATGTGCCATTCCATACTGTTCCTACTCCTGTAACACTTGCTGTTGTAGTAAGCTGACAGCCCGTTGCATTGGTCACTGTAGCAGTATACACAGTACCGGTATCCGGATTAGCATATACAGTGGCTGCATTAGCATTAGCCACGTAAGGCACAGTAGCAGCAGCGTCCGTATATAATCCCGCTATCGGAGTCCAGGTAACTGTAGAAGGCAAAGCGTTCCCTGTAATACTGACGTCATCAATTGCCCACCCATAATTGGTACCGCTATTGTAGCGAAAACGAACCTGAAATGCCGGTTGATTAATATAAGCATTAAGATTAATCGTTTCTGTAGTAAATGTTCCGGGAAGCCCCTGATTGGAGCTATATGTTTTTACAGCAACCCATCCGCCCGAAACGGTATAGACTTCTACCACAGCCTGATCGGGAGCTGCAGTACCTTTATAATTAAAATAGTGCCGGAAGGAAAGCGTCAGGCTGCTATAATTATTCGTATTCAACATTGCATTCATCGTTAAGGCACAATTTACTGCAGTGACAGCAGTTGAGGTTATCCCCGCATATTTTGTACCGGAGGAAACTCCCGCTACCCATATCGTAGATGGGCTTGGGTACAATGCCCATACTGCAGTCGCAGGATTTGTAAATGAAAAATTACTCATCTGGACACTCGATAGTTCAAAATTTTCAGAGAACAACGTTTGTAAACCTCCTGAAATATTTCCACTTACGGTAAACGGAGTCGTACCATTACAAAGATCTGCCGTCGCAGAAGGACCAACTGTAATTGCAGACGGCAATGGATTCACAGTTGCTGTTACTACTGTCCTGGCTGATTCACAATTTCCATTATAGGCGGAAACAAAATAAGCTGTAGTACTGCTTATCGAAGGCGTGGTCCAGCTTCCGGTAGCTGTGGTCGCTAAAGGCGTTCCTCCGGAAATATCCGAATACCAGCGGTATCCCGTGACGGGTGCTGCTCCTGCCGCCGAAGCGCCAAGATTTACGGTTCCTGGACCACATATGGAATTGGATGTGGTGGTCACTGTAAAAGCGCAAGGATACCAGGTATATACCTGCCCTATCGCAGGGCGGCTCCCACTAAGCGTTGCTGTTTCTGTAGTGGAACTCGCATTTGGAGCTGTGCCTAAACCATCCAAAGACAAGTAATTGCCACTCGCTCCCCCAATACCGACAGAGGCACTAATTGTTAATAATCCGATATTGACCCCAATATTAACCTGGTTATATACAAAATCAATCCTATTGGAATTTTCATACAATTTAACCTGGAACTCAATATTAGCACCCAATAAGGAAACCGTGCTCCAGCACACTTTTGAGTACTGTATCGTCATCACTTTTCCTGAACCTGTCTGCTGCATCAGATAGGTCACTTTACCCGTGGTGCCCAATAAAGAATAAAAAAAAGCTGATCCCATAAAGGTGCTATAATAGGCCGTACAGTTCCTGTAGCAATATTATTAGCGGGTGTGGCATTTGTAATTGTATTATTAGTTGCAGAAGTCCCCAAAGTCATCCATCCATTACTGGATATATGTACATAACTATAAGATGTCCCATTAAACACAAAATTAAAACCAAGTGGAATACCATTATAAAAGGTGTTCGAAGTATTCAGTACATCGGTACCTGTTATTTCGGTATAAGTTCCTGAACTTGGAATAAAAATATAATTATTGACCTGCGCATGCCCTTTTGCTGAAAAGACGAACAAGCATAGTAAAACATAAAAAAGATGCTGCCTTACACTACTATTCAAAAGATTATAATACCATTCTTCAATGTCTCTAAAAAATCTCTTTTTGAGACATATACTACTGATGTAATGCTGTATCATGGTGCCTGTATTTAAAAACACCATAAATTTACATACATTTTGCGATTAAATTGACTTAATCTATATACATTTTGAGATAATTAGAAAGGTTTTTATTTAAAAAAATCTCTTTATGAGAATTATTAACAGAAAAATATGATTAAAACGCACGCAGAAAAGCTTTCGAGCTTCTAATCCGATAGATCGCGTATTACAATAATAAAATAGAAAGGGATAATTACATTAAAATCTCTAAAAAAGCTGCAAAAAGACTTCTTCGTTAAATTCAAGTCCTACCGGGTGATTAAAGAAAAGTGCTTTCCCCATAAATGCCGATTTTATCAGATAGTAATTGCCTTTAAAATAAGAACGTTTTACTACCACCTTCATATTGGACTCATCTACAACTTTGAGATGTTGCGGATAGACTAACATCATTTCACCCTCTTCAGCAATTGGATTAAAAATGATAGCAGGAATTTCATTTACTTCTCCAAATAAAGAAGCTACATACCGGTTTTCAGGATTTTTATAGACCTGTTCCGGTGTTTTTTGGAGTACAATTTCACCTTTTTTCATCACTACAATTTCATCCGCAAAAGAAAGGGCATCCCCATTATCATGGGTTGCAATAATACAGGCAATATTGTTCGTTTTGAGGTAATCGAATAAATTTCTCCGTAAGGCATTTTTCCTGAAATTATCAATATGGCTAAAAGGCTCATCCAACAATAATATTTCAGGCTTGACAGCCAATACGCGTGCCAATGCGACACGCTGCATCTGTCCTCCGCTCAGGTATTGTGCTTGTGTATTGGCAAACGCAGTCATTTCGACCATATCCAATAAATCAGCCACACGCCTTTTTTTCTCTTCCGGATAAAAGTTGGACAGAAATTTACCTACATTCTCTGCTACTGTAATATACGGCATCAAGTCAAAATCCTGTGCGAGGTATTTCATAAAAGGTGCTCCGGGAACCAAATTGTATTTCGGCCCTAAAACAGGGCTACCTTCCCATAATATCGCACCTTTATCCAAATCATGCAATCCATAAATCAGTTTTAGCAGCGTACTTTTTCCACAGCCACTTTCACCAATCACCGCAAAATTCTGGCCTTTCTTAATCTGGAAACTGAGGTTATTGATAACAGGAATGGAATCGTAAGAAAATGAAATGGAATTAATCTGAAGCATCTGAAAATGGAATTGTAGTATTTCGGGGTTAGTAGGCAGTATTCTGAAAACAAAGGTATTAATTGAAGCCTTACCGCCAACGCAAATACCAATATTTTATGCATTTTTTAGGGCTATCCCAAATTAAAAAAGGTGCATTTCAAAATTAGAAATACACCTTATGGTAGTTATATAGTATCTAAATCACACCATATATTTCCGGAATGTCTGTGTATGTATTTTTGCTTTCAGGTCATGAAGCAGGTTGTACAGTCCAAAGAAAGTCCGGTTTACATATAAAAAATGTTTGGAACCACGATTCCCATTCATTTTTCGCAACTCGGTATCTTTGGTGAGTCGTTCCCCCATTGCTGCGATATTTCCAAAAAATTCATCATCTGAAAAATCGAAATAATCACCATGAAAAGGGCGTGTAAACAAACTCAGCAATTCATGGAACATTTCTGTAAAATAAGCAATTTCCTTAGGTGTATCGTCTGTGCGCAAAATCTCCAGCTCGTACAGCTTACGATTGAAAATTTCAGCATTATCGATAATTGCCGGATTGGCGAGTTCAAAATACGGAACATAAAAATCTTCAGGCACATGTTTGATACAGCCAAAATCAATCGCAATAAGATTGGAATCCGCATCAATTAGGAAATTACCAGGATGAGGATCGGCATGAATCTGCCTTAGGCCGTGCATCTGGAACATATAAAAATCCCATAAGGCCTGCCCAATCCGGTTAGACTTTTCCATATCTGTATTATGAGCTGTAAATTCAGAAAGGTGTTCCCCTTCCATCCAGTCCATTGTAATTATTTTTTCGGAGGACAATTCCGGGTAATATTCCGGAAATCGTAAATTGGCTATTGGCGCACAGGCTTTGGCCATTTCCATTCCTTGTCGCAGTTCCAGCTTATAGTCGGTCTCTTCTAGTAATTTGGCCTCCACTTCCATAAAATACTTTTCAGAATCTTTGCCCTGGAGGTTAAACATTTTTATAGCAAACGGCTTTACTATAGCCAGGTCGGAACTGATACTGTCGGCCACACCGGGATATTGTATTTTTACAGCCAATTTTTTACCGTCTTTTTCCGCTTTATGCACCTGCCCAATACTGGCTGCATTTATGGAATCCGGCGTAAAAGTGTCATAGATTTCCTCAGGATATTTACCAAGGTATTTCCGGAATGTTTTCCGAACCAGCGGCGCCGATAAAGGAGGGACAGAAAATTGGGCTAAGGAGAACTTTTCAACATAGGCTTTCGGCATGATATTTTTTTCCATACTCAGCATTTGTGCCACTTTAAGCGCACTGCCTTTCAGGTTTTTCAGCCCATCATAAATATCTTCTGCATTGCTGTCGTTCAGTTTCTCCCGGGTTAACGAAGGATTGACAATTTTCTCTCCATAATAAGCAATATAATTACCGCCAACTTTTATCCCGGTTTTTACCAACTGCCCGGCACGTTCTATTTTTCCAGTAGGAATTTTATCTAATGTTTTCATGTGTTGTGTTTTTTTGAAAGCAATGTAGAATGAATGGTAATGCGCATTGCAATCATTCAATTGGGGCGTGTCCTCTTTTTAAAAAAAGGAGCCTATTCGGAATGCGTATAAATGCTCCTTTTTTTAAAAGAGGCCGGGCTGTCTGCGCTATTTCGGTAGCCAGCGTCCATCCCTCACGTAAATCCATCCCGGACTAATTTTGCTCTTTCCAGATGAATTTACCCAAATCCAATAAACTTTCCAAAGGTGTAATATCCATGACGTCGAAACCTGCTTTCACTGTTTTCTCAATCATGATATCTGTTTTTTCAAATCCTGCAGACGTATCATCCAGCCAAAATTTTAATATAAAAAGAAACTGAACCCAGGCACCTTCCGCAAATACGGGCTTGGTTATTTTTTGTAATTTCTGCTTTCCTTCGTTTGTAGCATTTTCTTCGGCAATCAACATCCCAATATAATCCCGGAAACGATTACGAAGTTCCCGCAATTGCCTGAGGTTTTTCAATCCCTGTTTATTTTCTTTGAGCGTAAAATAAACATAACTTCTATTGAGGGTCAGGATTTCAAAAAGAGTAAAATACAAGGTTAGCATTTTGTTGCGATTTGAATATCCCGGATAGGAAACATCTTTATGAAGTACTTCTAAGGTATTTTCGAAAAACTTAACCCAAATAGCACTCTGCACACTTTCCAGGGAACTAAAAAAAGAATAAAAATCAACCTCATCGATATGGTGCTGTTTACAGAATGTAAAAACATTCAACGGAGTAGCGTTGCGTTCCAGCACATCATTCATATACCTAGAAATGATAACATTATCATCGATAATCTCTTGTGTTTCCTTTATTTTTTTTGGACTTGCCATACTACTTTAATTTGATTGTCAGGTAAAGGTACAATGTGTATAAAAGAGAATATAGAAACTTCTGTTAAAAATCTTTCAAAAAAAAAGCTACCATTACTGGTAGCTTTTTTTAATCTATTTGAGGTTTTAGAGCAGATTATTTCTGCGCTTCTTTTTTAGCATCATCAACCATTTTCTGGTTTGCAGTAATAGCAAATTCCACACGACGGTTTTGGCTTCTTCCGTCTACACTTTCATTAGAAGCGATAGGATCAGCAATTCCCATACCTTTGATATTGAAACGGGAAGCAGCAATTCCTTTGGCTGCTAAATATGATTTTACAGACTCAGCACGTTGACCTGATAAAGTAAGATTGTATTCTGCTTTACCTGTATTATCAGTATAACCATAGATATCGATGTTAGTATCCGGATATTCTTTGAATACAGGAACTAATTTATCAAGATTTGTTTTAGCAGAAGCTGTAAGAGTAGATTTATTAGTATCAAATCGTACGGCATTTTCGCCTAATACTAATTTAATTCCTTCTCCTACACGTACAACTTCAGCACCTGGAAGTGCTTCATCAATTTTCTGCGCCTGTTTGTCCATTTTGTTCCCGATCAGTCCACCGGCAGTACCACCTACTACACCACCAATAATAGCACCTAAAGCTGTATTGCCACCTTTTCCGATGTTATTTCCCAGGATACCTCCGATTAATGCACCACCAGCAGCACCAATTCCGGCACCTCTTTGCGTATTATTAGTATTTTTCACAGCCTCACAGCTTGTAAATAATGTCCCAAAAGCCATAGCCGAAGCCAAAATATATACTCTTAAATTTTTCATGTTAGTTCTGTATTTAGTTTATGATTGTGTTTTTTTATTGTTTTTGAAAATGGTAAACCACTTCTGTATTTTTACCGCCTACAGCCACATTATCAACCAATTCGAAAGAGGTTTCTGTCTGGTTTCTTAATTTTAGGAAATAGCCCTGAGTAACACGCTTCGCTTTATCGCCTTCGGTAATTTTAAGTGTAAAATCGCCCGCTTTGGTTACTGTCCATACAATAGGGCTTGAGAAAGCCGGGCAACTGCTGTTTGTTAATGTCATGCTCCCTTTGTTATTGTTGGAAATAAAGTTCCAGCTGCTTCCTACAAAACACTGTGAATCGGCAATATCGAATGAAGTTACTTTTATGTATTGGGAATTTGGATATGTCACACTGCCAATAGTCCAATTTCCTTTGATGCCTACCTGAGATTTTGTGTCCAGCGAAGAGCATGATGTCATTATCGTAAGGAGTAAAACTCCCAAAAACAATAGTTTTTTCATAGTAATTTGTATTGATTAGAATAGGTTAAAGTTATGAATTTTAAAACCATACACACAAAAAGAATTAAGAATTTTAACACCATTTTGATAAATAACCGACTATTTAAAAACAAAAGGCGAGATATCTTTCATTGATTTTAAATCTGTTAAAATTAATTTCTACAGGAATTAATTTTTGGTTGCCTAAAAATAAATTTTAACATTTGGATCGAATACTGTTTTCAAAATGTCATTTTGTCACGTTTACAGAATAGGTACATTATTTGACTCCACAAATAAAATTTCAACCCTAAATTCAAAATAATTATGACAACAGGAAAAATTAATGTATCAGTAGAGAACATCTTTCCCTTAATCAAAAAATTCTTATACAGCGATCACGAAATTTTTCTTCGGGAATTAGTTTCAAATGCAACCGATGCAACCCTGAAATTAAAGCACCTGACCAGTATTGGTGAAGCAGTAGTAGAATACGGTAATCCCATCATCGAAGTCAAAATTGACAAAGAAGGCAAGAAACTGCACATCATTGACCAGGGATTAGGAATGACTGCAGAAGAAGTAGAAAAATATATCAATCAGGTTGCCTTTTCCGGTGCGGAAGAATTTTTGGACAAATACAAAGATTCCGCTAAAGACTCGGGAATTATTGGCCATTTCGGCCTTGGATTTTATTCTGCTTTTATGGTCGCTGAAAAAGTAGAAATCATCACTAAATCCTATAAAGACGCACCTGCAGCACACTGGACCTGTGATGGAAGCCCTGAGTTCACCTTAGAGCCATCTGACAAAACTACCCGCGGCACAGAGATTATACTGCACATTGCAGAAGATTCTTTGGAATTCCTCGAAGATGGAAAAATCAGTGAGTTGCTGAACAAATATAATAAATTCATGCCGGTTCCGATTAAATTTGGAACACGCTCAGAAAAAATCGAGCAAAAAGTCGGAGAATTTGTCGCAACAGAAGACAAAGACAATACCTTCACAACCGTTGAAGTTGACAATATCATCAACAATCCAAATCCAGCCTGGACAAAACAGCCAAGCGAATTATCGGACGAAGATTATAAAAGTTTTTACAGGGAGCTGTACCCAATGCAGTTTGAAGAGCCTTTATTCAACATCCACCTGAATGTAGATTATCCGTTCAATCTTACCGGAATTTTATATTTCCCGAAAATGACTGGAGATCTTCAAATCCAAAAAGATAAAATCCAACTGTACCAAAACCAGGTATATGTGACCGATAACGTAGAAGGAATCGTACCGGAATTCCTAACCATGCTAAAAGGGGTAATCGATTCTCCGGACATTCCATTAAATGTATCCCGATCTTACCTGCAGGCAGATGGTGCCGTTAAGAAAATCTCGAATTACATTACCCGTAAAGTCGCTGATAAATTAAAATCATTGTTCTCCGAAAACCGGGAAGATTTTGAACAAAAATGGAATGACATCAAAATCGTACTGGAATACGGTATGCTTTCTGAACCAAAATTCTATGAAAAAGCTGGTGCCTTTACGTTGTATCCTACCATGGACGGCAAGTACTATACTTTGGAAGAACTGAAAGAAAAAACAGCTCCAAACCAAACTGATAAAGATGGCAAACTGGTCTTGTTGTATACTTCCAATAAAGATGCACAACACAGTTATATTGCGGCAGCACAGGATAAAGGATATGAGGTCCTGTTACTGGATTCTCCTATCATTTCACACCTGATCCAGAAACTGGAAGCAGACAATGAAAACCTGACATTTACACGTGTGGATTCAGACCACGTGAACAACCTGATCAAAAAAGACGAAGAAGCCATTTCGAAACTGTCTGATACCGAAAAAGAAAAACTTAAAACAGAATTGGAAAGTGTAATTTCAGATAAAAAATATACCGTTCAGCTTGAAGCTTTGGACAGCCAGTCTGCTCCTTTTGTGATTACACAGCCGGAATTCCTGCGTCGTATGAAAGAAATGAGCCAGTCCGGTGGCGGTGGTATGTTTGGAATGGGTAATATGCCAGAGATGTATAATCTTGTGGTGAATACCAACCATGAATTAGCAACCACGCTATTAAATTCAACCGACAAGTCACACCAGGAAGCGTTAGTAAAACAGGCTTTAGACCTGGCAAAACTTTCTCAAAACCTGCTTAAAGGGGAAGAGCTTACTGCTTTTGTAAAAAGAAGTTTTGACCTGATTAAATAAATTTTCGCTTCGGCGATTTAAACTGCAGGCCTATAGCCTGCAGTTTTTTTATGTCCAATCCGGAATACACTAAAACCCATAAAAAAAGGATGCCCATCGGCATCCTTTCTCGTATACTGTATCCTGCTTTTTATTTCTTGATAATACGAAATGCTTTTTGAGCGCCTGATTCATTTTTAAGAACCACATTATACTGCCCTGCTGCAAGTTCTGAAACATCAATTGTTGTTGTGGTAGCTTTGCCGTACTGTTGTAATACCAACTGCCCGATAGCATTATAAATACGGACATCTTCGATAACTGCTACACTTGAAATGTTCAATACCGTAGTTACAGGATTGGGATATAGATGTACTGTTGCTTCTGAAAAATCTCCCGTTCCTAAAGTTTGTACCGCAGTTACTCCATAAGGAGCACTTTCACAACCCGAAAGACTCTGTGTTACATAATAGGTCACACCATCCTGCAAAGCAGTATTCAGTGCTACCGGAACCAGGTCTGAAGATTCATTCAACAAGTACCATTGCACCGTAGCACCTGCAGTAGTAGTAACTGTAAGTCCGGCAACCGTAGCACCGGGCAGGAACTGCTGTGTAGCTGCTCCCTGTGGTACTGCTACCACGTTGATCGTAACCTGTACCGGCAACAACACACTCTCACAATCACCCAATTGCTGGGATACATAATACGTTCCTGTTGCAAGTGGTGTCGTCAGCGCAAGCACTCCAGTACCAGTAGCAGTAGGATACCAGTTGTAAACAGCACCATCCAGCCCTGTTACACTTAGTTCAGATAAAGTGCCTCCCACGCATACTGTTTGTGCTGTTGCTACTGGAGCAGGTACATTACTCACTATGATCTCAACCGCTACACGGGAACTCTCACAAGTGCCTATCTGTTCTGAAACATAATAAGTACCGGTGCTCAATGCTGTTGTACCACTCAACGCAGTAACATTCGTCGCATCAGCATACCAATTAAATGTAGCGCCTGCAGTTCCGTTAGCGACAAGGCCTGCAACTGTTCCCTGCTGGCAAAAAATCTGAGAAGCAACAATGGGTGTACTTACTGTAGTAACGGTTACTGCCACTGCCGTTCGGGTACTCTCACAAGTCTGTACCTGCTGGGATACATAATAATTACCAGTCGTTATTGCAGCTGTGGTAGCCAAGGCTGTTCCGCCTTCTGCAGCAGCATACCAGCGTAGCGTGGACCCGGTAGTTCCGGTAGCCTGCAAATTTGATACTGTAGCCGGACTACAGAAAGACTGGGCAACTGCTGTAGGTGCAGCTGGAGTAGTACACGGAAGTAGAGCGTAGGTTATCGTTACTTTCCAGGTGCCAGTCACCACTTTATTATAGGTAACATTACAGCCTGACCCACCATAGGTTCTCCAGGCTCTTAACTCAAATGCGACAGCACCAGTTGCCCCGTTCGCAATATTCAGGTTGGAACGGTTGTATTGATAAGTACCACCACTTGATCCTACGCCGGAAGCTAAAGCCCCCTCTGATAATCCCGTAGTAGTACATACTAAAAGAGACCGTTGTTCTGACATATAGCCATCAGATGCCGTTTGCATGGAATAGGTTGTTGCGGTACTAACAATCTGATACCCTGCCGGAACATTCACAGTAAGCACTCCCGGACATGTCGTTGGAGAAGTAATAGTATTTGTAGTTACTTTATCTGTAGAAATATCCGCTCCAGTATAAGTCGTAGTCAATTGTCCTGTCGTGAAGGTAATCGGTTTCCAGATCCCTTTATCGGTAGCACTGCAATTGGAACGTACCCAGAAATAATACAATTGACCAGTAGCCAATTCTGAAAAGGTCACTGTATTGACGGTAACATTTCCGGTAGGTACCGTCGTTGTCGTAGGAGCCGTTGCCGATTGCGCATAATAATAATCATAACCGGCAGCGGGTGCTGTAGTAGGTCCGGTCCATGAAACCGTAGCCCCTGTAGCGGTAGTAGTGGCTACCAAGGCTGTAGGAGATGGACAGGTAGGTATTATTTCAGCACTTGCACCAAATATGTTCACCACGCCTTCTGCTGTAGAAGTTTTGGTCAATGTTACTCCGGTCAGGAGTTTACTTTGATTTGCCGCTAACACATTTACAGTCATTTGATAAATCCTTGGATTTCCTGACGGATTATCAACCACATTGTTCGCACGGTTCACACGTCCAATTCCTGAAATTGCTACTGGCAATGTTGTAGAATTATACCAGTCAGGCACGGTGGAAGCCGTAATAGCCTGTGTGGTATTATCGGAAAAGTTTAATGTTCCGGTCACAGTGGCATTCCCACTTCCCGAAGTAACCATGAGGTAGAGTTTAGAAACGTTGAGCTGATTGCTGAACGTTAGGGTTCCCCCCTCGTTCTGCGCCACAAAACGCAGGGAATTATTACCCGAATAAGGTCCCATTTGAAATTGGACTGCTGCATTGGCTGCACTTGTAAATAAGCCACTAACCGGTAAACCATTAGGAGTTACAGCCGTGGTTCCTGTTGACTGAAAATCCGCGGTAATGTAAGCAAAATTGGCATTATCAACCCCAATAGTAGTTGATACAGCAGAAGAACCGATTCCATTAGCAATAACATCGGCATTATACCCCGAAGCAATCTGCAGTACAGTGTATTCCTGGGCATAAGCCCCTGTAGATAATAATGTTAAAAAAAAATAGTGTAATAGTCTTTTCATACATAAAAAATTAGGGTTAATAAGGTGTTTGCGAAGTGCAGATCCATTTTTCCAGTTATGAATTTGATAAGCATATCATACTAAAATAAAGCATTACTGATCAATCGATTACAGCCTCGTTAACACGAAACTACCTAATTAATTTTAATTTAAACTATTTATAAATTCCAAATAAAGACCATTACACAATATATCACAAATTTGTTAAAATCATTAACATATAAAGCACAAAACAATCAAAATACTAAAAATAAACACAACATTAAACTAAAAAATAAAATTATAATGAATGAGCAATAAAAAAATTACAATCCATGCATTTGCAGTGCCTAACAGCACTTTGTATTCCCATTATTTCCTGATATTTTAAGATATTGATGAACTTCAATCCTTCTGCTCTATTATCCACACTACTATAAAATTCAAGAGCCCCATACCTTTACAGGAATGGGACTCTCGCTTATTTTTATACGATTAAGAAAGTAACCTATTTTATTGGTTTTACACTAATTGCAGCACCTCCACCCGAAGCCAGGTTTACTTTTACTTTTGTTTTTGAGTTTATTTTCATTTTACGGATCGTATAACTCTGAGGATTCTTGTCGTAGCTTGCCGTTTTACCGTCAGCATAAATTACTGCCTCATAATTCTTTCCTTTCGGAAGGTATTCAAAAGTGATCGTCGCTGTTCTTGGATTTTCATCGGTAATACTACCGATATACCATTCATCTTTATTCTTCGCTTTTCGGGCAATACTAATATAATCCCCAGGTTCTGCTTCTAATATTACTGTTTCATCCCAATCGGCAGCAACATCTTTAATAAACTGAAAAGCATCCATAAATTTAGCATAGGTTTCCGGAAGGTCGGCTGCCATTTGTAACGGACTGTACATCGTAACATATAATGCCAATTGATGTACCAGTGTACTGTGGACAAAAGAAGTATTTTCCGGATTGTAGGCACTAATTTTAGTCTGAAAAATCCCAGGAGTATAATCCATCGGCCCCCCCATTAATCTTGTAAATGGCAGGATGGTCGTATGATCGGGGTTATTCCCACCAAAAGATTCATATTCCGTTCCACGGGCGGATTCATTCGCCAATAGGTTAGGGTAAGTCCTGTTAAGCCCCGTTGGACGTACTGCTTCGTGAGCATTGACCATAATTTTATAATCTGCCGCTTTGGTTATCGCATACAAGTAGTGGTTCACGAGCCATTGTCCATAATGGTGTTCTCCACGGGGAATGATATTTCCTACATATCCGCTTTTCACAGAGTTGTAGCCATTGTCTATCATGAATTTATACGCATCATCCATGTGACGCTCATAATTACGTACGGATCCCGAAGTCTCATGATGCATCATCATTTTTACATTTTTTGAGGCTGCATAACGGTGCAATTCCTGCACATCAAAATCCGGATACGGTGTTATAAAATCAAAAACATAATCTTTTGTTTTTCCAAACCAGTCTTCCCATCCTTCATTCCATCCTTCTACCAGTACAGCATCAAATCCATTTGCTGCGGCAAAATCAATGTATTCTTTTACGTGTTGTGTGTTAGCGGCATGTTTGCCATTCGGTTTCGTTTTAGAATAATCGGTCACGCCAAGCTGTACACTTTCCAGATCATTATAAGCCCAGGTACTTTTGCCTGTAATCATTTCCCACCATACCCCTACATATTTGACAGGTTTAATCCAGGAAACGTCAGCATATTTTGTAGGCTCATTTAAATTCAATATCAATTTGGAAGCTAAAATATCTGTTGCTTTATCACTTACAATGATCGTACGCCAGGGAGATTGGGCTGGAGCCTGAAGGTATCCTTTATCACCAATGGCATCCGGTGTAAGGAAAGATTCCAATACAAAATTGCTATCATTTAGATTAAGGGACATGCACGAATAATCTACCAAAGCGGCTTCATGAATATTAATGTATAAACCATCTTTACTTTTCATCATTAACGGCGTTTGCAGTCCCGTAGGAGAAAAAGTAGTCTGTGAAGCATTCGGCGTAACCGCTGCTTTCATTTTTCCACGTACTTCCGAAAGATTGGAGGTTACCGTACTATATTCCTGGGTATCAAAATCCCCTGGAAGCCAAAATGCTTTATGATCTCCTGCCAGGGCAAATTGTGTTTTCTCTTCTTTAATGATAAAATAACTCAGGTTTTTCTGTTCTGGAAACTCATATCGGAACCCAAGGCCATCATCAAAAAGACGAAAGCGAATTCGAATATAACGGTCTTTTACTGAAGGCTGTGCCAGGGTTACCAATAATTCATTATAGTGGTTCCGTATTGTTTTCTGTTCGCCCAATACCGGATTCCAGGATTCGTCAAATGACGTCTGTACTGCATTACTGATTACAAAACCATTCAGAAAAGAAGGAACATCTTTGGTTTCAATTCCCAATTTACTGGATTTGATTATGGGTTTGTTTTTGTAGCTCAGCTCATAGGTTGGAACACCGTTGTCCTGCAAACTGAATTTAAATTTTAGATTTTTATCCGGCGAGGATAGTTCTTGTGCCTGAAGTCCTAATACGGTGCTTAAAAGCATAAAAATTGTAAGTAACTTATTCATGTGTATTCTTTTCTTTTATTATTTATTTGTTTTCAGTTGTTATTAAATGGCTTTTATTTCAAAATTTTCAAAAGTTACCGGAAACGATACCTTACCTGGAGCAGCAGCGACCATCCCTACTTTTACCGGAACACCCGGAGGAAAATAAGCGAGACGAAGCATTTCATATTTTTCTCCGTCGAATGAGTATTTTATTTCTGCATAATCTCCTTTGCGCAGTACTTTCAGCCATACCGATTTCGGGCTATTATTCCGGGGTACCACCGACCAGTCTGAAACATCACGGGTTACTACCGCACTGATGTTTTGTTTCCCATCTACAAATTCAATCCCGGTTTTAATCCAGTTCTTTTCGTCAATTCGTAGCATGATCCCGGCCTGGTGAAAGAGCTCTGAATAGTTCCCACTTACTTTTACACTCACTTCAAAATCGCCTTTGGTCTCGACGTAATAAAAAGGCCCATTGTCCCGCTTGAACCCATAATGTGTCACTTGCCAGAAGTCAGTATCAGGTTCCACAGTATACGTTAATTTTTTTGCATCTCCTGACCATTTTTTCGGCTGATTCAGCCATTCCATACCCTGATTTTGAGCATGAACTGTGTACAATCCCGCCACCAAAACAGCGAGCATCATCATAATTTTTTTCATGAAATAAAATTTTGAAGTAAAGTGATTCTAATTAAGCCTTTAAAAGTAGGGCTTATTTATTGTTTTGCCTTTACAAAATACAGGATTAACATTCTGGCTGCAAGAAGTGCAATCTTAGGGCAGCACTCGCTTTTTAATCCATTTTATCTTAAATTATAATACATTATTTCCTTTTTTCTTAAATTGATTTCAATTATATCCTCATAGGAATAAACTGTAAGGATTCTTCAGTAAAACAAACTTATCTGACTATCTTTGTCGGCTTTTTAATTTGAAAAAACATGTCAGGAAATACTACTTTTAAGGGAATACTATTAGTCGCATTAGGAGCATCCAGTTATGGAATGCTGGCCACTTTTGTAAAAATGGCTTATGATGAAGGCTACACTACTTCAGAAGTTACGCTATCCCAATTTGCCCTAGGTATACTCGGTATGCTGCTTATCAATCTGGTACAACGCAGCCGCAAAAAAAACACTGTCATTGCCCCTACACGCAAAAATATCATTCAGCTTATGGCTGCCGGAACTTCTTTGGGTTTTACCAGCCTCTTCTATTATTTGGCAGTACGTTATATTCCGGTATCTATTGGTATTGTCTTATTGATGCAAACCGTTTGGATGAGTGTCGTATTGGAAATGACCCTGACTAAAAAATTACCTTCTGTACAAAAAATCGTCTCTACCCTCATTGTACTCGCCGGTACTGTTTTAGCGACCAATATTCTTAAAAACGAAGTTGCACTGGACTGGAGAGGAATCATGTGGGGCGTTATGGCTGCTGTTTCGTTTACTATGACTATGTTTACATCCAACAGGATTGCAACAGAGTTATCTTCTGCACAACGAAGCCTGTTCATGCTTATTGGTGGATCAGTAGTGATTACGGGCTTTGCCATCTACAGCTATGAAGGTTCCTTCAACTTTGACATCCTCCTGCGATGGGGTATTATCTTATCCTTATTTGGTACCATCATCCCTCCAATGTTGTTGACGGCAGGTTTTCCCAAAACCGGAATCGGACTGGGAAGTATTGTTTCCTCATTGGAACTCCCGGTTTCTGTCATGATGGCCTATGTACTCCTTAAAGAACCTGTAAACGCATTGCAATGGTTAGGGATCGTATTAATATTACTGGCAATTGTGATTATGAATATCCGATTTGGGAAACGACAAGCCTGATCACCCGTTGCTTTTTTTATACTAATTCAATTTATACGTTTTGGCTCCTTTAAACAGTGGTTAAATTTAAATTTGTTTTAATGATTTCTATAATACATTGAGAATAAAAACTTTATTTTGCATTTCTATTCTCACCTATTACCTATCTGAAATAAATAATTCCACGCTGTTCTATGACAAAACTGTCTCTTAAAAGTAAAGTAGATTTTATTTTTATCATTATTATCGGGATTTTTGCGATTCTGGTATATTCTACCCGCAATCAATCCCAGCTTGCACGGGATAGCCGGATGATTGTACATCATACAAGTTCCATTAATACGGTACTCGAAAAAATATTATCCAGTACTATTGATTTAGAAACCGGAAGCCGTGGATATACTATTACAGGAAATGAAAATTACCTGGAAGTATACAACCAGGGGCATAAAAATCTCGAAATATGGCTCGATTCGCTTCGCGCTATGAATGAGCTCAACAGGGGCCAGGTGCTTAAGCTCGATACTTTGGAACGCCTCATTGAATCCAAAAAACAAATTAGCGCCCTCACCATTAAAACCCGTAAAGAATCGGGAATGGACGCTGCTGCTGCCATAACAAAAGCAGGACGGGGCAAAGAAATTATGGATTCTATCCGAAAATCTGTGGCCGCCTATCAGAATCAGTCGGTAAAATTACTTTCTGCCAACCTGAATCAATCGGAAGTTCATGTCAAATCCCGCAATTGGAATTTTACCCTTTTTGCAATCTGTACTTTTGCAATTCTATTTTTCGCTTACCTTCAAATCCGTAAAAATACAGAACGCCTGATTTTAGAAAAAATCATACAGACCAACCTGATGACAGAGCTTACAGTACAAAATCAGCAGCTGAATGACTTCGCCAATATTACCATTCACGATTTAAGATCACCAGCTGGCAATATTACTTCCTTAGTAGCAACAATGGAACAGGACAGTACGCTGGAAGAATACAAAGTGATTTTTTCAATGCTACGAAAAGTGGCACAAAATCTAAATGAATCACTGAACCAGCTTATCGAGGTGCTGCACCTCAAAAAGAATAAAATCATACAACAGGAATTATTAGTCTTTCAGGATTGTTATTCCCGTACTATTGAATCTTTACAGGGAGAAATCCTAAAATCCAATGCCCTTATCAAGGCTGATTTTTCCCAGATCAATTCCATCATGTATTCTAAAATATACCTCGAAAGTATTTTTCAGAATCTCATCAGTAATGCGCTGAAATACCGGGATCCTAATCGAAGACCGGAAATCACAATTCATACAGAAATAACGAAGCAAACCATACTATTACATGTAAGTGATAATGGACTGGGCATTGATATGTCTAAAAATGGATCGAAACTCTTCGGAATGAAACAGATATTCCACAATCATCCTGAAGCAAAAGGTATAGGCCTTTTCATTGTGAAGACGCAAATTGAAAATATGAAAGGTAGAATTTCAGTACAAAGCTAGGTCGGCAAAGGTTCTGTTTTCACGGTACAATTCCTATTGTAAGGGCATAGCAAAAATAAAATACAGCGCTGTCATACCCTTACTCCTGAATTTAATTGGTTATATTTATACTTAAAAACCATCCCGTATGACGCTTCCCTGGCATCTTTATCTTATGGCCTTCATTTATTTTTTTGCAGGCCTTAACCATTTTCGTGTACCACGCCTGTATGCAAAAATGATCCCGCCCTATATTAAATCCCCCGTATTAATGAACCAACTGAGTGGTGCCGCAGAGATTATACTGGGCATCGCCTTGTGTATTCCTGCTATTTCAAGCTATTCAGCCTGGGGTATCATACTGTTGCTAATTGCAGTGTTTCCTGCCAATATCCAAATGCTAACCGATCACAAAGCCGCATTGGGACTGCCCAAATGGCTGCTAATCGTTCGGCTGCCCCTTCAATTAGTACTCATGTATTGGGCGTATCTTTATACCTAATCCATAATTGCAAGAACGAAATTATTATAAAAAACTGCTGAATTGTACCTGCACATTATAGCGTTTTTATTTCAATAAAATCAGCTGTAATTAGGCACCAAAACACTGGTTCTTACGACTTAAATATTTTTTTTAACTTTTTGCAAAGTGATTATTTTTTTTATTAATATTGGGAATAATTAACAATTAAAAAAAGTGATCCGGATTAATTATTCGCGCAATGAAAAAAAGTAAAATAGTAGAACTTGATAACGAACAGATCGAGAAAGTTATCAAAATAGCCTTGGAGGAAAAAAAACCTTTTGAGCTCCTTAAAAAGGAATATGGAATTAATGAGAAAGAAGTTTCTGATCTGATGCAGAAAAAACTTTCCCCTGATAATTATACCCTCTGGAAGAAAAAAAATGCGCCTAAAAAACCCAAACCACTGTCCCGTGATAATTTTGATGATGATCTGGATGGTAAATACTATATAAAAAATAAATTGGATTAATTCCTTCAAGGCCTGTAATACTATATATTGCAGGCCTTTTTGTTAAAACACGTACTATCTATAGCTGAAATTACATTTTAGGAAAATATTATTGCCCTTTCTAATTTTGTTCTCTAAAAATTGCTGTTAATTTGTAACAATTAAGCACTATCACCTACTTATTTATAAAAATCAAAACATGAAAAAAATACTGTATACTGCTGCACTTTTATCGATGCTATGGAGTTGTAAACCTGGTCAACAGACAACATCAGGCACTTCAAAATCCGACGAAGTACAGGTTACTCTCGATCTGCAAAATGTCAAAGATGATAAAGTGGCCGTTACCGTCATTACACCAAAATTCACTACCGAACAGGCTACCTATCATCTTCCCAAAATTGTTCCCGGAACCTATTCCGAAGATGATTATGGCCGCTTTATCGATGATCTGAAAGCTTACGATGCCAAAGGCAATTTACTTACAGTAACCAAAGGTGATGTGAATACCTGGACCGTATCCAATGCAAAAGCATTAACTAAAATCACCTACCTTGTTAACGACACTTACGATATTGAAACGACACATGAGATTTTTTCTCCTGCCGGAACAAATATCTCCCCGGACAATTATATGATCAATACTCATGGTTTTATAGGGTATTTTGACACCAAAACAGAAACACCCTACCAACTTACGGTATTGCACCCGACAACACTTTGGGGTGCCACTTCTATGACCGATACCGATGCCAGTACAACATCGGATGTTTTTACCACAGCGCGTTATGCTGAGCTGGTAGAAAATCCTATCATGTATGCGAAACCGGATTATACTACTTTCACTGTTGAAGGAATGGATATCCTGATCAGCGTTTATTCTCCTAATGGCCTGATTACGGCAGAAAGCATCACTCCGGAGATGAAAACTATGATAACGGCACAAAAACGGTTTTTAGGCAAATTCAATGCTACAAAAAAATACAGCGTCCTTATTTACCTTTCTGATATGGAAAAAAGCGATGCACACGGATTTGGTGCATTAGAACATCCTACAGCTACAACGGTTGTTATGCCGGAAGCCATGCCGAAAGACCAACTTGTAGAGAGTTTAAAAGATATTGTATCCCATGAGTTTTTCCATATTGTTACACCTTTGAGCATCCATTCCAAAGAAATTCAGTATTTCGATTATAACAATCCGAAAATGTCAGAGCATTTATGGATGTATGAAGGCATCACAGAATATTTCGCCAATCTTTTTCAGGTAAATCAGGGATTGATTACGGAAGATGATTTTTACCACCGCATGGCAGAAAAAATAGTCAATTCAAAACGTTATGATGACACCATGCCCTTTACAAAAATGAGCCGGGACGTTTTGAAAAAGCCCTATAAAGATGCTTATGCCAACGTATATGAAAAAGGAGCCCTAATCGCAATGTGCCTTGATATACAGATTCGCGAAAGCAGCAATGGCCAAAGAGGAATCTTAGATTTAATGCAAAAATTGTCTAAAGAATACGGTAACAGCAAGCCTTTTAATGACAGCGAGTTATTTGCAAAAGTTACCGAGCTTACCTATCCTGAAGTGGGCGCTTTCCTGGATAAATATGTTGCAGGCAATACACCGATTCCTTATGCCACCTATTTTGCTAAAATGGGCGTTAGCGAGGCGACAACGAAAGTACCTGAAAATGTTTTCCTAAAAGACGGTTCTCCTTTCATCACGATCAATCCGGATACTAAAGAAATTCTTTTTGTACCTGGCGCACCATTAAATGAATTTTTTACCACTTTAGGCGCTAAAGGTGGAGATATTTTGGCTTCTTTCAATGGCACAAGTTATAATCAGGACACGATTTATGAAATGATTATGTCCAGCGAAAACTTAAAGCAGAATGATCCTGTAACAGTTACCGTAAAACGCAATGGAAAAGAAATAGTACTTAAAGGCAAAGCCAAGTTAAGCATGGTTGATTCCAAAGGCCTCCAGGCAACAGATAATGCCAAAACAGCACTAAGAGAGTCCTGGCTAAAAGGATAATTTTAATTCCTGTTAGATTATACAGCACCCGGATAGTTCACACTATCCGGGTGTTTTATTTAGTATCATTTTTAACCTATCAGGTGCTAAAGATCATAATTGATTGCAAATCCAAAAATTCATTTCCAAACCAGCTCTCTATCCATTAAAAGAGAAATAGAATAAGTTTTAGCACTACAACTTCAAGGATTTTGGTATAAGAACATTCCAATTATTTTGCTTATTTTGCAGCCAATTAAAAAGGAAATTTAATACTTTATGAAAAAGACATTTATAGCCTTATTGGCTTTATGCACATTTATCGCCTGTACTAAAGAGAAGACTAATTTACACCTCACCGGAAATGTAAAAGGCCTTACACAGGGAACATTATACATCAAGAAAATACAGGATAGTGTCTTAGTAAGTCTTGACACCATAAAAATTGATGGTGATTCCAATTTCAAAGCTGATCTGTATGTGGAAACACCTGAATTATACTATCTATTTTTAGACAGAGGTGTCACCAATTCATTAGACAACAGTATTCTTTTCTTTGCTGAACCTGGGAAAATGAACATACAAACTGAATTGGAAGGTTTCCTGACTAAAGCTAAAATTACAGGATCTGAAAACCAGAAACTATTTGAGGAATTCAAAAAAATGAAATCCCGCTTCAATGATCAAAATCTGGCTTTAGTAGAAAAAGGAATACGGGCCTCGATGAAAAATGATACAGCCACTTTAGACAGTATCAATAAAGAACAGGACAAATTAACGATCAGAACCTATCGTTTTACGGCTAACTATGCACTAACGCATGGCAACTATGAAATTGCCCCTTATTTAGCTTTATCTGAGATCTATGATATGAATACGAAGTATTTGGATACCATTCAAAAAACAATGTCTCCAAAAGTAGCAGCATCCAAATATGGAAAATTACTTACGAAGTTTGTTGCAGACCGTAAGAAAGATGATACTGCAGCCTCCAAAGCCAAGGAAATCGCCAAGCCTTAAAGTACCATTTATACCTCTATACCAAAAGCCCTCTTTAATTAAAAAAGAGGGCTTTTTCTATTTGAATTCAAAGCAAGATTATAGATAGTTTCCAAACAACAGAAAAGCCAATGATTTCGATCATTGGCTTTTCTGTTGTTTGGTTAGAACTGTTAGTGCTTTTTTTTAAGCTTCCTTCACAAATTCACCGGCAGCGGTGAAGAGAGCCGTTACTTTTTGTCCGTCTTTCGAGAGTACTAATTTGTATTCTCCATCAGCAGCTACATACGCTTCTTCCATGCTGTAACCTCCATATTTTTTAGAGATATTCTGAAGCGCTTCCTGGGATACTTCCGATCCGTCGATTCTTTTATATTCTTTCTCCTGATGGATAGTAGTGTTGGTAGTTGTGGATTCAGTTACTGTGTTAGCAGAGGCATTAAACGATAAGGCGATTACTAAAGCGGCTGTTAAAAATAAATTTTTCATAATGCTATATTTTAAGATTATACTTGTTCTCTGTATAATCAGTATGAAAGAACTATACCAAAGCATTCCGTTTTATTAAAGCCACTTACTTAATAGCTATATTACAGCGCTTTATGGCATTTTCGTGCGATATATTGAAATCTAAAAAAGCAGTTTTATTTCTACACTATGTGGAAGCAGTACACAAAAGGGATCAAGAACAAAACTTGGGGAGGAATGTCAAAATAAAATCAGAAATTTGCAATCTAAGAATTTGATATGACCCCTATAGAGCTTTTGAAGTTTATGCTTCCTGATTTTTTAGTTGACCATTTTGAAGTGGTTTCTTCTACTAATACAGAAGAAATATTACACCTATACTTTGAAGAGCATGCCAAACCTCCGTCAGAATTTAATGGACTTCAGTTAATCTCAAAGGGTTTCCAGGATGAGATCACTATTCAGGACTTTCCTTTGAGAGGGAAGTTTGTGTATCTACACATCAAAAGACGTCGCTGGACCAATAAAGACACAAGTGAGATCGTTAAAAGAGATTGGAATCTAGTTGCCAAGGGAACCCGCATGACTCAGGAGTTTGCGGCTTTTTTAAAAGAAATTAATAGATAAAACTGCTATTGACTGTCATACCATTGGAGGTTTCTTTGGAGTCAATGGGAAAAAATTACAAAGACAATACAAAAAATATTTAAGCTCCTTTAGTACGTGGGCTCCACGTGAACATGCACATGAGTGGATTATTTATCCTGAAAATATAGGTACCCACTTGTCAATTGATGAAGTAGCCTTGTCTCAGGGTGAGCTTTTTACTATTGTAACCAATAAGGAAGCTAGAGGTAAAAAAGGTTGCCTAGTTGCTATTGTTGCAGGGACAAAGGCAGATCAGGTCATTGAACATATCTGTAAAATTGATTACAAAAAAAGAAGTTGGGTTCAAGAAATAACACTTGACATGGCTAATTCCATGAAGTTGATTTCCAAAAAATGTTTTCCAAAAGCGGTACAGGTGACCGATAGATTTCATGTTCAAAAATTGGCTCTAGAAGCATTACAGGAGATTAGAATAAAATATCGTTGGGAAGCGATGGATACTGAGAATCGATTGATATTACAAGCGAAAAGAGAAAACAAAACTTATCGCCCAGATCTTTTATCTAATGGAGACTCTGTAAAACAGTTGCTCGCCAGAAGTAGATATGTTCTTTATAAATCCCGCAATAAATGGACCGAAAGACAAAATGAACGAGCCCAATTGTTATTTAGCTTATATCCCGATATTAAAAAAGCATACAGTTTAACCCAACAACTACGAGGTATTTACAACAATCATAACAATAAACACGTTGCGATGACAAAACTGGCACATTGGTACAGGAATGTAGAGGAGTCAGGGTTTAAAAATTTTAATATCCTTTTAAATACTATAACGGTTAATTACCAGTCAATCTTAAACTATTTTGACAATAGAAGTACAAATGCTTCAGCAGAATCTTTTAATGCTAAAGTAAAAGCATTTAGAAGTCAATTTAGAGGAGTGCGTAAAGTAGATTTCTTCTTATTTAGATTATCTAATCTTTTTGGGTAATCCCCAAGCTTTGCGTTTGATCCAGTCAATCTTAAACTATTTTGACAATAGAAGTACAAATGCTTCAGCAGAATCTTTTAATGCTAAAGTAAAAGCATTTAGAAGTCAATTTAGAGGAGTGCGTAAAGTAGATTTCTTCTTATTTAGATTATCTAATCTTTTTGGGTAATCCCCAAGCTTTGCGTTTGATCCTAGTTTTGTTTTGTTTTGTTTTGTTTTGTTTTGTTTTGTTTTGTTTTGTTTTGTTTTGTTTTGTTTTGTTTTGTTTTGTTGTACAGAAGTTTGTAAAACAAAAAACCCTTCATCATAGATGAAGGGTTTTTAAAAGAAAGGCGACGACATACTCTCCCACATAACTGCAGTACCATCTGCGCAGGCGGGCTTAACTTCTCTGTTCGGGATGGGAAGAGGTGAGCCCCGCCGCAATAACCACCTTAAGTCGTTACAATTGCTTTGGGCAATCTTTCTATTATTAATACACCATAAATTGATGCAAAACAACAGACAATATCTTAACATACTGAGATAAAGAAAGTATTTTTATTTACTATTTTTAGAAAGTTGCACCCTCCCGGTTCCCCGGGAGGATTCGTACATAAGCTTACGGGTTATTAGTACTACTCGACTATGACATTACTGCCTTTACATCTATAGCCTATCAACGTGGTCATCTTCCACGACCCTTAAAAGAAATCTCATCTTGTGGTGGGTTTCGCGCTTATATGCTTTCAGCGCTTATCCCTTCCAAACGTAGCTACTCTGCGATGCCCCTGGCGGGACAACAGATACACTAGAGGTTTGTCCAACTCGGTCCTCTCGTACTAGAGTCAGATCCACTCAAATTTCTAACGCCCACAGTAGATAGAGACCGAACTGTCTCACGACGTTCTGAACCCAGCTCGCGTGCCACTTTAATGGGCGAACAGCCCAACCCTTGGGACCTTCTCCAGCCCCAGGATGTGACGAGCCGACATCGAGGTGCCAAACCCCCCGTCGATATGAGCTCTTGGGGGAGATCAGCCTGTTATCCCCGGCGTACCTTTTATCCTTTGAGCGATGGCCCTTCCATGCGGAACCACCGGATCACTATGCTCTACTTTCGTACCTGATCGACCTGTATGTCTCTCAGTCAAGCTCCCTTATGCCATTGCACTCTACGCACGGTTACCAAGCGTACTGAGGGAACCTTTAGAAGCCTCCGTTACTCTTTTGGAGGCGACCACCCCAGTCAAACTACCCACCAAGCAATGTCCCCCGCAATACGGGGTTAGGCTTCAGATAAGCAAAGGGTGGTATTTCAACAATGACTAACCAACGCCTGGCGACGCTGGATCGAAGTCTCCCACCTATCCTACACATCACTTATCCAAAGTCAATACTAAGCTATAGTAAAGGTGCACAGGGTCTTTTCGTCCCACTGCGGGTAATCGGCATCTTCACCGATACTACAATTTCACCGAGCTCATGGCTGAGACAGTGTCCAGATCGTTACACCATTCGTGCAGGTCGGAACTTACCCGACAAGGAATTTCGCTACCTTAGGACCGTTATAGTTACGGCCGCCGTTTACTGGGGCTTCAATTCAATGCTTCTCCGAAGATAACATCTCCTCTTAACCTTCCAGCACCGGGCAGGTGTCAGGCCCTATACTTCATCTTACGATTTTGCAGAGCCCTGTGTTTTTGATAAACAGTCGCCTGGACCTCTTCACTGCGGCCAGCTTGCGCTGGCGACCTTTCTCCCGAAGTTACAGGTCTATTTTGCCTAATTCCTTAGCCATGAATCTCTCGAGCACCTTAGGATTCTCTCCTCGACTACCTGTGTCGGTTTACGGTACGGGTACTAATAACCTGAAGTTTAGAGGTTTTTCTTGGAAGCCCTTAGGTGTACTATCTCTTTGTCCGAAGACTCCGAGTACTATCGGCCTTTGCCATTCTCAACGGATTTGCCTATCGAGAATATAGCTACAGCCTTCAACGAACTATTCCGTCAGTTCGCGACACTTTCATCACTCCGTCACCCCATCACAGTTATCAGTAGTACGGGAATATTAACCCGTTGGCCATCGACTGTCCCTTTCGGGTTCGCCTTAGGACCCGACTAACCCTCAGCTGATTAGCATAGCTGAGGAAACCTTAGTCTTTCGGTGTGCGGGTTTCTCGCCCGCATTATCGTTACTTATGCCTACATTTTCTTTTCTAACCGGTCCAGCATACCTCACGATACACCTTCGGCCCTGTTAGAATGCTCCCCTACCACTTGTAATAAATTACAAATCCATAGCTTCGGTAATATGCTTATGCCCGATTATTATCCATGCTCGTCCGCTCGACTAGTGAGCTGTTACGCACTCTTTAAATGAATGGCTGCTTCCAAGCCAACATCCTAGCTGTCTGGGCAGACAAACCTCGTTTTTTCAACTTAGCATATATTTGGGGACCTTAGCTGATGGTCTGGGTTCTTTCCCTCTCGGACATGGACCTTAGCACCCATGCCCTCACTGTTAGTGAACATTATATAGCATTCGGAGTTTGTCAGGAATTGGTAGGCGGTGAAGCCCCCGCATCCAATCAGTAGCTCTACCTCTATATAACTTTATAACTAACGCTGCACCTAAATGCATTTCGGGGAGTACGAGCTATTTCCGAGTTTGATTGGCCTTTCACCCCTACCCACAGGTCATCCGAAGACTTTTCAACGTCAACCGGTTCGGACCTCCACTATGTGTTACCACAGCTTCATCCTGCCCATGGGTAGATCACACGGTTTCGCGTCTAACACTACTGACTAAAGCGCCCTATTCAGACTCGCTTTCGCTACGGATCCGTGGCTTAACCACTTATCCTTGCCAGCAACGTTAACTCGTAGGCTCATTATGCAAAAGGCACGCCGTCACCCCACGAAAGGGCTCCGACCGCTTGTAAGCGTATGGTTTCAGGATCTATTTCACTCCGTTATTCACGGTTCTTTTCACCTTTCCCTCACGGTACTGGTTCACTATCGGTCTCTCAGGAGTATTTAGCCTTAGCGGATGGTCCCGCCAAATTCAGACAGGGTTTCACGTGCCCCGCCCTACTCAGGATACCACTATTCTTATCTTCTATTACTAATACGGGACTATCACCCTCTATGGTTTAACTTTCCAGTTAATTCTTATTCTATCCGCAAGAAATCGCGTGGTCCTACAACCCCAAAATTGCCGTAACAACTTTGGTTTGGGCTAATCCGCGTTCGCTCGCCACTACTTACGGAATCACTTTTGTTTTCTTCTCCTCCGCCTACTTAGATGTTTCAGTTCAGCGGGTTTGCTCACCTATCGGTGTGGCATGTCTTCAACATACCGGGTTGCCCCATTCGGATATCTACGGATCAAGTCGTGTGTGCCGATCCCCGTAGCTTTTCGCAGCTTATCACGTCCTTCATCGCCTCTGAGAGCCTAGGCATTCCCCATACGCCCTTATTTTGCTTATTGTACTTTCTCTTTACATATTACTATGTAAAAAATTGTGCTTTCTACTTTTTAATATTTTTCTTATCTCAATATGTCAATGAACTTTTTTCACTCTACGTGAATTGTGGAGAATATCGGAGTCGAACCGATGACCTCCTGCGTGCAAGGCAGGCGCTCTAGCCAGCTGAGCTAATCCCCCATTTCCTAATTTTAAATTATGAATGTTGAATTTTGAATTAATGGTAATTCATACTCATACTTCTAAAATTTCCTTTTAATTAAGCTTAAAATAGTAGTCCCGGGCAGACTCGAACTGCCGACCCCTACATTATCAGTGTAGTACTCTAACCAGCTGAGCTACGAGACTCTGTTTTTTTGCTTAATTTGTATTATTTGAACTAACAGCGAGAGTAATGCATCATATACATCATAAAGAGCTTCATTTTACGTCTTTCTCTAGAAAGGAGGTGTTCCAGCCGCACCTTCCGGTACGGCTACCTTGTTACGACTTAGCCCCAGTTACCAGTTTTACCCTAGGCAGCTCCTTGCGGTCACCGACTTCAGGTACCCCCAGCTTCCATGGCTTGACGGGCGGTGTGTACAAGGCCCGGGAACGTATTCACCGGATCATGGCTGATATCCGATTACTAGCGATTCCAGCTTCACGGAGTCGAGTTGCAGACTCCGATCCGAACTGTGAACGGTTTTATAGATTCGCTCCTGGTCGCCCAGTGGCTGCTCTCTGTACCGTCCATTGTAGCACGTGTGTAGCCCAAGGCGTAAGGGCCGTGATGATTTGACGTCATCCCCACCTTCCTCTCAGTTTGCACTGGCAGTCTCGTTAGAGTTCCCGACATGACTCGCTGGCAACTAACGACAGGGGTTGCGCTCGTTATAGGACTTAACCTGACACCTCACGGCACGAGCTGACGACAACCATGCAGCACCTTGTAAATTGTCCGAAGAAAAAACTGTTTCCAGTCCTGTCAATCTACATTTAAGCCTTGGTAAGGTTCCTCGCGTATCATCGAATTAAACCACATGCTCCACCGCTTGTGCGGGCCCCCGTCAATTCCTTTGAGTTTCATTCTTGCGAACGTACTCCCCAGGTGGGATACTTATCACTTTCGCTTAGCCACTCAGATTTGCACCCGAACAGCTAGTATCCATCGTTTACGGCGTGGACTACCAGGGTATCTAATCCTGTTCGCTACCCACGCTTTCGTCCATCAGCGTCAATATATTAGTAGTAACCTGCCTTCGCAATCGGTATTCCATGTAATATCTAAGCATTTCACCGCTACACTACATATTCTAGTTACTTCCTAATAATTCAAGCCCTGCAGTATCAATGGCAATTTCCCGGTTGAGCCGGGAGATTTCACCACTGACTTACGAGGCCGCCTACGGACCCTTTAAACCCAATGATTCCGGATAACGCTTGGATCCTCCGTATTACCGCGGCTGCTGGCACGGAGTTAGCCGATCCTTATTCCTACGGTACCGTCAATCTGGCTCACGAGCCAGGGTTTCTTCCCGTATAAAAGCAGTTTACAATCCATAGGACCGTCATCCTGCACGCGGCATGGCTGGATCAGGCTTGCGCCCATTGTCCAATATTCCTCACTGCTGCCTCCCGTAGGAGTCTGGTCCGTGTCTCAGTACCAGTGTGGGGGATCTCCCTCTCAGGACCCCTACCCATCGTTGCCTTGGTATGCCGTTACCATACCAACTAGCTAATGGGACGCATGCTCATCTTTTACCGATAAATCTTTAATTATTAAATGATGCCACTCAATAATACTATAAGGTATTAATCCAAATTTCTCTGGGCTATCCCTTTGTAAAAGGTAGATTGCATACGCGTTACGCACCCGTGCGCCGGTCTCTGGTTCCGAAGAACCATACCCCTCGACTTGCATGTGTTAAGCCTGCCGCTAGCGTTCATCCTGAGCCAGGATCAAACTCTTCATCGTATAATTTTAATAATTTGTCGACGAAAATTTTAGCGTATTCTTTACTACTTATAGTAGCCTTACTCTCTCTTATTTGCTGTCAATTCAATATGTCTATGAACGTGTCTTCTTGTGTTTCGCTTGTCTCTCAAAGCGGCTGCAAAACTACATCTTTCGTTTCTATCTCGCAAGCTTTTTTTGAAGTTTTTTTTTCGGAAGATTTAATACCTCCTTTTCCTTCTATTACTTACTCAATCTTTCAACGAACTTCCCGTGTTTTGCGGAGCGCAAAGGTAAATCATCTCTTTATTTCTGACAAGCTTTTTGTAAAGTATTTTTTCAATCCTTGTACTACAACTCATCTCAATATAATTATGAACTCGCCCTTATTGCGGGTGCAAAAGTAACCCCTTTTTCCGCTTTTCCTAGCCTTTAATACCCTTTTTTTAGGTTTTATTTAATATTATATTTTAATCCGCTGGAAAACAATAAACTAACCACAGGAAGGTTTTGAAACTTTCTTCAGCCGTGCGTTGATTTCTGTTTTAACAACAGTACCACTCCTATATAATAGGCAACTCCAGCTACTACCCTAAAACAAAATCCCCTTTTTGATCTGAATCAAAAAGGGGATTGCTGTATTTTTACACTACTATATATAGTATAAGCAGTATTCGTTTTGCGCTTATTGCTTTTCAGCCTCACTCGCTACACGCCTGGATTCCCAAACACGGCTCAATTCCATAATATCAATTTTCTTAAAAGGAGCCTGTTGTTCCAGTTTGCGCTCTGCGAAAGCACGAAGCAAAATCAGCTCTATCTGGTAATCCTCAAGATTACTTTCAGGTTCGTACGAAGTTTTTAGGTTAATATTAAAAAGCTTGGCCGTTTGATTGAACCAAAAAGCTTTCCAGCCGCTTTTCAAATCCTTGATCAAAGCAAAAGTAGTAGTACCCGTCTGGCGGTTCATCAGCTTCACCAAAACCTGGCCATCTTTACGGGATAACTTCTTTAGCTTTTCCCTAACACATTCCCAACGAAAGACAATAGCATCATTAAAGCACAAAATCAAAATGCTATAAAACCAAAAAACCGCTAAACAATGTTTAGCGGTTTTTTTATTGAGCCGATAGAGGGACTCGAACCCACGACCTGCTGATTACAAATCAGCTGCTCTAGCCAGCTGAGCTACACCGGCGTTCTCAATACGGGTGCAAATATAAGAGTGAATTTTGAATTTCCAAAAAAAATCTGCACTTTTTTATTGATTTTTTTTCTTACAAATTATTGATCTTAGCAACCAATTGATTTGCAGCCGCTTCCAATTCAGTGTTGATTTGTTTGAAATGCGTTTTTTTATTTTCTACGTTTTTAGCATTCACTTTAGTGATCAATGCATCAAAAGTTCCGATAGCTTCGTCGATTAAAGATTCTGATTCAGTTGTTGGTTTTCCAGTAGTAGTAAGCTCCCAGATATAAACTGCTTCAATAATATCTCCTAATACGTAATTGATGTCTTTTTTTAAATTCTTAATGTTCGCCATTTTATTTTAATTTTAATTGGGTGCAAAACTACATATAATCTTTCTAATACAGACTATGAAATATAAATTTCTAACAATGAAGCATTTCCTTCTAAAGTATAATGATCCAAATATGCGGGAATCAGAATAGTATCTCCTTTACCATAACTTTGGGCTCCATTATCCCAACGCAATTCAAAATTCCCATCAACACACATATATACTGTAAAGCTATCTGTCGAGCGTACCACTTCCAATTTTCCATCCAAAGGAATAATATTGGTTGTGAAATATTTGCAATCCACAATTGAATTGCTCTGATTTTTTGCTGTACTGTATTTTCTTTGAGTTGCTGTTTTATTGTAGTTCATCGCTTCCAACGCAAGTTCGGTGTGCAATTCACGTCCCTTACCTTCCGCATCCACACGATCCCAATCGTATATTCTATACGTAATATCAGAAGTCTGCTGAATTTCTGCCAAAACAATTCCGGCACCAATTGCATGTATCGTTCCTGTTTCCAAAAAGAAAGCATCACCTTCTCCCACAGGAACTTCATCTAAAATGCTAAGTAGCGTTTTATTTTCGAGATTTTGGATATATTCTGATGCATTGGAATCTTCTTTGAATCCTACAATCAATCTGGAACCCGGATCGGCCTGCATAATGTACCACATTTCGGTTTTACCAAAAGAATGGTGTCGTTTTTGGGCAAGTTCATCATTAGGATGCACCTGAATAGACAAATCCTCTTTGGCATCAATAAATTTAAACAAAAGCGGAAAATCTGTACCAAATTTTTCATGAACAGCTTTTCCAAGAACAGCTTCAGGAAACAAATCCAATAATTCATTCAGGTTTTTACCCGCATATATGCCATTACTCACTTCACTGATATCCCCTTTGACACCTGAAATTTCCCAACTCTCGCCGGTTGTTTCGGTTTTAATAGGCTTGTGAAATACTGTTTTTAGTTTATCACCTCCCCAGATTTTATCTTTCAGGATCGGATTAAATTGAATTGGATAGGCTTCGAATTTCATTGGGCTATTTATTTATGATTATGCTCCCCGATAGGAGACAAAATTTCTTGGGGTTTCATATACTATTACTTCCAATTCTAATGTCAATGGAAGCCTTTTCCTGATTTTGTTCCAGATTACCACTACTATATTTTCGGCAGTTGGATTCAAATCTTCAAATTCAGGAACGTCAAGATTGAGGTTTTTATGATCAAAAGGCTTTTCGACCTCCTGTTCTATAATTTCCCGCAACTCTTTTATATCGATCACATAACCTGTTTCAGCATCAATTTCCCCGGTTACACTTACGGTTAACTCATAGTTATGCCCGTGAAAGTTCGGATTATTGCATTTACCAAAAACAGCATCATTTTTTTCAAATGACCAGTCTTTGCGATACAAACGGTGTGCAGCATTAAAATGTGCCTTCCGGCTTACGGTTACTCTCATTTCTATTGTGTTGCTATACCGCTGTTTATCTTAAAAATACAGCCGGCAAATTATCAGGTTTTTTTAAAATATTAATTTTTATGTGATTCTAAGAAATGATAGAATTCATCGAATATAATACGAAACCAAACGGTATAGATTTCCGGGTTTTTATCCATATCGACTTTTATGGCATCAATATCCATCCACTTCCAATCTTCTACTTCTTCTTTATTAATCTCCGGATTTTCTTCATAATACCCAATCATAACATGATCGAGCTCATGTTCTGTCAGCCCATTATCAAAAGGGGCTTTATAAATGAACGAGAACAGCTCTTTCAGCGATGTCCTGAAACCCATTTCTTCAAACAATCTACGGCTTCCGGCTTCCACATTTGTTTCACCTTCCCGCTGATGACTACAACAGGTATTCGTCCATAATAATGGCGAGTGGTATTTTTCAACCGCACGTTGCTGTAGCATTATCTCATTTTTGGAATTTAAAATGAATACTGAAAACGCACGATGAAGTTGTGCTTTTTCATGGGCTTCCAGCTTTGGCATTAACCCAATCTGTTCGTCCTTTTCATTAACCAATATTACATATTCTTCTTTCATACCTTATATATACCCCCCAAAAATACAAAAAAAGAAAATGATCCTCACTCCCTATACTGCGTTAAAATCCCTTAAAATATAAACTCTTGATACCCGAATCTATACATGAACAAGGCTTTCGGCAATTTTTTCAGCGCATTTCTCACCATCGATCGCTGCCGAAATAATTCCACCCGCGTAACCGGCTCCCTCACCACATGGATACAATCCTTTAATCTGTACATGCTCCAGAGAAAAATTATCCCTTGGAATTCTGACCGGTGAAGATGTCCTGGATTCAGGAGCATGCAAAATAGCTTCATTAGTCAGGTAGCCTTTCATGGATTTCCCGAATTCAACAAAACCTTCCCGTAGCGTTTGGGTAATAAATCCTGGAAACACCTGCCCTAATTCAACTGAAGTCGTTCCAGGCACATAGGATGTTTTAGGAATATCCGTTGAAATTTTGGTTTGGGTAAAATCAATCATCCGCTGTGCGGGTACATTTTGAGTTTCCCCCGCTAAATGCCATGCCTTCTGTTCAATGCTTTTTTGAAATTCCATTCCCGCCAATGCCCCAAATTTAGCAAACGGCTTAAAGTCTTCCAGACGCAGTTCGACCACGATTCCGGAATTTGCCGTGCTCCTATCCCTTTTGGAAGGCGACCATCCATTGGTCACCACTTCTCCAGGACTGGTTGCACAAGGCGCAATAACACCACCCGGGCACATACAAAAAGAATATATTCCTCTTCCGCCAACCTGTTTTACGATAGCATAGGGAGCTGGAGGCAGGTATTCCCCCCGAAAATCACAACTGTACTGAATACTGTCGATTAAAGACTGTGGATGTTCGGCACGTACACCAATGGCAAATGGCTTGGCCTCAATATGTATTTTTTTACGGTCTAAAAGTTCAAAAATATCACGGGCGGAGTGTCCCGTGGCCAGGATAATCTTTTTTGAATGTATCGTATCCCCATTCTGAGTAACGACACCTTCTATCTCATTATTCTTAACCAATATATCCGTTACCCGGGTATCAAAAAGGACTTTACCCCCGAATTCGATAATTTTCTCCCGAATATCACTGATTATTTTAGGCAGTTTATTTGTTCCTATGTGGGGATGCGCTTCAATTAGAATATCTTTCGAAGCTCCAAAACCTACAAAGAGTTCCAGGATACGATCCACATCACCTCGCTTTTTGGAACGGGTATATAATTTTCCATCAGAGTAGGTTCCTGCACCACCTTCACCATAGCAATAATTGGAATCTTCGTTTACAATATGATCGCGGTTAATCGCTTTCAGGTCACGTCTTCGATCCCTTACATTTTTACCACGCTCAATAATCACAGGCTTTAATCCAAGTTCAATCAGCCTTAATCCTGCAAATAATCCTGCCGGACCCGCACCAACCACGATAATTTCCTGTGCATTAGAAACATCCTTATAGGTAGGCAATGCTATATTTTCTTCTTTATATTCCTCATTGAGATATACCGCTACTTTGAGGTTTACTTTTATCGCTTTTTGGCGTGCATCAATCGAGCGCTTCAATATTACGACATGGTTAATTTCGGAGACACTGACCTGAAATAATTTTGCGACATGTGCTGCTAACAGCTCCGGTTTGGCCGCTACTTCAGGCGCAGCTTGTAATTGTATCTCTCTTGGCATATCTTATTTTTTTTTGCAAAAATAGCAATTTACATTTTAGATCTTTGTTTTTGCAGGCTAAGGTTCATAAACTTTGTAACTTTGTCTTTCTTAATTTTGAACTTTATCTTATGTCCAGACAAATAAAACTCATTTGGGATTTCCGGGGGCCTGCTGCAGCAAAAACCGCAGAACACCATGAAATCCACCTTAAAGAATTTATCGCAATTGAAAAACTCCCCTTAAACATTACAGGGCATGAAGTACTTAATGACATGTATGCTATTGCCTACATGGTTGTTACAGATGCTGAAATGATCCCGGTACGTGATGCACTAAAGCCGCATCGCGGGGAACTATATGAAGAGTAAGCATAAAAAAACCGGTCAGAAACCGGTTTTTATTTTTTATTTAATTTGCTACTTCACTGATGAATTTAATACGCATCAGCCGTAATTCGTCAAAATCATATTCGCCATCAAACTCCTTAAGGGCATCCTTAATATTATCGGACTCTGATTCCATAAAATAGTCATGAATTTCCTCCTGCTGATCTTCATCCAGCAAATCATCTATCCAATATTTTATATTCAGTTTTGTTCCCGAGTATACGATTTGCTCCATTTCCTTTAAAAGAGCATCCATTTGCAATCCTTTTGCAGAAGCAATATCATTCAACGGCAATTTGCGGTCAATATTCTGGATAATATACAACTTAAGTGCAGAATTCGCCCCTGTTGACTTGACTACTAAATCGTCGGGACGGACAATATCGTTTTCTTCTACATATTTTGAGATCAGGTCTACAAAATCTTTTCCGTATTTCTTTGCTTTTCCTTCCCCAACACCGTGAACATTTCCAAGTTCTTCTATAGAAACCGGATATTTAAGCGCCATGTCTTCGAGTGAAGGATCCTGGAATACCACAAACGGGGGCACACCAAGTTTTTTTGCTACTTTTTTACGAAGGTCTTTCAGGTATACCATCAATTGTTCGTCGGCAGTTCCGGATGATTTAGCAGCCGTAACGATAGCTTCATCTTCCGTCTCATTGTATTCGTGATCTTCCGACATCAAAAAAGATTGTGGATTCTTAATGAATTCCTCTCCTTTGGGGGTCAGTTTTACAACGCCATACGTTTCAATATCCTTAGACAGCATACCATCAACTAATACCTGTCGTATTAAAGCCATCCAGTATTTATCATCATGGTCTTTTCCTGCACCAAAAAATTGCTGCGTATCGGTTTTATGTGCTTTTATAACAGCATTAACTTTACCGGTTAAGGTAAAAATAATTTCTTTTGGTTTGTATAGTTGCTTGGTTTGCTTCACCGTTTCCAAAAGTATGCGTACCTGCTCTTTTGCTTCTACTTTTTTCTTTGGGTTCCGTACATTATCATCCATATCGGCACCATCACCGTTTTCTCCATCAAATTCTTCCCCGAAATAATGAAGTATAAATTTTCTTCTGGACATGGATGTTTCTGCGTAGGCTACTACTTCCTGCAATAATGCATAACCGATCTCCTGTTCTGCAACCGGTTTACCGGACATGAATTTTTCCAATTTCTCGATATCCTTGTACGAATAGTAAGCCAGGCAATGCCCTTCCCCACCATCACGTCCAGCCCTACCGGTTTCCTGATAATAACTTTCGAGTGATTTTGGGATATCATGGTGAATCACAAACCGTACATCCGGTTTATCGATCCCCATCCCGAAAGCAATGGTTGCTACCACCACATCCACATCTTCCATCAGGAACATATCCTGATGTCTGGCTCTGGTTTTAGCATCCAATCCGGCATGGTATGGAACAGCACTAATGCCATTCACTTGTAACACATGTGCAATTTCTTCTACTTTTTTTCTGCTCAGGCAATAAATAACGCCTGATTTTCCTTTATGCTGTTTTATAAAACGAATGATATCCGATTCGACATTTTTCGTTTTTGTTTTTATTTCATAATATAAATTGGGCCTGTTGAATGATGCCTTAAAAGTATTCGCATTGGGCATATCGAGGTTTTTCAATATATCTTCCTGCACTTTAGGCGTGGCAGTAGCGGTCAGCCCGATAATTGGTATATCGCCTAACTGCTTAATAATACTCCTTAGATTCCTGTATTCGGGACGAAAATCGTGTCCCCATTCCGAGATACAATGCGCCTCATCAATCGCTACAAATGACAATGGCACTCCTTTTAAAAAAGTGACATATTCTTCTTTTGTAAGGGATTCCGGGGCTACATACAAAAGTTTTGTAAGTCCGGAGGTAATGTCTTTCTTAACCTGGGCAATTTCTGTTTTGGTAAGCGATGAATTCAATACATGGGCAATTCCATTTTCTGACGATAGGCTTCGTATTGCATCAACCTGATTTTTCATTAATGCAATTAGGGGAGAAACTACAATTGCTGTTCCATCCAAGATAAGTGCGGGTAATTGATAACAAAGTGATTTTCCACCACCAGTAGGCATAATCACAAAAGTATTGTTTCCGGTGATAATGCTTTTTATAACATCTTCTTGCAGTCCTTTGAACTGGCTAAAGCCAAAATACTTTTTTAACTCTTTGTGTAAGTCAATTTCGACAGATTTCATTCTTTATATTAAGGGTATTTTACATAAATTTGCATTATATAAAGATACGAAATTCTTTAATATTCACAACTATAATAAAAAATCTGTTTTGACAAACTACGAAAACCTTATAGCTACTGCAAAAAAGACAATTCTTGAGGAAAGCCATGCTATCGCCAAACTGGCGGATCTCGTCACTGATGACTTTGCAAAAGCTGTAACTATCATCTTCGAATCCAAGGGCAGGCTTGTGGTTACCGGAATTGGAAAGAGCGCTATAATTGCCCAGAAAATTGTGGCAACCCTTAATTCTACTGGTACTCCCTCCCTATTCCTCCATGCCTCTGAAGCGATTCATGGTGATCTCGGAATGGTTCAGCCCGGAGACACTGTAATTTGTATTTCCAAAAGCGGAAACAGCCCGGAAATTAAAGTTTTGGTCCCGTTATTGAAAAGATTTGGTAATCCCCTGATCGCGATTACAGGAAATACAGCTTCTTTTTTGGGAAAAGAATCCGACTATGTATTAAATGCGTATGTAGAAAAGGAGGCTTGTCCGTTAAACTTAGCACCAACAAACAGCACAACCGCCCAATTGGTTATTGGAGATGCTATCGCAGTATGCCTGATGGAACTACGGGATTTCAAGAGTGAAGATTTTGCAAAATACCATCCAGGTGGTGCTTTGGGTAAAAAATTACTGCTTCGTGTGAAAGACATGCTTGACTTGTCCCACAAGCCGGAAGTTTTACCTTCTTCCAGTATCAAATCTGCTATTTTTGAAATTTCTGAAAAACGTCTCGGTGTAACCGCTGTAGTAGACAACAATGAAGTAGTAGGTATTATCACAGATGGAGACATCCGAAGAATGCTCAACGAAAGGGATTCATTCAGTGATTTGACAGCCCGTGACATCATGACAAAAAATCCAAAAACAATTCAATCGGATGCGATGGTAGTCGATGCTTTGAATATTTTGGAAAATTTTGCGATCACACAGCTCGTTGTTTTGGAAAATAATCAATACATTGGCGTATTGCATTTACATGATATTTTAAAAGAAGGAATAGTATAATGGCGAAAAAAAACATAAATGAGATGTCTTTCCTGGATCATCTCGAGGACTTACGATGGTTATTTATCCGCAGCACAATTGCTATATTAATTTGTGGTCTTGTCGCGTATTTTTTTAATGATTTTATTTTCGACAAAATTATTTTTGGCCCTAAAGACCCTAATTTCATCACCTATCGTTTTTTCTGTGATCTGGCAAAAATGTTCAATATGGACGAAAGCATGTGCATTACAGAAATGCCTTTTACGGTACAGAGTAGAACCATGGGAGGCCAGTTTAATGCCGATATGTGGACCGCTATAACCGCCGGATTTATAATAAGTTTCCCTTACATCCTTTTTGAATTCTGGAAATTTATATCGCCTGCACTTTATGAAAACGAACGTAAAAATGCGAGAACATTCATCATTGTTGCTTCATTCCTTTTCTTTGTCGGTGTATTGTTCGGCTATTTCCTGATCGCTCCTTTATCCGTGAACTTCCTAGGAACGTACTCCATCAGTAAGGAAGTACACAATGATTTTGACCTCGATTCCTATATCGGACTAATCAAGACTTCTTCATTAGCATGTGGATTGGTTTTTGAACTTCCGATCCTGATGTATTTCATGGCGAAACTGGGTGTAGTATCTGCCGCTTTTCTGCGCAAATACCGTAAAATATCGTACGTTATCATCCTGATCATCGCGGCCATTATTACTCCTCCGGACGTAGTAAGCCAGACCATTGTAACCATTCCGATTGTATTGTTATATGAAATTAGTATTTTTATCGTGAAATGGGTAAGACGAAAAGAACCAAAAGAAGAAATAATAACAGCAAATGAGTAATTTAGTTAAAGAATTCAACGACTATCGCCAGGAAATGAATGATAAAATTCTTGGAGACAATAATAAAATCATCAAGCGCATTTTCAATCTGGACACGAATGCCTACACAGAAGGGGCGCTGGATGTAAAAACAAAAGAACTTTTGGGTCTTGTCGCTTCTGCTGTACTGCGTTGCGATGACTGTATCAAATACCACCTGGAAACGAGTTATAAAATCGGGCTCACAAAAGAACAGGTAATGGAAGCATTAGGGATCGCTACACTTGTGGGTGGTACTATTGTAATTCCTCATTTAAGAAGAGCTTACGAATTTTGGGATGCTCTCGAAAACAATACAGAATCCGTATAATAACGGAAACGCAAATAGCAATTTCTAATTACGGGTCTTCCGAAACTTACAAATTGCTATTTTCATTTTTTTAAAAAGAATATATGATCTTAAGAGCTGATAATTTAGTTAAAACCTATAAAGGGCGCAGTGTTGTAAAGGGTATTTCTGTAGAAGTAAACCAAGGCGAGATTGTAGGACTTTTAGGTCCAAATGGCGCGGGAAAAACAACTTCCTTTTACATGATTGTAGGATTGGTAAAACCCAACAGTGGCCACATCTACCTGGACAATATAGATATTACCGATTATCCGATGTATAAAAGGGCCCAACATGGTATTGGCTACCTGGCACAGGAGGCATCGGTATTCCGGAAACTAAGTATCGAAGATAATATCTTAAGTGTATTGCAACTCACCAAATTATCCAAAGCGGAACAAATTGCCAAAATGGAATCCCTGATTGCTGAATTCAGCCTGGAACATATCCGCACCAATCGTGGGGATTTACTTTCGGGTGGGGAACGAAGACGTACCGAAATTGCAAGAGCACTGGCTACCGACCCAAAATTCATCCTTCTCGATGAACCTTTCGCAGGGGTTGACCCGGTGGCAGTGGAAGATATCCAAAGGATTGTTGCCCAATTGAAAAATAAAAACATTGGAATCCTGATTACCGATCACAACGTACAGGAAACCCTGGCAATTACAGATAAGACGTACCTGATGTTTGAAGGAGGGATCCTAAAAGCAGGAATACCGGAAGACCTCGTTCAGGATGAAATGGTTCGAAAAGTATACCTGGGACAGAATTTCGAATTGCGTAAGAAAAAACTCGATTTTTAAAAATCATAATAGCCTACAAAAAGCCTTGCTTCTATTAGAATACAAGGCTTTTTTGTATCATTTACAATCCTTATTCGATAGTAATATTTCGAAGCTGGTTTTCGGTACCGTTGAAGATATTCACGTCTACATTCCCTTTGATACCATTTACGGAAGCTTTTTCTGTAAACTGCCAGAATAACCATTCGTCTTTGATCCTTTCTACGAAAAAATTATAATTGGCGATCCAAAAGGTATATTCACTGAATTCTTCTTCCAGAAAATCGCTGTAATAACTTTCTCCGGAATAAATTATGGGTTTTGTGCCGTAAGCCTTCTCTACTCTTTTCAGCCATTTGCCCAGCCCTTTTTTCAGGCTGTCCAGGGATTGGTTTTTGGGTAATTGCTCAATATCGAGTACTGGCGGTAAATCTCCTTTACGGAGTCGTACGGTACGGATAAAATTTTCGGCCTGTTCAATGGAGTTTTCATTAGGCCGATAATAATGATAGGCACCCCGAACCATATTCGTTTTTCCTGCAGCTTTCCAGTTTTCTTCAAAACGCGTATCGGCTGCATTTTTCCCGGCAGTAGCCCTGATGAACACAAAACCAAGGTTAAAATTATCATTGATGCTTTTTACAGAATCCCACTTTATTTTCCCCTGATACTGAGACACATCAAAACCTATAACTTTCGTATCATGCTTACTCAACACTTCATAAATCCTCACATCGGAAATGCGCTTTTCTTCTTTTTCAGCTTTGAGTACTTTATCGGTTTTGTAACTTAAATAATAGGCCAGTCCGTCCCGGTAATGATAGCCTACTGCAATAAGTCCCAACACTACAAACACAATTATGCCATACCCGACTCTTTTCAGGGTCAGGATGGTTTTGCTTTTTTTGGGAGCCGGTTTACGCCGCCTGGCTGTGGATTTCTTTGCTGGAACTATTTTTTTCATGTACCCTGACTAATCTTTTTGGGTGGCATTGTTGATGACCGACATGAGAATGTATACAATAATCAATAATGGAATTCCTAAAAAACGAAAGAAAATAATCAATCCCAATGAAATCAGGATAAAAACAATTTGCAACAGGTTACTCTTCAGGTCAAAGGATTTGATTTTTAAGGCGAATAAAGGAATTTCCGCATTCAGGATATAAGCACTCAAAGCCGTGATAAAAAGCAGTACCCACTGATTGGAAAGTGCGGCTGTGACAACTGGATATTCGTTGTAGGCAACGATCAGGGGAAGACTCAAGATAAACAAAGCGTTCGCCGGAGTTGGAAGCCCGATAAAGGAACTCGTCTGGCGCGTATCTACGTTGAAGTTTGCCAGGCGGTAACAGGATCCCATCGTAATGATAAATCCTAAAAACGGTAGTAAAGAACCCGTGAAATCGGGCTGAAAAAAACCATATCCCGGATTTTGGCTGTGTGCTAAAAGAAAAAACATTGCGGTTCCCGGCACGACGCCGCTGGTCACCATATCGGCCAGGGAATCCAGCTGCAGGCCTAAAGCACTCTGTACCTTTAGGAGACGCGCGAAAAAACCATCAAAAAAATCGAGGAATATCCCAAGGGATACAAAATAAAAAGCATACTCAAAATTAAGCCTGAAGGCAAAAACCAACGCGATACATCCGCAAAAAAGGTTGAGAAGTGTAATAATATTTGGGATTTGTGCTTTTATTTTCATGATCTGTTTTTGTCCGGCAAAGGTATTAATTTTTACGGCACTTTTGAAATCCCGCCACTCATAAGTTTTGCGCTTTCTGCGGTTGAATAGAATGCAATGGTCGATTATTAGCCCGGATGCAATGGAAAATCCTCCCGGTTTTTCTCCGGGAGATTTGGGAAAGCAGCCGGTATAGAGGCCTAAAAATACCAAAAGTGGTGCTTCCCTTCTTTTTTATATTCTAATTTGCCGTCCCAGAACCACATTGCACAATAAGTTAACCTAAAAGAGAGTTTAATATCTCAGAATTTTATTTAATATTTGTATAAAATAATTGGTCTTGAAAAAAATTTCCTTTGTCGTTCTGTTTTTCGGTATTTCTGCAGTTTACGGGCAGGCAGTACGTAAATATTCCAATGAATTTATGAATATCGGTGTGGATGCAGCTGCTTTGGGAATGGCCAATGCAGTAACCGCAAGTACCGGGGATGTAAATTCTGCCTATTGGAATCCTGCAGGACTAACTGCATTGGAAGACTCCCAGTTATCATTGATGCACGCCAGCTATTTTGCCAATATTGCCAAATATGATTATGTGGCTTTTGCGAAACCGATTGATGACCGCAGCGCTTTTGGGATTTCGATCATTCGTTTTGGGGTGGATGATATCCTGAATACTACAGAATTAATCGACAGCCAGGGCAATATCGATTATAACCGGATTAGCCTTTTTTCTACCGCCGATTACGGCATCACCTTTTCCTATGCGCGTAAACTTCCGCTGGAAGGCCTGAATTATGGTGTAAACGCCAAAGTGATTCGTAGGATCATCGGAGATTTTGCCAGCTCGTGGGGATTTGGATTTGACGTTGGCGTCCAGTTTGAACGTAATGACTGGAAATTTGGATTAATGCTCCGCGATATCACCACGACATACAATGTCTGGAATATCAACGAAGCGGCTTACAATAAAATTAAAGATGCTGTTCCGGGTGAGAACCAGGAATTGCCGGAAACGACAGAGATAACATTGCCAAAAGCACAACTGGGAATGTCCAAAAAATTCATCTTCCATTACGATTATAGCTTATTGGCCGCTGCCAACCTCAACATGCGATTTGCGCGAACCAATGATATCATTTCTACGAATGCCGTGAGTATCGATCCTGCTATAGGCTTTGAAGGGGGCTACCTGGACTTGGTGTTCCTGCGTGCCGGAGTTGGGAATTTCCAAAATGTCGTACAGCTCGACAATACTAAAAAAGTAGGCTTTCAACCCAATATTGGTTTGGGATTCAAATACAAAGGCATCGAAATTGATTATGCTTTAACCGATATTGGTGACCAAAGTGTGGCATTATACTCGAATATTTTTTCTCTTAAAGTTGATTTGGGTATCTTTAGGCGCTAAATCTACCCGATCAATCCGTACCTACAATGAAATTATTTAAAAATACATTTCTTTCTGCAACCCTCACGGGACTATTGCTGGCTGCAAGTTGGCCTACCTATGGCTTTCCACTCCTTATATTTATTGCTTTTATACCGCTATTAATGGCGGAGCAGAACATCCGTGTATCCGGAACCCAAAAGAAACTACGGGTGTGGGCAAATGCCTACTGGGCTTTCCTGATTTGGAACCTGATCACGACCTGGTGGCTGATTAATGCCGATCTTTTCGGAATGCTTTTTGCAAATCTGGTCAATACCCTACTGATGAGCCTCCTTTTCCTGCTGTATCATAGTATCGCCAAACGGGTGAACCAGATCCTGAGCCTGATATTTCTTATTACCTTATGGATTTGTTTTGAGAAACTTCACCTGATCTGGGATTTCTCCTGGCCATGGCTGAATTTAGGAAATGTATTCTCCGATTATCCTCAATGGGTACAATGGTATGAATTTACAGGGACTTTTGGAGGAACGCTCTGGATTTGGATTGCCAATGCTTTTGGTTTTTATGCCTTAGTGCAAAACCTAAGCCGTAAAACAGCCCAATTCATTCTAATCATCAGTATCCCTTTAGTGCTTTCGTTATGGATGTATACCACTTATCATAGTACCGGAAAAACAAAAGAAGTAATCGTATTGCAGCCGAATGTAGATCCCTATAAAGAGAAATATGCGATTCCCAATCTGGAAGTAGCACGTGGACTGTTGCAGCAAACGGATTCCCTGATTACGCCGAATACCGAATACATACTGGCACCCGAAACTGTTTTAGCACAAAATCTCCCTTTTGGTAATTTTGAATATTCAGAAGTACGGTCTTTGCTCCGGGATTACATTTACCTGCATCCTAAAGCGCAATTCCTTTGGGGAATTGATTCTTATGACCTGGTCTACGATTCGAAAGAGGTTACACCATCCTCCAACTTTGTCCGGGACAATTTATGGGTCAACAATTATAATGCGGCTCTTTTTATCAATCGCAATCCCGCGTATCAAAAGTACCTGAAGTCGAAACTGGTTGTAGGAATAGAAAACTTACCGTATAAACCAATATTAGAACCTTTGATTGGTAACCTGATGATTGATTTGGGTGGTACAATTTCTACAAAAACTACCCAAAAAGAACGCAGTGTTTTCACGGGTGATGATGGAACGAAAGTAGCGCCTGTAATTTGCTATGAATCGGTTTATGGAGAATATGTAACGGGATATGTAAAAAATAATGCGCAATTTTTAGCCATCATCACGAACGATGCGTGGTGGAGTGATACCCAGGGCCATAAACAGCATTTAAGCCTGGCCCAACTGCGGGCGATAGAAACACGACGTGATATCGCACGAAGTGCCAATACCGGAATTTCGGCTTTTATCAATCAGAAAGGAGATATTATCAGCCGTACACAGTATAATGAGAAGACAGCTTTACGCGGCCTGGTTCACCTGAATGATGTAAAGACATTCTACGTCCGCTTCGGGGATTATATTGCTTATGCGGCGCTTCCGGTCATGATTGTACTTTTCCTCTTTGGGATTACAAGACGGAAAAAATCACCTTCCTATTACTGGCCCCGATAGAATACTACGGTACTTAGTGTTTTAATGATGATATTGGTGTCCAGGAATATACTCCGGTGTTTGATATAATAAAGATCATATTGCAGCTTTACCAGGCTTTCTTCTATGCTTTCCCCATAGGAATAATTTACCTGTGCCCATCCGGTAAGTCCGGGTTTTATGACATGCCGGGTTTCATAAAAGGGCATTACTTTTGCTAGTTGCTTTACAAAAAATGGCCTTTCGGGACGTGGCCCAATAACCCCCATATCCCCTTTTAAAATATTCAGGAACTGTGGGAATTCGTCTATCCTGGCTTTACGCATGAACTTTCCAAATGGGGTAATACGTACATCATTCTGGATCGCAAATATGGCTTCTTTCCCATTCTCAGCATTTTGGATCATGGTCCTGAATTTATAAATCTGAAATACCACCCCATTCTTACCGACTCTTTCCTGGGTATAAAATAAAGGCCCGTTATTATTGATCTTATTGCCAAACCAGATAAAAGGAACAAGAACTGCCCCCACAATTAATCCTATTATGGATGTCAGCACTTCCATCACCCTGATACTACTGAGGTATAATTTATTGTGATTGTTCCTGCTGAAAGGGAAATACCGGTAAAAATCACGGGATACAAATTGCACGGGAATACGATGGGCTATTGTTTCATAAAGCTGTGTATACTCGCGTATGGTAATCCCATTTTCCAACAGGTGTAAAAGTTGGGAATACAGTATGGTCGTAATGCCATCCGTTTTTTGGGAAGCGATGACAATTTCAGAAATCTGATTTTTTTTGACAAAATGGCCCAGCTTTTCCGGAAGTATACTTTTCAATTTTACTACTTCTTCTGATTGCGAATCAGAATCGGAGTTTACATAGCCAATAATTTTATAATGTGGATCTTCTTTTGCAAGTGCATTAACCAATTCCGTCAGTTGATTTTTATCGCAGACCAGGACTGCTTTCTTTTCAAATCGCGTTGAGGCCAGAAAGCCGGCATAAAAAATACGCCAGGCCAATAATGCCCCGGTAACGGCAAAAAAGAAATATAAGATTTGGAGCCTGTTTGAAGGAAGTACCGGTGTGAACATTGGTGTTAACAGGTAAATCAATACGGTTGTAGAAGCGGTGAGGATAATTCCTTTGACCACCTGAAATTGATTACTTGCGACCTGAAGATTGTAAATTTCGAAAACAGACCCAAATAATGTAATGTACAATGCCAGTACAATTGTCCAGTAAAAATTGGTTGCTGAAATATTGAAATAATCGAAGTCAAACAGATTACCAATACCATACAATGCCAACAGGACAAATACGACATCAAAAATTCTGAGAAGAACCTTTCGTTCTGAAATTTCAAAATGAATTTTCTTTTTAGAATACATAGGGGGATAGTAGCTTAATAGTAGCGCAATTTAGCTATTTATCGAAAAATAGAGGGGGTTTTACTGTAAAATTTCGAACCATTTATCCCTGATACACTCCCAATTGTACTGCTGAGCATCTAAGTATGCTGTTGTAATAATCGCTTGAGCCTGTTGCGAGTCCCCGATCAATAGTTGTATTGCAGCTGTCATCGCATCGGCATCGTTTGCAGGAACTGTCAATCCATTAACACCATGATGTATCAAATATGAAATCCCACCTACATCAGTACTCACTACAGGTAGGCCCAAACACATCGCCTCAATGAGGCTTACCGGCATATTGTCAAAATTGCTGGTATTGATAAAAACATCATATTCCTTTGCACGCGTTATCCATTCTTTTTTAGAAAGCATACCCGGAAAATCAATGGTCACCCCTAACTCCTGTGCATATTGCTGTATTTCCACTAATGAACCGTCTTTATCCGGCCCGATCATACATAGTTCGGCGTCCGGATATTCTTTTTTTAGCTGATGAATTACGGTGACAGCCATCCCTGGATTGTAAATTTTGGCAAAAGAACGTACCCACAATACTTTAGCCCTAATATGTTCCCGCTTTTGAAACGGATAGTCATTTACTTCTACACTATTGGGAATAGGTTCACAAGGAAATCCTTTTAATTTAAAAGCTGTTAAAAGGTATTTTGAAGGTGCGACGATTCGGTACGCTCTTCCAAAAAACAATTGGCACCACTTTGGATTTTGCTCCAATCGCTTGGGTAGGTTCCCTCCATGGAGTAATGGGATATAGTTCAGTGACAGCATCCTGCAAAGTTGGCCTACAAGTATAGCGTACCAAAAATTAGTCGTACTATAGGTATCAATAAGTACATAATCAACAGTATTCCTATTCCGAAAAACCTGCCCTACCATATCGCCAAGGCGCAACACCTTATTCCTGTAAGTGGAAGCATACTTTACACTGTAACCTTCTTTTTCAAAAAGTGTTCCAAGCGTATCGATGGTTGTAGGCGTTGCACCATGCTGCGCTAATTTATTCCCTATGTAAAGTAGTTTCTTCAACCGCAGTGACTTTTAGAAGTGAAAGTGCATATATAAATGCTGGTGCCGCAATACGCATTGCTGCATGATTAATGGTGAGAAGCCAGAAAATAAAAAAAGACAACAGGTAAATGTGCTGCTGATTATCGAGATATAACACTAAAGGCGTAAAAAGAAGGATGAGTAATGCCAGCATACCCAAGCTCCCATGTTCTGCCAGCATCCGTGTCATTTCACTGTGTGATGCCGCTTCAATTCCGGTAAGCTGCATCCGGTATTCTTTATTTTTCCCTACACCAATACCCAATAAGGGATGGTCTAAAAACATCTGAATTTCCGTTTCAAATAATTCTTCCCTACCCGATAACTGGCTTTCTTTGGCCCTACCCATAGCATCTTCATTTGAGTATCTTTTTTCAATCAGCCCTCTCGTTTGTAACGAGGAATAGGTCCATATGCCTAAAGCTGCAATAACACTAAAGGTAACTATAATGCCGACTTTAAATTTACCTTTCCCATTGGAAAAGAAATACAAAACGCCCAGGAGCAATATTATCATCGCAATCCCGGTGATTACTCCCCCACGTGAAAAAGTCACAATCGCCCGATAAGCAACTAATCCTAAAATAAGCCCATTGATGATATTGATTTTACGGGACGAAGAATTGAGTATAATTTGTACAAAAAATAAAAAGATCCCCAGTCCTAAGATCGTCGCCACCTGATTCGGCCCAAAGCCACCTGAGGTCTCAAAGTTGGAAGCTGTTCCTATTACTACCTCTTTTATACTGGGCGTGTACAGAAACAAATATACTGCAGTACTCAGAATTGGCAGAGCACAAGCCATTATGATATTATTCAGTTGCTTCAACGTTACTTTCCTACGATAACAGTAAATCGCAGATACGCCAAGACATACCGGCCCTGAAATATTAAAAGCAATAGCTTTCCTGATATCGGTTTCCAGGTTAAGGGTCGTAGAAGACACTACAATACCGGAAATAAGGAGTACTAAATAGAACCAATAGGGCATGCTATTTTTTGAGAAACCGCTATAAAACATCCCTAATACCATAAATAACAGGACAGAATACTTCGTAAATTCATTCAGAAAGTTCCCGCCAGTCATCCTTAGGAATACTTCAGATCCTATAAGATAGGCAGCAACATATAAGACTTCATTATTCCTATTGGATGATTTTACTACCACAGCTATTCCTGCAACAACAATTAAGATGCTGTACAGTTTAGATACTACTGGAATTGTAAAAAGTATACCCGCCAGTAGGATATGAATGATTACTAAAGCAATATATGTAAGTTTTCTATTTTGCATTCGCCTGATTATCTACTATAGGTGTAATAAAATCAACATAAGATTGAAACACTGCCGAAACTGAATAGTTATTAATCACTTCTTTATGAAGCTGTAGCCCAAAATTCCTCCGGCTCTCTACATCTTCCATTAATTCTATTAACCGCTTAACAAAAGTAGGAATATCACCATGAGGAACTAAATATCCATTTTTTCCAGAATGGATCACATCACTAACATCACCTACATCCGTACAAATTACCGCTTTACTATGGATACCGTATTCCAAAAGAGCCAAAGGCAATCCTTCTGATTCTGAAGTTAATATTGCAATATCGGAAGCTGCAACACTAACTGCAGTTTTATTTTGAGCACCATATATAAATATACTATTTTCGAGTTTCTTATCCCGAATTTCCTTTTTAATTCTGTCAGCATAGGCATCTTCAAAGTCTTTCCCTATGAGATGAAATGACCAATCCGGATCATACTTTCGTAATGTATCGGCAATGGCAATCAAAAAAAAATGATCTTTTTGTGGCCTGAGGTTAGCAACCATTATAATTCTCTTCCCATCGGTTCCTTTTAGTGTATTTTCTACAACGCCAACTTTTTCTTCTACTACGAAATTAGGGAGAACACCTATTTGATTGCAATGTAATTGTGCTATTGACCAATTTTTCAATGCTTTATTTACTGAAATGATACCGGCAAAAAAAATAGAAGCCCATTTTAGAACCGAGGCATTTCGTTGTTCGAGAAAATTACTATTACCATAATGATCATGCCAAATTATTTTTACCCGTGGATAAATCAGTTTAGTCATCACTGCCATAAAAAAAGAGGAACTATGGGCATGAATCAACGCTATTTTATGTTTTTTAATGAAATGCCGTAGTCGAAATACAGCTCCAAAATCAAAAGTGTGTTTCTTCTTTAGAAATAGATAAAAAACTCCAGGCAGCAGCTCTTCTTTCAAAGCCCCCTCCTGCCGTGTTGTTACTAAACTTGAAAAAGCAATTGTTTCACTGAGCATATTAGCATAATTTACCGCCATACGTTCAGCTCCACCAGGTTCCAAAGAGTCGATTAACTGTACTATTCTCATGGGCGTAAAAGTACTTTAATTTCCTGCTCAAAAAAATCAGTAGTATATTTTCTGGACCATTCCGAAGCGGATAGTACCTGCTGCCGGTATAGTGCCGGATTCGAAAGATAGTTTTGCAACCTCGCCTTATCCCGCTTTAATGAAAGCGTCAACAAAATCCCCCCGTTTCCGTGATTCAGCATAAATGGCACACAGGATACTGAAGTAGCAACGGGTAAACATCCCCAGAACATAGCTTCTGCTATTACTTTAGGCCAGCCCTCACTTTTGGAAGGAAGTATTAAAAAATGAGCTTCCCGATAAGCGTGCTCTATAATCGCTTTAGGCTGATTTCCATGCAGCCTGATTTGTCTTTCTAAATTATGTGCCGTACTATAATTTTCCAAAATTATCTTTTGGTCTCCTTCCCCATAGTAATCCAGGGTCACATCATAACCGGACTGAAGCAAGGAAGCTACCATCTCGGCTGCATATAATGGTCTTTTGCCTTCTGATAAAGTTCCTACAAAAAGGCATTTTATCTTACCCCCCAAATTCTTTTCTATGATAGGCTGCTTATCGGCTTCGGAATAAGTCGCGGTAAAAAAAGGATAAATATTGGCAGTTTGTCCAGCCCATTCTCCATAGACCAATACTTTCATGTTTCGAGTGAGAAAAGTATTGGACAAGATCCATTTCTGAAGCTTATAGCTAAAGGGCTGTTTACTATTGGGATCCCAATTCCCTGCATATTTTGCGGTTTTTGGTTTCTTCGGAAATAAAATCTGCACTATACATCCCAATAAACCCATATTTCCGGGACATCTCAGGTGTATATGGTCTGCCCTTTTCATTGCTCGGTAGATATGAAGCATGTTTTGGGGAATTTTTAGCATTGTTTTTACTATCCCGCTTAGTGACTTTATATCAAAATCCTGAAGTGTTACCAGACTTAGGTTTTCCTGCTCATAGGCACAATCAATAGGATTTCTTAGCGTTGAACTTACCGGAGCACATACTATTACCTCATCCACATGCTTTAACCAGAGGTTCATCTCATTCACATACGGTCCATAAGCATAATACTGCTTATTTTCCAGAACGTGTGGCACATGTGTAATAATAGTAAACTTCATCTCTATTTTTTGTTTTTATACGCAGGTATTATTGCGGCTTGCTGATAATCAGGCTCCACCAACCTACTGTCCTGCCTAAGGCTTCTGTAAAAGCTTCTTTTTTTTGCTTTGTCGTGAGGATATTGGTAAATCGTATTGCTGTGAGCAGTGCTGTTATAGCATGCCACTTTAATTTAGAACTCAACGAAGGTTTTGGATTTTTAACGCGCCAGACATACCATCCGTTGCGCACAACCATCTTTCCATATTGGTATTGATTGGGCCTTCCGGATGCATTATGGTAATGGGCCAATACGGCATTGGTATTCAGATACAGTTTACCCTTCTTCGCAACACGCAATGAAAAATCAGCATCTTCATACAATCCATAGCCTTCGAAATATTCCGAAAACTGCAAGCTGTCAAATACTGTTTTGCGAAAGGAAGATACACCACCCATTAGCTGCTCTACTTCGTATATTTTACCTGATGGGGGTAAAAAACTAACACTTCTTCCATGGGAGAAATCCGGAGCAAAACCGGGTGGACGATCGCTATCCAGGCCTATTTTTTTACGCAATACAAAACGACTGCCGTCTTTGCGCTTCCAGCCGTCATAATGAAACTCCTGTTTATTGGAGCTATAACGTTCTGCTGTTTTTTCCCAATGTACTTCATTATTTATGTACCCCCCAACACCTAATGCTTCGGGAAAATCTTCATAGGTTTGCAGAAGTCTTTTGAAATAGTCTTTCTCTAAAATGATATCATCATCCAAAAAACAGATAATAGTTGTATCGCCAGCAGTTTGGGCAATCCCAAAGTTCCTTTGCTTTGTTAGTCCCCGCTCTTCAGGTTGTACTAAAAAATAGTCTACCTTTTCAAAATCATTTTTGGCTAATCTATCTGTTGTTTCTAAATCTGTTGATCCATCTACAATCACGATCTGATCTGGATATACGGATTGTTCCCGAACTGAATGTAATAATTTCAGTAATGGATCGGGACGCATATACGTACAGATAATCAGGGAAAATTTCATTGCTTTAGGTTGGTGAACAAATATAAGAAATTTGCATCAGGATCGTGCCATTTTGGCAACCTTCACCCACTATCGAACTAATTTTATAGCGGTGCTACAGCTATCAGTACCATCCTATACTTTTATATTTGTGGAGTGCTTTTCAGCACAGGTGTATCCTTCTGAAATGATTATTTTATCCGTATGCCAAGCTGCATTAATTTACGGGCATAAAATACCGATTTCCGAAATTGTAATAAGCGATAGGGTAATCTGATTATTCGTAGTGGCAGCTTCCACTTGGATCCTTTGAACAGATAAAGTATAAAATATTTTTGTTTGTATTCTTGCACCTGTTGTGGTGTAAATTGTTTCAGGATCATATACATAATCGTAGGACTCGGAACAGGGCGTATCCATTTTACCGGCGTGTCCAATTCCCAGGGTTGTTTTTTTCGCTTCTTTCCGATAATCTTTGCCTGTTCACCCCAACTGCGATAGCCTCCTACTGGAGGTTTGAGATGCAGGTTCGCAGAAAACGGGTTATGCATGACTGTTACCCCTAATTTGCTTAATGACAAGCCAAAGTCACTATCTTCCCCATAACCACCATCAAAATTAATGTCATTGCCTTTTAGCAGATTTACATATTCTTTTTTGACACAAGAATTAGCATTGCTAAAACTCTGTGAAGCTCCGGAAATCCATCGCTGTTCGTCGAATTTTATGAGTTTTTGCTGCAAATCTTCCAATGTCTGTTGCTGATGATCTGCACGTATATCCAGTCCGTTGCAAGCTCCGGCATTATAGGTTTGTAATAACCGAATATGATTTTCTATAAAATCAGGTGGAATCCGGATATCATCATCACCAAAAACAATATAATCCCCATTACAATGGGCGATTGCTTCATTTCGGGCACGGCAGCTTCCTTTCGTTTCCTGCCATTGCACTATCAAACGGAAATCATAATCTTCCGAATTATAATACGATTTCTCTCTTGCTTCCTCTGGTGTAGCATCTACAATAATTACCTCATCAACACCATAAGTTTGTTTTTTTAAGTCTTTCAGTAACTGCAATGTAAAATCCTGACGGGACATTGTTGGGATGATATAACTCACTTTTGGCTTTCCTACTATGCCTTGTAATTCCCTGGGCGGAACTACAGTTTTTTTAGGCAATAGCCTTGCTTTATTCCTGGTATAGTTAAAAGCACGCCATTCGCTTAATTTCCACCATCCCTTACGATACAACATAAAAAGGGAATGACTGGTTTTAAAGCTTTTTCGGTAAAAAACATAACGGTCTTTTGCTGAAACCACTACAGCATCCTTTGACTGATCCTGGAAAAGTCCTTTTACATACAAAGGAACAGCGCCCTTGTATCGTACTGCCATATATCCCAAAAATAAGGCTTGTGCCTGCAGGCTTTCAAAATCAGCATCAAAACCTCCAAGGAGATTCCAAACTGACTTCCGAATACAAAATTGGTACGGATTGATTCTCCAGCTTACTGCTTCATCAAGATCATTAAAATCATTGATATACCAAAACGTTGCTGATTGATAGACAATTTCAGGAAAGGCATTTTTATAGCCTTGCTCCCAGGAACTATGCCATATATCTCCCGGACCTTGTATCAGCGTTTCTAAGTGCTCGAAATTTGGGTTCCCATTATATAAAATAATTTCGCCACTTGTTGTACGGTATTCTTTTAACATAAAACTCATTTCCTTTTATTCAGGATGGATTCATACAATAGGATGCTTTTCCTGGCTATTACAATATTGTCAAAATCTTCTTCTATTTTTTTTCGGGCAGATTCCCCAAACTGAAATCGAAGTTCAGGCTCTTCCAACAATCGCACTATTTTTGCTGCGAAATCGTGATGATCGGTCGGATGAACCAAAAAACCAGTCTGCCCATCCGTTATCATTTCTGTGGCCCATCCTATATTGGAAGCAACAATCGCCTTTTTCATCGCCATGGCCTCAAGCCAGGAAACCGGGAATGCTTCTGCAAAAGACGGAAAGACACAAACTGCAGCATCTTCTATATGAGATTTTATCTCACTATATTCAACACCCCCCAAATAGGTCACCTGCTTTAAAGCTTCCTTTGAAAATAAAGGTTGCATCATAGCCCAGGTAGAAGGGTTTCCAGAAATAATATCTGGAACATCCTTACCGATTAACTTTAGTGTTGCATTTGGAAACTGAACAATGACCTGATTAAAAATCGCGGGTAATTCCAATAGCCCCTTTTTACGAATGAGGCTTCCAAAGTATAATATTGCTAAAGTATCGGAACTCTGTATATTTCTTTTATGAAACAGTCTTGCATCAATCCCGTTCGGAATCACCGTAAAATCACTTTTTAGTCCCATTAGTGCATCCGTAAGCTCACCGGTAAAATGACTTACAGAAATTATTCCATCTGCATTTTTTAATGCTTTTCGCTCGTGTAATTTATTGATCCACTTTACTTTTCTGTTATCAAGATAGCAAAAATAGGTATCAGAACCATTCTCCCGAATGACCAAAGGACACTGTAATTTCATAAAAGAAGTTATTCCGGTCCAGTCCGGGGCTTCGACAATATCAATCTTATTTTCTTGGACCAATTTATTGATCCTGTTTTGAATCTTTTTACGGGTAAAATACCAGGACAGGCCTTTCATTTTTATATTTTTTACTGCATGTACCTGAACCTCCTGATCCATAAACTCAGTATCTTCTTTTTGTCCATAAACAATTACGAGTATCTCATGGCCCAATGCAGCGAGTGCTTTTCCAAGGTTTGCAATACTGGTACCAATGCCTCCGGATTTAGTAGTCAAAGCATGGGGGTATTCGGGAGTGAGAAACGCTATCTTCATGAGAGTAGTTTAAAGTGGTTTTTTACCATTAATTCCAGTGAAAAGCCTTCTTCAATTAATGATCTTGTATCAATTGTAATCCTTTTTTCTCCTGAAAATAAATCTAAAAGCAGCTCTTTTAAAGCTACTATGTCTTTTACGGTATATACAAAGCCATTTTTTCCACTTTCGATAACTTCCTCATTACCACCTACATTTGTAGTGATAACGGGTACATTTGCTGCGAGGCTCTCCAAAATTGACAGGCTAAAACACTCCATGTGAGTGGGTTGTAACATATAATCATAAAGACAATAAGTTGATTTAAGATCGGGGCTATTGCCTTTAAAACAAAAAATAGCATCTAATTTGTGGGACTGCACTTTTTTACGTAACACAGCTCCATAAGGTCCATCACCATATACGTCTATTTTCAATTTCGCTTTCACAGTATCTGGCAGAAATACAACAGCTTCTATCAGATCCTGAATCCCTTTGGATTCCCTTAAATGGGAAGCTACCATAAATAAGGGTTCTTGCTCGCTACGATACTGATGTTTTTTAATACCGTCAATCAAAACACCATTGTATATTCGAATTGTTTTACGGGATAATTGTGGTCCAAAATCCTTAGTAAGTTCTTGAACTGTATATTCCGAAACTCCAACAAAACAATCAATGTATCTGGAAAACAGGAATCCTTTTATTCGTTTCTCCACCTTCTTTCTTAAAGGATAACCTCCAACCGGCCTTGGATTATGATCTACGCCAATAATCCGGGCTTTCGTAAGTTGTTTTACTTCCTTAAAAAAAGGAGTACATAATGCTATGAAATGAGTAATGACATGTGTATAGGCAGTTGATTGTTCTTTACAATACGCTATAAAAAATCGTTCCGGTTCATTGCCAGTGGCTATAATATTCATCTTGCTATAGGCTCCATGTTGGGCTGCATTGGGGAAAAACCAATCTACATCAATCATATTTACACTACATTCCTGATCGAATAGCCAAAAAAAGTAATCCATACCACCAATCCTGTCCGGTAAAAGGCGATAATTGCAGAGTATGGCTATTTTTTTTCGTTCTACACCCATTGTAATAAAGTTGTCGCGATTCGTTTCCCGGTATTCAATAGTGGCGCCCCAACCTGCAGTTTTACTAATGCTGTCCGCTCTTTCTGCTTTAATTCCGGTACTTCCAAATCCATTTTTATGGCATCTATAAGTTCGGTTACATTTTTTACAATACGTGTCGCATTGCTGTTGATCACATTTATAATATGGGCATACTCCAAAAACCGTTGGTCATTGTATAACCCATTCGCCACATTCCCGAAAACGGTATTAATAACAGGCTTATCAAACTGCATAAAATCCAGGCTCATAGTTGATAACATATTAATATTAAGGTCTGAATATTCTAAAAGGCTTCGTAAATCCTTACTGTCCTGTTCCGAAGGAATACGTTGTGACCAGGATTCCTGATGTCCGGTACGGGATAAATTCCATTGTGGGTAATTCCATTGTATAAAAGGAAATTGAGCTACGATTTCTGAAAAACGGATGGGATCCTCCGCAGGTGATGTGCGTACAATCAGATTGACATCAGGTAAGGTTTTATTTTGGATTGCTCTGGCAATGCAGGTAATATATAATTCATCATTCCGGCTGGTCGAACTATCTCCACAGCTAAAACAGATTGTCTTTTTTAACGGATTTATACTAAATCGGGTGTAAAAATATTCTTTAGAGCTATGGTACCGTTCCAGCACATAGGGTTCAAATTGAGGCGTTCCCACTACTTTTATATTTTCAATTTTTACACTGGAATAAAATTCCTGCAGTTCCTGTTGCATCAAAGTACTCCATACCAGAAAATAATCAAAATTAGCCGCCATTCTTCCTTTTGAGGCTAAATTATCCCAGCTAAAAATAAAAGAACATGTTTTTATTTTTAACTGTTCTGCCTGATAGACCAATGGCGCAATAAAAGGTGGGCGTTGGTGTGTGAAAAAGAGAAGGTTAAATTTCTCTTTCTCCAAAAGTTCCCTATACCCCTTAACTGTAGGATTATTCCGAAAGGTGATTTGTTGTAAAGTGTTATAATGCTGAATCCATTTTTCGGAATGTAGTATTGCAGTCAATCGGAATAAGAACCGTGTGGCATACCCTCTCGGTGTTTTTGTATCCGACTTATTGGTATGTAATGCATCCTGAATACCAAAATTATTTTTTTTATGGAGTTGCAGGTGGGCTACCTCTTTCGCTTTTCGGAAAAACCAGGTTTTAAATGTCTCTTCAAAAACAGGAACTTCCACTACTCTGCAATTGGAAGATAATGTCCCATAAATACTCGCCGGTAAACAGGAAAGCAGCACCACTTCATCGAAAGTTTTCCCAGCTTCACTTAAGAAATCACTTAAGATAAAATTCCTGTAGCCTACACCATCTGTTATCACCACTCCTAATTTCTTCATTGTATTGCTCCTCTTTTCTAATAAGTTCCAAAAATGCAAAGGTAGTCTCTTTATGATCAATTTAAGATATGCCAGTCAACTCTACCTTTCATTTTAATTAATCATATTTTTTCAAATATTCAGATATTTTCTTCCCTGATAGAGAAGGCATCAAAATCCGGTTGATTTTCTTTTTATGTTTATTTCCTATATTGGAATAATAGTTATTCGCCAATAGGACTCCGGAAAAATTAAATTCCTCACATAGCCTTATGGTTTCTGTATTATAAGATCCATGTGGCAAAGCCAGGTAATCAATCTTCTTTACCCCAAGTTCTTTGAGTTTTTGGATTGACAATTCCAATTCTTCTTTTTGATCGTCATACGATAGTTGACCTAAGGGATAATGATTGTGGGTATGCAATCCTACGGTCAGTAACGGGTGCTCTTCAACAGCCGTTACTTCTGCTACAGTCATTGATCGGTATTCCGGTCTTGGCAGATAGGAAATACCGTTCTTTTTTTCCCATTCTTCCAGCCATTCCCTTTTTTCATCTTGCTTTAATTTTGTAAGTTCTATCGATAAGCTTCGTAACAAATTATTATTTTTAGATACTTTATCAATGCTTCCTGGAAGAAAAAAGGTGTCATCACATTGTATATAATCCTGATTGAGGCGATCCCACCAAAATCCCTCCTCTGTATCAATATTTTCTGTAGCTATAAAAAAAGTAGCGGGTATATTGTATTTTTCCAAGAGCGGCAACGCTTTGGTATAGTTATCCGCATAACCATCATCAAACGTGAGTACTACTCCTGTTTTTTTTAAGTTTGTCCAGTTGTCTCGCAGCCCTAAAATCTGATAGTTCGTTGTAAAGTATTGCAATTGTTTTTCAAAATCAGCTACAGAAACTGTCAAATGGGCTGCGGGTAGATCTACTACATCATTTATCCTGTGGTACATGAGTACCAGAACCGGTCTTCCAACCAACAACCTGTTTTTGAATTTGAGCACTTTATAATAAACTGATTTTAAAAATCTCATAGCTACTGTTATATATCCCTGAACTGTTTTTGGTGATTCAACAACCAAATATCACCCTTCTGCAGAGATTCTAAAAACAATTGTGCACTATTCCCACTTCCAAAATCATTTTGGACTTCCTTTTTTTCTTGAAATGTTATCTCTTTTAATGCCTGGCTAATAGATTCCTTAGCATAATCAGCATGGAGTATTGCTCCCTCTAAAGCCCGGTTCTGCTGTCGGGTACCAATATTTATAGCAGGAATCCCATAATAGGGCGCCTCCCGGATTCCTGCGCTACTATTGCCTATTATAAACTGGGATTCTTTTAACAGGGTGAGAAAATATTCAAAACGCAACGATGGGAATATACGGAATTGTGCATTATCCTGTAGTTTTTCATATGCTTCAAAAATAGTAGCACTCCCTAAATCATTATTAGGATAAATAATAACATAGTTATGGGAATCTTCTAATAACGCGGCTACAAACTCTTTTGCATATTCTTTCATTGCATTGGCCTCTGTCGTTACCGGATGAAACATCGCGATGGCATAATCCTCAAAATCAATTTTATAATATTGCTTTACTGTTTCAATACTGGGCAACTGATCCGAAAACATAATATCAATATCGGGAGAACCAATAGTGACTACAGCATTGGTGATTTCACCCATTTGAATCAACCGTTTTTTAGCAGCCTTATTGGACACAAAATGAATATGACTCAATTTACTCACACTGTGCCGAATTAAATCATCTACAGTTCCTGACAATTCTCCCCCTTCGATGTGGGCAACCAATATATTATTAAGTGACCCTACAATAGCTCCAGCCAGGGTTTCCACACGATCACCATGCACCACAATCAGATCGGGAACAATAGTCTTGGTGTAGGAAGATAATCCTTCAATGGTTTTGGCCAGAGTAAGATCCATTGTTGTCTCATGGGTATGATTGGAAAAGGTGTGAATATTTTTAAAACCACAACGCTCAATCTCAATCAAAGTATAACCATATTTTTCCTGTAAATGCATCCCTGTTACAGCAACATAAACTTCAAAATCATCCGTCTGTTCCAAAATTTGGATCAGTGATTTGATTTTACCAAAATCGGCTCTTGTACCTGTAAGGAAAAGTATTTTTTTCATTTGCATTCGTTTGATCGCTATAAATTGCTTGTGTCCTAAAATTACACTTCAATATCTTCCCACGTTAACTGTTCATCCTGTTCAAGATCTGTAAGCGCTTTTTTTCCTAAAATAATAGAATAATCTTCTGCAGGTATGGCTCCTGTTCCTGGTCGTTTCACCCAGATATTCTCTTTGGTAAAAACTTCTCCTTTTTTTATGGATGAAATCGTACAAACAGTGGCAAATGCAAAATCAATAGTAACTTGTTCCTCCAGAGCCGGTGCTTTAATTCCACCACGCATCTGCCAAATTTCTTCAGACGCTATAATAAGATCTTTACACGCTTTTTCATCCATACTGCACCCAATATCCGGGCCAGTACGCTGCATGTGATCCGTAAAATGACGCTCTAAAATAGAAGCTCCCAAAGCAACAGCTCCCAAGCAGGCATTATTGTTCAGTGTATGATCACTTAATCCAAAAACTTTATCCGGAAATGCTTCGTGCAATTGTGTCATGGCTCCAAAACGTACCAGGTGGATGGGTGTAGGATATAAGTTTGTGGTATGCAATAAGGCAACAGGAACTTTATGACGATCAAATATTGCTACGGCTTTTCGGACGCTTTCAATAGTATTCATCCCTGTACTTAGGATTACCGGTTTCCCAAATGCTGCAATATGCTCCAAAAGTGGATAGTTGTTACACTCTCCGGAACCAATCTTGTAGGCCGGCAGGTCAAATTTATGAAGGCGTTCTGCTGCTGCTCTTGAAAAGGGCGTAGAAATAAAAATCATGCCTTTGCTTTCGACATATTGTTTCAGTTCCCATTCGTCTGATTCGTCCAGGGCACAGCGTTCCATAATATCATAAATAGATACCGTGGCATTTCCGGGAATTACCTTTTTGGCTGCAGCACTCATCTCATCTGCGACGATATGGGTCTGATGTTTGACTACTTCTGCTCCGGCACGTTGTGCAGCATCAACCATTTCTTTTGCTACAGCTAAAGAACCTTCATGATTAATGCCAATCTCAGCAATTACTAATGGTGGATAATCGGGACCGATTTTTCTACCGGCTATTTCTATATAGGGTTTCATTATTTTTCTGTAAAATTATTTTTATATACATAGGTAGCATAATCAAGATCTGCTGCCGTATCAATATCGATTAAAGCAAAAGGATGGTCAACTATCATCGGGAATGCTTCCGGGCTTACAATACAATCCTTCATGATCAGATTAGCTTTGCAAATATACAGCAGACCGTTCTCAAAATAAAGCGGTTCCACATCCTGGCTGCGCTGCCCCGGTGTATAATTAAATGGCACGTATTTATCCGCAACTATTCTTCCCAGTTTGTGATGGTTCCGCGTAACGGTAAACAGGCTTTCATGATTCCCCGATGTATAAATTTGATAAGCTTCTTTTAGTAAGTTTTCCGGGCGCAATGGATTTGTGGCTTGCAGGAGGATAATATCATCCACCGTTTCGGCTATTGACTCCAACACATGCCGCAGTGCGGAGACTGTGGGTTCAAAATCTCCGGAAAGCGCTTCCGGTCTCTTAATGACTTTTGCTCCAAATTGAACTGCCACTGCTGCAATTGCATCATCATCGGTAGAAACATATACGTCAGCGATACACTCCTGTTTTTGTGCATAAAGAATACTATGCCCCAATAAAGGAATACCTCCTAAAAGCAGGAGATTTTTACCGGGTAGTCGCTTTGATCCTCCGCGGGCAGGAATGATGGCTATCGTTTTATTTTTCATCTTCAGGTGTCCAATATAGTTTTGTCTCCGCCAAAGTACTAAATTCTTCAAACTCCTGTCGCGTCATCCGGTTGCTATTTCGCAACAGCCTGGGAATATTTAGTATCACATCTCCCATTGCCTGGAATATAGCTACTGTAGCTTTTCCATCACCTTTCAATGTTCTCTTTCGCAACTGTATCCAAAGGGAATAAGCCAGTCGCCGGGGAATAAGTAGCCACGGATAAAACATAAAATACAAATACCATCCGGAGCGCAGGGATCTTCTCAAACGAAGCCTGTAGTCTTTTTTATTTTTGCGTTCTTTCAAATCAACCCGATGATGGACCGGGACACTTGGCAGATAATAAATCTGTTTTTGCTTTTTAAACAACTGATAGGCTGCAAAATCCTCTTCTCCATAAAACACAAACCAATCGGGATAGTCGGGTATCGTTTTCCAAGCTGACATTCGCCAGGCATGTGCGCCTCCGGCAAAACTTTTTACCCGTTCCGTTTTATGATTACTCATAATGGTTTCGGGAGCAGATGTGTTCCAGTATATCCGGAAACTGACTACTGCACATTCAGGATGAATATTAAAAAAAGTATCGATTTCTTCTAAAGGATTTACGGTCAAAAAATGAAGGTCATCATCCAGTGAAATTGCAAATTCCCCTGCTGCCCGTTCCATCAAACGGTTCCGGCTGTAAATCAAGCCTTTCGATTTTTCATGCCGGAATAACTGTAGCCCCGGAAAATCTTCGGTGAGCCTTTCAGAAGTACCGTCTGTTGAACCGTCATCACAAATAATATATTCTACATCGGGCCTGTCGAGTAAGTGTCCTATTTTATGTAGTGTAAAAAGAAGGTCTTCTTTACGGTTTTTGGTAGTAAGGAGAAGGGAGAATTTTATATCAGTCATCTGTGCTTAATAATTGGAAATCATATTAGGAGGCAATCCTTTATATTTATAAAACCATTTACGAAACCATCTTTTTGAAAAAAGTTTTTGGAATATCCGATTTGTAATACCCAGCCCCAGTGCACTTTTCTCAAGGTTTTCATATGTTGCACCAGGACACATTTCTAAATCTTCAGGCATGAGATTTTTGAGTTCTTCCTCCATCCAGCTTTCTTTTACATTTCCCATATGAAAAGCGTGGTTATTCGCTGTAGTCAATCTCCACAGGCCTTGCTTTAGTGGCAAATCATCCAAATATTTTTCAGAACCCGCTCCCATTTTAGCCTCGTTAAATGTTATGATTTTATCGAATAAGTCCCTCCTGTAGGTCGCTACAAAATGTCCGGATCCTACGATGGCAAAATAGCCTTTTGAGGCTATGGTAAGATTTTTCAAAAGATAATCTTTATTATAATCATGATCCCAACCAATGCTTTTGTAAAATTGAATTAAAGCTAATGGGTTTTTAACGTCTGTAAAGCGTAATTTTCTGGAAAAAAACATTTCCCTTATGACATTTACGGAACCTCCTTCAAATTGCTTGAACTGCGGAACAATACCTACGACTCCTGCTTTTGGAAAGCGGGCAAAAACATTATTGGTTTCGTTTTGCCAATGGGTTAAAAATAGCACATCGGCATCAGCTATAGTAACTAATGGTATATTATGTCCTGTAACGCCCTTTAAAACGGCATTTAACTTTCCTATATTGCTGGTGTGTATGATTTCATGTATTTTTTTTTCGAAAAGTAATTGATTACAATAGTCTAAAACTTTTTGACAACTGCCGTTATTTACAATTGTAAAGAATGTTTTTTCATGACAGGTTTTAAACAGGGATTGCAAACAATATTTAAAGATGGTTATACTATCGCCAAAATAGCCTTCTTCATTCGGTATATAAACCGGTATGATAACCTGATGAAGGTATCTCGTATCAGATTCAACTTTGTCTTTATGTGGATTAAAACCTACCCTCATTAGTCTTTTTATAAAATAATTTTATTTTATTCTTTATTCTTTTTCTTATTTTTTTTAACCGGAGTATAAATGTATCTTCCTTTCTTTGGATATAAAAAAAGTGTCTATTGGCTTTTATAATTCCACTATAATTTATTTTTAATTCGTTATAAATACTTCTTTTCTTTTTAAGAATATAGTCGGCACCTGACTCATTATATGTTGCTTCATATAAAGCCTCAATAATCTTCCAGCTACTTACCAAATCTTTTGCTTTAGCTTCTGAATTGAGTACACTTAAATTATTATCTGTATTTTGCCTATACAAAACATAGCCTTCTTCCGAAAAAATGATTTTATCACAATTCTTAATGATCCTAAAGAAAAATTCCCCATCATCATTAATACTTAAATTTTCATTCCAATATCCTGAAAAACGTATCAGATCACGATGGACTAAAAAGCTGTGTAACGGAAAAAAACCACCCTGTTTTCCTATGACCTGGAAATAGTCACGACTATTTTCGAAATTTCTATAATCAAGACTGTCATCATAAAGCTGGATAGGATTATTTATCAGTGTAAATTTACCCCATTTACAGGTAGCCATCGTAAATGTACTGTGTTGTGTGAGAATCTCTAATTGTTTTTCTATTTTATCAACAGATAAAATGTCATCTGAGTCTAAAAACTGAATGTATTCCCCTTTAGCGTTCTGCAAACCTATATTCCTCGAAGTCGCTGCATTACGTTTATGCCCCTCTGGTTTTATAAATAATTGAAATCTAATGTCGTTACTTATAAGCGATTCTACAACTGTTACTGTTGCATCTGTAGAGTTATCATCAACAATTATGCATTCCCAGTTGTTATGAGTCTGTTTCACAATAGATTCCAGGGTCTCTACAATAGTGATTGCACGATTATAAACAGGTACTATAATTGTAACTAAAACGTCCTGATCCATTCTTATTATTTTGTTTTAAAAACTATCTTAAAAAATGAAAGTATAAAAATACAATACTCCCTGAATAAACCGCGAATCCAATATTGGGTTGATACCTTTGCGAAAAAAAATAAATTTTTCTTTTGATTCAGGTATACTTTGCTCATTTCCTCGAGTATTTTTTTTTGCTGAAAATCAGAAAAATATGCTTTTTTGTTGGCAATTAAATAATACAAAAACCGAAATGCTGCTTTGAACTTTAATTTATGATTATCCTGATTCCCCGATATACTTTGACTCGATATACGAACATTAACCAAAGCTTCATTGATAGAATATACAGCACCAAAATCTGAAAACTCCAAAACGGCCAAAATATCAGAACACCAACCTAATTCAAAATTTTTAAAACCTACTTGATTTATTTTACTGACCTTAAATATATATTCACTTAAGGAGCTTCGTTGCTTTCTAAAGAAAAAATCTATTGCACTTTCAATTGTTGGATTAAAAAAAACTTTAGACGTTTGCACTCCATTTTCATCGATTGTACAACTTGCGTAACGTATACTATTTATAGCGTTAGCCTTGAGTGAAATGTTTTTATAAAAAGCAGCAACTACACCATCTCCCAAAACGTCATCATCTCCCAGTAATACTATCCATTCTTCTCCTGCTGTCATCTTGACACAACGCTCCCATTGACGTGGTAATGCTTTTTTTCCTAAATTCTCTTCAAACCTTTTATATTCAAAACAAAAATGTTCGCGATAATTATCCAACATTTTTGTGATATCATCCGGGCTACTATCATCACCGATATAGACTTTAAACCGTTTATCGGTTTGGGCTGACAATGATTTTAGTGTTGCATCAAAGAATTTTGCCTTATAAAAGGGTATTACTATCGCTAACATCTCTGTATCGCTATCCATTTTCATATTGCTCATTTGGCAACTTCCAGAATTCGCAATAAAGATTCCTTAAAATTCTGTTCCTCGAAATAATCGCCAAATGGAAACTGTGATGCTGGATTTGCTATTCTTTTATCAATCAAATTTTTTAATTTCTCGCGAATTTCCTCTTTATTCCTACAGTCTGCAATAAATTGATTATCAGAAACAATCCTTCGCATTTCACTTCTATTTGGTGCGATAATTAATATTGGCTTATGTAGTGATGCCAGGAAAGGTGCTTTACCACCCAAGATATTACTGTGCGGTGATGAATTTTCCAAAATAATCAAAATATCTGTCTCATTCGATTGTTCATTACAGGAATTTGCAAAATCCAATGTATCCAATATAATAATATTAGCCGTTTCCTGGTACTTATTTTTAAGCCTTTGATTTTGACTTCCTCGTAAGCGCAACACAAACTCTGTATTTTCTTTATGAAAAATAGAATTCGCTATCAATTCCTGATAGGCATCCAGGACAATATCTATATTCCGACCCAACTGGATAGCACCATGATACGAAATTGTCACCGGTTTATTTTTTTGCCTCACCTTATCAGTGCTACTCAAATTAAAAACTTTTTTGTCGTATTGATGCGGTAAGGTATAGAATTTTTTCTCTGAACCGTACAGATGTTCCAAATCTTCTGAGAGGAGCAACGCTGGTGTTATACACACTTTTGCCTGCTGTACAATTTCCCACATGTTTTTCAATCGAAACAATTCGATTGCTGTTAATTTTTTTCGTGATCCAGTATCCCAAAAAACAGGAAATGGATCGTGAAAATTAATAATCGCATTTTTTAAGACCGGAAGTTTTTTGGCAGCAAGAATAGTCTCATAGTCTAAGCCTGAACTTCTGATGAAAATATGGTCAAACTTTTCAAAATCAGCTGTTGCCATTACTGTTGCATACCTTTCCTGAATTTTTTTTTCATTCAATGATTCGTGAAATAAACGCCAGTATATTTTATTAATCCATTTTGTAAAAAAAGGAATCGTACGATTGATATGAAAATCTCGAATGGAATCTATTGGGAGTAAATTCAAATCGTCCTCATTATCATGATTTTTCAAATATAATACTTCAATATAAGCATTTGGAAAAACACTCCTCAACTTGCCTAAAAAAGACCTGGAAACTATTCCTTCACTGGTTCCTGTGATTCTCAAATCCTGAACTATGATTAAAAATTTCATCGATTTATTTTTTACGATTTAAAAAGGATTTTACAGCACTAATAAGCAACATTAAATACCTATAAAACATCAGATTACAACAATATAATTTTGTCAGAGCAAGCCAAAAGGCACTATTTTTTTTATCATTTAAGAATGCCTTTTCGATCTTTTGATATAGAATATCTTTTTTTATACGATCAAAATAACGGCTTTTATGCTTTAATAAATAATAATAATATTCAAAGGAAGCTGTATTTTTCGCTCTAAGGTTATCATTTTTACTGGTTATATTGATTCCGCTTTTACGAAAATAAACTATAGCTGAGTTTAAAGAATAGATTGAGTCAAAATTTGAAAATTCCAAAACTGCCAGATCATCTGAATGCCATGCTAAAGGAAAATCAACAAAACCGACCTCACTTACAACTGACTTTCTAAAAATATATTGACTCAAAGAACTTCTTGTCTCACCAGCCAATCTTCTCATCAAAAAATCTGTAGATTTTTCAATTACCGGATAGTGATAAATCTCTTGTAACTTTTCATTTTTTTCATTTATAACACGAGTAGCAAAACGAATTACATTTATGTTCAGCTGTTCTACCTTCGCAACACTTTTATAAAATTCATCTACACAGTTTTCATCCACCATATCATCATCTCCCAAAAACATCACCCAGTCTTCATCACTAATCATTTGCAGGCATCTCTCCCATTGTTTTGTCAGTGATATGGCACCCAAATTATCTTCAAAATAATGGTATTGTATTCTCAGTTCATTAGTATATTTATCAAGGACAAAAGATGGATCTTCCGGACTTGCATCATTACCAATATAGATATTAAAGGCTTTATTCGTCTGACGAGCCAATGATAAAAGCGTTGCTTCAAAAAAACGCAGCTTATAATAAGGGATAATAATTGCTAGCATATTTAAAAATGAATCAGTTTAAAAGTCCCAATCTCTTGAACCCTTTTTGAATCAGTCTTTCTAATTTGTAGCCATAGGATTTCTTCATCGCCTCTATTTTTAGTTTCAACTCCATATTAGTCTTATGATAATTTGAAATTATTTTAAATAATAATTTATCAAACTGAGATTCCGTAAGTATGTTTTTTAAATAGTGGCAGACTTTTATCTGATCTGCCAAAGCATCGCTTTTCATTGTAATACTTTCAGGATTCTTTCTGTATAAGGCCAATGGCTCATCTATAAATGAAACTATAGCATTATTCTTAGATAGCGTAATCCACATGATCCAGTCTTCTTTTGCCTGTAATTCTTCCGGAAATCTAAAGTCCTGAAACAACTCTACGCTAAAAAAACCGCAATGAATTGGAATTGTAAATAATTCTTCCCATTTGTAAAGTATGTTTTCAAAAGTAAAGAGCCCCGAATGTAAATGACAATAAGGTGCTGTTGCATCTGCCGCAGTAAGAATAAACATTTGAAAATTAGAAATACAAATTTCTTTTCCGGTTCGATGACTACTATTAATTTCATGAACTGATTGTTCTAATTTCGAAGGCGCCAAAAAATCATCGGAATCCAAAAATTGTATAAAAAGCCCATTGGCTTTTTCTAATCCAAAATTACGACAGGAAGAAGGTCCTTTTTTATTTTCTTCCGGTCTCTTATATACTCTAAAACGACCATCTTTCTCACAATATTCCGATACAACCTGAAGTGTGTTATCACTCGATAAATCATCTACAATTATACATTCCCAATTAGAATATGTCTGAGATACTAATGAATCCAGTGTCTCAGAAATTAAGGCAGCCCTGTTGTAGGTTGGAATTATTATGGAAACTAATGGCAACTCCATAATGTTCAATTTTTATAATTAATAATAATTCGCCGTAAGAACTTAAAATAACTCAAAGGGCTCATATAGTTAAGATGAAAGCCTGTTAACAGAGCAAAAGTTTTAAACTTTTTATTTTTAAAAAAAATGGCTTCGATTTTTTGAATTATTTTTTCTTTTTCTAAATACGTAAACTTATCGTGATATTTGGATAATAATAAACTATAGAATTCATAGGAAGCTTTTTCTTTAAGTTTGCTATTATCATCTCTTCCTGAAATACTAAGATCACTCACCCTGATATTAGCAATTGCTTCATTGAGCGTATGAATAGTTCCGAAATCTGAAAACTCTAAAAAGGCTAAATCGTCTGATGACCATGCCAATGGAAAATCCTTAAATTTATATTGAATATATTTTTTCGTAGAAAAAATATATTCACTTAATGAACTCCTTGTATGTTTTTTTAATTTTCTAATGAGGAAATTCGTAGATGGCTCACTATCCGGATGGTAAAAAACAGAAGTGAGCAACTTATTATCAGCACTTATCTCCCTAGTTGCAAAACGTATAACGGTACTCAATGGCATTGAAAAATTTTCAATATAGTTATAAAATGCCCCAATACAATTCTTCTCCAGTGTATCATAATCACCCAATATCATCATCCACTCCTCCTCATCAATTCTTGCAATACAACGCTCCCAATGTGCTACTAATGATGTACTACCTCGATTTTCTTCAAATCTATGATATGCAATATCAAGTTGCTCACTATATTTTTCAATAAGAGGAATACAATCCTCCGGACTAGCATCATCCCCTATATAAACTTTAAATCGTTTATCCGTTTGGCTCACTAATGAAACAAGCGTTTGCTCAAAAAAAAGCAGTTTATAAAAAGGAATGACAATAGCTAATTTCATTTTTTATACTTTTTAAAAATCGAAAAGCTAAAAAATGAAACCGTGATAAAATCAACGATAAACTTGCGGCTTTTAGTTTTAGCATAAAAATTAGCTTCACTATGATCCCGATCAATTATGAGTTGCTGAAATGACCCCAGCTGATTCACAAAAAAATCAGCATGCTTTATACTTAAATAGTTAAACAAATATTTCCTTTTTTCCTGATTCAAAAGTTTCACCATTGATATGGGCTTTACCTGATAAAAGAAACCTATGTATTCCAGGCATAAAAGGCTCCCTCCATTTTTTAGTAGCGAAATCCAAAACTCCCAATCCTCCAGTCCAAACTTCATGTTTTTGTCATATCCACCAATCGCAAGCCAGTCTTCTTTTTTATATACAGCACTACAAAAAATCATATTTTCCGTTGCTAACGCTTTAAGTGAAAAATCCTCCAACATCCATGGACCCGATTCAAATCCAAATTTTTCAGCTTTGCAATACACTAATTTCAGTGATGGCTCATTTTCAAATGCCTGCATCGCCAATTGTAAATAATCACGTCCTATTTTGTCATCTGCATCTAATGGAAGAATATAAACACCAATCGCTTTTTCTATCCCTGCATTCCTGGCAGCACATAAACCCGAATTCAATTGGGTAATACAACTGAATCTTCTATCTTTTTTTACCCAAAGCTCAGCAATTTCTTGTGTATTATCAGTACTACCATCATTAATGATGATGCATTCCCAATCAAAATAGGTTTGATCGAAAACCGACTTTAATGCTTCATTAAGAAATATCCCCTGATTATAGCAGGGCACTATCACTGATATTTGAATTCTCATTTTATATTTTTTGAAATAGCCAGAGTTGATATATTTCAATGCTTGGAGCTCCTGTAGCGGGGGAATTGCCAGCCTTTCTTTTTTGATTACCCTAAAAGAATTTTCTGTTGCTAATTTTTCAAGTTCCAGTTCTGTTATCCAATCTTCAACCGGTTGGCCAGGCAATACATAGGCATTCCATTCTATTTCAGCTTCTTTACGAGGTGTAGTTATAATAAGGAAACCATTGTCATTTAGCAATCTTTTAATATCATTCATAAAACCTGGTTTAGCTTCATCAACAATATGTTCGATAACTTCCGACGAAACAATTAAATCATATTGAGCATGATCTGTAATTTTTAAAAGATCCGTTGAAGTTCCACAAACAAAATTTAAATTTGGAAACATTTTTTTTGCATGGTCAACAACTTTTGCTACAGGTTCCACACCCAATACCGTCCCATAATTCGATAATAAACTCGATAGCCATCCCCTACCACTTCCTAAATCCAGGATTTTTAGGCGGTCTTCTTTTTTTAGTGAAAAATCAGATTTGAGATACTCTATAAAATTATGAATTATTTTAAATCTTAAAATTTCTTCATCATTCGGCTGTGGCGTATTCCAATACGTATTATGAACAAATAATTGTTCGTAATAATCTGGTTCTATCACTCTTTTATTCCTACCCAGTATTATTTTTTTTATTTTTCTAAAAAATCTCATCTTTAAATCTATCTTATATTTTCAATGTATTTCCAAATTACATTTTGGTGGAATACTTTGTTTATTTTAAAGTTTAATTTATTTATTATTTCAAAATCAAACGCTTCTGAAACTGTAAATTTTATGGCATCCATCACAACTTCGATATCTTTTGTCCCATCACCCAAATAAATATCAATTTTATAAATACCTGGAAATAATAGTAGTTCATCAATAGTAATTGAAATTTCACCTTCAAACACTTCTTCTTCATTAATTTTATCATGGGAATAATGCCTGTTATTAATTCCAAATAACTCAACATCATTCAAATCCTTAACTACAATACCCAAAACTAAATTTTTAATAGCAATTACGGATTCAATATGAACCCCTAATGTAAATGGTGATCTATATTTTAAAGTACTATCCTGGTTTATGATTGCAGCGTATTTTATAATTTTTTCTCCATAAAATTTTGCACTCAGGTTAGCCGTTGAATCATCCTGATATACTGATAAGCAACTATCTATATCTCCAGTGAATTTTACTTTTCCATGCTCCAAAACTATTCCACGGGTACACAGGCTTTTTACAGCGGCCATATTATGACTCACAAAAAGTACTGTACGTCCATCCGTTTTAGAAATATCCTGCATTTTTCCTATAGCCTTTTTCTGAAATTCCGCATCACCCACCGCCAACACTTCATCAACGACTAAAATTTCGGGCTCTAAAAAAGCTGCTACGGCAAACGCAAGACGAACAGTCATCCCGGAACTATAACGCTTTACAGGAGTATCAATATACCGCTGACAACCTGAAAATTCAATAATTTCTTCGAGTTTACCAGTAATCTCCTTTTTAGTCATGCCCAGTATCGCACCATTCAGGAAAATATTTTCACGCCCTGTCATTTCTCCATTAAAGCCGGTACCAACTTCAAGTAATGAGGCAATACGTCCTTTTGTCTTTATAGATCCTGTAGTTGGATTGGTAACCCTCGAAAGTATTTTCAGCAATGTTGACTTTCCGGCTCCATTCTTTCCAATAATCCCCAGTACTTCTCCCTTTTTTACTTCAAAATTAATATCCTGTAATGCCCAAACATAATCACTACTCCCTTTCGTACTTCGATCATTACTTTCTCCAATTCTCAAATACGGGTCTTCCTTCCCCCGAATCTTCGCCCACCACCGATTAAGATCATGACTGATGGTCCCCGTACCTACTTCCCCTAAACGGTATTGCTTGGAAATTCCTTCTGCTTTTAAAATAATATCTTTACTCATACTTCTCAATGGATTCAGTACTAAACCCAAACTTTATTCTGCGCTAAATTAGCCTATTTTTGTATATATATAGCTTTTGGTTATCCTATTCTTGTAATCAATCCCCCAATATGTCTACACCGAACCCACTTTTAGAATATTGTGTAACCACAAATAGAATCACTCTAAATCCAAATAGAATATAACAATTTGCGATATTTTGAGTAGTTTTGTAATTCATTTTAAACATGCCTATTTTGCTATTTTTCAACAAAAAGAAAACAATACTTAGAGATCTTGTACCCGAGGGCTACATTGACATTCACTCGCATTTGTTGCCGGGGATAGATGATGGCGCAAAAAACATGGAAGACAGTCGCTATTTAATTAATTCACTACATGAAATAGGTTTTAACGAGATAATCACAACGCCTCATATTATAAACACGGTTTGGGATAATACTGCAGATGGTATCATTAATAAAAGACAGGAGACACAAAGAGAATTAGATTTAAAAATACCGTTTAAAGCAGCAGCGGAATACATGATGGACGATTCGTTTTCTCGTTTGTTCAAAAATGAAAAGCTACTTACTCTAAAAGACAATTATGTATTGGTAGAAATGTCGTACCTAAATGCACCAATGCAGCTGTACGATATCTTATTTGAATTACAGGTGTCTGGTTATAAACCCGTATTAGCACACCCGGAACGTTATGTTTTCTATCATAAAAATTTTAATGAATACACTAAACTGAAGAAAGCAGGATGCCTTTTCCAATTGAATTTACTTTCCACCGTTGGATATTACGGCGAAGGTGTGCTTGAAGCAGCACAGCAACTTTTAGGAAAAGGCATGATTGATTTTACAGGTTCCGATGTACACCATAAAAACCATGTTGCAGCTTTTGATAGTAAAATTAAACTTAAAGAAAGTATAGTACTAAAAGAAGCGATGGAAAGAAATATATTTTTCCGCTAATAGAAAGGAAGTCAATTTATTCAATCAGCATAAAATTAAAAATCCCCAAATGAATTAACTCATTTGGGGATTTTTAATAGATTCCTATTTCGAGAAACGATGATTTTTATACCAAGGTTTCTTTTCTTCTGTGGCACCATAACCATAACCGTAGCCATATCCCTTTTTAGTATCAGTATCATTCAAAACAACTGACATGTTTGGTAATTTTCCCTGATTATATAAGGTTTGAGGTATTTTCAAAAGACGCTTATCTAAATAATTGGAACGTATTACATATACAAATGCATCCGCATTTTTAGCAATTAATAATGTATCAGTTACCAAACTCACAGGAGCTGTATCCACGATGATATAATCATATTCATCTTTAAGTTGTTCAAACATCAATTCCAATTTTTTATTCATCAATAGTTCTGCTGGATTTGGAGGAATAATTCCTGCCGGCATTACAGAGAAATTTTCGTAATCATTTTGTTTTATAATGATATCATTCAATCTGATATCATTCGATGACAAATAATTTGTTAATCCTTTATTCGGCAAAGACATATACTCATCCAGTTTAGGATTTCTAATATCCATACCTATGAGCAAAACCTTTTTACCTGATAAGGCAAATGTTCCAGCAAGATTAACTGCAATAAACGTTTTACCTTCGCCAGGTAATGTAGAAGTCAGGAATATCGTTTTAGCTTTATTCTCCGGCACATGATTCAGCATAAATTCAACATTAGTACGTAAAATACGTAATGCTTCAGCAGAACTTGAACGACTATTCACACTAATAATTTCTTCGTGTGATTCAGACCTTGGTACATCTCCTAAAAATGGTATAGTTAGATTTTTTTCAATATCGGGACGACCTTTTACTTTAGTATCCAGTAAATCTAATATATATATAATTAAAAAAGGTATGAGTATCCCAAGTATCAAAGCAACTAAAAATATAACACCCTTTTTTGGAGAAACTGGTAATTCTCCTGTTAATCCAGAATCAATAACTTTTGCATTTTGGTCAGTAGCAGCTAAAGTAATGGCAGTCTCTTCTCTCTTCTGTAAGAGGAAAAGATATAATGCCTCTTTCACTTTTTGCTGACGATCAATAATTCTAAACTCACGTTCTAATCTTGGCACTTGTGCCTTTTTTCCTCCAATTACAGATCCTTGCCTATCTAAATCTCTTTTCTTAATAACTAACGATGATTTTAAACGAGATAAGCTTTGACTAATATTAAATTTTAATGCTATTATTTTTTGATCTAAATTATTAACAACTGGATTATTCACTGTAGCTCCTGCAGCGATTCTATTTCTTTCAATCACCAACTTATTATAGTCTCCTATTAAAGATGCCGCTTCAGATTCAGACCCAATAAGATTACCAGGAACTAAATCATCTGGCTTACTTTTATTTAGAAAGTCTGCCATTGAATTAACTACATTTAATTGAATTTCCGTTTCAATAAGATTTTTTTCATATTCTGCTCCATTTTCAAGAAATAGCTCAGCTTCAGAAGGAATGTCTGTTAATTTATTTTTATTCTTAAAACCTTCAACATTTTTTTCAACATCAGTGAGTTCCTCTGTGATAAGCTCAAGTCTTTCAGCAATAAATTTAGATGTTTTTTGAGAGACTAAATTTTTGTCTTCAATAGCATCATCGTTATAGATCTTAATCAATGTATTTAAAAAATCTTCTGATTTCTTTTTGACAGGATCAATTAATGACAGCTCAATTACAGAGGTGTTTTTACCTACTAAATTAATGCCCAATCTCTTTCTATAATCTTCAGTTACAACAGATATAGGACGAATTACAACATCTATTAAAAATGGCTTATTTTTAAATTTTTGATTTGATCTTGTAACTATAACTGTTCCATTTTTTATCTTTATGACACTACCATATTTAAAAATCCCTAATTCAGAATCTTTAACTTTTAGAATAAAAGTATCGAAATCAACATGTTCTATTGTAAAATAATTAATTTCAGATCGATATTGAGTACTATCAGAATTAAATTCTAAGGAAATTGGTGATTCTAAGTATATTTCTCCCGATTTTACTCTGCCCTGATTGATATAAGAAACATCAAGCTTTAAAGTCTTAATGGTTTTCTCTGTTAAAGTCCTTGATTTTATTACTTCAATTTCATTTTCGACATTACTTTTTGCACCTGACATTTTCCCAAATTCGCCAATAGCTGAAGCAAATTCAGAAGCTAATCCACCATTCTTATCATCCTTTATCAATATTGCAGCGACAGCCCTATATTGTGGCGTTGCATATCTTATGTAAAGAAATGCCAGCATTATTGTAAAAATTGTAGCTAATAAAAACCATTTCCAATGGTAAATATATTTTTCTAACTGCTCACGTATATTGAAATCGGATTCTTTATTTTCTTCTGAAGATTCTAAATTATTTAGCATTTTATCGGATGGTTAAGGCAATTACAGTTACTAGTAATGAGATTGCAGATATTATAATTGATGTATTAGGCCCTACACCTGCTGAATTAACCCTTGTTTTATTTGGTTCAACATACACCACATCATTCTGAGAAAGATAATAAAATGGTGAATTAATAAAATCAGATTTAGTCATATCTATACGCGCATGCATCTTTTTTCCATTTTCTTCTCTTATGACCAATATATTATCTCTTCTACCATAAATAGTTAAATCACCCGACATACTCAAAGCTTCAATCAATGTAACCCGATCTGTGGTAATTGTGTGGGTTTTAGGCTGAGTAACTTCTCCACTTACCGTAACTTTAAAATTCAACCTTCTGAAATTGACTGACGGTTTAACTATATATCCCGATAAAATAGTATTCATTTTTTTAATTGCCTCAGTTATTGTTAAGCCTCCTAACTCAATTTCTCCAAGTACAGGAAATTGAATTTTACCCTTTATATCTACTAAATACGTATTTATTCTAGGCTGCACATTCTCCATTTCTGTAACAGATTGTAACGTAAAATTAGGAAGATTAAATGGTGCTACTACTTCTGGATTTTCTCCCATAACTACAATCATCAATAAATCATCAGGTTGTATTTTTTGTTCAAATGTATTAGAATCATTAGGAGCCAATTTATCTATATCCTGATAATAGACAACATTTTTTTTAGAGGTACACGAATTTAAAATTAGGACAAAAAGGAATAATTGAAAAAAAAATTTTATGCGCTTGAGATTCATTTTTTATTTTTTTTAAAGTGCAAATATAAACTTTTAACATCGTTTATGTAATTAACACTTAAATTAATTGTAGTGATTGTTATATTTATTTCATTTATCTAAAGCTTGAAAAGTCGAATTCATGCTGACAAATTCAGGAACTAATTTTTTCATCTGTGAAACAATATTATCATTATCAAACAAATTTGCATTATAAATTAAAGTTTCTATTTCTCCCTTAACATATTCATATTCATCACAAAGCTCCTCAGCTATCATAATTTTTTCATGATGTGTTGCTAGTGTTTTTGCAGAATTATTCAACAATTCTTCATACAACTTCTCTCCTGGACGGAGCCCGACAATTTCAATTTTAATTTCTTTATTAGGCGTAAAGCCTGCTAAACGGATCATTTTATATGCCAAATCAATAATTTTTAAAGGTTTTCCCATATCAAAGATAAATATCTCACCTCCCTTTCCCATGACGCCAGCCTCTAATACCAATTGACAAGCTTCTGGAATTGTCATAAAGTACCTGATAATATCCGGATGTGTTATCGTCAATGGTCCTCCCTGTGCAATTTGTTTTGTAAATAAAGGTACTACTGAACCATTTGAGCCTAAAACATTTCCAAATCTGGTTGTGATATATTTAGTGTGTTTAGTGGTGCTATTTTTCTGTAACTTAAAATGCAATGACTGTACATATTTTTCAGCAATTCGCTTACTTGCTCCCATAACATTACTAGGATTTACCGCTTTATCAGTCGACACCATTACAAACCGATCAATTCCATATTCTGCAGCTAAATCTGCAAGATTCATAGTACCCAATACATTCGCAAAAACTGCCTGTGCTGGATTTTCCTCCATCAGCGGTACATGTTTATAGGCCGCAGCGTGAAAAACCACATTAATATCATACTCTTTAAAAACACGTTCAATAACAGATTTATTTCGAATATCTGCTATTTTAGAATGAATCTCAATATTAAGGTTCATTTTTTCTATTTCAATCGACAGGTGATGCAGTGGAGTTTCAGCCTGATCCAAAATTATTAATCGGCGAGGGTTAAATCCTATTACCTGATGGACAATTTCGCTTCCAATAGACCCTGCTGCACCAGTAATCAGAATGCTCTTACCCTCAATCTGACCTGAAATTGCATTATTATCTAATACTATAGGCTTACGTTCCAATAGATCCTGAATTTCAAATGTCTTTACTTTTGTAGAAATTTCTTTCTCATCTTCCCAATCTTTAATAATTGGTACGGTATATACTTTATAGTTATATTCAAGACAATCATCTATAATATTTAGCTTTTCTTCTTTAGTTAAATTTTTATCCGCTATAATTAATGCTTGAGCACCTTTAGACCGCATTAAAACTGGTAATTTTCTATTTTGGCTAAAAATTGGAAGATTTAATATCCTTTTACTCGAATTATGACTCCCTTTATCGATAAAAGCAACAACCTTAAAACGTGATGGAATCTCTGCTTTTAAAGCTCTTGCAACTGCAATAGCATTAGTACCTGAACCATAAATCATAGCACGAATTAATACTGCATTTTTATTTTCACTTATATATCGTTCAAAAATTTGTTTAACGATGATACGATATGAGAATAAAGCGCAGAAAGAAAGCACAAAATTGATAAAGAGTCCAGTATTCAGAAATATTTTTCCGTGTCCCAATAGCAATAATATAAAGTTAATCACTAAAAAAATGGATAATGAAGCGATTTGTGAAAAGAAAATTTTTATTGCGTCAATAAAAGAAGAGTGTCGAATAATGCCTGAATAAATTCTGAGAACCCTAAAAAAGAAAATGTTCACAAAAAGATATGCTACAATTCCAAAAATTATATAAGACTTAATTATATAAGTAAGTCCCATACCGTCCAAAAGCATATATGTAATCGCGCTAGTCACCGATATCACAACAACATCAATGGATAAAATAATCCATCGCGGAAGATACCCCAACTCGCTTATTTTCAATGCATTTATAAAAAAACCTCTTCCCTTAGAAAGTAAATTTCTCATACCTATTTCCTGATTATCCATTTATATTTTAATTACTCATATTTACATTAATTAACAGAAATCAATTGTTCGCAAATATAAAATATAACGTTATTAATATCACTATAATTTAAAAAAATTATCAAAAACCTTCTTTATTCTCAATTTATGATTTTTATTTATATTTGCTCCTGACGGTAGGCATAATCCTCTGTCAAATAATTGCTCTGCAATATCACCTCCGTAATAAGGAAATTTACGAAAAACAGGTTGCAGATGCATTGGCTTCCATAAAAATCTACTTTCAATATTTGCATGCTCTAATTCAACTCTTAATTTTGTGTTATTTCCCCCTATAGTTTCGGGATCAATAAGAATTGCGTTAAGCCAGTGATTAGACTTATAATCATCAGAAGTTTCAGAAAGTATTTTTATCCCATCAATATTTTTAAAGTAATCAACATAGAATTCGTGCATTCTCTTTCTTAGCATTATCCTTTGTTCTAAAACTTCCATCTGTGCACAACCAATACCTGCTGCAATATTACTCATTCGATAATTATACCCTATTTCACTATGTTGATAGTAAGGAGAGTCATCTCTTGCTTGTGTAGCTAAGAAAATAGCCTTTTTTTTAACTTCATCCGATGAAGTAATTAAAGCTCCTCCTCCTGAAGTAGTGATTATTTTATTACCATTAAAAGAAAAAACCCCTATATCGCCTAAAGTACCACACTGACGCCCTTTATAAATACTTCCGAGGGCTTCAGCACTATCTTCCAATATTGGTATTGAATATTTATTTGCAATATTCCTGACTTCATCCGCCTTATACGGCATACCGTAAAGATCTACTGCTATGATAGCCTTTGGAATTTTATTTTTCCTTATTCTATCCAAAATTGCTTTTTCAAGTGCAACTGGACAGATATTCCAGGTATCAGGTTCGCTATCAATAAAAACGGGAGTGGCTCCAAGATAAACAATGGGATTCGCAGAGGCAGAAAAGGTCATGGTTTGACAAAGTACCTCGTCTTCCTTTTGAACACCCAAAAGAATTAATCCTAAGTGTATGGCTGAAGTACCAGAATTTAACGCTGAAATATATTTTTTATTATCCAGAAAACATTCTATCTTTTTTTCTAACGCATCAACATGAGGACCACCTAAGGTAATCCAATTTTCAGACAAAGCAGATTGGATATATTTCAACTCTGAGCCACTCTTTAGCCCAAGTGATAAAAAAATCCTATCCTTTTTCATCAATCAGCCAGGTTAATTTATCATAACGCACATCGTCATCTTTAACAAAATCCAACGAAAGTGTTGAAAATGAAATTAATCTGGAATTTTTTTCCAAGGTTTGAATAGCATTTGCATACCCTGCAGGGATATGTAATATCCTACTTTCTGAAGCTTTCAGGACTATACTTCCAATAGGCAAATCTTTTGATGGTGAAATCCAGTCATCAATTTTTACATAATGAATTTTAAAAGATCCTTGAACACAATAAAAATTCTTTTCATCTAATTTATGACCTTGCCAAGCTCTTATGGAATGTTCCATAGAATTAGAAATAATATAAAATCTTTTAATTTCATCAAATTTGAAATCATTGACAAAAGCAACAGATCCACGTTCATCATTAAAAAAACTTCCCTCAATAACTCTTGGTTCCATCATATAGACACTTTATTGATTTTATGTAAGAAATAAAACTTTAGCAAATATAAACTGATCAAAGGTAGTAGAACAATTATGAAAATCTGATACTCGTTCACTTTTTGAAAAAGAAAAATAACCAAAAGCGATATGATAGCTTGTGCAGTAGCATATATTAAAGCAACCAGTCTATGTGGTAATTTGTATTCGTTACTTAATATCTGATAAAAATGCAATCGATGTGCCTCAAATATATTCTGTCGTAAATATAAACGATGCATAATTGTACAAACAGTATCTACACCATATACCGCTAAAAATAAAATCCAAATTATGGTATTTGTTTTTAAGATTAAACTCAATAATAGAAAAATAATCCAAAACGCAATTGAAATACTTCCCACATCACCTGCAAAACACTTTGCCTTTTTTCGATAATTAAAAAACAAAAAAACAAAACTGGCAATTATAGGATAAACGATAAAATCTAAATTGATGAATGTATAAATATATTGATTTAAATATACTAATACTCCCAATACAGAAAGTGTATAAAGCCCTGTAATCCCATTTATTCCATCCATGAAATTGTAGGCATTTATAATCCCTATAGCCATTATATAAACGATAATTATAGCCCAGAAAGGAAACAATTGAAATATATTTAAAAAATAAAAAATTAAACTTATAGCTGTAAAATGTGTTAGGACTCTTATTTTATTAGGAAGGCTTTGAATATCATCCCAAAAGCTCACAAGACTAACTAAAGTTATTCCTATAAAAAAAAAATAATTATCTAACATATTTTGTACAAAATAAAGTAAAGCTGCAAACCAGAAAATGACGCCTCCACCGCGAAGCGTAATTTCAGTATGAGCACTTCGATGGTTGGGCTTATCAATTATATTATACTTATCTGCTATTTTAAAATATATTACAATTAAACCAAAAAGAAAGATCGTAAGAAGTAAATATTGCATAAATTATATTATAAAGCTTTTAATTGTTTTTTCTAATCCTACTTGAGTTGAAACCGGTAACGATGCAATTGAAAGAGCTGTTTTTATTTTTTTGTTTGAAACTTTATAGTTCTCCGTTAACTTCTTCAATGTTTCAGAATTTAATGGTAATTTCAAAACATCCCCTGCTTTAGCGATAGTATAGATTATTAATTTCGGTATATTTATTAGTTTTACATTTTGATCGGAAACCGATCCTATTATTTTAACCAGATCATTTGTAGATATGCCCGTATCATCTGCAAAATTATATATCCCAGACGGAACATTATTATTACTTAATATATTCTCTATTAAATAGTTCAAATTATCAATACTTAAAAAAGATCGCTGATTTTCAAAAGCGGCTAAAGGATATGGAATTCTTTTATTGACAATATTATATAGGAGATTTAAATTTCCTTTATTCCCTGGACCATGAATCATACATGGCCTGATAATAAAAACCCGTTTCCCCTGAGGAATTTCTTTAGACAAAATATATTTCTCTGCCTGAAGTTTTGATTGCCCATAAGGCGTTTTTGGATTAGGGATTTCCGTCTCATCCAAAATCGTGGCTACTTCATCTGCTACAGCTTTAACACTACTAAAATATATAAAATCTTTTATACCACTTGCCAAAAACGCATCAAAAAGAGTCGCTGTTAAATCAGTATTTATTTCAAAATATTCTGCAGCCCCACTTGTTTTCTTTGTATCATGTGCTTTTCCTGCAAGATGTATTATCGCATCTGCCATATTATCTAACTTTTTTTTCCATTCATTAGATCTAAGATCTAATGAGGTTACTATGTTCTGTTTTTTAAATAAATATTTTTGCAAGTTATTACCAACAAAACCTGTGATTCCAGTTATTAAAATATTCATAACGATTTTTTAAGTATATGCTCTAAATTATCTATGCAGGATTGTAGCGTATAGTTCTTTTTATAATAAAGATAGCCATTTTTACCCATCAAATCTCTTGTGTTTTTATCTAATTCAGACATTGTAAATATAATTTCTGACAATTTTTTAAAATTTCCCGCAGGGGCTGAAAGCCCACATTTTGCCTCCTCTATTACTTGAGAACCTTCTCCATTCATCATTGCAAGAATTGGTTTTGAAGCGCTCATATATGCCTGGATTTTTGCAGGAACTGTAATATTAAAGACATCCTCGCTTTTTAAACATACTAATAAAGCATCAGATTGATTGAAAAAAGCTGACATTGCCTCGATTGGAAATTTACCCAATAGAAAAACAGTCTCTTGCAATTTATTATCTCTAATAAAAGAGGCAACAAAATCTTTGCTTCTTCCATCACCAATTAATATGATCTTGATTTTTGTATGCTCCCGCAACTCAATCGCTGCATTCATCAAATTTTCCATATCCTGAGAAATTCCAATGTTCCCAGCAAATATTACTTTAAATCCTTTTGGTAAATCGGGTATAACATGGTGGATATCTCCCTCTGAAATAGTATCCTCTGCCCAGTTTGGAAAATAAATCAATTTATCAGCATAGTTACCTTTCTCTAAAATAGACTTTTCAAACCCTTTCGAACTTATTAATATTTTGTCTGAACGATCATAGATAAACCTCACTATTTTTGTAAAAAGACTAATAATTTTACTATTTGAAATCCCCCCTGACACTAAACTTTCTGGCCACAAATCCAAAACCCAAAAATACATTGGAATCTTTTGCATTTTTTTAATAACAATTGCAGGGAATCCCTGAGTTATAGGAGAAGGTTCGTGTACAATGACGGCATCGAATTTATTATTGAAACTCAAAAAAAAAGCTCTAACTGATGCTAAAATGGCCCAACTAAAATAATTAAGAAATAGCCTCACTCCTCCACCTCTGCCTCTTGGGAAGAGCCATGTTCGAAAAACTTTTACGCCATTAATTTTTCTATCACTTTTTTTAAAAAAACCATATCCTGGATAAATATTACCTTCTGGATAATTAGGAAGACCTGTCAACACAGAAACTTCATGACCTCTTTTTTGCAATTCAAAAGCTAAATCATTACTCTTGAAATTTTCAGGATAAAAATATTGTGTAACAATTAAAATCTTCATTAGTCTAAGATTTTCTCCACACAACTCTATTAATATAATCAGTATAGCTCAATAATATTCTTACCATTTTATCTGAAACATTAGGCATAGAATAGTCTGCAACTGTTCTAAAATTTCGATCTTTTCCAGTCTTTTGATATTGTAACTGAACCAATCCTTGTATAATTCTTTCAGGATTCATTCCCACCATCATTACAGATCCTTCTTCCATAGCCTCTGGACGTTCATGAGCATCCCTAATATTTAACGCTCTGAAATTGAGTATGGAAGATTCTTCAGAGATTGTTCCACTATCAGACAATACTGCAAAAGATCGCATTTGCAAAGCATTGTAATCATTAAATCCTAGAGGTTTTAAAAACTGAATCTCTGGACGCATTTCAATATTTTTTGCATCAATCATATTCCTTGTTCTTGGATGTGTGCTAACAATAATTGGATATTTATATTTATCAGCTATTATGTTAAGACTTTCCATCAATCCCCTGAAATTTTTATCACTACTAATATTTTCCTCCCGATGTGCTGAAATAACAAAAAACTTTCCTTCTTCTAGATTCAATCTTTTTAATACATCTGAAGATTCGATTGCTGGTAAATAGTGATTTAGTACCTCAAACATAGGAGAACCTGTTTTTATAATTCTGTCTGCCGGTAACCCTTCCCGCAAAAGGTATTCGCGAGCAATGTCACTATATGTCAGATTAATATCCGAAATATGATCAACAATTTTCCTATTCGTCTCTTCCGGAACCCGTTGATCAAAGCATCGGTTCCCTGCTTCCATATGGAATATTGGTATTTGCCTTTTCTTAGCAGGAATTGCACATAAGCAACTATTTGTATCTCCTAAAACCATAAATGCATCAGGCTTTTCACTTTCCAATAATGGATCAATTTTTATTAAAATCTGCCCAACAGTTTCAGTAGCAGTAGTGCCTGCAGCATTTAAGAAAAAATCTGGTTTCCGTATTGAAAGATCGTCAAAGAAGATCTGATTTAATTCATAATCATAATTCTGCCCTGTATGTACAATGATATGTTCAATTGCCTCTGAAGCGTCTAATGCCGCCATTACTCTTGATAATCTTATGATTTCTGGTCGTGTTCCAACGACTGTCATTACTTTAAGTTTTGCTTTCATTTAATCTTTTTTATTTTTTAAATTTTGAAACGTTATGAATTAAAATTAAACGTTCTCAAAAAAGGTATCTGGATCATTTGGATCATAAAACTCATTAATCCAAAAAATAGTATAGAGTTCTTCATGCCCAATATTTTTTATATTATGGGTATACCAAACTGGCATATCTACATATGCAGGATTAGCACCATCTAAATAAAAATTTAAAACCTCGTCTGTCCCTATTTGTCGTAGCTGAATCAATGCTTTTCCTTTTATTACACTAAACCGTTCTATTTTTCTAGTATGAAAATGATTTCCCCGTGTAACATTTGGCACAGTTGTAGAAAATGATACTTGTCCACCAACATTCAGTCGAATCACTTCAACGAAAGCACCACGAATGTCTGTATGCTGGGTGAATTTTACAGGGAAATGATTTTTAATATCCATGTAGCATCGAAAAGTATTGAAAAGATTTACTTCAAATCGATTTTTGAGTGCTGGAATTATACCTGCTTCTTGATATTCTTTTTTAAAATATTCAAGCAACGAAAGTAATTCTGATACCTTTGATTCTGAAGTGTGTGGCACTAGAACTTGGTCTTTACTTTCCCCTGTTCTAATTTCATTTATAAATCCATCTACTAACTCTCCTACATAAATTAATTTTAAATCACTGTCAACATCTACTGTTGGTAATTCATTATTTGCAAGTCTATAACAGAAAGTTGCAACAACTGAATTATAATTAGGTAGTCCAAACGGTCCAAAAACATTTGGGATAATAAGCCCTGTAAACTTACCTCCATAATTCTGTGCCCATTGCATCATTAATTCCCGTCCTTCTTTCTTCGATTTTCCATAAAGATTATCCCGCTCTTCCTGAGTAGAAGAAGAAAATAGCACATGTGCTTTGCTTTTTGTTGATTCTAAGGCTGATATTAATTTTCGCACTAATTCGATATTAGTCTGATAAATAACTTCAGCATCATTATGCCTATTCATTGCAGCTAAATGTACAATTACATCACATTGTGAGACAAAAATCTCCAATGCCTCCTTACTTTCAAAAAAAACATTTTGAAAATCAATCTGTTCAAATTCGTTTTGAAAAAGTCCTAATGTATTATATAAATGTTTTCCAATAAATCCGCCCTGCCCTGTAATCCCAATTTTTAACATTCTTACTTTTTATATGTTTTTATATGTAAATTTAATTTTATACTTAATTTAATTTAGAATTAAATTAATACGTAGACATCTCCAATTAGAATCGATAATCTCTATATTATCAACATGCTAATAACGTATCTTAAATTGCTTAAGATATAAAGGCATGCATATTTATCCTGGCATTTGAGGCACATCTTCTCCAAAAATTTCTTTTCTTATCAGCGGAAGTTTTGACAAAAGTTTTTTCATCCCTTCAACCCCTAATTGTTCCGTATTATGAGAATGATAATCCTCAATAATCGAGACATCTTCTTCACCCTCAGAAAAATACTGGGCATAATTTAAATCTCTATTATCAGCAGGAATTCTATAAAAATCTCCCATATCCTCTGCTTTCACCATTTCTTCCCGGGTACATAGTGTTTCATATAATTTCTCACCATGTCGAGTACCAATAACTTTTACTTCATTTTGGGCCCCACAAAGTTCTTTTAGCGCTAATGCAAGATCCCCAATAGTACCTGCAGGTGCTTTATTCACAAATAAGTCACCTTGATTTCCATGTTCAAAAGCAAATAACACCAATTCTACAGCTTCATCTAAAGACATCAGAAAACGAGTCATGTTAGGATCGGTGATTGTTAGTACTTGTTTTGCTTTTATTTGATCTAAAAACAATGGTATTACAGATCCTCGTGAAGCCATTACATTTCCATAACGTGTTAAACAAACAGTTGTTTTTTCCAAATTACGTGAAGCAGCAACAGCAACTTTTTCCATCATTGCTTTGGAAATTCCCATCGCATTTATAGGATATGCCGCTTTATCAGTACTTAAACAAATTACCTTTTCCACTTCATTTGCTACTGCTGCATCGATTACATTCTGTGTTCCAATTACATTTGTCTGTACTGCTTGCATTGGGAAGAACTCACACGAAGGAACTTGTTTTAAAGCTGCTGCATGAAAAACATAATCCACATTGCGCATGGCTCTCTCAATACTGTTATAATCCCGGACATCGCCAATATAAAATTTCAATTTGGAATTATTATATTGCTTTCTCATATCATCCTGTTTTTTCTCATCTCGGGAAAAAATGCGGATCTCGCTAAAATGATCCGTGTCCAAAAAACGATTTAAGACTGCAGTACCAAATGACCCTGTACCTCCGGTAATAAGGAGGGTTTTATGCTTTATTTTCATGCTATTGGTTGTTTATTTATTTAATAGAATTATTACTTTCATTTCCTTTTTCAAGAATTACATCAAGATAATCTTTAGTTCTATCTAAGCTATTCCCAAATCTTGATCCATTCTCTATTCCCAACTCTATGAGATTTTTAGTTAATAAATCGTCTTTTACTACATTATAAAGTTGGGTTGCACAATCTTTAGCATCTAATGGTTTATAATATAATGCAGCATCACGACATATATCCCTTGCAAAACTTAAATCCGTAGTAACAATAGGAACTTTCATAAACATTGCTTCTAAATATGTTGTTGAAAAAACTTCTAAAAGTGTAGACATTAATACAACATCAACTGATTCATAAAGTGCGGGTAATTCATCCAAATTCACCTGCCCAACATATTCAATATATTTTTCATATTTTTCACCAAAGTCAACTTGTTCTTTCGTTTGAGAAATAACAAATTTGAAATCAGATAGATCATAATCAGCCAATAAGAAATCTATTACATGAGGAATAATTTTCAAATTTTTATGTTTATAATTAGCTGTCAGACATAAAAAAACATATTTAGCATTAAAATTAAATTTTTTATCCTTCCACTGTGCAGTATTCAAAAATATTTGATTTAATTTATTTGATATAACTTGAGTATTCAAAATATCATAGTCATATTTTTTGCAAAAAATCTGTTGTGCATCTTGAGTTTCAAAAATTATAAAATCAGAATTTTTTTTAAAAAAAAGAATTTTAATTTTTTTCATTAAGAATAATACAACTTTTTCTTTAAACGAAATGAACTCGAAAAATGGAGAATCTTCATATATATAGTGTGGAATTGCATAGCCTACAATTTTTGGACTATCACTCTTATGATATGACGGTCCAAAAACAGTAAATATAACATCACCCTTAATATTATTTTCAATTTTTTTAACAGCTCTTCCTCTAGTAATAAAATTTTTATAATATTGCTTATCCAAATTTATGAATTCAAAATTTTCACCATACCTTTTAAAATCAATTAATGTTGATATTTGTGGTGACATCAGAATAATAAAATCCTCATTCCTTTTCATTTGGCATAAATCATTTAGAAATGATAATGCAACCTGAATTCCACCACCTACTTGTAAATTAGTACAATCAATTATTATCCTCATAAACGATTTAATATTTTTATAATTTTATCTACTTGACTTTTAGAATTTTTCTCGTCAGTAATAAACTTTTTTGCTTTTAAGCCTATTCTATATAATTTTTCCTCATCCATTTTATATATTTCATCTATTTTGAATGCTAATGCTTCCACAGATTCATCCTCAAGCGAAAAACAATGTTCAAAATATTCAGGGGGTATTCCTTCTAAATTATACATTAATGTTGGTGTTCCAGAAGCAAAATACTCTATAATTTTTGAAGGAAAAGAATATCTTGTAAACTCCCCTTCTGAAGTCCTAGGATTAATTAGCAAAAAAGCTTCTTTTTGCTTTTGAATTACATCTTCACGTGACAACTGACCAAAATATGTCATATTATTCTGTATACTAGATTTTTCGTCTACATAAAAACGGCCATCACCATCACCACATATATGTAATTTTAAATTTGGATATTGTAAAATAGAAAAAGCATCTATAAGATTTTTTATTCCATGCCTTAGATCTAAAGATCCTGTGTATAAAATTATTTTATCCTGATCATTTACTTTGCTTATGATTTCAAGGTTATAATCGGGATTAAGGACCCCTTCAATAATTACTCGAGGCTTTTGCTTAACTTGATAAGGAAGTTTATCTATCATATTTTCCGTTAGCAAAACAAAAACATCAACACTCAATATATTTTCTTCGATGATATTCAAATCATGCTTTGCAATTATTTTCCTAAGAAAGGATTCCTTCCCTCCTGTATATCCGTAAATATCTGGGATAACCAAACCAATTTTTAAAAGTGGATTTTTATCCTTTAACTTCTTTATAACCTTCAAAAATGGTGGATAAACATCATAAATTAAAAGGAATGTTTCTTCACTTAGGTAATTATTTATTTTAATTGATTTCAATAAATTTCGATAAGCAAAAAAATGTTTAAAAATATTTACATTTATAATCCCTATATTTTCTCCTCTAATATTTCCCTCCCTAAATAAAAAAGATTTTGTAATTAGTTTTTTAAACTTAAAAGGAAAAGCTCCTATATTGGGTAAATTAAACAATTTTACTTGATAATCATTTTCAACAAATCCTTTCACAATAGCCCATTGAAGACTATTATTTGCATTTGATGTTGCCCCTATACTATTTTCAGTATAATAATGTTGCTCTCCTTTAGGGATTAAGCTTGAAAACAGGATCATTTTTTTCATGAAAAATCTTTTTGTTTATTAAAATATAATCCATATCCTAATAGGACATTAAAGAAAAGTGAGAATTTTAATTCTTGTGAGCTAAATAGTAATAGCATCAATATAAAAACAATTATATAATATTTCTTCTCAATTAATTTAGAGGCGCGAAAAAGTAATATTGTAATTATCAAGCCGTATATAATACCATAAACAGCAGTCAGATTCAATATTGTATTAGTTGCAGCAGATTCGGCAAGAAATTCAATTCCAAAAATACTTCTTGAATAATATGAGTAATAAGTTACAAAATTACTTAAACCTGAACCAAAAATCATATTATCCTTTATAATATATAGAGGAGTTAAAAAAGAAGACAAACGCGCCAATGAACTTTCATATTCAGCTCCATCCTGAGTTAATTTTGAAAAAACCTTATCATTTAATTCCGGAAAATAGTTTAATATAAAAACGAAAAACATAGAAATACCAAAAATGAAAAATGCATTTTTCAAATTTGAGTTTTTTATAAAATAAATAATCAATATTACTGGAAGCAATAATATTCCTGTAGTAGATAATGTTGTAAGTATTGCCAATACAAAAATTAGAAGTTTCCTATAATTTAATTTAGAACTTTTAATAAAAAAGACTTCAAAAAATACTGCAAAAATTAAGTGTATCACATAAACACCTGGCTCTCTAAAAATGCCAGTGTTTCGGAATTCATTAAAACCGTTAAATGTGTTTGAAAAAAGAACAAATTTATATTCTACATCACCATAATTAGAAATAGTCGGAAAAATACTGATTAAATCAGGACTGATTAAATTTATGGTATATACTATTAAAGAGAAAAACGCTAAGAAGTACATTATTTTGGAATACAATTTTGTAAAAACTGGAAATGAAATATTTTGGACTATAGCTATTCCTGTAAAAAAAGTAATTGCATAAACTAAGGTTCCCGTTTTAAAATCATTATTGATAATTGTAGATAAAAAAAGTATTAATATCAGAACCAGTATAGTTATGATTCCATTAAAGTTAGACTTACTGACAATATTTTTCGCACTAAAAAGTACTGTAAGCAACAGAATTATAATATATATGAAATATTTCCCATAGACAAAAAGATCATTTTTATTCGTCCCAAATAACAGAGTATCATCAGTTAAAAAAATAATTGTTAAAACTAAAAATAATGCTTTTTTACTTTTATTATTATTGCCTTCTTCCATTATTTTATTCATAGTTTCATTAAAATTATTGAAACATTAGGGTTAGTTCGAACGATATTTTTAAAATTATCCTTAGCTAAATCTGAAATTTCTAAAAACTTTGATGCCGAAAATTCAGACATTTGATTGATTTTATTTGCTAGATCCAAATAATCTCCATTTTTAAATTGTAAAAAAACGTCATTTATCGGAAGTTCATTTAAACCTTCAACATTGGATAAGATAAATGGCTTCCCAATACTCAAACCTTCCAAAATAGGCAAACAGGCATGTGGTTTAGCAAAGGGGCATATTATACCTATTGCATTCTGATAGTAATCAAATACGTTGTTTACTTTTCCTATTCGTATAATTTTATCAGAATTTTCAAATTTTAATTTTAATTTTTTAATATCATAACGTAAATATGATGAAAATACAGACCGTATTTTAAAATTCATTGAGCTATAATTTTCTGTGATTTCATCAATCGGCCCAAGAAATAATATACGGATATTATCATTTAAATATTCAAGCGAATTTATCAACTGCTCAAATCCTTTAATCCTTTGACTACCGCCCAAATAAATAAAATTCTTATCTCGTATATCAAGATTTACAATTTGAGATTCTCGAACTACTACAGGATCATAAACACAAATTGATTTATTTTTAATATTTATCCGTTTTAAATTATCTTTTGACACACAAATTATAAGATCAGAATATTTCTTCAACAACATTCTAAACCAGAACTTGCCTGCAAATCCGCTATCTAAAGGCTCCCTAACATGCACTACTGTTTTCTTAAATCCATATTTTCTACCCACAGGAATCCAGTCCGCTATAAATAATGAATTGAGGTATAACACATCGAACTTACCATTAAATTTTTTCAGCTCACGAGCTGAAAAGAAAAAAATATTTAGTAGACTTAAAAAAAATAAGTATATTTTTTTTAATGAATTCATTAGATTATTGTAGGAAGCCGCACTATGCGTGAAAAGATTATAATACTTCTTATAAAATTTACTTTGAGATAAATAAACAGTAACATTAAGTGCTTTTAAATAATCAACAGCATCACTATCAAATACACAAAAAACACTTACATCGTGATCAATTTTTAATTCTTTAATGAGTCCAATCAGTGCCACAAGACCGCCACCTAAACCAGAACCATGATGAATTATTAATATTTTTTTTTTACTTATTCCAGATTCCATTCGCTTTACCATTTATTAATTTATGAACCTGTTTAGGCTGAAAGTATAATCCTATAGAATTTACAATACAAGTTGCTAATATAATTCCTACTGGACTATTAAAATATTTAGATAAAAAAATTGCTAGAGGAAAAAAAACAATAGTTGTGAAAGTAACAATATATAGAGTCAAATTTATTTTACCAATACCGTTTATATAACTTGTATATGGCGACAAGATAACGTTTATAATTGCATATAAAGCCATACAAACAGATAGATTGAAAGGGATATGAACCCTATTACCTAACCATATTTCGTAAATAAAAGAGGTAATAAAAAGCATTATAACTATCCCAAATACAAACAGAACAGATAATTTATTTAAATTTTTAAGGCACTTTTTCAACCATACTATATCATTTTTAATCATTGCTTCAGTAACCGCACTCCAAATAGGTGTCATAACTATACTATACGCTATTACAGGCAACTGAAATAACATAAAGGCAGAGTTGTAAGATACTACATCAGAAGAACTAAATAACTGAGAGACTAATAAATTTCCAGTTGAGAAAATTACAATTGCAGAAATTTGTATTATAAAAAACTTCCCCCCAAGTCCAAAAAGAGACTTTAGAAGTACACTTTTAAAGCTTAAAAAGGAGGGTTTAATATTTTTAAATGTATTTTGAAAAGCTACAAAATTCCATATCACCAAGACTAATAATGGAATACCAACTAATATAAGCGAGCATATTAACAGACTACCTGAAACAAAATCTTTTAGGACTATTAAAAAGAATATTGATAAAACAGTGCCAACAGTAAATAATAAGTTATTGTAAGAAGGTTTTTGATATGATATGTAGATCACCCCAATCAATTGGAAAATAAAACGAAGCAAAAACATTACAAAAACAACATTTGTAAAAAGGTATAAATAATCCCGTGAAAGAGAATAGTTATTTATAATACTTCTCCAATCCAAAAAATAGTTGACACATAAAAATAAAATAATTACAAAACTAAACACACAAATACATGCAATATAAGTAGTACTTACTAATTCTTTTGCCAGCTTTTCATCACCTGATGATATTGCTTCAGTTAATTTATTTCGAAGCCCATTTCCTAATCCTATATCAAATAAGGCAAACCAACTTACTATAGACGAAATTGTCAACCAAATACCATATTGATTACTATCAAAAATATCAATTAACAACGGAACTAGCAACAAATTAGCAACTACACTAACAATCTTAATGCAAAAAGATAAAATTATTTGAAATTTTACATTTTTAGTTCTATGATCACTTAGACCGCTTTCAGAAACCATAATATTTAATTACCTAATTAACAATAATACTCTTTTAAAAAATTCATTTCAATTTAAAATTTGCAATCTCAAAAAATGATATATGCAAGAATTGTTCTATTGAAGATTAAAAATTTTATTTTCTATCAAAAATTCCCAATAAGTACTTTCCATATGCACTTTTTTCTAACTCAGTCGCCAGAATGAATAGTTTCTCCTTAGAGATTAACCCTTTATCATAAGCAATTTCTTCCAAACATGCTACTTTTAAACCCTGCCTCCTTTCAATAGTCTGAACAAAATTTGAAGCCTCCAATAAGGATTCATGCGTTCCTGTATCCAACCAGGCATACCCCCTCCCCATAAGTTCAACTTTAAGATTTTTCTCTAAAAGATAGGCTTGATTTATTGTTGTTATTTCAAGTTCACCACGCTCACTCGGGGCAATATTCTTTGCTTTTTCTACTACAGAATTAGGATAGAAATAAAGTCCCACTATAGCATAATTACTTTTAGGAAAAGCTGGTTTTTCATCGATAGAAATTACATTTCCTTCTTCATCAAATTCTGCAACACCATATCGCTGTGGGTCTTGTACATAATAACCAAAAACCGTAGCCTTATTATCACACTGTACATTATCAATCGCTGTTTTCAAGAGAGCCGTTAATCCATGCCCATAAAAAATATTATCTCCTAAAATCAAACATACATTATCAGCCCCTATAAACTCTTCTCCTATAATAAAAGCTTGAGCTAAACCATCAGGATTAGGTTGTTCCGCATATTGAATAATAATACCAAAATTACTACCATTTCCCAAAAGATTTTTAAACCCTGGCAAATCATGTGGTGTAGAAATTATTAATATTTCTTTGATCCCTGCTAACATCAAAACCGACAATGGATAATATATCATTGGCTTATCATAAACAGGCATTAACTGTTTGGATATTGATTTTGTAAGCGGGTATAAACGAGTTCCGGAACCTCCAGCTAAGATTATTCCTTTCATATTAGTTGCATTAGATTTAGTTTCTGAAACAGTTAGCCAAACCTGATTTACAATCAGTTGTGGTTTTCAGGGTTTATTTTAGTTACATTATCCTATATCTACCTACTTGTATCAATTAACTTATTCAAACATTTTATTAAGCTTTGCTTATAATTTGGAATTTCTATTTTATAGATATTCCTTATTTTATTTTTATTCAGTAATGAATAAGCGGGACGTTTTGCCAGTGTTGGATACTCTGAAGTTGCAATTCCCCTGACATCACAGTCACTATTTGTTAATTCTTTTATTGCTACTGCAAAATCAAACCAACTAATCTCCGCTTCATTAGAATAATGATAGATGCCAGGCACCCAATTCTCAGTATCTATAATCTTTAATACCACTTCTGCTAAATCTGCAGCATATGTAGGACTTCCAATCTGATCATTTACCACATTGATAACATCTCTTTCTGACATTAGGCGCAAAATTGTCTTAACAAAATTATTACCAAATTCAGAATATACCCATGATGTTCTAATTATTATACTCTGAGTATTATTTTCAATACTAGCTTTTTCTCCTAAAAGCTTTGTTTCTCCATACACATTCACTGGTATATTTTCAGCATCTTCTAAGAGCGGAAGTGAAGAGTTACCATCAAAAACATAATCTGTTGAAATATGAATAAGCCTACAATTATTTTCTGCTGTCCATTTAGCAATAATACTAACTGCAATATGATTTATACAATCTGCTAATTCTGGTTCTGATTCTGCTCTGTCTACTGCAGTGTATGCTCCACAATTTATGCAAAAATCGGGGTTTACTTTATTTAAAAAAGTGACAATAGCCTTACCATCATCTAACGAAAAATCAGATCTATCTGCAAAAACAAAATCAAACTGAGAATAATACTCTGTTAGCTTTTTTATTTCGCTGCCCAATTGACCATTAGAGCCGGTTACAAGTATTTTTTTCATGATCAATATAACTCTCAGTCTATAGCATCAAATCCCATCAACGAGAAATCTTTTGAAGAAACAATTTGTTCTTCGACAGTAACTTTCCAATCGATATTCAACAGGGAGTCATCGAAACGTATTCCCCTTTCATATTCTTTATTATATAATTTATCAACTTTATAACTAACCATCGCAGTTGTACTCAACACTGAAAAGCCATGAGCAAAACCCTTTGGAATTAATAATTGTTTTTTATTTTCTTCTGAAAGATGAATACTATAATACTCGCCAAATGTTTCTGAATCTTTTCGAAGATCTACAGCAACGTCTACTATTTCACCTTGTAGTACGCGAACTAATTTTGTTTGTGCAAAAGGAGGAACTTGAAAATGTAATCCTCTAATTACCCCCTTATGGGAGAAAGACTGATTATCCTGAATGAATTTTACTGCAATTTCATTATCTAAAAATGATACTTCATTGTAGGATTCAAAAAAATAACCACGCTCATCTTCAAATACTTGTGGAGTTATCACTAATAAATCTTTAATAAACATTTTTTCAATCAGCATTTTTTTTATTTATTGTATTGTTTTTTATAATACTCTTGGTAATCCCCACTTGTTACATTATTAAGCCACTCTTGATTTGACAGATACCAATTAATAGTATGCTCTAATCCCTGCTCAAAAGTAACCGATGGCTTCCATCCTAATTCTTTATTAATTTTAGAAGCATCAATGGCGTAACGCAAATCATGTCCTGGACGATCTTTAACATAAGTAATTAAGCCTAATGATGTATCTTTAGGTCTACCGAGTTTCTCATCCATAATGAAACATAATAATTTTACTAAATCAATATTTTTCCATTCATTGAATCCCCCAATATTATAAGTCTCATAATTTTTTCCTTTATGAAAAACAAGATCTATAGCAATGGCATGATCTTCTACAAATAACCAATCCCGGGTATAATTCCCATCACCGTATACTGGTAACGGTTTATTAGTAATAATATTATTAATAAAAAGAGGAATTAATTTTTCAGGAAAATGATTGGGCCCATAATTATTGGAGCAATTGGTAATTACATACGGAAGACCATAGGTTTCACCATAGGCTCTTACAAAATGATCAGAACTCGCTTTAGATGCTGAATAAGGCGAATTTGGATCGTATGCTGTTGTCTCGGTAAAAAGCCCTTCAGTTCCTAAAGAACCATAAACCTCATCCGTACTAATGTGGTGAAAGCGTTTACCTTCAAAATTTTCTTCCCATTGATTTTTCGCTGCATTGAGCAAATTCATTGTACCAATTACATTTGTTTTTACAAAAGCTAATGGATCCTTAATCGATCGGTCCACGTGTGATTCAGCAGCCAAATGCACAATACCATCAAAATCATGATCTCTAAAAATGGAATTGACGAAATCTTCATCTACTATATCACCAAATAAAAATTTATAATTAGCTTCATCTTCAATATCTGTAAGATTCTCAAGATTACCCGCATAAGTCAATTTGTCGAGATTAAAAATTTGATATTCAGGATAATTTATCACAAATCGTCTCGTAACATGAGATCCTATAAAACCTGCACCACCCGTAATTAAAATTTTTTTCATTATAACGATATAGCTACGTGAATTTCAAAATACTAAAAAACTGTAAAAATACATTTATTATTGAATTTAACTCTGTTTTGTTAAAAAAAATAACTTATTATTATATTAATACAAGTTAGAAGTCTAATTAATTTAATAAATCAGAATTCAACTTTTCCAATTGGTTGTATAATGTCTTAACGTCCTGTGATTGATCCTTGTGTAAAATTAGATTGGCAGTTTCGGTGTGCACAAAAATGGTATTTTCCAACCCTAAGAATGCCGTATAATTTTTAGTACCTATCACCATATTTCCATACGCATCGACAGGATGTCCAATAGTTTTTAAATACTCATATACGGATTCGAAAGACCCTAAATCCGACCATCCAAATTTTGCCGGAACCACTTTTATCTTCTTGCTACGCTCCATTACAGCATAATCAATACTAATTGAAGGAATATCCATCGATAGCTCACGGTCTAACTTTCCATCTTTACAATTTTTCCAGGCAATTTTTGACTTCTCATACACCTCAGGATTGTACAATTTCAATTCTTCTAATAAAACGCCTGCTTTAAAGCAAAACATACCACTATTCCATAAAAAACTTCCTTTTGAAATAAATTCCTGAGCTGTTACTGAATTAGGCTTTTCGCGAAATGACACGACCCTATCACCTTTATATTCTATATAGCCATAGCCTGTTTCGGGTTTGGTAGGCAGTATTCCGAAAGTAACAATGTTCCCTTCTTCTGCTTTCGCTATAGCAGCGCTAATCGCATTATTATACTCCTCTTCACCATCTATAATATGATCGGAAGGCGTTACAATTAAAATATCATCCGGCTCTGAAGCAAAGGCTGCAAAGGCTATCGCTGCTGCAGTATTACGAGGTGTCGATTCAATGATATTCACATATGCTATCTTAGACTTGTCCATGACAGACTGGCTTAAATGTGTATTTTCAAGATTTCCAATTACAATAACTTCATCAGCCAAATTATAATTCCGCTCAACAGTCATTTCAAACAATGACTTACCATCAAATATATCGAGGTATTGCTTCGGGAAACTTTTCCGGGATAATGGCCACAATCTGCTGCCAACTCCTCCAGAAAGAATAACGTGTTTTATACTATTTCTTTTCATAACAATTATATAAGCTTATTCGTTAAATCTATTGACTATAACCCACCATCGGATTTCCTCCCTAAAACTCCCTTGACATCATAGACCACACTTTTCTCTGTCGATTTTAACTGATCAAAATCCAGTTTCAGAAATTCATCATGTGCGACTCCCAAAATTATGGTATCAAAAGTGTCTTCTGGTAATACGGCAGTCGTAGTTATTCCATATTCCTGCATCACTTCTTCAGGATTTGCCCAGGGATCATATATTATAATCTGCATCCCATATTCTGAAAGAGCATGGATTACATCTACAATTTTAGTATTGCGCACATCAGGGCAATTTTCCTTAAAAGTAATTCCCAGCATTAATAAATGGGCATCATTGACAATAATTCCATTTTTAATCATGAGTTTCACTACTTGTGTTGCTATGTATTCGCCCATGCTATCATTCAAACGCCTGCCTGCAAGAATTATTTCAGGATTGTATCCTTTCTCCTGTGCTTTTTGTGCGAGATAATAAGGATCAACCCCAATACAATGACCACCAACTAAACCAGGCTTGAAATTGAGAAAATTCCATTTTGTTCCTGCAGCTTCCAATACCGCATGGGTATCAATCTCTAAGAGGTTAAAAATTTTTGCCAGTTCATTCACAAAAGCAATATTAATATCGCGTTGTGAATTCTCAATTACTTTCGCTGCTTCTGCTACTTTTATTGATGGGGCTAAATGGGTTCCTGCGGTTATTACAGATTGGTATAATGCATTGACTGCATGTCCGGTCTCTGGTGTTGACCCGGAAGTGATTTTCAGTATTTTATCTACGGTATGTTCCTTATCTCCGGGATTAATTCGTTCCGGTGAATATCCTGCAAAAAAATCTTCATTAAACTTTAAACCGCTAATTCGCTCTAATACGGGCACACATTCTTCTTCTGTTACTCCGGGATATACTGTCGATTCATAAATCACGGTATCTCCTTTTTTGAGTACTTTCCCAACGGTTTCGCTGGAGCGGTATAACGGATCCAGATCGGGTCTATTGTGTTTGTCTACAGGCGTAGGCACTGTAACAATATAGTAATTACAGTCCCGGATATCTTCTAAATCTGCCGAACAGTATAATCCTACATTGTCCGATGGTTTTTCAACCAATACCGAAAGCAGGCTTTCTTTATCGAGTTCGAGTGTGGAATCTATCCCTTTTTTTAATGCTTCAATTCGCTTTTGATTTATATCAAAGCCAACCACAGGATATTTTGTGGCAAATAATCTTGCTAAAGGTGTCCCTACATATCCTAATCCTATAATGGCTATTTTAATCATATCTATTTTTTTGCAGATCCAATCGATTGGTATTTAAATCCTATCCTGCTCAGCATTTCTCCATCCAGTAGGTTCCTACCGTCAAAGATAAAAGCTGGCTTATGCATCTGTTCGTATATTTTTTCCCAATCATAGGTTTTAAAAACATCCCATTCTGTAAGGATTGCTATTGCATGAGCATCTTTACAGGCTTCATACGGATCTTCAAATACCTCAACCCCATCCCTGTTTTCTGCTTCTGTTCTGGAATGCAGATAATCAAGATCGAACAGGATTTGTTTTTCTGTAACTTTTGGATCATAAACGGCAATATTTGCCTGTTCATTCAGCAGATCATTTGCAACATAAATCGCAGCCGATTCTCTGGTATCGTTGGTGTCTTTTTTAAATGCCCACCCTAAAAACGTAATCTTTTTAGCCGATACTGTATTATAAAGTGTTTTAACTATATTATTGGCAAAACGGCGTTTTTGATGATCATTCATAATAATCACCTGTTCCCAGTAGTCTGCCACTTCAGTAAGTCCATAGGATTTTGCGATATATACCAGGTTTAAAATATCTTTTTGAAAGCAAGATCCGCCAAAACCAACAGATGATTTCAGGAATTTAGATCCAATCCTGCTGTCCATCCCAATAGCCCTGGCAACCTCATTTACATCAGCACCTGTTTTTTCACACAATTCCGATAAGGCATTAATCGAAGAAACGCGCTGTGCTAAAAATGCATTCGCCGATAATTTTGATAATTCCGAGGACCATACATTCGTTTTTAAAATCCGGTCTTCTGATATCCAGTTTCCGTATATAGCAGCTAATGCTGCTATTGCCTCTTCTCCCTCTACAGTTGTATCGCCTCCGATAAGCACTCTGTCCGGATTTAATAAATCCTGCACAGCTGTACCTTCTGCCAGAAACTCAGGATTGGATAAAATTTGAAATTTTACTCCGTTTCCCGTATTATCCAATATATTTTTAATCGCTTCTGCAGTACGAACAGGGAGTGTCGATTTTTCTACTACTATCTTATCATTCACGGCAACTTTTGCAATCTGCCGCGCGCATAATTCAATATACTTTAAGTCAGCCGCCATCCCTTTTCCCGAACCATAGGTCTTCGTTGGGGTATTGACAGAAATAAAAATCATTTGTGCTTCCGAAATCGCATTTTCTACATCTGTAGAGAAAAACAAGTTTCGTCCCCGGGCTTCAGCAACAATTTCGCTAAGGCCTGGTTCATAAATCGGAATATTGTTTACATTGTCATCATTCCATGCCGCAATCCTGCTTGCGTTTAAGTCCACCACAATTACTTTAATATGAGGACACATTTTTGCAATCACTGCCATAGTAGGGCCGCCAACGTAACCTGCCCCGATGCAGCAAATAGTATTTATTTTCATTATATAATCTTTTTCAGCAAGAATGCAAAGTTAAAAGGATTTGGCAATTATCGCTATTTTTTTTCATTATGTGATATATTTAACAACGGTTTCACATTTAAAAATGGGCTATCGCAACCGAAGCATGCAACCGTTTTATTTCAAATTTTGCCAGTACCATTGTACAGCAACTTTTAATCCTTCCTGGAGGGAAAATTTAGGATTATAACCCAGAAGCTTCTTTGCTTTATCGATGCTGGCCAGCGAATGAGGAATATCGCCCTGCCTGTTTTCTCCATGTATGGTCGCTATATTGGCAATTTCCGGATCGTATTCACTCAAGTATTCCTTAAGATACCCCACCAAAGTATTCAGTGTATTGCGATCACCATAAGCCGTATTAAAAACTGTATTTAAGGCTTCTTTATTTTCAGTCAGCATTGCCAGCTCATTCATCTGTATCACATTATCGATATAAGTGAAATCCCTGGAATGATTTCCATCCCCATTAATTACCGGGCTTTCATGTTGCATCAGCTGGATTACGAATTTAGGAATAACGGCCGCATAGGCGCCTTTTGGATTTTGTTTTCTGCCAAAAACATTAAAGTAACGCAGCCCAATTGTCTCTAATCCATATGTAGTACTGAATATTTCAGCATAAAGCTCATTGACATATTTAGTAATTGCATAGGGCGATAATGGTTTACCGATTACTGCTTCGACTTTAGGCAATCCTTGTGAATCGCCATAGGTAGAAGAACTTGCCGCATAGACAAAACGTTTTACATTAGCATCTCTCGCTGCCACCAGCATATTGAGAAAACCGGAAACATTTACTTCATTGGTTGTAATAGGGTCATTGATCGAACGGGGCACAGATCCTAAAGCTGCCTGATGCAATACATAATTTGCATCCTGAACAGCTTTTTTACAGTCGGAAAGGTTGCGTATATCGCCTTCAATTAAGGTGAAATTAGGGTTCTCTAAAAAAGCCTCTATATTGGATCGAAAACCTGTGGCGAAATTATCCAGGCATACTACGTTGTAGTTTTGACCTAAAAAATGTGCACAAAGATTGGATCCTATAAATCCAGCACCACCGGTAATTAGAATCGTTTTTTTCTGGTCTTCCATAATAATATTACTTCCGGTTTAAATTAAACTGTATCGATAAAACTTTTTTCAGTTTTATTAAAAATAATCAATCCCAGCAAAAAGGCAATAACTGAGAAGGCAAAAGAATACAGCAATCCGCCAATCGAAAAAGTCCCTTTCCCTAAGAAGCCATACTTAAAGAATTCAAATAGGTTAGTTAACGGATTGGCATATAAAAGCCAATGCCATTTTTCTGGTACCTTTTCCAATGCTGTCGATAGCGGATAGATAATGGGGGTAACATACATATACAACTGTATTCCAAAAGAAACCACAAAAGTGAGATCTCGGTATTTCGTTGTTAAAGAAGAGATGATCATTCCAAACCCTAAAGACAATAGCGCCATTGTCAATAATATAAAGGGGATAAAAAGTGCTGTCCAATTGGGGTGGACGTCAAGTCCCCGGTAGCAACAATAGAGTAACACCGTAATAAAAAGCGCAAATTGTATTCCGAATTTTAATAAACTGGATACGGTTACCGACAAAGGCATAATCACTCTTGGAAAATATACTTTCCCAAAAATACTCTGATTGGTTTTGAAAGTATCTGAAGTTGATTTAAAGCATTCGGAAAAATAAGACCAAAGTGTATTTCCTGCCAATACAAAGAGAAAATAGGGAACTCCATCCGATTGTATATCGGCAATGACATCAAAAATCACAAACTGTACCACCGAAGTAATGAGGGGCTGGATCAAGAACCATAATGGCCCTAAGATGGTTTGTTTGTAATAAGTAACAATATCTCGTTTTACAAACATTAGCAACAAATCACGGTAGCGCCAAATTTCTTCAAAATTTAGCGATAGTAATTTATCCTTTGGTTTTATTTCGTACAGCCATTCTTCTTTTTCGGAGCTCACTTTATTATTTTTTCTTAAGAATTTTACTTTTCAGTTCCCCGAAAAACCCCTTAGGCTCTTCTTCATGATACCCTGCGGAATAATCCCCATATCCATATCCATATCCATATCCATATTTGGTCTTGTTTTCAAAACCATTCAGCACCATACTGATATGATGCAGCTCCCCTCTTTTGTGCTTTGTATTCACAATAGAAAGCATTCCTTTTTTGGTTACATTCTGTCGTACAATATACAATGTCACATCACAATAAGGCGCCAATTCCAACGCATCGGAAACAAGGCCTACTGGTGGGGTATCCAAAATAATATAATCGTATTTTGCCTTCAGTTCATCCAGCAATACTTTCATGCTGTCCCCTAAAATCAATTCAGCCGGATTGGGCGGAACCGGACCGGACGGAATAACATCAAGGTAGGAGATATGGGTCTTTTGGATAATCTGATCGACTGTCTTCTGACCGATCAAAAAATTGACTACACCATAGGTATTTTCAATATTAAAATCCTCGAAAATTTTAGGCTTCCGCAAATCCAACCCTACAATAACAGTTTTCTTCTCACTTAGCGCAAAAACAGTCGCAATATTGATCGAACAAAATGTTTTCCCTTCCCCACTAATGGACGAAGTAATCATTAAGGTTTTAGCCCCTGCAATGTTCTGCTTTTTATACATAAACTGAAGGGACGATCGTATCGCCCGGAAAGATTCTGCTAATGCTGATTTTGGTTTTTCAAAAACAGCCAGATTATTTAATGTGGTCTTTTTTCCTACTATTCCCAATACCGGAATCTGGGTCAAAGCCTGTATATCTTCTATCGTATGAATACTATTGTCTAAAATGGTAATGGTAAAGGCAATCAGTAATGGAATTAGCATCCCTAAAAACAAAGCCATTACATAATTCACAGAGGTTTTGGGGCCAATAAGACCGCCACCAATATCCTTAGCTGGATCAATAAACTGGATATCTGACAGGTTTGAGGCCTTAATTATATCGGCCTGGCTCCTTTTTTCCAGAAACGTTTTGTAGATATTTTCATTCAGGTCATATTTTCGGGTAATTTTCAACAAATCCTGTTGGTCTTCTGGTAATGTCCTGATGTTTGCTTCGGCTGAATTAAGCCGGGTATTGACCTGCTGCAGATCACCACCCAGCGAAACTTTGGCACTCTTAATATTTTCGACCAACACACGTTTTACCGCTTCCATCTGATTGTCAAATTCCTGGAATAATTTGTCGTTTTTAACAGAATAAGCCATTTCTGATCTTTCCGTTGAAAAAGAAATTAGTTTGGCTACATTGACCACAATATTAGGATCTTCAATCCCGGCAACACTCGGAGCAGGCAGTCGCGAATAATCATCACTTTTATTCAGGTAACTCTCTAATGAGTTGTAATAGGACATCTTTCGCTTAATGGCTTCTTTTTCCAGATCAAAAGCTGATATTTTTTCATTGATCATCTCTCCGCCATTCTCCAGGTTAAAGATATTTTTGTCTTTCCGGAATGATTTTAATTCATCTTCATTTTCGGCAAGCTGTCTCCCCATGGCTACAATAGTACTATCGATAAAACGAATGGTATTATTGGCAAATTGATTTTTACTATCCAATTGATTTTTTCGAAGGATTTCTACAGTAGCATTTAAATAATCTACCATACGTGCCTTATTGGCACCTTGCATGGTCAACCGCAATATTGAAGCGCCTTTGGTATCAATATCCACTCCTAAGCCTCTATAGGAAGCTACAGTGCCATTAAAATCATCAAACTGCACAAAATATTCAGCATCTTTATAAAATCCCGGATTCTCGTTTAATTCCAGTTTCCAATGAAGAAAAGGCAAATTTACCTCTTCTCCTATCTGATAGTTCTTTTCAAATTTCTGAAGTGCCACCGTCGTATTGGAAAATGAATTATCCGAATATTTAGTCAATCCTACACTCTCCGTATCAAACATGATGGTAATTTTATATTCGGTATCATTGATAAACCGAACTTTAATCAGCCTGCCGGATAACTGTGGCTTTGTTTTATCAATAACAACATAAAACGGGACTTCACCATATGCATCCTGGAGATTGTATTCCCCAGTCTTCAAATATTTTATGTAAAAATTCAGGTTTTGGACTACCGCCTCATTATGAAGCCTGGATTTTAGAGTGGTAATAACGGCCTGTACTTTATCGGATGTACCGCCCCAGTTGAAAACCAAATTGGTACTGGAAGAGAACAAAGCATTATTTTCATCCTTTATGACAATAAGCGATTCCATTCCATAAATTTTTTCTTTACGAATGTTAATCTGGTAGGCAATGGTAAATGTGATAATCAGGGAAACAATAAACCACTTCCAATAACTAAGAATCTTAAGCAGGAATCCCTTAAAATCAAAATTATTGTTGTTTTCAAAAAAAGAAAAATCTTTAGTATCGAGCATAATCGGTTATAGATTTTTTAGCAATACAATTGTTGTAATTAAAGACAGGGCCGAAAAGATTGTCGCCAATGTTTGCACTCCTGTTGTCCCCGTTCCCCATGACTTTTGTTTCAATGGCTTGACATAAATATAATCATTGGGCTGGATGTAGAAGTAAGGAGATTGCATGGCTTTTACATCGGTCAGGTCAATACTGTGTATTTCTGTACCGTGGGGGTATTGCCGGATGATTGTAACGTCTTTCCGGTTTCCGGTTACGGTAATATCTCCCGCATTGGCGATTGCCTCCATAATGCTCACTTTCTCCTGAAATAATATCTGTGTTCCCGGAGAGGCAATTTCCCCATTAATTGTATAACGGAATCCACCCAATTTTACGCTGACAAAAACATTAGCCTCTTTCTTGAAATAGTCGTCCAGAAGTTGCTTTTCAATTTTAATCCTGATTTCATCCAGGGTATAACCGATAACATTCACTTCCCCCAAAACAGGTATCCTGATATTTCCATGGTCATCTACAGTAAATCCGTCAAAATATAATCCTTCGGCAGTATTGGAATCACCAGAAGTTTTTTTACTGAAAATCTCTACCAGTTTGGCATCTAAGGCTTTTATATTGATGCTAAGGACATCGTTGGTCTGTACACGATATGGCTTCGCAACTACAGGCATGATTACTGATTCTTTTGCATCGGCATTTTTATTCTGTAGATAGATCAGATCTTTATTAGGAACACAAGAGGTTACCAGCCCGGCAAAAATCAAAACAACCAGTAAAAGTCTATTCATGTAGCAATTTATTTAGTAAGACAAAGATAGTTTTTCAATTACACATATAAAACGCACTATCATTAATATATTGTATCCTTCAAAAGCGGCTGAAACCCCACTTGAATTTATTTTTTCAAAGCAATCTCAAAAGGTATCCGCTGCAATATGCTGCGCCCTAAGGTAACTTCATCGGCATATTCAAGTTCGTCCCCTACAGAAATTCCCCTGGCAATAGTAGAAAGCACAACTGAAGTATCTTTTATCTGCTTATAAATGTAAAAATTAGTCGTATCCCCTTCCATCGTGGAACTTAATGCAAAAATGATCTCGGCAATACATCCGGAATTCACTTTATCAACGAGTGATGTTATAGTAAGCTGGCTGGGGCCAACACCATCAATAGGAGAAATTTTTCCGCCCAGTACATGATATATTCCACGGTATTGGCCGGTATTCTCAATCGCCATTACATCCCGGACATCTTCTACTAAACAAATAAGTTCGTGATTCCTTTTGTCATTGGCACAAATCTCACAGATTTCAACGTCGGAAATATTATGGCATTTTTTACAGAATTTTATATTTTCACGCATCCCCAATAAGGCTTCCGATAAAAAGCGGGTTTGGTCTTTTGGCTGTTTTAACAGATGTAATACCAAACGTAATGCGGTTCTTTTACCGATTCCCGGTAACTGCGACATTTCGCCAACAGCTTTTTCTAATAATTTTGAAGAGAATTCCATTGGGGCAAAGATAATCATTTTACAGCATACCTAATATAATGCAAATGAACGGAATCTGCTATAAAACGGATCATTTTTAATATTATAAGGGCTAAAAATTGTTCGATTGCTCCATTTAATTAACTTTGGCATCAGCTAAAAATGAAACGATGTCACCAAACTCCATTTTAATTTTGATTATTGCCTATTTCGGGATCCTAATTCTGATTTCAAGGATTATGAGCCGAAAGGATTCCGGAAATGATGCTTTCTTTAAAGCCAACAAAAACTCCAAATGGTACCTTGTAGCCTTTGGAATGATCGGTACAGCTTTATCCGGGGTAACATTTATTTCGGTACCGGGCGAAGTGGGATTACCGGCAAATCAGTTTAAATACTTCCAGTTTGTCCTTGGAAATGCCATCGGGTTCATCATTATTGCCAAGGTACTCCTTCCCCTATATTACCGCATGAACCTGACGTCTATTTACGGGTATATTGAAAGCAGGCTGGGGTATTATTCGTATAAAACAGCAGCACTGATCTTCCTGATCAGCAGAACGATCGGATCGGCCTTCCGTCTTTACCTGGTGGTGATCGTATTACAACATTTTGTTTTTGATGCCTATGGCATTCCTTTCTGGGCAACTGTACTTATTTCACTCGCACTTATTTTTGCCTATACCTACAAAGGCGGCCTTAAAACTATTATTATCACTGATACGCTACAAACATTATTCCTTGTATCATCCGTATTTTTTACGATTTATTTCATTTGCGACAGCCTAAATTACAACATACCGGAAGCCTTTGACGCGGTTAAAAACAGTAGCTATTCTAAAATATTTTTCTTTGATAATTTTATCACCGAAAAAAATCATTTCGCCAAACAGATTTTGGGCGGGATTTTCGTCACTATAGCCATGGTGGGACTGGACCAGGACCTGATGCAAAAAAACCTGAGCTGCAAGAATATCGGCGAAGCTCAAAAAAACATGTTTACCTTCACGGGAATCTTTGTGATCATCAATATTTTCTTTCTTAGTGTTGGGGCCTTGCTCTACATTTATGCGGCTAAGTATAATATCGAAGTTCCATTGGATGCGATCAGCGGCAAACCCAGAACCGATCTGCTGTTTCCTGAAATCGCATTCAAACACCTAACACTTATTCCGGCCATAGTATTCCTTTTAGGATTAACTGCGGCTACTTTTGCCACCACCGATTCAGCACTTACAGCCTTGACCACATCATTCTGCGTGGATTTTCTTGGAATGGATAAAGCGGAGAACAATGCCAAACCTCATAATGTCAGGAACCGCCACATTGTGCACCTTTCCTTTTCGTTGCTTATGTTCTTGGTCATCCTCGTATTTAATATCATCAATGATTCCTCAGTTGTCAGCATGATTTTTAAAGTCGCCTCCTATACTTATGGCCCATTACTCGGACTGTATTCTTTTGGCCTTTTTATGAAACGGAAAAGTGTTAATGACAGGCTCGTCCCTATAATTTGTATCCTTGCCCCGGCATTGACGTTCCTTTTGAGTTGGAAATCAACGTTCTTTTTCGGGAACTATGTTTTTGATAATGAGCTCATCATTATAAATGGATTAATCACATTTATCGGATTGCTGCTTATCAGCAAATCTACAGCTTCTCCATTATTGCAAGAGCGCAAATCTTAAATAACTACAAAAGGCTGTTCCACAAATTGCGAAACAGCCTTTTATTCTTTTAATCCCGGATATTTACGGATTACTTATTATAACCTAATATTGGTTTGTAGCCAGCATTACCAGCGTACAGGCAATATCAACACGTATATTATTCACTTTCAGCAACTGGTAGAATTCCGGATTCTCTGTCCCCGGATTGAAAATAACTCTTTTGGGTTGTAACGAGATGATGTAATTATAATAGTCTCGTTGTCGCGCTGGATTAAGGTATAACGTTACGGTATCTATATTTTTTAATGGAATTTGTTTTGTATGAACTTTTACACCGGCTACTTCTGCTTCTTTTTGCCCGATTGCCACTACAGCATGTTCTTTAGCCGTCAGGCTGTTAATTGCTTTATACGAATATCGTTCGGGATTTGCTGAAGCTCCGAGCACTAAAGTTTTTTTGTTTTTCATTGGATTTGCTTTGATGCAAATTTACTATAATTTGAAGCTAAGCTCCTATTTTTTAAATATTTTATAACACACTAATCTTCAGCCTGATAATCAACCGGCAATAGGTCACCTGCTTTTAGGCTACCAATATACCCTCCAAAAATCACCCCGGTTACCGGATTAAAGTTCCCACTCTTGTCGACATAAATTTCGGGTGCTACAAAATCCATGATTGAAACTTTATTGGCATTGTAACGGATATTAAAATATTCTTTTACCCATATTGTTCCATCTTTCCCTTCCGACACTACCATAGGGGTACGAAGCACATTCACTCTTTTTATTTCTTTCTTAGGCTGTTCTAATACTGTTATTTTCTTTATTCCTAGCGTATCGGAAATACTGAAATATATTTTAGGATCATCTTTAAACTGATGCACAAATAATTCAAATTTCTCCTTCTCCCAGGTTCCTTCGGCTATTGTCTTCATCAAATGCGCTGACGAGCCCATATAGGTTTGTTTACGCCTTTTTTGCGCATTCTTCTTGCCTTTGGAAATATCCTTGAAAAAAGTAGTCCCTAAAAAATAACTCTGCGATACACTATAAAGGTTCAAGGGTATTGAAATTATATTTCACCCCAAAATCAGAAAGGTCAAAAATAATATCATAATCGAGGTAGTTGTTTACGATCCGCAACGGATTCTCTGCACTGGCAGAAAGCACATGATTATCGGGATCATAATGCAGCACAATATCATTCTCATTCAGTATCTTACAGGAAGAAGCGGACTTGGATGTACCCAAAAACTGCCCTTTGAAAGCGGCAAGCATCTTCTTACGGCTGAACAACGGACTGCCGATAACGACTTCTTCCAGGCCAATAAGATCTTCCTTCATCAGCACTTTAAAATTCTTGTCGTACGAAAATGGATCCTCTACCGTTATCGTTTCATATCCGATAAAACTAAAGACCAATGCATTCGGCATTTTATTTTTTGCCGTGATAGCAAAATAGCCATCCTTATTGGTCATGGTTCCTAATGTAGTACCGTCTAAATAGACATTTGCGCCTTCAATTGGTTTTTGAGTGTTTTTATCATAAACATGTCCAGCAAGTTGTTGGGCATTGCCAATAGAAAACAATATTAAATGGAGGAAAAGAACAATATATCTCATAATTAATTTTTAAAACAACCCCTATAATTCACTCTAATTATAACAATTAATAATTTTTTATTTTTAAATTTACAACACCACCTAAATAAAAACTTAATTTTACATAAAAAACATGGAGTTATTTATCTATATTTTCGCTGCGCTATTTTCTGTCTTAAATCCCATTGGAACAGTTCCAATGTTCGTAGGATTAACACAGCATGATAGCATGGCAGAACGGTCCAGGATTTCGTTATGGACAGCTGTAAATGTATTTATTATTCTGATTGTATCTTTCTTTCTGGGAGAATATGTATTAAGTTTTTTTGGAATTACACTCAATGCACTTCGGATTGCAGGTGGGATTATTATTGTGAACTCGGGGTTTTCCCTGCTCGCCGGTAACTTTAGCAAAAAAAGAGGAGTCAATAAAAAGGTGGAAAATGACGCTCAAAAAAGAAACGACATTGCTTTAACACCGCTGGCCATTCCCATGCTTGCCGGTCCTGGATCTATGTCACTATTGATTACTTTCTATCAGGAATATCAATCCATAAATGAAAAGATCATCGCTTCACTCGCCATCCTTGCCATCGCCTTAATGATTTTTATTGTTTTGAGAAGTGCACATTATCTGGCTCGTATCCTGGGTGCTTCAGGTATTGTCGCTATTTCGAGAATTGTCGGCTTTATTGTTATTGCAATTGGTATACAATACATCATTACATCAGTGGTAGACATCTGTAAATTCTAATACCACTTTCATTCCAAAAAAAGAAGCGGCTGTCACAGTGACGTGACAGCCGCTTCTTTTTTATGCTACAAAACCTACGGCAACCGTATTATTGGTCTGTGTATCAATGAGGATAAAGGCGCCATTTTGCCTGTTATCCTCAAAAACGTCGAGAAATACAGGCCCGCCTAATTTTAGGCGTATTTGTCCAATATCATTTAGCCTCAGTTCGGAAGCCTGATAAGGCGCTAAAGGTTTTTCCGGAGGAATTACGGCATTTATGGATTGTATTTTACTTACTACACTACGACTCCCAGCCTCAAGCATATATTTACCTGAAGTTGTAGCAGGTTTTTCATCCATCCAGACTACCGTTGCTTCAATTTCCCGTTTGAGCAGATGCTCCGAAATTTCATGTACGAGAACCATACCCCGGCTAATATCAATATTATCTCTTAAGCGTATCTGGATCGATTGCCCTGCTGTTGCAGTATCAAAAGTGGTTTTAAATTTACGGATTTCAGTCACGATACTTTTTTGTAAGGAAGGAATCACTAGTATCTCGTCCCCTACCTTTACGGTACCGCTGGTTACCTTGCCGGCATAAGCCCGATAATCCGTAAACTCGGTGTTCTGTACATGTTGCACCTGTTGCACATCAAAACGGAATCCCAAAGGCTGAACAGCTCTTGTATCAATAGTATGCAAAATACCTGATAAAGTAGCACCTTTGTACCAGTCCATATTTTCAGACGCGAGTACAATATTATCTCCTTTCAGTGAACTGATCGGGATAATCTGTGTTTGCTGTGCTAACGGTGGAAACTGCGCAATCATTTTATCAATGTCGGCTGCAATATTCAGGAATACATCTTCACTATAATCAGAAAGATCCATCTTATTGATGCAAAAAACAACGGTATGCAATTTCAGTAACCTGCTGATAAAATAATGACGGTGGGTTTGCTCCAGCACTCCTTTCCTGGAGTCGATAAGTATGACCGAAACTTCAGAATTTGAAGCTCCTGTAACCATATTCCGGGTATATTCTACATGCCCCGGACTATCTGCAATGATAAATTTCCGGCTTTCAGTAGAAAAGTAAATATGTGCTACATCAATAGTAATTCCCTGTTCCCTTTCGGCAATCAAGCCATCTGTAATTACTGAAAAGTCGAGGTCTTCCAATCCTTTTTCTTTCGTTTTCTTTTCAATTAGCGCTTCCTGCTCTATTGTGAGTGCCTGGCTATCGTACAGAAATCTCCCGATAAGTGTACTTTTACCATCGTCAACACTTCCGGCTGTATTTATTCTGATTAAATCCATAATTTAAAAATATCCCCCTTTTTTACGTTGTTCCAAAGCAGCTTCAGAACGTTTATCATCTATTCTTGCGCCTCTCTCTGATGATTTCGAGGCTTTATTTTCATATAATATGGCATCAATCGTAGTGGCTTCAGAAATAAAAGCAGCAGTGCAGGTCATATCGCCTACGGTTCTGAAACGCACCATGGTTTCGACAATTTCATCGGTATCCACCAAATTCAAAAAAGGAGAATGTGCCAAATGTGCCCCATCTCTTTTAACCAGTTTTCGCGGATGCGCAAAATAAATAGAAGGCAATCCAATTTCCTCCTGATCGATATATTTCCATACATCTTCTTCGGTCCAGTTACTGATGGGGAAGGCGCGAACGTTTTCACCGAAATGAATTTTACCATTCAGCATCGAAAATACTTCCGGTCGTTGTTTTTTGGAATCCCATTGGCCAAAATCATCCCTTACGGAAAAAATACGTTCTTTTGCCCTTGATTTTTCCTCATCCCTTCGGGCTCCACCCATACAGGCATCAAAACCAAATTCTTCAATAGCATCGAGTAAGGTTACCGTTTGCAATGAATTCCTGCTGGCATATTTACCGGTTTCTTCTTTTACTTTATTGGCATTGATACTGTCCTGAACATACCGGACAATAAGCTCAACCCCCAACTCTTCTACCAACTGGTCACGGAAAGCGATCGTTTCCGGAAAATTATGCCCTGTATCAATGTGCAGGAAAGCGAAAGGTATTTTGGCAGGATAAAAGGCTTTTTGTGCCAATCGTGCCAGCGTTATAGAATCCTTTCCTCCCGAAAATAATAAAACTGGTTTCTGGAATTGGGCCGCAACCTCCCGTATGATGTAAATACTTTCATCTTCCAGTGTCTGCAGGTGCGTTTGTAAATACTCTGCCATACTTAATTGTTTTTATCTGAATGAATATGTAATCCGCATTCTTTTTTACCGTTTTCCCACCACCACCTGCCGGCACGGAAATTTTCTCCAGGCAATAATGCCCGGGTACAAGGTGCGCAGCCAATGCTGAGAAATCCTTTTTTATATAAATTGCTGATTGGAATATTAAAGGAAGTAACCAGAGCTTCTATCTCAGGAAGAGAATAGGCCAGCAACGGATTGAATTTAACCAATTGGTTTACTTCATCCCATTCCAGAAATACCATATTTTCCCGGTTGGCCGATTGCTCCGAACGTAATCCTGTAATCCAAAGATCAGCGCCTTGCAACGCCCTGCTTAATGGGGCCACTTTCCGAATCGCACAACAGGCCTTCCGGTTTTCTATACTATCATAAAAACCGTTAATACCGTATTCATTTATATATTTTTTGATTTCCTTTTCTTCTGGCGTGTAGGTTTCAATCGTAAGAGCAGGATATTTTTTCTGAGTTTTATGGAAGACCTCATAGGTCTCATCAAATTGCCTTCCGGTATCCAATGTAAAAACCGTAATGGTATTGGCATACTTTTGTAAAAAATGTGTAAGCACCTGATCTTCGATACCAAATGAAGTCGAAAATACTTTTTTTCCAACTATCGTTTCCAGCACAAATGCTAACGATTGTTCCAGATCCAACTCTTGCAATTTGCGGTTAAGATCTTCTAATTGCCCTCTCATTCTTTTCGTGTGAGTTTAGACCAGGCCCGTTCATGAAGAAAATAGAGAAACATTTTAGAGAACACTTCAAAACCACCTATAGACACGGCGATTTTCACATTTCCTGTCAATATATAGGAGATAATCATTGTGTCAATTGTCCCGACTATACGCCAGGTCACCGCTTTGATGGCTGATATTTTGGGACTATCCTTAATAGAAAGTGGCTTTTTCCCCTTTAATAAATCAATCATAATCCTGGTATATTTTTTAATTTTTCAAATATACCATTACTCTATCGATTATATAGATTAATTGAGTCGGAAAAAAGTTACAGTAATGTTAAATCAAAAAGGGATTTGTTTTGGAGCAGGCTCAAGGTATTATCGCGCACCTGTATCATTAGTTTGTTCAGGGCACAGGTCTGCTCATCCGGGCAATCGCTGCATCGCTCATAAAAGTTAAGGCTGACGCAGGGAAGCATGGCAATAGGGCCGTCCAATACACGGATTAATGTAGCGACTGTAACATCCCTGGGATCTTTCATCAAGTAGTATCCGCCACCTTTTCCTTTCTTGGAACCTAAAATGCCGAATTTTTTCAGATCAAGCAGAATGCTTTCCAAAAACTTTTTGGAAATGCATTCGCTTTCTGATATTTGCGAAATCAGTATAGGTACCGAAGGATTCTGCCGGGCAATATACACCAGCGCCTTTAAACCGTATTTCGTTTTTTTGGATAACATTTATTTCAGGGGTAAAAAGATTTCCGCCATCATGCATCGGGCACTACCGCCGCCACAAGCTTCAATAGTATCCAGGCTTGAACTCAGGATTGTTGCGTGTTTTTCAAGTTTGGCAACCTGGTCTTTCGTCAGGGATTGGTGAGCCGCTGTACTCATGACTAAGTAATGCTTATTATCATTCCCAACCACTTCCAGCATATTACCGGCGAAATTATTAACCTGTGCTTCACTTATAAGGATCACTTCTTTTTTATCTTCTTTGAGACTTGCCATGACGGCTTTACGTTCTTGTTTGTCATCAATTGAATCCGCACAAATTACAGCAAAATGCTCTCCCAGGCACATCATCACATTCGTATGGTAAATCAATTTTCGATCTCCATCTACATTTTGAAACGCTTCAAAAATAATTGGTGCATAATCAAAATCCTCACAGAATTCAATAAACAATTCTTCATCGGCTCTTGGCGATAAGGCACAATATGCTTTTTGATTGGCACGGTCCAGCAAAAGGCTGCCTGTCCCTTCCAGGAAAAAACCATCTTCTTCTGCAGCAGTATAATCTACAATGTTATCGATTTGGAATCCTTTCTCTTCTAACAGATCCAATATTTCTTCACGACGCTCCAAACGGCGGTTTTCTGCAAACATTGGATATAAAGCCACATCCCCATTTTCATGGAAAGAGATCCAATTGTTTGGGAATATGGAATCTGGCGTATCCGGATCCAGTGTGTCATCTACTACAGTGACATCAACACCTACTGCTTTTAGTTTTTCAACGAAAGCATCAAATTCCTGTTGTGCTTTAGCATTTACTGTAGCGGGTAATAAATTATCCAGTACTTTTTGGTAATAGTTATTTACTGCCGTTTGCTCGTTCATCCGAAAAGCAACCGGGCGGATCATCAATATGGAGTTTGTAATTTGTTTCATTTTATAAGGTACTTAGTTTAAAAATACTGATCGTACTAATCGCGTATCAGCGGCAACGTTGAACAACGCAATAATCCTTCCTGCTTTGCTATTTCAGCATACGGAATTTCTTCAACTGTAAATCCAGCTGCCCTTAACCAGTTGTTAAGCCGCGTGAAATTTCGTTCCGAAACCACAACATCGGGTGCAATGGAAAAAACATTGGAATTCATGTGGTACATTTCGTCCCGCGTAATATGAAAAAGGTTTTCTGCTCCAAAAAGATTCACCAGAAACATATAATCTGCTTCTTCCCGAAATCCGCTTTTATAGATAACCCCTTTATTGGTACCTACAGGCTGAAAACAGCAATCCAGGTGCAGGGCATTATCACGGGCTTCAATTTTAGATTTCACCAAATCAAATTCCTTCACAATTTTATCCGGGAACAAATTCCGGATGTATTCAACCCCCTCCATGTTGGTACGGGCAGTAATATAATCCTTATAATCACTTCCTTTATACGTCCCAATAAAGATATAATCATTCCAAAGCATGACATCGCCACCTTCAATATGGACTTCCTCCGGTGGACGCACTACTTTTAGGGGATCAATCTGGTCAATAATATACTGAATGGCATCCAGTTCCTTTTCGCGATCCGGCAGGATATTCGCTTTCACAAAGGTATCATCGATAACAAAACCAATATCACGCGCAAAAATCTGATTGTAATTTTCAATCATTTCCGGACGGAATACAGTTACGTCATATTTCTGAAAGACCGCATTAAAAGCCTCGGTCTCCAGCACCATATCTTTTTCAACCGGATAGGTACCTGCTTTTATATGCTCTAATGATTTAGGGTCATAGGCTTCCTCTATTTTCGGAGTGGGCCCGTTATGGACGGCAGAACCTAAAACAACGGCTCTTAATCGTGATGTTTCGTTTTTTACATTTAAGTGTAACATAGCTTTCTCGCTTTTGGCAAATATAGAAAAAGAGTGTTGATTAATGCTATTTTCAAAAAATATTCAGCTGAATTTAACCAATTACTCCGGGTATTAAAAAAGCCTCATTCTGAAATGGAATGAGGCTTCTTTTTATATAAGTCTGATTGGAACTATCTTTTTTCAAAAGGAACAAAATCCCGTAATGGATGTCCAGTATATATTTGTCTTGGACGACCTATTGGCTCCTTGTTGATACGCATTTCTTTCCATTGTGCAATCCATCCTGGCAAACGCCCGATAGCGAACAATACAGTAAACATATCAGTAGGAATACCTAATGCACGGTAAATAATTCCGGAATAGAAATCTACGTTTGGATATAATTTTCTGGATACGAAATAGTCATCTACCAAAGCCGCTTCTTCCAATTTTTTAGCGATATTCAGAATTGGATCATTCACCCCTAATGTAGAAAGTACTTCATCTGCGGCTTTTTTAATGATCTTAGCTCTTGGATCGAAGTTTTTATATACCCTGTGACCGAAGCCCATCAAACGGAATGGATCATCTTTGTCTTTCGCTTTCGCTAAATATTTGTCAGCATCACCACCATTTTTCTGGATTTCTTCCAACATTTCTAAAACGGCCTGATTTGCACCACCGTGTAATGGGCCCCAAAGTGCTGAAACACCTGCAGAGATTGAAGCAAATAAACCAGCATGTGATGACCCTACCATTCTTACTGTTGATGTAGAACAGTTTTGTTCGTGATCAGCATGCAAGATAAATAATTTATCAAGTGCGGCTACAACAGTTGGATTGGATTTATACGGTGAAGTTGGCAATTCAAACATCAAACGCATAAAGTTCTCTACGTATCCTTTAGTATTGTCGTAATAATTCAATGGAAAACCTGAAATTTTTCTGTATGTCCATGTAGCCAAAACCAGGAATTTACCCATAGTTTTACAAACAGCTTCATACATTTCTTTTTCATTTTCAACATTTACCACTTTAGGATTAAAAGCAGTTAATGCACTCGTCAATGAAGATAACACACCCATTGGATGTGCTGTTTTTGGGAATCCGTCGATGATATTTTTCATCTCTTCATTCACCAAAGTATATTTTCTGATATCGTTTTCAAATTGCTCCAGTTGTGCTCTGGTTGGTAATTCACCAAAAATTACAAGGTAAGATACTTCAAGGAAATCTGCTTTTTGAGCCAGGTCTTCTATGGCATATCCTCTGTAGCGTAAAATCCCTTCTTCACCATCGAGGAATGTAATTTCACTTTTGCAAACCCCTGAGTTTTTATAACCGGGATCCATTGTAATTGCGCCCGTTGCGCCACGTAGTTTGTCGATATCGATAGCAACTTCATTTTCAGTCCCCACGATGATCGGAAACTCATATTTTTTGCCATCAATTTCTAAAATTGCTGTATTTGACATTTTTAGTATGTGATTTTATATAATTAATATTTCTTCTTGCGAATATAATCATTTTCATATTAACTATGGCTACACGAGGGTTACGAAAACGATAATAATTACTTAAATTTTGCTAATTTACTATACACAACTACTATAAAACAAGGCCCTGTTTCCTTTTTTAAAACAGGAGCGTCAGGCGGCAAAAAGAGCAATTTTACACCACTTTAGAAGCGCTGTAGCACTACAGACTACAAAGAGCAAAAAAGGACTAAAAAAAGCCATATCAGCCCGAAATAAAAGCCTCATTTTTGTGTACAAAAAAACACCTGACCGGAAACCCGGTCAGGTGTTTTAAAAAGAATATCGTTACGCCATTATTTTACTTTAAAAGCATTCATTCCAGGAAAATAAGCTACATCGCCCAATTCTTCTTCAATACGAAGCAATTGATTGTATTTCGCCATACGGTCAGAACGTGACGCTGATCCTGTTTTAATCTGCCCGCAATTCAATGCTACAGCAAGATCCGCAATAGTTGTATCTTCAGTTTCTCCGGAACGGTGTGACATTACAGAAGTATATCCGGCATTGTGTGCCATATTAACCGCAGCAATTGTTTCGGTCAGAGTACCAATCTGGTTTACTTTAACCAAAATAGAATTAGCAATACCTTCATTAATACCTCTGGAAAGACGCTCTACATTCGTAACGAATAAATCATCTCCAACCAACTGTACTTTTTTACCGATTTTATCAGTAAGGTATTTCCATCCTGCCCAGTCATCTTCCTGCATTCCGTCTTCAATAGAAATGATTGGATATTTAGCTGCCAATTCTGCCAGGTAATCTGCCTGCTCTTCAGAAGTACGGATTTTTCCGGTTTCTCCTTCAAATTTAGTATAATCGTATTTACCGTTTACATAGAATTCAGAAGCTGCACAATCCAAAGCAATCATAACATCATCTCCAAAAACATATCCTGCATTTTCAACAGCTTTTTTGATAGAATCCAAAGCATCCTCAGTACCACCTGCAAGATTTGGCGCAAATCCACCTTCATCTCCTACAGCAGTACTCAATCCTCTGTCGTGCAATACTTTTTTCAGGTGGTGAAAAATTTCAGTCCCCATTTGCATAGCATGTGTAAAATCAGTTGCTTTTACAGGAAAAATCATAAATTCCTGAAATGCAATCGGAGCATCAGAATGCGATCCACCATTGATAATATTCATCATAGGCACTGGTAACGTATTGGCAGAAACCCCACCAATATAACGGTACAATGGTAACCCTAATTCGTTTGCTGCCGCTTTAGCAACCGCCAAAGAAACACCCAAAATAGCGTTCGCTCCTAAATTCGATTTATTAGGCGTACCATCTAAATCAATCATGATGCGATCTACCAGGTTTTGTTCAAAAACAGAAACCCCTAAAAGTTCTTCTGCAATTTTAGTATTTACATTCTCTACCGCTTTTGAAACTCCTTTGCCCAGATAAGCTTTCCCACCATCTCTCAATTCTACAGCTTCATGCTCTCCTGTTGATGCACCTGAAGGAACAGCTGCTCTTCCCAGAACACCATTTTCTGTAACAACATCTACTTCAACAGTTGGATTTCCTCTGGAGTCCAGAATTTGTCTTGCGTGAATTTTAATAATAATACTCATTGCGTTTGATTATTTAATAATTGTTATATCTAATTTTTCCGAAATGTATAAAATATATTGTACTTAAAAAAGGTATTTTCAGCAAATACCCCAAACTAAAAAATTCAAACGTTTTAGTTAATAAGTATTTTTAAACGAACGAATAGTAACGTTCTTTTTTAATCATAATAGGAATTAATTCGATCTTCCGTTATTGATATTTTCAATAAACTGATCAAACAGGTAAGTCGCATCCTGAGGACCTGGACTGGCTTCCGGGTGGTATTGCACCGAAAAGCAATTTTTACTCTTCATGCGCATCCCTGCTACCGTACCATCGTTGATATGGAAATGTGTAATTTCAAAATCAGGGTGATTTTCAGCTTCTTCTTTATTCACGGCGAAACCATGATTCTGAGAAGTGATCTCTCCTTTCCCTGTGATAACATTTTTAACCGGGTGGTTGATTCCACGGTGGCCATTGAACATTTTATATGTCGAAATACCATTCGCCAATGCGATCACCTGATGCCCTAAACAAATCCCGAATAATGGCTTGTCAGCAGACAGGATTTTCTGAGCTACTTCAATAGCCCCATACAAAGGATCCGGGTCACCAGGACCATTGGAAAGGAAATAGCCATCCGGATTGAATTCCGACATGATTTCGAAAGTCGTATCAAAAGGAAAAACTTTGACATAACAATCTCTCTTTACCAGGTTTCTGAGTATATTTTTCTTGATTCCTAAGTCTAAAGCAGCAATTTTATATTTGGCCGTTGGCTCTCCCACATAATAAGCTTCTTTGGCAGATACTTTTGAAGCAAGCTCCAATCCTTTCATGTCCGGAACTTTTGAAAGTTGCTCCTTCAATCCTTCAATATTCTCTGTATCTGTAGAAATAACAGCATTCATGGCACCATTATCACGGATATAACTTACCAGTGCACGGGTATCCACATCCGAAATAACCACGAGGTTTTGTTTGGCAAAATAATCCTGTAAGCTTTCTGTAGAATTTACACGGGAATGGGTGAAACTGAAATTTTTACACACCAATCCGGAGATCATAATTTTGTCAGACTCCACGTCTTCATCATTTACACCATAATTCCCAATGTGCGCATTGGTAGCCACCATGATCTGACCAAAATAAGACGGATCGGTGAATATTTCCTGGTATCCGGTCATTCCGGTATTAAAACATACTTCGCCAAAAACGGTTCCTTCGATACCGATAGATTTACCATAAAAAATGGTACCGTCATTCAATAATAGTATGGCTTGCTTGCGATTTGTGTATTTCATTTTGTGTTGTGTAGTTTCTGTGTGCAAATTTAATTAAAATTTACTTTTTATTATAAATTTCTAATCTTCTTTAATTCCGAAATAATCACGGCCGTATTTCAGTCATTCATCATTCATTACCAATGAGCTACAGCCGCTGGATAAGGCTGGCTGTCCCGATTTGGCAAAAAAAAAGGATAAACTCTTTAAAAAGTTTATCCTTAATTTGTATTAGAACATCATCTTCATGATTATTCTGCAGCATCAGTAGCATCAGGAGCTGTTTCAGCCGGAGCTTCAGCAACTGTTTCTTCTGCTTTTTTAGCTTTACCACCACGACGGCTTTTTGCTTTTTTAACTTCTTTTTTACCACCAGTGTAAAGTTCGTTAAAATCTACAAGTTCGATCATTGCCATATCAGCGTTATCCCCTAAACGATTACCTAATTTGATAATACGGGTATAACCACCTGGACGGTCACCTACTTTAGCAGCTACATCTCTGAACAAGTCAGTTACAGCATATTTGCTTCTTAAGTAAGCGAAAACGATACGTCTATTGTGAGTTGTGTCTTCTTTTGATTTTGTGATCAAAGGCTCTACGAATTGCTTAAGAGCTTTTGCTTTAGCGACAGTAGTGTTAATACGTTTGTGCTCGATTAGAGAACAAGCCATATTAGCCAACATAGATTTTCTATGCGCAGTCTGTCTGCTTAAATGGTTGAATTTTTTTCCGTGTCTCATTGCTATATTACAATTTAAACCTTTTTAAGGGTTTAGAATTATTCTTTATCTAATTTATATTTCGCTAAATCCATTCCGAAGTGTAAATTTTTAACAGCAACGAGCTCATCAAGCTCCGTTAAAGATTTTTTACCGAAGTTACGGAATTTCATTAAGTCATTTTTGTTGAATGACACTAAGTCGCCTAAAGTATCTACTTCTGCTGCTTTCAAACAGTTCAAAGCTCTTACAGAAAGGTCCATATCGACAAGCTTAGTTTTAAGCAATTGTCTCATATGTAAGGACTCTTCGTCATAAGATTCTGTCTGAGCGATTTCGTCAGCTTCAAGTGTTATTCTTTCATCAGAAAACAACATAAAGTGGTGAATCAATGTTTTTGCTGCTTCAGTCAGTGCATCTTTTGGGTTGATAGAACCGTCCGTTTTGATTTCGAAAACCAATTTTTCATAATCGGTTTTTTGTTCAACACGGAAGTTTTCAATTGCATACTTCACATTCTTTACCGGAGTAAAGATTGAATCTGTAAAAATTGTTCCAATTGCTGCGTTCTGTTTTTTATTCTCCTCTCCAGGCACATATCCTCTACCTTTTTCAATAGTCAACTCAAGATTAACATTTATTTTGCTGTCAAGGTTGCAGATCACAAGTTCCGGGTTTAACACCTGGAAACCAGAGATGAATTTTTGAAAATCACCAGCAGTAATTTGGTCTTTACCAGAAATTGAGATAGAAACAGATTCATTGTCTATATCTTCAATCTGACGTTTAAAACGAACTTGTTTTAAATTTAGGATAATTTCTGTAACATCTTCAACTACACCGGAAATCGTAGAAAATTCATGGTCTACTCCTTCTATACGAACAGATGTAATTGCGTATCCTTCAAGTGCAGAAAGAAGAACTCTTCTAAGCGCATTACCAACAGTCAATCCGTATCCAGGTTCTAAAGGTCGAAATTCAAATTTGCCTTCAAAATCGGTAGAATCGATCATGATAACTTTATCGGGTTTCTGAAAATTAAATATTGCCATATTTTAGACTGATCTCAGTTATTATTTGTTGTACAACTCAACGATAAGTTGTTCTTTAATGTTTTCTGGAATTTGAAGTCTTGCCGGTACAGAAACAAAAGTACCTTCTTTCAAATCATTATTCCAGGTAATCCATTCGTAAACATGACTAGAGTTAGATAATGAACGTTCGATAGCGTCAAGAGATTTTGATTTTTCACGAACTGCAACTTTATCGCCAGCTTTTAAATGGTAGGATGGGATGTTTACTAATTCACCGTTAACAGTGACATGTCTGTGAGAAACGATTTGTCTCGCAGCTCTTCTAGAAGGGGCAATACCCATTCTGAATACTACGTTGTCAAGACGTGCTTCACAAAGTTGTAATAAAACTTCACCAGTAACACCTTTGCTGCTTGATGCTTTTTCGAATAAGTTTCTGAATTGTTTTTCAAGAATTCCGTAGCTGTACTTCGCTTTTTGCTTTTCCATCAACTGAACTGCATATTCAGATTTCTTACCTCTTTTTTTAGCCATCCCGTGTTGTCCGGGTGGATAATTTCTTTTTTCGAAAGATTTGTCATCTCCGAAGATTGCTTCGCCAAATTTACGAGCAATTTTAGTTTTTGGACCAGTATATCTTGCCATTTCTAAAAAATAAAAAGGTAGGCGATTATGAATTCAGGTCTTATCCTCCGATAATCTTATACCTACCTAGGTTATACTATTAAATTATACTCTTCGTCTTTTTGGAGGACGACAACCATTATGTGGTAATGGAGTAACATCAATGATTTCAGTTACTTCAATTCCCCCATTGTGAAGTGAACGGATAGCAGACTCACGTCCGTTACCTGGGCCTTTCACATATACTTTAACTTTTTTAAGTCCCGCTTCAAGAGCAACTTTACTAGCGTCTTCTGCTGCCATCTGAGCTGCATACGGAGTGTTCTTTTTAGAACCTCTGAAACCCATTTTACCTGCTGAAGACCAAGAAATAACCTCACCTTTTTTGTTTGTTAACGAAATGATGATGTTGTTAAAAGTTGCACTAATATGAGCTTCACCCGTTGATTCAACGATAACTTTACGTTTTTTTACACTTGCTTTAGCCATACTACTTCTTATTTAGTTGCTTTTTTCTTGTTGGCAACTGTTTTTCTTTTACCTTTTCTTGTTCTAGAGTTGTTCTTAGTTCTCTGACCTCTTAATGGAAGTCCAGATCTATGACGAATACCTCTGTAACATCCGATATCCATTAAACGTTTGATGTTTAAGGAAATTTCCGAACGTAATTCTCCTTCAATTTTGAAAAATGATACTGCCTCACGGATTGCTCCAATTTGGTCATCATTCCAATCCTGAACTTTTGTATCTTGACTAACTTGAGCTTTTTCTAAAATCTCTATAGCTCTACTTTTACCAATTCCGAAGATATAGGTTAAAGCGATAACTCCTCTTTTGTTTTTAGGTATATCTACCCCTGCAATTCTTGCCATAACTATCCTTGTCTTTGTTTAAATCTAGGATTCTTTTTGTTAATTACGTACAATCTCCCTTTTCTTCGCACGATAACGCACTCGGGACTTCTTTTTTTAACTGATGCTCTTACTTTCATTGTGAATAGCCTTTAATATCTATAAGTAATTCTTGCTTTTGACAAATCATAAGGGCTCATTTCCAGTTTCACTTTATCACCTGGTAATAATTTGATGTAATGCATACGCATCTTTCCAGAAATATGAGCGATTACAATATGTCCGTTTTCTAATTCTACACGGAACATTGCATTTGACAATGCTTCAATAATTGATCCGTCTTGTTCTATTGCTGATTGTTTTGCCATGAAATTAAGCTACTGCTTTTCTGTTTTTACCACTCTTCATTAAACCATCATAATGTTTATTCAACAAATATGAATTGATCTGCTGAATAGTATCTATTGCAACTCCAACCATAATTAATAACGACGTACCTCCGTAAAACAAAGCCCATGAAGACTGAACTCCCATTATCGTTACAATGATCGCCGGGAACACGGCAATAAGAGCAAGGAATAATGATCCTGGGAATGTTATTAGTGACATCACTTTATCTAAAAATTCTGAGGTTTCAACTCCGGGCTTAACACCTGGAATAAATCCGCCACTTCTCTTTAAATCGTCTGCCATTTTATTGGTAGGTACCGTAATTGCGGTGTAAAAGTACGTAAAAACTATGATTAACAAAGCAAAAACTAAATTATACTGCCATCCGAATATATTCTGGAAGGCTGTAGTAACTGATTTTGCTGTGTCAGACGTTGATAATCCGGCTACTGCAGCAGGAATAAACATAATCGCCTGGGCAAAAATAATCGGCATAACACCGGATGCATTCAATTTTAATGGAATCCATTGTCTGTTTCCCTGCTCAAAATCACCGGAAGTCGTACGTCTTGCATACTGAACCGGGATCTTTCTCACTGCCATTACTAAAAGAATACAAGCGATGATGATTAATAGCCAAATGATTACTTCTAATACAATTAGCATCGGACCACCATTGTCTTCTGTTACACGTGAAGAGAACTCCTGAATAAATGCCTGAGGCATTCTGGCCAGAATTCCAACCATGATTAACAGTGAAATACCATTACCAATTCCTTTATCAGTAATTTTCTCTCCAAGCCACATAGCGAATATGGTACCTGTTACAAGAATCAAAACTGATGAGAACAAGAATGCAAAAGAATTAAAACCTAAAAGGAATGCATCTGCCGGAAGTGTCCGGTACAGATTGTAAATGTATCCAGGTCCCTGAACCAAAGTAATACCGATGGTTAACCATCGTGTAATCTGGTTCATTTTCTTTCTTCCGCTTTCTCCATCTTTCTGTAATTTCTGAAGATAAGGAATCGCAATTCCCATCAGTTGAACCACAATAGAGGCAGAGATATAAGGCATGATACCCAATGCAAATACAGATGCTTGCGAAAACGCACCACCTGTAAATACATCGATTAACCAACCAATTCCTTGATCTGTCTGATTTGATAAATTTTGTAATTTACTAGCGTCAATTCCTGGCAGTGTTACCTGAGCTCCAAATCGATAAACCAAAAGCAATCCTAAGGTTATTAAGATTCTGTTTTTCAGTTCTTCAATTTTCCAGACATTAACAATTGATTCAAAAAATTTCTTCATCCTGGTAGATAGATTACAATGTTACTGCTTCACCTCCGGCTGCTTCAATAGCGGCTTTTGCGGTTGCAGTAAATTTATGAGCAGTTACCTTCAATTTTGCTTTTAATTCTCCTCTTCCTAAAATCTTTACGATTTCATTTTTAGTAGCCAAACGGTTTGCAACAAAAACAGTCATATCAACAGTATCTGTAATAATTCCGTTATCAACTAATAGTTGAAGAGTATCTAAATTAACACCTTCGTAGTTTTTACGGTTGATGTTAGTGAAACCAAACTTAGGTACACGTCTTTGAAGTGGCATTTGCCCACCTTCAAATCCAATCTTTTTAGAATAACCAGAACGGGATTTTGCTCCTTTGTGACCTCTTGCAGAAGTACCACCTTTACCAGAACCTTCTCCTCTACCTAATCTTTTATTTTGATTATGTGTTGAACCTTCAGCCGGTTGTAAGTTACTTAAATTCATAACTATAAATTGTTATTTAGTTTCTTCTACAGAAACCAAGTGTTTAACTTTGTTTACCATTCCAAGGATAGCAGGATTTACATCATGTTCTACAACTTGTCCTACTTTGCGTAGACCTAAAGCTTCAAGTCCTCTTTTTTGAGTCAGTGGACAGTTGATTTTGCTTTTTACTTGTGTTACTTTTATCTTAGCCATAATTTCCTTGAATTAACCTTTAAATACTTTCTCTAAAGATACTCCTCTTTGTTTTGCAACAGTAAGAGCACTTCTCATTTGCAATAGCGCATCAAAAGTTGCTTTTACTACGTTATGAGGGTTCGAAGAACCTTGAGATTTTGATAATACATCATGAATTCCTACAGACTCAAGTACCGATCTAACAGCTCCACCAGCAATAACTCCTGTACCATGAGAGGCAGGAATTAAATTTACACGTGCACCACCAAATTTACCTTTTTGTTCATGAGGAACAGTTTGACTGTCCAGGGGAATTCTAACAAGATTCTTTTTAGCATCTTCCACTGCTTTCGCAATTGCTTCAGAAACATCTTTAGACTTACCTAAACCGTGACCAACAACACCGTTTTCATCACCTACAACTACAATAGCAGAAAAACCAAAAGCTCTACCTCCTTTTGTAACCTTAGTAACACGGTTTACACTAACCAAACGGTCTTTTAATTCAAGACCACTTGGTTTTACTAACTCTACATTTTTGTATTTATGATACATAATTTCTTAGAATTTAAGTCCAGCCGCTCTAGCGCCTTCTGCTAATGATTTAACACGACCGTGGTATAAATATCCACCTCTATCAAAGGTAACATTTTCAATTCCGGCTTTTATTGCTTTCTCTGCGATTAGTTTCCCAACAGCAGTTGCAGTTTCGATGCTTGTTACTTTTGTAGCACTGATTTCTTTTTCACGAGAAGATGCAGCGACTAAAGTAACACCATTTGCGTCGTCTATGAGCTGAGCATAGATTTCTTTATTACTTCTGAATACAGAAAGTCTTGGGTTTGCAGCAGTACCGCTTACAATTTTTCTGATTCTGAACTTGATTCTCTGTCTTCTTTCAGATTTTGTTAATGACATAATCTTATTTTTTAAGCTGATTTACCTGCTTTTCTTCTTAATACTTCACCTACAAACTTAACTCCTTTTCCTTTGTACGGTTCTGGTTTACGGAAACCTCTGATTTTCGCCGCAACCTGACCTAAAAGTTGTTTATCAAATGAAGTTAATTTTACGATTGGATTCTTACCTTTTTCAGATATCGTTTCCACTACAACTTCAGGAGCCACTTCTAAAACAATGTTATGAGAGAATCCTAAAGCCAAATCAAGTTTTTGCCCTTGATTTGAAGCTCTGTAACCAACTCCAACTAATTCCAGTTGTTTTGTAAAACCTTCAGATACACCAATAATCATGTTATTGATTAATGATCTGTACAATCCGTGTTTTGCTCTTTCGTCTTTATGATCAGAAGATCTTTCAACCTGAACCTGACCATCTTCAACTTTTACAGTTACATCAGAATATTCCTGTGTAAGTTGACCTAATTTTCCTTTAACAGTAATTATACCTTCAGCAACTTCAACAGTTACACCAGCAGGAACTACGATTGGATTTTTACCTATTCTTGACATCGTCTAGTCTTTTTATTAGTATACGTAACAAATTACTTCTCCACCAATATTCAATTGCTTAGCTTGTTTTCCAGTCATCAATCCTCTTGATGTAGAAACAATAGCAATACCTAATCCGTTAAGGATTCTTGGCAAGTTAGAAGCACCTGCATACTTACGTAGACCTGGTTTACTAATTCTTTGGATATCTTTGATTACAGGCTCTTTAGTATCTTTATCATACTTCAAAGCGATTTTGATGGACCCTTGTACAGAGTTATCATCAAATTTGTAACTAAGGATATATCCTTGATCAAATAAAATCTTAGTGATTTCTTTTTTAAGGTTAGATGCCGGGATTTCCACCACTTTGTGGTTTGCTGCCACAGCATTTCTAACTCTCGTTAAATAATCCGCAATAGGATCTGTATACATATTTATTAATTTGCGGTTCCGGTTTTCGCTATACTTTATATTGAACCTAAAACCAATTTATAATTGTTTTTACCAGCTGGCTTTTTTAACTCCTGGAATTAATCCATTATTAGCCATTTCACGGAAAGTTACACGTGAAAGACCGAACTGACGCATATACCCTCTTGGTCTTCCGGTTAATTTACAACGATTGTGCAAACGAACAGGAGAAGCATTTTTCGGTAATTTTTGTAAACCTTCAAAATCTCCAGCTTCTTTCAAAGCTTTTCTTTTTTCAGCGTATTTTTCTACCGTTTTTTGTCTCTTAACCTCACGGGCTTTCATTGATTCTTTAGCCATATCTTAATTCTTTTTAAAAGGTAATCCTAATTCCGCTAATAGTGACTTTGCTTCTTTATCTGTTTTCGCAGTAGTTACAAAGGTAATATCCATTCCTGAGATTTTGTTTACTTTATCAATATCAATTTCAGGGAAAATGATTTGCTCCAAAACACCAAGGTTGTAGTTACCTCTACCGTCAAAACCAGTAGCTTTGATTCCGCTAAAGTCTCTTACACGTGGCAAAGAAGATGTAATCAACCTATCAAGGAATTCATACATTTTTTCTCCACGTAAAGTTACTTTTGCTCCAATTGGCATTCCTTTTCTCAATTTGAAAGACGCAACGTCTTTTTTAGAGATTGTAGAAACCGCTTTTTGCCCGGTAATCTTAGTCAACTCATCAACAGCATAATCGATTAATTTCTTATCAGATACTGCTGCACCAACTCCACGGCTTAAAACGATTTTTTCAAGTTTAGGAACTTGCATTACGTTTTTATAACCGAATTCTTCTTTAAGGGCAGAGATAACTCTGTCCTTATATTCTTGTTTTAGTCTAGGTATATAAGCCATCACTATAGTACTTCTTTAGATTTTTTTGAAAATCTTACTTTCTTATCTCCTTCAGTTTTTATTCCAACTCTTGTAGCTTCCTTTGTTTTAGGATCTATAAGAGAAATGTTTGAAATATTAATTGAAGCTTCTTTCTTAACGATACCACCTTGAGGGTTTTTAGCACTTGGTTTCGTATGTTTCGATACCATGTTTACACCTTCAACAATCGCTTTATTTTTCTCACGATATACTCTTAAAACTTTACCTTCAGCACCTTTATGGTCTCCGGTAATTACTCTAACGATATCTCCTGATTTTATTTTTAGCTTTATCATCATTACTAAAGAATTAAAGCACTTCAGGTGCTAATGATACAATTTTCATGAATTGTTTTTCACGAAGTTCTCTTGCAACCGGACCAAAAACGCGAGTTCCTCTCATTTCACCAGCAGCATTCAACAATACACATGCGTTATCGTCAAATCTGATATATGAACCGTCGGCTCTTCTCACTTCTTTTTTGGTACGTACAACAACTGCAGTTGAAACAGCACCTTTTTTAACGTTACCGTTAGGTGTTGCATCTTTAATAGATACTACAATTTTATCTCCAACAGAGGCATAACGTCTTTTCGTTCCTCCAAGCACACGGATAGTCAAAACTTCTTTTGCTCCCGTGTTATCTGCTACTTTTAATCTTGATTCCTGTTGTACCATAATTACTTAGCTCTTTCAATGATTTCAACTAATCTCCAACATTTTGATTTACTTAAAGGACGTGTTTCACTAATCCTTACTGTATCACCAATATTGCAGTCGTTTGTTTCGTCGTGTGCAACATATTTCTTTGTTTTCAACACGAACTTACCGTATAACGGGTGTTTTACTCTTCTTACTTCCGCAACTACAATAGATTTCTCCATTTTGTTACTTGTAACAACACCAACTCTCTCTTTTCTTAAATTTCTTTTTTCCATCTTTCAGCAGAATACAATTATTGTAACTCTCTTTTGCTTAACTCAGTGGCTACTCTAGCAACTGATCTTCTTACTCCTCTTATTTGAAGCGGATTCTCAATTGGTGATATAGCGTGAGCTATTTTTAGGTCGGCATATGTCTTCTTTAACTGACTAAGTTTCTCTTGCAACTCAGCTGCAGATAGATCTTTTATTTCTGATTGTTTCATAATAATAATTGATTATGCTTCGAAATCTCTAGCAACGATAAACTTAGTTTTAACTGGAAGTTTTTGTGCTGCAAGACGCAAAGCTTCTTTAGCAACAGACAAAGGTACACCTCCAACTTCAAACATAATTCTTCCAGGTTTAACAACTGCAGCCCAAAATTCAACTGCACCTTTACCTTTACCCATACGTACCTCAAGAGGCTTCTTAGTGATAGGTTTGTCCGGGAATATTTTAATCCATAATTGTCCTTCTCTTTTCATAAAACGAGTTGCAGCGATACGAGCAGCCTCGATTTGACGTGAAGTTAAAAAAGATGAATCTAAAGATTTAATACCAAACATTCCATTAGAAAGCTCATGTCCTCTTTGAGAAACGCCTTTCATTCTACCTTTCTGTACCTTACGGTATTTTGTTCTTTTAGGCTGTAACATTTTTTCTTTAGTTTAAAAATTTACTTTCTTTTACGAGCGTCTGGTTTCCCACCTTTGTTAAAGTTAGATTTCCCACGAGGAGCATCTCCACCTTTACCATTTCCGGCTTGTTTTTTATCCATTCCAACTAGTGGAGACAGATCTCTTTTTCCATAAACTTCGCCTTTCATGATCCACACTTTGATACCCATTCTACCGTAAGTAGTATGTGCTTCAGCAAGTGCATAATCAATGTCAGCTCTGAAAGTTGATAGAGGAATTCTACCTTCTTTGAACATTTCTGAACGTGCCATTTCAGCACCGTTCAAACGACCTGAAATCATCACTTTAATCCCTTCAGCATTCATACGAATTGCTGCTGCGATTGCCATTTTGATTGCTCTTCTGTATGAAATACGACTTTCAATCTGACGAGCGATACTAGTACCTACTAAGTAAGCATCCAGTTCTGGTCTTTTAATTTCAAAGATGTTAATTTGAACCTCTTTGTCAGTAATTTTCTTAAGTTCTTCTTTCAACTTGTCTACCTCTTGGCCACCTTTTCCGATAATAATACCAGGTCTTGCAGTAGTGATAGTAACGGTTACAAGTTTCAAAGTTCTCTCGATGATTACTTTTGATACACTAGCTTTTGATAAACGAGCGTGGATATACTTTCTGATTTTGTGATCCTCAGCAAGCTTATCGCCGTAATCATTTCCACCATACCAGTTTGAATCCCATCCTCTAATGATACCAAGGCGATTTCCAATCGGATTTGTCTTTTGTCCCATACTGTTTATTAATTACTTTGTGTGTTATTGATAGCTCCCAAAACGATTGTTACGTGATTGGAACGTTTTCTTATTCTATGTGCGCGACCTTGTGGCGCAGGACGAAGTCTTTTCAACATCATCCCACCATCAACACGGATCTCTTTAACTATCAAACCAGCTTCTTCAAGATTTGCTTCTGCGTTTTTAGCTTGCCAGTTAGCAATAGCTGATAACAACAATTTCTCTAATTTACGAGAAGCTTCTTTAGAACTAAATCTTAATATATTAAGTGCTCTTTCAATTTTCTGACCTCTTACCAAGTCTGCTACTAAGCGCATTTTTCTAGGTGAAGTAGGGCAGTTATTCAATTTTGCAAAAGCAATCTGCTTGTTAGCTTCTTTAGTCTGCTCTGCTCTTTCTCTTTTACGAACTCCCATAGCTTCTTATTTTTTACCTTTATTTTTTGCTCCAGCGTGACCTCTAAAAGATCGTGTTGGTGAAAACTCTCCTAATTTATGACCTACCATGTTTTCTGTTACGTAAACCGGTACAAACTGACGACCATTATGTACTGCGATAGTCTGTCCAACGAAATCAGGAGTAATCATAGAAGCTCTAGACCAGGTCTTAACAACTCCTTTATTCCCTTTTTCAATGTTTTCTTGAACTTTCTTATCTAATTTATAGTGTACAAAAGGTCCTTTTTTTAATGAACGTGCCATATCTTCTTATTATTTCTTTCTACGTTCTACGATATACTTGTTACTCGGGTTTTTCTTAGAACGAGTTCTATAACCTTTAGAAGGTACTCCGTTTCTTGAACGTGGATGACCTCCAGAAGAACGTCCTTCACCACCACCCATTGGGTGATCGACAGGGTTCATTGCAACTGGTCTTGTTCTAGGTCTTCTACCCAACCATCTTGATCTACCTGCTTTACCAGATACAACCAACTGGTGGTCAGAATTAGAAACAGCTCCAATTGTAGCAGAACAAGTAAGCAAGATTAATCTTGTTTCACCTGAAGGCATTTTAATTGTTGCATATTTCCCATCTCTTGCCATTAATTGAGCAAATGTACCAGCAGAACGAGCAATAACTGCTCCCTGACCTGGACGCAACTCAATACATGAAATAACAGTTCCTAAAGGAATTCTGCTTAATGGCAATGTATTACCAATTTCCGGTGCAGATTCAGGACCAGAAACTACTTTCTGACCTACTTGCAATCCATTTTGAGCGATAATGTACGTTTTCTCACCATCAGCATAAGCCAACAAAGCGATAAAAGCTGTACGATTCGGATCATATTCAATTGATTTCACAGAAGCTGGAATTCCAACTTTAGTTCTTTTGAAATCAATGATACGATATCTCTGTTTGTGACCACCACCCGTATAACGCATGGTCATCTTTCCTTGACTATTTCTACCTCCTGAGTTTTTTATCGGTGCTATCAAAGAGCGCTCCGGCTTATCAGTTGTAATGGCGTCAAAACCATTCACAACTCTAAAACGCTGACCAGGGGTAATAGGTTTTAATTTTCTTACTGACATTTTCCTATCTTATTTCTAGATATTGTTGTAAAAATCGATTGTTTCTCCTTCTTGTACTTGTACAATTGCTTTCTTGAAAGCATTTGTCTTTCCACTGATTAAACCACTTTTGGTGTATTTAGTTGTTCTATCCGGTCTTACGTTCATCGTATTGACATTCACAACAGTAACTCCATAAGCTGCCTCAATAGCATTCTTAATCTGAATTTTGTTTGCTTTTCTGTCTACAACAAAACCAAAGCGGTTAAAAACTTCACTTTCCTTGGTGATTTTTTCTGTTATTATAGGTTTAATTATGATACTCATGGCCTATTATTTGCTTAAATTTTCTTCAATTCCTTCTAAAGAACTCTCTAAAAGTACTAAATTATTCGCATTTAAAATAGCGTAAGTACTTAATTCTGAGTTAGTTATAACACTAGACGCCTTCAAATTGCGTGAGGACAAATATACATTTTTATTTGACTCTCCCAACACAAATAGGGATTTTTTATTCTCTAACCCTAAAGATTTCAAAACGTTAATGAAATTTTTAGTATTTGGTGTTTCGAAATTAAAATCTTCTACTACGATCAAATTTGATTCTTGTGCTTTAATACTGAAAGCTGATTTTCTAGCAAGTCTCTTTAAGTTCTTATTCAATTTAAATGAATAACTTCTTGGTCTTGGTCCAAAAACTGTACCTCCACCTTTAAACAAAGGGTTTTTTGCACTACCGGCACGAGCAGTACCAGTTCCTTTTTGTTTTTTAATCTTACGTGTACTTCCGGCAACTTCAGCTCTTTCTTTAGCTTTGTGAGTTCCTTGTCTTTGATTAGCTAAGTATTGCTTAACATCTAGATATACAGCGTGCTTATTAGGCTCTATTGCGAATACTGAATCAGAAAGAGTGATCGTTCTGCCAGTTTCTTTTCCGTTGAAATTTAAAACTTTTACTTCCATTACTTCTGAATGATTACATAAGAGTTTTTGTGTCCAGGAACACATCCTTTAATCACAAGTAAATTCTTATCAGAAACTACTTTTAAAACTCTAAGGTTTTGAATTGTTACATTGTCTCCTCCCATTCTTCCTGCCATACGCATTCCCTTGAATACTCTTGACGGATAAGATGATGCTCCAACAGATCCAGGCGCTCTCAAACGGTTGTGCTGACCGTGAGTTGCTTGTCCAACACCACCAAAACCGTGACGTTTAACAACCCCTTGAAAACCTTTACCTTTTGATACTCCTTGAACGTCTACAAACTCACCTTCCTGAAAAAGATCTACAGTGATAACATCACCTAATTTGTGCTCTGTTTCGAAATACTTGAATTCAACGACTTTTTTCTTAGCAGAAGTTCCCGCTTTCTTAAAGTGACCTGCGTCAGCTTTAGTAACGTGTTTTTCTGATTTTTTGTCATCGAAACCAAGTTGAAACGCTTCATACCCGTCAACCTCATTGGTTCTGACTTGGGTAACAACGCATGGTCCAGCTTCGATTACTGTACAAGGAATGTTTTTCCCGTTTTCGTCGAAAATGCTAGTCATGCCGATTTTTTTACCAATTAACCCAGACATAAATATTAATTATTAATTATTAAATATTAAATTAGAAACAGGAGTCTGAAATCATACAATTTCAGACTCCCAATTTTCTGAACTTACTTTTACTTATACTTTGATCTCTACTTCAACTCCGCTTGGCAACTCTAATTTCATTAGAGCGTCAATAGTTTTTGATGAAGAGCTGTAAATATCCAACAATCTCTTGTATGACATTACTTCAAATTGCTCTCTTGATTTTTTGTTTACGTGTGGAGAACGTAAAACAGTAAAAATCTTTTTGTGAGTTGGTAAAGGAATAGGACCTGTTACCACTGCACCTGTACTCTTTACAGTTTTTACAATCTTTTCAGCAGACTTGTCTACCAAACTGTGATCGTAAGATTTTAATTTTATTCTGATTTTTTGACTCATTTTCTTTTGAATTAAGCGTTTCCTTTTGCTTTTTTGATAACTGCTTCTGAAATATTAGAAGGCGTTTCAGCATAGTGCGAGAACTCCATTGTAGAAGTTGCTCTACCTGATGATAACGTTCTTAACGTTGTTACATAACCAAACATTTCTGATAATGGAACATCCGCTTTGATTGTTTTAGCACCATTTCTATCACCCATGTCATTCACCTGACCTCTACGACGGTTAATATCACCTACGATATCTCCCATGTTTTCTTCTGGTGTAATAACCTCCATTTTCATGATTGGCTCAAGAATAATTGCTCCAGCAGCTTTAGCTACTTCTCTATACCCCATTCTAGCAGCTAACTCAAAAGAAAGCGCATCTGAATCGACAGGGTGGAAAGATCCGTCAGTTAAAGTTACTTTTAAACTATCAACCTGATATCCTGCTAAAGGACCAGTTTTCATAGCCTCACGGAAACCTTTCTCTACAGATGGAATATATTCCTTAGGAACGTTACCACCTTTTACCGCATTAACAAACTGTAACCCAACAGGCACTTTTCCATCAACTTCATCAGCTGGCTCAAGTGTAAATACGATATCACCGAATTTACCACGACCTCCTGATTGTTTTTTGTATGTTTCCCTGTGTTGAGCAGATTTTGTAAATGCTTCTTTATATTCAACCTGAGGCTCACCTTGGTTCACTTCAACTTTGAATTCACGTTTCATACGATCCACCAAGATATCCAAGTGAAGCTCACCCATACCAGAGATAATCGTCTGACCTGAAGCTTCATCAGTTCTTACTGTAAACGTAGGATCTTCCTCAGCTAATTTAGCCAAAGCCATACCCATTTTATCAACGTCTGCTTTAGTTTTAGGCTCAATTGCGATACCAATTACCGGAGCAGGGAATTTCATACTTTCAAGAATGATTGGGTGTTTTTCATCACACAATGTATCACCAGTTTTGATATCCTTAAATCCAACTGCCGCACCAATATCTCCAGCTTCGATATACTCGATTGGATTTTGCTTGTTAGCGTGCATTTGGTAGATACGAGAAATTCTTTCTTTATTTCCAGAACGGGTATTCAATACATAAGAACCTGCATCTAAACGACCAGAATAAGCACGGAAGAAAGCCAAACGACCTACGAATGGGTCAGTAGCGATTTTAAATGCCAAAGCCGAAAAAGGCTCTTTTACATCTGGACGACGCAAGATTTTAGTTTGATCTTCTTCTAACAAATCAACATCATCAGGATCAATACCTTCGATACCTTCTTTGTCCATCGGAGATGGCAAGTATTTACATACTGCATCCAGCATAAACTGAACTCCTTTGTTTTTGAAAGAAGATCCGGCAATCATAGGAATGATAGCCATATCAATAGTCGCAGCTCTTAGAGCAACGTTAATCTCATCCTCAGTAATAGAATTCTCATCCTCCATGTACTTATCTAACAATTGCTCATCATAATCAGCAACCGCTTCAATAAGGATAGATCTGTACTCTTTTACTTCAGCCAACATATCCTCTGGAATAGGCACGATATCAAAAGTTGCCCCTTGAGTTTCGTCATGCCAGATAATAGCCTGGTTTTTTACTAAATCAACAACACCTTTAAAATCATTCTCCTCACCAATTGGCAAAGTGATCGCTACTGCGTTTGATTTTAACATGTCTCTAACTTGCTGACATACATTCAAAAAGTTAGATCCCTGACGGTCCATTTTATTAACAAACCCCATACGAGGCACTCTATATTGATCAGCAAGTCTCCAGTTAGTTTCAGATTGTGGCTCAACACCATCAACTGCACTAAAAAGGAAAACCAAACCATCCAATACCCTTAAAGAACGGTTTACCTCTACGGTAAAATCAACGTGTCCTGGAGTATCAATAATATTAAAGTGATAAGGCAATGTTTCCGGAAGCGGCTTTCCTTGTTCAGTTGGAAAGTTCCACTCACAAGTAGTCGCTGCAGAAGTAATAGTAATACCTCTTTCCTGCTCCTGTGCCATCCAGTCCATTGTTGCAGCACCATCGTGCACCTCACCAATTTTGTGTGATTTACCAGTATAAAAAAGAATACGCTCTGTTGTTGTTGTTTTACCAGCATCAATGTGAGCAGCAATTCCTATATTTCTTGTATATTTTAAATCTCTTGCCATTTCTTATGATTAAAATCTAAAGTGAGAGAATGCTTTGTTTGCTTCAGCCATTTTATGAGTATCCATTCTCTTTTTAACGGCAGCACCTTCTTCTTTAGCCGCAGCTAAAACTTCAGAAGCTAGTTTCTGAGCCATAGATTTCTCATTTCTTCTACGTGCATAAAGTATCATCCACTTCATTGCCATAGAGATTTTTCTGTCTGGTCTGATTTGCATTGGGATTTGGAATGTTGCTCCACCTACTCTACGGCTACGTACTTCTACGTGAGGCATAACGTTAGTTAAAGCGTCTTTCCAGATTTCTAATGCTGATTTCTCAGCATCTTGTTTCTTAGCTTCTACGATGTCAATTGCATCATAAAATACTTTAAAAGCTGTTGATTTCTTACCATCCCACATTAAGTTATTCACAAAACGCGTTACCAATTGATCATTAAATCTTGGATCTGGCAAAAGCGGTCTTTTTTTGGCCTGTCTTTTTCTCATGTCTTTACTTTAAAAGTCTTTTTAAATTACTTTTTTGCTTCTTTTGGGCGTTTAGCACCATACTTAGATCTTCTCTGCGTTCTTCCCGCAACACCTGATGTATCAAGCGCTCCACGAACGATGTGATATCTAACTCCTGGTAAATCTTTTACCCTTCCGCCTCTAACTAATACTATCGAGTGCTCTTGTAGGTTATGTCCTTCTCCAGGGATGTAAGCATTCACTTCATTACCATTTGTTAAACGTACCCTTGCAACTTTACGCATTGCAGAGTTAGGTTTTTTTGGCGTAGTAGTGTAAACACGCGTACAAACACCTCTTCTTTGAGGACAAGAATCTAAAGCAACCGATTTACTCTTCTTAGTTATCTGAGTTCTTCCTGTTCTTACTAATTGTTGAATTGTTGGCATAATTAATACTAAAAATTTCTTATGTTTTAATTTCCCGCTTTTTACGGGGTTGCAAATGTAGAAAAAAAAATCAACTAAACAAACCTTAATACATTAATTTTCAAAGACATTAATCCTCAATTTTATTTTAATATATTATTCTTTATTTTTTTGCGTTACATTTACCAAATAGTTTATGATTTGAAAAGCTTACAGTACATAATCCTCTTTTTTTTCTTCAGCCTGACGCTCTCAGCACAAAATCTTTACCTCAAAATCAACGGAAAAACAACAAAAGAAACTTCCGTAATTGATTCTATTGGCTATATCAAAAACCACAGCAACACGAAGTCCATTCTGGACAACACGACAACGCTAACAGCTACATTAAGTAAAATAGGATATCTCGACAACCGTATTATAAATTACGAAAAATCCAACGACAGCACTTTTACCTATAATTTTAGCTTAGGACAAAGATTAACTACATTACATATATATATAGGTAAGAATCCCGAAATTAAAAATCTTGAAATTTTCAACACTACCTCGGACACACTCACGATTGCTTTTCAGGAAACCGAACAAACACTTTCTTCAGCCCTGAACAAATTAGAACGCAAAGGGTATTCACTTGCCAAACTTAAACTCGTCAATATACAAAGAAAAAGCAACCACCTCACCGCTGACTTGGAGACCAACCTGCAGCAGCAACGCAAACTCAATGACATTATCATTACTGGCTATGACAAATTTCCGGAAGGCCACAAAAAAAATCTAAAACGACTCTACAAAAACAAAACCTTCAATCAGGAAACCTTACAAAATCTGTACAGCGACCTTGAAAAGTTCCGGTTCGCAAACCAAACCAAATACCCGGAAATACTTTTCACAAAAGATTCTACTAAAATTTACGTCTATCTTGAAAAAGCGAAATCAAACAATTTTGACGGCTTTATAGGATTCTCAAATGATGATAAAAACAAACTACAATTCAACGGCTATCTTGACCTTGTATTAAACAACGCATTAAATACCGGTGAAAAATTTACGCTGTATTGGAAAAGCGATGGCAATCAACAAAAGACTTTTAATGTCGGGATCGAACTGCCTTACGTTTTCCAATCACCATTTGCACTTAAAGCCAACCTGAACATCTTTACCCAGGACAGCACTTTCCAAAATACACAAACCGCTGTTGACCTTGGCTATTTCATCAATTACAACACCCGGGTCTATCTCGGTTATCTCGCAACAGAATCCAATGATATTCAAAACCAGAATAACTCCAGCATCAGTGATTACAAAAATGCTTTTTATACCGGAACATTTGAATTCCTAAAATACAAGCCCGATGATTTTCTATTTCCAGAGCAGTACAACATCAACCTGAAAGCCGGGACAGGAAAACGCAATTCCAATTTCACCAACAACAATCAATTTTTTGTTAATCTAAATGCCAAAAACAATTTCTATTTAAATCCTAAAAATGTAGTCAATATCAAAACTCAGGTATTCTATCTGCAAAGCGAAAACTACATCCTTAATGAGCTCCATCGATTTGGGGGAATAAATTCCATCCGTGGATTCAATGAGAATAGCCTTCAGGGCAACCTCTACTCTTCCATACTAACCGAATACCGCTACATCCTCGCTCCTAATCTGTACATCCATTCCATTATCGATTACGGATACTACCAGGACAAACTCTCCGACACCAGCAATAAATTATTAGGGCTGGGTTTTGGATTTGGACTATTGACTAAAAACGGCTTACTCAATCTTGTATATGCCAATGGCAGCACAAACGAGCAGCAAATCAAATTATCCAACTCAATCGTACACATAAGCTTTAAAGCAAATTTCTAAAAATTCTATCCGGAGAGAGCACGACAAAACACTAATCGGTTTAAGAGAAATTCTTCCACTTCTCGTGCTAAAAAGAAAATATAACAGCGCTCAACTACTTTTTTGAGTAGAAAATTGATCATTTTTAACCCAATTTATTCTTAAACCTACGTTAATCAGAACCCAACCTTGTCTTAATATCTTGATTATTTGAAAAATTAAGAAAATTTAATTTTATTCAAAATAAAATCTTAAATTTAGAATACGCTAAGATTACATATAAAAATCCATTTTTTGGAAAATATTGAATTTCAAAACACCATTACAAACAAAATAGCGATATTTCCTACTATTTAACAAAAAAAGTAAAATAATCACCGAAGAATAAAATTATATTCCTACAACGAAATTACTAAATTTTCTTACTTAAAAAACGCTAAAAACTCAAATAGAACGTATAAAAATATTTTTTTTAGCAAAAAACATTTGGATTGTTAACTAATTATTAAGACTTTTGAATTTCTAACGAAAATTAATAAATATGAAAATGAAACTTAATCACTACTTAGGTTTGCTTATGATCTTGTTTATGCAGAGCATCACTGCACAGGACATAACAGTCAGCGGTGTTGTTTCTGACGCGAGCGGTTTACCGCTTCCAGGAGCAAATGTTGTTGTAAAAAACTCAACTAATGGAACACAAACCGACATGGATGGTAAGTATTCCATTAAAACTCAGATGGGACAAACCCTATCTTTTAGCTTTCTTGGCTTAAACACTCATGAAGCTAAAGTAACGTCTTCTAATCTCAATGTATCACTTCAAGAAAGCCAGGCTGAAGAACTGGAAGGAGTAGTCATCACTGCATTGGGTATTAAAAGAGAAAAGAAATCACTTGGTTATTCTTCCCAGGAAGTAAAGGGAAGTATAATTTCTGAAGCGGGACAAACAAATGCCTTAAGTGGTCTTTCTGGAAATGTAGCTGGACTTCAAGTTACAGCGCCATCAACCATGGGTGGATCCACACGCATTGTATTACGAGGTGTCGGTTCTGTTTCTGGCGAAAACAGACCATTAATTGTTATTGATGGAATTCCATTGGACAATGGAAATATTAACAGTGCAACTACACAAAGAGGTGCCGGAGGAAGAGATTATGGTGACGCTACAGCAGACATCAACCCTAATGATATTGAATCTGTTACTGTACTTAAAGGAGGACCAGCATCAGCTCTTTATGGTAGCCGTGCAGGAAATGGAGCGATCCTATATACGACCAAGTCAGGTAAAAAAGGAAAAACAGAAATTATTTTCAATTCTGGCTTGACGCTTGAAAGTATTAATATCATGCCTGATCTTCAAAAACAATATGGAGGTGGTGGTAGCCAAACTTTTGAAACAGCTACAATTAATGGTCAAACGTATAATATTGCAGATTATGCTACAGATAGTAGCTGGGGTCCTAAATATGACGCAAACCTGAAATACCTTCCATGGAATGCATTTGATACTGAATTTCCAAATGATCATTTAAAAGAAAAATCATGGGTTAGTCCTAAAAATGATGTAAAATCTTTTTTCAATACAGGTGTTACACGTAATAACTCCATTGCCCTATCGAAATCTTTTCAGGATGGTAGCCTTCGTTTTTCTTATGGAAATACTCAGACAGAAGGCATTGTACCAAACTCCAAACTTCAGAAAAACACTTTTAATTTGAATGTGAATTCTAAATTAACAGATCGTCTTAAAGCTGAAGCAATGGTTAACTTCACACAAACAAAAGGTTTCAACAGACCAGAAGTTGGATACGGAGACAATTCATTGGCGCAAAAGTTTTTCCATTTTGGTCAAAGACAACTTGACTACAATGACCTAAAAGCTTATAAACTGGCTAATGGAAACCAAAGATCATGGAACCGTACTGCTTATGATGATGCAACACCAGCCTATTCTGACAACCCATATTGGACTGTCTATGAAAACACATCGGAAGACAAAAGAAACAGACTATATGGTAATGCTAAATTAACTTATAATTTTACTCCTGATTTTTATGCTGTAGGAAATGTTTATATGGATACTTATAACTTCAGCGTTAAGGAAAGAGTAGCTATTGGATCACAGGCTCAATCAAGTTATAGTCAAAACAACATCACGTTAATGGATATTAACTATGAAGGTCGTCTACATTATAACAAAACATTTGGCGACTTTAGTTTAAATACATTTGCAGGTGTAAACCGTAGACAGTACACAAGAACACAATTACTTGGCAATACAGTGGGTGGATTGGTACTACCAGATCTATTCAGCCTTAATAACAGTAGAGCGCAGGCTTTAGCCCAAAATTCTGAATCTGAAAAAAGAACTAATAGTGTCTATGGATTTGTTTCCTTGGGCTACAAAGACATGCTTTTCGTTGAAGCTACAAATAGAAACGATTGGTTTTCAACTGTAGTAAGATCGTCTAACTACAGCTCTGTAACAGGAAGTTTTGTATTCTCTACTTTATTACCCGAAGTAAACTGGTTATCATTTGGTAAGATTCGTGGTGGATGGGCACAAACAGGTAATGATACCGATCCTTATTCATTAGAAAATTACAAAACAATTAATCAGCCGTTTAATTCTGACCCAAGATATTCTAACCCAAGAATACTTAACAATCCGAATTTAAAACCGGAATTGAAAGAAACAACTGAATTTGGTCTTGAGGCACGTCTTTTCGACAGCAGAATTGGTCTTGATGTTTCTATATACAAAACAACGACAAATGATCTGATTACACCAATTGCTGTTGATCCAGCGACAGGTTTCACCTCTCAATATTTTAATGCAGGTAAATTGGAAAACAAAGGTATTGAAGCAACTGTTAATATAACTCCGGTAAGAACTGAAGATTTTAGCTGGGACATCACATGGAATTTTGCTAAAAACAAAAACAAATTACTGGAACTGAAAGAAGGTACTGAAACGCTTTTATTAGCACAAGCTCCTTTTAGAGCCCGTCTATTGGCTGAAGTAGGACAACCTTACGGTCAGATATATGGTACGGATTATGTTTATGATGCCAATGGAAATAAAATGATTGGCGAAAATGGTATGTATCTTGCTTCTGAGCAAAAATCACTTGGAACAACGACACCAGACTACAATATGGGATTACGAAATACAATTCGTTATAAAAATGTTAGCCTTACTATCTTAATTGACAGACAAAAAGGAGGAAGTTACTACTCTATGAATCATATGTTTGGAAGCTACTCTGGGATGTTAGAAAATACCGTTGCTAATGGTATTCGTGAAAATGGTATCATTTTAGAAGGTGTACAGGCTGATGGTAGTGTAAATACAGTGCCAATAACAGCACAGACCTATGGCGAAGGATTCTTTTCTACTGTAGACAAACAAAACGTATTTGATGCTGATTATTTCAAATTAAGAGAAGTTGCATTGTCCTACACATTACCCAAAAGCTTTGTTGGTCCTTTTGATAGTATTCAAATTTCCGCTTTTGGTAGAAACTTGTTGACATGGGGATTAGATTGGAAAGGAATGGATCCAGAGATGGCTTCTTATGGAAGTGGAAACGTACAGGGTATTGATGGTGGATCACTTCCATCTACAAGAACCTACGGAATGAATGTACAGTTTAAATTTTAATTAAAATCGCTAAAAAAAATGAAAAAAATATTTCTAACCGTTTTCGCATTAGCTTCAACATTAGCTTTTGTAGGGTGTTCGGAAGATTTCGATACTATCAACACTAATCCAACAGCACCGATTAATGTTAATACTCCGGGATTATTCAATAATGCAAACAAACAATTAACAGACGCAACACGTGGTGACTTTTCTTCTGGAAGAATGACACTTCCTTGGGTCCAGTATTCTGCCCAAAGGAATTATACCAGTGAAGATCGATTTCAATTTCGTCAGGAAACAAACACTGCATTATATACCGACCTATATACTACTGCTCAGAATTACAAAACAATCATCGAATTGTGTACTAATCCTGCGACTGCTGCCACCATGGCCAATTATGGTGACATTGACAATCAGATTGCTGCAGCACGTATTATGCTCAGTTTAACATTCCTTCATCTGGTAGATGCTTATGGAGATATCCCATATTACTCATATGGTAATTCTGATCCTGATTTTCAGGCATTACAACTGCAATCTTCAGGAAATTTGACTCCCAAATTTGCATCACAGACAAAAATCTATACCGATCTTCTTAAAGAATTAAAAGAAGCTTCAGAAATGATTAATGATGGGGAACTGATTTTTACAGAAGGAGATCATATTTTTGGTAGTACTGAAAAAATGAAACGTTTTGCGAATTCACTACGCTTAAGAATTGCTAATCGTGTAAAAGGGGTAATTCCAACAGCTACGGATCATATTACAGATGCTATCGCATCAGGCGTAATGCTTTCTAATGACGACACTGTAGGCCTTGCTTATCAAAACGATGATGTATTCCCAAGCCCTATGTATAAAAGTTTCTTCGTAGATAACAGAACTGATTTTGCTGTTGCAAATACCTTTATTGACCTATTAACAGGAGAGCTTGGTGTATTTGGAGTAGATCCAAGACTTCAAAAATATGCTGCACCTAATACCGCCAGTAAGGCTACAATACAAAACCAGTCTTATGCTGAAACCGATGACTTAACAAAATACAAAGGTATGCCATATGGTATTCCAGACGGATTAACTCCATCACAAAGAACAGGTGCGTGTTTGTTTAGCTATAATGTCCTAAAAAGAAACTACACTGAAGTATTGATGGAATATGCAGAAGTTGAATTTTTATTATCTGAAGTTAACGGATGGGATGATGCACATTACAAAAACGGAGTTACAGCTTCTATGGAACGCTGGAATGTAGATCCTGCAAAAATAACCGCATTCGTAGCAGCTTTACCAGCAGCATCTCAGGCCAATGTACTAAATCAAAAATATGTTGCATTGTACATGCAACCCTATGAAGCATGGTCAGAATATAGAAGAACTGGTTTTCCAAATACCATTTTGCTACCAGGAGAAACATATGAACTAAACAATCCGACTACTGACACTCCTCCGCAAACAACTTACGTATTTACGCCAATTCCAACTGTTACGGAAATGCCGACCAGGTTTACCTACCCAAATACACTTTCAACGTTGAATGGAGCAAATTATCAAGCTGCCTCGCAAGCTATTGGAGGAGATTTGATTACAACTAAATTGATTTGGGATTTAAACTAATTTAAATTCCTTTAGAATACTTAAACCATCCCGAAAAATCGGGATGGTTTTTTTTATATCTTTGCGCCATGGAAAAAGAACATCAGATTTTTGGAATCAGGGCTATTATTGAAGCCATTCAGTCAGGTAAAGAAGTAGATAAAGTATTCATTCAGAAAGACGCCGCCAGTGAATTAATGAAAGACCTGATGAAGGTCATGAAAAGAGGCAATGTAAATTTCTCTTATGTACCCGTTGAAAAATTAAACAGACTGACTCCAAACAATCACCAGGGCGCCGTAGCTACGATCTCCCCTATTCCTTTTCATGATTTGGAAACATTGATCGAAAAAACATTAGAGTCCGGTAAAACACCGTTATTTCTTATTTTAGATCAAATTTCCGATGCCCGTAATTTTGGTGCTATCATCAGGACTGCAGAATGTACAGGAGTCAATGGAATCATCGTACAAAAACAAGGATCTGCACCCGTTAATGGTGATACAGTAAAAACTTCTGCCGGTGCGGTATTTAATGTGCCAATCTGTAAAGTAGAGCATATTAAAGATGCGATATTTCACCTTCAGGGATCCGGCATAAAAACTGTAGCCGCAACTGAAAAAACAGACAAAACCATTTATGATATCACTTTGACAGAACCATTAGCAATCATCATGGGATCAGAAGACCGCGGTGTAAATCCATCTGTCTTAAAGATTGTAGACGAAAAAGCAAAACTACCGATGTTTGGAACTATTGCTTCCTTGAATGTTTCTGTTGCCTGCGGTGCTTTTCTTTACGAAACAGTACGACAACGCAGCTAAAATTATATCATCACTTATACAAAAGCCTGGCAATGCCAGGCTTTTTCTATTCCTCCTTGTTCCTAAAATAGGGATTTTGCGCTTTTGAGTGTGGAAGGTATATCAGTTCTTCTTCTAAGGTCTCAGAAGCGATACTGTTTTCTATATAATCATAGATTACACCATATTCTTCAGGATCGGTTTTTTCCATCACATATATAAAATTACCCTGTTCATCGAACCGGCTCATAAAAGGATCGGATTGTGGATCAAAGTCGGGGGCTTCCCAATCATACTTTACTTCTTTCTGATAGGCTTCCGTTTTAAATATAAAAGCAAAAAGTAATCCTGTGATCAATCCGCCTAAATGGCCTTCCCAGGAAATATTCTCACCCATACCCGGAAAGATGTACCAGATTATACCCCCATAAATTAAAATGATAGTAAATGATAAAGCCACTAATCGATAATATTTAGTCAGTATTCCTTTAAAAAAAATAAAACTTACCAATACATAAATCAATCCACTTGCACCAATATGATAATTCTCCCTGCCAATCACCCAGGTAATAAATCCAGAAAGCAGGATCCCATACACAATGACCCGTAAAGATTGTTTTCGATAAAAATAACGAAGCATCCCAAGTAAAATTAAAAGCGGAATTGAATTATTATAAAGATGTTCAATATCTCCATGTAAAAAAGGACTAAAAAAAATTCCCCTCAGCCCTTCAAAAGTACGGGGATAGATTCCGAATTCTGATAACCGGATTTTGAACTGAACTTCAATCCAGAAAACAATCCATAAGGACAATACAAAAAATAGTGGTATTCCGATTACGGAAGTTGAAAATTTGAATTGATGGTCAGCCATAGTGTTACACTTAAATTGATCAACAGTCAACAGTCAAAAATGTATCCAAAATAATTACGATGCTATTTTGTCAGGCAGACCCGTAATAGAAATACTATTACACTTTAAAAGCTTTTGTTTAGGTATTTATACAATCGACTAAAGGATGTAAAACATTTTACAGTATTCATAAAAGCTGTATTTTTGTACTATGGAAGCACCATTAGCAGAAAGAATCAGACCCCAACAACTCGAAGACTATGTGAGCCAGTCTCACTTGGTAGGCCCGAGTGGTTCCTTAACACAACAAATCGCCAAAGGCATTATTCCTTCACTAATCTTTTGGGGACCTCCAGGCACGGGAAAAACAACTTTAGCCCAAATCATAGCCCAAGAATCCAAACGTCCTTTTTACATTCTGAGTGCTATTAATTCCGGAGTAAAAGATGTGCGTGAGGTGATTGAAAAAGCGAAACAAAGTGGCGGGTTATTTACTGCAAAAAACCCAATTCTGTTCATTGATGAGATCCATCGTTTCAGCAAGTCCCAACAGGATTCATTACTCGCTGCTGTCGAAAAAGGGTGGATCACGCTTATTGGTGCCACAACTGAAAACCCAAGTTTTGAAGTCATCCCCGCTTTACTGTCGCGATGTCAGGTCTATATTTTAAATGCTTTTTCTAAAAAAGATCTGGAAGCTTTGCTGGAGAGAGCAATGAAAACCGATGTTTTCCTGAAAGAGAAAGACATACAGTTAAAAGAAACCGAAGCTTTGTTACGGTTATCCGGTGGTGATGGTCGTAAATTACTCAATATTTTTGAACTCGTTGTTAATGCTTCCAATGATGAAACGATCGTGATTACGAATGATTTGGTTTTGGGCTTGGTACAACAAAATACGGTTCTGTATGATAAAACCGGTGAACAGCATTATGACATTGTATCAGCATTTATAAAATCCATACGAGGGAGTGATCCCAATGGTGCAGTCTATTGGCTCGCCAGAATGATTGAAGGCGGTGAAGATGTTAAATTTATTGCACGAAGAATGCTGATTGCAGCATCAGAAGATATTGGAAATGCCAATCCTACTGCACTCATAATGGCCAACAATACCTTTCAGGCAGTCACAACAATCGGATATCCGGAATCACGGATTATACTAAGCCAATGTGCCGTTTACCTTGCCACATCGCCAAAAAGTAATGCTTCTTATATGGCTATTGGAAAAGCACAACAACTCGTAAAACAGACTGGTGACTTGCCTGTACCAATACACCTTAGAAATGCTCCAACCAAACTGATGAAAGAATTGGGCTATGGTGAAGAGTATAAGTATGCTCATGATTACCAGAATAATTTTGCGGAACAGGAATTTTTACCTGATGCATTGCAAAACACTACGATATATGATCCCGGAAATAATTCAAGGGAAAACGGTACACGGGAGTTTCTCAAAAACCGCTGGAAAAACAAATATGGGTATTAAAAAAGGTGCTGTAAAAACAACACCTTTTCCATATTTAGAATTTAATATCCAACTTCTCAGAGATCAGTTTGTCATTTTGATAATACTCAAAATACCATTGTCCTTCTTTTTTAAAAACCATTCCCTGGTTCTTACCATTATTTGCCGTAAAATAGTCTTGTTGTGACGTTTTAAATAGTGTCAACACCTTTTTGGGAGTTGTGTCCACCAATTGATATCCGGTGGCTGTAGCCTGCGCATATAAAGTACCTGTAGCAATTGACTCATTAACGGAACTGCTATTGGATGAAACAGTTGTAACAGTATTCGCAGAAGCAGGAATATAATGTGAATTTGCAGTCACGGTCGTAACTTCTGTACCCGATAACTCTTGGTATTTGTAAGACATGCCGTCAAGAGACTTAAATGCTTCTCTCATAGCAAGATTATAAGCTGTTTTATAGGCTTTTTCCCGGCTTTTTCCCGGTACTCCTTTAAACAAAACAGTCCCTTTGCAATCTTTAAGTAAAACCGTAAGGACGGTATTAAACATTGTACTCTCCTCAACCACTTCTACTGAAAGTGCGCTGCATTTATTTGTTATAAGCTCCAAGGGCAATTGGGTATCATCAAAAAAAACTGTAAAACCTTTACGCTCCATGAAAGCTTTAGCAAGTGTACTTAACCCATATTGATTAGGTTCTTTCATAAAACCGAATCGTTCCGGAATAATAACATATTTATAATTATTGATATTTTTACTTTGGGAAAATCCAGTGGCCGAAAGAGCCAAAAGTACAAACAGGATGTATTTTTTCATAGGTGGTGTATTAATTTTATAAAATAGTCTTTAAAGACAAGAGATTGTTTATGTGTTTGATGCCAACGGCTACTTCTTTATTATGCTCATTAAAATAAATCGCATCAAATCCAAGGCTGAGTGAAGCATTAATATCCGAAACGATACAGTCGCCAATCATGATACTGTTCTCAACCTGCGTATTCGCTACCTGTAAAGCATGTTTAAAAATAATTGGATTTGGTTTTTTACACCCCGCAGACTCCGAATCCGTCACCGTATCAAAATAATGGTCAATCGCCGAATTTTTCAATTTAAGATCCTGGACTTTATGAAAACCATTGGTGATAATATGCAATCGGTACTTCGGTTTTAAATACTCCAGCACTTCAATTGCACCTTCATATAAATAATTGAACTCGGGTAAATGTGCAATATATTCTTCCGAAAGCAAGTGGATTGTAGCATCAGAAATTTCATGATCTAACTCGTCAAAGGTATCTTTTAACCGCCCATAGCGTAGTTCTTCCTGAGTAATTTTATCGACGCGGTACAACTCCCAGTATTCATAATTGATACGGCTGTATACCACCATAAAATCGGCAATATTTACTCCAATATTATTTTTATTTAATATGGCCTGAAATGTAAGCCCTGAGTTTTTTTCAAAATCCCAAAGGGTATGATCCAGATCAAAAAAAACGTCTGAAATTATTCTATTCTGCATTACTTATTTAATTTCCTTTTACAATTACTGCATCTTCAATATGATAGATCCAGTCTTCAACATCGGCATCGTTTAGCCTTAAAGTCCCTTCCAACGTCACATACTGATCTGTTTTCAGTTTAGTCTTCTGATTCCTGAACTTAATTCCCATAATAGTTTCCGGTCCCGCTTTTCCACAGAAGAAACAGGATGCAAATACATTTTTGCTCAATGCATAATTGGTATTATCAATAGGAATCACAAATCCTGTCATCACATTTTTTTTCTTATTAATCCCCTTCAACTTGGAATTAAATATCGGAAACTCCACTTCTCCGTATAGTTTGTTTGGCTTTTTTTGATACGTGATTTGCCCCAGTAATTTCCAGTTTAGCGTGTCTATTGCGGTATAGGATGTTTCATATCCATTAGATGGCTGTACACCAGACACCAAAAATCCTGCCTGCTGCATAGGCTGGTTTACAATCTGTGGTTTTTCGATATTATCCTGAGAAGGGGGAAATTCGCTTCTAAAAAATAGATTCCTATAAATAGGGCTATGAAATAATAATATATTTTACGCATTGGCCAGTGTTTTTGAAATATTCAATTGATATGCTTTCACTGCAGGAATAAGGGCTGCAATAATTCCAACAAAGATAGTGACTAAAAATAAAATTCCTTCTTTTTCCCATACGAAAGCAAATGGGTTAAAACTCATTTTGTATTCTTCCTCTGTAGAGCTGGAAATAAGCCATAGTCCTATTCTACCCAAGACTGTACCGAAGATAAAACCGACAACACACAGTAATATACTTTCAAAAAGCACCAATTTCAATAACTGTGACCGGCTCGCTCCACTGACCCTGAGCAATGCAAACTCATATTTTCGCTCTTTCAGTGTATTATACAATGCGATAAAAATACTGATCCCGGAAATCAGCATAATTCCGTAGGCCAAATATTGTAAGGCATCAAGTCCAAAACCAAATAAGGTAAACAAACGGTTTATCTCTATTGCTGGTGAAGCAGCCTGCATTTTTGTGTTTTGAGAAATCAACCTCGGCCAGAGTACAAAAGCCATCTTATTCCGCAATTGCAATAAGACCGCTGTAATCTCCCGATCTTCCTCAGGTACCATTTGTTCTTCATGATGATGCTCGTGCTCCTGATGCTGCTCATTGTTTCCCACTTCATCAGAAGCATTTACAGTTTCTTCTTCTTCATGATGATCATGGACTGCCCATATACTTTCTATAGTTGTCAGTATAAGATTATCCATCACTTTACCGGTAGGCAAAAGCACGCCTTTGACTTTAAATGCAAAATCCTTGTGCACTTCTCCTTCTTTACTATCTCCGTGGGAACTGTAAAATTCATCCCCTGGCTTTAATTTCATTTTTTCTGCAACAGCACTCCCAAGAACCACATCAAAGTTATCGTGGAAAGTCATACCGGATTCCAGCTTACCGTCATATTTTTGAATATAATCCTCAGTCGTTCCGAGGATTTTATAGCCTTGATAATTATCCCCAAAGGCTAACGGTATTGCTTTCTTAACATAAGGATGCCGCATCCAGATTTGCGCCTCTTTATAATTGATATTTCCCGTCGGGGCATCCATTTGGTATACGGAAGATAAAATCAACTGCAGGGGACTTCCCTGTGCACCCAAAACAAGGTCAACTCCTTCAATGTTTTTAGAGAATTTATTTTCAAACTGTTCCTGCAGTAAAATCAATAGTGAAATTATTGCAACGCTGGCAGTTAGTAATACAATGCTTAATATGGTATTCAATGGCTTGAATACCATATTTTTCCATGCAATTTTTACAATCATAATAATGAAATATGGTTTTCAAAGCGATCTTTCAATCGTTGATCATGGGTTACTATAATCAGGGAGGCCTGGTGCTTTGCAGAAAGATCCGTAAGCAGGCTTGCTACTTTATCGGCATTCTCATCATCAAGGCTTGAGGTAGGTTCATCTGCCAAAAGCAGTTTTGGATCATTAATAAGTGCCCTGGCAATAGAAACACGTTGTTGCTGACCAATGCTCAACTGGGAAGGAAGTTTTTGTGCCTGTGCTTCCAGATCAAGTTGGGAAAGCAAAACATGTGCTTTTTCGTATTCCTTTTTCCCAGTAGCAAGCCAGGAGGCTAATACAATATTTTCAAGGACAGAAAGTGCTGCGATAAAATAAGACTGCTGCAATACTAATCCAATATTCGCTCCGCGGAACTTATCCATCGCCTTGGATGATAATGATCCTATCTGGGTTGAACCAATTTGGATTTCTCCAGTTTGTGGGGCCAAAAGCCCACCCAATAAATGCAGCAAGGTCGTTTTTCCCTTTCCTGACCCTCCGGTAATTAGTAGTGCTTTTCCAGGAGCTACGGTTATATCAGGAAAATGAAAATTTACATTCGGATAGGAGAATGTAATGTTTTTAGTCTGAATCATATCTTCTTGTAAATATGGCGGAAATATACACAACGCTATTCCGGAATTATCTTAATATTTTGTTAAGCAAATATACACATTAGAAATTTCCGGAATCTGCAAAGCTGTAATATCCTTTCTCTGTAATAATCAGATGGTCTAATAGCCGGATATCAAGATTTTTTCCGGCTTCTTTTAATTTTTCCGTAATCTGCTTATCGGCATCACTTGGTTGTAAAATTCCCGAAGGATGGTTATGGCATACAATAATTGACACTGCATTGTTTTCCAGTGCTTTTTTAAATACTAAACGAACATCTACCACAGTTCCTGTAATTCCACCCTTACTCAGCTGTGACTTCATCACAATCTTATTGGAATTATTGAGGTATAAAATCCAAAACTCTTCGTGGGGTAGCTCCCCGATGAGCGGTTGCATAATTTCAAAAACAGATTTACTGGTGGCTATTTTGTCCAATACAATCCCCTCTTCGCTCCTTCTCCGCCTGCCGAGTTCGAGTGCCGAAACGATAGTAATAGCCTTTGCTTCTCCAATACCCTTAAATTCCGTCAACTGCTGGACTGATAACTTGCCCAACGCTGCTAAATTATTTCCGACACTCGCCAGTATTTTTTTGCTGAGACCAACCGCACTCTCATGGCGGTTTCCCGTTCCGATTAGTATAGCGATCAATTCGGCATCGCTCACCACCGTTTTGCCTTTTTGCAGTAATTTCTCGCGTGGCCGATCATCTTCTGCCCATTCTTTGATTGAAAAAGGTATAGTGTCCTTCATATGCTTCATTTTTTAATCCTGAAACGATTTATTTTATCCTTTCTGTATACTTTAAAAGGCTTCTAACCGTTTCAATATGAAACACTAATGTATGAAATCCATTTGGATCCTATTTCTTTTTATTGGAATTTATACGACACAGGCACAGGCAGATTTTGGTACTAAGCTTTCCAACGCGGCACTACTTCTGACACGTGACAAGGTGGTATATGATCCTTCGTATGTTACGATGCCGTATCCGAATGGTGACGTTCCGAAAGGAACAGGAGTTTGTACTGATGTGATAATCCGGGCCTACCGAAAATTGGGAATAGACCTTCAAAAAGAAGTGCATACCGACATGGTCAGGAACTTTTCGAAATATCCAAATACGTGGAATCTAAAAACTACCGATACTAATATCGACCATCGAAGAGTCCCTAATCTACAAGTGTTTTTTACACGCTTTGGAAAAAGCCTACCCGTTACGGCAAATGCAGCTGACTATAAAACCGGTGACCTGGTGACCTGGATGATTGGTGACAAATTACCCCATATTGGAATTGTCACTCATAAAAAAAGCCTGAGCGGCACTCCCCTTATTGTTCATAACGTTGGTGCCGGACAGGTTTTAGAAAATTGTTTGTTCAACTATAAAATTACCGGCCATTACCGGTATATTCCCGTTCAATAATTTATAGTGCTTTTATTGTATTAATTCTTTTACATCGTCAAAATTAAGCCCTCCATAATTCCCGGAACTCATTAACAATAACGCCGATTTTTCAGTATCATATTTCAGGTGCGTCAGGTATTCTTTAAAAGCTTCAGGATTGGTATATACGATAAGGTCCTGCTTTTGGAAAGCCTCTGCAATTTGCTCTGCTGTAACTTCTTCCAGTTGCTTGATTTTTACGGCATCCGGAGAATAAAAAACTACTGCAGTATCCGCATACTCCAATGTCCCCTGGTATTCTTTCAGGAATTCGGCATTGAGGCTGCTGTACGTGTGCAATTCTAAACAGGCAATGATCCTGCGATCCGGGTATTGTTCTTTTACCGCTTTTGTGGTAGCTACCACTTTACTCGGAGAGTGTGCAAAATCTTTATAGGCTACTTTATTTTTACTTTCGGCAATTTTCTCCAATCGTTTTGATGCGCCTTTGAAACTCGCGATCGCCTGGTAAAAATCGGCTTCATCTACACCCATGTTCTGGCAGATCCATTTTGCCCCTGCAAGGTTATTCAGGTTGTGTGCTCCAAAAACTTCGATTGGCATAGCGCCTTCCGGAGTTTCTAATAATGTTATGCCATCCTGTACGGTATAGTGCGGAGTTTCATAAGGAATACGACGAATCGGATTCGTAGAAGCTTCTGCTATACGTTTTACTTCTGTGTCATCTTCATTATATACGAGAATACCACCATTGGTAATTTTCTTGATAAATATTTCAAATTGCTCTACATAGTTTTCATAGGTCGGAAACACATTGATATGATCCCATGCAATCCCACTGATCAATGCGATGTTCGGTTGATATAAATGGAACTTTGGCCTTCTGTCAATCGGTGAAGAAAGGTATTCGTCTCCTTCCAAAACAATAAAGTCATTTTCACTGGTCAGGTGTACCATTGTATCAAACCCTTCCAACTGAGCCCCCACCATATAATCCACGGCTATATTATGATAGGCCATGACATGCAATATCATCGAGGTGATAGTTGTTTTACCATGTGATCCACCAATAACGACCCGTGTTTTATCTTTGGATTGCTCATAGAGAAACTCGGGATAGGAATAGATTTTCAATCCCAGTGCTGTTGCTTTTACCAATTCCGGATTATCAGCCTTGGCATGCATTCCCAAAATAACCGCATCAATATCATTGGTAATTTTTTCGGGGTACCATCCCATCGTTTCCGGAAGTAATCCTTTTTTTTCGAGACGTGTTTTCGAAGGCTCAAAAATGGCATCATCACTTCCTGTAACCTGATATCCTTTGTTGTGTAGGGCCAATGCTAAATTATGCATTGCGCTTCCGCCGATGGCTATAAAATGTATCCGCATTTTCTTTCTGATATTTACGTTAGATGTAGACACATCTTATTTCTTTTTATTCTTTCGTATTCTGGTAACGGGTCATAACTGCTTTGGCTTTCTCCGGCAATTTCATCTTCTTGCTATACAATTCAGCTAGAATCTGGTAGGTAACTTTTGATCCTCCTACGGCAATTGCTTTCTTATAGTTTTCTTCCGCTGCCGCATAGCGCTTAAAATATTCATCAATTCTGCCTTGTGCCAAGTAGCCATCCACAGGGGATAATACCAGCAGCTGACCGGCATACTGTTTTGCTTTTGCTTCACTTCCTCCTATGATTCCCGGTAATTCCAGGTATAAGGTAAGTAATGCCCAACGTGCTTCAATATGATTGGGTTGCAAACGGATTGCATTTTCAAAAGAGGTTCTGATCCCATCTATCATCCCTACCGCTTTAAATGCATTCGATCCTTTTGCTTTCATGCCCAAAGCACCTCCATATTTATACTGATAGGTTGCCGATTTCGGCTGCAATGCTTTTAGTTTTTTATAATACTGTAATGCTTTATCCCAATGTTGTTGATGTCCTGCACAATCTCCAAGGTATTCATTAATCAATACATCATCAGGATTTTCCCGATCTAATTTTTCAAAAAGAACTGATGCCTGTTCGTATTTTTCCTGATGGAATAATGCCTTTGCTTTTTCCAGGTCACTCTGGGCAAATGCAGCAAAAGGCAACCAAAATATAAACAGGATTACAAGCTTCAAAATTGCACTATTTTAAGGTTCAAAAATAGGAAAATGATTTGGAATAGCGTGCCTCCAGTTTCTATTTGAATATTGTTTTATCAAATTCCTATTTTCATACAATTCTATCCTAAAAAACAAAACCCCGCTTCAGTTTCCTGAAGCGGGGTTTTTATAGTAAAAGCAGAACAATTATTTTTTAATTGTCAGCTCGTCGATGATATTCGTTGCACCAGCATATTTATCGATGATAAATAACACATAACGAATGTCCACGTTGATCGTTCTTTGTAATTCTTTATCAAAGATAACATCACCAGCCATCGCTTCGATATTTCCATCAAAAGCAATACCGATTAATTCTCCTTTTCCGTTTAATACCGGGGAACCAGAGTTACCACCTGTAATATCATTATCGGTAAGGAAGTTTACAGGCATATACCCTGCTTTATCAGCATACTGTCCGAATTCTTTTTTCTCATTCAGTTCAATTAATCTTTTTGGAAGATCAAATTCCTGGTCATTCGGTTTGTATTTTGCGATAGTTCCCTGTAAAGTTGTGTAGTTATTGACCTTAGCGTCATTTCTTTTATCTGCAGGAAGTGATCTTACTTTTCCGTAAGTCAGACGTAAAGTACTGTTGGCATCCGGGTAATGGATTTTGTTCAGTTTTGATTCACGAAGTCCTTCAACTAAAAGACGGAATGATTTCTGGTAGTCATTATCCAATTTTGTCATCTCTTCAGATTTCGCTCTGTAGTGTGTCAATAAAGCACTGGATAACAGGTATAATTTATCTGTTTTTAAAGCTTCTTCATTTGGTTTGGCCATATATGCCAAAACTTTATCTTTTGAAGTAAAGATACTGGTTGCAAAAGCATCGTCCACAAATTTAGTGAAGTCTCCGTTATTAGCTTTCGCCAGTTCTGCTACGTAAGGAGCAATAGGATAACCCGCTTTAGCAGCATATAAGTTCAATTCTGCAATAAGCACATCACGTTCTACGGGAAGATACATCTCACTGTAAGAAGATTCGATTTGCTCATCCAATTGTACTTTCACTTCTGCTTTTTTAGCATCGTTCTGTTGTGCATAATATTCCAGGCCTCTTCCTAAAGAATACGGAAGCGCTGCAAAAGCACTGTTTCTTAATAAACCAGTCAGGTAGTTATCATGACGTGCTTTATCATTTGTTTTGCTGTAGTAGTCATTTAATGTTGCGACTACTGTACCATATTTTGCTTTGTTTGCAGGTTTGTTCGCCCATTTGTTGAATTTCGCTTCCGCTTCCGCTTTTGTGGCAGCAGTTTTGAATTTGGTCAAAGCATCAATCATACCCTGGCGGTTTTTCCAGTAATTGGCTACTGAAGCATATTTTGAAGCATACTGAAGGTTTACTTTTTCATCTTTTAGCATGTGGAATTTCATTTTGTCCATTCCAACTTTGGAAGACTCTACCCATGCAGGATAAGCGAATTTCACGTTTTGTTCTATTCCTCCAGCTGGCATCCAACGGTTGGTTCTTCCAGGATAGCCCAGGATCATAGCAAAATCATTTTCCTGAACCCCTTTAAGACTTACAGGAAGGTAATGTTTAGGTTGTAACGGCACATTTGTAGCAGCATATTCTGCAGGATTTCCATCTTTATCAGCATATACTCTGAACATTGAGAAATCACCGGTATGACGAGGCCATTCCCAGTTGTCTGTATCTCCTCCGAATTTACCAATGCTTTCCGGTGGTGTACCCACTAAACGTACATCTGTAAAATCCTGGTATACGAAATAGTAATATTCATTACCCTGGAAGAAAGGACGAACAGACACAGTGTATTTACCACCTTCATTGTTTTCTTTTTCAATCAGTGCAATTTCCTGCTGAATCGCTTTCGCTCTTTCAGGCTCTGTCATTTTATCATTTACTTTGGATAAGATTCTTTTGGAAACATCATCCATTCGTACGAAGAAACGAACTGACATATTTTTAGGGCGAAGTTCAGCGCCTTTTGTTTTAGCCCAAAATCCATTTTTCAGGTAGTTTGCTTCCGGGGTTGAAACCTCTGCGATAGCATCATAACCACAGTGGTGATTGGTCAAAACTAATCCCTGGTTGGAAATAATTTCAGCTGTACAGCCACCGTTAAATTGTACAATTGCATCTTTGATACTGGAGTGGTTGATGCTGTAGATTTCTTCAGAAGTCAGTTGCAGCCCCATTTTTTCCATATCCCTGTGATTAAGACGCTCGATGAACATCAAAAACCACATTCCTTCATCCGCTTTTACAGGGATAACCATCATAGACATGGCCAGGAATAAAATAATTTTTTTCATTTCGTATGAATTTATAAAAGTTAGTTTTGAATAAGCTAATAGTCTTCCGGAACCTAATAATGTTACATTACCGGATGAAAATTAACTTTCTCTTTAGAAGTGCGAATATAGTTTATTTTGAGAATTTGATAATAAAACACGCCTTAAAACTCACTTTTCTACGATATCTTTTAACTTTTAATTTTGAAATGCCTTTGGCTGCAATACGATAATTAATTTTCTCAATTCCTCCCTTTTCAGATATCAGCACTACTACGGTGTCATCCCACCGATTTTCTGTAACAGATATTCCAGGCTGTCTTTACCATCAGGGACAATCTCGTCCGGCAGTATGCTCTGATGATCTAGTTTACCATTGGGCCTTATATTCAGGCTTGTAGAAACTTGAAAAGTAGTTCCGGAATTGGGTAGTTGGTACCACATAATCGGATCCGCATAAAAAGAAGAAACACTGCCTGTAGGTTGCCCTACCAAAGTTCCTAACCCATAATCCTTAACCATTGCGGCAAACATGGAGCCTGCCGAGAAAGTATCATTATCAATTAGCAAATAGGTTTTTCTATTACACCTCAATATTTTTTTGTACGGCTTGATCATTGGACTTGGCACTACTGCAATAGCATTGTCCTTGGTATGCCAGATTGCTTTAGTATGCGGATTAATCCCATATAAGAATTTTGCCCATCGCAAAACTCCGGGAATATACAGTGCCGCAAATTGCATTTTGAATTCCGGTGTCACTTTCCATTGGATTTCAGCGGAACTCCGGAAAGGCTTGTTGGCAAAATATTTCCCCAGGTCATCACCATATCGGCTGTCGCCTCCGTTATGCCCCCGAAAGTCGAGAATCAGGGTTGTACTTTTGTGCTTATCCATTGCCCGGAAACTCTTCCGGTAAAATCTGCGATAATACCGTCTTGACTTTTGGGCAAAATCCAGGATGGTCATCACTGCGATCGTATCCTGTACAAATTCCAACGTAGCTACTTCCCGATGCTGCTTTGTTCCATTCGCCTCATTTTTTACCTTGGCCGAAATCCCTTCCACAACAATTGTATGTTCCTTATCCTGACGATCATAAAAATCAATCGTATAGGGCGATTCCCATCCGTATACTTTCCAAATCAGGTAGGGAAAAGAAGTCGTGATATAATTCTCATCCAAAAAATCAAGTTCCTGTGACGAATGGAGCAACAATTGTGCAAAGATATCAGGCATCGCTATTCCGTTAATCGCTTTCAGGGTGCTACAACTATCAATCGCAGCAGATGCAGAAAGATTTTTAGCAATAGTATACTGCTCTTCTTTTTTTTGAATCGTAAAAGGTACAAACAATCCTTTCCGTTCTATGTAGGCTTTATAATAGGCCCGTGGATATGTCCGGGTATGGGCATCATTCATAAAAACGAAAATAGTTTCCAGTTTACGCCAAAAATCAAATGGGCTGCAGTAGTCCGGTAATTCCTGTTTCAGCTGTGCCACAAATTCCTGGCATTCCTCTTTTGTTCTGTAATGATATGCGTTCACATGTGAATATTCTATTTTAGCAATCAAAAGATCAATATCCTGAAGCATTGCTTTCTTCGAAATCCAGGTACTATCCTGAGCGATGCTATTCCAACCACACAAGAGCAGGAATAGCACTATACAATACGGTCTCATCTATACTGTCGGAATTATAAAATGGACTTCAGTTCCACTAACTCAAATTGTGGATCGTGACGTATGAATTCCCGGAACATCGCAGCATGGCTTGCCCCCAACAGTACCATAACAGACGTATCCTTGCTCTCTGTCAGTTTTTGTACCAATGCATACATATATAAATTACGTTTGTACCATTCCGAAACCAGGTATGCTCCTACGCCATTATCTGGTTTTCCAGCGCGGTTGGCAATATTCAGATACCATTGAAGATCCATATCGACATAGTCCTTTCCGTTCAAATCCAGTAACAGTTTGGTTAGCGTATACGTTTTTCGTTTTCTGTTCGATTCTATTTCGTAGTTTTTCATATTCTGTTCATTCGCTTCTAACAAAGCATCCTGCCCGGCATCCTTCATTCCTTTCACAAGGCTGTCATAGGGAAATTCGCTATTGCGGTTGTCAATACCATACAGCTTGGTATGGTGCAGTTTCTTAGCCGATCGTAGGGCGACCTGCACAATTTCATCAGCACTCGATCTCAGGAGGCTGTCGCTATTAAGGTTGTAGAACTTATCCAACGTGTTCTGTTTAGCAGCCGACCACTCTACAAAAATCTTATCGGGACCAAATTTCTGGATCTTATTGGCTATTTGCTCCAGTTCCTTTTGACTTTTTTCGGTCATTACATTAAAGGTATTCACTTGAGCGACATCCAAACCGGGATTTTGAAAATGAAAAGACCCGATCAACAGGATTTTCTTTTTAGCTATGGGTGCCTGTGCCTGAAGCATTGTAGCAGTTGCCAATAGGAATAGGGTAATCAATACGGTAAGCTTTGCCATGATGTATGTTTTTTAAATTTGATCCAAAGCTACTGGCATTATCCGAACTCTCGAAAAGCGTTTGACCAATGCTTTTTTACGGTAGACGAACGCCTTAAAAAAGGGCATTGCCAATTTCATCACCATATTTTGGCCGTTCATCACTACAAATCTACTGTTGCCGTAAAATAGCGTATAGCTTGCTCCAATAATTGTATTTTTGATCATTATTCCGTTACTATGAAACCAAAAATCCCCTTTTATTACCACTTACTGCTTTTCCTGGGACTGCTGCTGCTTAATATCCTTTGGGATATTGGTATAGATCAGAATCCAATTGCAGAAGCGTTCAAATGGCCCACCATACTGTTTTCGATCAGTTACATGCTGGCAACACTGTTCACCTATACCATTAATTTTTATACTTTTTGCCATTGGTTTCTGAACCGTAAACGGATCTTCTTTTACCTGCTCATGATTCCGGTTATACTGCTCCTGTTTGCAGGTATCCGCTACGTCATCGAAGAAGTTATAATTTACAACCTGACCGGCGCACACAATTATGGGGAGAATACCAGGAAAGTAGGCTACTATATCCGTGATAATTTTTTCTATGGGCTTCCAGCCTGGGTTATCAGTACTTTTTCCTATTTATTCTGGCAATTCCAGGCCTATCAGAAAATAAACCAGGAACTGCTGCTCGAGAACCAAAAGGCGCAACTACACCTGCTCAAAGCACAGGTAAGCCCTCATTTCCTCTTTAACACGCTAAATTCCTTCTACAGTGATCTTGCTTTACGCGATCCTAATACTGCTGCAGACCTGCTTATATTATCCGATTTACTGCGCTATGTAATTACCGAAAACGACAAGGAAACCACCAGCCTGAGCAAGGAAATTGACTTTATCAAAAATTATATCCTGCTTCAGGAGAAACGTTTTGAAAACCAGCTTTTCCTAGACTTTACTGTACAGGGGACTCCCGGAACGCAAACGCTGCTTCCTGCAGTATTAATTCATTTTGTGGAGAATGTCTTCAAGCATGCGATACTGAACCAACGGGATAAACCGGGCCGTATCACCATTAAAATTGGTGACAATCAGCTCGAAATCCATACCGTTAATACTATTGCCCGGGGGGAACAATACGATTCTACCGGGATTGGCTTTAATAACCTGAGTAAAAGGCTGGAGTATTATTATAAAGACAACTTTATACTGGATAAAAAACAGGAAAATGATATCTTTACGACCTATCTTAAGATTCCCCTAAATCAAGGTCTATGAAACTGAAATGTATCATTGTAGATGACGAACCACCAGCCATACGGTTACTGGAAAATTATGTCGCTAAAATTACGTTCCTGGATAAAGTCGGTTCATTTTCCGATTCCTTACAGGCACTGGCATTCCTGGGACAAAATGAAGTAGATGTGGTCTTTCTCGATATACAGATGCCACAGCTTACCGGGTTACAACTCTCTAAGATTATCCCAAAATCCTGTAAAGTAATTTTCACCACGGCTTATCCCGATTTTGCTTTGGAAGGATTTGACCTGAATGCAACAGACTATCTGCTGAAACCCATCGCTTTTGAACGGTTTTACCAGGCGGCTTCCAAACTGAATACCCTTCCTGTAGCAACAACTCCGGTCATGCAACAGGATTTCCTCTTTGTACGGACAGATGGTAAAAACAAATTATCAAAAGTGTTTATCCGGGATATCCTATATGCGGAAGCATTACAGAATTATGTTTGCCTGCATACTACCGCTACTATGCTGATTACCCATTCTTCCCTGAAAAACATATTGGAATCGCTACCCTCAACTGATTTTGTACAAATCCACAAATCATATATCATTGCACTCCAGCATATCGAATCTACTGATAACTTTTCGGTGTTCCTCCATGGCAAAGAACTGCCTGTCGGCGCGACTTATAAAGATGCTTTTTTTCGAAAAATCGAAGAGTATAAAATATGAAAGTGAGGCTCCGGATTATGATACTTTCCTACCGCTTAATCGCATGTAAAAGTTACTTTATTCAAATGAAATAAAGGCATCATTCTCATAATAAAACAGGAAAGCTTCAAATAGTTCTTCAACCGATACCGTCTCTTTTTGCTCTTTTGCGTTCAGCACTATATCTTCTATAGTCGCCTGATCCAACGCTGCAATCCAGCCTTTGTCCTGATATTCCTGAGGAATTCCAATTTCATCTTCGGCCAATTCACTGCTGTCCTGAGAGAATATTCCTTTTGTTTCCAGAGTCCATTGCTGGGGCGGCAGATACAGCCAGGTTTCAGGCTGCTGATCTATAGTCTCTAATACCATTCTAATCGTATGCTCATCCATGATTTGTAGTGTTTAATCAGTATTGTTTGTTATTGCATTGCTTTCATTCTTCGTCTTCATTCCTATTGCCTGATTTAATGAACAAGATACTACATAAAATAGATTTTTATAGCTATAGTAACTGTAGCCCGCAACAAATCATTATGTTTTTCTTTATGCTATAGCAGATAGCATTTCGGTAGGGGCAAATTAATTCTTATTTGATACAATACTTCAGTGCTGCTTATACTGGATACAAAACCCAGGATCATTTTTTATTGATCTATTAGTAACCCATAAAAAAAGACCACCCGAAAAGGTGATCTTTTTTATAGTATTCTATTTTAGGCTTATACTTCTTCGTTCAGCATTTTCCAAAGTTTATCTTTTAATTCTGTCAATCCCTGTTGTGCCACAGAAGAAATGAACATATATGGAATATCCTTAAAGTCGGCATCCATTTGTATTTTCATCTCTGCCTGAAGTTCCTCATCGAGCATGTCGCATTTGGACACAACCAACAGGCGTTCTTTATCCAGCATCTCTGGATTGTATTTCGTCAGCTCATTGATCAGGATATCGTATTCTTCCTTGATACTTGGCGCATCTGCGGGTACCAAAAACAGCAATGTTGAGTTCCGTTCGATATGACGCAGGAAATAATGCCCCAGTCCTTTTCCTTCTGCAGCACCTTCAATAATCCCCGGGATATCGGCAATTACAAAAGACTGAAAGTCACGATAAGCGACGATTCCTAAATTCGGCTTTAAGGTCGTAAAAGGATAATCGGCAATTTTTGGTTTTGCAGAAGTAAGCACCGACAACAATGTCGATTTACCTGCATTTGGAAAACCTACCAGGCCTACATCCGCCAACACTTTCAGTTCCAGTGCAATATCATTCTCTTCCGCTGGCATACCCGGCTGGGAATACCGTGGTGTCTGGTTGGTGGAGCTCCTAAAATGCCAGTTCCCCAAACCACCTTTACCACCTTTGGCTATAATTCTTTTTTCCCCATGTTCGGTAATTTCGAACAGGATTTCATCGGTTTCTTTGTCCCGTACTACAGTTCCTAACGGCACTTCGATAAATTTATCTTCTCCATCAGAACCTGTACTTCGTGCGCTTCCACCATCGCCACCGTGACCGGCTTTGACGTGTCTTGCAAATTTCAGGTGGAACAACGTCCATAATCCTTTATTTCCAATCAGGTAAACGTGTCCACCACGACCGCCATCACCTCCGTCAGGGCCTCCTTTTTCAATAAATTTTTCCCTGTGCAGGTGCGTAGATCCTTTTCCGCCTTTCCCGGATGAAACATAAATTTTTACGTAGTCTACGAAATTTCCTTCTGTCATTTTGTTTTGTTTACTGCCTCGATGCTGTGGTTTTTAATCCTTATCATCCGGCATTCGTTATTCTTCATTCAACACTATCAAAGCCTGCGATGGCCGGCTTTGAAATCCAACGCTATTTTTGCTGTCACGCTCCGTGACTTTATTCTTTTAGGGAACGTACCAATACTTTGTCAATTTTCACCCCGTCCATATCGATTACTTCCAGTTCAAACAGGTTCCAGATCAGTTTTTCGCCTTCTTTGGGAATATAGGATAGTTCGGTCATAATCAATCCGCTTACTGTAGTGACCTCATAATCATTGATGAGCTCATCCAGGTCAAAATACGTCAGGAAGTCATGCAGCGAATAGTGACCGTCTACCAGCCACGTTCCGTCTTCACGGGCGATCAGCTGAAATTCTTCATGGTAAAAATCAGAAGCATCTCCTACGAGGGCTTCCAAAATATCATTTAAGGTAATCATACCTTGTACGACGCCGTATTCGTCAGTAACGATGGCATAGTGTACCTTGGTTTTCTTAAAAACATCCAAAGCTTTATATGCCGAGGTATGCTCAATCAGGTAGACCGGTTCTTTAGTAATCGCCCGAAGGTCAACCGTGCCTTTTTCAAAATTGGCAAATAAATCTTTCAGCAGTACCACCCCAACCAGATCATCCAGGTTATCTTCACAAACCGGATATACCGAGTGGATTTCTTCCAGCACTTTAGCTTTAAGTTCTTCCGTATTATCTTCCATAGAAAGGTATACGAGAGCCTTACGGTGTGTCATCAGCGAGTTTACCTTACGGTCTCCAATGTGAAAAACACGTTCCACAATATCCTGTTCAATTTCCTGAACTTCCCCTACTTCAGTACCTTCTTTAATGATCGCTTTAATCTCTTCTTCGGTTACTTTCCCATCAGCGGTCGGACGGATCCGGAACACTTTCAACAGGAATTCCGTAGAATTGGTCAGCAACCAGATAAAAGGCGCCGTAATAATCGAAATGACTTTCATCGGTACCGCCACCATTTTGGCAATGGCCTCCGGATAGTTCAATCCGATACGTTTGGGAACCAATTCTCCGAGTACGAGGGAGAAAAAGGTCAGTATAACCACAACGATCCCTACCGAAAGATTTCCGGAATAAGGATGTAATGCCGGATAACTATCCAGGAATACTTTAACGTCAGTGGTCACTTTATCCCCGGAATAAATACCGGTAAGGATACCAATCAGTGTAATTCCAATCTGTACTGTAGACAGGAATTTATTGGGTGAATTGGCTAAATCCAATGCAGTCTTTGCACTGGCATTTCCTTTTTTAGCGGAAGTTTCCAAACGATTTTTCCGTGCAGAAATCAAAGCGATTTCCGACATCGAGAAAACTCCGTTCAGGAGAATTAAGAAAAATATTATGGCTATTTCCAAGGGTTATAAATTATAGATTATCGATCACCTTACTCAGGCGTTCGGTGATTTCAGCAACAGAGCCGATTCCATCTACCGGACGGAACAGGTTTTTTGCCTGGTAATATTCAATTAATGGAGCTGTCTTCTCATTGTATTCCTCATAACGGTTCCGGATTTTATCTTCATCCTGATCGTCTGGTCGTCCACTCGTTTTCCCTCTTTCCAGCAAACGCTGCACTAAAATCTCATCATCAGCCTCCAAAGCTATTGTCGCGGTAATAGACCAGCCTTTAGTCGCTAAAAATGCTTCCAAAGCTTCTGCCTGTGCCAGTGTCCTTGGGAACCCGTCAAAAAGAAATCCTTTCGTACCCGGATTTTTTTCTACCTCATCCTGTAGCATTTTGATGGTTACTGCATCCGGAACCAGTTCGCCTTTATCCATGTATGATTTAGCTTCGATGCCCAAATCAGTATTGTTTTTAATATTGTAACGAAAAACATCTCCAGTAGAAATGTGCGTGAGATGGTATTTTTCTTTTAAAAATTCTGCCTGTGTTCCTTTTCCGGCTCCCGGTTTCCCGAATAATACGATATTAATCATTCTGTTGTATGGTTGTTTATAGTTGTTCGATTGGATCTGGGCAGACACTGGGAATGCCCCATTCATTTACTTTAGCTGGTATACTTCCGGCAGGTTACGCCCTAATCCGTCATAATCCAGTCCAAAGCCTACAATAAATTTGTTTGGAATTTCAATACCAATATAATCAATTTTGATATCTTTTTTATACGCTTCCGGCTTGAAAAACAGGGTGGCGATTTTAAAATCTTTTACGTTCTGGCCTTCAAATATCTTTTTCAGTTCCACTACTGTGTTTCCTGTATCGACAATATCTTCAATAATCACCACTGTTTTCCCGGATAAATCCTGGTTCAGCCCGATCAGTTGTTTCACATCATTGGTTGTTGAAGTCCCTTCATAGGAGGCCATCTTCACAAAACTTACTTCACAGGGCTTCGAATAGTGTTTCATAAAATCGGAAACGACCATAAATGCACCGTTCAGTACACCGATGAAAACTGGGATTTCATCCTGCAGGTCTTCTGCTACTTTTTGGGCCATCGCTGCTATCGCACTATCAATGGCTGAGGCACTTAAAAAAGGTACGAACTCTTTATCGTGAATTTGTATCACTTGTATTAGTTTTTAAAATAATTTGCAAATATACAGAAATTGTAGCGAGTTATGGAAACTACTTTTAACAGTTAAATAATAATTAATATTAGAGCTTCCTTTTTTATTCCGATTCTGAATTTGGTAAATTGTACTCTTTAGCAATGAAATAACTTCCAAAACCCCAAATCTATGAAAACCATTCCCCTCTATTTATTCCTCGCCGGAGGACTATTACTCAGCTCATGTAATGGTAACGGCCAGGTAAAAAAATCTGAAAAAGAAGCCATTGCCAAGCAAGGCAGCACAACTGTCAAAACCGCTATTGGCGATTTGGTACTTCCTGCACCTTATTCCTCAGAATCCGTAACCAAGAACAGCAGTATGAAAGACTGGCCGGTAGGAACGACACCAAAAGCACCCGCCGGATTTACAGTTACTAAATTTGCCGACGGCCTCAAAAATCCGCGTTCGACGTATATCGCTCCTAATAATGATATATTCGTCGTAGAAAGCAATACTTCCAGTAGTGCCAACCAGATTAGCGTTTTCCGCGACAGTGATAAAGATGGTGTATTTGAAACCCGCCAGGTATTCAAAGACGGCCTCAATAAACCTTTTGGTATGCTCATACTCAACAATTATTTCTATATCGCCAATACTGACGGCTTATACCGCTTTCCTTATAAAGAAGGCCAACTGAAACTGGAAGGCAAAGGCGAAAAAATCGTAACCCTTCCCGCAGGTGGCTATAACAACCACTGGACGCGTAACCTGTTGGCCAGTGCCGACGGTTCTAAAATATATATTTCTGTAGGCTCAGGGAGTAATAACGGCGAAAATGGCATGGATAAAGAAGTGCGTCGTGCCAATATCCTTGAAATCAATCCCGATGGTTCTGGCGAAATCATCTATGCCAGTGGGATCCGTAATCCTGTTGGGATGGACTGGAATCCGGTCAATCACGAATTGTGGACTGCTGTTAATGAGCGTGACGAACTGGGTGACGAACTGGTTCCGGACTATGTAACCAGCGTTAAAAAGGGCGGCTTTTATGGCTGGCCTTATTCTTATTATGGGCAAATCGAAGATCCCCGTATGAAAGGACACGCCAAAGACCTGGTGGCCAAAGCCATTGTTCCTGACGTTCCCGTTGGCCCGCATACCGCTTCCCTCGGTTTTGCATTTTATACTAAAGATGCCTTTCCTGCCAGTTATAAAAATGGTGCTTTTGTAGGACAGCATGGTTCCTGGAACCGATCCAAACTCAGCGGGTATAAAGTCTTATTCATTCCGTTTAAAGACGGTAAACCTTCCGGCAAGCCACAGGACTTCCTGACGGGATTTATCGCCAATGAAGATAAAGCCGAAGTCTATGGCCGTCCCGTAGCTGTCACAGTGATGAAAGACGGTTCCCTATTGGTGAATGATGACAGTGCCAATACCATTTGGCAAGTAACCGCCAATAAAAAATAAACTACAACTATTAAGGAGCAAAAGGTTCGGGATTTACCATTGATCCCTGTTCCCGCTGTACACATTATCTTTTTCCCGGCCGGGAGTTATCGGTCCGGGAAAAAGGATAATTGTTTCCATCGGGGCTACTCTTACACCATAAACCCGCTTATCTACACTGTAAAGGCCTATGTCCAAATATTACTTTTTACTCTGTTTTTTGGGTACTGCCTTTCTGGCATCTGCCCAGGAAAAACCCAAAGATTCCCTTTCGCAGCAATTGGAAATAGTCCACATCAGCGCCTTCCATATCAATGACAGCCTGCTCAATGCACCTGCTGCAATTGGCATCGTAAGCGCTGCCGACCTCCAGCGGAATAACCTTACGGACATCAGCCCGGCACTGAATCGTATTGCAGGAGTGTACATGCAGTCTGCTGTGATCAACACCAACCGCATCAGTATTCGTGGCATCGGTGCCCGGACACCCTACGGCACCAATAAGATCCGTGCTTTTTATGGCAGCATTCCACTCACCTCCGGAGATGCCGAGACCACTATCGAAGACCTCAATATTGAAAACATACAACAGGTTGAAATCATCAAAGGGCCTTTGTCCAGTGTATATGGTGCAGGATTGGGCGGCGCCATCCTACTCACGCCTATTACTGCCGCTGCTCCCGGAAGCACCGCTTCCATCACAAGTACACACGGCTCATTCGGGTTGGTCAAAAACAATATCAATTACAGCCTGGACACGCCACAATCCAGCCTGAACATCAACTACCACAAACTCAAAACTGACGGATGGCGCGAAAACAGTGCCTACAACCGGGAAGGGGTTACATTGGCCGGCGAGCTGTTTCGGAAACCCCACAGCAAACTCACCTACATTGCCAATTATACCGACATGAAAGCTTTTATCCCGAGCTCCGTAAGCCGGGAAAGTTTTGAGCAAACACCCTCTTTAGCCGCGCCCACCTGGAAAGCCGCTAAGGGATTTGAAGACTATACCGCTTATATGGTGGGCCTTTCCTACGAATTCGACCTGTCACCAGGCATCCGGAACAATACCTCTGTGTATGCCGCTACCAAGGACAGCAACGAGCCTCGCCCTTTTGATATTCTAAAACAAAAAACAGCCGCATTTGGCGGACGTACGCAGTTCACCGGGAATTTCCATATCGCCAGCCTGGACAGCAGGTTTATTGCAGGTTTCGAATATTTTCGGGATCATTATAAAGGTAAAACGCTTGAGAACCTGTACCAGCAAAACAATGGCGTGGGGAGCCTCGAAGGCAATCCTATTTCCGATACCCAGCAATACCGGGAGTTTTACAATGCTTTTTTACAGTTCCGGATCCAATTTTCCCCAAAAACCGAAATACAGGCCGGATTAAGCGTTAACACGACACAATTTGAACTCGAGAACCGAATGCCTCAATCGCCTCCGGAAACCTATAGTTATGACCCCATTTGGTCCCCACAACTGGCTTTCCTGTTCAAACCTACCAGTCATCAAACCTTTTATGCTTCGGCCAGCCGAGGATTCTCGTTGCCCAGTGTCGCAGAAACCCTTACCGATTCGGGAAATATCAATGCTGAAATCAAACCCGAAACCGGATATAATTTTGAAATCGGCAGTAAACTGTACTGGCTGGACAAACGATTATACACCGAAATCACATTGTACCACATGCAGATCAAAGACCTGCTTGTTGCCCAACGGGTGGGTGATGACCAATACATCGGGATTAATGCCGGCAAAACCATTCATCAGGGCCTTGAAGTCAGTATACATTACAACGCTTCGCTAAACGGCACTTTTTCAGTGCAGCCTTTTGCAACAGCCTCTTTGGGACGCTATAGATTTGACACCTTCCTGAATAACGGAACCGATTTTTCTGGAAACCACCTCACTGGCGTACCCTCGAACAAGGTGAATAGCGGTATTATGATCACGAGCCGTTTTGGCCTATACCTTTCGGGAGAATTTGAATTCGTAGACCGTATTCCCTTAAATGATGGAAATACCATGTATTCCGATGCTTACCGGATTGTCAATTTTAAAACCGGCTACCGGTTTACCCTGCTCCCGGGTTTCACTTCCCACATTGCCACCGGCATCAACAACGCATTAAATGAGAAGTATGCAGCAATGGTATTGGTAAATGCTACTGGTGTGGGCAGTGCTACTCCACGGTATTATTATCCCGGATTACCCGTAAACTATTATGCCAGTCTCTCTTTTAATTATTCTTTTTAATTGTTGTATTTTGCCACTGTAATTTCCGGAAAAGATGAATGAAACGCTCTACCGCAATATCGAAAACAGTTCGGCACACCGTCCCAGCCGGGATTTTAATTCAGGTTATATCTTTGAACATCCCGAATTATTTCCGGACCTTATGTCAGTAACATTTAACCTTAACGATAAAAACCACCATAAAGCCTGTTGGATACTGGAGCTGGTTTTGGAAAGCCAAATTGAATGGCTCGTTCCCTACCTGGATCTGTTTTGCCGTACCCTTTCGGAATACCGTCATGAAGGTGCGCTGCGATCGATTTCCAAAATCTGTATGTTTGCCGCAAAGCACCATAGCAAAAAAGCAAAACACAATCTTCCTTTTTTAGATGATAAACAGATTATCCTAATTACTGAATCCTGCTTCGACTGGCTGATTAACGACAGTAAGACAGCCACAAAGGCCTATGCGATGCGGGCATTATACGAAACCGGAAAACAGATAGACTGGGTATATCCCGAACTCCGGGATATACTATCCAAGGATTTCGCACACCATTCCCCTGCCTATCAGGCTGCCGCCAAAGAACTGCTGAGAAAAATATAAAATCAGGCACTGAGCATTATAGTTTTACATTTTTCCTGTGATCGCTTACTTCTCAAATTAAATGATATATTAGCCACTTTTTATACAAAGGCTATATCATGCAGGACGTACCAACCAAAAAAAACAGTTTACTATTTAATATCGTTACCAATCTTACCTTTTGGGTATTGATTGCTATTGTTTCAGGAATATTGTTGGGGAATTATAAACCCGATACTGCAGTACAAATGAAAGTTGTGGGCGATTCTTTTATCTCATTAGTTAAACTTTTTATCGGCCCGATTATCTTCCTGACGATTGTATTGGGTATTAGTGGTATGGGAGACCTAAAGAAAGTAGGGCGCATCGGTATCAAGGCACTACTGTATTTTGAGGTAGTTACCACATTTGCCCTTGCGATTGGAATCCTTGCCGCCTATATTATTCAACCGGGAAAAATCGACAAGTCAGGTCTCGACATTCAGGATGCCAGCCAATACACCACCAATCCCAAAACCGATTTTGACTGGTGGCATTTTTTTCTGGACAACTTCACGCTACAGGTGTTGCTTGCCGCTATAATTTGCGGTATCGCACTGAATTATTACAGTAAGAGGGAAATTATTGTAGGCTATTTATATAAATGTTCTAAAGTGGTTTTCAGGGTTCTTAAAATCGTCATGTACCTTGCCCCATTAGGTGCTTTTGGGGGAATGGCCTATACAATCGGAAAGTTTGGATTGCAGACATTAATTCCATTGGGAAAACTGATGGTCACCGTATACATCACGATGGCGCTCTTTATATTTGTGGTACTGGGCAGTATCTTACGGTATTACAAGATTCGTATCCTGGATTTCCTGAAGTTTATGAAAGCAGAGTTGCTCATTGTGTTGGGCACTTCCTCTTCGGAACCTGCGCTGCCAAGCCTTATGGAAAAACTGGAGCGCATGGGCTGTAGCAAATCGGTGGTCGGGCTCGTCGTCCCTACCGGTTATTCCTTTAATCTGGACGGTACTTCCATCTACCTTTCCATGTGTATCATCTTTTTGGCTCAACTCTATGACGTACACCTCAGCTTTGGCGAAATCCTAACCATCATCGGGCTCCTGATGATTACTTCCAAAGGTGCTGCCGGTGTAACCGGAAGTGGTTTTATCGTACTCGCTTCCACGCTGACGGCCATTCATAAAATCCCGGTAGAAGGCCTTGCATTCCTGTTGGGCGTTGATAAATTTATGAGCGAAGCCCGCGCCATTACCAATTTTATCGGGAACGGTGTGGCAACGATTGTAATTTCCAAAAATGAAAATGAATTCCTGCAGGTCGAGAATCCAATGAAGCTCGATTAATTTTCGATCAGGCCAATCACATTTCCATCTGGATCTTTAAACCAGGCCATAGCCCTATCACCGTCCCTAAAGATACCATCCGTCCCCGTCTGGATTCCGGGAAGATCATATTTTTCAAATACTACACCCAGTTTAGAAAGTTCCCGTACCGCTGCGGCCAGATGGGCTACGGTAAAATTCAGCACTGTAAATGTTGCCGCCAGATGATCAGATTTCGGATAGATAATAATATCCTGTCCGCGAACATGTAATTCCAGCACGCCTTCTGCTCCTGTGGTGACTTCAAGCCCTAAGGTCTGCCCGTAAAATCTTTTAGCACCTTCCAGGTCTTTCACTGAAAAACTACTGAATGCTTGTTTAAATTGTAGCATACTATCTTTTTTTAAATGCATTACCGACGGATCACCCTGATTTCCATCTGTGGATACCAGCCAACGCCATCATCTTTTTCCCAAATCCCGGAAAGCTCCTGCTTATCTTCCGAAAAAGCGCCACGAAACCGCAGTTCTGTACTTCGGAATGACAGGAATCCACTACACAAATCCATCGAATATTCTTCACAATTGCCAAAAGCATCAAAGCTACGCACTAAGAAGAGCTGCTCCTTGGCATTCCAGCCTATAATCTCCGTACTTTCTGTTCCCACATTTCCGATGGTAACTTTTACCCGGTGTAACAGGAAAAAACCACCCGGAAGCCATTCATAGACATCAGTACCTGAATAGCAACTGCCTGGGAAGTTTCGGTGGCAAAAACACAACCGCTGGTCTCCTATTCGCCTACAAAAATACCGAGCTTTATATGTTCCTTTAAAGTGGTTTTATCCATAAGGTAAAAACTATTCCTGTTCGTAATCGTAGTTTACCATCCACTGAATGCCAAACTTATCAACCAGCATCCCAAAGTAAGCTCCCCAAAATGTTTTTTGCAAGGGCATCCTGATTTCTGCACCCTCCGATAAGGCTGTAAAAAGTGTAGTCGCTTCGGCTTCGGCATCCGTATTCAATGACATCGAGAAATTATTTCCTACGATGAGGTCAAATTTATTCGCATCAGTCACATCAGTTCCCATTAGCACATTATCCTTTCCTATCGGCAGTGCGATATGCATGATTTTGTTTTGGTCTTCTACAGGCATTCCATCACAGCCCGGAGCACCTTCAAATCGCTGTAGTGCGATGAACTCTGTTCCGAAAACTGTTTTATAAAAATTGAATGCCTCTTCTGTAGTACCTTTAAAATTAAGGTACGGATTAATTGTTGCCATAAAAATTGTAAATAATAAAGTTATGTAAGTGTATTGTTTTCATTTCGTTTCAGGCGAAAAACAGTCCTATAATTGTCACGATACGCATAAATCAGGAACAGATTTGCCAAAAAAACGACCAGGGCAATGGGAAGCCCTTCCGGAAGCAGGAAAATATTAATCATCAGGATGTTTACGGTTACGGGTAAGATTACAATATTCGCCAGCGTGACCATACGACCACTCAGGAAAGCGATGGCACAAAGCAGCTCTATACTTTTCACCAAAGGCATCATATATCCCGAAGCAGTAAGCCCATCTGTAAACAATTTTGCATTCCCCTGTAGTTCAGGTGGCGGTGTAGCATGCATAAAATAGGTCACCGAAGCAAAAAGAAATAAAAGTCCCAACAGGATACGAACAATTACAATTGCTATTTTCATACGTTGTATAAGATTAGATTAATAACTATGATTGCGGCATTCCATTTGGGTCCATATACATTACTTCCCACAAATGGCCATCCAGGTCTTCGAAGCCATGGCCATACATCCAGCCCTGATCTTGTTTCGCTGCCGGTGCCTTACCTCCCGCTTTCACCGCTTTTGTAACCAAATCGTCGACAGCTTCCCGACTTTCCGCAGAAAGACAGATTAAAACTTCCGTAGTTTTAAATGCATCCGAAATTTCTTTTGGTGTAAACGTTTTAAAAAAGGGCTTCACCAGAAGCATTACATAAATAGTATCGCTGATGATCATACAGGTAGCATTATCATCCGTAAATTGTGGGTTGAATTGATACCCCAATGCCGTAAAAAAAGCAATAGATCGTTTGAGGTCGTTTACGGGTAAATTAATAAAAACTTGAGTTGCCATACAAATAGATTTGGTTAGTAAATTTACGAATAACTACTTATTTAATAATTAGACGACTAATTATACAATTAAAAAGCCTAAATAATTATAATGTAAAAATACAACAGAATTCCGTACGGTCGACTGTCTATTACAGTCAACTATAAGGGGGATTTGAGACATTTTAAAGAAGGTGTTTAGGAAGAGGGGAAGATGTAAGGAGTAAGAAGTGCGTACCAAATCGTTTAATTGCAATCAGTTTGTCATTTGAAACACCAAATCACCTATCCTTCAATTTCATACATTTGTAATAGCATTATCAAAATTTAGGAATATGAAATTAGCCATAGTACTGACCCGGGATCACCGATTGCTAAGTGTAGCAGCGATTCTGGACGTTTTTGAAACGGTCAATCGTTTTTACCAGGAAAGCGGACAGCCTCCCTTTTTTAGCATCGATCTCGTTCATGCACCACAGTGGGAACCGGCACCTTACCCGGGGTACATACTACAACAGGCGGACACCAAAATATATGACCTGATCCTGCTTCCTGCTTTTCGATCGGAAGGATTAACAGAGTTGCAACAAAATTTTGAACTGATTCCGTGGCTGCAACAACAGTACCAGCAAGGCGCCGCTTTGGCCAGTTTTTGTACGGGTGCTTTTCTATTGGCTGCTACCGGATTATTAAACGATCGCCCGGCAACCACACATATTGATGCGGGTTATGCTTTTTCTACTGCTTTTCCAAAGTACACCTGCAGTCGGATGCGGTAGTGACCGAAAAAGACCGGCTGTATACCAGCGGTGGTGCTACAAACAGTTTTCACCTGATGATCCGGCTGATTGAAATCTATTGCAGCCGTGAAATGGGTGTCCGTACCGCCAAAATATTCTCTATAGATATTGACCGTGCACAGCAGAATTACTTCGGTACTTTTGCTCCTCCGGAAAATCATGGCGACGATCTCGTTAAAATGGCCCAGCAAAAAATTAGCATTGACTTCAGCAGTGCCAATACAATCGAAGAAATTATCACCGATGTTCCTGCCAGCAGGAGAAACCTCGCCAGGCGCTTTAAGCTCGCCACGGGAATTACCCCAATCGAATACCTGCAGAAAACCCGTATCGAAGCTGCCAAAAAAATCCTGGAACAATCCCATTGCAGCATTTTGGATGTAATGCAGGAATCAGGCTATAATGACATCAAAACCTTCCGGTTGCTCTTTAAGAAAAATGTGGGAATGACGCCTACGGCTTATCGGGAGAAGTTCAATATCCAACGCAATTAATTTTTACACTGTCACAGGATGAGCCTTATCCCCTAACACAAGCATTCCGGTTATATAACATTGGCTTAAATTATTTTACCCTTTTTTTGCCTATCCTAGCAGATTAATACAACGCCATACACAATTCCCTGATTGTCTGTACGCGTTGCTTAGTCCTATATCCATGAATCGATTTCTCATTACCCTTTTCTTACTCACCACCCCTATCATTCTTCTCGCACAACAACAAACGGATACAGTACAAATCGCCTTCCTGGCCGATGTACACCTGCAGGATTTATACGGGACGCTACAGGACAATCCTTATAAAGGAATCTGGAATCCTACTACTGGAAAATACACCTTATTACGGACGATGGAATCCCAGTTGCATTCCACCCGGATCTTTAACGAGAATTATTTTGCCTTCCTGGCAGCCTTAGAGGATATTGCAAAGCGTGGGATTCATTATGTCGCACTTCCCGGAGATTACAGCGACGACGGGCAGCCACTCCACATTCGGGGCCTTCAGCAACTGTTGCAGTATTATACCGAAACGTACAACATACAGTTTTTTATCACTACCGGAAACCATGACCCTGTAGGCCCTTTCGCTCAGGAATCGGGAAAAGATGATTTTCTCGGGGAAGGCGGGAAACGGCAGCCGATTTTCAGTACCACCGGGAATTACAAACCCGATTCAAATATCCTTCCTGCTGTCATCACCCGTGATATTACCAAAATGGGCTATTCGGGCATTACCGATCATTTGCAGGAATTCGGTTTCTTCCCGAAAGAAAGCTACCGCTATTGGCCCACTCCTTTTAGCACCTACTCCACTGGAAATTATTCGTATGCTAAAGCTCAAACGGCGGCAGCATTGTCCAATAGAACTTATGAAGTGGCTCCCGGTTATACCGTACCGGATGTGAGTTATCTTGTAGAACCAACCCCGGGACTTTGGCTGCTTGCCATAGATGGTAATGTGTATATCCCAAAAGACACGAAGGCCAGCGATCCCAAAAATTCAAAAAGCTATTCCGAGGCTGGGATTGGTTACAATCAGGTCCTATCACATAAAAAACATTTAGTGGAATGGGTACATAAAATAGCGATGGAAGCGGAGCAACAAGGCAAGACACTGATCGCTTTCAGTCATTACCCTATGGTCGAATTTAACGATGGAGCCTCCGAAGCTATTAGCGCACTGATGGGGCCAGACAAATGGCAACTCAACCGCGTCCCTTCAGAAGAAGTCGCACAGACTTTTGCAGATGCAGGATTAAAAATTCATTTTGGCGGGCACATGCACCTTAACGATACCGGAATCCAAAAAACGAAGAAAGGAAATACACTGGTCAACATACAAACACCCTCACTTGCAGCCTATATTCCTGCCTACAAAGTATTGACGGTACAACCTGACGGAATATTGGAAGTGAATACAATATCCATCGATACTGTGCCCCGGTTTGATGAGTTATTTGCCTTATACCGTATGGAATATGCCTTTTTGAAAAGTCAAAACCATCCTGAACTATGGGATCCTACGATACTTGAAGCTAAAAATTACCACGCCTTTACCGACTGGCACCTGAAGGAACTGGTACGGCTCCGATTTTTACCCGATGACTGGCCCAAAGCATTTAAAGAATTCATGTTACAGGTAAGTGGTGCCGATTTGTTAGCACTCACCCGGATGAGTTCCGATGATTATGCTACAACACTCCTGCACAAAAAAGGCAATCTGAAAAAGTGGAAAAAAGGCCTGCAGAAAACACAAAAAGAATTAGGACAAAATAAACTGGTACTTAGTGATTTTGAACAGTGGAACGGGCTCGACCTTATCACCGACTTTTACCGTATTCGCAGTGCCGATCAGCTTGCACTATCCGATATAGGTCCGGAACGGATCAGGCAGTATCAATACCTTGCCGCTTCCTTTTTTAAATACCAGCAAAAAGGAGATCCTATCCAGGATAAATTAGGGCTTTTCCTTACCATATTGAACCGGTTTTTAAGTGGTGCACCCTCCAGTCATTTTAAGGTGGATTTAAAATCCGGGGCAGTCCAGGATTTACGGCCGCAATAAAAAAGAGCGGCACCTTACCAAAAAGGGAACCGCTCTTTATTAAGTCCTGGAATAGTACGCTGACTCTTTACTGTTCGCTTCCATTCACGGGATTCGGCCTTACATAGGTTGCATCGTCAAATTTCACATGGTAGGGAGAATTAAAAAATGTACTCGGCTGGTAATAATCTGTCGTTATAATTTGCGCACCGGAATTTTGGGCCGCCTTAAAATGAGTGTAATCATTCGCACGGGCTTCTTCGGTATTGGCATCGGCACGGGTTCGGATGATGTATCCTTTTTTAACCAGCCCCGGGATAGTACTATCTTCTGGATCATTGCGAAATAAAGTTGCCGCTTCGGGCGTTCCCGGTTCCGCATTGATAAATACTGTACGTCCCTTTAAGGAAGGATGCCCTTTCTTATACAAATCCCGTTTCTCGTTGCTATCATCCAATATAAAAAGGAATTTCCCTTTGGCTTGTGCCATTGTGGGCCAGTTGCCTGCCAGTACGGCTGCTTCCAGTGTAGCATAATTCCCCCGCACATCATCCGGCACAATCAGTTTATCCGATCCCAGGACACGCCTGATTACGCCATCCAGTTCCTTAAATAATTTTGGGGTAAATTTTTCCGGTTGGGTACCAAACCGGTTAGCGCTTCCATCTTTCGGTTCCAGTGTGATAAAAACCGGAACGTGTCCCGGATGCGCATCCGACCACTTTTGTAAAGTCTGCAGACAGGCTTCAAAGGTCAGGCTGGAACTCCGGAAATCAATATCCGGAATATGCAACACCTTAAATCCCGGCTGGTGCATCACACCCTGTGGATCATAAGCACGATCTGGCTTCGCCAGTTCAAGGCCTTTTGGGTGGGCATATTTTCCTCCTTTACTATCGGCATACACATCAATCTCGAGGTTGTGCAATCCCATATTCAGCTGATCCGTAATTGAAATATGCTCATATTCGAGGCCGCGGAGCGAATGTGTAGAATCTTTTGCCATCAGCACCTTTAGCAATGCCGGCTCAATAGCATTTTTGTAACTGTTGTGTGACCCGATAACCTGAATCTTATTCAGGTGCTGAGTATCATTTTGTGCATTGGCCTGAAAAACTGCTGCTGCAGACAGGAAAGCGGTAAGCAATGTAATAGACTTCATACGTGGTATAATTAAAATGTAATGAGTAAATAGTACTTGTGGGTACAATCCGGGCAGAAGCCTATAGTAGAAAGTACGTCCTAACACATCCTACAACAAATGGTTATTCGGTACATAATGGTGGTAAAATTAAGCGGTTCAGGTTAAGCCAGTGTTAGTCTAAAAAAAACAAATCAAAAATTCCGTTGGTTTAAAAGAGGGTAAACCTTTAATTAATTGAAACATAACTTTAACGAAAAACAGGACGCCAATACAATCCCGTATTTTGCACCTCACCGATATTATGCCTTTTTAAAATGGAAGACCGTAAAGACTTTGAAAAAGTATATACTGAATATTGGGAAAAATTAAATGTGTTTTCATTTAAAATGACCCAGGATGAACAACTGGCACAAAATGTAGTCCAGGATGTTTTTATCGACCTCTGGGAAAGAAGAAAAGAGGTTGAAATTGTGGCGATGGATCATTACCTCTTTCGCGCCGTAAAAAACCAGATCTTTAAAAACTACAGAATGAACCGGATGGATAAAACTGTTCTGGAAGACAAATTTGAAAATTACCTGATCGAAAACCTACCGCCAGCCGATTCTGAACTGGCCGATCAGCTGTACCTACTTCTTGACAGGCTCCCGGAAAAAAGAAAAGAAATTTTCCTGATGCACAAACTCCAGGAAATGTCTATCGAACAGATTGCTACCGAATTAAGCCTATCCAAACAAACTGTAAAAAATCAGCTTTCACTCGCCCTGAAACAACTCCGTTCCGGCGTAAAAGACCATGCCTGGGCAGGAGTCCTGAGCAGTGTACTGGCTCATCTTTTATCATAACCTTGTGTTAACGGTTTCATAATAATTTTCGATGGTACGATTCATCACTTACGGTACTTATAGGTAACTATACCCTAATGATGATTAAAAAAAGCAAACATATCCTCGGATATCTTATTGAGAAAAGCAACCGGAAACGTACTTCAGAAGCGGAAGAAAATGTATTGAATGATTTTATGCATTCAGAATATAAGACCCCGGAATGGGACACCCCTACAATGGGAAATAAAGAACAGGTATCCGAAAAGATATATGCCGGAATCCTGAAACACATCGACCAAAAAGAGCGTCCGGTGCATTATCTCCGGTATATTGCCGCTGCCAGTATACTCTTACTCCTGGGACTCGGAATACTCCTCAAGCCCAAAGCCGGCACTGTCGAAAAAATGCTGACGTTTACCACAATGCAGGCCCCGGATTCCCTGAAACTGGGCGATGGCTCAACAATTTACCTGGCCGCACATTCCAAATTTCACTATCCTGCCCAATTTACTGGAGCGACCCGAAAAGTACAACTGCTACAGGGAAATGCTTTTTTTAATGTTGCCAAAGATGCACAGCATCCTTTTATCATTACCTCCGGCCAGCTCGAAACAAAAGTACTGGGAACTTCCTTTCACATCCAGCTTTCTGGTAAACAATGCCATGTAGCGGTAGTCACCGGAAAAGTAAATGTTACCACTGCCACTGCCAGTATCGATTTAATTCCCGGGGAAGAAGCTTCATTTGAAGCTGAAAAACTGACCAGACAAAAAGCAGACAAAGCATTGCTTAACAACTGGTACAAACAGGATATCACCCTGAATAATGTACCGCTGGAAGAAGTGTTCTCACTCCTTCATTATAAGTATGGTGTGAACTTCCAGTTAGCCAATACAACTATTCCTGATACACGCGTCACCGTATTCGTGGCACAAAAAGCATCCTTAGAAAGCATCCTACAACAAATAAATTATATCACCTATCTAAAATTTGAAACTTATGGGAATACAGTAAAAGTCAACTAACTACAAATCAAAAAAACAAGCCGCAATTACACTACTAATAGCAGCCCTTAGTAAGCATCGTAAAACCAACACCTTAAATCATGTCTTTTAAAATTACCTCTTTTAAACTTAAAAGCTTCCTGCTTTTAGTCCCGGCATTACTTTCTTTTCATGCCGGATATAGCAGAGAACTGAAAAATGCACCACCAAAGGCAAAAATCAATTCCGCCAAAGCGACACTGGTTTCTATTTTTTCACAGCTCAGCCGCCAAACACAATATAAATTCAGCTATGGGGAAGCTGTAATCGAAGATCAGACAAGTTATACTATCACCTATACGGAACCATTGGAAAATGTGCTGAACGATTTATCCCATAAAGCCCATTTCAGCTATACCATCAATGACAAACTGGTGCTGATCAAAAAAATCCCTACAGTTGCTGCCAATCAAATTTTGATACAGCAAATCGTAAAAGGAAAAATTACGGACGAAAACGGACTGCCACTTCCGGGAGCCACTATTGCAGAAACCGGGAAGAACAACAGTACCATAACAAATGTAGACGGAGAATTTGAAATTACTGTCGAAGAAGGAAAAACACTGGCCGTATCCTATGTAGGCTATAAAACCAAATTAGTGACGGTGACGGGGAAAACACTTACCATCCAGTTGGAACCCGATGCAGCTAACCTGAGTGAAGTCATGGTCGTTGGCTATGGAAAACAATCCAAGGCCGATGTTACCGGAGCGGTGACACAGTTGAATGCCGATCAGTCCCGACAGGGAATCAATGTATCCGCAGATAACCTGTTACAGGGAAAAGTGGCCGGAGTACGTGTGGTAGGATCCAGTGGCGAGCCAGGAGCCGGAGTAAATGTCAGCATCCGTGGGGTCGGTTCTATCCGAAGCGGAAGTACACCGCTTTTCGTAGTCGATGGAGTACCGTTATCCAATGATGATGTGAGTCCGGGTGGAACCAATGTGGGCTTTGGATCTTCCGCAGCCAAAAATCCATTGAATTTCCTGAATACCAGCGATATTGAATCGATTACCGTATTAAAAGATGCCTCTGCTGCTGCTATATATGGAGCCAGGGGATCCAATGGAGTGGTCATTGTAACAACCAAAAAAGGATCCAAAGGAAAAGCCACACTGACATTAGATACCTACATGGGACTATCGACTGTCGCCAAAAAACTGGATGTGCTTTCCGCAGATACCTACCGGACGGCAATTACCGATCCTGCTTTTGATCATGGTGCCAGTACCGATTGGCAGGACGTCATTTACCGTACAGCCATCACAAAGAACAATTCGTTGTCTTTTGCCAAACAAACCGATTCCGGGAATTACTATGCTTCCCTCGCCCAGATGAACCAGGAAGGAATTGTAAACCAAAGCAGTTTCAAACGTACTTCGGGTCGTATCAATGCATCGGAATCATTCCTGGATGACAAACGCCTTAAAGTAAAAGTCAACCTGACAGCGAGTGAAACCGAAGATAACGGGGTGCCGACCAGTGATGATGGGGGATCCAATGGCCAGCTGATTATTCATACCCTTATGGCCAATCCTACCCGCCCGGTATTTGATCAAAATGGCGCGTATACCAACTTCAATATGAATGCGCATTACAATCCTGCTTATTTATTGAGCATCTATGAAGACCAGACCCGGACATTACGCGTATTGGGGAATATGGAAGCTTCATTCCGCATTGTAAAAGGGCTGGAATACAAATTAAATATCGGTATTGACCGCTCGATTGCAGAACGCAATACCACGATCTATCCGAACCTTACCGACCTCAACCCCAAAGGGAAATACGTTCAAAACAACATGGAGTCTAAAAATTCCCTTGTCGAACATTACCTGACCTATGACCTGCTGGCAGACAAACATAAGTTTGAAGCATTGGCTGGTTTCTCCTATCAGAAATTCGAACGTTCCGGAAGCAGCTTTAGCATTGACGGCGTTTCCGACCAGAATGTGGGCATCAATCCAGGAAACAATCCCGGTTTTGCAGGTGTACAGTCGGGTGTAGCCGGTTTCGCACAGGAGAATGAATTACAGTCCTATTTTGGAAGGGTCAATTATACCTTTAATGGCAAATACCTTTTAACCGCTTCGATGCGTGCCGACGGATCTACCCGTTTTGGAGAAAACAACAAGTACGGATACTTTCCTTCTTTTGCCTTAGGGTGGAATATTTTCAAGGAAAATTTCCTGAATGCATCCAGCAGTATTGAAAACCTGAAGTTACGCACCAGCTGGGGACAAACCGGAAACCAGGAAGTACAAAACAAAATCACCAAAGCCAGTTATGCGCTTTCAGGCCCGGATGGGTATTACCTCTACGATGACCTGGAATTAGTCAATGGTGTATCGGTGGCCCGTACCCCAAACCCGAATTTAAAATGGGAGGTGGTAACACAATACAACGTAGGACTGGATTTCAGTTTTTGGAAAGGGCGTTTGTATGGAACACTGGATTATTTTAATAAAACAACAACCGATGCCATATTGAATATACCTTCACAGGTATTGAGCCCTACCAATACGATTTGGGTCAACATCGATGGAAAAATCATCAACAAAGGTTTTGAATTTATGTTGGGATCCCACATTGTGGATACCGAAGATTTCAAGTGGTCGCTGGATGTCAATGGTGCCACACTGAATAATGTAATCAAAGGGCTTCCGGTTTCGGAAATCCTGTCGGGAACCATTTCCGGACCGGGACAATCGGGTGTGTACGCGAATATTTACCGAAGCGGATATGCTGCCGGATCGTTCTACCTCTTACAACATGACGGATTTGATGAGAACGGCAAAGATATTTTCAGGGATACCAATGGCGATGGAGTCATAAACAGTAAAGACCGGGTGATCATTGAAGGTGCCTTACCGAAATTCAATTACGGACTGAACAGCCAGATGCGTTATAAAAACTTTGATTTCTCTTTTTCAATCATCGGGCAAACCGGAGGCTATCTGTTGAACAATACCGGCCTAAATGCGTTAAACATCAACAACCTCTCTTCAGACCGTAACGTGGCTACCGGCTACTATGAATCGGGTGCCAACCCATCCAATTCACCGCAATTGTCCACCCTCTTCCTTGAAAAATCTGATTTTATCCGACTGAATACTGCACGTTTAGGCTATACTTTCGACATCAAGGAACTGAAATGGATGCAGGGGCTTACGCTCTATGTAACCGGGCAGAACCTGCTAACGATTACCAACTATACCGGATATGATCCGTTAATCAACAGCCCGAAATCCAATGGTGGTAATCAATCCCTCGGAATCGATTATTCCAGTTACCCTACGTCAAGAACATTTTTATTAGGTGCAACCTTAAAATTATAATCATGAAATCAAATAGAATACTGAATATCAGAACGATCACTATAGCGTCACTATCCTTATTTTTTGCCGGTTGTACCAACCTGGATGAGGTAGTTTTAGACGAAGTCCTGGGTGGTGAAGTTGCCAATCCTGCCGGAGCCCTGGCTGCAGCGTATGACCGTTTGGGCGATGGTACATTTGTAGACCACGGTGGTGTGTTTGCCTTACAGGAATATACTTCCGATGTTGCCATGTTACCCACCCGCGGTAGTGACTGGGGAGATGGTGGTAAATGGCGCTCCATGCATGAATTCACCTGGGGGCCTGACAATGCTATCGTGACCAGTAACTGGAACATGCTTACCAACGGGATCACGCGTTCCCTGACCGCCATAAAAAGCATCAGTGAAAGCAATACCGAACAAAAAACATTATTATTAGCGGAAGCCAAAGGGCTATTAGCCTATTATACCTATACAACATTGGATTTATTTGGCCAGGCACCCTTTCGCGATCCCTATTCTACCAATGCTCCCATACAGATATTGCATGCTGATACCGCTATTGATAACCTGATATTGGAAGTAGAAGCCTTACTTCCGGATTTAGCCGAACTGGGACAGCAGTCCACCCACAATGGCCGTTTTACCAAAGAAGCAGCCTATGGATTGCTAAGTACGATGTACCTCAACCGTGCCGTATTCAAAGACCGGTACAATGCAGGTTCTACATTTAATTTCAATGAGCCTGCTGTAAGTGGCACCGGTACCGATATGGACCGTGTTATCTATTATACTTCGCTACTGACAGATTCCGGTAAATTCAGCCTGGAGAGCAATTACTTCAAGAATTTCTCTATTGACAATTCCGGTGGATCAGAACTTATTTTTGTTGTCGTTCAGAAAATTGATTACATCCGCAATGGAGATAATGATTTTGCTTATGTTTCTATGGAACGGAACCAAAGAACTTCACCAGCCAACCGTGGTACAAATGCGGCCTGTACCACTCCTGAATTTTATGCGAGTTGGGAAGGAAACCATAATGACCCGAGATTCCACCGTTATGTTCAATACAGTGACGGTACCTGGTTCATGAATAATGCCACGACCACCAGTGTTCCTGCAAGTGATATCGTACCCAACAGCGGAGGCCTGCCTTGGTTTCATTTTAATTTCGGTCTGATGGAAGGGCCACAATACGGACCTAAACTAACCAGCTCCGGTAATTTTGAGATGACCCCGGACAACCGTATTAAAGTATCCGAACTGTTCATGGAAAAAAGCAGTGCTACACCGATGAACTTCACACCGGCACTGAATTTCGACAACCCATCCCAAGCGATTTTTGCACAAAACCAGATCAATCGTGGAGTTCGTGTATTCAAATTTGAATTTGACCCGGAAGAAGGGAATGGATCCAGTAATGTAGATATTCCATTATACCGTTTGGGAGGAATTTATACCATGAGGGCCGAAGCCTATTTCCGCAAAGGACAAACCGGACTTGCTTTAGCCGACGTCAATATTTTGCGCACGAGCAGAACAAGAGAAGCCCTGTTTGGCAATGTTCCCGGTACACCAATAGGATCATTGGATGCTGCCACATTATATAAAGAATTAGGATTTGAAATGTATTGGGAAATGTACCGTCGCCCTCAGATGATCCGTTTCGGAAAGTACGACCTGCCTTTTTCGGCAAAACCTGCCTCTCCCCCGTACCGAAGGGTATTCCCAATCCCACAGGAGACCATGGATGTCACCAAAGGATTTTCCCAAAATCAAGGGTATTAATACGAAAACGGCTGTCTCAGTAAGACAGCCGTTTTTTTATTTGCAAAACATTCTAATATTTAGTTCCATCCCCCACCGAGTGCCCGGTACAAACTCACCACAGCATGCAATTGCTGGGCCTGGTCGGTAATCCCCTTCAATTGGGCTTTCAACAGATTTTGTTCTGCCGTCAGTACGTCGGTATAGTTGGTATTTCGGTTGTTATTAAGGAGTTCTTTATTAAAAGTGACCGCTTTTGTAAGTGCTTCCAATTGTTTTTTACGGGTTATACTTTTCGCTTCGGCATTCTGGTAACTGGACAAGGCGTCTGACACTTCCTGACTGGCTTTCAGCAATGACAATTCAAAGGCATACAACGCTTGCTTTTGCCTGGACGCCGCAATATTTAGCTGTGCTTTATTACTGCCTCTATTAAAGATGGACTGGGTTAACCCCCCGGCAATATTCCCGAAAAGCCCGGTATTTGTAAACCAGTTGCTAAGCCCAAAACTCGAAAATCCTCCAGCCCCGGTAATCGCAAGAGCCGGATAAAAAGAAGCCCGGGCCACATTGGTATTTTCAAAAGAAGCCCTGAAATTATATTCCGCTTCCTGGACATCCGGGCGATTGGCCAGCAGTTGTGCCGGAATACCAGGTTTCAGGTCATATACCAATTGTTGCTCTGCTATCGTAGTCCGCCCGATTGCTTCGGGAGTTTGTCCCAGCAGTACCGCTAAAGCATTTTCCGTTTTCCGTATTTTCTGTAACAGGTCCGGGATATCCAGTTCTGCTTCATAATAGTTCGCTTCACTTTGTACCACAGCCACACCATTCAAAATGGAATTCTCAAAAAGCAATGCAATCGCCTTCGCATCTGCCGCTCTGTTGGCTGCCGTTTTTTGGGTTACATCCAGTTGGGCATCCAATGACAGCAGTTCATAATAATAATGGGCAATATCTGCAATGAGCTGTGTTTCTATAGCGCGTTTTGCAGCATCACTGCCCAGCAGATCCGCTACAGCAGCCCGTTTCCCACTGCTCAGCTTTCCCCAGATATCAATTTCCCAACCCGTATTCAGGCCAAGATCGTATTGGGTAGCCTGTTTAAAAAGTCCGAATCCCTGCGGATAAGCAAGTCGGGATTCTTTAACCGATACCGTACCATTTAGTGAAGGCAGGAAAGCATTTTTGCTCATCCTCAGGCTCGCTTTGGACTGGTTGATCCGTTCCACAGCAATTTTCAAATCTGCATTCGCTGCTAATCCCTGCCCGATCAATCGCTGCAATACCGTATCGGTAAATACTTCCTTCCACGGCATCGTCGCCATGGTAAGCGTATCGGTAACTACTGTTTCCCGGTAATTCTCCGGAACGACAGCCTTGGGTGCTGCATACTTTTTTGTGACCCTGCATGAAGCGAACAGGCCTGCCATTACCAATAGGGTAATTAGTAATTTATAATTATATTTTTTCATCGTTTATCCTGTATTAAAGCCCGTATTTCCAGAGCTTTTGGTAGTGGGCACGCAACAACGTTACAGTTGCTGCATGCTGTTCCCTTTTTTAGTTTTATACTTCTTCTTGCTGTAGGCGTATGGGATGCGTTGGTGCTTTAATCCCGCTGACTTTTTCCTGTAAGGATTGGAAAATGATAAAGAGCACCGGGATTACGAAAACCCCAAAGAGTGTCCCAATAAGCATTCCTCCTACAGCTGCCGTACCAATAGACCGATTGCTGAGTGCACCTGCACCTGTAGCCAGCATAAGCGGAATCAATCCGAAAATAAAGGCAAACGAAGTCATCAGGATTGGCCGCAACCGTGCTTTTGCCCCATAAATAGCCGACTGGACAATACTCCTGCCACTCAGGCGGTGCAGGAGTGCAAATTCCACAATCAGGATCGCATTTTTAGCCAGTAAACCAATCAGCATAATGAGGCTGATCTGCAGGAAAATATTATTATCAATCCCAAACAATTTGGCAAACACAAATGCCCCGGCCAACCCTATGGGCAGCGAAAGCAGTACCGAAAGCGGCAAGATGTAACTCTTATATTGCGCGCTCAGCAGGAAATAAATAAAGAGCAGGCAAAGCCCAAAAATCAATACCGTCTGATTCCCACTGGACAGTTCTTCCCGGGTCAGTCCCGAAAACTCGTAAGCATATCCGCGGTCTAACGTTTGGGCTGCTACTTCTTCAATAGCTTTGATCGCATCACCCGAACTGTACCCTTCATTGGGCGCCCCGGTAACCGTCGTAGAAGTAAACAGGTTAAAACGGTTGATAAATTCCGGGCCATACGTTTTTCGCAGCGTTACAAATTCACCTATCGGTGCCATCATTCCCGCATCAGTTCGGACAAAAACTTTATTGATATCTTCTTCTTTCGCCCTGAAATCAGCATGTGACTGCAGCATTACCCGGTATTGTTTTCCGAATTTATTGATATCCGAAGCATAAATTCCCCCAAAATAACCTTGTAAGGTCGTTAAAACAGTCTGTACCGACACCCCGGCATCTTTACATTTAGCCACATTGACACTTACTTCCAACTCGGGAAACCGGATATTAAAAGGATTGGTTGCATAGAGTATTTCCGGACGTTTATTCAAAGCGCCCATAAACTTGTCGATGTTTTTCTCAAAGTTGACATAATCCCCTCCGGTTTTGTCCTGTAACTGTACTTCAAAACCATTGCTGTTTCCGAATCCCTGTAAGGTAGGAGCGGCAAAAAAGATGATATTGGCGCCCTTTATATGGGCCGTTTTGGCAAATAACTGATTGACAATCGCCGTAACATCCTGATCTTTTTTAGTACGTTCATTCCAGGGTTTCAGCCGGATAAATAACGCGCCATACGAACCTCCGGCTCCATGGATCAGGTCCATTCCCGACAAGGTGGAAGAAAGTTCTACTTCAGGAATGCTGAGGACAATACTATCAACCTCCTTGTTAATCGCTTCGGTACGTTCTAAAGTTGCTGCTGGTGGCAATACTACATTCCCATAAATTGCCCCTCCATCATCATTCGGTACAAATCCCGTAGGCGTATTTTTGATCAGTACAAAAAATAACAGCCCAAAAGCTGCAATCCCAGCCAAAGCAATCCATTTTCTTCGGATCAGGAACCGCACAGCACCGATGTACTTATGGGTTACTGCATCAAAGGCCGCATTAAACCCCGCATAAAATTTTGGCAGGAACCCTTTGGGCTTCGGAGCATGACCGGGAGCATGCGGTTTTAGCAGTAAGGCACAAAGCGCAGGGCTTAACGTCAGGGCGTTCACTGCCGAGATAACAATCGCTACGGCTAAGGTCAGTCCAAACTGCTTGTAAAATACACCCGCAGAACCGGTGATAAAAGTTACCGGAATAAATACAGCAGACATAATCAGCGTAATGGAAATGATAGCCCCACTGATTTCACTCATAGCGTGCATGGTTGCTTTTTTAGCCGATTGTGCCCCCTGGTCGAGTTTCGCATGTACCGCTTCCACTACCACAATGGCATCATCCACGACAATCCCGATCGCCAGCACCAAAGCAAAAAGCGTTAACAGATTGATCGTAAAGCCAAAAAGTTTCAGAAAAAAGAACGTTCCAATAATCGCTACCGGTACTGCAATAGCCGGAATCAGTGTTGATCGTAAGTCCTGAAGGAAAATAAAGACAACGATAAAAACCAATATAAAGGCTTCAATAATCGTATGGATTACTTTTTCGATCGAAGCATCCAGGAAATCATTCGCACTCAAAAAAGTATGGTATTCCACTCCGGGTGGAAAATCTACCGCGGCTTCTTTTAGTATCGTTTCACAGGCAATAATCAGCTCCCGTGCATTGGAACCAGAAATCTGGCTCACAGAGCCACCGGTCGATACTTTCCCCTGTGTAATCAGTGAACTGGTGTAATCTAAAGCACCAAATTCAATCTGGGCAACATCTTTCAGGCGGAGTAAATTCCCCTGCTTACCACTACGTAATATGATATTTTCAAACTGAGTGGGGTCTTCCAGACGCCCGGTAAACTTTAAGGCATACTGTACCGACTCCCGGCTGTTCTCTCCTATTTTTCCAGGAGCTGCTTCGATATTCTGTTCCTGCAGTGCTGCAATAATATCGGCAGGAATCAGTCCATGGCTGGCCATAGCATCCGGTTTCAGCCAGATCCGCATCGAATATTCCTGAGTACCATAAATCTCGGTTCCTCCTACGCCTTCCACACGTTTCATCTGCGGCATGATATTGATCCGCAAATAATTATCGAGGAACTTCTGGTCGTATTTCCCATCAGTACTATAGATCAAAAAACTAAATGCTGTACTACTGAGCTGCTTGCTCGTTGTAATTCCGGCTTTAATGACTTCGGCGGGCAACAGGCTTGTGGCTTTGGTTACCCGATTCTGGACATTTACCGCTGCCATATCGGGATCAGTGCCCTGTTTAAAGAAGATGGTAATTGCTGCACTACCATTATTACTTGCGGTTGAGGTCATGTAGGTCATGTTCTCGACCCCATTGATCTGCTCTTCCAACGGAACGATTACACTTTTCATCACTACATCCGCATTGGCACCCTGATAGGCAGCCGTTACAACAACAGTGGGTGGTGCGATTTCCGGATATTGTGAAACCGGCAACGAGAATAATCCCAACAATCCGAGAATCACTATGATGACCGATATGACCGTAGACAAAACCGGATTTTCAATGAATTTTTTTAACATGTCTTTATTTATTTGATGAAGTAACTTGTAGATTGATAACCATACCGTCTCTTAAATTACCCAGGCCTTCGGTCACAATACGGTCACCAGCCTTCAGTCCTTCCCGGATTACATAGTCTTTTTCGGTAGCCGTTTCCATAATTATTATTTCAGTAGTATGCACTTTGTTGGCTGCATCTGTTGTAAAGACAAAATATTTGCCCTGCAGTTCAAACACTGCTTTTTTAGGAATCAACAAGGCAGCAGAAAATTGGGTAGGAATCTGGATCGTAGCACTGGCACCGCTCCATAACAATCCATCCGGATTAGGGAATACCGCTTTAAAATTGGCCGATCCCGTACTGGCATTCAGCACTCCACTTAAGGTTTGTATTTTACCTTTCATGGCATACGGCTCTCCTTGCCCTAAAATCAGGGATACTTCTGGCATGTTTTTAAACTTATCGTGTACCTGGTTGCCCTGGTATTGCTGTAAAAAAGCATTCAACTGTTGCTGGCTCAGGGAAAAATAGGCATAGATCCGTTGCGTATTGGCCACGGTAGTCAGCGCGTTGGGTGAAGTACTGCTGACCAGGCTACCTATTTTATAGGGTAAACTTCCCACTACACCATTGATAGGGCTCACGATATTGGTAAACGCCAGTTTTGATTGGGCTGCAGAAAGTTCTGCCCTGGCCTGGCTCAGTTCTGCTTTTTTCATGCGTTCCGTATTTTTTGCAGCTGTAAGTTCAAAAGAGTTGACAATCTTTTGAGCTGCCAGCACTGCCGTACGTTGTGCCTGGATACTGGCGGTTTCTAAACCGGCTTCTGCTGCAGCTACCGCAGCTTTTTTATGGTAAACATCTTGTTGAAAACTATTGGCATCTATTTTAAATAAAGGCTGTCCTTTTTTTACGAGTGCACCTTCCTCAATATATACCGCTTCGATATAACCATCCACTTTAGAACGGATTTCTACCGTTTGCTCCTTCCAAAGTGGCCGGATATTCGATTGACAGTGCCGCACTTTGCGGACTTAAAGTCAGTACGGGATAAGTACCGGGACTTTCTGCCGGCATTGTTTTCTTGGATTCACAGGAAACCATACATAACACTCCTCCCAGGAGTGCTGTCATAATAGTATTTTTCATTATGTATTTATTTATTAAAATTATATCCCCACTTGGGACGTATCGGTAGTATGTACCTACTGTAATGTGTTAGTAATCTTGCTGTTTCATCTGTAAAAAAATATTGAATGATTTAAATTTTACGCATGCATATCCCCGCTCCACAATCCAGGTATCCTGGCTGGGAGTCTTAAAAAACAATTTCGATAGTTCTAAATGGGGAATAGGATCAGGTGCCGGAAAAACGACAGCGATTGCTTCATCCTATAAGTAAGGTTTCCAAAGTACATTCCAGTACGGAATCAAATAAACAGGATTGTTGCAGGGCGGATCGCCGATAGGATGGATTTCGGATATGGGCTTTTCAAATGGCATATTCAGGATATTAGGATCACATGTTACACTAAAACTATAGTGATAAACAGCACTTGATTCCGTTTATCGAGGGCAAAATTAAGCATTAGCTTCAATTAAACAACTAATTACTTGTTTAATTAATTATCCCACTATAAAGGTTATTTATTATAGATAAATTTCTAAACCATTTATTAGCTATATAAAACCATAATACACTCTATTACAATATCATTATGGCATCAGATAAAATTACAAGCGCTACATTTTAATAAAAAATAAATAAATCTGTAAACTAAGTACATTGTTATACTATGTATTTAGTTATATTTGTCCCATGAACAACGAATTTGTACAAAAATGGAAATCGCAGGTCAAAAAAGGCACATTGGCTTTTATCCTGCTCAACCTGTTAAAAGACAATGAGTTTTATGGTTATGAACTCATTGAACAGGTTACCCGGCACACCACACTGACCATAGCAGAAGGTACTTTGTATCCCTTGCTAAACCGGCTGAAAGATGATGAGTTAGTCACTTCCAAATGGGTAGAACAACCCTCCGGTATCCCGAGAAAATATTATACACTCACCAGCACAGGAGAAAAAACGTTAGCGGAAATGAAGATATTCTGGAACGAACTCGGTGCATCCATTCAAAAAATAACAAAATGAAACGAATAACCTTTAAAAACAAAACGGCCTCAAAAATTTACGAGGATTATATCAGGCGTATTGAACGGATGACAACCAGCCTTTCTGCCGAAGACCGGAATGACATACTGATGGAATTCAACAGCCATATCTATGAATCGTTACAGCAGCCGACCAACGAAGCTGAAACCGACCGACTGTTAGCCATATTACAAAATCTTGGTGCTCCGGAACAGGTATTATTACCAATGGTAGCCCGCCGGAAACTCAATCAGGCCACCAAAACCTTCAATCCGGTGCATGTTTTTAAAGCATTGGCACTCAATATCACCAATGGAATTTCCTATTTGATCTTCAGTATATTGTACCTGATGCTCTTCGCATTTATTTTTTTGATAGGGGCCAAACTGTTCGATCCTAAAAGGGTAGGGATGTTTTATAAAGAATCACGTTTCTTCTATTTTGGCTACAATACTACTGCCACAACAGAAAATCCAAATGTAAACGAAATGCTTGGCAACTGGTTTATCCCGGTAATGCTACTCACAGTTATTGTCCTCTATTTTGCCATAACTTTCGGGCTTCGCCTCAAAAGACAATACCTCAAGTAAAAAAAATTAGCCTCAAACATCGTTATACTAGGTAACGCAATCATCAATCAATCAAAAATCAAATCCAATGAAAAATCAATTCTTCCTTTTTGTACTGAGCTTACTCACACTAACTACTTACAGCCAGGATAACAACACCAAAAAAATAGACAGTCTGATCAGCTATCTTGAAAAAAACAACCAGGGCATCGGAAATATTACCATCGCAAAAGGCGGTACAACAATCTACTCTAAACAATTTGGACAAAAGAAACTTAAACCGGAAGACCAAACGCCTGTGAATTATCATATCGGATCAGTAACCAAAATGCTGACCGCTACTCTGATCTACCAACTGGTAGATGCCAAAAAACTACAACTGGACGAGAAAATCGCGAATTATTTCCCGGAGGTTCCTAATGCAAAAAACATCAGCATTATCGATTTGCTATCGCACAAAAGCGGTTTAAAAGATTATGTTTTCAAAAATGACAGCCTGATGTATTGGCTTACAGAGCCTGTTACCGAAAGTGCAATTTTCAGTGAGATCAAAAGACAGGGCGTCGCTTTTCAACCCGGTGATAGTGTCCGTTATTCCAACACAGGGTATTTTCTGCTTACCAAAATATTGGAAAAAAAATACCGCAAAAGCTACAAAGCCATCCTGGAACAACAAATTATAAAACCTTTACACCTTCAGCATACCCGGTCAATAGCCGTAGGCGATTCTAACAAAGGGGTAGCAAAATCCTTCCGATACGGAATGGCCTGGGAAGAAATCAAAGAATTCTATTTCCCCAATGTGGCCGGAGTGGGTGATGTGGTATCTACGCCCGAAGATATGAATACGTTTATGCAGGCGCTGTATTCCAACAAACTGATTAGTGCCAAAAGCCTCGCCATTATGCAGCCGGTAGCCAAAAACCGATTCGGGAGCGGACAGATGCAATTCCCTTTTATGGAACAGACTTTTTACGGTCATGGAGGTGACACGTATGGCAGCCACACGATTGTAGCCTATAATCCCAAAGACCAATTGGGAGTCACCCTGATACTCAATGGCCAGGAAATGACAAGCAGCCAATATCTTATTGCCGTTTTAAATGTCCTGTATGATCAACCGTATACCTATCCAAGTTTCAATACCACCTATACACCTGATCCCGGAACCTTTACCGTCCTTGAAGGAACTTACAGCGGCACAGGCATGCCTCTAAAAATAAAAATTGCCACATCCGGAACTAAGTTAACTGCACAGGCGTCCGGGCAAACTGCTTTTGAACTGCAGGCAACCGGCCCAAACAAATTCAGTAAACCTTCGATCCAGCTCGAAATGGAATTCCATGCCGACCAATCAATGACATTGAAACAATCCGGTCGTGAATTCCTGTTGCACAAAGAATAACCAACAAAAGCCTAACCTAAAAAAGCCCTGTAAATAAACATTTACAGGGCTTTCTGCAGTAACACTTTAGTGTCACAACGGTAAATTAATAAGAATAATTGTGGCTATAATCGGCATTAGGCGCTACAGTTACATTATTTTCCTCTTTTACTACAACTCCATTTACTTCCGCTTTATAACTGAAGGTAAAACTGTGAGTAGGATTTGCGGTAGCGATAAACTGCATCCCAACCGCAACAGCAGCCATGGGTACTTCTGATTCCAGTACATACGTTGTCGTACCACCTGTAAAACTATTTTTATTCAGGCTTATGGCCGTTTCTCCCGGTTGTGAAACACCGTTTAATTTCCAGACTGTAGTCTGGTTCGGGTTATGAGTACCACCGGCAGCCACAAAAGAAATAAAATCATCTGTCGTTACCCCTGTCATTGTCAGGGTCAGTTTTATATTTTTACCTTCTGGAAGTGTAACAGTAGGGTCACCACTATCATCACTACTGCAACCTGCAAGGGTTCCAAATAAAATAGTACAGAATAAAAGTGCCATTTTCTGCATCATTGATTTTTTGTTTACTGCTTTTTTCATTTTGCTTTTCTTTTTTAATTATACAATTTTTATACACTACAAACTGCTACTGCTACCGCTACTTCCATAGAAGCAAAAGTCGATGGCATGAGCCATTTCGTAAGGCATTACTTTCTATTTTCAAAGATTGCCATTTCTACCTTTGTGTACAATACCGATAAAGGAGTAAAAAGCACTACCTGTTTTTAGGTATTTTTTTTCTGGCAGACTATCTCTATTTTAGTGGCTTAAATATTTACGATCCGCAACATGCACATTCGATTTCTTCTTATTCTTTGTTTTACAGTACTACAGGCGTTACCCATACAGGCACAGCAAATGTTACCCCTCAATGAAAAATCCTATATCGATAGTTTAAACCGCAGTATCAAAACACAGGTTTCCGACAGCCTGAAAGCAGATGCTCAATATTTGTTAGCCGATTACTGGCGGGTTAGAGACACCATCAAAGGCCGCTATTACCTGCAGCAAGCCAAAAAATACAGCGGGAATTCGCCTTACCTGAATGCGGAATATTTTTTCTACGAAGGGCAATTTTATACGACCCGGAACAAAGAAAAAGCCGCAGCTTCCTATAAAAAAGCACAGATCGCCCTTGCGAAATTCAATACCAAAGCCGCCTTAGTACTTCAGGCATCGGCATGGTACAACTATGCAATCATGTCCAAAGACAAAGAAGGCTATCCTTTTGTGATGAAAATATTAACCGAAAAAACCATTCCATTAGCACAAAGGTCCGGTAACAAAGAAAGATTAGCCCATTACTATTCCCAATTCGGGACGATCCTGATGTACAACGCTAAATTTGAAGAGGCAGAAGATTATAACCAAAAAGCCATTGACCTGCTCGAAAAAGATTTCCCGAGATCATCGACTTTACTGTTGGCGTATATCGGGGCAGCGACCAATCTCATTTATGCCAATAAAAAAGATGTAGCCCGAAAAATGCTGGATGGGGCAAAAGCCATCCTGGCTCCTTATCCCGAATCAGTCAATTATGCTTTTTATGAACTTACCGAATGCCAGTATGCTATTTCAAAAGCTAACTTTGAAGCTGCTTTAAAAAGTGCCGACCGGGGTATTGCCCTGGCCCGTAAAAACAATCAGGCGCAAATGCTGCAAATGCTGTACTTTCGTAAATACGAAGCTTTTATGCACCAAAAACGCTATCTAGAAGCACGAAAACTACTGATGGATTTGCTACAGGAAGGTACGATTACCAAGGATGCCAATAATTCCAAAACCATCTATGCCGAACTGATGAAAATAAATGAGCTGATTGGTGATAAAGATGCCGCTTACCAATGGTTGAAAAAGTACAGCACGCTCAGTGATAGCCTTTCCGGAGTCCGGTTACAGGAAACCGTATCTGCATTGGAAGCCAAGTACCGTAATGTCGAAAGCGAAAAGGAAATTGGCACATTACAAACCGAGAAAGCCGAACAGGCTCTTGCTGCCAGTACCAATAGGAAATATTCCTGGCTATTGGGCGGTATCTGCTGCCTGCTGCTCATCATCGCTTTATTCTCCTATAGTTATTCCCTAAATAATAAAAAATTAATCCGCCAGAAGGAAATCAACCACAAGCAGGAAATCCAAAAACGCGAACATGAGGAACAACTGAAGATTGCCAAAGCCATGCTCGAAGGAGAAGAAACCGAACGGGAAAGGATCGCAAAAGACTTACACGATGGGCTTGGTGGGATGCTGGCAGGTGTAAAGATCAACTTCTCCGGCTGGGCGTCCAAAAACCTGACCGAGGAAAAAAGAAATGATTTTGATAAAATCACCCAGCAGCTCGACCGCTCCGTAGGCGAATTACGAAGTGTGGCCCGGAACCTGATGCCGGAATCCCTACTAAAATTCGGACTGGAAACGGCCTTAAAAGACCTTTGTGAATTTTATATGGACGACCGGCTGACCATCGACCTTCAAACGTATAATATCCAGCCCGGAATTCCCCTTGCAGTGCAACTCAACCTGTATCGTATCGTACAGGAATTACTCTCCAACAGCATTAAACATGGCAAATCCACCAACATCCTGTTGCAATGCAGCCAGAGTGATGATACGTTTTTTATTACGGTAGAAGATAATGGAATTGGATTCCGTTGGGAAGACATTCGCGATAAAAAAGGAATGGGAATGCACAATGTCAGGAACCGGGTGGAATACCTGAAAGGAAAACTGGAAATCAACTCCCAACCGGGAGAAGGAACGACTATTAACATCGAATTACATACTCATGGAAACGCCTAAAAGTATTACCATCGCTATTGTCGACGACCACCCTATTGTAATTGAGGGCCTCAGGCAGTTACTGGCAAATGAAAAAGACCTCAGTATCATCGCCTGCTTTGTGGACGGAAACGGAATTGTATCCTATGTCAAAACCAATCCGGTAGAAGTCGTATTACTCGATATCACACTACCCGATACCAATGGAATTGAGTTGTGCCAGATCATTAAAGAGATTTCTCCCGCCACTTCAGTACTCATGCTCAGCAATCGATCGGAACGGAGTATGATCATGCAATCCTTACAAAATGGTGCCAGTGGCTACATGCTCAAAAATGCATCACTGGAAGAACTCAGCAATGGGATCAAACAGGTCAGCATGGGGAATATTGCGTTTTGCAACGAGGTCAAAGTCATCATCAGCAAACCCTTAAAAAATGAAATCCAGGAATTCCCGAAACTGACAAAAAGGGAATCCGAAATTTTAAAACTATTGGGCGAAGGGAAAACCAGTATCAAGATTGCAGAAGAGCTTTGCCTGAGTGCCCTCACCGTAGACACCCACCGCAAGAATATATTACAAAAATGCAAGGCTAAAAATGTAGCCGAACTGGTCGCAATTGCCAACCAGCATGGGATGATCTAGATTCACATACTTTTTCAGATTTTTCGTGTTCTATTTACACTATATATATAAACAGGGCTATTAAAAACAAATCGGCTGCCTTTTTCAAGACAGCCGATTTGAGTTGGTTGAATTTCGACTCTCAAATTAAAGCTATTTCCAGTATTTCTGTAAACTTAAGTGCCACAGCTGACCATGCCAATGAGGGTGCTTTAGCATAATCATACCCTGCCTTCGCCATTTGGTCATAATGCATCCGATTTGTACACACTAATGCCAAAGCCTCCGCAACAGACTCTGGAGCAACGACATACATGTCTGCCAGTTCATAAAACACATATTCCGTACTACTGATATCCAATAGAATTCCCTTTCCTGTCCAGTTTTCACTGAAGCTGGTATGATCGGGTACAATCTGTGGTGCTCCGGTTGCGGCATGCTCAAAACTCGCAAGCCCCCACCCCTCTCCCATAGCAGTGGTTATACCTACATCACAGAGATTGTACAGCAAATTCAATCGGCTGGTAGATACTTTCTCTCCTTCAGGATTCAGTACATTCAGTAAAATCTGTTTGCTAGCACCTGAATTATCGATAAGCTCCTGCAAATGGATACGCTCCTTAAGAGCAGTAGTTCCCGTGTGCAAATACAAATAAGCTTTCGGATGCTCCTTTGCAAATAGCGCAAAACCTGCTATCGTGAGATCGAGCCGCTTCCTGTAGTACGCTCGGTTAGCATTCAGTATAATAAAAGAATCATGAAGTTCCGGCTGCCCGGGAAAAAGCTGTTCTTTTAGTGCACTATTTGCTTTTTGCTTCCCTCCAGCATCAATACGCTCCGAAATTGGAAAAAAGTCAGCCGTATCTACACCATGACCCACCACACTAAATACAGGCCTGCGAAAATCTACCCCTGCTTTTACGGCCGTTTCACATAAAGCAATCATATTCAATCGTGCATACTCAGTATACAGTATACAGTGATCTACCAACTTTAAAGTGCCAATAATATCCGGGTTCACAATCTTACCTTCCAAAGGCAAATACAATATAATGGGACATTGTGTCCTGTAATCCTGCAATTGCCCTAAAAAGTGCAGGGTTAAAAAAGGTGGCCCTATTACTACGATGCCTTCCGGCCTAAAATTATGCATACAGTTTTCCAACCATCCCGGATCTGGCATAAAGACACGAAACTGCGATCCGGTAATGTGCATCGGGCAACCCTCAACAATACTATCGCTACTGGCGGGAAAATCCAAAAACTGAAAACCCAGGCCGCGAAGTTCGTAGTGGGCACTTAGTTCACGCATCAGCACTGAAATCACATTGGTTAATCCAGATCCTGGTACATATAAGCCGGAAATCAGCAATCGTTTGGGTCTTATGCTCATCTACACATTCTGATTACCATAATTTAAAATTACCATATCGGCACCACAGTCATAGGCACACTATAAGCCATGAAGTTCATAAAATCGAATTTTGATACAGGATTAACCTCCAGATTATATGCAATTACAGAATTCTCCTGAAAAGGCGTTATTTGGGAAGCATACGTTTGTATCGGTAAGAGGCCATCATGCCCGTTTAAATTACTAAGCGTATAAGTGCCCGTATCGGCAAGTCCACTTTGCGTAGTTTCATTATACACATAACGTTTCACATAAAAACCGGCACCGGTATAGAAATTAACATCTGGATATATGATATAACCACCGGCTCCATTAGGAAAATCAAATGGCCCACCCAGTACGGTGTCCGAAATAGGCGTAATAGTAGTTCCTGAATTTCCAGCACTAAGTGAGAGCTGCAGCCCCGAAAGCAATGTTGGAATACCTACTCCCGATGAATAAAGCATATGCACTACAATACGACGACTGGTCGCAGCAGTAACGGATAAATTAGCCAGTAACTGTTCCGCCAGTTGAAAAATATTCGATGGTGCATAAAATGCATTACCCGGATCACTATCTCCAACCACCTGTTGCACTCCTGGATTGAGTTCCATTGCAGCTCCAAAAAAGGTAAAATTCTTTCCTTTATATTGTCCTACAGCACTGCCGCCCACTATTCCGCTATAAACCAATGGAATAAGCCCATTGATAAAAATATCTTCTTGTTGGATCAACTGCAATTGGTAAACTGACCAGATATTATCCGCACTGGTTTTATCGCCATTATAAATATAAGCCTCCATCAATAAATTAGCGGCTTTAAGTTCAGCATATGCTAATTTTTGATAATATTGAAAATACTGCTCCACTGCAAGGCGATAATCTAAAGTACCATCCTGAATTAAGGGTGTCACCATTATAGACCACAATTGAAGCGCACCTTTGGATTGGCCACCGCCACCCATAAGTAGTGCATTGATGGTTTTCATACCTACCAATGGACCGGTATTAGGGTCGAAAATAGCCTGAACCAAATACGTTACTTCATTCACAGGAGTGGTCGCATATTGGCTCACATACATACCATATTCCATGTAACAGGAATCAATTGCTTTTATATATTCGGTAAGTTGGATATCAATGGTATTCCAATCCGTAAAAAGCTGGTGCTGACTGATTTTTGTCAACATGGATTCAATCCCTGCAATCTCACCTTCTAAGTGGCTCAATGCATTTGCGATCCCGGTAATCTGGACACCTAAATTGGCTATTGCCTGTTGTTGTTGGCTCAGGGTACTCGACAACTGAGCCAATACTGTTGCATCAGGACTGCTACCTCCACCTCCAAACACAGATTGGATGGTTGCTTCAAGTGTACCAATATTTTCTCCACCGGCTTTTTGGCCACCTCCAAATAAAAATCCCAAGGTACCACCAACATCAACACCCGTAGAATCGGATATCGACTGAGCTGCCGTAATGGCAAGTCCCTGCCCAATTGAACTAATTGCATTATCTAAAAAACTCATCTCTTTTTATTTAAAGGTTAAGTTTCAAAGCTACCTTTATGCCCTATCCCTATACCACGTACTAATACCTGATTTATAAATTAGTATTATCAAGCGTGGCTTGCGCATTTCATTCCTCCCGAAATTATACGAACGACCAACCGGATAACTCTTATTTTGTGTAACTTCGTCTGCAACAGCATACCAACCCTAACCATTATACAAAAAACGATGAAAAGCATTTTGAAACTAACACTCAGCACAATTATTCTTTTTAGCCTGATCAGCTGTGAGAAGAAAACCGAAGCCTCTCAATTGAACGGAACCTGGGAACTCCGCCATGTGGCCGGAATACAGGTCGCCGGAGTCAATCCTGATTTCAAAGCCGGAAATGGCAACACCTACAAATTTGAGGGGGAAACATTCGAAAAATACAGCGATGGTAAAAAAGTCGATAGCGGTACTTTTGTCCTGGCACCGGAACAGGATGTCCCCGTTAACAACACCAAAGCCAATTATAGCATTACTTTTAACAAAGGGGAAAAACAACTGGCCAACCTGTCCGGAAAAACACTGGTACTCTTCAATGGCATTATCGCTGCTGATGGTACCGAATCCACCTTTGAAAAACAATAATATTTTTTTACCGATCTAGTTAATCTATCAAAGCTCCGCAAGGGGCTTTTTTAATAACTATTTGGCTATTTCCAGCGATACAACTTCGGGAGAGTTCCGTATATTTGGAAGTATGTCCTAAATCCTACTACAGCATGAACCAACTGAAAACCTATCTCTTACTACTGATGGCTACTCCCGCATTAGCACAAATGTCAACAGGAATTAAAGAAAGCCTGAACCAAAAATACACCTATGTATCCGGACTCGAAAATGGCCTGGCGATTGTTCGGGATGCCAAAAACAAAAACGGTATTGTCGATAGCCTGGGTAATGAACTCGTACCTCCAATTTACAATTACATACATATTAATCGTAGGGACAGCCTGAGGATTGAAGCCGGCTATACCATTAAAGGCATTATGAAAAGAGGCTTTATCAACCGAAAGGGCAAAGTCATTATCCCAATTCAATATGATGATGTCAGCAGTTTTTATAATGGGTATTCCGTTGTAGGGCTGGGTAATAAATATGGTGTCATAGATTCCCTGAACATACTGGTTATCCCAATGAAATACAGTCATATTACCGAGGCCAATGAAAACCGTTTTATTGTCACCCAAAACAATCTGGAAGCTATTTTTGATACCCGTGGGCAAAAGATAACCGAATTCAATTATACCAATATCGAACGTTTCTATAATGGCTATGCGATGGTGGAGTTACCCAATAAATCGACCAGTATTATGGCTCCGGACGGTAAACTCGCTTTTCCTCCCATTCCCAATCATACCATCACCAGCTATAAAAACGGCTATTGCACCATTCAAAACCGCAAAACCCATAAAATAGGATTAGTCAATAACAAAGGGCAATTTTCAATTCCATGTACCTATGACGAACTCGAACTCGCCAATGACAAGATAATCGCCAAACAGAAAAACAAATATGGCCTCTTGTCCTACGACAATGCTATCGTCACGCCATTCGACTATGACCTGGTCGTAGCCTATCCCAACAATCGCTTCCTGGTAGCTACAAAACAGCAATATGGCCTACTGGATAACAACAACAAAACCATATTACCGGTACAGTACAAAAACATACATTCCGACCCTACCTATACCTATTTTTATGTAACTAATGCCAATGACCTGGATGGAATCTATGATTACGATGCCAAACCAGTTGTTCCCGAAGCCTATCGTTTTTATACCATTGACGGAACTGTTATCTTCTGTACCAAAGATGGTAAAGCCCAGCTCCTGCACTACACTGATCTTTCAAAGAACGTTTATTTACCCGATAACATCACTTTCAAAAAACAGGAATGGGGGTATGGAATGCGGCAGTCAAAAAACCAGATCTTCAGTGACGGGACATACTGGGGCATGCTCAATTCGAACAATGAAATCCTGATCCAACCCGCCTACGACGATTTACAGCCGCTGTTTAATGCCACTACATTTATTGCAAAAGCCAACGGCAAATACGGGATCATCAGCCAGCACAACAAAGTGCTCCGGGAGCTGAAGTACGATCAGGTGGAAGTGCAAAAAGAAACGATACACCTGAAAATAAAAAATCAAAAGACCGAGTTGTACTCCATCGGATACGAAGAAAACTAAACATAGCGTACATTTAATACTGTAGCTCTATTTTATCGTAATCCGGTATTTCTTTCTACCTTGTGCTTTCAATAAGATCCGGAAATAGTATGAAAAATAAAACGGGACAAACCGAATTTTGGGAATCAGCCTTTGGCGAAAAGCAGGAAATGTGGGGATTTGAACCCGCAAAATCAGCTGTCCTGACCAAAGATTTTTTTGTACGGGAATCCGTAACAAACATCCTGATACCAGGGATAGGCTATGGCCGGAATGCTCAAATTTTTAAAGAAAATGGCATCACAGTAACCGGGATTGAAATTTCAAAAACAGCTATCGAAATGGCCCGGAAACATTACGGAACCGATATGGTGATCTACCACGGCGCTGTAACTGATATGCCATTTGACAACCACCACTATGATGGCCTGTTTTGTTATGGCCTGATTCATTTATTGGACAGCAGTGAAAGGGAAAAACTAATTCGTGACTGCTACAATCAACTGTCTGAAAATGCCTGGATGGTCTTCACGGCCATTTCGAAAAAAGCCAAAACGTATGGGCAGGGGAACTATATCAGTGCCGATCGGTACGAAATATTTGATGGTGTCAAAATGTTCTTTTATGATACCGAATCCATAACAGCAGAATTTGGCAATGCCGGATTATTTGAAATCACCGAAATCGATGAAAGCCAGCCCTTTTACTATATTAAATGTAGAAAAGGGATCAGCCACTAATTAAAGTGGTCTCAATAATTTTGATCTGCGGATTTATAACCAGAAGGTCAGCAACCAATTCGGCATTACTTACTGGTGCAATATAAATTTCGTCGTAGGCATTATACTTTAGGATCAATCCGTTTTTGGCCAAAGCCGGCTTAATCCCGGACCACATCGTTTTTCCAACCGTAATTTGATGGATGGAATGAATATCTATTTTACCTCTTATAAATGCAGAGCGGTATAATAAGGTAGTGCCGTCAATTTTATAACTGGTGTCAAAATAAATCCAAAGCAATAAAAAGAGGGGGATCGAGAGAATCAGTAAAGTAAGAAATCGATTCGTTTCTAAAAACCAAAAAACGACAAAAGGAATCAAAAGAAAAAGTGCAATTACCAGTAGAAACCCTCTTTTATTAGCCTTATAAATTTTCATAGTCTTCTTTGTTTTTTAGTATTTCAACTGTCATATATAAGCGTAAATTTATAAAATTATTTCCGATCTATCATAACGATACTGCGCAGCGTTAACAGCCTCCTCATGGAAACCTATAAAAACTGATAAAGAATATTGATAAAAAATCCATACACTAAAAATAAACCCAAAAAAAGCCAGGCCTGAAACTATTTTTAATCTTGTTTTAGCCATTATTTTTTATAACTTCGTTTTTGGTAGTCAGCGAGGACTATCTCCATAAATCCTAAACAAACCCCTATCTGCTCCACGTTAGCAGAGATAAAAAAAACGACGATGACAAAAAAATTATTTTCAGCAGCCCTATTTTTTATATTTTTATTTTCCACCTCAATAACAAATGCCCAAATTCCTTTTGAAATCAATGAAAGTGGCCATATCATCATCAAAGCAAAAATAAATAATGTAGAAGGAAAGTTTATTTTAGACACCGGAGCGGGACTGAATGCCATTTTTACTAAGTTCTCTAAAAAAATCACACCCGAAAAAACCAATAATTTTTTTGTAGGGCACCGGGCTACTGGTGAAGAATTAAATCTGGATCTCTATAACGCTACCAGTATCGAAATCAATAACAAAGAATTTAAAAACCAGCAATACGCTATTGTAGACCTTGAATTCGGAGACATCGATGGGCTTATTTCATTACAGCCTTTCAGGAACACCCCTATTACTATTGACTATACCAACAAAAAGATTCTTTTCAATAAGTCCACAAAAAACGAAAAAAGCATCGACATCCAAATAGCCGATTACGCCGGAAAAGCTATTGACATTTTTACCTACATCGAATTGAATGATACAGTAAAGATCCAGGCCATATTGGATAGTGGAGCAGGAAAGAATTCATTTTGGTTCAGCTCTAAACTGATGGATCCGCTGGCATTGAATAAAGCAGATTTTAAAACCGTTCCTGTGAAAAGCGATTTCAATAAGGAGAATAACTATTACATCGGTAAGTTATCCAAATTAAGTACAGTTAATAAATTGTGTAAACAGGATGGCTTAGACGTAGCCTTTGTGGACGGCCTGATTTATGAAGGTAAAACCAGTATCGATTGGCTAGGCAAAGTCCTGACCATCGACATTCCCAGTAAGAAAATATATATCACAGAATAAAACGGGAATTGCACTAATGGCAGCAAGCCTAATAAGTAGTGGTATCTCTTAGGATTCCAAAGATTTTGGCCTGTCTTTTAATTGGCCGATTGTTCCGGAGACAAGCCTGGCAGTACACCGGTTACCGGTGGCAAATCCTGCTTTTGACGCTCCTGTAGTTTACGGAGTTCTGTTTCATACCAATTTTTCACCGCTACTTTCGCCAGGTTCGTAGTAGCTACCGGTGCAGCAGGTTTTCTTTTGGGAACCGGAATTCCCGTAGTACTTTGTAGTTCTGTCATCTCATTATCGTTTTCCAATGTCCTGATCTTATAATTCTTACCTCAAATTTCGGTTTTCCGTACTAACAAACTCGCATTCAATACGTTCTACCTCTAAAACTATGTCAAAATAAACGAAATATCTCACACCATACTATCCCCAATAATAGGGAAATTGAAAAATTTAACAATATCTGTTTTTTATTGTACACTTACCACAAATCTATGAGCAGACATTTAACCAATAATGGCGTAACCATAACCAAAAAAGAGAGTTGGGTTGTTGTGGAAGAAAAAATATAAAATAATGCTATAAAAAGTAGTGGTTTCAAACCTCCTTCCGAAATACCTTCGGATTCTTCCCGGTATGGTTTTTCAGGAACTTATTAAAATGGCTCAGGTCAGTAAAACCAAAATCATTACTGATTTCCTTCAGTAGAACATCGCTAAATTTTAATCGGTTTTCAATCAGTTTAAACTTATAATCGTCAGTGTATTGCTTGATGGAAATACCCATCTGCCGCTTAAAAAGGCTGCTCAGCTGGCTGGGAGTCGTATTAAAGTGAGCTGAGAGTGCTTTGAGGCTTAACAATTCCGGTGCCCTGATGACGGTATGGATGTAATTCATGATCGTGACCAAACGGTTTTCAGTCACCATCTGATCGGGGCTTACAATCTGGAATGCGTTCCGTTTGATAATAGCAAAGACACTCCGGATCAGGTACAACAGCACCTCATTAGAACTACCCGCACTACCCTCCCATTCCCGGACAATCATGCGCATCAGGTGATGAATCCGGTCCAGTTCTTCGGGTGACTGCACCAGCTCCGTACCAAAAGCATTACCCACCACCACCAATTGGTCGATCAGCTTGTTCCATTCGTACAGCAGCACATTCGAAGCCATTCCATCCAGATAGCGGTTATTGAACTTCAGCACACTGAATTCCGTTTCCTGTTCGATCACAAAAAGATGGTAATCCGCAGGAGCCAGTAAAAACAGGCAAGGTCCCTGGTACCGGATTTCCTTCCCATTCAATTGATGCAAACCACTGCCCGAATGGATGAATACCAGTTCAAAATGATTGTGGTTGTGTACCGGAAAAGGCCACACTTCCGTTGTAAAATGCCGGATAAAAAGAGGGTCATGCTGAATAAAACGTTCCATGTGATGGTTTTTACAAAAATACAGTTTAAATGTACAATTTTTAGTCTGATCCCTACAGTAGCTTTGCCAAAAAAATACACCCCATGACCGAGCGTCAATCCCAATACAGTCCCGCAATCATTCCGTTGATGGCCGTTTCCGCCGGAGTAATCGTTGCCAACATCTATTACAACCAGCCTATTTTAAAAGAAATTGCCCTCTCCCTACAGGTAACCGAAAGCCAGATTGGCAAGATCGCCATGCTCTCCCAACTCGGTTACGGACTCGGCATGTTTTTCCTGCTACCATTAGGAGACAAACTCAACCGCAAAAACCTGATCCTGACCTTATGTGTCTTACTGACGATAACCCTCATGCTCGTCGCCTGTACCCATTCGCTGTCCGTCTTATATGTATTGAGTTTTTTCGTAGGCCTCTTTTCCGTGCCTGCGCAAATCATCTTACCGATGGCCGCCACACTGGGGAAAGACAACCGGGGAAAGAATGTCGGTATTGTCTTTAGTGGGATATTAGTCGGTATCCTGGGCGCCCGCGTCATCAGCGGACTCATCACCGAAGCTTTCGGCTGGCGGTATGTCTTTGGTATTTCAGCCGGGATGGTACTCATCGTCACGGTACTTTTAAAATTATACCTGCCCGAAGTACCGCCTAAATTTAAAGGCAATTATTTCCATTTGCTAAAATCCACGTTGGCACTGGTCAAAGAATACCGCGTACTGCGCCAGGCCGCATTGTTGGGCTCTTTTACCTTTGGCGTTTTCTGTTCCTTCTGGACCACCCTCACCTTTCACCTCAGCAGCCCGCCGCTCAGTTACCACACCGGAACCATCGGCCTCTTTGGACTGATCGCCATCGGAGGCGCACTGGTAGCACCCTATTTCGGGAAGCTTGCCGACAAAGGCAATGTACAGCGTTCCCTGCTGATTACCGTATCGATGATCATTGGAAGCATCCTGCTCATTAAACTCTTTCCGTATTCCATTCCCGTACTGGTCATTAGTATTTTCTTCCTGGATATTGGTGTACAAGCCACACAGATTACTAACTTTACGCGCATCTACAGCCTGCATGAAGAAGCCCACAGCCGGTTGAATACAATCTACATGACGACCTATTTTATTGGGGCAGCCATTGGAACCTATTTCGGGTTGCTCAGTTGGAAACTGGGGCAATGGGATCTTTCTACCTGGCAACTATTATTGTGGAGCGGCATCGCACTGCTGATTGTACTATTTTCAAAACGCAACACCTAAATGAATACCATAGCTATATTTAGTGATGTACACGGCAACCTTCCCGCATTGGAAACCGTATTGGCCGACATCCGAAACCGAAATATCAATCAATTGTATTGCCTTGGCGACCTGATCGACTTCGCCCCCTGGCATAATGAAGTCATCCGGACCATCCGCGATCTCGGGATTCCCTGCCTGATGGGGAACCACGACGAACGCATCGCCTTTAACCTGGACATCACACCATTGCTGAAGCACAATCCCACAGAAGCCGCTGCCCGAAATGCCGCGATCAACTACAGCAAACAAAGCATTGCCCCCGACTGTAAAGAATACCTGTCCCAACTCCCGGAACACCTGCGCCTTACAATCAGCCAATCCGGAAAAGAGACCGATATCCTGTTGGTGCATGGGAGCACACGGAGCAATAACGAATATATCTATGAAGAGCATGATATCGATGATATCCGGAAGATGCTGAATGATAGCCAGGCCGATATGGTGATTATGGGACACACCCACAAATCCTATATCCGGACAGTTCCCGCAACCGCAGATTCCAAAGGTGGAATGGCCATCAATTGCGGTTCCGTGGGCAGGTCGAGAGAAGGGCAGCCTTTGGCCAGTTACCTAATATTGGAGATCGACGAAGAAGGTATCCGCCCTGAGATCATCCAGATTCCCTATCCCGTTACAGCCGTAATCGAAGCAATCCGGAAAAGCGATATCCCCGATTTCTATGCCGAATTTTTGATGCAAACAATATAAAAATGACGCGTGCAATGTATATATCACGCATAAAATTTATCGTACGTCTGTTGCACTGCAACAGACCCCCGTGCAATATGATAAAATTATCGCTTCCAATTCTCCGGATTCCGCACAATATAATTCCGCACATTTTCAAAATGATGCTGATCGCGGATAATCACATCATAGAATAATTTATGCCATTGAAATCCCGGATCAATAAGGCGTGCATTTTTAGATACCACCGATTTATACGACCGAATGATCACCGATACCGATCCGCCTTTGGGCGACCTGTCGGACAGGACTTTATTCAGACCGCTTAATTCCCCAGTGCCTACCCGTCTCGATTTCTTATAATCCTCGGTATATTCAGTGCATTCCAATCGTTTTCCAAGAATGAGTATTCCATGCATATGATCCGGCATGATGACAAACGCATCCAAAATGACATTCGGAAAATGATTTGGAATTTCAAGCCAAAACCGTTCTGCCAATGATCCAATTGGAGACAGCTCCATCTTCCCATTCCTGATTGTACCAAAATGCGGTATCCTATTTTGAGTACAGATCGTAATAAAATAGGCCGCCTGTGACCGATAATCCCACGTTTGAAGCCGTATGTTGCTATTCGTATATTTTGATGCTGCCATAATTAGGTCTTTAATCCCGATACTATTTTGCTAAAACTAAATTGCTGCTGTACCACCCGATTGCCTTTAAAAAAAGCATGTGCCACTTTACAGATCCCGATAATCTTTTCGTAAAGAGCATTGAAGGCTGCCGTTCTTTCCGCTGTTTGGGCAATTCGGAATCCTTTATGGGTTTCCTGGAGTATATTTTGTGCCACGAGTGCATCCGCATTTTGCCCTAACGTTTCCAGCAAATCGGCTGCAGTACCTTTGGCTACAATTTCCTGTTGCAGTGCCGGAGTAAGGGTCAGGCGAAATTGATGCAGCAACTGGATCAGCGCTTCCTGGCTTCCATTGCGGGCCTGCCTGAGATTCCCAAAGCCCAGTTCTTTTAGCAAAGCCCTGCGACGCAGGGGATCCGGCTTAAAGTCAACGTCTAACTGTACTTTGACAAGAGCGAGGATCCGGAGCGAATCCTCCTGCAGCCGTCGGATTTCCGTCGTAGCCGCACGCAAGTTTTTGGCAGAATCGACCCCTAAAAGGGATTGCATCGCCAAGTCAACTTCCGCGAGGAGATCATCAAAAAATGGATCTGCCCAATTGGAACGCCGGGATTGCAGGGTCGTTTTATGGGTCATTGCATTTTCGAGTACAATAGCCGATGCGACCAACAGGTCCACATCTTTACAATGGTATTTTCTAAGTATTTTGGTCATACTGTATTTGGATTTAGTTTCCGATACCAGTACAATTATTGGGGACCGACAATTGACATTGTGGTATTTAGTTACTGACATAGTAGCATCAGCCCTAAAATTAAAGAACCACTAATATAAAAATCTTTTCCGAAAATCACCCGCTTAAAACGTACTGTCCTTTTTTTTTATTTCCGGTTGAGATGCATCCGGGAGCAAGCTGTAAAATAAATTCGCCTTCGTAAATCAGCCAGCACTCCGGTATAAACCAGTTCTTTTATTCCGATATTTGTACTGCTTAAAAGCCTTTTTTATGAAAACTGCCGCTGCACCACAACCCATTACCTATTCCTGTTACCGAAGCGAATACACCAAATCCGAACATTTTGTCGAAGACCATGTTTTGGGTCATGTAGTGTCAGGCACGATGGAATTTCAATTGGCCGGGCATAAAGTGAGTTGTCAGGAAGGGGATTATTATTTTGTAGGCCGCAACCAGTTTACCAAAGCCGCCAAGAATTTGGGTGCCGATGGCGAATTCCGCTCGATCTCCGTCCGGCTCAGCCAGGAAACCTTACGCCAGTTCAGTATGGCTCATCCCAATACTGCTGCCGCAAAAAGCCACAGCATCCCCACCATACAGGTACTCCCGGCGAATGCCATGCTCAAAGGCTATTTTGATTCCCTCGGATTTTATGAAGAAGGTAGCGCATCCGAAGCCTTGATCCACCTGAAGATCGAAGAAGGTATTCTGCTCTTACTCCACCTGGATACCGACATGCGTAATCTATTGTTCGACTTCAGCCAGCCCGGAAAAATAGACCTCGAAGAATTCATGCAGCACAACTTCCGGTTCAACGTCCACCTCGACCGTTTCGCCTACCTCAGTGGCCGTAGCCTCGCGACCTTTAAGCGTGACTTCCACAAAATATTTCATACCACACCCAACAAATGGTTGCAGAAAAAGCGGCTCGAAGAAGCCCATTATTTGTTACAGGAAAAGAAGATGAAACCGAAGGAAGTCTATCTTGAAGTCGGGTTTGAGGACCTCTCCCATTTCTCTTTTGCCTTTAAAAAAGCCTATGGCACCGGCCCTTCCAGGATTTAACATTGTTTACCCTGCAGTATGGAGTTATAAAAGAACGAATCTCCCTTTACGGCAGGCTTCTTTATACCCTCAAAACAAATACAGCACAGGATGGAATACCGCTTCTGCAAATTCAAATCCATTTATAGCATAGCGATATCCTCTACTACCCTATCGATAGCGAACCCCATCCGAACTATAGATGATCTTATTACTTCTACATCCAACCTTGCCCTATCAATAACATTACTCAACCTACCGAAGAACGACCTTAGGCTTTCGCTAAATGATCTTACCCTTTCGATAAGAATATAGATACTCTCAATATAGAATCTTATGCTGTCGATAGTAACCCTAAAGCCATCGAAAACAACACAGATACTTTCGAAATAAAACCTTGCTCTGTCGATAGTATAACATTTCCTTTCAACGATAATTCCTATCCTTTCGAAAAAGAAAAATACCCTATCGAAACCACTCCGGCCACTATAGCCGTTATTTTATAATCCGTATCTTTGGGTAAAGCCCCTGTTTTCGGCAACAACCCAGTGACCGTTGCCAGATATGGCCCAAACCCAGTAACGAACCAATATACAGATACTATGAAAGCAATTGCAATTACCAAACGTGGCGGTCCCGAAGTATTACAACTCCTGGACGTACCCAAACCAACCCCAATAGGTAATCAGGTTTTAATCAAAGTACATGCTGCCGGAGTCAACCGCAGCGACATTCATTCCCGAAGCAGTGCTACCTATGGCGCCGAAATTCCAAATGAAATCCCCGGGCTTGAAGTAGCCGGAGTCATAGAAGCCGTAGGCCCCGAAGCCGAACGGTGGAAAGTAGGCGACAGCGTTTGCGCCCTGATAGCCGGTGGTGGCTATGCCGAATATAAAACCGTAGACGAGCGTTTATGCCTGCCCATTCCAGCCGGGTTCAGTTTTGAAGAAGCCGCCTGCCTGCCCGAAACCATCTTTACCGTCTGGTACAATGTCTTCAAGCGTTCCTCCTTTAAAGCAATGGAACATTTCCTGATCCATGGAGGCACCAGTGGCATTGGGGTAACTGCCATACAAATGGTGACTGCATTAGGAGGAAAAGCCTATGCTACTGCCGGAAGTGATGAGAAATGCAGGTTTTGCGAAGCGTTGGGTGCTACAAAAGCCGTCAACTATAAAACCGAAGATTTTGTAGCCGAATTAAAACCCATAGGCATTGATGCAATATTAGATATGACCGGTGGGGACAATACCCCAAAGAACCTGGATGTCCTCAATATGGACGGGCGCCTTGCCTTTATTGCCAGTATGCAGGGATCCAAATCAGAGATTGATATCCGGGTGATGATGAGCAAAAGGCTACAAATTACCGCCAGTATGCTAAAACCGCAGAATGTCAATTTCAAAGCCGAACTGGCCGAAGAAATCGAGCGCATTATATGGCCACTCGTAGCTGATGGCAAAATAAAACCAATACTTTATAAAACTTTTCCATTGGCCGAAGCTGCCGAAGCACATCGCCTGATGGAGAGCAGTACACACATTGGTAAAATCATTCTTACCGTGTCTTAATTTTTAAAATAGGTAACTGGAAGAAGACGGAACAAAACTCCAACCTACAATACATCTTTCCTCCTTCCAGTACCTATTTTTGGTGTTTATGATCCCACAATAAACATCATTTTTATTTACTCAACATTAATTTGACACTGCTTTTCACAAAACTTAAAAAGCAGCTTTAGTAATAAAAAATCAATAAACACCTATAGTACAAATATTTTTCATATATTAGTACTCTCGTTTTTCTGGAAGCCTATCCCATTCGACGATAAAATTTCTACCCCACAAAGTAAATCAATTTATTTATAATAAACAAATTTGTTTTCGTATGAATGGAAAAATTTTAAAAGAAAAGGTAAAAAAGGCGGACATTAAGATGAAAATCTTAGCCGAACGACTGAACATTAAGCCTCAGAGCCTGCAGAATAGGTTTAAAAGAAAAGATATTAGTGTTAGTTTTTTAATCGAATTAGCACATGCAGCAAACAAATCCGTTTATTATTTCATTGAAGGCACAACTTATGAGAAAGAGTTTAATATCAGTGAAAATTTCTTTTCCCAGGATTTTGAGCCTGTTTACGACCGCGCACCGGACTGGCTCGTTGAAGCCAAGAACCACATGATTGAATTGCTGGAACGCGAAGTAGAAGATCTAAGAAATGACAAAGCCTTTCTAAAGAATGTCATTGACACCGCAATCCCGAAAAGCAATCCCGGCGCACAGAAACCCCTGCTATTGGCCGAAGCAGAACTACCTAAAAAACCTTCCGGAGTTCCGAATTAAAACAATCGATTTCCCGAAAAAAAGACAGCTATACCGTGTACAGCTGTCTTTTGCATATAGTAATACATCCTATCTATTGTAAACGAGTTGCTTCATTTTCGCATAAAAAATTTGATGATTCTGTTTTTCCGTAATGCAATGATGTTTTTGTTGGCGTTATTTGTTTACAATACATAGCGTTTTAAAAAACCTATGAAATAAATTATGAACTAATAACTATAGTATGGAAAAAACCGAAGCCATTAAACCAGGGCCAAAACCAAAAACACCAGATGGAACACCGGATGAAAGAAGACGAGTCAACCCACCAAATCAGCCAAAGCACCCCGGGCTGAAACCTCACACCCACAAACCAAAGGATTAAAAGAGGTAATTTTAGAAACAAAAAAACCTCTTCATTGCTGAAGAGGTTTTTGGTGCCCAAGACTGGACTCGAACCAGCACACCCGAAGGCGCTACGACCTGAACGTAGTGCGTCTACCAATTTCGCCACTTGGGCATTCAGGAGTCCAAATCTACTATTATTTTTCGATACCCAAAAGCAATTTTTATTTTTTTATCAGCAGAAAAACCATGCCTGCTGATAATCAGAACCCTAAATAGACTAAGGCTTCTAGAATTGTATCACACCTCCTATTGGCTTATAGGAATACAAATTCATCAATTCGTTTTCGCGCCCATAACCCCATCATTTTAAATTTATCGCTAAGGAATACTTATTTATTGAAAAACAATAAATATTTATCTATATTTGATATATAATTTTAAAACAACGTATCATGAAAACAAAAACCAAAAAAGCATTAGCAACCATGAATATACTCACGTGGATTGTATTCATTGGCTGCTGCATGCAAACTGGCGCACTGCTGTTCACCTTTTTTATGAGCCTCTTCACTAATCCGCTCGCTGCTAAAAATCTGTATCTCGGACTTAATTTATCCGATCTTTATGAATCCAGCACCACCCACTATGTCCTTATGGTAGGCGCACTCATTTTGCAATATGCATTACGGGCTTACCTTACCTATTTGGTTATTCGCATCTTTTTAAAGATCAATTTCGTGCATCCCTTTAGCCCCGATATCGCTGCAATAATAGCAAAAATTAGCTACATTGCTTTCGGAACCGGGATACTCATTGTATTAGCCAAAGAGTACAGCAAATGGCTGATGGAAAAAGGTATCGTTTTAAACAACCTACAGCAATATTTGGAAGGCGGTACCGAATTTATACTGATGGCCGCCATACTCTTTATTGTAGCACAGGTATTCAACAGGGGAATAGAATTGCAAACCGAAAATGAACTAACCATATAAACTATGCCGATAATCGTAAATTTAGATGTGATGATGGTCAAAAGGAAAATGTCACTGAACGAGCTTTCCGACAAAGTAGGCTTGACACTCGCAAACCTTTCCATACTGAAAACCGGAAAAGCAAAAGCGATCCGGTTTAGCACACTCGAAGCCATCTGCAAAGTGCTGGAATGCCAGCCCGCAGATATATTGGAATATACAGACTAAACCCCATAACACCATAAGTTTAAATCCTACCCACAACCTCCAAAACAACCAATAACATGACCATCATACCCTGCGAAAAGGAAAACATAAAAACAATCATTGAAGGTACCAATGACTACAACCTCAGCAAAGTAGCCGCCTTAGCCGCTACCTGGACACCATTGGATTATGTTGCGACAGATGACGATGGTGTAGTGATTGGAGGACTATTGTCCGGGATTGGCTACTGGAACGGGCTGGAAATAAGAATCCTTTGGGTAGACGAAGCCCATCGCAATAAAGGCATTGGAAGGCAATTGCTACAGCATGTAGAGAATACCGCTGCGGCAAAAGGAGCAACAATTGCCATGCTGGACACTTTTGATTTCCAGGCAGCCAACTTCTATACCAAAAATGGCTATGAAGTGGTAGGTACCCTAAAAAACTTCCCACAAGGGCATGACCGTATTTATTTCTCTAAAAAACTGGCAATATAAAATCTGGGCGCAGGCATCATTGTGCCTACGCCCATTCTTATCATAAATTTTAAAAGCGTTTCTTTTAGCAAGCCTTTCACCCACCAGTACCCAAATAGCGTAGTTTTAATAACGGGAAATCAATTCGTTTTTGAAACCCCATCCGTTCATAAATTTGTATCGCCCGGGTATTGGAATCAACCACATGCAAAAAAGGAACAGCGCCCTGATTTAAAATTTCAGTACACAATACCGTTATCAGCCGTTGCGCATACCTTTTCCCGGTATATTCCGGATGGGTACATATGGCACTCAGTTCCGTAAATCCGTCCAATTTAAATCGTTCTCCGGCTACTGCAACCAGTTTTCCCCCACTACGGATACCATAATAATTACCCAGTTCAACGGTATTGCGCTTAAAGAATCCGGGCTGTACCAGCTGTACCAATTCAAACAACTCCTCCTGATCTGCAGCCGTCAGCCGTACCTCCTCTTCCACAGCAGGCAATAGAACAGCAGCTTCGGGAGTATACACCATCTGCAGGCAATTGATGCGATCGACAATAGCCCAATCGGCCGGAATGGTCGTTAACGCATCTTTTATAAAAATAATTTCATCCCTTCGGCAATACGGTGCTATAGCGGCTAAGTGCAATCCATCGTAGTATTGCATTGCCATAAAAGGAAGCCTGTCGTCTGCATATTTCTGTACCATTGACGTCCCTGTTGCAAATGCCTGATGTACCGTTTCCAAAGCATTCCAGATCGGATTATCCAATAAATGAGTTTTCATAATATAAGTGTATTAAAATCTTATTTTTCGGTTGCTTTAGCCAGCTGTATGCTATGGTACCTTTGGTAATAATTCTTTTCTTTTAGCAATGCTTCGAGTTTCTCTATTTGCTGCAAAAGCTGTACCTGCTCCTCAAACAGTTCCCGGTTCAGGCCCGAAATATCATCCCAGAGCACTTTATAGTGCACCAGGTGTTCCTGCCCTTTGGCCGTTAGCTTCAGCATCCGCTTCCTGCTATCGGTAGGGGACTTTTCAGAATCAACATAGCCCATCTTTTCCAGGCTTTTGGCAATATGGATGATCGCAGGATGGGTCAGGTTCAGTTCCCGTGCAACGTCAGAAATACTCATACTGCTTCTGGTACTCAGCACATAATAGAGGATAAAATCCTTGGCTTCCAACGGCAATCCATGCTCTTTGTAAATAAGTGTCATATCACTCCACAACGATTCATGCAACCGACGCAACCGTGTCCCAATCGCAAAAGATCCTAATCCTGTTATTACATTTTCCATTTAAGTATATATTTACGTAAACATTTACACAAATATATAAATTATTGTATTCCCTCCTGATTTTATTTTTATAATGGGATTTTTATCAACGTGCAAAAAAACAAGTAACCCAAGAACCAAAAACTATTTTTATTGCATAATTTTAGGGCATGAAAAAAGACTTCACTCCCTACGCCGGAACCGCATTGCGTTTGGCCTTAGGAATTGCCATGCTCTCCGCCGTAGCGGACCGGTTTGGCCTTTGGGGCACTTATGGAACTCCCAATGTAGCCTGGGGAAACTGGGAAAATTTTATTGCGTATACCCACCAGCTTAATTATTTTGTAAGCCTTTCAGTTGCCACTGTACTGGGAACCATAGCCACTGCATTGGAAATTCTCCTGGGATTACTGTTAGTAACAGGTTATAAAACAAAGCGCACTGCATTCGCAACCGGAATACTTTTACTTGCTTTTGGACTCACCATGACTCTATCCTTATCCGTAAAAGTTCCTTTAGACTTTTCCGTATTCAGCAGTGCAGCCGGAGCTTTTGTACTCTCCTGTATCGGCAATACCGCTTTCGCTTTGGACAACTACAGCAAAAGGCCGCTACGATAGTGGCTACATTGCCCTGTACAATTTGATACGATCCACAAGAGGCATTTCAATTTCCAATAGTCCTATTTTCAAATTGTATCCCAGTTGACTATCTTTGCACAAACACAACAACATGAATTACTTCTCATCCGATTTTAAACTCGGCATATTAGGTGGTGGACAGCTTGGCAAAATGCTGTTGTCCGAAACCCGTAAATTTGATATCCAAACCTATGTTTTAGACCCCAGCCCGGAAGCTCCCGGCCGTATGGCATGCAATCAATTCTTCGTGGGCGACCTGATGGATTTTGATACTGTCTACAATTTTGGAAAACAAGTAGATGTGCTGACCTTTGAAATCGAACTGGTTAACATTGAAGCCCTCGAAAAATTGGAATCAGAAGGCATAAAAGTATATCCGTCTCCAAAAACATTACAACAGATACAGCATAAAGGGAAACAAAAAGATTTTTATGTTACCCATAATATCCCGACTGCACCACATCAGAGATTCAATTCTATTGCCGAATTGCAACAGTACCCGAACACCTTTCCTTTTGTATGGAAAAGTGCCCAGTTTGGCTATGATGGCAATGGCGTAAAGATCATTCGTACCGCCGAAGACCTCAACGGGCTTCCGGATGTGGAATGTATCGCTGAAACAATGGTACCGTTTAAAAATGAGCTTGCCGTAATTGTTGCACGCAGCCCTTCAGGAGAAATTAAAACCTATCCGGTGGTTGAAATGGAATTCCATCCCGAAGCCAACCAGGTAGAATATGTTATCTGCCCGGCACGTATTGATTCGGCTGTAGCCAATACTGCACGTGCCATAGCCCTGAAAGTATCAGAACACTTCAACCACGTGGGATTATTAGCTGTCGAAATGTTCCAGACACATGACGACCAGATCCTGATCAATGAAGTTGCTCCAAGGCCGCACAATTCGGGTCACTATTCTATTGAAGCCAGTTATACTTCACAGTTCGAGCAACACCTGAGAGCCATATTGGACCTTCCTTTAGGTAATACAGATAGTAAAGCCGCGGGAATCATGGTAAACCTTGTTGGTGCCGAAGGGTATTCCGGTGATGTCGTTTATGAAAATATCGAAAAAATTCTTGCGATTGACGGCGTAACACCACACATCTACGGCAAAAGAGAAACCCGTCCCTTCCGGAAAATGGGACATGTCACTATAGTAAATGAAGATATCGCCAAAGCCCGTACTATAGCCGAAGAAGTTAAAAATGCGATTCGTGTGATCTGTACATTAAAATAAAAAAGCCTGCTTGCCGCTAAGGACAGCAATTTACATACGCTAACACAACAACTATGAAAGTAGCCATAATAATGGGCAGTATCTCAGATATGCCTGTGATGCAGGATGCCATTGACATCTTAAAAGAATTCAACATTGAAACCGAAGTGGATATCGTTTCGGCACACCGTACTCCTGAAAAATTATTTGATTTCAGCAAAAATGCACATACCCGTGGTATCACTGTAATTATTGCTGGTGCTGGTGGTGCCGCACACCTTCCGGGTATGGTCGCTTCCATGTCTCCACTGCCGGTAATTGGTGTTCCGGTAAAATCCAGTAATTCTATCGATGGCTGGGATAGTGTTTTATCCATTTTACAAATGCCGGGCGGTGTTCCTGTAGCTACCGTAGCCCTGAATGGTGCTAAAAATGCCGGAATATTAGCGGCTCAAATTATCGGCAGCCAAAATAAACCTGTACTGGATCGTATCATCGCTTACAAGGAATCCCTGAAGCAAGCGGTAATCAAAGCATCCGAAAACCTGAAATAATACCGTAGGATCACCACTACAAGACCAAAATCCTTTTACCTATTGTCCCAATGATCATTCGGGGGAATCGGTTAAAAGGATTTTTTGCATCTCCCCTTTTGATGCTTCCGCAAAAAAACAGTGCCAACTTCCGACAAGGTCGATAAATTAATCCCAAACCCTATCAGCCGCTTTCCAAATTTCCTTAACTTTGATCAGCACGATAGTTTCCTGTTTTTTCAGCACGCTGCTATCCACAATTTATTGTATGTTAATCCAACGTGTAAGGCCTAAAAACCATACCGAATTATAAAATCAAAGTATACTACAAATGAGCATTCTCAACAACAAATTCAACACCAAGCACGATACTGCCCCCTTTTCGCAAATCAAAAATGAAGACTATCTTCCGGCATTTCAGGCAGCAATCGCTTCCGCAAAAAAAGAAGTCGACAGCATCATCGCTAACCCCGAAAAACCAAATTTTAAAAATACGATCGAAGCCATGGCTTATAGCGGTGCCACACTGGATCGTATATCATCGTTATTTTTCAACCTGCATTCGGCAGAAACCAATGATGAGCTGCAAAAAATAGCCCAGGAAGTTTCTCCACTTTTATCAGAGTTTGGCAACGATATCCGCCTGAATGAAAAATTATTTGCACGTGTCAAAGCGGTGTATGACCAAAAGAAGACACTGGACCTGACAGCAGAACAAATCACATTACTGGACAAACAATATAAAAGTTTCTCCCGAAACGGGGCCAACCTTTCTGAAGACAAGAAAAATCAATTGCGGGAAATTGATAAAGAACTTTCTAAAATCAGCCTGGAATTTGGAGAGAATGTCCTTTCCGAAACCCACGCTTTCCAACTTCACATCACCGATGCCAAAGACCTGTCCGGACTTCCGGAAGGTACTATCGAAGCTGCAAAAGAATTGGCGGCCAGCCTCGAAAAAGAAGGTTGGGTTTTCACCCTGGACTATCCAAGTTATATTCCGTTTGTCACCTATGCTGACAATCGGGAACTGCGCAAAAAAATGGCCATTGCTTTTGGCGCCAAAGGATTTGGCAACAATGAATACGACAACCAGAAAATTGTATTGCGAATCGCACAGCTGCGTTTTGAAAGAGCCCAATTATTAGGGTATAATTCGCATGCCCATTTTGTATTGGAAGAACGTATGGCCGAAAGTCCTGAGAAAGTAAACCGTTTCCTGAATGACCTTTTGGAAAAAGCCAAACCGGCAGCCACAAAAGAATTTGCACAACTGGCCGCATTCGCTAAAAAAACAGATGGCATCGAACAACTCGAAAAGTGGGACGGCGCCTATTATTCCGAAAAACTAAAACAGGAATTATTCAACCTGGACGATGAAAAGCTAAAACCTTATTTCAAGCTTGAGAATGTATTAAATGGAGCCTTTACGGTAGCACAACGCCTATTTGGACTGCACTTTACTGAAGTCACTGGAATTGACAAATACCATGCGGATGTAAAAACCTATGAGGTAAACGATGCAGATGGCAAACTTGTCGCCATCTTCTATGCCGATTTCTTTCCGCGCAAAGGCAAAAGAAACGGAGCCTGGATGACATCGTTCAAGTCACAGTTTGTCGAAAACGGCACCAACGAACGTCCACATATTTCTATCGTTTGTAATTTTACCAAACCGACAGAAACCAAACCATCCTTATTAACGTTTAATGAGGTTACCACCTTATTCCACGAATTCGGCCATGCCTTACATGGTATGCTTGCCGACACTACCTATCCGAGTTTATCGGGAACCAGCGTCTATTGGGACTTTGTGGAACTTCCAAGCCAGGTATTAGAAAACTGGTGTTATGAGCCGGAAGCACTGGCATTATTTGCACACCATTATGAAACCGGAGCAATCATCCCCATCGAATACATCCAGAAGATTAAAGAAAGTGCCAGTTTCCAGGAAGGTATCGCTACGATGCGCCAACTGAGTTTCGGATTGCTGGATATGGCTTGGCACGGCCAGGATCCCAATGGCATCACCGACCTAAAAGCCTTTGAAACGGAACAATTCGCCAATACAGCGCTTTATCCGGATGTAAAAGAAAATGCGATGAGTACTTCCTTTTCCCATATCTTTCAGGGTGGTTATTCTTCCGGGTATTACAGTTACAAATGGGCTGAGGTACTCGACGCCGATGCCTTTGAATATTTTCAGGAACAGGGCATCTTTAATACGGAAGTCGCGGCTAAATTCCGGGAGCATATTTTATCCAAAGGCGGAACAGAACATCCTATGGTATTATACAAACGCTTCCGTGGACAGGAGCCACAACCCGATGCTTTGTTGAAACGCGCCGGACTGCTTTAATTTTTTATCCCTTCATACTAAAGGATTGCTTGATACTATCAGGCAATCCTTTTTTTTGTGATATCCATCAGTACGATTAATGCTTAGTTTTTAGTAAATCAAGCCTTTAATCTTAAAACAATTCGGAATTTTCTTATAGTATTTTTAAATTTTATATATATTTGAAAACAAGTTCCCCTGACTATGATAAAAAACTACCCCAAGATTATTATTATCGTTCTGTTCTTTTTTTATACCATATCGGGATTAGCACAGCTTCCCAATTTTACACTGAACGTTACGGTTACACCCGAAACCTGCGCGGGTAATGGGACACTCAGCTTTACGACATCCGGAACCCAACCCGGAGCAACAATTGTATATTCAGTATATAAATTACCCAATACTACAGTGCCAATAGCCACCCTATCTGCAGCACTTTTATCCGGGCAAACTTCCGGAAATTACAGGATTGTAGCCACCCAGACCCTCGGCAGCCAAAGTAGTAGCCAACAAAAAGACGTGACTATCACCAGCCAGATCAGTACGCTGAATTTTACAGTAACCGGGAGCGATGCTATTTGTGGCAATAATGGCTCTATCAGCACCGTACCTGTTTCAGGGAATCCTGTGAGTTACGAGATTTTCTCAGGTCCGGTAATCAGGCCACTTCAGCCTACTGGTGTTTTCAATAATTTAGTTGCTGGTAATTATCTGGTACGTGTATTTGACGCCTGTGGAGATGCGCTTGTAAGATCATTTTCCATTATGGCCCCGAACCTTTCCCCTGACGGCTTTGCGATCCTGGAACCTCAATTTTCCATGCAATTCCTTCCTCAATGTGACCGCATTATTGCCGATTTCAGGATTGATGTTGAGCCGGGATATTATATGGTTTATCCGCTCACCTGTACCTTTACCGCTTTTCCTCCTGGTGGAGGTGCTCCAGTAATTACTACTTCTGTTATCAACGGCACTTCAGGGTATCATCTGTCAGGCGGCATTACACCTCCCTACGGACAGGGTCCCTATTCGAGTACTATCCCTTATTTTGAAGGTACCTATACTTATAATATGGTGATTACAGATGCCTGTGGTACTGCATATGTCCGAAATAACAACATTGTAAACCAGCCCTTCCGGGCTAACGCTGCTGTAATGGTGGGACTTTGCGGTGGCAAAATGATAACCATAAATGCCACAAACCTCATGATGCCGGTACAGGTTGAATTTCTTACTGCACCAGCGGGCTTTATCCCTACTGATTTTAATCCATTACATCCCAATTTTTCAGTCCCCGGGGCTACGGGCATTGTGAAATACGGAACTCCGGAGCATACGGTACCCGAAGGATTATATAATATCAAAGTTACCGACGCTTGTGGCAGGGTAGCCACAAGCCAGATTGTGGTGGAGAATGGTTCCGAGGTTCGAATGGGCGCTTCTTATCCCGATTGTACCGGAACACTCTTTACCGCCTCAGTCGATGGCACACCTATCGCTTCGATCGTATTCAATTCCGGACCTTCCGGAATGCCTTACCCTTATCCTTTTGATGCGTCAGCCTATATTTCTAATGGCACTGTTGCAATGGAAGGCATATTGGTCAGCGGCTCCTATAATGTAACGTTAGTCGATATTTGTGGCAATTCCTATGTCAGAACCCTGAATGTTGGTAATTATGCCCCTCAGACCCCGGGAATAAAATACCTTGGCGGCTGTGATGGTACTTTCGGATCGGTGCAGATAGGCAGTGGAACGGTTTTTCTAACCTCTGCAATACTACTCTCAGGTCCTCAGTCGTATGCTCATAGTTATCCACATGATGTTACCTATAATATTGCCAATGGTACCTTCAGCATGAATTCATTACCTGCAGGGATATACCAACTGCAAACGATAGACCGGTGTAACACCCAATTAGTCCTAACTCTTTTTATTGGAAGTTACTCCGGCTACACCGAAACGACCGTAACTGATCATTGTTCCTCTTTTGATTTGTTTCTGGAACACACTAACAATAATTCCCTGGAGAATTACGGCTTTTGGCTGCAAAAGAAAAATGAACTTACCAATGAATGGACAGATCCTTCTACCGGCATGCCCTATCCCGAAAATACCATCCCAACAGCGATAAACTCAACAGTCTTAATCAACACCATGACTAATTTTAATGTTGGAGGAGAAGGCTTGTACAGGATCATTACCGTTTCCAAACTTTATGATAATGGTATTACAACATCACTTTTACCGTGCTATCATATCCTAAAGGAGTTTCGTGTGGGCGGCAAACCAATCATTAATGATGCCCTTAATTTCGCCTGTACTTCCGGAGCTTCCGATGTATTGCTTGACGCGACAGGCAATGGCACCCTTATTTTCAGGATTACCACAAAGGATGGAGAGCCATTTCCGATGGACAATGGAGATAATCCCCTTTTTAGTAATCTCGCCACCGGAGTGTATAATTTCCAGATTGAAGACAGTTGTGGAAATATTACCAATTTACTCCATGACGTCTCTGTACCCTACGTTTTAAGTATCATTCCAACTTTATGTGAGGGACAAAACAGTACGCTGTCCGTTACCGATTTTCCTTATCTGGAATACCAATGGTATCGTGATACTGCTCCAAATACAATTCTAAGCACAACTGCAACATTACAATTTACCCCACTGAATACTGTTACGGCTGCCGGCATCTATCATGTTGCCATTCGCTACCCTGCCAACCTAAATTCCTGCCTGAACCAGGTACTGACTTATGAAATTTCCGCCGATGCCTTACCCAATGCCGGTGCCGATAATGAAACCCAAATTTGTGGCACTCTGAGCACAGTCAACCTCATCAGTTCGCTCAGTGGTAACTATACCGCTGGCGGAAGCTGGGAACAACTAACACCGGGCGGCACATTATCCGGAAATGTCTGGAATCCTGAAACTACCCCTTTTGGAAGTTATGATTTCAAATACCATGTTGATGGCTTTTGTGGCAGTAGCGATGAAGCCATTATCCGTATTACACTTAGCCCTCCAACTCCTACTCCTGTAATCATCGCACCCGATTCGGTTTGCAGTGGTGGCTCTTTACCGCTTACCATCCAGGATATGACTGCCATTGGCATGGGATTCTCCTGGACGGGGCCTAATGGCTTTACTTCTACACTCCCAAATCCTGTACTTCAGCCTGTAACGCCTGAAATGAGCGGAACTTATAATCTCGTAGTAACTACTGGAAACTGCCCTTCTGAAATGGTTTCAGTCACTATCGTGGTACAGCCTAATCCTGCCTTCCATTTTGAATCGGAAACCGTTTCCTTTTGTAATGGACAAAGTGGTATCATTACTATTGTTGCTGAAAACTTTGACCCTGCACTGGCGCACTTTTCCTGGTACTACGAAGGGGTACTTACCGATGGATTAGACAGTGCTATTATTGAAGTTTTTGAAACCGGCACCTATGAAGTCATTGTCTCTTATAATGGTTGCAGTAGCCGGCAAACAATTACCGCATCACCGAATACAGCAGTATTCGAAATTGGGATGCAAGCCAAATGCAACAATGATTATTATAGCCTTTCGGTATTCCCAATCAATAACTCTTACGATCCAAATACAGCGTCCTATTTATGGAGTGGCCCCAACAACTTTTACAGTACCGCAGCGTCAATTGACATTACTGGCATGGAGGCTGGGATGTATACCGTTGAGGTTACTATGGAAAACGGTTGTACCGTCACTCAGCAACTTTATGTCAAAAAAAGCCTTTGTAAAATCCCAAAAGGCCTATCTCCAAATGATGATAATCAGAATGATAATTTTGACCTGAGCGGTATGGATATCCTCAAACTGAAAATATTCAACCGATACGGTCGCGAAGTCTTCGAACAGGATAATTATGAAGATCAATGGCACGGGCAAAGTTTCAACGGTAAACTGCTCCCGAGCGCAACTTATTATTATTACATCCGCTTCAAAAATGGCGAAGCCCGTACCGGTTGGGTATACCTCAACCGACCAAACTAATATTGAGAAAACCGGAAGCGAAAGCACTTCCGGTTTTTTTATAGGCTATTGTTTGTTACCTAAATAAAGAACCTCAACATAAATCTTAAAATATGTTTCATTATTTTTTGAAAGTTTAAAAACATTACATACATTTGAACTATGGAATTCAAAGAAGCTAAAAATAAATTCATTCAAAGTTGGGGCGCTTTAGGCTCTCAATGGGGTATCAATAAGACGATGGCACAAATTCATGCCTTATTGATGATTGCTCCAGAACCTCTTTCTATGGAAGATATTATGGCGGAATTATTAATTTCCCGTGGTAATGCCAGTATGAATCTACGGGCGCTAATGGACTGGGGCATTGTCTACAAGGAATACAAATCCGGAGAACGTAAAGAATTTTTCACTGCAGAAAAAAACCTGGATGAACTGGCTGTAAAAATTGCCCAGGAAAGAAGCAAGCGTGAAATCAAACCTGCACTTAAAGTCTTAAAAGATGTTTCTTCTATTGATGCCAGTAAGTCAATCGAAACCCGTCATTTTGTAGAACAGACAGGCAAATTGTATGATTTTGTATTGAAAGCTGATAACATGCTGGATAAAGTAACAGAATTCAAAGACAACTGGTTAGGGCGCCTTGTTCTAAAAATCATGAAATAAAAAAATTTAAACAGAAGTTTCATTTTTTTCTGAAACTTCAATATAAAAACAAAACATTCCTGACCAATGAAAACACTCCACAACCAAATCTTACTGTACGATGAAGACTGCCCGCTCTGCAAAGCCTACACTTCTGGTTTTGTGCAAGCAGGAATGCTGGATCACAATGGTAAAAAACCTTTTACAGCGATGAGTGCTGAAGAACAGCAATTTGTTGATTGTAATCGTGCCATTAATGAAATTGCACTGGTAGATACTGAAAATAAAACCGTGCGTTATGGCATTGACAGCCTTTTACACATCATCGGTTATTCCTTTCCCCTGCTGCAAAGGATAGGAAATATAAAACCCATTCACTATCTGCTGCAAAAAATCTATTCTTTTATTTCCTACAACCGGAAAGTAATTATTCCAGGTCAGGCAACAACCGAAAAGACCTTACAATGCATCCCGGCTTTCAATTACAAATACCGCTATTTTTATATTCTTTTTGCAGTACTATGTACAGCTGTTACCCTATTTTCTTTTTCCAATAATCTTACGGTACTTCCAAAAAGTAATTTCGGCAGGGAATTGTTTTTAGCTTTTGGACAATTATGTTTTCAGGCTATTTTCCTTTTAAAATTTGATTTTAAAACCATCACTACCTATTTTGGTAACCTGATGACTGTTTCGGTGATGGGTTCTTTGTTGCTCCTTCCACTATTGCTGTTGCACATGCTTATGATAGTACCTCAGTCCATATTACTGGGATGGTTCGGCATTACTGTCATCCTGATGTTCACGGAACACTATCGCAGGATACAATTATTGGGACTTCCACATTATCTCTGCTATACCTGGATAGCCTATAGGATTATTGCACTTCTTATCATTTTAAATCTATAATCATGAAAAAATTAATCATTGCTGCCGGCACCGGATTCCTGGGACAGGTATTGGTTGCTCATTTTAAAAGCCAATTTGATACCGTAACCATCCTTACCCGAAACCCGATTCCCAATCAGGAGAATGTTCATTTTGTATACTGGGACGCCAAAACATTAACGGGTTGGGAAAAAGAACTCGAAAATGCAACGGTACTCATCAACCTCGCCGGAAAATCTGTCGATTGCCGTTATACGGAATCCAATAAAAAAGAAATCCTTGCCTCCCGTATCGACAGTACTGCTGTTTTGAACCAGGCAGTATTACAATGCCAGCATCCACCACTGCACTGGCTGAATTCTTCTACTGCTACAATTTACCGACATGCTACTGATCGGGAGATGGATGAAGAACGCGGTGAGATAGGTGATGATTTTTCTATGAATGTGGCGAAAGCCTGGGAAAAAAGCTTTTTTACAGTTGAAACACCTAAAACAATCAAGACTGCGCTGCGCACTTCTATCGTATTAGGAAAAAATGGAGGAGCCTATCTGCCCCTTAAAAACTTAACCAAACTGGGATTTGGAGGCAAACAAGGTGATGGTAAACAATTTGTCAGCTGGATTCATGAGCATGATTTTGCCAGGGCTATAGCATATATTATCGAAAACCAAATCAGTGGTGTGGTCAATGTAGTTTCTCCTAAACCAATCCGAAACAGTAACTTCATGAAAAAATTGCGCCATAGCCTTTCCGTGAAAACAGGTATCCCCATTGGAGCACCATTGCTGCGTTTTGGCGCAGCGTTAATTGGCACGGAGACCGAGCTGGTATTAAAAAGCAGGAATGTGATTCCCAAACGTTTGCTGGAAAATGGTTTTGAATTTCAATTTGGCACATTGGAAACTGCTCTAAAAAACTTATAAAATGACGCTACTCACACTACAAACGCATATCCGCGCCCCAAAAGAAATTATTTTTGATCTTTCCCGCAATATCGACATCCATATCCTATCTGCCACTCAAACCGGTGAACAGGCTATTTCGGGTACGACTTCGGGGCTTATCGGGCTTGGAGAAACGGTAATCTGGAGCGGCCGGCATTTTGGAATTATCCGCTATCACACCAGCCATATTCCGATACTCGATTATCCGGACTACTTTGTCGATGTCATGACCAAAGGCCATTTTAAATCCTTCCGGCACGAACATCGTTTCCACTATGACAACGGTATCACACTGATGACCGACACCCTGTATTATGAAATGCCTTTTGGGGTATTCGGTGCGCTATTCGATCGGTTAGTGCTTCGGAAATACCTTTATGGATTTCTTCAAAAGCGCAATACGGTTTTAAAAGAATTAGCTGAAAAGCCAAACCAGTAGCAGCCAGAAAACCGGGATGCTTTCCACCCAAAAAGAAGTGTAATATTTGGAGCGTTCCGGAGTTGCAAAAATGGTAAATAAAGCAGTCACAATAACCAATACAATGTTGATCCATAATTGCGTTATATCAACAGTACTTTTCAAAAATTCCAATACATAAAAAGGAAGTAGTAAAAAAAGGCCCAGCATTTTCGTTTTCCGAACGCCTATTTTCTGTGGCACTGTCATCAGGGTTGGATCGTCATTTTTAAGATCTATGATTTCAAAAATCAGGATCAATATAATTACCAGTAAAAACCGTTGCCCGAACTTCAGGATAACATCGGATATAATTGTAGTTCCAGCCTCGATTAAGGGCAACAAGGTCGTGACGCCCGCCCAGCAAAAAGCGACCATATAAATTTTGACCCCACTCCAGTTCCGTATGTTTTTAGTGTTTGAAAATACAGGAACGGTATATAAAAATGTAAGCCCGAAGAAAATGACAGCAGTGATCTGTGTGTTTCGGTGCAGGGCTAAAAAACAAAAGGCGCTGGCCAACATCGACAAAAGGCTGATCCCCAAAATGGCCTGTAACTGTTTTCGGCCTGGCTTTTTAAGGCGGAACAGGCTCTCGTATTTCACAAAGTTATATCCGAAAATAGTCCCAAAAAAAGCAAAGCCTGCCATAGCGTAGTCAAAAGGGTTCTGAAACATGTGGTTGGTCATTAAAACCAACGCCAAAACAGCCATAGCTACGTGAATACTGCCATGTAAATAAAAGTCAAAAATCGATTTTATCGCCCTCATAGTTGCAAAAATAATCAAACTGTTAACAACTAGCCCTTACAGTTGAAAATTTCCCAAAAATCACTGTTAAAAAAACCATTAAATTTAAGATTTATAATTAATTTCGCACTCTTTAAAACACAACTTTATTCAAATTTTCAATGAAAACAGATGCTTTTGCTTTAAGACACATAGGTCCGAGAGAAAATGACTTACAACATATGTTGAATACTATTGGCGCCGAGTCGATAGAACAATTAATTTATGAAACCCTTCCGGATGATATCCGTCTGAAAGCGCCTCTAAATCTTGAACCTGCCTTAACGGAATATGAGTTTTTAAACCATATCCAACAGTTGGGAAATAAAAATAAAGTATTCAAATCCTATATCGGTTTGGGGTACCACCCTGCTATTGTTCCTGCAGCTATTCAAAGAAATGTTTTTGAAAACCCAGGATGGTATACTGCTTACACCCCTTATCAGGCAGAAATTGCACAAGGGCGTCTGGAAGCGTTATTGAACTACCAAACTACCGTAATCGAACTGTCCGGAATGGAGATCGCGAATGCATCCCTTTTGGATGAAGGTACTGCTGCTGCTGAAGCGATGGCTTTACTATTTGACGTAAGGACACGTGACCAGAAAAAAAACAACGTTAATAAATTTTTCGTTTCAGAAGAAATACTGCCACAAACCCTATCGGTTTTACAAACGCGCTCTACGCCAATCGGGGTGGAACTAGTTGTAGGAAACCATGAAGATTTTGCCTTTGGTGCTGATTTCTTCGGAGCAATATTACAATATCCGGGTAAATACGGCCAGGTATTCGATTATGCCGGATTTATTTCAAAAGCCAATACTAATGAAATCAAGGTAGCTGTTGCTGCAGATATTTTAAGTTTGGTAAAATTAACCTCTCCAGGAGAAATGGGTGCTGCTGTAGTAGTAGGTACCACACAACGCTTTGGAATCCCAATGGGTTATGGCGGACCACACGCTGCTTTCTTCGCTACCAAAGAAGAATACAAACGAAGCATGCCAGGAAGAATCATCGGGGTAACAGTTGATACCAACGGAAACCGTGCCCTTCGTATGGCATTGCAAACCCGTGAGCAACATATCAAACGCGAAAAAGCAACTTCAAATATCTGTACTGCACAAGTACTTTTAGCCGTTATGGCTGGAATGTATGCTGTATATCACGGTCCAAAAGGATTGGAATATATTGCGGATAAAGTACATGCTTCTGCCGTTACGACTGCTGAAGCACTGAATCAATTGGGCGTTTACCAAACGAACACGGCTTTCTTCGATACAATCGTAGTAAAAGCAGATGCTGTAAAGGTAAAAGCTATCGCAGAGCGCAATGAATTCAATTTCTACTATATTGACAATGATACTATCGCTATTGCTTTCAACGAAACAACGAGCATCAGTGATATCAATACAATCCTGGCTATTTTTGCAGAAGCTGCAGGCAAAGAAACGGTAACCGTTACTGCTTTGGCAACACAAATCAATTATCCACAAGGATTAAACAGAACAAGTACTTTCCTGACACACGAAGTGTTCAACAAGCACCATTCGGAAACAGCTTTGATGCGTTATATCAAAAAACTGGAACGTAAGGATTTAGCCCTGAACCATTCGATGATTTCCTTAGGCTCCTGTACTATGAAACTGAATGCTGCTGCTGAAATGCTGCCGCTAAGTATGCCAAACTGGAACAACATACACCCTTTTGCTCCAATCGAGCAGGCTGCAGGCTACCAGACAATGCTTAAAAAATTAGAAGAGCAGCTGAATGTCGTTACTGGTTTTGCCGGAACAACATTACAGCCTAACTCTGGTGCACAGGGAGAATATGCCGGATTAATGGTTATTCGTGCCTATCATCAATCCAGAGGTGACCACCATAGAAATATTGCACTGATCCCGGCTTCTGCGCATGGAACTAACCCGGCTTCTGCTGCATTGGCAGGAATGAAGATCATTGTAACCAAAACAACAGAAGAAGGAAATATCGATGTAGAAGATTTAAGAGCCAAAGCAATTGAGCACAAAGATAATTTGTCCTGCTTAATGGTAACTTACCCTTCAACTCATGGTGTTTACGAAGCTTCAATCATTGAAATTACCAAATTGATCCATGAAAATGGAGGACAGGTATATATGGATGGTGCCAACATGAATGCACAGGTTGGACTGACCAACCCTGCAACGATTGGTGCTGACGTATGCCACCTGAACCTGCACAAAACTTTCGCTATCCCTCATGGTGGTGGTGGACCTGGTGTTGGACCAATTTGTGTAGCGGAACACCTTGTTCCCTTTTTACCAACGAACCCGGTAATCCCAACTGGAGGCGAAACCGCTATCACGGCTATTTCTGCTGCTCCATGGGGTTCTGCATTGGTATGCCTGATCTCTTATGGCTACATCACTATGTTAGGTGCTGAAGGCTTAACGAATGCTACAAAATATGCAATCCTGAATGCCAATTATATCAAAGCCCGTTTAAGCGGTCATTATGATACATTATATTCCGGAGAAATGGGACGTGCTGCTCACGAAATGATCCTGGAATGCCGTCCATTTAAAGAAAAAGGAATCGAAGTTACCGATATCGCGAAACGTTTGATGGATTATGGATTCCACGCACCTACTGTATCTTTCCCGGTTGCCGGAACACTAATGATCGAACCTACTGAAAGTGAAAACCTGGAAGAACTGGATCGTTTCTGTGATGCGATGATTGCCATCCGTAAAGAAATCGAAGCTGCTACTGCTGAAGAGAAAAACAATGTATTGAAAAATGCACCACATACTTTAGCAATGCTAACTACAGACACTTGGGATTTCCCATATACCAGACAGGAAGCTGCCTTCCCACTGGAGTATATTTCCGATAACAAATTCTGGCCATCTGTACGCCGTGTTGACGATGCGTATGGTGACCGTAACTTAATTTGTTCCTGTGCCCCGATTGAAGCTTACATGGAAAATTAATTTTTATTGCAATTATAACTATTGAACCCTTTCAGAGCACCGCTTTGAAAGGGTTCTTTTTAAATACCAAGCACTACCATGACTGATATTACAACCCGGCAGGATCTCGAACTTTTGATGGGTCAGTTTTACATTTCACTGCTGGAAGATCCGGAGATACGCCCTATATTCACTGACATTGCAAAAATAGACCTGGCAGCCCATCTTCCTATTATCGTCGATTTTTGGGAACAGGCTCTTTTTGGGAAAGGAACCTATCGCAACAATACCTTAGCGATACATCAGCAACTGCATCAAAAAGCAAACCTGACAGCCCAAAACTTTAAAACCTGGCTTTCCTGTTTTAATACCGCAGTCGATGCCAACTTCAAAGGCCCTATGGCTGAGAAGATTAAAACACGCGCTTTATCTATTGCAACCGTCATGCAAATCAAAATTCATTCCTGAAAATTACGGCTCATCGCAGCCTTACTTTTTTACAACCAAAGGCTTTGAAATAAATTATATGTAATAAAACAGGGGTAGTGTGTTCATAATCAAAATAATCATTCAGCATTCTCTCCTTTTTTTTATTAATCCCATAAAAATAAACTCAAAAACAACCTTAAAATATTCAAATAAGTTGTAAAATTGAAAAATATATAATTCTTCAACAAATTACTATGCGCGCATATTATTTTTGTCTGATTCTAATTTTATTATCCCTAAATTAGCTAAAATTTTACCATTATGAATATCCGTATTACCGGTTCAGGAAGTTACATCCCTGAAAACATCATTACCAACTTTGATTTTGGAAAGCATCAATTCATGAATGAGGACGGAAGTGCCTATTCGCAACCTAATAATATTATTGCTGAAAAGTTTAAGGATATTACGGGAATTGAAGAACGGCGCTACTCTGACAATAACATGGTAACTTCGGATATTGCCTTTATTGCGGCTCAAAAAGCCATTGAAGATGCTAAAATAGACCCCGAGACTTTAGACTATATCATTTTTGCACATAACTTCGGGGATGTGAAAAATGGAACCATTCAAACCGATTTAGTGCCGAGCCTTGCTGCCCGGGTAAAACACAACCTTCGCATTAAGAATCCAAAATGTGTGGCATATGATATTTTATTTGGCTGTCCAGGCTGGATCGAAGGTGTCATCCAGGCACAAGCGTATATCAAAGCCGGCATGGCAAAAAAATGCCTGGTAATTGGCGCTGAAACATTATCCCGTGTTGTCGATATCCACGACAGGGACAGTATGATTTATTCCGATGGTGCCGGTGCAACCGTAATTGAAGCTACCACAGAAGAAGGCGGAATTTTAGGGCATGCTACAGCATCCTTTACTTATGACGAAGCCTATTATTTATTCTTTGGAAATTCATTCAATAAAGACCTGGATCCTGATGTGCGTTATATCAAAATGCACGGTAGAAAAATTTATGAATTTGCTTTGAACAATGTTCCGAAAGCAATGAAAGAATGCCTTGACGAAAGTGGCTATGCCATTACCGATGTCAAGAAAATCCTGATCCACCAGGCAAATGAAAAAATGGACGAAGCCATCATACAACGCTTTTACAAACTGTTCAAAGAAACGCCTCCAAAAGACGTTATGCCCATGAGTATCCATAAGTTTGGTAACAGCAGTGTAGCCACCATCCCGACCTTATATGATATCTTAATGAAAGGGGATTTGGTCAATCATGAACTGAACCCGGGAGATTTAGTCATCTTCGCGTCTGTGGGCGCCGGTATGAACATCAATGCGATTGTCTACAAAATATAACACTAAAAAACAGCATAACCGAAATTCAGTTATGCTGTTTTTTTTAGGAGCTTATCCAACCAAAAATTCAACTGGTACACGAGTCGCAAACGGTAAATTACCATTACATTGATTACAAGCGACAGCCCTACTTTATAAACCAGGTTCATCCAAAGCACAGGGCTTGTTGGCAGGAAATAAACAGCAAAACCGCTCAGGCAAAAGATAATCAGGAGCTTTAGGAAAGCCGCATCAAAAGGCAGCAGCCCGAATTTCTTATAAATAAAAACCAACTTCGAAATATTGAAGAGCAACATGGCCAACAGCGAAGCAATCGCAATGCCGGTAATACCCATATCAGTATAATAAATAAAGACAAGGTTGAGCGAAAGATTCAAAGCGATTAGGATCAGTATAGTGACCAGATTAAAACGGTAATACTTGGAATACGTAATGATTTCAGAATTGAATCCTGTAGCCATATTAATCAATACACTCAGTCCAAGGATTTGTATAATTGGCACTGTCGCCTTTAACTTCTCGTAGGAAGGCAACATCCGGAAAAGATCTTCTATTCCTATAAAAATACAGCTGTATAAGAGGGCGCCAATAAAAAACAGCAACTTTGCTATCTCTTTGTATTTCCGGTTCAGATCGGTATAATTTTCCGATTTCAAATAATCCGAAATGATGGGCGCATATAAGGCAAACATTCCAATAGCCGGAATTTGTAACGTGGAAGCCAGCGTGACGCCATTGCTAAAAACACCATTGGCCTCCATCGAAAAAAACTGTGGAATAATAATCCCGTCAATCCGGAATGCCAGCATCGAACCGATACTACCGGTAAATGCGTACAGGCTATAACGGAAATAATCCTTTTTGGAAATGGTCGCAAACAACGGCTTAAAGTCAAATCGGAATACCGGTTTGTAATGCCTGAAAATATAAACTGTCGTCAAAATAAGAATCACAATATACCCTATTACATATAGCCCTATAGTCTCCTCTGTATCCAGCAGATCCCGTAGTAACAATAAAAATAAGATGGGTAATATAATTTTAGGGATTAGCTTCTCCAATAAAGTGGGAACAGCTACTTTTTGCAAATCATTTGCCTGTTTCTTAAAGAGTTCGATATAGGCCAGGCAAATGGCGATCGGAAAAGCAAACCAATACAAATGCAGGCTTTCGAAAGTTGTAAAATTGGAAAATAGGAACAAAATCACCAAAACGACTGCACTGATTATAGCAATAGACAAAAGGCTGTAAGTAAATAAATCTTTTTTCTTATGCTCGTCCAATGATGGATAGAATTTAATCAACGCATGGGAAGCCCCTAATATCATCACAGGGAAAAGCAATTGTGAGATATTATCCACGTAACGTACTTTTCCCAAAAAGTCAAAATCCAGTGGATAGATAAAAAGAGCCGAAAGGGTTCCGATGGCGGTTCCCAGGTAATTGATCAGGGAGTACAAAAAAACCTGTTTCGCGGTAGCTTTATTTTTCATGGATAGAATTCAGTCAGTAAATGCAAATATACTATTATAAAACCGGACTTTTTCGGGCATGCTCCCTGGCATGCTGTAACGCCCGAAGGTTTAAAATAGTTTTGAAGTAATACCACGCCAATAATCCGAATAATTTCAAAGCCTTTACAAAACCATAAAACCTGATAAAGTATTTCGGCAAACCTACTACAGCTTTAAAAGCGCGCATACTGCTTTGGGCAAAGCTATAATTAATATCCAATAGAGTAACCAAGATGGTATATTGCGACTGAATGACATCCTTTTTAAAACTACGGCTAATGGTACGGTCATGGCATATTACCGCATTCAGGGCAATGCCAATTTTAAGCTTATGGTAATGCACCCGGTCGCTGTAATTACGATCTTCACCGTAATGCCCAAATAATGGCTCAAAACTCCCGACGGTTTCAATACAGTCGCGGCTCACCAACCAGGCGGCAGCATTGACGAAAGGAACAGTTACTACATCGCCCTTTTGTGCTGTCTTCCTGCTCAGGTACTGCGCAAAATTGACATCCTGTGTTTTTTCATCCGGGCCCAAGTGTACCGGACTCACAATTCCATATTCCGGATTGTGCATATGAGCCTCCACGAGATGACCAATGGTGGCGGGATAGACCCACGTATCCTGATTTAGTAAAAACAGGTAATCTGCTCCTGCTTCCAATGCTTTTTTGATCCCTACCGTATTTGCTTTCCCAAATCCGAGATTTTCTGCAGAACGGATAAGCATCACTTCCGGAAAGTCTCCTATTTTTTCCAGCGTACTATCTGTAGAATTATTATCCACCACAATGACTTCAACCGGATAGTCCGATTCCCGAAGCGATTGCAGGTTGCGCTGCATCCATTGGGCACCATTATAGGTAACGATGATTACAAAAACTCTTTTATTCAAGACGCACTTTTTTTTATTCGACAAAAATAAAGATATTTGCAGTTGACCTCTCTATAAATTATGATATATTATATTGTTATTCCTGCCTATAATGAAGAGGCCTTTATCAGCCTGACCTTACAATCACTTGCGGAACAAACTATTTTGCCCGGAAAAGTGGTGGTCGTGAATGACAACTCCACAGACAATACCCGGAACATCGTTCTGGAATTCGCTAAAAAACATCCCTGGATTACCCTGGTTGACAAAAGTTCCGAGAACATCCACATGCCGGGCAGCAAAGTAATACAAGCCTTCCACAAAGGCTATGAGACGCTGGATGACCACTATGATATCATTGTAAAATTAGATGCGGACCTGATTATTCCCAATCATTATTTTGAAACCGTGCTTTCCCTTTTTGCCAAAGATCCACAGGTTGGAATGGCTGGCGGTTTTGCCTATATCGAGAAAGATGGGGAATGGATCCTGGAAAACCTGACGGACAAGGATCATATCCGTGGTGCCTTTAAAGCCTATCGGAAAAGTTGTTTTGAACAGATCGGAAACCTGAAACCGGCTATGGGCTGGGACACGGTAGACGAACTATTGTGCCGCTTCTATGGCTGGAAAATAGTGACCGATGCCACCTTAAAAATTAAACACCTCAAGCCTACCGGAGCCAATTATAACAAAGCTGCCCGGTACAAGCAGGGCGAAGCCTTCTACGCATTGGGTTATGGTTTTATGATCACCGCTATCGCATCGCTCAAACTGGCATTACTCAAAAAGAAACCCCTCCTCTTTATCGATTATATCCGTGGGTTCCAAAAAGCAAAATCGGACAAAAAACCCCTATTAGTCAGCAACGAGCAGGCAAAATTCATCCGCCACTACCGGTTGCAAAAGATGAAAGAAAAACTATTCTAAAAAGACTACCGGCACCACTACGGCTTTACGACTATTAAAATCCAGTATTTACGCCCGCTTTTGCCATTTATTTCATAAAACTAAAATCATAAATCCGGATTGATAATTCAAAATTCGTATTTTAGCCAATTATTTATTTCCGCTAATGAAAAGATATTTAACCCAGATAGGCCGTTATTTTATAATGCTGAAAGATGTTTTCAGCAAACCCACAAAATGGCAGGTTCTAAAAGACCTGATTTTTAAAGAAATTGATGACCTGATCATCGGTTCCCTTGGAATTGTAGCCTTTATCTCCTTCTTCGTAGGTGGGGTAGTTGCCATACAGACCGCATTGAACTTAACCAATCCTTTGATTCCTAAAAACCTGATTGGTTTCGCTACCCGTCAGTCCGTAATTTTAGAATTCGCCCCTACTTTCATTTCCATCATTATGGCTGGTAAAGTAGGCTCTTATATCACTTCCAGTATTGGGACGATGCGGGTTACAGAGCAAATTGACGCACTGGATGTCATGGGAGTAAATGCATTGAATTATCTTATTTTTCCAAAAATCATAGCCCTATTGCTGTATCCGTTCCTTATTGCTATTGCCATGTTTTTAGGAATCTTAGGCGGATGGATGGCTGGTGTATACGGTGGTTTTGTCTCTGCTGATGAATTCATCCAGGGTGTACAAAATGACTTTATCCCTTTTCATATTATTTACGCCTTTATTAAGACCTTATTATTCTCCTTTATCCTGGCTACCATCCCTTCTTTCCATGGCTATTACATGAAAGGTGGTGCACTGGAAGTAGGTAAAGCGAGTACGACTTCATTCGTATGGACGAGTGTGGTCATCATTTTAGTGAATTATGTGTTAACCCAATTATTATTAAGCTCATAGTTATGATAAAGATCGAAAACATAAAAAAATCGTTTGATGATAAAGAAGTCCTAAAAGGTATTTCTGCCGAATTTGAAAACGGAAAAACCAATCTTATCATTGGACAGAGTGGATCCGGGAAAACGGTATTGCTCAAAACACTATTGGGTATCAATACCCCGGATTCGGGTACTATTTCTTTTGATGGCAGGATTTATTCTGACCTGACGAAAGATGAAAAAAGAGAGTTACGAACTGAAATCGGAATGGTTTTCCAAGGCAGTGCCTTATTTGACTCAATGACGGTAGAACAGAATGTAGGCTTCCCCCTGCGTATGTTTTCCAATAAAAGAAGGTCGGAGATCAAAGAACGTGTCGATGCTGTACTGGAACGTGTAAACCTTACGGAAGCCTTTCGAAAATTCCCTTCTGAAATTTCGGGCGGAATGCAAAAAAGGGTCGCAATTGCCCGTGCGATTGTCAACAATCCAAAATACTTATTTTGTGATGAGCCTAACTCTGGACTGGATCCGGGAACATCGATATTAATCGATGAGCTCATCCACGAAATCACCGTAGAATATGATATTACTACTGTAATCAATACCCATGATATGAACTCCGTATTACAGATTGGGGAGAAGATCCTTTTTCTGAAACAGGGAATCAAAGCCTGGGAAGGCAATAAAGAAGAGGTTTTAACGACCGATAATGAAGATATTGTAGAATTTGTATATTCTTCCGATCTTTTCAAGAAAGTTAGAGAGACCCACTTAAAAGAATTGAAATCCGGACGTTAGTCCGGATTTTTGTTTTTATGGCTATCCTGGCAAAAGATCAACCTCTGCATTGGGATTGAACAAGAATATTTTTCCCGTCCCTATTTCTTCACATTCAAAACGCTTGGTCCGCTGGGCACCGCGCCGGAATATTTTTCCATTATGGATCCGGAACAGGCTGCCATACGGCAATTCAAATACATAATTTTTATCGTTCTGCGCATCATACTGCTTTAGAGCAAGTGCTAAAGTGGCATCGGTATCACTACTGGCTGTAGGGTTCTTAAAATGCCGTGCCAATAACGGCAACAAACTACCCGGAAAAATCTCAGGCCGCAAAAAGGGTAACATCAGCCGCTGGAACGTATATTTCCATTCTGTCCCGTGTGGCTTAATCTTTCTACCGAATTTCTCAAAGGCCACCAAATGCGCTATTTCATGTATTAGAGTCATCAGAAAACGATACTTATTCAGGCTGGCATTTACTGTAATCTCATGCTTGCCTCCCGGTCCTTTCCTATAATCCCCATGCCGGGTAACCCGCTCATTGACGATTTTAAGATGCACAGCATTCACCCGGATCAGCTCAAAGGCCAGATCGAGGGAATGCTCCGGTAGATAAGGTGCTAAAACATCTTTCAATTTCTATCGTTTTTTAAGGCGTACTGGACGATACCTGCAACACCTTTCCATTATAAAACTGGTTTCCTGTAAGGGCAAAATTATAAATATAATCCGCCATCTGTTTCGCCGTTAGCGGTGCCTGGTATCCCGGAAAAGCTTCTGCAAGCATTTCGGTTTGTACCGATCCCAGTGCTAAGACATTAAATGCAATGCCTCGTTCTTTGTATTCTTCAGAAAGCAACTCTGACAAGGTAATTACCGCCCCTTTACTGGAACTGTACGCTGCAAGGCCCGCAAATTTCATGGAACCCTGTACCCCACCCATACTGCTCACGGTTACCACATGGCTTCCAGGCTGTAGATAAGGCAATACGATTCGGGTCAAAGCGGCTACCGCAAAAACATTTACTTTATAAATGGACTCGAAATCCTGGGTAGTAATTTCTGCAAAAGGCTTCAGCAGCAATGCTCCGGCATTGTGAATCAATACATCCACCTGTTTCCAGTTTTGGGCAAGAAAACCGGTTACTTTATCCAGATCATCTTCCTGGGCCAAATCTACAGAAAGGCAGGTAATGTTTTCGTTCTCCAATAATGCTTTGGACGTTTTTCGCGAAAGCGCCAGGACCTTATGTCCGGCAGTTGCAAAATGTAATGCCAGTTCAAAACCGATACCACGGCTCGTTCCTGTAATAATTATATTTTTCATCGGTACTATCGGATAAAAGCGCAGAACACTCTTACCGCTATTTTAATTTAAATGAATTGTCCTGTTTTTGCTGTTAATCATTTGTTCCATCACCGGAACCATCTCTTGTATGAAAGAGGTCATGTGTGCTACATCCATTTGTTCATATTCATCCTTTACATGGTGGTAATATTCAAAATTTTCGAAATCAAAGGTACAGATAGTTTGTGCCGGTACCTTAAAGGTTTCATAAAAAGGATAATTGTCCGAAGCTTTAAAAAGCTGGTACGTCAGTTCGGCAGGAAGAAATCCTACCAGTTTTTTACCCGCATACCCATTAAGCTCATCTGCCATATTCGATTTCTGGTAGCCCGTCAGGTAAGCTGTAAAATCTCTTTTCATCGGCACACCAATCATTTCATAATTGAACATCAGGTACAGGTTAAAATTTTGTTTCTTCAGTTTAGCGGCTAAGTGTTGGGATCCCAATAATCCTTTTTCCTCTGCAGAAAAAAGTACAAAAAGCACACTGCGCTTATTGGTCTTATGCGTTCCGAAATACTTTGCCATCTCCAGTACTGCGGTTGTGCCGGAAGCATCATCATTCGCCCCGTTATTGATCACATCTCCATCCACTGCTGTTCCCGCAATTCCAATATGATCATAATGTGCCCCGAGTACAATAAACTCCTTTTTCAGTTCCGGATCATTTCCCTCAATATAACCGACAATGTTATAGGCTGTTTCCGGATAATTCGTCAAGGTATCGCGATAGGTCTTAAAATAAGGCTGTACTCCGGACTTTTTAAAAATACCTTCAATGTAGGTCGCTGCTTTCGCAATGCCCACACTTCCGGTATCCCGACCTTCAAGTTCATCAGAAGAAAGGTACTTCAAGGTTTTGGACACGCTTTCAGGGCTTACTTTGTAAGGTGCATTTTCGACCACAGGAGCAGATTTACACGCTAAAAAAAGTAAAGAGGAGAGTAGTAGTATTTTTTTCATCGGTTTCTTTTTGGATAGCTAAAATAATAAAAAATCCCGTCAGGTAAAACCATGACGGGACTTATTATAATGCAACTACACTGGTTTATGCCAGCATCGTTACCGGATTTTCAAGATATTGTCTTAAAGTCTGAAGGAATTGTGCTCCAGTAGCACCGTCAACCGTTCTGTGGTCACAGGCTAAAGTTACTTTCATTGTATTTCCAACTACGATATTGCCGTTTCTAACCACTGGTTTTTCAACGATTGCCCCTACAGAAAGGATTGCAGAATTCGGTTGGTTAATAATGGATGTAAATTCAGTAATTCCAAACATTCCAAGATTCGAAACAGTAAAAGTACTGCCTTCCATTTCTGCCGGCTGTAATTTTTTGTTTCGGGCTCTTCCTGCGAAATCTTTTACGCTGGTTCCGATTTGAGAAAGGCTCATCTGGTCTGTAAATTTCAATACAGGCACTACTAATCCATCTTCTACTGCAACGGCCACACCGATACTTACGTGGTGGTTGATTACCGTCACATCGTCTTTCCATTGTGAGTTTACCTGTGGGTGTTTTTTCAACGCCATAGCACAAGCTTTAATTACCATATCGTTAAACGATACTTTGGTATCCGGGATCGAGTTGATAACCGCTCTGGATTTCATCGCGTCGTCCATTGCCACCTCAATAGTAAGGTAATAATGTGGCGCTGTAAATTTAGATTCTGCCAAACGACGTGCAATTACTTTACGCATTTGGGAGTTTTTCACTTCTTCTACCGAAGTTTCTCCTGCAGGTACAAATGGTCGGACTGCTGCTGCCGGAGCTGAAGTAGCTTCTGCCGCTTTGGCTGGTGCCTGTACTGCTGCTGCTGGCGTGAAGTTCTCCACATCATTTTTCACAATACGGCCATTTTCGCCTGATCCTTTTACCTGAGCAAGGTTTACACCTTTATCCTGAGCTATTTTTTTAGCCAGTGGAGAAGCAAAAATTCGTTGGTCACCAGTAGCTACTGGCGCAGCCTCTTGCTTTTCAGCAGGTGCTTCTGCTTTATCAGCTGATTTCTCTGCCGGAGCTTCTGTTGCTTCTGCTTTTGGAGCTGGAGCACCACCGTCTTTTTTATAACTTTCAATGATACCGCTAACATCAGTACCTTCTGGCCCGATAATCGCTAAAACGGTATCCACCGGAGCTGATTCTCCTTCTTTCACACCAATAGACAATAACGTCCCGGCATTAAAAGATTCAAATTCCATAGTAGCTTTATCCGTTTCAATTTCAGCAAGGATATCGCCTTCATTTACTTTATCACCCACTTTTTTCAACCAGGTTGCTACCGTACCATCCGTCATTGTATCACTCAAACGGGGCATTGTTACTACGATCACTCCTTTTGGAAGTGCTGCAGCCGGAGCTTCTGCTTTAGGGGCTTCTTTTGTTTCTTTACTTTCTTCTTTTGGAGCTTCTTCTTTCGCAGGAGCTTTATCTTCCGATTTAGTTTCTTTAGGGGCATCGCCATTCAGAAGTGCTGAAACATCTTCGCCTTCTTTACCGATAATTGCCAGTAATGAATCTACCGGAGCTGTTTCACCTTCCTGAATACCGATATGCAAAAGCGTTCCGGCATCAAAAGATTCAAACTCCATCGTTGCTTTGTCCGTTTCGATTTCGGCAAGAATATCACCTTCATTAATTTTGTCACCAACTTTTTTCAGCCAGGTCGCAACCGTACCGTCAGTCATGGTATCACTCAAACGGGGCATTGTTATAACTTTAGCCATACTTATAATTTATGAGGTATAAATGGATAATTTTCCTGACTGTATACTACGTCATACATAACGTTAGCATCAGGATATGGAGATTCTTCAGCAAATTTTTCACATTCGCTTACAAGCTCTTTCACTCGTGCATCAATTGCTTCAATTTCTGCTTCAGTAGCATAGTTGTTTTCTTTGATCACATCCAATACCTGAGTAATAGGATCTATTTTTTTGTACTCTTCTACTTCTTCCTTAGTTCGGTAATGTTGTGCATCCGACATGGAGTGTCCTCTGTACCGGTATGTTTTCATTTCCAGGAAGGTTGGCCCATCACCACGACGCGCTCTTTCGATTGCTTCGGTCATTGCTTCAGCAACTTTGATAGGATTCATTCCGTCCACTGGTCCACAAGGCATTTCATACCCTAAACCTAATTTCCAGATGTTCGTGTGGTTGGCTGTTCTTTCTACAGAAGTTCCCATTGCATAACCATTGTTTTCTACAATGAATACTACTGGTAATTTCCATAACATTGCCATATTGAAAGCTTCATGCAGTGATCCTTGTCGTGCAGCTCCGTCTCCGAAGTACGTCAGGGTAACACCACCTGTATTGAAATATTTGTCCGCAAAAGCGATTCCGGCTCCTACTGGGATTTGAGCCCCAACGATTCCGTGACCACCATAAAAACCATGCTCTTTAGAGAAGATGTGCATAGAACCACCCAATCCCTGGGAAGTACCGGTTGCTTTTCCTAAAAGCTCAGCCATAACCCTTTTTGGGTCCACGCCCATACCGATAGGCTGTACGTGATTTCTATAGGCTGTAATCATTTTGTCTTTCGACAAATCCATAGCATGTAATGCACCAGCAAGAACTGCTTCCTGTCCATTGTATAAGTGTAGAAATCCTCTAACTTTTTGTTGTATGTATAAAGCGGCTAGTTTGTCCTCAAACTTCCTCCAAAACTGCATGTCTTCATACCACTTTAAATAAACTTCTTTAGTAACTTCTTTCATCTGCTCTTAATGTATTGCGTTTATGTTATTGTTCAGTAAATTGCTTGAACGCAAAATAGTCTCCTCACACAAATTTGCGAAATGCAAAAATAAGACTTTCAATTGTAGTACTAAAAATTTAAACAAAGTAATTTACCTCTATTTTGGAAAAAGTTGTTAAAACTTAGAATTCAGGGTTCAAAAAGCAAAATAATAGCCCTATTCTACTTTGTATCCCGCCAAAACCCTATACCCCCCACGCACAAACCAAGGAGCAATAATGCTGCATGATCATCCCAAACTGACAGTTCCATCACCTGCATTCAGGCAGCATCCTAAAGTCCCCTGTCACGTGCCTAAGGGAATATTACCATACCTTCTAGAGACTGGTCGAAATTTTGTGTAAACAGTTCTTAGTGTTTAATATTACACCTTTCTCCAAATATGACCAAGAACTGATTCATGATTAATCCCCAGCTTGGTATTGCATTTATCCAGCTTTTTTCACAATTTTGTATTGCTAAATAGACTGATTTCTTGACGCTTTTTTCATCTGGGAACTGCACTTTTGTTTTGGTATATTTTCTAATTCCCCTGTTTAAGTTTTCTATTGTATTTGTGGTGTACATTATTTTCCTGATTTCAGCAGGATAGGCCAAAAAAGGCATGAGATTTTCCCAATTCTTTTCCCAGGAGCAAACGGCATATTTATATTTTGCTTCCCAGTTTTTTTTAAATTCAGCCAGAGCTAAAACGGCTTCTTCCTGATTTATTGCAGTATATACTTCTTTCATTGCACTGCAAAATGCTTTTCTATCCTTAACTACTACAAACTTAAGGCTATTCCTTATTTGATGAACAATGCAAAGCTGGGATTCTGTATTTGGAAAAACACCTCTGATAGCTTTTGTAAATCCGGTAAGGTTATCTGTACAGGCAATGAGAATATCCTTTACTCCACGAGATTTTATGTCAGAGAGTACAGTCATCCAAAATGAAGCCGACTCTTCTTTATTTAGCCACATTCCTAATACTTCTTTCTTACCATCTGTTTTTAGTCCGATTACAATGTAAATTGCATGGTTTTCATATTTCCCATCTGTTCTTACTTTCATATGCACAGCATCCATCCAAACAATCAGATACTGTGGTTCTAAAGCCCTTTTAGTCCATAAATCAACATCAGCCAGTATTCTATCAGAGATGGTCGAAATCGTGGACTCACTTACTGATATCCCATAAACTTCTTTAACTTGTTCTACAATATCACTACGGGTCATTCCACGACTGTACATTCCTAAAATAGCATCTTCAATCTTTTCACTCATCGATTGGCCTTTTCCGATGACCTGAGGCTCGAATTCACCATTTCTATCCCGGGGAATAGCCAGGACCATATTGCCCAAAGTCTCTGATTTTATATTCTTTGAGAAAGAACCATTACGGCTATTGCCTGTATTGTATCCGTCAATATTATGCTTCTCATATCCCAGATGAGCATCCAATTCTCCCTGGAGTAGCTGTTCAATGCCTTGTTTATACAGGTCTTGAAAAAAAGTATGGAAGTCTTCTTTGTTTTTAAATTGCTTTGCAAAATCTTTGGGTAATTTACCATCTTCGATCATAATCCGCTCTTTTTAAATTATTTAAATGTAGTTCTTTTAAATTCTATACTTAATGATCTGTTGTTTTTTGGCTAAGCCTTAAAATCTCAAATCAAATTAAAATCAATTTCTACGTTTACACAATCTAACGACTACTCCCACCTTCTATGCTTCTTGTCACGTCCTCTTTGCTTCTTGTCACGTCCTCTTTGCTTCTTGCCACGCCTTCTACGCTTCTTGTCACGCCCTCTTTACCTCTTGTCACGCCTTCTTTGCTTCTTGTCACGCCTTCTTTGCTTCTTGCCACGCCTTCTTTGCTTCTTGTCACGCCTTCTATGCTTCTTGCCACACCTTCTTTGCTTCTTGTCACGCCTTCTATGCTTCTTGCCACACCTTCTTTGCTTCTTGTCACGCCTTCTACGCTTCTTGTCACACCTTCTTTGCTTCTTGTCGCGTTACCTAAGCTTCATGTCACAGTAGCAGGACCATTATCCTACAAAACCAAAACCTTAGCACAAACCCCACTATAACATGCAGAAAAACCAACTTCAACTACTACAGTAAAGACCAAAAAAAAATCCCGCCTTCCTATAGAAAGCGGGATTTTGGTACTATTTTTATTGTATTGTTTACAGATGATTTTTATCAAACACAAAAGGCAACAGGTTCTGCAAGGAATCGGATTGGTATATTTCTCCGGTTTCCCCCATAAAATACATTACAATGGGCACATCCTGTCGGGTTTCATATTCTGCAATTGATTGCCGGCAGGCACCACATGGCGGAATAGGCGATACTACAGGTTTGTTATCCGATGTTGCCGAGATCGCCATTGTTAGCATTTTGGCATCCGGATAAAGTGCTCCTGCCTGGAAAATCGCAACCCTTTCTGCACAAAGCCCGGAGGGATATGCTGCATTTTCCTGATTGGATCCCACTACTACTTTCCCATTGTCAAGCTGAATGGCAGCACCAACCCTGAATTTAGAATAAGGAGCATATGCTTTTTTTCGGATTGCAACAGCCTCTTCCATCAAAGTCCGCACCGTTGCAGGCAGTTCTTCCAGGGAATCAAAAACCGTGAAATTCACCGGAATCGTTATTTTTTTCATGTATTAAATCTAGTATTCTTCATACTTATCTCCAAAATTGAAGGTCAGTGAGAAACGTAAGGTGTTTTCTAATGGGTTTTGTACTTTGGATGCAGAGAATAAATAAGAGACATCTACTTTCACAGAGGAATATTTAAATCCGGCTCCAAGGGTAAAGTATTTACGGGCTCCTTTAGTTTGATTTTCATTAAAGTAACCGGTTCGCAAAGAGAACGAATCCTGGTAGGTGTATTCCGCTCCAACAGCATAAGTAAACTCCTTAAGCTCTTCCTTTAATCCATCTGGAGCATCTCCAAAGGATTTAAAAATCCCAGAAACCCATCCAATTTTACGATAGTTATCGTTATTCGTTGAAATTGCGGTTGAAATTTCAGAAGGTGATATCACTCCGTCTCCATCAAGATCTATGTATTCTGGTTTCTGAGGTGTTGGTACCATCAGCTTGTTCACCTCTACGGTTAGGCCCAGTTTATTATATTCGTCAAAAATAAAATCAAATCCTCCCCCTAATTTCATTTGCGCAGGCAGGAAATTACTGCTGAACTCATCATTATCATAGCTGATTTTTGGGCCCATGTTCTGGAAGTTAAAACCGGCACGCCATCTTCCGTCAAAATCATCATAAGCAATTTGCTCTGACTGATAGTATCCTGCCACGTCAACCGCGAAGGAATTTCCGGCAGAAGCATCGTTATTATCATCCGGAATTTTTAGATTGGAACGGATGTATCTTCCGGCAACTGCCATAGAAAAACGTTCGCCCAGCTTTAAGGAATAGGATAAATCTATTGCAAATTCATTTGGATTTACTGTTTGTAATGCATCCCCATTTTCATTGGTCAACTGAATTTCACCCAGTCCAAAGTAGCGAAGACTACCCGCAAAGGCACTTCGTTCGTTGATCTTATTATAATAAGTTACCTGTCCGAGAGAAATATCATTTACGATAGCCGTAAGATACGGCGTATAACTTACAGAGAGCCCTTGCTCATCCAGAGCGAAGGCATATTTAGCAGGGTTATATTGTTGCGAGAAGGCGTCTGTTGAAGTAGCAACACCCACATCTCCCATACCGGCTGCACGGGCATCCGCAGGAATAAGCAAGAATGGAACCCCGGTCGTAATGGCCCGGTTATTATCCTGTGCCCTAACCGCCTGGAGGCTTAGCAGGCAAATAATTAATAGTGATAATTTTTTCATGGTGATTTTGAAAATTTATGGAACAAATATAGCGTTTTCTTAAAGTATTACAAGTTTCTCAAACTTTTCTGTCTTTTTATTTGTTAAGGTCGACTTTACCGTAAGTTTATAAATATAAACTCCTTTTCCAATCCTATCGCCAAAGTCATCGCGGCCGTCCCAGGTAATTTCGCGGGATAAAAACCCGGTCGTAGTGACCACCTGGTTTTTTGTCCATACAATTTTACCAGTCACCGTCATCACTTGTACCTGCACTTCCAGCGGTTCAAATGGGCGGTTATGGGAAAACCAAAATTCGGTATAACTCACAAACGGATTGGGATAATTCAGCACATTCTCCAGTTTCAACTCATCATCACCTACCACCACAAACTGTATCTCTGCCGTAACCAGATTATTATAAACATCCCATGCCTTAAACAGTATGGTATGGAGGCCTACCGCCAGATTCCGGAACGGATAGCGTGTTTTTCCATTTTTATAATCATCCAGGGTGGTTTCGTAATAATCATTCAGTATATACGGATTCGTTTCGTCCCCATCCAGGATCGCTACCATATCATGCCCGATACCACTGGCCGTATTCATCCCGTTTTCATCAAACAGGAATGCCAGGAATATTGGTGAATCGTTGGTAATCCCTCCTGACACAAATGAGGTATCGTTCATATATAACTTCACAGTTGGCGGCGTATTGTCCACCGGCGCATTTAAATTTACGCCTCCTAACTTAATAGTAGTATTATATCCGGTCTGATCCTGCAGCGGTGTGTCTTTTTTAGCATAAAAACTCACACGCCCTTCTCCTACCGGAATCCTGATATCCCTTGGGACTACAAAACCAAACTCAAACTGCCCGTTGGCCACCGAAGCATTTCCACGAAAAATAGTCTCCCCGAGTGTTTTAAAATTCATAATCAATAAAGTCCCACCAGTAGGCGTATAGCCGTCATTGCCCAGCGTTACCCTGTCGATGCGCTTATCATATATATTCACTGCCAGGTCGCCGTTGTACCCTGTCAGCAGCGTTCCATTCTCGTCAGTTACCTGTCCTGCTAATTTTACATAAGACAAAGACTGTAGCACATCTGTAGCTGTAGCCACGGGATTGTCATTAATTTTGGTCAGGATCACTTTAGGTTTGGGTATTGCCAGCTTCAGTGCCGGATCACCGATACAAAAAACCATACGGGTCACTTCATTACTACTGGTTCCCATTTTGGATAGCCGCAATGCTTCAGCAATAGTAGGATAGGTATCGTTACCGTATGAAAACAAGATCCCCGAAAGGCGGTCATTAAAATCAAGCGCCGTCCCTACACCGATTTCCCGGGTAGTCGTGATCAGCGCCACTGCGCCACCTCTGGGATTCCAATAAGTATATTCGCCGGCCGTAGGTCGGTACGGGTTATCAAAGCGCGTAAATTCGCAAGTCACCGTAATGAATAGTGGATATTTATACTGATTGCTCAGATTTTGTGCATCTGATTTTTCAAACAAACGTTCGCTGGCAAGGCCGTCTTCACCACCATGCCCCATATAATTGAATACCAAAGCGCCCTGTTCAAAAGAGTTTATAAATTCCTGCCGAACTGCAGGATACCGTTGGCCACCCGCCGAACTTTCCTGTACATAGGAATCGGAATGTATTTTTTTGACATTGATAAAAGGCTTTTGTGCCGCTAAAACTTCCCCAAGATTATCCAGCCTGAATTGCAAGCTGGCATCAGATTCCCGGTCCACATCATCGGACATCAGCACAAAATTATTACGCCACTTCCCATAGGATTTACTATCGTGGTAATCAATTACCTTACTCACCATTTCCGCAGCCTGAGATACTGAACTCACCAGCATACGCCCAACAGCAATATCAAGTGCGTCAGAACCGGTCATCGCCAATATCCCGCTATTATCTCCGGTGATGGTATAAAAATCATCGGAAGCAAAAGTGGTAAACGAAGAAAACATGGTTGGATTATTGGACAGGTTATCATTTTCCGCAGGGTTAAAACTCTGGAATATGGGAACGATATTGGTATTATTCGGGATCCTGTCCTTATAATCAAAAGAAGCATCTCCAAAGAGATTCAGGTATTTTACCCTTCTGGAAGGCGAAGAGGCATTATTGTACACATACTTTACAAAATTACGGATCGCCCCCACATCCTGCTTACCGGAAGAAAATTCCTGATAGATATTTTCCAGGTTCACTACACGCACATTGAGCCCGGAGTTGGATCTGTGAAAATTCGCCAGTCGCTCTGCCTGGGAATTCAATGCCGAAGGGGTTATGATCAAATAATCCACATCTTCAATAAGTCCCTGGTTGTTCTTTAGAATAGTACCTTTCAGGTTTTGATTCGCTACCCTGGACTGCGATTCTTTCAAAGGCGCATAATAATCGTTGGGATCTATCGCGATGTAATTGCGCACTTCGCCCAAAACGGCTTTAAAGGAAAAAACAGATTGCCCATTAACCTCCGCCTTGGTGACATTATGAATATCGGTAATATCCCAAATAAGGTTAATCCCTGAAGCATTCGCCACATTATATTGTATGATCCCAATATTGGTCGCTGCATCATCCACCTGAAACCGAAACTGTTTCCCAATTCCCTGCAGGTTTCTTTTTGCTTTTAGCGCGATATAATCCAGGTACCCTACAGAATTGGGCACCCCATTATTATTATAGTTGAGCCCTATTTTAATTTCATCGGTTGCGGTAGTAAAACTTCCCGTCATTTTCCGCTCATAAGCATGGATGGTCGGTGCTCCGGCTGAGAGTGCCTGAATATCGACACTTCCTACCGCCTGCCCGTTCGCTTTTACTGCAAAAGAAGTGGCCGTATAAGACACTGCTGCAGCCACAACATCTATTTTTACCGGAACGGATGCCACAACATTGGGCACATTAAACGTAAATAGCTGTTCACTTTCAATTGTAAAATTCTCCCCAAACCACTGACGCCCCAACCGAACGATATTTTCCTTGTCCACCTCATGGTACTGATAATCATCAAAAGCAGCTACCGTCATGGTAGCCGGATTATTGGTTAGCGGATTCATCGGTGTGATTCTGCTTCCCATATCGCCACTGGCGGTAACATAATAATAGGACCGTGAACTGTACAGGTTATTGTGGGTACCGTTTTCACGACTCCAGTTATCGAGACCCTCTGCATAAAACAGGATATAATCTTCATTATTAAAAACACCATCATTTTCACCCACTACTGTAATCGGATTTTCCAACGGATCTAAAGGATAAGCTACACTATTGGATAAGGGCACCATCCTTCCGCCATGTCCAAAAATCTTAAGCCTGCGGGGATCAACATTATCCGTATTCATCCCGAGGCTCTGTAAAAAACTTTTAGAAATCCTGTATACTCCCGACTTTTCCACATAAAACCGATACCAATCGCCGCTTGCCAGTACAGAATTTGATATACTGTTCGCGCTCATTGTGGTATTCTGAATCGCCGATCGTGCTGCCGCACCATAATTAAAGGAATAGGTAAACGATTTTATTCTTCGCACCGCCCCCCCTTCTTTAATGATAGGAGAAAGGCTCAGTGCAACATACCGATAGTCCCGGGCAAGATGATTGGAAATAGTAGCTTTAGACGTTGTGGGCAAATTGGCAGAAGACAAGTTCCCCAATTGCTGATTACTGATAGTTTCGTAGGTAATATTGGTGATTTGCAGTGAACTTTCCTGGGCATCAGAAGTTGCCGGAATAGAAAGACGATAGAAAATTTGCATTTTTGTATCATCAAAATAAAAATTATCGGAAGCAAACTGCAGCATCGTATAACTGGAGTTCTCTGAAGAAAATTTCCCGTTATCTTTCCATTCTATAACGACATTGCCCTGTACCTGAGCGACAGAAACGAACGAATAAAAGCTTAAAAGTAAGGCAATGGCATTTTTCATTAATGTGAATAACGTGGTTAAATGTTAAATATTACAAAAAGTAAAAATAATTTATTTAGAGTAATCTATCCTATAATATTTATATTAAATTTGCGTTCTATTAAAAAGGCATTTAACAGAAAATTATTAACTTTTTTCGCTAATTAAAAAAAACATGTTGTAGTTTAATGGTTAATTATTATATTGCGGCACAAATTTATTACCTACTGAAAGTATGAAAATCAACAAAATTATGGCTTTTAAGATGTTGCTAGCGGTAGCAATAACCTTAGGTTTTACTAGTTGTAGTAAAAATTCCGGTTCTAACGCATCGAATGCTACCGGTTGGAAGATCAATGACAAAAAAGGCGGATTCCAGTACAACTCGAAGTTCAAGAAACAGGAAACTGCTCCTGGTCTTGTATTAGTAGAGGGTGGAACTTTTACGATGGGTAGAGTGCAGGATGATGTTATGCACGATTGGAATAACTCACCGAACCAACAGCATGTACAATCATTTTACATGGATGAAACGGAAGTTACCAATAAAATGTACATGGAATATCTGGATTGGTTGAAACGTGTTTTCCCACCAGAAGATGAAAACTATAAAAACATTTACGTAGGGGCTCTACCGGATACATTAGTATGGAGAGACCGTCTTGGTTACAATGAAACCATGACAAACAACTACCTAAGACACCCGGCTTACGGAGATTATCCTGTAGTTGGAGTGAACTGGATCCAGGCTGTAGAATTCAGCAAATGGAGAACAGACCGTGTGAACGAGGCAGTTTTAGAGCGTGAAGGTTATTTAAAAAGAGATGCTAAAACGGTTGATGTAACCGGAGAAAGCAGTTTTAATACTGAAACTTACCTTAATGCACCAACCAAAGCGTATGGTGGAAACGAGGAAATCGTATTAAAAGGACAACGTAACAAATTAGCCAATAAAGAAGATGCTAAAAATGTTTATGCCCAAAGAACTTCTGGAATCATTTTACCAGAATACAGGCTTCCAACAGAAGCAGAATGGGAATTTGCAGCATTGGCTTTAGTAGGCACAAGAGAATACAACCTTTACAGAGGTAAAAAGAAATACCCATGGAGTGGTCAATACACCCGTTCTGGAAAAAGAAAATATAAAGGAGACCAATTGGCCAACTTTAAACAAGGAAAAGGGGATTACGGAGGCGTATCTGGATGGTCTGATGATGGTGCTGATATTACTGCAAAAGTAAAATCTTATGCTGCTAATGACTTTGGCCTTTATGATATGGCTGGTAACGTTTCCGAATGGGTTGCCGATGTTTACCGACCTATGGTAGATGATGAAGCGAATGACTTCAATTACTACAGGGGTAACGTTTACATGAAAAACAAAATTGGAGAAGATGGAAAAGCAGAAATTGTAACTTCTGCAGACATCCAGTATGACACTTTAAGTAACGGAAGAATTATCGCAAGAAATTTACCGGGACAAATTGCACAAGTGCCAATTGATGACAAAGAAACGTACCTGAGACAAAACTTTGACAAAAGTGATAACCGAAACTACCGTGATGGTGACAAACAATCAACACGCTATTTTGATTTTGGTTCTTCAGAAGAAGGAGATAAATTAGATGATTCTAAAAGAATGTATGATTCTCCTGAGCACAAAGTTGTAACTGACAGTTTAGGAAACATGGTTCGTAAATACGACCATTCTTCTTCAAGAACAACGTTAATCAATGATAACGTAAGAGTTTACAAAGGTGGATCCTGGAGAGACAGAGCCTACTGGTTAGACCCTGCACAAAGAAGATACTACCCACAAGATATGGCAACTGATGATATCGGATTCCGTTGCGCAATGTCAAGAGTAGGTCCAAAATCAGATGGTAAAAAGAAAGCTAGAAACTAGTATTTCACAACATTCATACTTACAAATAAAAGCCCTTTCATTAGGGCTTTTATTGTTTTAAAACAATTACAATGGATATTCAAGCAATTCATTCTTTATTCCTAACCTGCCATTCCCTATCTATCGATACCCGAAAGATTGGCGATAACGCTCTCTTTGTCGCATTAAAAGGTGACAATTTTGACGCCAATACCTTTGCTGCCGAAGCCCTTACAAAAGGAGCTTCCTATGTGATCGTTGATAACAAAGACTATTATATTGATGAAAGGACGATTCTTGTAGACAACAGTCTCGAAACACTCCAGGAATTAGCACGCTTTCACCGTACCTATCTTGGACTTCCCATCATTGCACTCACAGGCAGTAATGGAAAAACCACCACCAAAGAATTGATCAATGTGGTATTATCAAAGAAATACAATGTAAAAGCCACAGTAGGAAACCTAAACAACCATATCGGCGTACCCCTGACCTTGCTTTCATTTGATGCTTCGACAGAAATCGGAATCGTAGAAATGGGTGCCAATCACCAAAAAGAAATCGAATTCCTCTGCACCATTGCAACTCCTGATTTTGGGTATATTACCAATTTTGGAAAAGCACACCTGGAAGGCTTTGGTGGAATTGAAGGTGTCATTAAAGGCAAAAGTGAAATGTATGATTATCTTATGCAGCAGGATAAAGTCGTTTTTGTTAACCTGGATGATGCGTTACAGGACTCCAAAACAAAAGCCATGCGCCGTTTTACGTTTGGCTACCGCAATCCCGAAGCAGGCATTTCGATCTACGATATACAAACAACTCCCTTAGTAAGCATTACCTTTAATCATACTACGGTTAATTCACACCTTATCGGATTGTACAATGCCAACAACATTAACGCTGCCATTACTATTGGACATTATTTTAACATCAGCGATGCGGAAATTAAAGATGCCATTGAGCACTACACTCCTACAAACAATCGCTCACAGCTGATCCGCAAAAACACCAATGAAATCATCCTTGATGCTTATAATGCCAATCCAAGCAGTATGAAAGCGGCGATAGAAAATTTCATCCAACTGGAGCAAGCCAATAAAATGATGATTTTGGGCGATATGTTCGAACTCGGTTCGGAAAGCTTGCAGGAACATCAAAACATTATCGATCTATTGATTGAGACGAAGGACATATTGGTTTATTTTGTAGGCCATGATTTTTATAGCCAAAATATATCCTTACCTCATTTTAAGTTTTTCAGCACGTTTGAAGCAGTCGCAGAAGCACTAAAAGCCCACGTCATTACAGATCATTTTATCCTTATAAAAGGATCCCGCGGTATGGCGTTAGAGCGCTGCCTCCAACTCCTGCCAGAATAACACTCTACACAAAGCCCCCATTAGGATACTAATGGGGGCTTTGTGTATCATCGATAATTGCTAACTTCTATCAAATTAAGATCGGGATCGCGAAAATATACTGAAGCCATCTTCCCCATAGCACCGGTACGCTGTACAACTCCACCCTCCAGCACAGCAATTCCCTTTTGATATAATTCTGTTAGTATTTCCGATATAGGCGTTATCGCAATAAAACAAAGATCAGCAGATCCTTTTGTTGGAAAAGCAGCAGCAGGCTGTATCTCGTATCCTTTTTGGTGCAGATTTATTTTTTGGTTTCCAAATCTTAAAGCCTTGCGCCCACCTCCAAATGTTAGTACTTCCATCCCTAAAACTTCCTGGTAAAAATTACAGGTTACAGTGAGATCTGCGACAGTCAATACCACATGGTCTAAATTTTGAATTTCCATAACATTGAAATTAGTACCATGAAGTTAACTAATATGTTTTTTGAAACAAAATAAAGTAAGGAGCCATCTCTACCTATTTGGAAACAGCATCTAATAGTTAGCTTAACAGTATAAAAACGGACTAAATAAGTAAAATTGCTTTCTAAAACACCTGAGATTGCAACTATTTTTGATAAAAAACATGGTGAAAAAATTCTAAATAAATTATATTTAAAAAATAAGCATGTAAAATAAATATTTACTAACTTTAATCATATAAATATACACATTTAATAATACCAACCTAATCTCAATCTCACATGAAAAAATTCTTATTACTAGTAGCAGCCGTAACATTTTCTCTTGGCGCAGTTGCACAAACAGACAACATGCAAAAAGAAAAAATGAAAAAAGAAATGAAGGAACAAAAAATGAAAGACCACGTCATGATGATGGACGGCAAAATGATGGTCATGAAAGATGGCAAAAAAATGATGATGGACAAAGACATGAATATGGCCAATGGAACCATGGTTTCCACAAAAGGCATGGTTACCATGAAAGATGGCAAAACCATGATGATGAAAAATGGCGATATGGTGGACATGGACGGAATGATGATGCCGAAAAAAGAAAAAATGACAAAGATGATGACTAAGGAATCGAAAATGACCAAATAGGTAGTTTTCGATTTTTTTCATTTAAAGATGTCCTGTTTTTATAAACAGGGCATTTTTTTATTGTTAGTACTGTAATAGTTGTAGCGATATTACTCAAAATAATTCTATATTCGCCCAGCAAAAAATTTGCTTACACATACAACTAACCCAAAAGCCAATTCGTTTTATCGTAAATACTTAAACAAGTGTTTGATGATTCTTTCCAAATAAAACGAATTGTATCCAATGCCAAAATGAAACAACTAGTACTATTTTTTACGCTTATAATTTTCAATCCGTTCGCGACAGCGCAAGAAGAAAGCTGTGAGAAAAAAATAAACAGCCTGCTAATTGCGAAAATGAAAACCTACAACTCCAATGAGCTCATACCTTATTATTCTTCCAAGAATGAAAAGTGGGGCTATTTTAATAAAAACGATGGAAAAATAGTCACTGAGCCTACGTTAAAAGGACCAAAATTTTTCAATCCAAAACTCAAACTTTACTATGAACTGGAAACAAATGGCAGTGACAATGGGTGCGATGTCACAATTAATAGTTCTGTAAAAAATTATGAAACCGAAGGCCTGAGACCCAGTAATTATACTATATCTGAGGCTGCAGGTAACCGATCCAATAATAAAAATGCCGCCGCTTTTATAAAAAATGACATTACTGGCTTTGAAGTCAATTCAAATAATGAATTGACTTATTTTAATGAGCGATTTTATGATCCAAAAGAAAATGAATCGACCATCATTAAGATATTAGTCTTTAAAGATCAGTATTTTGCTATTGTAGGAGAAAAGGATCACTGTAGTATTATCCGACAAAATGGACAGCTTATGCCAGGCTTTGAAAATTTAAAAAAATATCCCTACACAAAATACAATTATAAAAGTGATACCGATATTTGGTTTTTAATTGAAAATGCCGATAAGAAATATACTTTTAAATCACTTTTGGAAAACAGAAGCCTTCCGGAAGTTTTTGAGCAATATCCTTATGGCTGGAGTAATTTCGAGACATCAACCGGGTATGCATTAATTAAGGACACTACAAATTCGGGACTATTGGATTTAACAACAATGCAATGGAAAATAAAATTCAGTCCAAAAAATAAGTTTGAAGGCCTCTATTATAGCAGCCTCGAAAATATTATCGAGTATGAAATTGAACACAATAGAACCATGACAACCAGCTATATTCTAAATTCAAAAAATCAGTTTATGGACGTAGCAATGAAAATTTACAAACCAAAAAGATAAGAATCATAATCGCTGAAAATTACTACAATTTCCACTACAATTCTATCTATATCAACCTCCAAGAGCGATCAGCTCCTTGGAGGTTGTTGCATTTTAGGAATATACCAATCACTTCTTCAGGCTAAAAATATCGTAGCATTCAGTATAGGTTTATAATAATTGCTAATTCAGTTGCATTCGAAGTTTTCTTAAGTAATTTTGCACTGGTAATCTTTGCTTTAAGCTTACACAAAATAAAGAGGAAGAGAAAAAGTGGAAAATAAAGAAGCAAACTGGACTATTTGCCAGGAATGCCAGGGGCGCGGCAAAAAAAGCAGAGGACTCAGCAATAAAGCACGTCTCCGCTACAAGAGGGAACTTAATCAGTTTGAAAAAACGCAAGGTGTAGGAACAGCCCCCGTTCGCCCTAAGGGGCACCTCCATACCTGCCTGAATTGTAATGGATCTGGATTGGTTCATTCTGCTACTCCTCCTATAGCAGATCCGGAAAACTATCCTCATGTTGCTATTATTGGCGGGGGCATAGGAGGTGTAGCATTAGCTGTTGCCTGTTTGCACCGCGGAATCCCTTTTTCCCTTTATGAACGCGACAACAACTTTAACACCCGATCACAAGGCTACGGCCTCACGCTACAACAAGCCAGTAAAGCGATAGAAGGATTGGGTATTTTCTCATTGGATGAAGGGGTAATTTCCACAAGGCATGTAGTACATACGACAGAAGGAAAAGTAATTGGAGAATGGGGCATCAGAAAGTGGGTGGAATCAGACGCGAAAACATTCTCGAAACGCACCAACGTGCATATAGCCCGGCAATCTTTGCGCTTAGCATTACTGGAGCAACTCGGCGGACATACTAAAGTACAGTGGGGACACCAATTAATCGATTTTAAGGAACATGGAAACAAAGGTGTTGACCTGAGCTTTCAAGTCAATGGAGAGACAAAGCATTACAAGGCTGATCTTGTGGTTGGCGCTGATGGCATCCGCAGTTCGGTACGACGGTTGCTGATTGGTGAGGATAATACTCCACTACGGTATCTGGGATGTATTGTGATATTGGGCATTTGCCCGCTTAGCGCACTCGATGGGCTTACCAATCCCCTACTGGACTCAGCTACTGTATTTCAAACCGCTAACGGCAATGAGCGCATCTACATGATGCCGTATACAGCAGACTCGGTGATGTGGCAACTTAGCTTCCCAATGCCTGAAGAAGAAGCTAAGGCATTAAGTGCTCAGGGATCTCACGCACTCAAGGAAGAAGCCTGCCGCAGAACGCAATGGCACGACCCCATCCCTCAGATTGTCGCAGCAACCCTGGAATCCCAAGTCTCTGGCTACCCAGTATACGATCGGGAATTACTCGAATCCGGATTGTTGCAAAAAAGCGGGTCAATAACGCTGATGGGCGATGCGGCTCATCCCATGAGCCCATTTAAAGGACAGGGAGCAAATCAGGCTCTGCTGGACGCCCTTACACTAGCACGAAGTATCTCAAAAGGATGCAGACCTTTATCAGAATGGAGGGAAGCCGGACTGCGAAAAAGCGTATTAACAGACTTTGAATCAGAAATGTTAGAACGCAGTGCTATCAAAGTACAAGATTCAGCAGAAGCTGCAGCGTTCCTACATTCCGAAATCGTACTTCATGAAGGCGATGAACCAAGAGGACGGTGCTTAAAGAAAAAGTAGTTTAAAAAGCTATACTATCTTTTCGTGTGTGGTAGTTTAATTTACTGGATTTCATCAAAAAATACTGTATCTCTTTGCTACAAAATAAAAACTACTTTCCATCCCATAAATTTCAAAAAAAAGGCATAAAAAAACTCCTTAATTTCTTAAGGAGTTTTTTGTGGGCGATAAGGGATTCGAACCCCTGACCCTCTGGGTGTAAACCAGATGCTCTGAACCAACTGAGCTAATCGCCCTATTTTACAAATCTTACAAGTGTTTCGTTGTCGTTATTGCGTGTGCAAATATACATCAACAATTGGGATTTGCAAGCATTTTTTGAAAAAAATTATAAAATTTCTGCTACAACAAAAGTACTGCCCCCAACATAAATCAGATCGGCTTTTTCTGCTGCTGCGACTGCCGCCACATAAGCTTCTGAAACAGAATCGAATGCCGAACCAACACGATGGTATACTGCAGCTTTTTCCTGTAAAACGGAAACATCCATTCCTCTTGGCACATTGGGTTTACAAAAATAATATTTTGCTTTTTCAGGGAACAAAGGCAATACTTCGTCGAGATTTTTATCATTTACCATCCCAATTACCATGTGCAACTGATCAAATTTTTCGTTCAATATTTGCTTCATGACAATTTCGAGGCCATGTTTGTTGTGGGCTGTATCACAGATGATTTTTGGCGCAAGACCTAATTGCTGCCACCTTCCTTGCAGTCCTGTGTTTTTTACTACATTCATTAAGCCCGAATCAATATCCTTCTCACTAATCGTAAAAAGATCCAGATCCCGGAGCACACGTATGGCCTGAAGTACTGTTTTCTTATTATATTGCTGATAATCCCCTAACAGATCCGAAGGCTTTGTTTCGTCAATCAGGTCTGACGCAAAAAAGATGGGAGCATTACAACTATTGGCTTTATTTTCAAATACTACTTTTGTCTCAGCAGTATACTCCCCAATCACCACAGGGATACCCGGTTTAATAATCCCGGCTTTTTCCGCAGCGATCAGTGGAATTGTATTCCCTAAAAACTGTGTATGATCCAATCCGATATTGGTAATTACCGATAGTAATGGTGTAATAATATTGGTTGAATCCAGACGGCCTCCCATACCGGTTTCAATAATGGCGATATCGGTCTGTTCCTTCTTAAAATAGTCAAATGCCAGCCCTACGGTCATTTCGAAGAAACTAAGCTGGTTCTTTTCAAAGAAAGCCTTGTGGGTATTCATAAACTCACAAACAAAAGATTCGGAAATGTCTTTCCCATTAATTTTGATGCGTTCCCTGAAGTCTTTTAAGTGCGGTGAAGTATAGAGCCCTACTTTGTATCCGGCTTCCTGTAAAATAGAAGCCAGCATGTGAGACGTTGATCCTTTGCCATTGGTCCCGGCAACATGGATAAATTGCATTCCTTTTTCAGGATTCCCAAGGTAATCCGAAAGAAGGATTGTATTGGTTAAATCCTCTTTGTACGCAGATGCGCCTTGTTGCTGGTACATTGGCAACTGGCTGAACATCCACTGTAAGGTTTCCGGATAATTCATTATTCAGTCTAATATTTAAATGCTTTTATTCTGTCAGCTTAAAATTATAAATAATTTTCCCGACTTGTTTGTCCGGTGCATCAGCACTTGGATTTACTTTGGTATTCATAGCAGCAATTTTAGCCTGATCCAAAAGGCATTTGGCCAAATTTGTACTACCCCGAACACCGGGTTCTGCATTGGTTACTTTTCCATTTTTATCCACCGAAATCTGTACTACTACAGTTCCTTGTTCATTACAGGTATAATTGGGTTGTGGTGTCGAAAGGAATTTCCTTCCGGCCAGCTGGTAATTTCCATTCCCATTACCACGTCCCGCACCATTTCCATTACCATAACCACTTCCGGTACCCAATCCTTCTCCACTACCATTACCGCCACCGGATCCAGTGCCGCTTCCGCCACCGCCATTGTAACCTCTTGCATTCGCTTCTCCATTGGCTTTTCCTTTATTCCCGGAAATGCCATCATTACCATCACCGCCTTTACTGGAGCTGTTCAATATACTTGCCAAAGCATCATTAGTAGATTTGGATGCCTGAGGTTTTACAGGTTCTTTTACCACAGGTTTCGTTTCTACTTTGGGCTTATCTCTTTTTACGACTTGTTGTATTACGGGAGCATCTTCATTTTCCTGTGAAATGATTTCTTCTTCATCCGCTTTTACTGGAGTTGATTTTGCTGCAGGACGTACACTTTCCATGGATTCATAATTAGTCCCGGATCCTACATCGCTATCTCCAAAATTTATAGCAATATCGCCACCGCCTCCACCACCTTCCAGTTCGGGAACGTCTAAGCTCTTGGCAAACCTCAGGTAGAATAATCCCAGTAATAGAATAGCAAACAGCAGGGCTGTTATACCAAATGATTTTTTTTCCTGTTCCGTTTTTAAAATAGTCATAGTTTATGTATTGCCTGGAAATTCATTAATTACTGCAAATTTAAGCAAATCTTATACCATATTAAAATTGCTTTTAATCAATTAAACCTGGCTGGTAATACTAACCAGCCAGGTTTATAGCTATAACGAATATAATCAAATTAAATTATCTATCGGTTTATCTTTAAAATTCACAATAGGATCCCCCATTATTCCTTCATGCACAAACGAAAACAATCTATTACTGAATATTATACTAATTGTTTTAATGCAATTTCAAATGCTGTAGCACTGATATTTGTTTTAGCACTGCTAAGGCTATGGGCTTTAACAATGGCATTTTTAATCGTATCCGAAGTATCATTGAAAATAGCTTCGTCAGTCATCTGTACTTTTTTCTCCATAAAATAGGCAAATACACGTGCCATTCCACAGTTGGAAATAAAATCAGGAATCAGGCTTACCTTTTGATCTATTTGCTCCATAATAGGACCAAAGAAAATCTCTTTGTCAGCGAAAGGAACATTGGCACCACAGGAAATCACTTCCAGTCCTGAACCGATCATACTATCGACCTGACTTTGAGTAACCAGTCTTGACGCTGCACAAGGAGTAAAGATCTCAGCTCCTATCGTCCATATTTTTTGATTGATTTCTTCAAATGGAATCATGTTATCAGCTACTAATTTATTCCCATCTTTATTCAGGAATAAGGTACGGATTTCTTCAAAACTAAAACCATCCTCATTAATCACACCACCATCCCTATCGATAATCCCTACAACTTTTGCCCCCATATCAGCCAGGTAAAATGCCGCTGCTGAACCCACATTACCAAAACCTTGTACAATGGCTTTTTTGCCTTTTACAGAACCACCATAGATATCATAAAAATGACGTACGGCCTGCGCCACACCATAACCAGTAATCATATCGGCAACAGTATATTTTTTGGCCACATCCGGAGAGAAGGAAGGATTTTCGATCACTTTTACCACGCCCTGGCGCAACTGTCCAATACGGTTAATTTTATCCGCTTCCGTTGGCTTGAAGTGTCCGTTAAAAACACCTTCCTGTGGGTGCCATACACCACATTCTTCCGTCATTGGAATCACCTCATGGATTTCATCTACATTTAGGTCGCCCCCAGTGCCATAATAACTTTTCAAAAGTGGAGACACAGCTTTATACCAACGTTGCAAAACCCCTTTTTTACGGGGATCATTCGGGTCAAAATTGATTCCGGATTTTGCGCCTCCAATGGCAGGACCAGACACTGAAAATTTCACTTCCATCGTTTTAGCAAGGGAAAGCACTTCATTCATATCAAGGCCTTTTCTCATTCGTGTTCCACCACCGGCAGCACCACCTCTCAGAGAGTTAATAACAGTCCATCCTTCAGCCTCTGTTTCAGCATCTTTCCAGTTAAAAATGATTTCTGGCTCTTTATTTTCAAATTTATTTAATAAATCTTTCATTATACTGCGTTGTTTTTAAGATTTCACAAATATAGAAATGAATTGTGAATTATGAATAGTGATTTTGTTTTTTACTCAGATATAATAAATCTGGCCCGAACTGTGATTATTTTGCGCTCCGGTAACACTGGCCAGCACATTAATTTCACCTCTTAATTTCAGTACGCCCAACAGCGCAAAGATCAGGGCTTCTTTATATTCAATGGTTTTTGCGTCTGGGATCCGGATGTCCATATCCGGAAGGTATTCCCTAATTTTTAAAATCAGGTATTCATTATAAACGCCACCGCCAGAAACGAGCATCTTCCCTTCTTTTTTAGGGAGTGCTGCCGCTGTCTGAAAAGCGACATGGGTAATAAAAGTATGCAGCTTATCAGCCACAGGAATTTCAAATTCTTCCATTAAAGGCAAAACAGTATCCCGCACAAATTCAAACCCCAGTGATTTTGGAAATGGCATCCTGTAAAATGGCAGTGCATTCAATGCATTTAGCATCGCCTCATTACAGTTCCCACTTTGAGCAAACTGTCCTTTATCATCATAATCGAGCCCCATACTATTGGCATAGAAATTCAGGACTGTATTTACAGGAGAAATATCAAACGCAATCCGCTGGTCCCGGTATTCAAAAGAAACATTGGAAAAACCACCCAAATTCAGGCAATAGTCATATTCCAGAAATAACAACTGATCACCGATAGGTACTAATGGCGCTCCCTGCCCTCCCAATTCCACATCCTGTACCCGAAAATCACATACGATGTTTTGCTGAACTAACCCCGAAAGCAATGGCAGGTTTCCAATTTGCAGGGTAATCCCATTCTGGGGCTGATGCAAAATGGTATGCCCATGGGAACAAACCGCATCAATCGCCTCCAAATTATGCCGGTCTATAAAATCATTAATCACTTCCGCCAAAAGCCAGGTATAATCCACATTGAGAATATGAAGTTGCTCCGGGGAAAATCCAATGGCCGATTTTAGCCTTGTTATCCATTCCGTACTATAGGGTACCGTTTCCGATTCCACAATTTCATACGTCCATTTTTCGGCTGTCTTTTTCAAAAATACATGAGCCAAATCGATACCGTCAAGTGATGTTCCTGACATTATTCCGATAACGTTGTAGTTTTTTTCCATCATTCGCCAAAATTACTAATCAAAATTGAAAATTTCATAATTAAAAATTATCTTTGACAACATTTTTTAAAACAATAGCAAAATATAATTATGGACTTTAAACTTACAGAAGAGCATTTAATGATTCAAAAAGCAGCAAGAGATTTTGCTCAAAACGAATTGCTCCCAGGTGTGATTGAAAGAGATGAAAAACAGATTTTCCCGGCTGAACAAATCAAGAAGATGGGAGAACTTGGATTTATGGGTATGATGGTTTCCCCCGAATATGGAGGAAGCGGTCTGGACACCATTTCTTATGTGCTTGCCATGGAAGAAATTTCGAAAGTAGACGCATCCGCCTCTGTAGTAATGTCTGTAAACAACTCTTTAGTATGCTGGGGTCTGCAGGCTTTTGGATCAGAAGAACAAAAACAAAAATATTTACCCCGCCTGGCTTCAGGTGAAATCATCGGTGCTTTCTGTCTTTCAGAGCCGGAAGCAGGTAGCGATGCTACTTCACAAAGAACAACTGCTATAGACAAAGGGGATCACTATCTTGTAAATGGCACCAAAAACTGGATTACCAATGGTGGTACTGCTGATGTTTATCTGGTTATCGCACAAACGGATGTAGAGAAAAAACATAAGGGGATCAATGCCCTGATCATGGAAAAAGGCATGGCTGGTTTTGAAATCGGGCCAAAAGAACAAAAGATGGGTATTCGTGGTTCAGACACTCACTCCCTTATGTTTACCGATGTAAAAGTACCAAAGGAGAACAGGATTGGCGAAGATGGATTCGGATTCAAATTTGCAATGAAAACCTTAGCTGGCGGAAGAATCGGTATTGCTTCACAAGCCCTTGGAATAGCTTCCGGAGCGTATGAACTGGCTTTAAAATATTCTAAGGAGCGTAAAGCTTTCGGTACAGAAATCTGCAATCACCAGGCTATCGCTTTTAAATTGGCCGACATGGCTGTAAGCATTGAAGCAGCCCGTCATTTATGCATGAAAGCGGCATGGGACAAAGACAACCATAATAACTACGATATGAGTGGCGCTATGGCAAAACTTTTTGCTTCGCAGACTGCAATGGATGTAGCTGTTGAAGCGGTACAAATTCACGGTGGAAATGGCTATGTTAAAGAGTACCATGTAGAGCGAATGATGCGTGATGCTAAAATCACTCAGATTTATGAAGGAACGTCTGAAATTCAAAAAATTGTAATTTCCCGCGGAATTATCAACGGATAAACGTCTTTTAACGATATTTTAGAATGCCCAACAACCGTTGGGCATTTTTTTTGATTTAAATTTACCTATCCAATGTACTCCCTATGAATCAGAAGCCTAAATCGCTTAAAACAAAAGTCATAATAGGCTATTTATTATTATTTGTTATCGCCGTTGTTTCGGTTTGGTTTGTATACACCGAAATTTTGAAAATTGCCGTCCCCGATAACGATGCGGATACCGATAATAAAAAGATCATCCAGATCAGTACTGCGATTGCTAATCTATATGCTTCTGAAGCAGTAGGCCGGAATTCCATCCTTACTGGCTCCATCAAAGATTTTACAGAGTACAACAAAATGCTGGATAGTGTCAATTCAGAAATAGAAATCATAAAATATCATGCCGAACCGGATCAGCTGAGCAAATTCGACTCCATACAGCTTTTACTCAATAAAAAGAAAAAGAGTATCACTGACATTATTACTTTCCGCAAAAAATACAATCAAAACTCAACCTTTGACAAAGCCGTTAATGGTATTTACAGAACTAAAGACTCCCTGACCAGTAAAGTCAAACCGGTCAAATTTAAAGATGGCAATCAGGTTCGGAAAGTGATCAAAGACGCGCTGCCGCCACGAATCTACGATTCCCTGAGCAAGCTTCAGATTCCCAATGACTCGCTCGCTATGGCCTTTGAAGATGTCCTGACTGACCTCGTGATTAAAGATAATCTCCTTAAATTTCAGTTATTCAAAAAAGAACAGAAACTACAGGACGAAAACAGAATCATCTCCGATAAGCTTCGGGTAATTTTAAGTTCTCTTGAGAATGAGATCCTCCAAAAATCTTATGTCAAAATAAAACAGTCCAAAGCTGCGATTGACCATACTACCCAAACAATGGCCTGGATTGGTGCCGGCACTTTCCTGCTCTTAATCGTTTTTGCATGGATTATCATCAGTGACCTTTCTAAAAATCAACGGTACAGAACCCAACTTGAAGTCCTGAATGTAGAAAAGGAGGATTTGTTGCGCAGTAAAATGATGCTTTTAGCCACAGTGACCCATGACATCCAGACACCATTAGGCAGTATCATCGGATTTTCAGACCTCTTAAAAGGTACAGAATTAAATCCGAAACAGAAACAATACCTCGACAATGTCAAACATTCATCGCATTACATCTTAAAACTGGTCAATGACCTTATTGACTTTTCCAAACTGGAGAATGATAAGATCAAGATTGAACAGATCAGTTTCAATTTCAAGGAACTCATTGAAAATACCTGCCAGCCCTTAGAGCCCAACGCCCTGAACAAAGGCATACAGTTAAAATGGAATATTGACGAGCACCTCAATAACAATTATATTTCCGATCCCTACCGGATCAAACAGATACTGACGAACCTGATTACAAATTCCATCAAATTTACCCAGGAAGGTTCCGTCCAGGTGGCGGCAACAATACAATATCCAAATGCGCGACCGTTTATTGTCATTCAGGTCATTGATACTGGGATCGGGATTCCCAAAAGCCAGCAGGAGATCATTTTCAAGGAATTTACACAGGCACATTCGGGAATTGAGAAAAAATTTGGTGGTACCGGATTAGGCCTTACTATTGCACAGAGGATATTACACTTATTGGGCGGTGATATTACGGTAGAAAGTGAACCTCTTGAAGGGGCCGTATTTACTATCAAAATACCTCTTGAAAAATCAAATGTAACTGATCCGATAGCGCAAAACACCGATGCCGAAAAGGAATATAATTTTTTAAGGAATAAAAAAATACTTATCATTGACGATGACGCTATGCAATTGGGCCTTATGAAAGAAATTTTCAGCAACTACCCTCCGGAAATAAAAACTACCGTTGATGCAGCCCTTGCTATTGATATTTTAACGAATGAGCCGTTTGATTTGGTTTTAAGCGATATACAGATGCCTAAAATTGACGGCTTTGAACTGGTCAATCAAATCCGGAACCATAAAAATCCAAAAATATCAAACCTGCCTGTGATCGCGTTATCCGGTAAAAGAGATTTGAGCATGGATGATTTTACTGCAAAAGGATTTACATCTTTTCACCCGAAACCCATACAGCTTGAAGCATTATTGTCATTGCTCCGCGATATTTTTGAAAATCGTGTTATCCTTCCTTTGGTCATTCCTGCCAAAATAGAATATTCAGAGGACCTTTATGACCTGAGCAGTCTGAACCAGTTTACCCAAAATGATCAGGAATCACTAAAATTGATTCTTAAAAATTTCATTCTAAGCGCAGATGAAAATTGCGAATTATTACTCCAAAAAACGATGGAGCAAGATCAAAATGCTATGTCGGAATTAGCACATAAAATGATTCCAATGCTGAAACAAATGAATGTACACTCTATAGTTTCCTTATTAGAAATTATTGAAGACAAAAAATTAGCCCCCAATGAGGAAGCTCTAATTTTTGTAAAAAATGTTGTGGCATCGATTCAGGCACTGAATCAAAAATTTGAAGAGGATATTTTAAATTAGAGCTCTATATTATAAAGCTTAAGTTTATTATATAACGTTTTACGATCTATATCCAGCATAATTGCTGCCTTGGATTTATTGTAATTTGTCTTTTCCAATGCCTGTCGTATCGCTGTTTCCTCATCCTGTTGGGAATACAGCGAATAGGTCACCTGTTTTTCAGGGCTTTCGAGCATTTCCAAAGGCAGTACATCAATAGTCACATAATCGGACTTGGTCAATAAAACCGATCTTTTGATGATGTTTTTCATTTCCCTCAAATTGCCAGGCCATTCGTAATTCTTAAACAGATCAGTAACATCATCACTAAATCCGATGACATCTTTTTCGAGATCATCATTGGCTTGTGCCAAGAAGTGATTCGCAAAAATCATAAGGTCATTCTTGCGCTCTGAGAGCTTTGGTACCTGAATACAGAACTCATTAAGCCTGTGATACAAATCTTCCCTGAAATCGCCTCTTTTAACGGCTTCGGCTAAATCTTCATTGGTTGCCGCGATCACACGGATATCAACTTTTATTTCCTGGTTGCTTCCAATCGGTTTTACTTTTCGCTCCTGAAGTGCCCGCAATAACTGAACCTGTACGTCGTAAGATAGATTACCTACTTCATCCAGGAAAATCGTACCGCCATTAGCTGCTTCAAAATGACCAATTTTATCATTAATCGCTCCTGTAAATGAGCCTTTAAGATGTCCAAAAAACTCGCTGGACGCTAATTCCTTTGGTATTGCGCCGCAATCTACTGCAATGAAAGGTTTTGCATGACGCTTGCTTTGCATATGAATCGAATGTGCTATATATTCTTTACCAGTACCACTATCACCAATAATCAATACCGACATATTGGTAGGAGCCACGAGGCTTATGTATTCATGTAATTGATTGGAATGATTACTGATCCCTTTTACAAATTGAACGGATTCAGTCGCAACTGCTTTTTGAGGAGCAACCGGTTTGGTATCCTGTATATTGGTTTTCTTTAGGGCTGCATTAATAGTATGGAGGATTTCGTCCGGATTAATTGGTTTCCCAACATAATCATAGGCACCCAATTTCATAGAATTAACCGCAGTCTTAATATCGGTATAACCGGTCATTAAGATAACCTGGGTATCAAATGAAATTTCTTTGACCGTTTTAAGGACCTGTAAACCATCACTATCCGGGAGTCTGATATCGGTAAGAACAATATCAAATTTTTCAGCTTTTATAATGTCTACTGCATCTTTCGCTGTGAAAGCATTAGTTACTTCAAATCCTTTCTTTTGTAAAAAAGTCTGAAGCATTAAACAAAAAGATGTATCATCATCAACAACTAAAATTTTCGAACTCATCTGGGAGATTATATATTAGGCATTACAAATTTATAGTTTAATGTTAATTAATAGTGTTAATAAATGTTATAATGCAGCATTTATTATAAAATAAAAAAGGAGACATTGCTGTCTCCTTAGTGAGAATAAATTCTCTTTTTCACCTTACTTAAAATTTTAGCCTATGGGTTAGATAGCTATATATTGTATTGATATAATTTCAATTTGTATCCTTGTTCGTTATTATAGTATATGAAATAAACGTGCCAAAAAATGACTCTAAGCACAAACACTATACAATTAACTGAAAAACAAACAGATAAGCCATTTTTAGTCAAGCTATTTTTTTATTACACATATTTAATTATGTGGAATTCTACACAATAGTGTGGAAAAAATCAACATATTAGTGTGGATTTGGATAATTGACCCCATTTCACAAGTGTCTATTTATAAGCTCAAAAACAAAATTTATTGATCCCATTAGTATAAATTGCCATTACAGAAAACGGGTTTATGATATTAAATACCATAAGCCTGTATAATAATTATCTTATTACGCACAATCATGTAACGTAATTAATTATACTTCTTTCACAAATTCACCGGCAGCGGTAAAGAGAGCGGTTACTTTTTGCCCGTCTTTCGAGAGTATCAATTTGTATTCTCCATCAGCGGCTACATAAGCCTCTTCAAGGCTATAACCCGAGTACTTGGCTCCAATTACTTTCAAAGCATCCTGAGAGATCTCTGAGGCTTCTATTTTCTTATATTCTTTCTCCTGGTGGATAGTAGTATTGGTAGTTGTGGATTCAGTTACTGTGTTAGCAGAAGCATTAAACGATAAGGCAATTACTAAAGCGGCTGTTAAAAATAAATTTTTCATAATGCTATATTTTAAGGTTGTACTTGTTCTCTGTATAATCAGTATGAAAGAACTATACCAAAGCATTCCGTTTTATTAAAGCCACTTACTTAATAGCTATATTACAGCGCTTTATGGCATTTTCGTGCGATATATTGAAATCTAAAAAAGCAGTTTTATTTCTACACTATGTGGAAGCAGTACACAAAAGGGATCAAGAACAAAACTTGGGGAGGAATGTCAAAATAAAATCAGAAATTTGCAATCTAAGAATTTGATATGACCCCTATAGAGCTATTGAAGTTTATGCTTCCTGATTTTTTAGTTGACCATTTTGAAGTGGTTTCTTCTACTAATACAGAAGAAATATTACACCTATACTTTGAAGAGAATGCCAAACCTCCGTCAGAATTTAATGGACTTCAGTTAATCTCAAAGGGTTTCCAGGATGAGATCACTATTCAGGACTTTCCTTTGAGAGGGAAGTTTGTGTATCTACACATCAAAAGACGTCGCTGGACCAATAAAGACACAAGTGAGATCGTTAAAAGAGATTGGAATCTAGTTGCCAAGGGAACCCGCATGACTCAGGAGTTTGCGGCTTTTTTAAAAGAAATTAATAGATAAAACTGCTATTGACTGTCATACCATTGGAGGTTTCTTTGGAGTCAATGGGAAAAAATTACAAAGACAATACAAAAAATATTTAAGCTCCTTTAGTACGTGGGCTCCACGTGAACATGCACATGAGTGGATTATTTATCCTGAAAATATAGGTACCCACTTGTCAATTGATGAAGTAGCCTTGTCTCAGGGTGAGCTTTTTACTATTGTAACCAATAAGGAAGCTAGAGGTAAAAAAGGTTGCCTAGTTGCTATTGTTGCAGGGACAAAGGCAGATCAGGTCATTGAACATATCTGTAAAATTGATTACAAAAAAAGAAGTTGGGTTCAAGAAATAACACTTGACATGGCTAATTCCATGAAGTTGATTTCCAAAAAATGTTTTCCAAAAGCGGTACAGGTGACCGATAGATTTCATGTTCAAAAATTGGCTCTAGAAGCATTACAGGAGATTAGAATAAAATATCGTTGGGAAGCGATGGATACTGAGAATCGATTGATATTACAAGCGAAAAGAGAAAACAAAACTTATCGCCCAGATCTTTTATCTAATGGAGACTCTGTAAAACAGTTGCTCGCCAGAAGTAGATATGTTCTTTATAAATCCCGCAATAAATGGACCGAAAGACAAAATGAACGAGCCCAATTGTTATTTAGCTTATATCCCGATATTAAAAAAGCATACAGTTTAACCCAACAACTACGAGGTATTTACAACAATCATAACAATAAACACGTTGCGATGACAAAACTGGCACATTGGTACAGGAATGTAGAGGAGTCAGGGTTTAAAAATTTTAATATCCTTTTAAATACTATAACGGTTAATTACCAGTCAATCTTAAACTATTTTGACAATAGAAGTACAAATGCTTCAGCAGAATCTTTTAATGCTAAAGTAAAAGCATTTAGAAGTCAATTTAGAGGAGTGCGTAAAGTAGATTTCTTCTTATTTAGATTATCTAATCTTTTTGGGTAATCCCCAAGCTTTGCGTTTGATCCCACTTTTGTTGTTTTGTTTTGTTGTACAGAAGTGTTGTAAAACAAAAAACCCTTCATCATAGATGAAGGGTTTTTAAAAGAAAGGCGACGACATACTCTCCCACATAACTGCAGTACCATCTGCGCAGGCGGGCTTAACTTCTCTGTTCGGGATGGGAAGAGGTGAGCCCCGCCGCAATAACCACCTTAAGTCGTTACAATTGCTTTGGGCAATCTTTCTATTATTAATACACCATAAATTGATGCAAAACAACAGACAATATCTTAACATACTGAGATAAAGAAAGTATTTTTATTTACTATTTTTAGAAAGTTGCACCCTCCCGGTTCCCCGGGAGGATTCGTACATAAGCTTACGGGTTATTAGTACTACTCGACTATGACATTACTGCCTTTACATCTATAGCCTATCAACGTGGTCATCTTCCACGACCCTTAAAAGAAATCTCATCTTGTGGTGGGTTTCGCGCTTATATGCTTTCAGCGCTTATCCCTTCCAAACGTAGCTACTCTGCGATGCCCCTGGCGGGACAACAGATACACTAGAGGTTTGTCCAACTCGGTCCTCTCGTACTAGAGTCAGATCCACTCAAATTTCTAACGCCCACAGTAGATAGAGACCGAACTGTCTCACGACGTTCTGAACCCAGCTCGCGTGCCACTTTAATGGGCGAACAGCCCAACCCTTGGGACCTTCTCCAGCCCCAGGATGTGACGAGCCGACATCGAGGTGCCAAACCCCCCGTCGATATGAGCTCTTGGGGGAGATCAGCCTGTTATCCCCGGCGTACCTTTTATCCTTTGAGCGATGGCCCTTCCATGCGGAACCACCGGATCACTATGCTCTACTTTCGTACCTGATCGACCTGTATGTCTCTCAGTCAAGCTCCCTTATGCCATTGCACTCTACGCACGGTTACCAAGCGTACTGAGGGAACCTTTAGAAGCCTCCGTTACTCTTTTGGAGGCGACCACCCCAGTCAAACTACCCACCAAGCAATGTCCCCCGCAATACGGGGTTAGGCTTCAGATAAGCAAAGGGTGGTATTTCAACAATGACTAACCAACGCCTGGCGACGCTGGATCGAAGTCTCCCACCTATCCTACACATCACTTATCCAAAGTCAATACTAAGCTATAGTAAAGGTGCACAGGGTCTTTTCGTCCCACTGCGGGTAATCGGCATCTTCACCGATACTACAATTTCACCGAGCTCATGGCTGAGACAGTGTCCAGATCGTTACACCATTCGTGCAGGTCGGAACTTACCCGACAAGGAATTTCGCTACCTTAGGACCGTTATAGTTACGGCCGCCGTTTACTGGGGCTTCAATTCAATGCTTCTCCGAAGATAACATCTCCTCTTAACCTTCCAGCACCGGGCAGGTGTCAGGCCCTATACTTCATCTTACGATTTTGCAGAGCCCTGTGTTTTTGATAAACAGTCGCCTGGACCTCTTCACTGCGGCCAGCTTGCGCTGGCGACCTTTCTCCCGAAGTTACAGGTCTATTTTGCCTAATTCCTTAGCCATGAATCTCTCGAGCACCTTAGGATTCTCTCCTCGACTACCTGTGTCGGTTTACGGTACGGGTACTAATAACCTGAAGTTTAGAGGTTTTTCTTGGAAGCCCTTAGGTGTACTATCTCTTTGTCCGAAGACTCCGAGTACTATCGGCCTTTGCCATTCTCAACGGATTTGCCTATCGAGAATATAGCTACAGCCTTCAACGAACTATTCCGTCAGTTCGCGACACTTTCATCACTCCGTCACCCCATCACAGTTATCAGTAGTACGGGAATATTAACCCGTTGGCCATCGACTGTCCCTTTCGGGTTCGCCTTAGGACCCGACTAACCCTCAGCTGATTAGCATAGCTGAGGAAACCTTAGTCTTTCGGTGTGCGGGTTTCTCGCCCGCATTATCGTTACTTATGCCTACATTTTCTTTTCTAACCGGTCCAGCATACCTCACGATACACCTTCGGCCCTGTTAGAATGCTCCCCTACCACTTGTAATAAATTACAAATCCATAGCTTCGGTAATATGCTTATGCCCGATTATTATCCATGCTCGTCCGCTCGACTAGTGAGCTGTTACGCACTCTTTAAATGAATGGCTGCTTCCAAGCCAACATCCTAGCTGTCTGGGCAGACAAACCTCGTTTTTTCAACTTAGCATATATTTGGGGACCTTAGCTGATGGTCTGGGTTCTTTCCCTCTCGGACATGGACCTTAGCACCCATGCCCTCACTGTTAGTGAACATTATATAGCATTCGGAGTTTGTCAGGAATTGGTAGGCGGTGAAGCCCCCGCATCCAATCAGTAGCTCTACCTCTATATAACTTTATAACTAACGCTGCACCTAAATGCATTTCGGGGAGTACGAGCTATTTCCGAGTTTGATTGGCCTTTCACCCCTACCCACAGGTCATCCGAAGACTTTTCAACGTCAACCGGTTCGGACCTCCACTATGTGTTACCACAGCTTCATCCTGCCCATGGGTAGATCACACGGTTTCGCGTCTAACACTACTGACTAAAGCGCCCTATTCAGACTCGCTTTCGCTACGGATCCGTGGCTTAACCACTTATCCTTGCCAGCAACGTTAACTCGTAGGCTCATTATGCAAAAGGCACGCCGTCACCCCACGAAAGGGCTCCGACCGCTTGTAAGCGTATGGTTTCAGGATCTATTTCACTCCGTTATTCACGGTTCTTTTCACCTTTCCCTCACGGTACTGGTTCACTATCGGTCTCTCAGGAGTATTTAGCCTTAGCGGATGGTCCCGCCAAATTCAGACAGGGTTTCACGTGCCCCGCCCTACTCAGGATACCACTATTCTTATCTTCTATTACTAATACGGGACTATCACCCTCTATGGTTTAACTTTCCAGTTAATTCTTATTCTATCCGCAAGAAATCGCGTGGTCCTACAACCCCAAAATTGCCGTAACAACTTTGGTTTGGGCTAATCCGCGTTCGCTCGCCACTACTTACGGAATCACTTTTGTTTTCTTCTCCTCCGCCTACTTAGATGTTTCAGTTCAGCGGGTTTGCTCACCTATCGGTGTGGCATGTCTTCAACATACCGGGTTGCCCCATTCGGATATCTACGGATCAAGTCGTGTGTGCCGATCCCCGTAGCTTTTCGCAGCTTATCACGTCCTTCATCGCCTCTGAGAGCCTAGGCATTCCCCATACGCCCTTATTTTGCTTATTGTACTTTCTCTTTACATATTACTATGTAAAAAATTGTGCTTTCTACTTTTTAATATTTTTCTTATCTCAATATGTCAATGAACTTTTTTCACTCTACGTGAATTGTGGAGAATATCGGAGTCGAACCGATGACCTCCTGCGTGCAAGGCAGGCGCTCTAGCCAGCTGAGCTAATCCCCCATTTCCTAATTTTAAATTATGAATGTTGAATTTTGAATTAATGGTAATTCATACTCATACTTCTAAAATTTCCTTTTAATTAAGCTTAAAATAGTAGTCCCGGGCAGACTCGAACTGCCGACCCCTACATTATCAGTGTAGTACTCTAACCAGCTGAGCTACGAGACTCTGTTTTTTTGCTTAATTTGTATTATTTGAACTAACAGCGAGAGTAATGCATCATATACATCATAAAGAGCTTCATTTTACGTCTTTCTCTAGAAAGGAGGTGTTCCAGCCGCACCTTCCGGTACGGCTACCTTGTTACGACTTAGCCCCAGTTACCAGTTTTACCCTAGGCAGCTCCTTGCGGTCACCGACTTCAGGTACCCCCAGCTTCCATGGCTTGACGGGCGGTGTGTACAAGGCCCGGGAACGTATTCACCGGATCATGGCTGATATCCGATTACTAGCGATTCCAGCTTCACGGAGTCGAGTTGCAGACTCCGATCCGAACTGTGAACGGTTTTATAGATTCGCTCCTGGTCGCCCAGTGGCTGCTCTCTGTACCGTCCATTGTAGCACGTGTGTAGCCCAAGGCGTAAGGGCCGTGATGATTTGACGTCATCCCCACCTTCCTCTCAGTTTGCACTGGCAGTCTCGTTAGAGTTCCCGACATGACTCGCTGGCAACTAACGACAGGGGTTGCGCTCGTTATAGGACTTAACCTGACACCTCACGGCACGAGCTGACGACAACCATGCAGCACCTTGTAAATTGTCCGAAGAAAAAACTGTTTCCAGTCCTGTCAATCTACATTTAAGCCTTGGTAAGGTTCCTCGCGTATCATCGAATTAAACCACATGCTCCACCGCTTGTGCGGGCCCCCGTCAATTCCTTTGAGTTTCATTCTTGCGAACGTACTCCCCAGGTGGGATACTTATCACTTTCGCTTAGCCACTCAGATTTGCACCCGAACAGCTAGTATCCATCGTTTACGGCGTGGACTACCAGGGTATCTAATCCTGTTCGCTACCCACGCTTTCGTCCATCAGCGTCAATATATTAGTAGTAACCTGCCTTCGCAATCGGTATTCCATGTAATATCTAAGCATTTCACCGCTACACTACATATTCTAGTTACTTCCTAATAATTCAAGCCCTGCAGTATCAATGGCAATTTCCCGGTTGAGCCGGGAGATTTCACCACTGACTTACGAGGCCGCCTACGGACCCTTTAAACCCAATGATTCCGGATAACGCTTGGATCCTCCGTATTACCGCGGCTGCTGGCACGGAGTTAGCCGATCCTTATTCCTACGGTACCGTCAATCTGGCTCACGAGCCAGGGTTTCTTCCCGTATAAAAGCAGTTTACAATCCATAGGACCGTCATCCTGCACGCGGCATGGCTGGATCAGGCTTGCGCCCATTGTCCAATATTCCTCACTGCTGCCTCCCGTAGGAGTCTGGTCCGTGTCTCAGTACCAGTGTGGGGGATCTCCCTCTCAGGACCCCTACCCATCGTTGCCTTGGTATGCCGTTACCATACCAACTAGCTAATGGGACGCATGCTCATCTTTTACCGATAAATCTTTAATTATTAAATGATGCCACTCAATAATACTATAAGGTATTAATCCAAATTTCTCTGGGCTATCCCTTTGTAAAAGGTAGATTGCATACGCGTTACGCACCCGTGCGCCGGTCTCTGGTTCCGAAGAACCATACCCCTCGACTTGCATGTGTTAAGCCTGCCGCTAGCGTTCATCCTGAGCCAGGATCAAACTCTTCATCGTATAATTTTAATAATTTGTCGACGAAAATTTAGCGTATTCTTTACTACCTATAGTAGCCTTACTCTCTCTTATTTGCTGTCAATTCAATATGTCTATGAACGTGTCTTCTTGTGTTTCGCTTGTCTCTCAAAGCGGCTGCAAAACTATATCTTTCGTTTCTATCTCGCAAGCTTTTTTTGAAGTTTTTTTTTCGGAAGATTTAACACCTCCTTTTCCCTTCTATTACTTACTCAATCTTTCAACGAACTTCCCGTGTTTTGCGGAGCGCAAAGGTAAATCATCTCTTTATTTCTGACAAGCTTTTTGTAAAGTATTTTTTCAACACCTTTTCTTAAACCCATCTCAATATAATTATGAACTCGCCCTTATTGCGGGTGCAAAAGTAACCCCTTTTTCCGCTTTTCCTAGCCTTTAATACCCTTTTTTTAAGATTTATTTAATATTATATTTTAATTGTCTGGAAAACAATAAACTAACCACAGGAAGGTTTTAAAACTTTCTTCAGCCGTGCGTTGATTTCTATTTTAACCACAGTACTACTCCTATATAATAGGCAACTCCAGCTACTACCCTAAAACAAAATCCCCTTTTTGATCTGAATCAAAAAGGGGATTTTTATACTTTATATACTATACCTATATTATATAGACAGCAATCACATTGCCGTTATCATCAATATTAATCAAAACGAATTGCTTTGATTGGAGAAATTCGTGTTATTATATAGGAAGGAATCAGCAGAACCAAAAGACAAATTACAATTGTCCCCACGTTCAATCCTACAATATACAACCAATTAAAATAAACAGGTGCTTCTGTCACATAGTAATTCTCGGGGTTCAGTTTGATTACCCCGAAATATTTTTGGATCAATAATAAACCAATCGCTAAAACATTTCCAATAATTAGCCCGGAAAAAATAAGGTAGGCAGAATTATAGAGAAATATTTTACGGATCACCCAATTACTCGCACCAAGCGCTTTTAAAGTTCCAATCATTTGTGTACGCTCCAAAATCAACACCAATAATGCAACTACCATATTAATTGTAGCTACAAGAATCATAAGCACCAAAATCAATACAATATTGAAATCAAAAAGTTTGAGCCAATCAAATATGTAAGCGTATTTCTCTACAATAGTCTGAGTGTCGAGCGTAGGTGGAATTTTTTCATATACTTCTTTACCGGTAGCAGCTATAGCCGTGAAGTCCTTTACATAAAGTTCAAATGCTCCCACCTGATCCGGCTGCCATTTATTGATTCGTTGCATATGACGGATATCCCCCATGATATAAGTGCCATCATACTCCTGAAGACCGGAATTATAGATTCCCACTAATGTAAAAACCCTCCGATTCGGTAATTTATTCGCTTCCTCTTTCATAAAATAGGTATTAAAACGATCCCCTATTTTAAGATTAAGCCGGTTTGCCAGAAATTCTGAGATTAAGACTTCCTCATTGAGAGTTCCGCTAAGATTCGGTTTCCTCCCTTTTACGATATACTCTTCTATATTATCCCATTCGAAATCTTTACCGATTCCTTTAAAGATTATTCCTTCAAATGATTTTTCGGTCCGGATGATACCTGCCTTTTTAATAATTGCCTGTATGTGCCTTATACCAGCGACTGTTTTAAATTGCGGATAAAAATCCTGTTGGGTAGAAATCGGCACCAGACTCACATCTGAACTATTGTTGTCAAAATTGGATATGATAATATTCCCATTAAAAGCAGAAACCTTTTGACGGATTTTTTGCTGTAATCCAATACCTGTAGCAACGGACACAATCATCATAACCATTCCGATAGCAATTGCTGCTATTGCAATTTTCATAATTGGTGTGGATATACTACTTTTATGATCTTTAGCAGTAATCAATCTTTTGGCTATAAAATATTCTAAATTCAAATTGACTTATTTTTAATAGCACAAATATACACAAACTTATTTGCCTTGCCTTTCCGCTGGCTTAAGTTGATAATACAATTTTAATAAACATTTACAGCCAACCCTATGAGCACTATTTTCAACTATTCCCAATTCATTTTAGCAGGCCTGCTAATTCTAAGCACCTGTGGCAATACTACAGTCAGGAATGCACCTTCAAAAAAAAACCATAATCCTCCTACTGCCACAACTGATTCCCTCAATAATCCTATAGCAACTGCCGCGATTAAGACCGGAGCAGAAAATTACACCACTTACCTTCCCTTATTAGCAGGAAAACGTATCGGTATAGTGACCAATCAAACTGGAATCATTACTGAAGGAACAACACCAGTTTCAATTGTAGACTTTTTACTTTCGAAAAAAATCAATCTTCAAAAAATATTTGCTCCAGAACATGGTTTCCGTGGTACTGCAGATGCTGGTGAACATATCAAAGACGGTACCGACACCAAAACTGGGCTTCCCGTAATTTCGCTGTATGGCAATAACAAAAAACCAAAAGCAGCACAACTTGCAGGAATTGATGTTCTCGTTTTTGATCTTCAGGATGTAGGTGCCCGATTTTATACTTATATTTCTTCCTTACATTATATTATGGAAGCCTGTGCAGAAAACAATATCCCACTTATTATTTTAGACCGGCCAAATCCTAATGGCGGTATAATTGACGGCCCTATTTTGGAAAAAGAAAATTCCAGTTTCGTAGGCATGCACCCTATTCCAATATTACACGGAATGACAATCGGTGAATATGGTCAAATGATCAACGGTGAAAAGTGGCTTAAAAATAATGTCACCTGCAAGATTACCGTTATTCCATGCCTGAATTACAAAAGAGACATGCGCTATGACGTCCCCGTAAAGCCATCGCCTAATTTACCAAATTCACAATCCATCAATTTATATCCCAGCCTGTGCTTATTTGAAGGTACTACTGTAAGTTCCGGAAGGGGAACGGAGAAACAATTCCAGATCTATGGTTCTCCTTATCTACCTAAAAAGGGCTTCTCTTTCACTCCCAAACCGAATGAGGGTGCCAAAGATCCAATGTATAATGGTATCGCTTGTTATGGCGAAGATTTATCAAATGCTCCGAGGGTGACTAAATTAGAATTAAAATGGCTTATCAGGGCCTATCAAGAAACAGAAGATAAAACGAAATTCTTTATTCCTTTTTTTACAAAATTGGCCGGGACACAGCAATTGAAAACTCAAATTGAAAAAAATGTACCAGAACAGGACATCCGAAAAAGTTGGGAAAGCGGGCTGGAAGCCTTCAAAAAAATGCGAGAGCCCTATTTACTGTATTAAATAGAACGGATTTACAACAGGGTAATTAAATTCTTAATATTTATATAAACCTTTTTAGGTTTCAGATTCAATGTTGTAAATTCATCTCATCAACTAACCTCTAAAACAAACCAAATGATAAATGCTGACCACATAAAAAATCTAATAGACCAATTCATGGGCTATGTCGAAATAGCAAAAGATTACATCCAAAAAATAATTGAATATTTCATGAGCCTGAAAGACAAAATTGATGGCGTCCTGGATTATGTAAAAGATATTATAGAGCATGTTGTTGAAATGATCTCCGATGCAAAGCAGTCTATCATCGGAATTGCAGCCTAAAAAAAAAGAGGCTGTCTCACAACTCGTGAAATAGCCTCTTTTTCTGTTTTTTACTCGGACTCCTGTACAGAGCGCAGGTCTCAAATATGCAATTCTTAAGGACTTTTTTTAGTTTTGAGACTCCCTCTTTTTTTTGTTTTTGGTGAGTACCCTTGTTGATGTCTTCAGCATAAAACTCATTATAAAATAAAGAATTGCCAAAACAATAAAAATTACAATAGCTATCAGTGCAATCTCAATCACTTTGGTCACCATAGAAGAAACCACAAGATCTGAATCGCTAAAAAAACCGAGTAGTGATAGTACTACTGAAATTAAAAAAAGTATCCCTAAGTTCCTTTTGTGTTTCATTATTTATTCCTATTTTATTGCTATAACTTTAAATACTCACTTTTAGTATACCTTACAGTGGCATTCTTTTTTTCATTTCCTCTACAATATTATATGCCGCGGGACATATCGCAACATTTTTCAGGGTAAGATCTGAAATCTGCTGAAACTTCTTCCGGTCTGTATGCGGGAATTCCCGGCAAGCCTTAGGACGCACATCATAAATCATACAATAATTTTCATTGTCCAAAAACGTACACGGCACCTGTTGCAATACATAATCATTATCTTCATCAATATGCAAATATTGATCAATAAACTGGTGTGGTTTTTGCCGTAAATGTTTCGCTATCCGTTCAATATCAGCCAGCGTAAATAAGGGTCCGGTTGTCTTACAGCAATTTGCACATTTCAGGCAGTCCGTTTTTTTAAATTCCTTATCATGTATTTCCTGCATTACATAATCCAGGTTTTTAGGCGTTTTCTTTTTGAGCTTATCGAAATACTTTTTGTTTTCGTTATGCTTATCTTTGGCAGACTTTTGCAAGCCATTTAAAATGTGTTTCAATTTTGTATTTGCGTTTTACAGAACAGCAAAATTAGTGAAACTTTTACACTTTAATCAAAAACACCAAATAAACTACTATGAAGGATCTTTTCGGAAAAGCCATTTATGATTATCAGACCAATAATCACCCTGAAGATTTAATCACCGAAACCTCTATCTCGGAACCCGATGAGATGAGCGTTGCCTATCTGTTTCGGACCTTTATGGAAATGCCTGAAATTGAGCAAAAAGCGCTTACACTTTCGAATGGTCGTATCCTGGATGTGGGATGTGGCGCTGGAAGCCATAGCCTTTACCTGCAAAAAGAAAAGCTGTTAGAAGTTATCTCCATAGATATTTCAGCTTATGCCGTTGAAGCTTGCCGCCTGAGAGGCTTGGAATCAGTAGCTGTAATAGATGTTATGAACTTGCAAGAGGAGAAATTTGATACTATTTTGTTGCTTATGAACGGAACAGGAATTTTTGGGAAATTATCAAAAGTCTCCGATTACCTGCAACAACTAAAATCATTATTGAATCCGGGAGGCCAAATCCTCATTGATTCTTCTGATATCATTTATATGTTTGATGAAGATGAAGATGGCGGTAAGTGGATTCCTACTGATAGCGATTATTATGGCGAACTCACCTTTACATTACACTACAAAAAAGAAACCGAAACGCCTTTTGACTGGCTTTATCTGGACTATAACACACTTCAAAATGCCGCTATCGCCAATGGATTGAAATGCGAATTGATACAGGAAGGGGAACATTTCGATTATTTAGCCCGCCTGAGCCTAAAATCATAGCATAAAAAAAACCGAACAGTTCCCTGTTCGGTTTTTTTATAGGATCTCCGTCAAATTATTGAGCGTATTTCATCATCATTGGCTGTAGTGATTTTCCCCACTCTTCGCCTACTGTTTTTCCTTTTTCCAATAACAACTCAGATTTAGACGTTAGTTTTTTTCCAACCGGGCTATCGTAAAACTTTAAAATCTGTTTCATATCCTCAGGTGTAAATTCCGTCATGTAAACATCAGCGGTTTTACTAAGGAAATCTTTGATTGAAGCATCAAATTCAACCAGGAATGCTGCTTGTTTCGCTTCCGGAATTTGGGTTGCGATTTGTTTTGATAAACTTTTGATAGCAGCAGATTGTCCGCTTACTTCCAGGTAACGTAATACATCTGCTTTGAATGCAGCGTTCTGTTGTGCAAAACCCACATTGGCAATCAGCAGTAATGCAATTGTAACAAATAATTTTTTCATTGTGTTATAGTAATTGGTTAATAAAATACAGGAGTATGATTATGGGATATTCAAATATTTATGCGTTTGCAATGATACTCTCCATTTTGGATTGCTCATTACATATTCTACGATAAGCGGTGTCATTTGTTCTTTTTTACTCCATTCCGGCTGTAAAAACAAAATAGCACCATCATTCACCAATGCAGCCTGTTCTTCTGCAAAAATAAAATCATGCTTATTGTGGATGATAACTTTCAGTTCATGTGCATTATCATATACCGTTTGGGTTGGCAATTTATTTTTCTTTGGAGATAAACAAATCCAGTCCCAGGTTCCGGACAAAACATAGGCTCCCGAAGTTTCAATATGCACCCGCATATTTTTTTCTTTGAGTTGTCGCGTAAGTGAAGTCATGTCCCACATTAAAGGCTCTCCACCCGTTACTACAACTGTATCGGCATTCTTTTTTGCATTTTCAACAATAACTGATGTTGCTGTTGGAGGATGTAATTCTGCATTCCAACTCTCTTTCACATCGCACCAGTGGCATCCTACATAACACCCTCCCAATCTGATAAAATAAGCTGCAGTACCGGTATGATAACCTTCACCCTGAATGGTGTAAAACTCTTCCATCAATGGGAGCATTTCTCCTTTGTCCACTAATTGGGAAACATCTTCCATAATTATTCTAAAATATTAAGTTGGCAAAGATACTCTATAAAATTATTTTAATAAGCAATCTGCCTTAAAAAAGCCTAATTGACCCTGAATATAAAAAAACCGATGCTGTGAAGCATCGGTTTTTTTATTCTATACAATCATTTATTATTTACGTAATACCTGAAGGGACTGCGTAAAATATTTGTTCCCTGGTTCTAAAGCCAATGCTTTTTCAAAATTTTGAATTGCTTTTGCTTTATCTGTCTCAGAATAGTATGATCCTAAGAACGAATAGGCTTCAATAAGGTTTGATTTTACACCCGCTTTTGCAGTTTCTTCAGCACCTTTAGTAGTTACTACATTAATGTATTCTTCATAACTTGCCACAGCTTTTGCTTTAGCTTCCGGTGTATTGATGAAACGATTTACTTTCGCTTTGTTCGCATGCGCATCCTGTGTTGTAGGAGAAGCTTCAATAACAATTGCGTAAGCAGAATCTGCTAAAGTCAATTTCTCTACCATAGCTGCTCTTTCTGCATCAGTAGCTTTATTCGCAGCATCAAAGAAGATTGAATTTCCTAAGTAGAAATTATCTAATACATAATTTGGTGACTTTGGATTTTTTGTAGACAATTCAAAAACTTTAGCCGATTCCGAGTATAATTTTTGTTTGTATAAGTTTACACCAAGTTCACTGAAATCACCTGAAATTAATGGATCAGTAGTCACTGCTTTTTTAAGCTCTGCAATTGCTTTGTCAAATTGTGCCTGGTTCGTAATCTGCCCTTCTGGAGAAATTGCCTGAGCCAATTGTGCTTTTGCTAAATATACATAGTCACTACCTGTAATTTTCTTAGGATCTGCTTTTGCAATATAATCTGACAATGCTTTAATACTGGCATCATAATTTTTATTTTCATATGCTGAATATCCTAAATAACGCAGGATCCTTGGATTTACTTTATCCAATTGCTGCATTTTCTGTGCTTCAACTTCCAACGCTTTATAGTCTTTAGCCAGGATTAAAAAGTCAGCATGACGCATTCTGGATTCCAAAGAATAGTCCGTAAGGCTCATGTATTTTTCATAATAGCCTAATGCTTTTTTTACATAATCATTATATTTTGCAGGCTCACTAACACCCCAAAAATAATATGTTTCTGCAAGCTCACGGTATACCGGTCCGTAATTTGGATTTGACGCTACAATTTCGTCAAAAGATTTTACAGCCTGAGGAAATGATTTTGCATTTTTGGTAATTACAGCTAATTGCATTTTTGCTCTGATCAGGGTATTGTCCAGATCATAAGCAGTACGGTAGGAACTAAAAGCTCCATTCGCGTTTTTATCTCCGAATTGTGCATCACCAAGACTTAAATAAGCCTGAGCAGATTTTGAATCAATTGCAATTACTTTATTGATATATTCAGCAGCTTTTTTATAATCTGGATTGTCAGACTTTGTGTACGCTCTTCCGATATATAAAAACTGATCGGTGTCTTTACGTTTCATATCCGCAGTGGCTTTGGTAAAATTATCCTGTGCACCGGCAGCATTTGCTTTATCAAGTTCTATTTCCCCTAATCCGATATAATTAAATTGTGGATCATTCTTTACTGTGATTCCTTTATCGAAGTAAATTTTCGCAGAGTCAATATTATTCAGAGTCAAATAAATATCTCCCAGGTGAAAATAATTTTTACCTTCATCCGGCTTTGAGGCGATTAGTGTTTTTAAAATAGTTTTGGCTTGTTGATATTGTTCAGCATCAATTGCTTTTTTGGCTTGCTCTAAATCCTGAGCATGGCTCATCGTTCCAAAAAACAATAGTGATAAACTGATAAATTTGATGTTCTTCATGTTAGTACTATTAAATTATTATTCTTGATATTAGTAATTTAGATGTTATTTCTAAGGATAATTTGTCTCGGTGGTATTCTCACCGGCAACAGGCCTGACTTTAAAATAATCCGTTGTCCTATATCCCCTGCAACAAAAGAGGCAAACCCCATGCCTAATCCGTCGATTCCCTGGTAATTTAACAAATACAATTCACGGGATAGTGGGTATAAACCCTCAGAAAGATTGGACTGAGACGGTTTATAATAGCCTTCTGAGCCTTTTTTGTTTTTAACATTTTTGACACTCAAAACGGTAATCTTGTCAGTATGTTTTTTCATTTGTGTAGAAGGTTGTGTAATCCAGTTCACACCCACCACACCTATTGCGTCATCATGTCCCGCAATATATTCTATGACTTCATTATTCGATTTTAATGCCGTAACATTTGAATTGGCTTCTTTATCAACTCCAGCAATTCCCTTTACATAACGCAAGGTACTGGAATTTGGATTGTCAAAAACCAATTTTTTAATTTTGCTTGTTTTGCCCTGTATAAAATCAATTACTTCCTGCAAATCAATCACGGTATCTTTTGCCGTTTTATTTACAATTAAAGCAATGCCATCTACAGCTATCGGGGTTATGGCAGGGATAATTTTACGTTTTCTATAATACGTTTCCTCCTCCTCAGTCAATTTACGGGATAATATGATAATACGGGAATTATCACTGATCAACTCATTGATAGCTTCGGCTTCCGGCTTATTAACTAGCTTAATCCTACCCGGATATTGGCTTTCAAATACTGCTGCCTGATCTTCCAGCATAGGCTGAACCGTTTCATCCACAATTACTGTGGCTGTACCCTTCAATATCGATTCTTTCACTTCAGTTGCAGAATCACGCTTACAGGAACTTACAATGATACATCCGAAAACAAATAATCCGATAAAAATTCTGGCAATAGTCTTCATATAATTGTGATTAGTTTTTCTGTAATAGTCGTATAAATCTGAAAAATGCATACACGATCAGCAGCACTCCAAACATGATTCTGTAGCCCTGCGGCATATCCATCGGGAAGTCTTTCCAAAAGATGACAAACATTCCCAAAACAAAGTAAAGTAAAAAAAACACTATACCTATAACGAGAAGAAATCGCTCTTTGGGCGATTTCTGTTCTCTTATATTTCTGTATCTACTTCTTTCTGACACCGCTTATGACTTGATATTAACCATAATTGGTAGTGAATAAAGTACCCTTACCGGGTTTCCATTTTGAATACCAGGTTTCCATTTCGGAGCTGATTTCAATAAACGGATTGCTTCTTTACCTGTTCCGAAACCTAAGTCACGTACTACTTTGATATCGGTAAGACTACCGTCTTTCTCCACAACGAAGTTTACAATAACGCGTCCGTTAACATCCTGGTCAACTTCAGGAGTCCTAAAGTTTTTCTGCACGAATTTGTAGAACGCAGCAATACCACCTGGATATTCTGGTTTTACTTCAACAGCAGTATAAATTTTATTAGGATCTTCTTCAATCAATTTAGCGTTATTGGTAATTGTACTTTGTGTACCATCCAATACAACAACTCCGTCGTCGCTTGCCTTAACATCTTTTGATCCTGATACTTTATCTTTCAGCTCATCTACCGTTTTCATTTCTTCCGCTACCTCTCTTTTGTTTACCACAACTGGAGGAACGTTTTTCACTACTTCCACAATAGATTTCGTTTCTTTTTGTACTATAGGCTCTTCAACAATAGGTTCTGGTGCCACCGGCTCCGGAAGTTTAATATCGGTAAGCTCTACTTTTGTAACAATTTCTTCCTGGTCCTTAGAGCCTAAGTTTTCAGAGATCAATCTTGATATTACCGGAATACTTACCAGCAATACAAAGATAAGGCCTCCAATCAATAAAGCTTTTATCGTAGTCTTTGGATTTTCAACACGCAGGTTGTATGCTCCGTAACTTTTGTTACGACCTTCAAAAACTGTATTGATCCAGTCTTTTTCAAAAAGGTCTATTTTTGGATTTAACATAATTATTAAATTTAAAAGTTAATGATATCAGATTAGTTTAAACCTTTTTCATCTAAAAGTTTAACATCCTCATCTGTAATATCCATAATAGCATATTTCTCCACTTTTGTGATCGCCATTTCATCAAGAATATCAACTAAGTTTTTATAGTTTGATTTTTTACTTGGCTTTATAATCACAATAATTCCCTCTTTTGTCTGAGATTTCAATTCCTCAATTTTTTTAAGGATGATGCCTCTGACACCTTCTTTACCATACCCAGTTTCAACCGGAGCACCTAAAACACCATCTGGCTTTTGACCTACATAAGTCACCAATTGGTCTTTAGTTCCCAAAACCAATTGTAAGGTTCTGAATGCAGGAGCCTCTGGTCTTTCAGTATCTGTAACAGGATCTTTATCCGGCAAAGCCAAATTCATGGACTGAGGTTTGGATAAGGTTGTTGTCAATATAAAGAATGTAATCAATAAGAATGCCAAATCCACCATAGCCGTCAAATCGACACCAGCACTGGATTTTTTACTTCTTACCTTACCACCATCTTTTTTACCACCGTCGCCGGTATTTAATTCTGCCATTTCTTATAGAATATTATTTTATTAAAAATCTTCACTTCTCAGACCTGTTACCAGGAAAAAGTTGTTTCTTTTTTGATCCTGTAAAATGTCAAGCACTTTTTTAATTGTAGGATATTCTGCTTTCGCATCACCTTTAATAGCAATCTGAAGGTCTTTTCTGTCAAGGTCTCTTGTAGTTTCCCTTGCAATTCGAACCCAGTCCGCTAATTGGTTATTTAAAGAATCATAAGGAATTCCAGGCTGAAGGCCTTCTACCATTCTTTCAGAATTCTCCATGGCGATTAACTGTTTCAGGTTTCCGATGCCAACACCAAAACCATCAATCAGTGCAAATTTCTTTTCTTCATCTGGAGTAAATTGTACTTTGTACTTTTCCCCCATTCTTTTTAGTGTTTCTATTCTGATTTGTTGTCCAGTAACACCAAAAAACACTTTACCGTTACCCACCGTTAAAGTTGCCAGGTTTGATTCAGGCAGCTTAGCCTGCACGGTTGAGGCCGGAGTATCTACAGGCATCGGCTCAGGAAGCTTAGCTGTAGATGTCATAATAAAAAAAGATAACAACAAGAAAGCCATATCACACATCGCTGTCATATCGACTCTTGTACTTTTTTTAGACATTTTTATTTTAGCCATTTTTATATTTTTAAATCAAAGACAGGAAATAAAATCAAAACTTTATTTCCTGACTTTAATAATTAACAACTTATTTATAAATCAAATGATTATACGATAGCTTTCGCTCTTCTGTAAGCTTGAGTGATTGTAAACCCAGCTTCATCGATAAAATAAGTTAATGTATCAATTTTAGAGGTAAAGTAGCTATAAGCGATAATTGCGAAAGCAGATGTACTAATACCTGTAAGAGTATTGATAAGTGCTTCAGAAATACCATTTGCTAATTGTGCCTGGTCTGGAGTACCTGCAGTTGCAAGACCCGCGAACGCTTTAATCATACCTGATACCGTTCCCATCAAACCTAATAATGTACCTAAAGATACTAATGTAGAAAGTACTGTTAAATTTTTCTCCAGCATTGGCATTTCTAATGTAGTAGCCTGCTCAATTTCATGCTGAATGATTTCTGATGCTTTTTCGCTATCAAAACCTTCTCTTTTTACTTCAAGATATTTAATTAATCCTGCTTTTACCACGTTTGCTACAGATCCTTGTTGTTTATCACACTCTTCAAGAGCAGCGTCGATATTTCCTGCTGCAACCTGTACCTGAACTGTTTTTACGAATTTCTCCACATCACCTTTTCCTGCTGCTTTTGAAATAACAAAAAATCTTTCGATTGAAAACACAAATGTCATAATCAATAATCCCATTAACACTGGAACAATGTATCCACCTTTATAAACCATCCCCAAATAGTTTCCTGGTAGTGGGTGACCTTCTGGATTACCATCTACGAAGTTAGATCCATCGCCCATTACGAACTTCCAAACTAAGATTCCTAAGATGATACAGAATAAAATTGTTAAACTTGCGAATACATTTGAACTTTTGCTTCCCTCACTTTTTTGAACTGATGCGTTTGATGCCTTTGTCATTTTTTTTTAAAATTTTAGTTTTTTTAATTTATTAAAGTTGTTATTGCCTACTTATAGATTTGGACAATCTATTATATAAGAACGACAAATTTATATTTTTAGTGGATATAAAAAAATAAAAAAACAGATTTTTGCTATTATTAACAATATATTATAAATCTCTTAACCGTAAAATAGCATAGTTTAAAGCTTTTTTTTTAACAGTTGAAAGATTAATTATTTAATAATGAAAATATTAGATTATTGAAAACCGTTAAAACCGTTAAAAAAGCACGCATATCCCTAATTTTTACAACGTTTTAGCCACAACAAACAAAACTGTTGTTTTGCATTGCGCATTATTTAAAAACGGCTGAATTTATCTCCGAAAACGCTAAACTTTCCCGACAAAAAATAGTGACTAAACGAAAACTATCCTATTTTTGTTAAGCATTCTTTACTTTACCTTATCTAAAACGACACCTATGGATTCGACTAATTTTCTAAATTATATCAATAAAGGTTACGAAACCAGCGGTGATTCCATTATTCTAGGAGCTGCCATGCTGGATGGGGAAACCATCCCGGATGCCCATATAAAAATCCCCCTAAAAACCCTCAACCGACATGGCCTTATCGCCGGAGCAACGGGTACCGGGAAAACAAAAACGCTTCAGGTATTAGCTGAAAACTTATCTGACAATGGTATTCCCGTATTAATGATGGACATCAAGGGCGACCTGAGTGGTATTGCCGAACCTGGTGAAGTGAAACCATTCATCACAGAACGCCATGCCAAAATCAATATCCCTTATACTACCAAAGGTTTCCCCGTAGAACTAATGAGCCTTTCCGAACAGGATGGTGTGCGGTTACGGGCTACGGTTTCTGAATTTGGCCCCGTTTTATTCTCCCGCATATTGGATTTAAACGATACCCAATCGGGTGTGATCTCCGTTATTTTCAAATATTGTTCCGATCATACCATGACACTGGTAGACCTCAAAGACATTAAAAAAGCCATACAATATATCACCGAAGAAGGCAAAGCAGAAATTGAAAAAGAATACGGCCGTATCTCGACTTCTTCCACTGGATCCATCCTTCGTAAGATTGTAGAACTAGAACAGCAGGGAGCTGATGTCTTTTTTGGAGAAACTTCTTTTGACATCAATGACCTGATGCGCATTGACGAAAATGGCAATGGCTACATTAATATTATACGCCTTACCGATATACAGGACAAACCCAAGCTATTCTCGACCTTCATGCTTTCATTGCTCACAAAAATTTACAACCGTTTGCCGGAGCAAGGCGATTCCGGAAGGCCCGAATTGGTGATCTTTATCGATGAAGCACACCTAATATTCAACCAGGCTTCCAAAACACTATTGGATCAGATTGAGAATATTGTAAAACTGATTCGTTCCAAAGGAGTCGGATTATTTTTTGTAACCCAGAATCCTACTGATGTGCCCAATGGTGTACTCAGCCAGCTGGGGCTTAAAATACAACATGCTTTACGGGCTTTTACAGCCAATGACCGAAAAGCAATTAAGATGACAGCAGAAAATTATCCCATTTCGGAGTATTATAAAACGGATGAGATCATCACGCAACTTGGTACCGGGGAAGCGCTGATTACTGCGTTGAATGAAAAAGGCATCCCTACTCCATTGGCAGCAACGATGCTGCGAACACCCATGAGCCGTATGGATATCCTGACGCCTGATGAAATTAGCGCTGTAAATTCCAAATCCAAGCTCGTCCGCAAGTACAAGGATACTATAGAAACGGAAAGTGCATTTGAAGTACTTACCAAAAGGACGGAAGCTTCCGAACAGGCAGCTGCACAACAAGAGGCTCAAAAGCAAGAAGAAAAACAACAAAAAACCACCCGATCTTCCGATTCGGGATCAGGCCAGATACAAAAATCAGTTTTAAAGGTAGTTACAAGCGCTACTTTTATAAAAGGAGCGATGAACCTTCTGACCAAATTATTCAAAAAATAAATATGATAAAATTCCACATCCAGAGAAGCCCATTTGTAGTGCCCACAACCGACGGCAAATTAATTGAAGAGCATTTTGGCAATGCAACAGACAATAGCGAAATTTCCGTTGCCCATATGGTCGCGCCTGCAAAATGGAGCGAACCTTTCCAAACTCCAGAATTTGAAGAATACACCTATATTATTAAAGGGCGTAAACAATTCATTATTGAAAATCAAAAAATCATTTTGGAAGCCGGGGAATCTATAAAAATAGAAAAGAATACACGGGTACAATATTCCAATCCTTTTGACGAGCCCTGTGAATATATTGCGATTTGCAAACCTGCATTCCACATCGACCTGGTACACCGGGAAGAGTAGCTTCAACAAAAAAGGCCCAGTGGGCCTTTTTTTATTTCAATAATGCTAATATCTTCTTCTCTACTGTTTCCGTATCCCAAATCTGTTCGATATCAGGCAGCATCATCACTTCGTCCATGATCGCTTTTTGCCGATCACCAATAGCCAGTGCTTCGGCATAGGGACGATCGCTGAAAGTCACCCTGCTGTATAAGGGAATCCATTTTTCCGGATATTTTTCAGAAAATATTTTCTCTATTTTTTTCTGCAACAGGAATTTCTCATCGGCGGTTTTCGTACTCATCTCCATAAAGTTACGGTATGAAAGCTCTGCAATAGCATCGGCATTCGGCTTACGGCTTTTTTCATAATCCGTGAAAATGGTATTCCAATCGTCCCCATGGCGCTCCATGAGCACATTCAATACTGTGATATCTTCAAAACCTGCATTCATTCCCTGTCCGTAAAAAGGTACAATTGCATGGCAGGCATCACCAATAAGGGCTACTTTTCCATTATAAGTCCACGGAAAGCACTTCATGGTCACCAACGTACTTGTAGGATTTTCAAAAAAGTCTTCGGCCAGCTTCGGTATAACATCTATAGTATCCGGTAGGTTTTTTTCAAAAAAATCCTCAACCGCTTTACGGTCTTTCAGGGATTCGAAAGAATTTTCGCCTTCAAAAGGCATAAACAATGTACAGGTAAAACTACCATCCAGATTCGGAAGAGCAATCAGCATGTATTCGCCCCTGGGCCAAATATGAAAAGAGTTTTTATCTAATTTATGTGTACCATCGGCATTGGCTGGTATATTCAGTTCTTTATAACCCGTATTCAGGAATTCCTGGGAATAGTTAAACATGCTTTGGCGTTGCATCCGGTGGCGTACCCTCGAAAAGGCGCCATCAGCACCAAACACTTTATCGTATTTAATAGCTTCCCACGCGCCACGCTCGGTCTCCCCAATCTGGAGTGTACTTTCGGCTAAATCAACATCCCAGACTTTTTTCTCAAAAAAGAATTCAGCACCAGCAGCTTCTGCAAGATCAATCATCTTACGGTTGAGCACTCCTCTGGAAATGGAATAAATATTATCGCCCTCCTTACCATAATGCTGGTAATTCAGCTTATCTCCAATGTGGATGGCTCTTTTTTCCATCGGAATCGCAATTTCACGAATCTGATCGCCTACTCCGGCATCATCCAGCGCTTTCCATCCCCGGTTGGACATGGCCAGGTTAATCGAACGCCCGGAGAATTGTATTTTTCTAATATCCGGACTTCTGTCATAAACATGAACCTGATGACCCGCTTTTTTGAGGTAAATTGCCAAAAGTGATCCGACTAATCCGGAACCGACAATGGCAATTTTTTGAGAATGCTGCATAGAATAATTATACTAAATGGAATGTAAAAATACGAATTACTTTTGAGTAACCCCACAATTAACCTTGTATTCTCGGGGCGTCTCCCTCCTCCTGAGAAGGAGCAATATGCTTTGTGGTCATCGCTCCTTCTCAGGAGAAGCGCCGGGCTGTATGCGCTACTGCGGTAGCCTGCGCCCATCCCTCACGCGAAATACCTCTCATAACAATAAGATTATCAGCAGCTAACAACAGCACCAATAGCTTTTTTATATTTTTTTTAATAAAACCGACTTAGGTCTTCGCTTCTGTAATGGTTATATTTGGGTAACCCAACATTAAATTCCTACTTATGACAACTTCAAGACGCGACTTTTTAAATACCGCTGGAAAAGGACTTGCAGCAGTCTCATTATCTCCATTTGTGGCAAGTGCCTTTGATACTACAATTTCTAAGAATGAGACACCCCCGATTATCCTGACCACCGTTTCCGGCAGTATCAAAAATCATAAACATTACCGTCCACCACATAAAATAGGAATGGGCGGCGTAGCCTTGGGCAATGCTTTTAAGGAAACAACCGATACCGAAGCTTTGGAAGCGATGCAAGGTGCCTGGGATGCCGGTATCCGTTATTTCGATACATCTCCCTGGTACGGTCTGGGACAAAGTGAGCGCCGCATGGGAAATTTCCTGCATGGAAAAAATCCGGATGAATACATTATATCCACCAAAATCGGCAGGCTTTTATATCCGGACACTAACTTTAAGCATGAAATGTGGAAAGGCCGTTTAAATTTTAATTACAAATATGACTATACCGCCGATGGTGCGCGTAGGTCTATTGAAGACAGCCTACAACGCCTGGGAATCCCTTCGCTTGATATCGTTTTTATTCATGACTTGTCCCCCGACAATGCAGATTTGGGCAGCAAGTGGCTCGATTACTTTAAAATTGCCCAAAATGGTGCGATGAAAGAATTAAGCAAAATGCGTGATGAAGGACTGATTAAAGGATGGGGGCTTGGTATTAATACTATAGAACCGGCACTTAAGACACTCGAAGTCGCCGATCCAGATCTCTTCCTATCTGCCACCCAATATTCTATGATCTACCATAAGGATGACCTGAATACCCTTTTCCCGGCTTGTGAGAAAAGAGAAGTTTCTATTGTAGTTGGCGCACCACTCAATGCCGGATTCCTGGCCGGTGTGGAACGCTACGATTACAGTGGGAAAATGCCTAAAGCATATGTCGAAAAACGGGAAAAAATCAAGAAAATTGCGACAGCCCACCAGGTAGACCTCCGTACAGCAGCACTCCAATTTACGGCTGCGCCACAAGTTGTTTCGGCAACAATTCCAGGCGCAAGGACTGCCAAACAGGTTCAGGAAAATACGGCCTCCATGAAAGCTACTATTCCAACCGATTTTTGGGAGGAACTTAAAAAAGAAAAACTTATCGAAGCGAATGCACCGGTACCAAAAGTGTAATATAAAAAATGACCCTTAAAAAAAAGACGAGCGATAAAGGCTCGTCTTTTTTTTAACTATCGATAATTATCGGTGGAATTTAATTCGTTCCCCAACCGGAAGCTTTTGGTTTTTAGCGAGGACACCACACATATGGAATAACATTCGGGCTCCTACATTCCCGTCCCAGTCATCTTCACCCGGAGCAACTTCTACGAGGTCAAAACCAATGATCTCTTTTCCGCTTTCTCCCAATTTACTCAGCAGGTAGGCAGCTTCTTCAAAAGAAAAACCTCCAGGAACCGGAGTTCCCGTATTAGGGCAATACCACGGATACATCCCGTCAATATCAAAACTGATGCATACCTTCTGAGGCAATGAAGCAATAATCGCATCGCACTGTTGCGCCCAGGTAATCCCTTCAAAATTTTCCTTTTTTAAATCCATATCCGTATGCACATGTACTCTTCCGTTTTCAGCATTTGCCGTTTGGGCTTCCTGCTCACAAAAATCACGGATTCCTACCTGTACAATTTTCGCTACCTGTGGTAATTTCAAAGTATTGTACATGATGGAAGCATGAGAATAAGTAAATCCTTCATAGGCAATCCTCAGGTCCATGTGCGCATCAAGGTGCAAAATCCCAAACGAGTCATGTTGTGTTGCCAAAGCTTCATAATACCCTAATGGTGTACTATGGTCGCCACCCAAAAGCACTACTTTCTTACCTTGGCTCAGCCAGTACAAAGCACGTTCCCGAACTTCGTCTTTCAGGTCTGAACATACTGTATTGATGGAATCCAAATCCCTTTTTAAGCCCATGTTCTGCTCTATCTTCTCTCCACTTTCCAAAGCACTGATTATCGGTTGTGCCAATGCTTTATACTTTGCACTATTCGCTGCCCATTCGTCAGTTTGCTCCGTCAGGTCAAGGTACATCCCTAATTTCCAAAGTTCCGGAAATTCCTGATGGTGTAAATCTACCTGAAAGGAAGCTTCCAATATTGCCTCTGGCCCTTCTGATGCGCCTGCTCCGTAACTTACCGTTACCTCCCAGGGCACAGGGATAATAATAATTTCACTCTCTTCTGCCGTAAAAGGCAATCCGAATATACTTTCATCAGCAAGTCCCGGCTGTGACGGATCGAAACTTTTAATTTTATCTGCTTTATTCATTTCCATTAGTTATCGATTAATTATCCTGTAATTCCTTTTTTCAAAATCTGCCCGAACTCATACATATCCTCAAAAGAACAGTATAATGGAACAGGAGCCAAACGAATTACATTGGGTTCCCTCCAGTCTGTGATCACACCGTTTTTCATCAGGTAATCAAACAGGCTTCGGCCTTCTCCATGCAGGAAAACAGAAAGTTGCGAGGCTCTTTCCTCTTTATTTTCTGGCGTAATAATCTCAAAAGTACTCGCTACTTCCTTATCGATTTCATGCAATATAAATTCGAGGTAAGCCGTGATCTTATCTCTTTTCTCAATCAGCTTATCCATTCCGATTTCGTCGAACATATCCACGGAAGCCAAATAAGGCGCCAGTGAAAGGATCGGCAGGTTACTGATTTGCCAGCCTTCTGCTCCATGTACCGGATCGAATTTTGGCTCCATTTTAAAACGTCTTTCCTTATTATGTCCCCACCATCCTGCAAATCGTGGAAGATCCGGATTGTGGTGGTGCTTTTCGTGCACAAATAATCCCGAAGCATTTCCTGGTCCGGAATTCATATATTTATAGCTACACCAGGCTGCAAAATCGACATCCCAGTCGTGCAATTCCAGCTTGATATTCCCTGCAGCATGGGCAAGATCCCAACCTACATAAGCACCTGCGTCATGCCCGGCTTTGGTTATCGTTTTCATATCGAATACCTGACCCGTATAATAATTTACCCCACCTATTAAAACCAAAGCGAGTTCGTCTCCTATTGCATTAATTTTAGCCAATACATCTTCCAGGCGGATGTTGTGCTCTCCTGGTCTTCGCTCTATTTCCACAATAGCCTCCTTAGGATCCAGTCCGTGAAAATGCACCTGGCTCTGGATCATATATTGATCACTTGGAAAAGCTTTGGACTCACAGATGATTTTATAGCGTTTCGCTGTAGGCCTGTAAAAAGAAACCATCATCAGGTGTAAATTAACCGTAAGTGTATTCATCACCGTAACTTCAGCAGGAAGTGCTCCCACAATTTTACTCAATGGTTTTGCAAAACGCTCCTGGTAATCCCACCATGGTTTTTCGGCATAAAAATGACCTTCTACAGCCAAATTTGCCCAGTCATTCATCACTTCATCTACATATTTTTTGGCCCGCTTTGGTTGTAATCCCAAAGAGTTTCCGGTAAAGTAAATTACTTGCTTACCGTTTACCTGTGGAAAAAGAAATTCTTCCCGATAGTGTTTTAGCTGGTCTTCTGAATCGAGCTGTTGCGCAAATTCACGTGTATTTTTATAGGTCATTAGTGGTCTAAATAGTTTATGTTGGTAGGCAAAAATAATCAAAAAAAGAGAATGGGCAAGGATGTGCAACAGTGCTATACCGATAAGATGCTTCTTCATTCATTATTCAGGGTATCGCTACAATGCAAAAAAAATTCCGCCATGATGGCGGGATTTTTTTGTCTTATCCAATTTTTTAGATAATCAGCATGGCATCACCATAAGAATAGAATTTATATCCTTCATTAATGGCTTCTTCATAAGCTTTTTTCATCAGGTCATGCCCTGTGAAAGCCGAGATCATCATCAATAATGTTGATTTCGGTGTATGGAAGTTGGTAATCATACAATCTGCAATACTGAAATCGTGAGGAGGGAAAATAAATTTATTGGTCCATCCGTCAAAAGGATTTAGTGTTTTTGCAGAAGATACGGAACTTTCCAATGCGCGCATGGATGTTGTCCCTACCGCACATATTTTTTTCTTCTTCGCTTTAGCATTGTTTACGATATCACAGGCTTCCTGTGTTACTTTCAACTCTTCAGAGTCCATTTTGTGTTTAGACAAATCTTCAACTTCTACGGGATTAAAAGTTCCCAATCCTACGTGAAGGGTTACTTCAGCAAAATCTACCCCTTTAATTTCAAGACGTTTCAATAAATGTTTGGAGAAGTGCAATCCTGCAGTTGGCGCTGCAACAGCTCCTTCTTCTTTTGCATAAATAGTTTGGTAACGTTCTGCATCTTCGGGTGTAACTTCCCTGTTAATGTATTTTGGAATTGGTGTTTCACCAAGTTCTGTAAGCTTGTTACGGAATTCTTCATACGACCCGTCATATAGGAACCGTAATGTTCTTCCACGGGATGTGGTATTGTCAATTACCTCAGCCACTAATGAATCGTCATCCCCAAAATAAAGTTTGTTTCCAATCCTGATTTTACGTGCCGGATCTACCAGTACATCCCAAAGGCGTTGTTCTGAATTCAACTCTCTTAATAAGAAAACCTCAATTCTTGCCCCTGTTTTTTCTTTATTTCCGTATAAACGTGCCGGAAAAACTTTAGTATTATTTAAAACAAGCACATCGCCTTCATCAAAATAATCGATTACATCCTTAAACATTTTGTGTTCAATGGTTTTGTTCTTACGATCTACAACCATCAAACGGGCTTCATCCCTGTTTTCTGCCGGATATTCGGCCAGAAGTTCTTTTGGTAAATTAAATTGAAAATGTGATAACTTCATCTGTTTTATTTAAGAATTAAGGTTGTAAGCGTACACCGCTAATAACCAGACTGCAAATATACTATCGTCGGACAGGCGATGTCAAGTGTTTTGGCTTTTATTTATTTTTTAATTGCATTTCCGATACGAAAAAGCTCCAAAGCGAGTTGTAAAACAATTTTACGGATTCTGTCCTGACCATTGCGATATGTAACCGAAGGCATTCCTGACAGAATACTGTTAGGCTTTTACTTCCTCCATTTTCAATCCCACAGCTTTCATGTCTTCCCAGAATTGCGGATAGGATTTGGAAACTACTCCGGCATCTGCTATAATAATAGGTACCCTTAATGCTAAGGGGGCAAAAGCCATTGCCATACGATGGTCGTGGTAGGTAGCAATGCTAACATTGGGATTTATCGTAGTTGACGCTTCCAAAGTGAGGCTGTCATCAGTAATGGTTATTGCAGCACCTAATTTTTCGAGCTCGGTTTTCAGTGCTTCCAACCGATCCGTTTCCTTAATTTTTAGGGTGTATAATCCGGTAAGGTGGCATCCAATCCCTAGTCCAAAACAGGTCACGGCAATCGTCTGCGCAATGTCGGGAGTATGATTGAGTTCAAAAGTTACCGGTTTTAATGGTACATTCGTCTTTTTCAGTACTACATGCTTATTTTCAAAAGTGGTCTCTACTCCAAAACTTTGGTACAAATCTGCCAAAGCACTATCTCCCTGCAGGCTATTCGCTTTGTAACTGGACAGTGTGATTGCAGTACCCGGACTTGCAAGCGCTACAATAGAATAAAAATAGGATGCTGAAGACCAATCACTTTCCACAGTTACTACTACCGGAGCCAAGATCTCTTTCATCGGTACCACACGAATAGTGTTACCTTCAAAATGTGCCGTGATCCCTACTTCTTTGAGCAGTTGCAAAGTCATCTGAATATAAGGAATGGATGTGATTTTTCCTTCCAGGGTCAATTCTAACCCATTTTCAAGCCCCGCTGCAATGAGCAGCAATGCAGAAATGTATTGGCTACTAACATCCGCAGGCAATGCGACTTTACTTTCTGATAATTTTTTTCCTACAATACGAATGGGTGGATAGCCTTCTTCTGCCTCATAAGAAATTGTTGCTCCTAATTGGCGTAAGGCCTCCACTAAGATTTTTATCGGGCGCTCTTTCATCCGGGGTGATCCGGTAAGTACTACTTCACGACCGGGCTGGGTCGCAAAATAAGCCGTCAGGAAACGCATTGCTGTTCCGGCATGGTGAATATCAATAAGTTCTCCTGAAGTATGAAGCGCTTTAATCATCACTTCCGAATCATCCGAATTCGACGTGTTTTCTAGTTGGATTGTAGCAAATAAAGCCTGTAATAGCAGTAATCGATTGGTTTCCGATTTTGATCCTGAAACACGAATGGTACTTTCAGGAAAGGCCTCGGAACGGTATAATTGTAAATTCATTCTTTTGATTGTCTCTCTGTGTATTGGGAATTTCAAATCCCAATACACAGAATTTAGTATCTTCAAAAAGAGGTCATAAATGGCTCCTTACGGTTCACATTCATTACCTTTTTTTTGCTCGGCTACTTTAGCTTTTCATTATTCTGGTGGCGATCATGATCGCGGTTCGTTTTCAGATCAAGTTTTTTATCAAATGCAGCCTGTAGGTCAATTCCTGTTTGGTTGGCAAGGCAAAGAACCACAAACACCACATCGGCAAGCTCTTCTCCCAGATCTTTATTTTTATCGCTTTCTTTTTCGGATTGCTCTCCATAACGGCGGGCAATAATCCGGGCTACTTCCCCTACTTCTTCCGTTAGTTGTGCCATATTGGTCAGCTCATTGAAATAGCGTACGCCATGTTCCTTGATCCATTTATCGACTTCGAGTTGGGCATTTTTAATTTCCATCTTTATACTTTTTTTAGGACTACTTTTTCATTTTGTTTCTCAATCATGCCTTTGTAGAAATTCTTAAGTGTCTCGTAATATTCCGGAGACACATTCGAATAATTCATATCGAAACTTACTTTTAATTGAATCTGCTCTCCGGAACTTATAATATTATATTTAAAATTACCGATATTCTCTTCCATTGTTAACGAAATTGGAGCAGGCAGTGATTCTACTTCATAGCCTTTTGGAATTGTAATATTGATCAGATAACGATCCTGATACGGATACCTAAAATCCACTGGGTATTCACGTGTTTCCTGAGTAAAAGGATTTTGTCTGATCGTGTAGTGCAATAACGGTGAAAAGTATATTTTATTTCCAATATGCTCTACCAATCCACTATGTCCAAAACTAAAGTTTTCTATAACGGGTAGTGTTAGGTCTTTCTCATTGGTTGTAGTATAATCGTCGATTTCAATTCCGGAATATTTTTTCTCCAGTTTTTCAACATAAGAATCTTTTGAAAGTCCTGCAAAGTTTTCCCTAAAATTATAGGCATTGTATTCTGAATACTGATCTCTGGCTTTACCGGTAATCTTCCCGGTATCATCCATTGTTGCAATGATACTTACTGTTTCTTTAGAAACCAATTTTGGATCAAGACTTACTTCCGCAGAAGATTTATTTTCCCGTATAATTCTGCCGAACCAGTTCAATGCTCTTGATGGCAAGATATTAGGTTGTGTATTTTTACTGGTAGCATCCAGGAATATGATACCATTATCAATTTCTACACCACAGATTACATAGTTGAAAGCGGTACGGCTTGGAAAAAAAGCAATTCCATTGGAACGGGTACTTAATATAATTGGATTTGCCCCAATACCTGCATAACGTAGCATGGCCGTTAGCATCAGATTGATCTCAGCAGCATTACCTACCTTGTCCTTATACGCTTTCTTTACTCCTTTTTCACAACTATAACTATTAATTTCATTCCAGTTCATCCTGTTTTTGACATAGTCAAAAATCAGATTTATTTTTTCATCTTTAGATCCTGCTTTGGCAATTATGGCATTAATATCTTCTTCAAAATACGATTTGTAATTCAGTTCCTGTCCAAAATCGGTATCATCATAGATGTTTTTTACTACATCATCCCAACTTTGAGCATAATTCGTTATCGTACCGTTTGCACTTTTGGCTGATGCCAATTCATGCTGGATTAGAGAGGTATAATTCCGGATATTATTCACATACCGTTCATCTTTAAGTGCCGGCACATTCTCCAACAGATAATTTGTTTTACTCTCTACAGTCTTTGACGTTCCGATACCATTTGATTTTGTTATTTTAGGTGCCAATCCGCCTCTTATACTACTGTTGTAAATGTATATTGAGGGCAAGTTTACATTGTAATTGACTAAATTTACCGGGATTTTATATTGAAACTCCCAGATTGGAAAAGCGACAATAAAAGGAGATCGGATGACATAGCTATATTCCACGACAGATCCTTCACGCACATTGGGTAGTGTTATTTTACGGACTTTCCATTTTGGATTCACTTCTTCCATAAATTCACCATCACTCTTCATCTTAGATTTTACTACTTTCCCATTTTCCAGGTTATATACTGCGACATCTGAAAATGATACTTTTTCCTTATTGCTGCCCCCTACATAATATGCTATGGAATGATTAGCCCAATGGTAGCCTTCTTTTTTATATATTTTAATCTTGGATTTTACTTCCGTTACCAGGATCTGATGGCCCTCTCCATCCCATTCAAAATAGGTTCTGCCATCTTTAAAGAGATAGGCTGCTACTGCAGCGGTATCTTTAGGATGAACTTTTTCACTGACTTCTTCAGTAGTTACTTTCCCCAAGTCAAATTTTTGAGCTGTGAGATTCAATCCTACTAAAAAAAGGCCGATAATAAGGTAAATGTGTTTCATAAGTAAGAGATTATTGGATTTTGGCTAATACAATTTTGGCGTTATCATTTCGGGCAACCTGATCACGGAATTTCCTGAAGTTTTCATATTGATCCTTTTGATAGGAACCCCCATTCGTTTGGAAAAATCGTTTGTATAATAATTGGTTCTCATTGATCACTATATACTCGGTCTTATATTCCCCAAAAGCATCTTTTAATTCAAAATTTTCCGGTTTGGCTTCGATACTATAGCCTTTAGGCAAATCGATAACTACCTCATCATAATCAGAAAAACCTCTGGATATTTCAAATGGATGATTCCGGTTTCTATACCGTTGTGGTACACCATTTACCTGATTAAAAGCGTTCAATGCAAACATTAATTTACCTCCTGCTATATTTCCATACTCTGTGGCTTCCAGTGTGAGTTCTTCCAAAAACTCTATCTCTTCTTTATTATTGGAAAGATTGATTTTTTTCAATTTCAGGTTATTGATATTTCCGAAATACCTTTTATAAAACTTATTCAGATCCTCATTGGATTTTCCGCTATATCCGTATTTATTATCGTACTGTGTCCCTTTGGACTTTATTTGTAAAGTCCCTGTAATTCCACCCTTTTCATCAATCTGATATGTTCCTTTGGAAATCTGGGTATTATCCCCCATAGTATATTCCCGGGTTCTAATAATTTCTCCACCCTCAGGCTTTACGATCAAAGCAAGGCGATTGTCTGTAAAATCTCCCTGAAATCCAAAAGGAGATACCTGACTTGTACACTCAAGCCAGTACATTTTATCGCCTACTGGGAGCGCCAGAATCACATGATTCCCCTGCATGGAGACAAAATCCTGCTGTAAATCCTGTCTTTGTGTGTCGCCGTAAATTACCGTATAATAAGAAGGCACATTTACCACTTTTAATAAAGCGCGTGTATAATTGGATAATGCTTTACAATCCCCATACCCTAAACGATCCACATCTTTAGCCAACATCGGTTTCCAACCTCCGATTCCCAATTGAATGCTCACATAGCGGGTCTTATTTTGCACATATCCGTAAATAATTTTAGCAATCTTTACCGGATCCTTTTCGTCTCCAACCAAAGCCTTTATTTTCGTTTGGGTAGCTGCCGGAATCTCGTCTGTCCCCTCTAATAAATTGGAATACATCCAGGATCCAAATTCTTTCCAGTTTGTAGCCACACCTTCCACGCCTTCGAGATTAAAATTATCCAGGCCAAACATAACATGCGGAAGGATATTCTGAAATGAAGGAGCATATTCTTCTGATTTAACTGCCTGTAAATTTTGGGCTTTATAGGTAAGGGTATTGTTTTTTTCTTCTTTTATAATTCCCTCATTTCCCGCAATATTTACCTCTTTATATTTAAACCCTAACGCTGCTGCAGTGGTAATGCTTATACTCGCGTTTTCAACACTCATAAATGATGCGTTAATCGGATACCAACTTGGAATGAAAGCTGTGTTCGAGCTTTCGGTTTCACTTTCGTATACGATTGTAAAAGGATATTCTGTAGGAGTATAGTCCAGTGCAATAATTCTATTATCAGTAATAGTAGCTCCATCAGAGAGCGCACTTTCTTTAAAGTCTTTGCTTCGTATCTTTTTTATTTCTTTTCCTGCCGCGTTTAGCACTACGGCCTCTATTGATTTTACCCGTGTTGATTTATCAAAATATTCGTAGGCTCCTAAATGGCTGAGTCCATTATCATTTAATACGGTGATGACTTTTTTATTTTTTGTATTGAGTGATTTTCGGGAAGAAATGACAACAACCTTCTGATTCAATCGTATTACGGCATTGGCATTTTCCTTCAGAACGGGAGCAATAGCACTAACCGTATAATCTGTGTTTTGCGCACTGACTGACAGCGTCCAGCTACCCAAAAACATAAAAAGTAAAATATTTTTCATTAATTGTTAATTTTTGCCAAAAATAGAAGAATAATTTTAATTTTATATCAAATATTACGTTTTGTTTTTAGTATCGATAACAATTGTTACCGGACCATCATTTAAGAGTGCAACTTTCATATCGGCACCAAATTCCCCGGTTTGTACTTGCTTACCAAGATCCTTTTCCACTTGATGCACAAAATTCTGGTATAACGGGATGGCAATTTCTGGCTTGGATGCCTTTAGGTAGGAAGGGCGGTTGCCCTTTTTGGTTGCTGCATGCAATGTAAACTGACTTACAATGATAATATCACCATCGCATTCTTTTACCGATCGGTTCATCACGCCATTTTCATCACCGAAAATCCTAAGATTAACAATCTTTGATGATAGCCATTGAATGTCCTCCTGATTATCAGCATCTTCTATACCAATCAGCAGTAATAATCCGGATTGGATCTCACTAATTTTTACTCCGCTTATAGTCACGGAAGCCTGGGTAACTCGTTGAATTACAGCTTTCATTATATAAAAATTGGGGGTTTATAAATTATTTTCGAGTTTCATCGCTGGCTTCCCTTGCGTCGCCATAGACGTCTGTACGGTAATGTTCATCGTCTCCTTCAAGAATCTGGAGGTAACTTCTATAACGTGACCAGGCAATTTCATCATTTTCCAATGCTTCCTTGACCGCACACTGGGGCTCTTCTTTGTGGAGGCAATTGTTGAATTTGCATTTATCCTGTAATTTGAAGAACTCTGGAAAATAACCGCTGATTTCTGATTTTTCCATATCCACAATACCAAATCCCTTGATTCCTGGGGTATCGATAATCTGGGCATCAAACGAAAGATCATACATTTCAGCAAATGTAGTTGTATGTTGCCCTTGCTTGCTTTGTTCTGAAATAACGGTAGTTTTTAAGTGTAATGTCGGCTCCATTGCATTGACCAAAGTTGATTTCCCTACTCCGGAATGCCCTGAGAACATACTTACTTTTCCAATCATCATTTCTTTGAGCTTCTCAATCCCTTTTCCTTCTGTCGAAGAAACCCTAAGGCACTGATAGCCTATTTCGGTATAAATATGCTGCAAATAAAGCTGTTCGTCCAATGTGGCTTCAGTCAGGGTATCAATTTTATTGAAAACAATAATGGCCTCAATCCCATAAGCTTCGGCAGTTACCAAAAAACGATCGATAAAACTTGTGGTCGTTGGAGGATTGTTAATTGTCACCAGTAGAAAAACACGATCAATATTGGAGGCAATAATATGCAGTTGTTTGGACAGGTTAACCGACTTTCGAACAATATAATTCTTACGGTTGTGTATTTTGGTAATCAATCCGGTAACCGTATCGGACGTCTCTTCCAATTCATAGTCAATAATATCACCTACAGCAATGGGGTTCGTACTCTTAATTCCTTTTAATCGAAATTTCCCTTTCATCCGACACTCCATAAAAGTGCCATCCGTAGCTTTTACGGTATACCAACTTCCTGTAGATTTATAAACTGTTCCTGTCATCCTGCAAAGGTATTATTTTTTTCGATTGTTCGACAGCTATGCGTTCTGATTGTTTGCCGATAAAAACCGACAAAAAATGTGATGCACCGATTGCATAGCCATCCAACATTCAAAAAATTATTCCTTAATTATTAATCACTTTTTCCTGGTGGCTGATACTCTCCTGGTGAATGGCTTTGAAGATCCGCAATATGAACTCCTCACTCAATCCTTTCTGCTCCCCTTCCAGGATCATTTTACCCAATATCTCATTCCAGCGTTTGTTCTGCAATACAGCAACGTTTTTCTCTTTTTTCAATTCCCCGATCTGATCGGAAATTTTCATTCTTTTCCCTAATGTCTCGAGTAACTTCGTATCAATTTCATCAATATTCACCCGTAAACTGGCCATTTTCTGATTGTAATCATGGGCCTGATCTGTTTCTTTACGCACTCTCAGACTTTTGAAAATCTGCTTTAGAACCGTTGGAGTTACTTGTTGTGCGGCATCACTCCAGGCATTGTCCGGATCAGTATGGGTCTCGATGATCAGCCCGTCGTAATTGAGGTCTAAAGCCTGCTGTGAAACTTCCTGGATCATGTCGCGTTTTCCAGTGATGTGTGATGGATCACAAATCAGTGGCAAATCTGGAAATTTATTCTGCAATTCAATCGCCAGCTGCCATTCTGGTATATTTCGGTATTTTGTTTTCTCATAGGTAGAGAATCCTCTGTGGATCACTCCTAATTTTTTAATATTAGCATTGTACAAACGCTCTACGCCTCCAAGCCATAAAGCCAGGTCTGGATTTACCGGATTTTTTACCAATACAATTTTATCCGTTCCTGCCAGTGCATCTGCAATTTCCTGTACTGCAAATGGATTTACCGTAGTACGGGCTCCGATCCACAATACATCAATATCATGTTCCAACGCTAATTTTACGTGGGCTGCATTGGCAACTTCAGTAGCCATTAATAATCCGGTTTCGGCTTTTGCCTTTTGCAACCATTTCAATCCGATAGTGCCTACACCTTCAAATCCTCCCGGACGTGTCCTTGGTTTCCAGATTCCGGCTCTATATATACTTACATCGGAATCTTTTAATTCATGTGCAATGGCCAGCACCTGCTCTTCCGTTTCTGCACTGCAGGGACCTGCAATGACCAAAGGGTGCTCTAATTTGAAATCGTCTAACCAGGTTCTGAGTGCTTTTGTATTTTCCATTTTTGTATTCTTTTTATAAGGAGCTTATTTCTTTTTTATATGCTCCGCTGATTTTTATTATTTTCTTATGCTTTCCAGCATTTATTTTTTTATGCCAATCCCGTTTAATATTTCCCGGATTTTGTTAACGCTTTCCATCTCATTAAAAATCGCCTCATAATCGTCATTCTGAAGCAATTCTTTAAAATGGACAAGGTTAGCAATATATTCCTCCAGTGTCTCCACTACCTGTGTTTTATTCTGCTGGAATATCGGAGTCCACATGGCGGGTGAGCTTTTGGCCAGCCTCACGGTACTTTCAAATCCACTTCCGGCCATATCAAAAATATCGCGTTCATTTTTTTCTTTTTCAATAACTGTTTTTCCCAGCATAAAGGCACTGATGTGCGATAAATGGGATACATACGCAATATGCCGGTCGTGGGATTTTGGTTCCATATACCGAATGCGCATTCCCATAGATACCAGCAGTGATAACGCTTTTTCCTGCAATAGGAAAGCGGTTTTTTCTACCTCACAGATAATATTCGTTTTGTCCTGAAAGAGACCCGGTACTGCTGCCTGTGGTCCCGAAAATTCTGTTCCTGCAATAGGATGCATTGCGATAAAATTACGCCTTTTCGGATGATTTTGTACCGCTTCACAAATGGGATTTTTTGTCGATCCTACGTCCATTACTATCGTTTGGTCGCCAATCCTATCCAATACTTCCGGTAATAACTTAACTGCGGTATTCACCGGAACGGATACAATAACCCAATCTGCTTCATTCAGGGTTTCTACTGTTGTTTTGCAATCGATCAATCCCAGCTCCAATGCGCGATCCAGATGCTCTTCGCGGTTATCAATCCCGGCAATTTCCGCATTGGGATGCAGCCTTTTGATATCTAAAGCTATAGAACCTCCAATCAGTCCTATTCCTATTATTACTACTTTCATCTCTTTTCTTCTTAAAACGGATTAAATCGACTAATCGCTTCCTGTATTACGTCCTCTTCCAGGCATAATGAAAAACGGATATAGCCTTCTCCACGGCTCCCGAAAATAGTTCCCGGTGTAATAAAGATATGCTGCTCTGCCAATACTTTATCAATAAAATCTTCCGATTTTAGTGTTCCTTCCGGTAGCTTTGCCCAGACAAACAAACCAGTACTTTCCCGATCGTACGTACATCCCAATAATTCGGCCAGTTCATAGATGCGGTTCCTGCGACAGGCATAAATAGCATTCAGTTCTTCAAACCATGATTTTTCGCTTTTTAAAGCGGCAATGGCTCCTTTCTGGATTCCGTAAAACATCCCACTGTCCATATTACTTTTTACCTTTAATATAGCATCCATGAACCGGGACTGCCCAAGCACCATCCCTACCCGCCAGCCGGCCATATTGAAGGTTTTGCTGAGCGAATTCAGCTCAATCGCTACGTCGGATGCACCTTCTGCCTGCAACAGGCTAATCGGATGATCGTTCAGTATAAAGCTGTACGGGTTATCATTAATGAGCAGGATGGTGTGCTTTTTAGCAAAAGCAACCAGGCGATCAAACAGCTCCATACTTCCCGGGGCCCCGGTCGGCATGTGTGGATAGCTCACCCACATCAGTTTTACGCAGGATAAATCCTGTTGTTCCAATGCTTCGAAATCAGGTTCCCAGTTGCGACTTTCATCCAGCTCATGAAAAATAGGCTCGGCTCCTACCAGTTTCGTTACCGAAGTGTAAGTAGGATATCCCGGATTCGGAATCAGCACCTGATCACCTTCATTGAGGAAAGCCAATGATATGTGCATAATTCCTTCTTTGGATCCCATTAGTGGCAGGATTTCATTATCCGGATTCACAGTAACACCAAAATGTGTCTCATAAAACCCGGCAATTGCTTTACGAAATTCAGGCAGCCCTTGGTAACTTTGATATTCATGTGCTTTCTGATCCCCTAAGGACTTTTGCATGGCTTCAATAACCGCTGCAGACGGTGCCATGTCGGGACTTCCAATTCCCATATTAATTACCGGCTTCCCCTCGGCAATCAATTGTCGTACTTCACGTAATTTTTTAGAAAAATAATACTCTTCTACCGTTTGAAGGCGGTTCGCCAACAATTGCCCGTTTGGAATAGTAGTTTTATTTTGTATTTCAGTTACTGTTTTTGTTGCTGACATTTTTCTAATTTTTACAATGAATATGCTGTGTTCTTTTCTGACGTGTTTTGATTCTGATAGGCTCCCAGCACTTTTAAGTGCGATGCCATAATCCCTAAAAGTTGCAATGCCTTGCTATAATCCTGATATCGTTCAAAAGTAACATCCACAAAAAATGAATATTTCCAGGGAGTTTCAATTTTGGGCAGCGACTGGATTTTGGTAAGGTTCAGTTTGCAATCGCTCATGACATTCAATACTGCTGCCAGGCTACCGCGCTTATGATCCAGTTCAAACTTCAAAGAAGCCTTATTGATCAATTCCTCCGGAATAACCGAATTCTCCTTTTTTACAATAACAAAACGCGTCATGTTATTTTTGATCGTTTGGATTTCCGGTGCCACTATTTCCAGTTGGTACAATTGGGCCGCCGTTTTACTGGCGATAGCGCCTATCCCTTTCAGCTGTCCGGACTGGATTCTCCTGGCCGTTTCGGCAGTGTCCACATCTTCAACCAACTTGATGTGTGGGTGTTTTGAAAAGAAATCCCCACATTGCAATAAAGCCATCGGGTGCGAATGCACTTCTTTGATTTCCTCAATTCGTTGTCCTTTCAGGGCCATTAGATTTTGGTGTACCGTGATGTAATGTTCGCCTATGATGTGCAGGTTATTCCGGTCTATCAATGCATAATTGGGAATAATGGATCCGGCAATCGAATTTTCAATTGCCATAACCGCCTGTGCGGAATCCCCATTTAATAAATTAACAACCAAGGCATTGAACGAAAGACATTCTTCCACCACCACCTCCGGATGATAGTATTCCATCGCCACCTGATGGTGAAAAGATCCCTGTATTCCCTGAATAGCAATTTTTGTTTCCATAACTTTTAGGCAAAAAAAAATCCCGATTTGCATCGGGATTATATATTGGTTCTGTAAATTAAATTCATTTAAATAACAATACGACAATCCCTATCCTCTTTCCAGAAGAAATAAAATGAATTGCTATAATAAAAACTGTTATTTTGCATGGTATGCGCTTGTAATTTTTTGCTAAAGTAATTGTTTTTTCAAATCAACACCAAAATGCAGGATCTTTTTTTGTTAAATTTAACACTATCACGTTATATTAAACGTTCTACTGTGTGATTCCAATAGTATTTTACTGACAAACCCAAGTCTTGCTTCGTGAAATATTCCGTCGAAACAAAAATGATTTTTTAGTACATTTGTTCAAAATTGCAGCTATGTCTATACTTGTTCAGAATATTTCCAAAAGCTACGGCACCCAAAAAGCACTTGATGCTGTTTCTTTCTCCATCAATAAAGGAGAGATTGTCGGTTTCCTGGGGCCAAATGGTGCCGGAAAGTCTACGCTAATGAAAATTCTGACCACTTATATCGATGCCGATGCAGGGGAAGCGGCTGTCAATGGTCATGATGTCCATCTTAACCCAAAAGCGGTACAACAATCGGTAGGCTATCTCCCGGAACACAATCCACTGTACCTGGACTTATATGTTCGCGAATACCTGGCTTTTAATGCGGATGTGTATAAGGTGAACAAATCCCGGATCGATGAAGTCATCACACTCACCGGCCTGACTCCTGAAGCACATAAAAAGATTGCCCAACTGTCCAAAGGATACCGGCAGCGAGTAGGATTGGCGAATGCATTACTGCACAATCCCGATGTACTCATTCTGGATGAACCGACTACAGGACTGGATCCGAACCAATTGGTTGAAATACGCCAGTTGATTAAAAATGTAGGAAAAGACAAAACTGTATTTCTTTCCACACACATCATGCAGGAAGTGGAGGCAATTTGCGACCGTGTCATTATCATCGACAAAGGCAGGATTGTGACCGACAAAAAAATGAATACATTACTACAGGATAAAGAGCAGGTTATTGAAGTGGAATTTGACTACAAAGTCGAAGAGCAGCTGATCGCCACCATTCCGCACCTGACTGCTTTTGTCAACACCCACGACATGATCTGGGAGCTGACTTTTACTTCCGATAAAGACATGCGTCCCGCTGTATTTGATTTTGCCCATGATAATGGACTCAAGACGTTACAACTCAATCAGAAAAACAAAAATCTGGAAGCTATTTTCCGGGAAATGACTAAAAAATAAGTTTTTAGCACCTTACAATCGGATCCCGAGGCTGAACTCTATCGCTTCGGCTTTGGCAGCATGCGTTTTTAGGGAGACTTCGGCAAAAATGGTTTCGCCAAAATAGTATTTGGCACCTATACGTTGGTAAATAGGGTCGAGGTAGTCCAAAGGACGATAGGCATAACACCCAATCTGGGTTTCTACGGAAAGGTGGTTAATGAACAATTCATGCCCTATAAACACACCAATTTTCTTATAATCAGTATCGGATTTCACTTTCCCGTTTGGGTTGTCCGCTACGATACGGTTAACGGTATCCTGCAGGTATTTCATCACGAAATAATCTGCCCCTATTTGTAGCGCACTCTTCCGGTTGATCCGTTTATCCACAAATCCCGAGTAGACATAAAAAGGAAGCTGTCCCGCCCCAATAAGATCACTTTCATTCACGCCTGACCTGAAAACCAGGTTGTACTTTAACGGCTGTGTAAATCGTACGGTATCCGTATTTTTAATGTATTCTGGCGTTTCGTCGGTATTGATGGTATAAGTCGCCCCCACGTTGAATGCAATTGTATTGGTACTGGTGTTGGGCGAACGAAGATTGGCATTTGAATGGTGGAAAAAAGAAACTCCGGCCTGAACACCAAAGCCCTTCCATAGATTTTCTTTCTTGAAGTTGAGTAAAAAATAGGTGGTAGGCATCCAATGTGTCCCATACGCTACATTTTCAGGATTGCTTACCGCATCATAAGGATTGGTAGTGTAAGCAACACCCTGTCCTACGCGGAGCATCAGGTTGCGCTGGAAAAAATAGAAGTTATAGTGCAGGTAAGCACCGTAATTTTTGCCAAGCACCTCATTTTTCATGTCCTCATAATGCAATGAGATTCCATAATCAGGATAATTATAACGGGATTCCCAGGCTTTATGCCCAAATGTTTTCCGGTTGACACTCAGCAGAAATCCATCGGGATGCCCTTTGATCAGTGGGGCTATGGCGTCGCTGTGTTTCAGTATATTCCCATAATAATAATTGGCATCAACGCTATACTGGTACCTGGGTGATTCTTGTGCAAACGTAGTCAGAGTAAAAATAAAAAACAGGTAAACGATTCGATGCATTGTTCCTTTTTAATGAAAAGCAAATATAAAGGATATTTTATTGGAGGAGCAAATGTCCCGTTATTATTTGAAAGGCCGGTTCCTGCTATCCCCTATATCTTTCCCCTTGTAAAGGACAAGAGGAAAGGATACCGGTTCTATCAGGGCTACATAAAATGGTACAGGCATTGCATACAACCCCGATTAAAAAACTGCCTTGGCAATTGCTTTGATATTCTCTGCTTTGCCCATAGAATAATAATGCAGCACCGGAATACCAGCCTGCAGTAATTCTTTACTCTGTTGGATACACCACTCTATCCCGATTTGTTTTACGGCTTCACTATCTGCCGCGCGAACTACTGCCATAATCAATTCATCCGGGATATCGACTTTAAACCGGTGTGGCACTAAATTCAGTTGTTTTTTGGTCGCTATGGGCTTCAATCCCGGGATTATCGGTACCGTAATGCCCTCTTTCCTGCATTTGGCTACAAAATCAAAAAACTTTTTATTGTCAAAAAACATCTGCGTAATAATGTAGGAGGCTCCATTTTTTATTTTCTGCTTCAGGAAATAAATATCGCTATCCAGGCTGGGCGCTTCCATGTGTTTTTCAGGATACCCGGCCACACCGATACAAAAATTGGTTGCAGAGGAATTTTGCAGCTCGTCATCAAGATAAATTCCCTGATTCAGACTGGTGATCTGGGAAACCAGTTCAGAAGCATAATGATTGCCTTCTTTTTCAGGTTTGAAATAGGTTTCATTTTTTACAGCATCACCCCGTAGGGCAACCACATTCTGGATTCCTAAAAAGTCCAGGTCAATCAGGAAATTCTCGGTATCCTCTTTGGTAAATCCGCCACAAAGGATGTGTGGGATGGCGTCTACCTGGTATTTATTCTGGATTGCAGAACAAATACCCACCGTACCGGGACGTTTTTTTACAATTTTCTTTTCCAGCAGTCCACTGGGTAATTCTTTGTATTCATATTCTTCCCTATGGTAGGTCACATCGATAAAAGGAGGCTGGAATTCCATTAGTGGATCGATGCTATCAAAAATAGACTGGATGTTCTGCCCTTTTAGCGGGGGTAATATTTCAAAGGAAAATAAAGGTTTTCCGTTGGCGTTTTCTATATGTTCGGTTACTTTCATGTCTGTTTTAGGTATTATTCTTCAGGATTCTGCTATCCTTATTTTTTAATCTGCAATATTGGGATTCAGCCATTTTTCGGCATAGTCATAGGAAACATTCCGGCGTTTGGCATAATCTTCCACCTGGTCTTTCTTGATTTTTCCCAGTCCAAAATACTTGCTCTCGGGATTTCCAAAATAATATCCCGAAACCGAAGATGCCGGCCACATGGCCATACTTTCCGTCAGGGTAACACCAATCTCTTCTTCGACCCGGAGTAATTTCCAGATGGTTGGTTTTTCCAGGTGATCGGGACAAGCCGGATATCCCGGTGCCGGACGAATCCCTTTATAGGTTTCTTTGATCAGGTCTTCGTTGGACAATACCTCATCGGAAGCATAACCCCAAATTTCCATTCGCACTTTCCGGTGCAGGAATTCGGCAAAAGCTTCTGCAAAACGATCCCCCAGCGCTTTGACCATAATCGAATTGTAATCGTCATGCTGGGCTTCAAATGCTGCAGCTTTTTCATCCACTCCAAAACCAGTCGTTACACAGAATGCCCCCATATAATCTTTTTTACCACTTTCTACAGGTGCTATAAAATCCGCTAATGCAATATTAGGAGCCGTTTTCGTTTTTTGGGATTGCTGCCGCAATGTCAGGAAAGTCTGCAATAGTTTCCCTTCATCATCGTAGAGTTCGATATCATCATCATTCACCTGATTGGCTGGAAAAATACCGTAAATTCCTTTGGCCTGCAGCCATTTTTCTGCAATAAGCTGTTCCAGCATTTTCTGGGCATCGGCAAATAATAACTGTGCCTGTTCGCCAACAACCTCATCGGTTAATAGTGCCGGATATTTCCCGTGCAGGTCCCAGGTCCTGAAAAAAGGAGTCCAGTCGATATAATCAACCAGTTCCTCCAAGCCTACTTCAATCGTTTGTGCACCCGTATTTCGGGGTTGTACTGGAGTAAAAGCTTCCCAGTCGAGTTGTAGTTTATTTTTTCGGGCTTCTTCCAGGCTCAGGAAGTTTTTGTCGCGGCTTCGGTTCAGGTAGCCTTCCCGCAATTCATCATATTCAGATCGCAGGCTCTTAAAATAGGCCTGGTTTGTTAGTTTATTCACCAGGTTACCCGCTACCGTCACCGCTCTTGACGCATCATTGACATGTACTACTGTTTCCCGGTATTCCGGGGCTATTTTCACAGCGGTATGCGCACGCGAGGTGGTTGCTCCACCAATCATAATCGGGATTTTAATATTTAGTTTGTCCATTTGCTTGGCCAGGTACACCATTTCATCCAGTGAAGGCGTAATCAATCCGCTGAGCCCAATGATATCGACATTTTCCCGAATGGCACTTTCTATAATTTTTTCCGGCGGTACCATGACGCCCAAATCGATAATTTCATAGTTGTTACACCCTAAAACAACGGAAACAATATTCTTCCCAATATCATGCACATCTCCTTTCACCGTGGCCATCAATACCCGGCCTGCACCACCCGCACCCGAAGGCGGCGCCAGCAATACAGCCAGGATCCGATCCAGTGCTTTTTGGGTGAAGTCCGTAAGTTCCAAAGTGGTAAATCGAAGCACACGATAGCCTTCTGCACGGTAAAACTGCCCACGTTCTTCTGGAGTCGTTGTTGTGGAAGGCAATTGGTTCACTGCATCTTCAATTTCGATAATCAGGTTTTCGGGAACACAGACAAAATCGGCGCAGTAGTCGCCTATAGTATAATTCCGGGTGAATTGAAACCCACCTAATCCACCTGCCAAAGCGGTTTCCAGAACCTCTTCGCCGGGAGTACCGATATTTTTATGGGTTTGGATGTAGTCCTCCAGTGCCACATAAGCCTCGGGGTTTTTATTTTTCCAGTATTCCGGTGTTTTCACACCGCCTTCAGGTATTGGAGGGCGTTTTTCAGCTTCTATAAAAGGCAACAAATAGGCAACGGCTTTTTTCATCACCCGTGCCGATTTCACCACCTGCGGCAGGAACATCTTCCCACTTCCAAATAAATCCCCGACAACGTTCATTCCCGCCATCAGGTTAATTTCGATAACCTCTATAGGCTTTGAAGCCAGTTGCCGTGCTTCTTCAACATCGGTTTCTATAAATTCGTCAATCCCTTTTACCAACGCGTAGGTTAGCTTTTCCTGTACCGGAAATGAACGCCATTCCTGCGCCTGCTTTTCGGTAACTTTAGTACCGCCTTTTACATTTTCGGCAAAGGCCAGCAGTCGTTCTGTAGCATCATCCCTTCGGTCTAACAGTACATCTTCGACATGTTCCAGCAGGTCTTTAGGGATTTGATCGTAAATTTCCAGCATTTCAGGGTTTACAATCCCCATTGTCATTCCATTCTGCACAGCATAATACAGGAAAACAGAATGCATTGCTTCCCGAACACGGTCATTTCCACGAAAAGAGAAGGATACATTACTCACCCCACCACTAATACTGGCATACGGAAGATTTTCTTTGATCCATTTGGTTGCCCGGAAAAAATCAACAGCATTCTGGCGGTGCTCTTCCATTCCTGTGGCAACCGGGAAGATATTCGGATCAAAAATAATGTCTTCAGCATGGAATCCTACCTTTTGCGTAAGCACATCATAGGAGCGCTTACAAATTTCAATACGGCGCTCATAGTTGTCTGCCTGCCCAGTTTCATCAAATGCCATGACAATAACCGCAGCACCATATTTCTTGATGAGTTTCGCCTGACGGATAAAATTTTCTTCGCCTTCTTTCAGGCTGATGGAATTCACTACACTTTTACCCTGTGCGATTTTTAATCCGGCTTCGATGATCTCCCATTTGGAACTGTCAATCATCACCGGAACGCGGGATATATCGGGTTCGGAAGCGATCAGGTTCAGGAAGGTCGTCATGGCATGAACACCATCCAGCATTCCCTCATCCATATTAATATCGATGATCTGGGCACCGCCTTCTACCTGAGTCCTGGCAATATCCAGTGCTTCTTCGTATTTTTCTTCTTTGATTAACCGTAAGAATTTCCGGGAGCCGGTCACGTTGGTACGTTCCCCTACATTCACGAAAACACTTTCGGGTGTTATGATTAAGGGCTCCAGCCCTGATAATTTTAAATATCTTTTACAGTCAACATCTGCCATTTTCTTGTTTCTTTTATGATCGTGCTGTACGGCACATTGTATTGATGCGTATTATTGGGCAACTACAGTACGCGGTGGATAAGCGCTGGCTACTTCCGCAATAAGGCGGATATGTTCCGGATTTGTTCCACAGCATCCTCCTATTATATTAATCAGGTTGTCTTCCAGGTATTCCCGGATCAGGACCTGCATTTCTTCAGGAGTCTGGTCGTATTGCCCAAAAGCATTTGGTAATCCGGCATTTGGATGGGCTGAAATATTAAAGCTGGTATTGTGGGATAATCGCTGCAGGTACGGCTTCAATTGATCGGCTCCCAAAGCACAATTAAACCCCACACTTAATAAGGGGATATGAGATATGGAAATCAGGAAAGCTTCTACGGTTTGCCCGGAAAGTGTTCTCCCGGAAGCATCGGTAATGGTGCCGGAAACCATGATTGGAATTTCAATATTGCGCTCTTCTTTCACTTCTTCGATGGCAAACAAAGCCGCTTTGGCATTGAGTGTATCGAATATGGTTTCTACCAATAGCAAATCAGAACCTCCATCAATAAGGGCTTCCGTTTGTTGCTTGTAGGCAATTCTCAGGTCATCAAAGGTAACTGCGCGATATCCCGGGTCGTTCACATCAGGCGACATGCTGGCCATCCGGTTGGTTGGCCCTATAGATCCGGCTACAAATCGGGGTTTTGCCGGGTTCTTTGCCGTAAACTCATCTGCCACTTCACGGGCAATACGCGCCGATTCATAATTAAGTTCATAGACCAGTTCCTCCAGATGGTAATCGGCCATCCCAATAGTGGTTCCTGAAAAAGTATTGGTCTCCACAATGTCGGCACCCGCTTCAAAATATTGGCGGTGGACGTCGCGTATTGCCTGTGGCTGGGTTAGGGATAACAGGTCATTATTGCCCTTGAGCGGATGTGGAAAATCCTTAAAACGTTCCCCACGAAAATCGGCTTCAGAGAAATTATACCGCTGTAGCATTGTTCCCATGGCACCGTCAAGGACCAGGATTCTTTCTTTTATTGCTTCGTTTATTCTTGACATACTTTTTATTTATTGATGGGTTCGTTACTCTCGGATTTTAATCCGGAGCTACGTCCTTAAAAAGTTCAATGTCTTTTTCATTTGCGCCAGCACCCTAGTGAGCTTCCCTATTGGAAAATCCAAATAGGTATGGCAAAAACAGCATGGCAAAAGCCGGAACTATTGGTTTCGAAAAAAATAATATGTGTATGTAATCAGGAAAAGCGGAGAATACCGGAAAGTATTTCTGTATGTTATCTATCCAATTTCTTGGTAGAATGTAGCACCTTCTTTAAAAGATTAAAGGGTTGCTAAGGCTTCACCGGGTCTAATCCCTCTGCCTTTCGTGATAACTGTCAATATGTTTATGAACACTGCAAAGTAATGCAATATGTTTGGAATTTACAACACTTTGCCCAAATTAATGCTGTGTGTGGCCTTTAGGCATTACGTCCCTGATATTTTTACTATACCCCCAGGACCAACAGGAAAAAGTTATACTGCTATTTCCAATTGCTTTTGCCTGGCTATCACAATAATTTTCTGCAGCAGTGCTTTTGCTGTTTCCATACTATTTTTCCCATCAGGATGCAGGTAGAAAAACTGCTTCCCGAATTTTCTCAGCAGTCCATTGATTTCAGTATTAAAAGCCGGATGCACTCTGGAGAGCGTATTATTTATCGAGATAATATCAAAATCATTACGGATCAGTGTATCGTAATCGCGGACCAACGTATCACTACCGGTAGCATCTATCGCAATCAGGTTTTCCAAATGCTGGGCTTTCAGATAGGCTACAACAGCTTCAAACTGGAATGGGATCGGGAACTGCGTAAAATTGGCTTCCCATGAGTTTTTAAGGGACTCTTTCTCAAAAAAGGCTACTGTTGAATTGGTAATAACTGGAAAACTCAGGTCCAGTCCTTCTTTTTCGAGTAGTACTTTCTGTTCTTTTATGGCACTGTTGATCAGGGTACTCCCGATGGTTCCAAGGCCAAAAACGACTATGTTTATTTTTTGAACTGACATATTTTTATTTTTAATTGTTGGGTTCAGGTTGATTAATTGATACGGTGCCTAAAAAAGAACTGTCTTTGACTGACATTTCAAAGACAGCCTTTTTACAAGCACAACAACCTAAACAAAATTGTGCTCTTCACAAATAACAAAAAAACAAATAACACCGTTTGATTCCAGTATTGCTTTTACGCAACATGGGAATATTCTTTATATAAAACCAGCTCTACCGGAGTGCTGTTGATCAGATTATCATATACGGGACTTCTGAACTGTACTATTTTCAACCATTGTTGCAGTTCTTCCAGGGTGGCTTCCGTTGTTGGCTTCAGCACGATTTCAATACGGCTGAATCCCGCACGTTCCCCAGTAGCGATACCTTCAAACTTTTGGAAATCCAAATCTCCCGAAATTTCTACCTGCAGGGATTTTAATTCGAAATTCAGCTCTGCGGCAACTACTTTTCCGATCTCATTGATACATCCGGCGAATCCGGCGAGTATATATTCATAGGGGCTCGCGCCACTGAGTTCGGGATAACGGGAATTAGTCCCTATCCTCACATCGGCATTTTGGGTTTTTACTACAAATTGTTCTTTGCTTCTGGCATATCCCAGAACGTTTATGGAAGTTGTACTCATGATTTTAGGTATATTGAAGTTGATGGTTTGTTACTGAAAATAAAAAAGCCCTTTTGGCCTGGCTGCCAAAAGGACTCTTCACTAGATATAAAAACTAAGATTAAGTCATTTCATTTGGCAATGGCAACAGCGATAGCAGCACATCATAATGCGGCAAATCATATTCATACAAATTGTTGTTCCTGCTGTCATTTTTATTTCTTTTTAGTGCTGCCAAAATTGGCTTGCTCCCGTTATTGAATTTTATATAAAAAAAAAGCCTCTGCGAATGGCAGAGGCTGAATGCTATATTTTAAAAAATTAAAATTATGCAAAAGAGTCCCCTGCGGAAAGATTCCACATCGTACGACACATATTGCAAATAGTAATTTTCATTTTTATTTCATTTTGATACTGCAAACTTCAGAACTATTTTTGGAATTACAATGCTCAAATCTAAACTTTAACATTTCAACCTTTTAGTATATATATTTAAATACTACGTATTTATATTTTTTTGAAATGGCCCTTTTTGCATATTAAATGGAAAAAAAAGTTAAGATTTATTTTCATTTCAAAAAGCTTTCATACATTTGCACTTCAAAATCCAGAGGAAAAATTTGAACTGATTGCAACCTCATTAAAAAATGCTAAAGCAGACTTTTCTTCTTTAGTACGTTGCTATCCTTTACTTTTTTCTCGTTTAACTTTAATAGAAATTATGGCATATTTATTTACGTCAGAATCCGTAAGTGAAGGGCATCCCGATAAAATTGCAGACCAGATATCAGATGCTTTAATAGATAACTTTTTAGCCTTTGACCCGGATTCGAAAGTAGCATGCGAAACTTTAGTAACGACCGGGCAGGTTATCCTTGCTGGTGAAGTAAAATCAAAAACATACCTTGACGTACAGCAGATTGCACGTAACGTGATTGAAAAAATCGGCTATACCAAAAGTGAGTATATGTTTGAAGCGAAATCATGTGGTGTATTATCGGCTATTCATGAGCAATCACAAGATATCAACCAGGGTGTAGACCGTACCAGCAAAGAAGAGCAGGGTGCCGGCGACCAGGGAATGATGTTTGGCTATGCAACCAATGAGACAGAGGATTATATGCCTCTTGCGCTTAACCTTTCCCATAAATTATTACAGGAACTGGCTGCATTACGCCGCGAGAATAGTGAGATCACCTACCTGCGCCCGGATGCAAAATCCCAGGTTACACTGGAATATGACGATAACAACAAGCCTGTACGCATTGATGCGATCGTTATTTCCACACAACATGATGATTTTGACGAGGAAACGGTTATGCTTGCTAAAATCAAGCAGGACATCCTGGATATCCTTATCCCAAGGATTATTGCTAAGAATCCACAATATGCACACCTTTTTAATGATGCTATCCAGTACCATATCAATCCAACCGGAAAATTCGTAATTGGAGGCCCTCATGGCGATACAGGACTTACAGGCAGAAAAATCATTGTAGATACCTATGGTGGAAAAGGCGCTCATGGTGGTGGTGCTTTCTCTGGTAAAGACCCGAGTAAAGTAGACCGTAGTGCTGCTTATGCGACACGTCATATTGCTAAAAACCTTGTGGCTGCAGGTGTAGCAGAAGAAATTCTGGTACAGGTATCTTACGCGATCGGTGTGGCAAAACCAATGGGGATTTACATCAACTCTTATGGCACTGCCAAAGTAAATCTTACGGATGGTGAAATTGCTAAAAAAGTAGAGGCTCTTTTTGACATGCGCCCTTATTTTATCGAGCAACGCCTAAAACTAAGAAATCCAATTTATAGCGAAACTGCCGCTTATGGCCACATGGGACGCAAACCTGAAACGGTAACTAAAACATTCCGTACACCAAACGGTGAAGAAAAAACAGTTACTGTAGAATTATTTACCTGGGAGAAACTTGATTTCGTAGAGCAGGTTAAAACCGCTTTTGGACTATAATTCAATTTCATTATACTAAAAAATGCTGTCCTAACGGACAGCATTTTTTTTTTTTGCTAAAAGCGCAACAGCTTTTAAAGATTGTATTTGAGTGAGAACATCAGGTATCTCGGCTGTACGATATATTGTGACGTCCGTGTAGAGAACTGGGAGAAACTATCATCATTCAGCGATTTTGTATTGAGCAAATTGGTCACCGTTACCCGGTATTCCCATTTGCTGTTCTTTTTCTGATACATCAGGTTCGCATTAAGGAAATCATACTCATTATCTACCGTTTTCAGATTGTTGGTATAGTGGTAATAATCGTATTCCGCCGTAAACGTAAAACTATCCAGGAAATAATAATCCATCCGGGCAAAAGGTTTTTGGGTGTAAAAGGTGGTATTATTATAATCGTTCATGGTCAGGTTATAGCCAATTTCCAGATTCGGCAGGGTTTTATAGTTTGTGGCTACTTTTGCAGTATACGACTGTGTAAAAGATTCAGTAGTATTGAGTGTTTCAACTGCAGTCACCGGATCAACCCTGATGTTATTAAATTTCGACCAGGCGATATTGGCACTCACGGAAGCTTTGTAGGAACCAAAAGAACGCCCATAACTTCCTGCCCCGGTCAGGGTTTCGTCTGCAAAATTAGAATTATAAGGCACAGAGGACTGATTAATACCGTCAAAAGCGGCTTTGGTCTTTACGGCATCCATCCTGCGGTTGTAATTCACATAGGCGAACACATTTGTAAAATTAAACATGTTGTACTTAAAATACCGAAGGGCATGATTCTGCGAAAGCGCATTTTCCAGCATCCTGTTTCCGCGGTAGAGGCTATTGTAATTGGTAAAAGTATACCCTTGCGCCAATTGGTTGATATCGGTAAAATCAGTGGTCATGGTATAATTGTACGTCAGCGTTTCCGATTTTTTGATCTGATACAATGCATACACATCTGGCAATGCACGGTAAAAATTATTTTTATATGCTGACCCTAACTGCTCATTATTCATACTGTAGGCATGGAAACTCACTCCGGGGTTGAAGGTGAATTTTCCGGTAATAAATTTATAATGCAGCGCCACAAAAACGTCATTAAAAGTATAATTCACATCATTTTTTTTATCGGCCCCGTCCAGGTTATTTCGATCAGAATTGTCTAAGATCTGGTAAATACTGGAATTAAAATTTTGATAGGAATAGGTATTCCCGACTGTTACATTGATATTGCTCTTTGGCGTAAGCATGTAATAATAATCGAATTTAGCATCCAGCTTGTTTGTCCTTACAAATCGCTCCTGATTGATATTAAAGCGGCTTTGATCGACCAGGTTCAGTGCAGCAAAGGGATTTTCTGAAAGATTTGCATTATAAAAAGGATCTTCCTGTTGGTAAAGATGCTGCATTTCAAAAGCATATACACTCTTATCACTTTTGGTATAATACAAATTCAGATTTTGATTTACGGATACCGGATCCTGCTTTTTATTGGCCAATATACTACCCTGCAAGTCGGACAACAGGTTATTATCTTCTACCTGTGAGGATGTTTTCAGGAAAACGTCATAATCAAACTGTAGTTTATCATTTGGTTTGTAACTGGAACTCAGTTTCAGCAATCCCAAATTACTTTTTTGGTGTGTCATATCAGTACGATTTTCCGTAGTCAGGATTTCCGATGAATTATTCCGGAATACCTGGGTTTTCGTCTGGGTTTCCAAATCCGTTTGTGTGGATGACAGAATTCCAAAGCCACTCAGGCTCCACGCTTTATTCACATTATAGGAAAAATTAGCCGCTCCAAACTGGGTTTCGATTTCCTTGGCGCGATTGTTCCGCAACAGGGAGATCCCAAGGTCATTGGACGATACATTAAAGTTTGTCCCCCCTTTTCGCATCATATTCCGGAACCCGCCACTAAACTTGAAATAATCCTGTGCTGTAAAAGGCACTTCTCCATTATTATTGAAATTAGTCATCAGGTTGATGCTGTATTTCGGGCTGTAAAAAAATAGCTTGGGATTGACAATATATCGCTCTCCTTCACCAATACTGACGCCCGCTGTCATATCACCAAACCAGAAATTCTTTTTGCCCTCTTTAAGCTTGATATTAAGCGCTACATTTTCTTCATTATTCTCCAGTTTTTTCAATGCGGAGACTTCGTTATAGTTGCGGAGCACCTGCACTTTATCCACGGCATCAGCAGGAATATTCTGTACGCCCAGTTTGGTATCTCCATCAAAGAAATCCTTTCCTTCTACCGTTAGTTTGGTTACTTTTTTACCTTCCACTTCCACTTCACCATCAGCATTTACCTCCACACCGGGAAGCTTTTTCAGGATATCGCCTAATTTCCTTTCCGCTCCTGTGGTAAAAGAGTCGGCATTGTAAATTATCGTATCCCCTTTTATGGTAACTGGCATTTCCCGCACAATTTCCACCCCATCCAATTCTATTCCGCCGGATTGCATGACAATCGTCTGGACCATACTTTCCATAGTAGTAACGATGCTGAGATCTTTAGGCTTATAACCGAGGTAACTCACTTTAATCGTATAATTGGAATTGGGCTTTAACGAGAGCTGGAACCTGCCTTTGTCATTGGTAATAGCATAAGCATCCATGACATTGGTGTTTTTATTGATTGCCATAACATTTGCCATTTCCAGCCCATGTGCCAGAGAATCTACCACAGCACCTTCAAACTTTACATTTTGGGCCTGTGACCACCCGGTCAACAGTAAAAATAAAAAAAACAAGACTTTATTCATTATGCAATTATTATAGAAGCGTTTCGCTATCGCGATTGGTTACTTCGTTGATTTTGATTGATGATGTATTCGGATTTCGGAAACTGCTCCATTCCAATCGCATCAAAGACAGGGCACCTTTCGGCATCATCTGAAAAAGAGGACTACACTGGAAAGAGTAAACGAAAACCAATAGCGTTAAAATTTGTGAGGAGTCGTAAATATATAAATTATTTATTCATTTCGATCCTGATATTGCCTTTCCCATCTTTCATTTTTTCCATTTGCTTTTCAATAATTTCAGTATATTCTTTTTTAGAGACTACTTTTCCTTTTTTAGGCATTTTAATCGTGGTCTTCTCTTTCGGATTTAGTACAATTTTTGAACATAGGATCATGTTGTTTCCGTCATTTACTTCCAGTATTAATCCTGGTAATCCCCAATATTCTTCCGGTCCCTGGCTCACTGGAATATCCGGAGTATACCAAACGGTGACCAATTTATCCTGTGGCTCCGGTTCCTGCATCATTTGTGTTCCTTTATTGCTTTGTTCCAGCTGTCTTTTCCCATAGGCCGCTTTTTCCTTTTCGGTCACTACAATCAGGGCAGTGGCTTTGTATACTGTATATCCGCCTATTTGTTTAGTTTCGTTTGTTAATTTCCAGTCCCAGTGTGGTAATGAATCGACGATCAGAAATTCTTTCCCGAAAAAATCTTTTTCAATCATTACCTTTTGGTCTTTTATATTTTTATATTGTTTTTCATCGCCCGTAGCATTGGAGGCTACAACTGTAGTCAGTCCGGACACTGGGGCGCTAAGCACCTGGGGCTGTTCATAAAGTGATGTTGTTTTATCAAATGTCAGGATAAATGTTTTTTCCATGCTTTTTTTTAATTTTTCCCGAAACTGATCCTGCATTGCCGGCGTCATTCCTCCTCCCTGAAATTGTATATCAGAGACTGCTCTTTTCGTTTCATAGGTTGCCTGTCCCTGGAAGTTCTGGGCTTTCACTATAGTTATCGTACTGATCATTAGGAAGCATGTCAGTAATGTAATGGCTTTAGTCATGGTTTGTGTTTTTATGATTTGGTTGTAAAGTAAACGCCATCAGTTTACATTTTGAGTTAAGCAATGTTAACGATTGTTAACGGCTCGTTTTAAATGTTTTTACTGTTTACTTTTGGAAAATGAAAAATAAGAAATACAATCCTATTTTACTTTTTATAACTATTGCCATATTGGCGACTATCGGATTACAGATTTATTGGAATATCAAAAACTATAAGGAGAACAAACTCCGATTGGTCAATGAGGTACAGATTGCCTTTGACAATAGTATTGACAGTTATTATCTTCTTGACTCCAAAAATGATCTTTTTTCCTTTAAAGAGCAATTGCCTGTAACCAACTATAGCACTGCGGAAAATATAGATTTACAACCTACAAAAACCAACGAAAAGCATTTGCCTACTGTAATTGTGGCAAAAAGGGAGGCTGAAAAAACCCAAATTACGATCAGTAACGATACCAATGCACTCCAAAAAAAGGATCCTCCTATTCCTTTCCCCATAACCTTATTCATTAAGAATGATTCAGGAGTCGTAAAAACCGACACGAACCCGCTTAAAATAAGCCCTAATAAAATTTCATCCGTTCATGTCTATAAAGGAAAGAGCAATCCGGAAAGTGCGACTCAGATTAAAAATTTCGCCACTAAACTTGTGATTTCAATGGTACGCGATTCTATTGATTTTACGAAAATCAGTGCAGCACTGGATCAGGAACTATCCCGGAAAAACATTCAGGTACAATATTCGATCGCATATTATAAAGAAAACAAACTATTTGATTATTTCCCCCGCCAAAAATTAGCAGCATTTCCGCTGGTCACCTATTCCAAATCCTCTTATCTTCCGCCCAAACAGAAATTACAATTGTCATTTTCCAATCCGGTAGCTTTAGTCTTTAAAAGGAGTAGTGTTGAGATTTTACTTTCTTTGTTTTTGTCTTTTTCGATTATCGGATGTTTGCTCTACTTATTAAAAACGATAAACAAACAGAAAAAAATTGATGAGATTAAGAATGACCTGATCAGCAACATCACTCATGAATTCAAAACCCCGATCACGACAGTAGCCACTGCGATTGAAGGGATTCGGCATTTCAATGCGAATAATGATCCTCAGAAAACAGAACGGTACCTGGACATTTCCAGCCAACAGTTAAAGAAGCTGGAAACTATGGTAGAAAAACTCTTGGAAACGGCCGCTTTAAATACTGATGTCCTGATGATCGAACACAAAGACACTGACATAATCACACTTATAGCAGCACAGATCGAAAAACACAGTATGATCTGCCCGGAAAAAAATATTGTTTTTAGGACGGAACTGATCAGCGCAATTGCCCCTATTGATTATTTCCATTTTGAAAATGCACTATCCAACCTTATTGATAACGCCCTGAAATATGGAGGGGACACAATTACCATACGATTACATGCTACTAGTGACGCACTCCAGATTACAGTAGAAGATAATGGTATTGGTATTGAAAAAAATCAGCGTGAGAAGATATTCGAGAAATTCTACAGGATTCAAAGCGGTAACCGCCATGACATAAAAGGTTTCGGTATTGGATTATTTTATGCTAAAAAGATCATTGAAAAACACACTGGAATACTGGAACTGGTACCGAATAGCCCGATAACAATCTTTAAAATCACCCTACCCAATGGATAGCCGAATTAAAATCATCCTTGCGGAGGATGAACCGGCTTTGGCCTTAATTATCAAGGAAAGCCTGGAAACACGCAATTTTGATGTGTTCATTTGTAAAAATGGAGAAGATGCATTGGAATGCTATTTAAAAGAAAAGCCGGAATTGCTGGTACTGGATGTAATGATGCCTAAAAAAGATGGTTTTTCAGTTGCCAGGGACATTCGAAAAACAGATAAAGAAATTCCTATAATTTTTCTCACTTCAAAATCGCAAACACAGGATGTTGTCGATGGATTCAATTCTGGCGGTAATGATTACCTCAAAAAACCATTCAGCATGGAAGAGCTTATCGTCCGTATTCATTCCCTCCTGCGTCGGGTACCAACACCCAAAAATGATACGGAAATCACCATCGGAAAGTATCATTTCAACCTGACAAAGCAACTCCTGATCATTTCGGATACCCGCATTTCCCTTACCCATCGGGAAGCTTCATTATTACACCTCCTCATCGCCAATAAAAATGAGGTCATCGAGCGCTCCATCCTACTGAAAAAAATATGGGGTGATGATGATTTTTTTAATGGTAGGAGCATGGATGTATTTATTACCAAACTGCGTAAAAAATTAAACCTTGACCCCAACATCCAAATTATTAATGTCAGGGGTCAAGGCTACAAACTGATTGAATAACGAAAGTATTACCCGCCGATCCGTATGGTCTGGTTGGGTCGCGCACCACGGAATTGCTGCTTCATCTCTTCCATTTTTTTTACTACAATTTCATCGTATTCTTTCTGTGTAACTACTTTCCCATTTTTAGGGGATTTAATTTCTGTTTTCTGTTTTGGATTCAATACTACTTTTGAACATAACACGGTGGTATTCCCGGTGCTAATTTCCAAAATGAGTCCCGGCAATCCCCAATAGGTTTCAGGCCCCTGGCTTACCGGTATGTCGGTAGTATACCATGCAGTAACTACAATTTCCTTAGGCATATCCACCTGATCCATCAGATTCGTTGTTTTTGCAGGTTTGGTATCGTCCGGCTTAGTAGTTTTCATTTTAATTTTAAGGTTCCTGAAATCTGTCGCGCTGGCCTTTTGGATCGCTGTCGCTTTAAAACAGGTATACTCACCGATTTTCTTGGTTTCTCCTTCTAATTTCCAATCCAACTTTGGCAAACTGTCTTTGATCAGGAATTCCTTACCCATAAATTCCTTGTCAACAACATAGGTCTTATCCTTAATATTTTTATATTGTGTCCCCCCACTTCCGGTAAAAGAGGCCATCATTTTCATACCGGCATTATTGGCATTGGGTGCATCCAACTTTTGTTCCTCTGCATATATGGAAGCCGTTTTATCAAAAGTGAGTACAAACGTTTTCTCAAATGCTTTTTTCAAGCGGTCTTCCATTGTTTTCTGTATCTCACCGGAAAATTGCTTCCCCTGTGCAACAAAATCATTTATGGCTGTTTTGGATTCATATACTGCCATTCCCTGAAAATTTTGCGCCAGTACTTCACCACTATAGGCTAAACATAACAATGAAAATATTATTCCTTTTTTCATACTTATAAATTTGATTATAGAAAAACAAATATGACTGTTTTCCACTCTTTTTTATCTGAATTATTTGTTAAATAAAACGGCGATCATCTTCTTATCAATACTTTAATAATTAGAATAGTAAAATGTTATTTACTGTTTTGTGCTATTATCCTACTGATTTTTTAATTTTGACCGTTACTTTACCAACAACTAAGAAACAACTTTGGTGAAATAATGCTATTTTTACTAAAACCATTTAGAGAATGGGTACACTATGAAACAACTTTTTTTTACCATCCTGCTCTTTAGCCTCACCGCCATCGGCCAAAACCTAAAAGTAACTGCTATCCCATTACCAGGGATTTCTATTACTGCCGATCGTTTTATCGGGATTGATGGACTGGGCTATTCCTATACCGTTACCAACAATGTCCTTGTAAAGCAAAATGACCAAAAATCATGGCAATATAAAAACATCGCAAGCGGAAAAATTACGAGTGTAGACATCCTGAATCCGCTGCAATTGGTTGTCTTTTATAAAGAATTCAATACTGTAATCCTGCTGGACAATCAGCTTAATGAAATAAAACGGATTAATTTTTCGGAGACAGCTCCTGATCTTTTTCCACAAACGGTGAGCCTGGCCTCCCAAAACCGACTTTGGATTTTTGATTTGAATACACAAAAATTAGGGCTTTACGATATTACGAAGCAGACATTTCAACCCATCTCCGTCACGTTCAAAGAGACATTGGTTTCCTATCAGTCAGACTATAATTATTTCCAATGGATCGATGCCCACCGGAACTGGTCTTTTTGTGATGTCTATGGCAAAACACTATCGTTAGGCACTATCGCCGAATTTGACGATGCGCAACTTTTAGAAAACCAAACTTTATTATTTCGAAAAGAGGGACAATTGTATTTTTATGATGCCAAAAAGGAACTGTACTATACGATAAATAATATCGAAAAAACCTATAGCAGTTACCTGTACAAAAACCAAATTTTATCTATTTTTACAACCAAAGGAATTTCAAATTATAAAATCAACTTACCATAATGCATATAGCTGTAGCAGGGAACATTGGGGCCGGAAAAACGACATTAACACGACTATTAGCCAAACATTTTAAGTGGGAACCCCACTTTGAAGATGTGGTGGACAATCCTTATCTGGATGATTTTTACCACCAAATGGAACGTTGGTCATTCAATCTGCAGATTTATTTCCTAAACAGCCGTTTCCGCCAGGTGTTACAAATCCGTGAAAGTGGCAAAAACATTATACAGGACAGAACCATTTATGAGGATTCGCACATCTTTGCGCCTAACCTTCATGCCATGGGCCTGATGACGAACCGGGATTTCAACAATTACAAATCTTTATTCGAACTGATGGAATCGTTGGTTGAAGCTCCGGATCTGCTGATCTACCTGAGGAGTTCTATCCCAAACCTTGTAGGACAGATCCACAAGCGTGGCCGCGAATATGAGAATTCCATATCCATTGAATACCTGAGCCGCCTGAACGAACGTTATGAAGCCTGGATTCAGGGATATGACAAAGGTAAACTCTTAATCATCGATGTAGACAATATCAATTTTGTAGACAATCCGGAAGATCTAGGAGATATCGTACACCGCATCAACTCCGAACTCAATGGCCTTTTTTAAAATTTGAAATAGCATCCATGAAAAATGCCCTTCAGAAACCTGAAGGGCATTTTTTCTATAGTATGTATCGTGTTTTAGTAACGGATACTGAAACTTGCTTTTTTGGCATCGTCCAATGCGTTGAAACGCTCTGTACATTCAGCGATCATAGCGTTCGCCACAGTAACATCACCCCATCCCTGAACGTCTACTTTTTTGTTCTCAAGATCTTTGTACACGCGGAAGAAATGCTCTATTTCTTTAATCAGGTGTTCGTTGATATCGGAAATATCATTCAGTTTGTTCATGATTGGATCAGAAACCGGTACACAGATAATTTTCTCATCCGGACCTTTGTCATCTGCCATTTTAAAAATAGCAATTGGTTTTACTTCTACAATGCATCCTGGTACAGAAGGCTCCGTGAACAATACCAATACATCCAATGGATCCCCGTCTAATGCTAATGTTTCCGGAATGAATCCGTAATCTGCCGGGTAAAACATTGCAGAATATAACATTCTGTCAAAACGGATTCTTTTTAATTCAAAATCGTATTCGTATTTATTTCTGCTTCCTCTTGGTATTTCAATTAATACATCGAAAGTTTTTGATTTTTCTACACTCATTTTTATTATTTATAGATAGTTCTTAAAGCGGGAGCAAATGTATGTAAATGGAGGCTTCCATACAAGTTTAATTTACTTAAAAAAAGTAAATTAGAAATAGAATCCGAACGATGCTTTGACGCCGAATTTATTGGTTCCCGGCACATTAAGATGGCTTCCTCTCCAGGCAAAATCAACCCGCAATACCTTGAATATATTGCCAATACCGGCATGGTATTCCCAATATACCTGCTCTGGTGCCTGATAGACTAGGTTAGAGGCATTCAGTGCAATATTGCCGTCTGATACGGTTCCGTATATTCCTTTTACCCCAATAATTTCCCGCAGGTTCAAATCCCTGATTCCCGGAATTCTGGCAAAAAGCTTCCCATTAAAATGGTGCTCCACCTGCATATTCACATACGTGTCAGCTACGAATTCATAATAATTCAGGAGGTTGAATGTGTTGTCGATGATAAAATACGATTGGTTTCCGGGCACAACACCCATCAATCCTAACGGTACATTTCCGTAGATTTTACCCACTTCTGTCGTGACAAACAAACGGCCCAAAGGTCCGATGACAATCGGCTGGCGGTAATAAAACTGCAGTTTATCGTAATCAAAATCGCTATTAAAAATACCTTTAACACCCTGGCTGTAATTAAAAAATACACGGGCAAAATTATAATCAACTATAGAACGCTCTACACCATATCCGATTGTTTTTCGCTTTGGCGTGTAGTCAATCATCATATTCATCTCATATTGCTTGACCTCTCCTGCTGTTATCCCTGCCGGAATATCGGTGAAATAATCCAGGCTGAAGGCGGATGAAGCTGCTTTTAAGGTTCTGTAGGTAAAGCCCATCTGGAAGGTCAGGTTGCGAAGCGGCTCCACTTCCACACCGATCGTGGTCAGGTTAATCGACGTCAGTTTGTTATTGCTACCGCTGGAAAACAGGGATGATGAAGCAAAACTTCGGCCCAGTACATCATTGGTAGTTGTCAGGCTCACCCCAATCTGTTCTACATCACGGCGATTCCCCGCAGTCAGGATCACCCTGTTTTTCTTATCGATCATCCATTTTCCGGAAATCCCGTATTTGAATTGATTGTCTTTAAAGCCATACGCTGTATACCCCTGAAGCCTCCAGGTATCATTTTGCCCAAAGTAAGTCCTGCCTCCTACCCTGACGCGGGCGCCCTCCACATCGTTATATCCGAAAGTGGAGAATATGGGGCCATAATCAAAATTTCCATATTGCACATAACCGCTTCCCAAAATAGAAACTGCATTATAAAGCTGTTGGAACTTCTTGACGGTTTTTAGGGTATCGAGCATTTTATAAATCCCGACCTCATCTTTATTGAGGGATTCAAAACGATTCTGTCGCCAGTATTCATCATCTTTGACATATACGGACTCGTCATTGTAATTGACATCGGCTTTATAAAAATCGCCCGGCTTTACTTTATTGAATTCGTGGTTGCGGTATAACGTAGTCCGTTTTCCGTATACTCCTCTTGATTTTTCTTTTTTGTTGAGACTAAAATCAGTCATCATATGGTCCCGCTTCAGTAGAAATACCGAATCATTCAACACATCAAAATCCTGTTCGATATAGATATCTTTGACCCAGTTGATATTGGCACTTTTGGTGACGGCCATATTAATATTCTTGATGGCGAATGTCGTATCGTTCACCCAAAAATCTCCCTTAAAGGTCAGTTCTCCTTTACGCCTCGGATAATAAACGATATTATAGCACCACTTCTTATCAATAAAGGCGCTATCTGCCAATACATAATTGTACACGTCAATTCCAGTACGCGAAAGTGGGGATGTAAAACTCTTATCAAAGAAATTCAGGTAATTATCATAAATATTATACTCCACATACAAGTCCTTGATAAACGCAAGGATTTGCTGATTGGAATCAAAACCGGAATTTTTATTCGCTTTTAGGATCTCTTTTTTCCTGTTGGTAGTATTGTCACCATATACTTCATGAAGGGATTCATTGATAAATATAGGCAGGTAGGTTTTTCCGGTCACATCAGAGGTATCGACTTTATCAAAAATAAACTCCATGCCTTTGAAGATCTTCCGCTTCATAAACGCACTATCGATCGTATTGAAGTCAAATTCAATTTTTTCATACTTGTCCATCTGGTACTGATTGAACATGTACAAGCCATTTTTACGCTTGCGTTCCCAGATTTTCCGGAGGATATCAATTGCCGGATTATTCTTTTTGGAGGTTTTTCCGGAATAGATTTTTACTTCGGCCAATTGCTCTCCGTCTTCCAGTACGACTTTAACATTGTAATTCACGGCTTTTTCCAGTGGGATTTCCTGGGAAGAATAGCCTACAAAACTAACCACAACGGTCTTATAGCTATTTTTTGATTCAATATAGAATCGCCCGTCTTCATTGGTAATCACCCCTTCATTAGTGCCTTTAAATACGACATTGGCATAGGCAACAGGTTTATTAAAAGCATCCACTACCATACCGCTGACTTTGGTTTGTGCGGTAACGGAAGTAGTTAATATAAAGAGTAAAGCTATAGTGTGGAATACGGTCTTCGTCATAGATAAAAAAAACTCCAACAGAGATGTTTCTGATGAAGTTCAAATATAACGGATATTTTTTTATTTGATTGTATTAAATCATTCCCAAGACCGAAAAAAACAAAATATAATGTGGTGTCCACTGGATTGTAAACAAATAACCAGTAGTACTGCCGATTTTAAACAAGAACGGGAATGCACTACTGCATTCCCGCTGTTCAGATTATGTCCTGAAATATTATTTTTTGTACGCTACTTTTTTAACTGCTTTCACTACATCGGAAGCATTTGGCAACCATTCTTTCAATAAATTTGGAGAGTATGGTGCTGGGGTATCAGCAGTAGTAATTCTTTGGATAGGGGCATCCAGGTAATCAAATGCTTTTTCCTGAACCATATAAGTAATTTCAGAGGAAACACTTCCAAATGGCCACGCTTCTTCCAGGATAACCAAACGGTTGGTTTTTTTTACTGATTTTAAGATTGTCTCCTGATCCATTGGACGTACAGTTCTTAAATCGATGATTTCACAACTGATACCGTCTTTGGCTAATTCTTCTGCTGCTGCATAAGCTTCTTTGATGATTTTACCGAAAGAGACGATAGTTACATCTGTACCTTCACGTTTTATTTCAGCAACACCAAGTGGCAATGTATATTCACCATCCGGCACTTCACCTTTGTCACCATACATTTGCTCTGATTCCATGAAGATCACAGGATCATTATCACGTATCGCCGATTTTAAAAGTCCTTTTGCATCATAAGGATTGGAAGGAATTACCACTTTAAGCCCTGGAGTATTGGCGAACCAGTTTTCAAAAGCTTGTGAGTGTGTCGCTCCCAACTGTCCTGCTGAAGCAGTAGGTCCTCTGAAAACAATAGGCATATTAAACTGACCGCCTGACATTTGGCGCATTTTAGCTGCATTATTGATTATCTGGTCAATTCCGACCAAAGAGAAGTTGAAAGTCATAAATTCTACAATCGGACGGTTTCCGTTCATTGCAGAACCTACTGCAATCCCAGAAAATCCAAGTTCAGCGATTGGAGTATCGATAACGCGTTTTGGACCGAATTCATCCAACATGCCTTTGGATGCCTTGTAAGCTCCATTGTATTCCGCTACTTCTTCACCCATCAAATATATGGACTCATCACGACGCATCTCTTCGCTCATCGCCTCGCAAATTGCTTCCCTAAATTGTATTGTTCTCATATGTTTTTTTGTTTCTTCTTTGATTTAAAGACGCAAAAATAAATATTTTAAATCACTAAACAGAATAATTTGAGGTTAAAAAATGATTTGGAATTTTATACCCTCCACCAACAAGCCGATCCTAAATTTACGAAAACGATAGCGTTGCACTGCTTATTATCCGACTGTTACAAAAAATCAAGCCGAAATATCAGACTAAGTCACTCAACAACAACGGCTCTGTTGTGTGATTTTGTTGTGCGATTTCAAAATTGGCTCTATATTTACTCCCTTTAACAACCTCCAACAACTGACCATATAAATGAAAAAACTACTACTTCTGTTGCTCTTGTTTCCAGGTTTTCTATTGGCCCAGGATTGCTCCTGTGAAGCTAATTTTCTGTGGCTAAAAAAAACATTCGAAGAAAACGATGCGGGTTTCCAGTATGCACTGGACCGGAAAGGAACTGCGGAATATGAAAAACATACAGCGCTATATGCCGAAAAAGTAAAATCGATTACTTCCCCCACAGCTTGTTCCACAACGTTAATGGAATGGCTGTTATTCTTTCGAAAAGCGCATCTTTCGGTCTCTCCAAAAGACAATACTACAGCTACAACTGTTGTATCAAATTCTCAAGTCCCCTGGAAGACTTATGAAATCAGCGATAAAAAACTTCAAAAACAACTCGAAAGCGCTGGTGAAAAAGGTTTTGAGGGCATTTGGAAAACCGATCCCTACACCATTGGGATTTTAAAAACCGGAACAGGATATGTCGGTTTCATTATTGCTGCCCCGGGAACCAACTGGCAAAAGAATCAAATCAAGCTGATCCTAAAGCCCAATGCCACACATGGCACTTATGATGGCGAATTTTATATGCGGAATTACGCCACCCAACATTTTGAAAACGCCGAACTCATTGGTAAAAACATCCTTAACCTTGGGCCTTTTATGCTAAAGAGGGTCAACCCAAAACAGGAAGACAGTCCGGAAATCCAGTTGTATTCCGAATTGCTTACCGCTGCCCAGCCGATGATTAAAGAAGTAAACAAAAACACGCTATTGCTCCGTATCCCTTCCTTTGCTCCATCCAATAAAAAAGCGATTGACAGCCTGTTAAAAACCTACCACAACCAGATTACCAGTACCGAAAATCTAATTATTGATATCCGGGGCAATGGCGGTGGTTCGGACGGCAGCTACAACAAAATCATCCCCTACCTCTATACTAACCCCATACGGATTGTAGGTTTGGAATTGTACTCCACCCTTTTAAACAACCAAAGGATGGAAGGCTTTTTATCGGAACCCGGAATCACGGAAGCCGAAAAGAAAGAAATACAAAAAGATTTAGCGATGCTAAACGCCAATCTGGGCAAATTTGTCAATTTGAGCGGGGACAACATTGTATATACCCAAAAGATGGACAGTGTGTATGCGTATCCAAAAAATGTAGCGGTCCTCATTGATGAAAATAATGGAAGTACGGCGGAACAATTCCTCCTGGCTGCCAAGCAAAGCCGAAAAGTAAAACTTTTTGGCACCACAACTTTTGGAGTGCTCGATATCTCCAACATGCATTTTGTAGATTCGCCCTGTACTACACTTACCTTGGGATACAGCCTTTCTAAAAGCTTTCGAATTCCCGATATGACGATTGATGACAAAGGTATTCAACCGGACTTTTATATGGACAAAAGCATCCCAAAACAAGACTGGGTACCTTTTGTTGTCAAAATTTTAAATAATGATTAGTCCGGGCTTTCAAAACTAAACCCTTGTAAATCGGGCTAAGGGAATTTATTCCGTTACGAAAACGAAATAGTTTTTAAAAATTATTATGCGTGCATAGTTTATTTTTGAAAATTAATTAGTAATTTAGTCCGCAGAAAATTAAAAAATATAAATACTATACCAATGAAAATATTAGTTTGCATCAGTCACGTTCCTGATACTACTTCAAAAATTAATTTTGCGAATGGCGATTCAGAATTTGACACTAACGGAGTACAGTTTGTAATCAACCCTAATGACGAGTTTGGCCTTACAAGAGCCATTTGGTTCAAAGAAAAACAAGGCGCTAACGTGACTGTTGTTAATGTAGGTGGACCCGAAACCGAAGCAACACTTAGAAAAGCATTAGCAATTGGTGCCGACGAGGCAATCCGGATCAACGCAGTACCAACAGATGGTTTTTTTGTAGCTACGCAATTGGCTGAAGTAATCAAAAATGGCGGATACGATCTGGTTATTGCCGGTAAAGAATCTTTAGATTATAATGGCGGTATGGTCCCTGGGATGATTGCTGCCCTTATCGGTGGTAATTTCGTAAACTCCTGCATCAACGTGGAAGTAGACGGTAACAATGCCAAAGTAACCCGTGAAATTGATGGTGGTAAAGAAACGCTAAGCACTACACTTCCATTAATTATTGGTGGACAAAAAGGATTGGTAGAAGAAAAAGACCTGAGAATACCAAACATGCGTGGAATCATGACCGCACGAACAAAAGCTCTTACCCTATTGGAGCCTGTAGCTGCTACGCACAATACCAAAACGGTAAAATTTGAAAAACCAGCACCAAAATCAGCTGTAAAACTGATCAGTGCGGACAACCTGGACGAACTGGTAAACCTGTTGCATACGGAAGCGAAAGTAATCTAAGGCTATCCTTGCTTTCAAATTATAATCCAATTTAAAATTACAAAACGATGTCTATATTAATATATGCAGAATCTGCAGAAGGAAAATTTAAAAAAGTAGCTTTCGAATTAGCTTCGTACGCTAAGAAAGTAGCACAAACATTAGGTACAACTGTTACCGCTGTTACTGTGAATGTCGCTGATACCAGCGCATTGGCACAATACGGAGTGGACAAAGTGCTGAAAGTATCCAATGATAAATTAGCAAAATTCAACGCAAGAGCATATGCTGACGTGATCAAACATGCAGCAGAAAAAGAAAGCGCAAAACTGATCTTAGTATCTTCTACAACAGACAGCCTTTACCTGGCACCTCTTGTAGCTGTATCACTGAATGCAGGATATGCTTCCAATGTGGTAGCACTTCCGGAAAGTACTGCTCCATTTTTAGTAAAAAGAAATGCTTTTTCCAATAAGGCTTTCACCATTACTGAAATCAGCACAGATGTAAAAGTATTGGCTATCGCTAAAAATTCATTTGGAATTATCGAAAGTGCTTCTTCACCAGCTGAGGAAGATTTCACCCCTACTTTAAATGATGCTGATTTTGACATCAAAGTAGAAAATGTAGAAAAAGTAACCGGTAAAGTAACCATTGCCGATGCAGAGATTGTTGTTTCTGCCGGACGTGGCCTAAAAGGTCCTGAAAACTGGGGAATGATCGAAGATCTTGCTGCTGCCCTTGGTGCTGCAACTGCCTGTTCCAAACCGGTTTCCGACTTAGGATGGAGACCTCACAGCGAACACGTAGGCCAAACGGGGAAACCGGTAGCTGCCAATCTGTATATTGCTGTAGGTATTTCAGGAGCAATACAACACATCGCCGGGATCAACTCTTCCAAAGTAAAAGTAGTCATCAATACCGATCCGGAAGCACCCTTTTTTAAGGTTGCCGACTATGGTGTAGTAGGTGATGCTTTTGATATTGTTCCTAAACTAACCGAAAAAATTAAAGAATTTAAGGCTCAGAATTCATAATTTTTTTTAATATTGCGTCTTCAAAAAAGACTATTTAAATATAAGATAGTAGTATCTTTGTTTAAATAGTCTTTTTTCTATTTATGCAAAAGTTTAATTTCCAGTATTTCGCAAGAAAACCCCACTTGCGCAGTACGTCGCACATCAGCCTATGAGTTTAGTAAAATTAACAATAAAAGGGATCTCCTACAGTCAGACACAAAATGGTGCCTATGCCCTAATTCTGAATGAAGTAGACGGTGACCGCAAATTACCAATCGTTATCGGCGCATTTGAAGCCCAGTCTATTGCTATAGCACTGGAAAAAGAAATCAAGCCGCCGCGCCCATTAACGCATGATTTATTCAAGAATTTCGCTGACCGGTTCGATATTATCGTAAAGCAGGTAATCATCCATAAATTAGTGGATGGTGTTTTTTATTCCAGTATCATCTGCGAAAGGGATAAAATAGAAGAGATAATTGACGCGCGTACTTCGGACGCCCTTGCCCTTGCCCTTCGTTTCAATGCTCCTATTTTTACCTATAAAAACATATTGGACAAAGCAGGAATCTACCTTAAAGTAAACCCATTAGAACCGGAGAAAACACAGGATATTGATGATGTACTCACCAGCCCGGAAACTTTCGGAATCGAAGAGGATCATAATCCTAGCGAAAATTTTCAGCAATATTCCCTTTCTGAACTGCACGAAATGCTGGAAAGCTCTGTTGCCAGTGAAGAATATGAGAAAGCGGTAAAAATACGCGACGAAATTTCTAAAAGAGAAAATCTATAATTGAAAATCCTGTTTTTACTGCTGCTACAGGACCAACTCATCGTCCTGACCCACACGGTAAACACCGATTTATAATTCGCATTAAGCTTAAAATATCCCGCCATGAAACAGTACCTGGACTTAGTCAAACATGTTTTAGAAAACGGTAGCCAAAAAGGCGACAGGACCGGAACCGGAACAAAAAGTGTTTTCGGCTATCAAATGCGTTTCGACCTGAGCGAAGGCTTCCCCATGGTGACTACAAAAAAGCTACACCTAAAATCCATCATCTATGAATTGCTGTGGTTTCTGAAAGGCGACACCAATATCGCTTATTTGAATGAAAACGGGGTAAAAATATGGGATGAATGGGCAGATCAAAATGGTGAATTGGGCCCTGTTTACGGACACCAGTGGCGCAACTGGAACAGTGAGGAGATCGACCAGATCACTGAATTAATCGATACCCTGAAAAACAATCCAAACAGCAGGAGAATGTTGGTTTCCGCCTGGAATCCTTCGGTACTTCCTGACACTACAAAATCTTTTTCAGAAAATGTAGCCAACGGCAAAGTCGCCCTTCCACCCTGTCATGCCTTTTTTCAGTTTTATGTAGCTGACGGAAAGTTATCCTGCCAGCTGTACCAAAGAAGTGCAGACATTTTTCTGGGTGTTCCATTCAATATTGCTTCCTATGCTTTACTCACCCTGATGATTGCACAGGTTTGTGGCTACCAGCCCGGAGATTTTATTCATACTTTTGGCGACGCACACATTTACAACAACCATTTTGAGCAACTGGAACTGCAATTATCGCGAGAAACCAAAGCCTTACCAAAAATGACCCTCAATCCCGAGATCAAGAATATTTTTGATTTTAAATTTGAAGATTTCACACTGGAAGGATACGAGCCACACCCACATATCAAAGGAGCCGTAGCCATATAATCATACCCATTTACAACCTGAATTACCCCACCGGAAACAGCCGTAATTGGCGTTCAGGATAGTTTCAATAAAGGCTTTTGAATTTAAGAAAATAAACTCTATCTTTAAATTCAAATTGTGAAACGTATGGAAACAAACCAGCATGAATTATATGAAAATGCCCGAAAAAGAATTGTCCAGAAAAAAAGGCTTTTTTACCATTTCGTAATTTTTCTAATCGGGAGTATTTTTATCATTGTCATCAACAAAGGACTTCACGTTGGTGAGCAAACCATGGAAAACTGGTTTGTATGGGCCATACTGGCATGGGCTTTTCTGTTTACATTTCACTTCGTCAATGTTTTTATCATCAAGGGATTCATGAACAAAGACTGGGAGCGGCAACAAATAGACCGCCTCGTTCAAAAACAGGAGCAAAAAATACAACACCTTCAATCACAGGTAGAAGAAGATTTTGCTAAAAAAAACACACTCTAATGATTACAATGATTGCCGCAGCAGGCGAGAATAACGAACTGGGGAAAAACAATGAAATGATTTGGCACCTGCCCGATGATTTTAAACGTTTCAAATCCATCACAACCGGTCATCACATCATCATGGGAAGAAAAACATTTGAAAGCTTCCCTAAACCATTACCAAATCGCGTCCATATTGTCATCACCCGACAGGAAAACTATACCAAAGAAGGCTGTATTGTTGTAAAGAGCATGGAAGAAGCGCTTCAAATTGCTCCAAAAAATGAAGAAGTCTTTATTATTGGTGGTGGAGAAATATATACTTTAGGACTACCCTATGCGGACAAAATTTACCTTACCCGTGTGCACGGTACTTTTGAGGCTGATGCTTTTTTTCCGGCTATTAATTTAGACCAATGGAAAATCAGCAGTTCCGAATACCATCCAAAAGACGAAAAACATACGATCGATTTTACTTACGAGACCTTTTTAAGAAAATGATTTAATTTGTTCATTTTCAAATTGACTAATTAGCATTATCTTTGCACAAATTTACAAAATGTCAAAAAACGTTATTCCCTATAAAGATTCTGCCTTAGGCAAAAAAGAACAGGTCGCACAGATGTTTGATACTATTTCAGGCGAGTATGACGGACTAAACCGTGTCATTTCTTTTGGCATTGACATCAAGTGGCGTAAAAAAGTATTAAAAATCGTATCGGAACAAAAACCAAAAACCATTTTGGATATTGCAACCGGAACAGGTGACCTGGCTATTTTAATGTCACAAACACAAGCCGAAAAAATCATAGGGCTTGACATCTCTGCCGGTATGCTTGAAGTGGGTAAAAAGAAAATTGCAGATCGAAAACTATCTGACAAAATAGAAATGGTCTTGGGAGATTCGGAAAAGCTACCGTTCTCCGACAATTCCTTTGATGCTATCACCGTAGCATTTGGCATCCGGAATTTTGAAACACTGGACAAAGGGCTTTCAGAGATACTTCGGGTATTGCGCCCGGGTGGTATTTTTGTAATTCTGGAGACTTCCAATCCAACAAAATTCCCATTCAAACAAGGCTACGTACTTTACAGCAAAACCTTGCTACCATTGATCGGGAGGCTCTTTTCTAAAGACAAAAAAGCATACCAATATTTATCGGATTCTGCCTCTGTTTTTCCTTTTGGTGAAGCCTTAAACAATATTTTAAGAAAAATTGGGTTTATAGATGTTGTAGATTTACCTCAGACGCTGGGTGTAGCCACTATATATTCTGCATCTAAAAAATAATATGAAAAAAATTTTTGCTTTTATCCTACTATCGCTGGTACTGAACACACAAGCTCAGTTGCGTAAAAACATGTTTGCAAAAGATCCCTATATCAATCTTGAAAACTGGGACAAGCAAAGGCTGACCTGGGGATATTACCTCGGCTTTAACTCCTATGACTTCAAGTTTGACTATAAATCGGTAGGCCCGGATGTACAGGTAAAAAGCACTACAGGATTCAATGTGGGACTGGTTGGGAATGTCCGCCTTTACGAATACATCGACCTGCGTTTTGAGCCTGGTTTGTATTACACCCAGCGTGACCTTGCTTTTCCGGATCTGACCCAACCTAAAGATATTTTAAGGGAAGTAAAATCAACCTATATTCATTTTCCATTACTTTTAAAATTTTCAGCATTACGCACCGGAAATGTAAGGCCTTACCTTTTGGGAGGTGTCTCTACAGCCCTGAACCTTTCGAGTAATGCAAAAATCAAGGATGATAATTATACTAATCGTTTTCGAATGACAAAATGGTCTAATTTCTATGAAGTTGGATTTGGAGTTGATTTGTACCTGGAATACTTTAAATTCTCCCCTTCTATCAGAGGTGTATTCAGCCTTAAAGACGAATTAATCCGCGATAACGACCCCAACAGCCCATGGACAAGTGATATCGCTTCGATGAAAACCCGTGGTGTTTTTGTGAACTTCACCTTCCAATAGCCTACGTATTCCGCAGGAATTCACTTAGAACTATCGCCGTAGCAGTAGCCACATTCAGGCTCTCTGTTTTTTGCAGTTTTCCAAATCTTGGAATACTCAGCTTATGAGTAGTTAATTGCTCCAAAGCCGCCGAAATACCATTGGCCTCATTACCCAAAACAATAATGCCTTTTGCTGGAAGTTCGCTTTTGTATATATTTTCGCCGTCCATAAAAGTTCCAAAAACCGGTAGTTTCGATTGGCCTACAAAAGCATTCAGGTCCAGGTAAGTCACATTCACCCGCGCTATAGATCCCATAGTAGCCTGTACTACTTTTGGATTGTACAAATCGACCGTTTGTTCCGAACATAACAATTGCTGAATACCAAACCAATCGCACAGGCGTAATATCGTACCGAGATTCCCCGGATCGCGAATATCATCCAAAGCTACTATAAGCCCACTTTCAATAATGGGGCGTTCCTCCGGAATCTTAAAAACAGCCAGGCAATTGTTAGGCGTTGTAAGTGCTGTAATTTTTTTTAGCTCACTTTCGGTAATATACTCCTTTTTGGATTCCGGAATTTCAGGCAGTACCGACTCGGTCACAAACAGCTGTTCCAATTGAAAATCAGCAGCTATGAGTTCCTGGATAACTTTTGCCCCTTCGGCAATAAATAATTTATGCAGTTTCCTGTATTTTTTTTGCTGTAAACCCGTTATAAGTTTTATTTGGTTTTTACTAACCATAGAAATAATGTACTTTTGAATTAAATATCCCGAGACGTTTGAAAAAGAATACAGCAAAAATATCACTAATTATTTTAATTGGTGCAATTATATACTCTTGTAACAGTGTAAAAAGGGTTCCGGACGGAAAACACTTACTGACAAAAAATACCGTTCATATGAATGGCGATGTCACTAAAGACGAAACAAACACCAACCTTTTGTATCAGGTACCTAACAGTTCCGTACTCGGGTACCGACTGCGTCTTGGCCTTTATAACCTTGCAAAAAAAAATCCGGACTCTTCTTATAAGGCCTGGCTTCAGAAGAAACCGGGACGCTATAAAAATCTTTCCGCAGTGCTTTCTGAAAAACAAGTGGAGCGCCTGGGGCAATCTTTTATCGTATCAGGCCTGAGTAATTTCTTAAAAAAAACAGGGGAAGCTCCTGTAATTGTTGATGAAGCAAAAACAAAGAAATCAATTACCCGCCTGAATTCCCATTATTATAATGCCGGTTACTTCAATGTAAAAACAACTTATAAAGTAGATACGCTTGCCAACAAAAGGGCCACAATCAAATATGACATCCGTACCGGAATGCCGTATATGGTAGATTCGATTTCGACCCGGATTGCAACTCCTGCATTGGACTCCCTGTATGAAAAAACAAAATCAGAATCGGTATTGTTATCTGATGTACAATACAACAAGCAAAATCTGGATGATGAGCGGGACCGGATTACCAGTAATTTCAGGAACCGTGGCGCTTATTATTTTCAGCAAAACTACATTACTTATAGTGTAGATACCATTGATACAGGCCATAAAGCCAATATCGAGCTGATTGTCAGCAATCAGGACATCCGGGTAAATGACAGTACGGTAAAAAAACCTTTTAAGCTTTTTAAGATCAGTGAAGTCAATATCTTTACGGATAATACTTCCGCAAAAAACACTGCAAAAATTGTAGATAGCGTTACCTATAATGACTTCAATCTGTACAGTTCCGGAACCCTGAATTACAGGCCAAAAGCGATTACTGATGCGGTGTTCATTACCAAAGGGACGATGTTTAGCGATTTCCGTAAAACACTATCCCTGCGCTACCTGAACAACCTTAAAGTTTTTAATTACCCTTCAATACAATATGTAGAAGATCCTGCGGACAGCACCGGAACGTCGTTGATTACGAATATATTTCTTACGCCAATGAAGAAATATACTTTTAATGTTACCGGGGATATTACACACTCCAACATACAGGATTTCGGTATTACAGCGAGCCCTACCTTAACCATACGAAACATCTTCCGGGGTGCCGAAACACTGGATATTTCTACCCGTGGAAACATTGGATCTTCCAGAGACCTTGCCAATCCGAATGGTGTATTCTTTAATATTTCGGAATATGGTGCTGACATCAAATTGAATTTCCCAAGGATCTTCCTGCCTTTTAATACGGAGCGTATCATCCCCAAGAACATGATCCCGTCCACAATAATGAGTTTTGGTTTTTCAAAACAGCAAAATATCGGACTGGACAAAGAAAATTTCACGGGAATCGTCAATTACAACTGGAGCCCCAAACGTTTTGTCACATCGCGTTTCGACTTATTAAACGTGCAGTATGTACGGAATGTAAATCCCGGCAATTATTTCAACGTATACAGTTCGTCCTATGACCGGCTGAATAACCTGGCGCGTGCCATAGGCTATATCCCATCAGACCAGGAACTGGACCACCAAACGGGAACAGCAGCTTTCATCAGGGATGTACAGGACGGGAATACGCCTATACTTATTAATTCTGAAGATTATAAAACGGTCAGCAGTATTGAAGAACGCCGAAAAAGACTGACCGAAAACAACCTGATTTTTGCTTCTAACTTCAGTTATTCTAAAACAACCAAACGGGATCTATATGATAATGATTTCTACATCTTTAAAGCGAAAGTAGAATCGGCCGGAAATGCGCTATCGCTGCTTTCCAACCTGACAAAAGAGCCTAAAAATGAAGATGGCAAAAAAAGCCTCTTTAATGTCGAATATTCCCAATACATAAAAACAGAATTTGAATTCATCAAACACTGGGATTTTGGAAAAACACAAATTCTTGCAGTGCGGGCCTTTGGTGGTATTGCTATCCCCTATGGAAATTCAAACAATATCCCCTTTTCGAGGAGTTACTTTGCCGGAGGGTCAAATGACAACAGGGGCTGGCAGTCGTATAGCCTTGGTCCCGGAAGTAGTGGTGGTGTGAATGACTTTAATGAAGCCAACATGAAACTCACCGGAAGCGCAGAGTTCAGGATCAACCTCTTAGGGAAATTTTACGGCGCTGTATTTGTTGACGCAGGAAATATCTGGAATACACTGGATAACGTAACGGATAAGAAATATACATTTGAAGGAATAAAGGATTTGCAGGAAATTGCCGTAGGCTCCGGTTTCGGAATCCGCTATGACCTGAACTTCTTTGTCATCCGTCTGGATTTGGGCTACAAGACCTATAACCCTGCCAGCGAAGAGGGTCAACGTTGGTTCAGAGGGTACAATTTTAGCAAGACTGTGCTAAATATTGGAATTAATTATCCTTTCTAAGTGTAGAATTATTATTTTTGTAGACTTATAATCAAAAAAACTAAATAATGGCACATAATATTAAACCAGGAGTTGCTACCGGAGATCAGGTTCAGGAAATTTTTAATTACGCAAAAGAAAAAGGATTTGCATTACCGGCTATCAATGTTACAGGTTCAAATACCATCAATGCAGTGCTTGAAACTGCTGCGAAAGTAAATGCTCCGGTTATCATTCAGTTCTCTAACGGTGGCTGTCTGTTCAATGCTGGAAAAGGATTATCTAATGAAAATGAAAAAGCAGCTATATTAGGTGGTGTTGCAGGAGCAAAACACATTCATACCCTTGCTGAAGCTTACGGAGCGACAGTAATTTTACATACTGACCATTGTGCTAAAAAATTATTGCCTTGGATTGATGGCTTATTGGATGCCAGCGAAAAACATTTTGCTGAAACAGGAAAACCATTATTCAGCTCTCACATGATTGACCTTTCTGAAGAGCCAATTGAAGAGAACCTGGAGATTTCAAAAAAATACCTGGAGCGTATGAGCAAAATGGGAATGACACTTGAAATCGAACTTGGAATCACTGGTGGTGAAGAAGACGGTGTTGACAACTCTGATGTAGACAGCTCAAAACTATACACACAACCGGAAGAAGTTGCTTATGCTTATGAAGAACTTCTGAAAGTAAGCCCAAGATTCACTATTGCAGCGGCATTCGGGAACGTACATGGTGTATACAAACCAGGAAACGTAAAACTTACTCCGAAAATCCTTAAAAACTCACAAGATTTCGTTCAGGAAAAATTCAACACAGAGAAAAACCCTGTAGACTTCGTATTCCACGGTGGATCAGGATCTACAGTAGAAGAAATCAGAGAAGCTATTGGTTATGGTGTAATCAAAATGAACCTGGATACCGACTTACAATTTGCGTTTACTGAAGGTATCCGTGATTATATGGTTAAAAACATCGATTACCTGAAAACACAAATTGGTAATCCTGAAGGAGCTGAAGTACCGAACAAAAAATATTACGATCCTAGAAAATGGGCACGTGAAGGAGAACTTACTTTCATCAAACGATTAGAGCAAGCTTTCGAAGACTTGAACAACATAAATACACTATAGTTTAACGTACTGTTACTGGCTTCAACTCCCGCAACAGCACACTGAATATTACATATATGGCTTGGTTTAAAAGAACAGAAAAAGGAATTCAAACCGCAACCGAAGATAAAAAAGATGTCCCAAAAGGACTTTGGTATAAATCTCCGACTGGAAAAATCATCGATACAGATGAGCTTGCACGAAATTTTTATGTAAGCCCTGAAGATGGTTACCACGTAAGAATCGGAAGCAAGGAATATTTTGAAATATTATTTGACAACAATGAATTTAAAGAATTAGACAAGAATATCACGTCTAAAGATCCGCTGAAATTTGTTGACACCAAAAAATATTCCGATCGTTTGAATGATGCGATGGAGAAAACCAAATTGAAAGATGCTGTCCGTACTGGTGTAGGCAAATCAAAAGGGAAAGACCTGGTAATATGCTGTATGGATTTTGCCTTTATCGGCGGATCAATGGGTGCAGTAGTAGGGGAAAAAATTGCAAGAGGAATTGACCACTCTATCAAAAACAATATTCCTTTCGTCATGATTTCAAAATCTGGCGGAGCGCGTATGATGGAAGCAGCGTATTCTTTAATGCAATTGGCCAAAACTTCAGCGAAATTGGCTCAGTTAGCAGATGCCAAGATTCCATACATCTCTTTGTGTACTGACCCAACAACCGGAGGAACTACAGCTTCTTACGCAATGCTTGGTGACGTTAATATCTCAGAGCCGGGAGCATTGATTGGATTTGCTGGCCCACGTGTTGTAAAAGACACCACCGGAAAAGAGCTGCCAGAAGGTTTTCAGACTGCTGAATTTGTAATGGAGCATGGCTTCCTTGATTTCATTACACCCCGAAAGGAACTCAAAGACAAAATCAATTTATATCTCGATTTAATTTTGAATCAAGATATTCGATAATTTAAAATCCCGGACTTTCCGGGATTTTTTTTACCTAATAATGAAACACAACCTGACTTTTCGCGATGCTGTTTCCCCAGACCTCCCCTATTTGATGCAGCTGCGAAAAGTAACAATAGGAGCGCATCCTATAAATTTTGTTGCAGTATCCACCAACACCTATGATAAAACAGTACCTATTCCCGATACTTCTGCTTATAACCTTTAGTTCCTGCATATCCCGGCTGCAAAGACCGGAAATCCGCGGTACAGTCACCGATTTTGAAGGCAACCCAATACCGGGCGCAGCCATTGCAGAAACACAATCACAAAACGACGGCAGCTTTACCTTAAAGGAGCAACGCTATTCACAATTCCTGATCACGGAACTGCTAACAATGGAAGCCCCACCCCTGGCCTATGGTTTTACCATAACAAAAGAAGGCTATCAGGAAAAGCATTTTTTTGAAATGAGCACTCATGGTGGTGGTGCCCGAAAAGGGAATACCCACACTATTGACACTATCTTTATGAAACGTGCGGCAGCATCCCCTATCGATCCTAAACTATTCGAAAAATCCTGGGATGTACGCAGCACACAAAACGCAGATACGCTATTTTTCATCCATCCCAATTTTCAGGCGCGATGCATTACTCAGGATTGTGCTATTTTCCACCAACAGTATAGTAAGGCTGGCATAGAAAACAGTAAAAACCAGCGCGCTACGACATTTTCTGGAATACCACAATTCACTGTGACATTCCAAAAAGAGAATCAGCTTTCAATTCAGATGATTCAAAAAGATTCAAAAGAAGCAATTTTGTATAAAGGGAAATGGGCTCTGAAAAAAGACCAATTAGAATTGGAAAGCAAAACCAGCCCTCTCCATCCATCATATACTATTAAAGATTTTGAGCGAAATTATTTTATACTGATCCGTAATAAGGAGTAAAAAACTACATACCGGTACGAATCGCTTCTACCGGATCCAGGCGCGATGCAATCACCGCAGGAATAATCCCGGAGAGCAATCCAATAACCCCCGCAACTGTAGTTCCCAAAACGATATTATTAAAACTCAATATAAATTCGAAATCGAGCACATTGGTCATGATCAGGGCGATCATCCAAACCAGGAAAAGCCCCACCAGCCCTCCGATCAGGGACAGTATGACAGCCTCAAATAAAAACTGAAACAGGATAAATCTATTTTTTGCCCCTAAAGCCTTCTGGATCCCGATAAGATTCGTTCGTTCTTTTACCGATACAAACATAATATTAGCAATCCCGAAGCCACCAACAATAAGGGAGAAGCCACTGATAATCCACCCACCAATTTTCAATCCGCCAACAATCCCATCGATGATATCGGTAAAGCCCGAGAAAACATTCACGAAAAAATTATCAATTTCTCCAGGTTTCATCCCTCTGAAATTGCGTAACTTCTGACTCAATTCTCCTTTAAAAGCCTCCATATCAACACCTTTAGCAGGCTTAATCATAATCGCTGGCGTGAGTGACTTACTATTATCGCCATACAATCTCCGGAGAAAGTTAACCGGAAAAGCTACGGTATTATCGTTCGTATCGCCAAATGCACTGGCACCTTGTTTTTTCAAAACCCCTATCACCGTAAAGCGCTGGCCGTACAACCGCACTTTTTTTCCGATAGGATCACTATCCCCAAAAAGCCCCTGTGCGACTTCATGCCCTATTATAATAACAGGTGTGCCGGAATTGGATTCCGACTCGTTGAAAAAGCGGCCTTCCGAGAATTCAAAACCCCGGATTCCCTGATACTGATCTGTACTTGGCGCCACTTTAACGCCTGTAACGGTTTTGGTATCGTATTTTATATTCTCATCCCGTGTAAAAACATTAAAGCTAATTTTATCGACATCATTCAGGTTCCGGCTCAGGTACTGGAATTCTTCATACGTCACATCTGGAAATTGCTCGCGCTTCCATTGGGGGATATCGGTAGGGCCGAAAGAAAAACGCAATAAATAAATGGTGTTTTTATCCAGGGAACTCAGGTCGTTCTTAATTTTAGTATCCAAAGAATCCACAGCAGCAAGTACTGCAATAATGGAGAAAATCCCAATTGTAACTCCTAAAAGCGACAACAAAGTCCTCAACTTATTATTGCGGAGCGCATTCAGTGCAAAACTCAGGCTTTCGCCCAGCAAGCGGAAATAAACTACCATAGCTACATTTTTACTCTTGTAAAATTGAAGAAAAAATAGAGAAAAACCTAATCTTTTTTTACACGCCTCAAAAACAGATCACCTTAAAAACGGGAATCCAATAGCGGCTTCAAGGACTTTAATAACCCAAAAAAAATGGGCCGAATTGAATCTGTATAAAACACAACTCCAGCACTAAAAGCAAAATTCGGGAGCTTAAAATAGAAAAAACATTGTCGTATAAAAAAAAGATCACAAAGCTGTTAAATATTGCACATATCCACATTGGTAATTCAGTCCCAAATGATTACTTTTGCACCTTCAAAAACAACAACACAATGAGCACAGCAAAAAGCATTAAATCAGCATTGATTTCAGTCTTCTCTAAAGAGGGATTAGAACCGATAGTAAAAAAACTACACGAACAAAATGTTACGTTCTATTCTACAGGAGGAACAGAGGAATTTCTTAAAAACTTAGGCATCCCTGTTGTACCGGTTGAAGATGTAACTTCTTATCCTTCTATACTTGGCGGACGTGTTAAAACACTTCATCCAAAAGTATTTGGAGGTATCCTGAACCGTCAGGACCATGAAGGTGACGTGCAGCAAATGGAAGAATACAATATTCCACAAATTGATTTAGTGATTGTTGACCTGTACCCTTTTGAAAAAACTGTTGCATCCGGCGCTTCTGAAGCGGATATTATCGAAAAAATCGACATCGGTGGCATTTCCTTAATCCGGGCTGCGGCTAAGAATTTTAAAGATACTGTAATTATCTCTTCCGTACAGCAATATGCTTCCTTCCTGGAATTGATTACGAACCAGAATGGAGCTACAACGCTGGAAGACCGAAAACTTTTGGCTACAAAAGCATTCCACGTTTCTTCTCATTACGATTCAGCAATTTTCAACTATTTCAATACTGATGAAACGTATTTCAAATCCAGCCAGGAAAACGGCCAGATTTTACGTTATGGTGAAAACCCACATCAAAAAGGATATTTCTTTGGGGATTTTGATGCGATTTTCAAAAAAACACACGGTAAGGAATTATCATACAACAACCTCCTGGATGTTGATGCTGCAGTAAACCTGATGCAGGAATTTAAAAATGACAACCCTACTTTTGCCATTCTGAAGCACAATAATGCCTGTGGTGTAGCAACAAGAAGCACTATCAAAGCAGCTTACCTTGATGCTTTGGCTGGCGACCCTACTTCTGCTTTCGGAGGCGTGTTGATTTCAAATACCAATATCGATATCGAGACTGCACAAGAAATCAACAAACTATTCTGTGAAGTTGTGATTGCTCCTTCCTATGATGCTGAAGCAATGGTGATATTAGAAGAGAAGAAAAACAGGATCATCTTAGTACAAAATGATGTTACCTTACCAGAGAAGCAGGTACGCACTTGTCTTAATGGTTTGTTAATTCAGGATAAAGACAACATTACCGACAATAAAGAGCATTTAAAGACCGTTACCATTACAGCCCCTTCTGAACAGGAAGTTCAGGATTTACTTTTTGCATCTAAAATTTGCAAGCATACCAAATCCAACACTATTGTTTTTGCCAAAAATGGCCAGTTGGTTGCCTCAGGAACCGGACAAACTTCAAGAGTAGATGCTTTAAAGCACGCGATTGAAAAAGCACATTTGTTTAATTTTGACCTAAACGGAGCTGTAATGGCCAGTGATGCATTTTTCCCTTTCCCAGATTGTGTGGAAATTGCACATCTTGCTGGTATAACTGCAGTAATTCAGCCAGGTGGTTCCATAAAAGATGAACAAAGTATTAAATATTGTAATGAAAATAAAGTTGCCATGGTATTTACCGGCACACGTCATTTCAAACATTAATTTGTTTACCTTTGCAGGCTAGTATATTATAAACTTTTAAACCCTTAAATGACTTATGGGATTTTTTGATTTCATGACCGAGGACATTGCGATCGACCTTGGTACCGCAAATACACTTATCATCCACAACGACAAAGTTGTGATTGACAGCCCTTCAATAGTTGCCCGTGATCGTATCTCTGGCAAAATTATAGCTGTGGGTAAGGAGGCGAATATGATGCAGGGGAAAACGCATGAAAACATTAAGACCATAAGGCCACTGAAAGACGGTGTAATTGCTGATTTCGATGCTTCTGAAAAAATGATCAGTATGTTCATCAAAAGCATTCCCGCACTGAAGAAAAGGATGTTTACTCCAGCGCTTCGTATGGTCGTATGTATCCCTTCCGGAATTACCGAAGTGGAAATGCGTGCGGTAAAAGAATCGTGTGAGCGTGTAAACGGAAAAGAAGTATACCTGATCCATGAGCCAATGGCTGCTGCGATTGGTATTGGAATTGATATCATGCAACCAAAAGGAAATATGATCGTTGATATCGGTGGTGGTACTACAGAGATTGCGGTAATTGCTCTTGGAGGAATTGTATGTGACAAATCTGTAAAAATTGCCGGTGACGTTTTTACAAATGACATCGTTTATTATATGAGAACCCAGCACAACCTTTTCGTAGGAGAAAGTACGGCTGAAAAAATAAAAATCACCATTGGTGCTGCGACCGAAGATTTGGAAACACCACCAGATGATATGTCCGTACAGGGAAGGGATTTGCTAACCGGGAAACCAAAGCAAGTAGAAGTATCCTTCCGCGAAATTGCTAAAGCCTTGGACAAATCGATTCAACGCATTGAGGATGCCGTGATGGAAACCCTGTCACAAACACCTCCGGAACTTGCCGCAGATATTTACAATACCGGTATTTACCTTGCTGGTGGTGGATCGATGCTAAGAGGACTGGACAAAAGGATTTCACAGAAAACGGACTTACCTGTTTACATTGCAGAAGATCCTTTAAGAGCTGTCGTACGTGGAACAGGAATGGCTCTTAAAAACATTCAAAAATTCAAAAGTATTCTCATAAAATAACAGCATAGTACATGCAGCAAATAGTAAATTTTATTTTTAAAAACAGCAATAAATTGCTGTTTTTGCTGCTTTTAGGTATTTCGTTAACCCTGACCATACAGTCGCATTCTTTTCACAGGAGTAAAGCGATTACATCGGCAAACGGGGTTACCGGATATATCTATTCCAAAATAGATGAAGCTACAGCCTATCTTAGCCTACGAGAAGAAAATAATAAACTGGCACTTGAAAATGCCAACCTGCGTTCCATACTGTACAACAAAGCGGATTCCCTGAAGCCAATTGTCAAAGACAGCATGATTGGCGCCTACACTATCAAAGTAATCCAATCTAAGGTTATTAAAAACTCCTATAATGTTCCCGAAAATTACCTTACGATTAAAAGTGGAGCAATGCAGGGCATCAAACCTGATATGGGCGTAATCAACAGCCTGGGAATTGTCGGTATTATTGAAAAGACATCCAATAATTACGCAACGGTCATCAGTATCCTCAACCGTAAATCGCAAATCAACGCTAAAATTAAAAAATCAAATCACTTTGGATCGCTGATCTGGAACGGTGAAAGCACCGGATTTGTACAGTTAATTGACGTTCCAAGATTAGCTTCGGTACGCAAAGGCGATACCATCGTAACCGGTGGGCGCTCTGTGATCTTCCCGGAAAACATTCCTATTGGAACTATTGATAAAATTTACATTGATAAAGAAACGAATTACTACACCCTGAACATCCGACTGTTTAACGACATGACGAATGTGGGCGATATCTATGTCATTGAAAACATGGACAAAGAAGAAATTATTAAATTAGAAGAAGAAACTACTCCAAATGAATAGCGCCTTACTCACAAATATCATCCGATTTGTTTTGTTGCTACTCGCTCAGGTGGTACTCTTCAATAATATCAATCTTTTCGGTTTTATAAACCCGTACCCTTATATTTTATTCATTATCCTGTATCCGGTCAATGGAAATAAAACTGCTTTATTGCTATTCAGTTTTGCGCTTGGGATACTAATGGATATGTTTTGCAATTCAGGAGGCGTACACGCTACAGCATCTCTAGTACTGGCCTATATCAGGCCTACAATTTTCAAGTTTTCCTTTGGGGTAAGTTACGAATACCAGACTGTAAAAATCAATGACCGGTTAACGCCGGAACGCTTTTCATTCATACTGATTTCCGTTATAATACACCATTTATTGCTTTTTGTATTGGAAATCTTTAAATTTAACCTGATTATAGATGTTCTTATCCGGACATTTGCTTCGGCTTTATTCACCCTGATCTTGTGCATTATCCTGATCTATATTTTCAAGCCTGCTAAAAAATGAGAAAAGCCCTTTTCCCATCCCTGATTATCCTGGCCGCTTTGGCAATCATCGCGAGGCTTTTGTACCTGCAGGTTTTTGACGATTCATTTAAAGTGAAATCGGATGATAATGCCATCAAACGAAAATATGAATATCCGGAACGCGGTTATATCTACGACCGTAATGGAAAATTACTGGTTGCCAACCAGCCTTCCTATGACATCATGGTTATCCCAAAAGAAATCAAATCTTTAGACACGCTGGAGTTTTGCAAGCTGCTTAACATCACGCTGGATGACTTTAAAATTAATATTGCGAAAGCAAGGGTATACAGCCCAATGTTACCTTCGGTATTTTTACCGCAGCTCAACAAAAAAGAGTATGCTGCGCTTCAGGAAAAAATACGCAAATTTGAAGGTTTCTACATTCAAAAACGTTCGTTACGGGATTACCAGACTACAGCTGGCGCCAATGTTTTTGGCTTTATCACTCAGGTGAACGACCGTATCATCGAAAAAAATCCTTACTATAAAAGTGGTGATTTAATTGGCCGCCAGGGTGTTGAAGAATATTACGAAGAAGCACTCAGGGGCGTAAAAGGGGTAAAATACATTCAGAGGGATCGTTTTAATCGCGAAATTGGCCCCTATAAAGAAGGGATTTTTGATACTACTGCCATCCAGGGAGAAGATATCAACCTTACACTTGACATTATTCTTCAGGAATATGGCGAATCCCTAATGATCAATAAAAGAGGCGGTATCGTAGCCATAGAACCTAAAACGGGTGAAATCCTGGCTTTGGTAACTGCGCCTTCTTATGACCCATCCATACTAATAGGACGGGAACGTTCCCGCAATTATACTAAATTATACAACGACTCCATTGCGAAACCGCTGTATGACCGTGGCCTTTTAGCGGAATATCCTCCGGGCTCTCCGTTTAAGATCCTCACGGGACTTATAGGGCTCCAGGAAGAAGTTATTGATGAGAACACTACATTCGTGTGCCATCATGGTTTTTCTTATGCCCGTGGTGCTTTTATGAAATGTCATGACTCCGGAAGCAACAACCTCCACAGCGGAACTTTTCACTCGTGTAATACCTATTTTGCTAATGTCTACAAACGGATCATTGAGAAATATCCAAAACCGAGATATGGTGTAGATGCCTGGAGCAGCCACCTGCTAAGTTTTGGCTTGGGCAATTTCATGGGATATGATTTACCACCCGGAAAAAAAGGCTCTGTTCCTACATCCAAGCTGTACGATCGATTTTACCCGAACGGAGGCTGGAAAAGTACTACCATCATATCCAATTCCATTGGACAGGGCGAGGTACTGATGACCCCAATCCAATTGGCCAATATGATGGCAGCAGTAGCAAACGAAGGTTATTATTATACGCCCCACATGATTAAAAAAATCGAGGGACAAACTATTGATAAAAAATTTACTACCCGCCATACGACAACCATCGACAAGCAATATTTCAAACCGATGATCCAGGGGCTTTTCGATGTCTATAACATGGGAACTGCACGTTCATTACGCGTTGAAGGAATTGACATTTGTGGTAAAACCGGAACAGCAGAAAATTTCCCTAAAATCAACGGTAAAAGAACACAATTGACCGACCACTCTATTTTTGTTGCTTTTGCGCCAAAAGATAATCCAAGAATTGCAGTTGCCGTATTCGTAGAAAACGGTTATTGGGGAGCGCGTTGGGCCGGGCCAATTGCCAGCCTTATGATCGAAAAATACCTTAGGGGTAAAATTACCCGTACCGATTTAGAGACCCGAATGCTCAATGGAAGCCTGGAAGTTGAATATGCCAAAGTAACCAGCGGCGTTCCATTTACGATAAATAAATAAGATGAAAAACCAAAGCGTAGCTAGTAATATAGACTGGATTACCATATTCCTCTATATTGCATTAGTAGTATTGGGTTGGTTGAATATCTATTCTGCTTCTTTGCCCATACAGGAAACTTCTATTTTTGATGTTAGCCAGATCTATGGCAAGCAATTCGTATTTATCATCATAAGCATTGTCGTTATTTTTGTCATATTAGCCCTGGACGCTAAGTTTTACGAACGTTTTTCTAGTGTGATTTACGTTCTTTCTCTCTTGTTTATCGCAGGGCTTTTTGTCTTTGGTTCCACCGTAAAAGGCCAGACGAACTGGTATTCCTTTGGAGGCTTCAGTATTCAGCCTTCTGAATTCGCAAAAGCAGGTACTGCACTTGCATTAGCAAAATATATGAGTGACGTACAGGTCAACCTGAAACTTGTAAATCATCAGATCCAGGCCTTACTGATAATAGGCGTTCCTATTATTTTAATTGCCCCACATGATCCCGGAAGCGCACTGATATACATCATGTTTGTATTAGTACTCTACCGTGAAGGTTTGCCATCCTGGTACCTGCTTACCGGGTTTGCCGCTATTGTACTCTTTGTTGCAGCCTTAATTTTTGAACCCTGGTTTATCATTGCTGTGGTTTTTGTACTCATCCTGCTGCAACTCCTAAAAACACGAAAAGCACACCGAAATCCCATATTGAGCCTGATCATTTTTGCGGCTATGTCCGTTTTTGTATACTCTGTAGATTATGTTTTTGACAATATCTTCCAGCAGCACCACAGGGATCGTTTCAATATCCTTTTGGGTAAAAAAGTAGACATGAAAGGGATCGGATACAATACCAATCAATCTGAAATCGCAGTCGGTTCCGGAGGATGGTTTGGAAAAGGATTCCTGGAAGGCACACAAACCAAAGGTGATTTTGTCCCGGAACAACATACCGATTATATTTTCACGACAGTCGGCGAAGAATGGGGTTTTGCAGGATCATTGGTGGTCATCATCCTATTTGCCACACTAATTCTACGAATCCTATATTTGGCAGAACGCCAAAAAACAAAATTCAGCCGGGTATACGGCTATTGCGTAGCTGCGGTTTTATTCGTACATTTCTTTGTCAATATCTCCATGGTTCTGGGAATATTCCCTACAATTGGCGTGCCCCTTCCGTTTTTCTCCTATGGAGGTTCCGGATTACTGGCGTTCACAATTTTACTCTTCATTTTTGTAAAACTCGATGCCAATAAAGTGAATGAATGGTAGACAGCTTGCTACTTATAATCTCTTAAAACCAAATACAATGAGTTTAAGATTCCTACTTCCACTACTTTTGATCCTGGCTTCAAAATCACTGCACGCGCAGGAAAACCCAAGCCCATCAAATAACATACACAACACCAACGCCATTGGGGAGAAATTGCTCGAAGAAGAAACGAAAAAAGAAAGAGAGCAGGCTAAGATCGAACGCCAAAAAGACAAAGAAGCCCGGCAACAGGAAAAAACAAAGCGCACGGCAGAAAAAGCCCAAAGAAAAACCGAGGCAAAGAAGCAAAAAAATACGGACTTAAAAATAGCTACTCCAACAACACAAGAATAAAACAAAAAAAATCCATTTCAAACGAAATGGATTTTTTTTTTATTCTTTCTGTCCCGTCCTGAAATAGCGATACAAAAAAAAACTCAATTATGTCTAAAGAGAAAAATTATGTAAAGCGAACCCAGCGAGATTACAGTATGTCTCTCAAATTGCAAATCGTCCATGAGATTGAACGAGGAGAGTTATCTACACATGGAGCTTGTAAAAAATATGGTGTGCAAGCACGTTCAACAGTTGTTAGTTGGCTTAGAAAATTTGGTAACTTTGATTGGGAAACCCAAACCCCATCTCAAATGGCTAAAACACCTGAACAGCAAATCATGGAACTCGAAGCTAAAGTTACGCTTCTTGAAAAACAGAAAGCTCATCTGGAGCAACAAGTTAATTTTACGGATAAGAAAGCTATTATTTTTGATATGCTTATTGATATTGCAGAGAAAGAATATAATATCGATATCCGAAAAAACTCATCACCCGAACAATTGTCCTATTTAAAGAAGAACAAAAACAAACCTTAGGTTTTACCTGTAGTTTGTTCGGGATAGACAGGCAGGTCTATTATCGTAGCATTAAAAGAAAAATCTTAAAGCAATCAAAGTCTGAACAAGTCATTCTTATGGTAAGAAAGATTAGGATGAAAATGCCTCGTATCGGTACGAGAAAGTTGTATTATTTATTAAACCAGGAGCTTAGAGCATTGAAGATTGGAAGAGATATGTTTTTTAATATCCTCAAAGTAAACCATCTGCTAATATCTCCAAAACGGAGCTATCATATTACGACTAACTCATATCATCGTTTTAAAAAACACAAGAATTTAATTGAAAACTTAAAAATAATACGTCCTGAACAGGTTTGGGTATCCGATATTACATACATCGGAAAAAGAAGTAAGCCCTGCTATTTAAGCTTAGTAACAGATGCATATTCAAAACGGATCATGGGATTTAATGTAGCTACTAATTTAAATGCCGAAAATAGTCTTAAAGCTTTACAAATGGCTCTTAAGAGCAGGAAAAATAGTTGTTTGTCGTTAATCCATCACTCAGATAGAGGTATACAATATTGTTCTGATGAATATCAAAAAGTGATACGCAAGACTAAAAACCTGCGCTGTAGCATGACTGAGTCTTATGATCCATATCAAAATGCGGTCGCTGAAAGGGTAAATGGAATATTAAAACAGGAGTTTTTAGTAGATAGGTATAATGATCAGCAACTTAATATTATTAAGTTAGTAGTTAAGGAATCTATACAGATTTATAATCTAGTAAGACCGCATTGCTCTAATCATATGCTTACTCCGATGCAAATGCATCAGCAAAAAGAAATAGAAATGAAAACCTATAAAACAAAAAACAGAAGTAACCATGAAGCTACTTCTGTCTAAAAAATGTACTTTTATTATTATTAATCCTGTATTGCTATTCTAGGACTAGACATTCACATCCAGGGCATCCCGGAGTGCATTGCCGGTCAACATAAAGGCGAGTGTGAGCACCATGATAGCCGTCCCAGGAATAACGGCGAGATAAGGCTTGCCGAGAATAATATAACTGTAATGATCTTTAATCATACCCCCCCAACTTGGTATTGGGGGTTGTGCGCCTAATCCCAAGAAACTCAATCCACTTTCAACCAAAATGGCGGAAGCAAAATTAGCGGCTGAAATTACAATGATTGGCGCCATAATATTAGGCAGTATATGATGAACAATGATTCGAAAATCATTATAGCCCAAAGCACGGGCCGCAGTAACAAATTGCGCCTGTTTAAGGCTAATTACCTGCCCCCTGACGACACGAGCTACTTCCACCCACATCGTAAGCCCTACTGCAATGAAAACCTGCCAAAATCCTTTGCCTAACGTTAGCGTGATTGCAATAACCAATAGCAATGTCGGTATTGACCAGATAATATTGACCAGCCACATGACAAAAGCATCCGTTTTGCCACCATAAAACCCACCTAAAGCACCGAAAAATATTCCAAGGACTATCGAGATAAAAACCGCAATAAATCCAATAGATAAGGAAACCCGGGATCCCACCAGCATTCTGCTTAATAAATCCCGCCCATACTTATCCGTTCCTAAACTAAAACGCTGTTTAGTAATACAGGCTTTTTCGACATCCTGTATCGATTTAAAACCTGGAAACTGATTCAGATGTGCTTCTTTTTTAACCGAAAGGCTGGGATCCTCAGAATATTCTGAATACACTATATTATTGCCCTGAATAACATAAGCATTCAATGGAATTTCTGTAGCGACATCGGGATGCCCAAAAAAATAATCCTTCCACGATGTTGGCTCTTTCTCCAGCAATGGGATTTTAAGCATTAGCACCTCAAAGCCAGGTGGCCTGGAATGAATTGACAAATGCATCTGATTGGCATTACGCGAAGCATCTGGCGCAAAAAAATAGGCAAATAGGGCTACAAATACCAATACTACAATTAGCCCCAAACTGAAAACGCCCCAGAAATTTTTTTTAAATTTCTGAAGCGCTAAACCAGATAAAGATCGTGATGTTTTATTCATTCAATCAATTAACAGGAACTACTAATTTTTCCTTTTTTTCTTTAATTGCAATCTTACCACCGGAAGATGGTTTCGCCTGCAAATCGTTTAATATATTTAATGCCTCTTCTACATAAGCGTCTTTTGCAAGACTCTCGTGCCATCTGTTTCTTTTGGTCGCAAAGGAAGTGTCTTTTGCCATCGCTTCCACTTCATACGGAAGGGATTTGAACTCTAAATGGTTTTTGTATTGAGAGATCGGTTTGTATTTCTTCACCTCATTATCCACTTTGTCCAGTTCTGCTTTGAATATTTTATAATCCAAATTGAATACATTTTCATCTTTACGTTTATTCACCCATTTTGCATTCTCATCAATTAATTTGAATTGCGCACTTTGAGCCAGACGTTTTTTGCTATTGGCAATCGCTGAAGCAAAATTCTGTTGTTTATCCCATACTTTGTAAGGTGCCATTTCGATTTTATCCCAAGGCATTGCATTATCAGTATCACGTTCCCCAATTTCAATATAGGAATAACGATCCGGCATTACAACATCGCTTTCCACACCTTTCAGCTGCGTAGAGCCACCGTTGATTCTATAAAATTTCTGTGTGGTTGTTTTTAACGCCCCCAAATCTCCCATCGAATTGCCTCTTACAAACTGGTTAAGGTCAATAACATTTTGTACCGTTCCTTTACCATAACTCTGTTTGCTTCCAATAATAATTCCTCTTTTATAATCCTGGATAGCCGCAGCAAATATTTCCGATGCCGAAGCAGAGAAATTATTCTGCATCACAACCAAAGGACCATCCCATTGGATTTTACCATCAGTATCGGACAATATCTCTTTTTTATCTCCGGCTGATTTTATCTGTACAACCGGTCCTTTGTCGATAAACAATCCAGCGATATCCACTACAGTTCGCAATGAACCTCCTCCATTATCCCTAAGATCCATCACAATTCCTTCTACACCTTGTTTTTTCAGCCTTTCTACTTCGATAGCAACATCTTTTGCAGCGTCCCTGTCGTCTTTGTTATCAAAATTGATATAGAATTTAGGCAAATAGATGATACCATATAACTTACCATCTTTATTTACAATACTGGATTTCGCATAGGTTTCTTCCAATTCTACTATATCTCTGGTAACCGGAATTACCTTAATAGTTCCATCGACTTTTTTTACTGTAAGGTTTACAACAGTTCCTTTAGGCCCTTTAATTTTCTTAACGACATCATCCAGTTTCATTCCTACGATATCGATAGGTTCACTATCACCCTGTCCTACTTTCATAATCAAATCCCCTTGTTCCAGTTTTCTGTCTTTCCATGCCGGACCTCCGGAGATCAGTTCTGAAATCTCCACCATATCATTTTTCTTTTGCAGTCGGGCACCAATACCTTCAAATTTACCACTCATGCTCACATCGAATTTTTCTTTATCATCCGGAGCCAAGTATAAGGTATGCGGATCAAAACGTTCCACGATAGCATTCAGGTAAATATTAAACCAGTCATTTCTGTCCAGTTCTTTAATAAAAGTAAAATATTCATCTAATGATTTTAAAGAATTTTCTCTGGATTCTTTTTCAATTTCTTCAAATGTTTTCGGCTTTTCGTTTTTAACGGCTTTCTTAGCTTTATCCGCTACCGCTTTTGCAGCTACATCATCACTGTCTTCCGCTTTAGGGTTTTTCAGTTCTTCCTGAATTTTCATCTTATCCGTTACGGATGATAAAACTGATAATTTCAATTGCTTACGCCATTTGTTTCTTAAGCCAGCTTCATCTTTTTCATATGGCATTTTTTCATAATCCACATTGAATTCTTCATTCACATTGAAATCAAAAGGTTTGGCCAGGATATCTTTATAAATACCACGCGACTCATCCATACGCTGTTGCAGCCTGTTGTAAGTTAATTCAAAAAAGGATAAATCCCTGTTTAAAATCTGATCGTCAATTTTGGTTTCATATTGTGCAAATTCATCAATATCCGACTGTAGGAAAAATCTTTTGGAAGGATCCAGTCCGTTGATATAGCTTTTATAAACACCTTTAGAGAATGTATCGTCAATTGCAGCAGGATGATAATGTCCTTTTTCAATTACAAATGTTAATAGTTCGAGTAGTAATTTATCTTTTTCCGGATCTGAAGCTTTAGGTTTGGGCATAAAACTCCATAGTGCCACTGAGAATGCAACGACCAGCAGTACGATTTTATAATTTCTTTTCATAAATTGCATAATAGTATTCATCTATATTTTTAACTAAATTACATAAAAATCATACCAGGGTTGGATATGCCCGTATAATTTTTTGTTAAAGGTACAAATATATAGTGTTCCCGCTAAAAATGCGTATTTTAGCGGTTTAATTTTTAGTTGTATCCCAAATATAAAAGGTGCTACAGCAATACATTCAGAACACTATTAATTGAACACTATAATGAAGAAAAAACCACTTATTCTGGTTACGAATGATGATGGTATCTCTGCGCCTGGAATCCGTACCCTGATTTCGGTAATGAAAGAAATCGGAGAAGTTGTCGTTGTTGCCCCTGACAGCCCACAATCGGCTACTGGCCATGCTATAACGATCAACAATACATTGTATCTCAACAAAGTCAATATTGACGGGGAATTGGAACAGGAATATAGCTGCTCTGGCACTCCAGTAGACTGTGTAAAGTTTGCGGTCAATGAAATTTTAAAACGAAAACCAGACCTTTGTGTTTCCGGCATCAATCACGGCTCTAACTCTTCTATAAATGTCATTTACTCCGGAACGATGAGTGCTGCGGTGGAAGCGGGGATAGAAGGAATCCCGGCCATCGGATTTTCATTGCTCGATTATGACTGGAATGCGGATTTTGAACCGACACGGAATTTTATCCAAAAGATAGCGCTCGAAGTACTGGAACAAGGATTGCCAGAAGGCGTGATCCTAAACGTAAACTTTCCGAAACTCAAAGCAAACGACATTAAAGGAATTAAGGTATGCCGGCAGGCAAAAGCCATGTGGGTTGAAAAATTCGACAAGCGAAAAACACCACATAACCGCGATTATTACTGGCTTACAGGAGAATTTGTCAATCTGGACAAAGGAGAAGACACCGATGAATGGGCTTTAAAAAATGGCTATATTTCATTGGTCCCTGTACAATTTGACCTTACTGCTCACCATGCCATCCAAAATTTAAATACCTGGAAACTGAATGAGTAAGCGTGATCTTCTGATTGGATTCCTTATTGGTATTGCCGCTACCTGCCTGGGCACATGGTTGTTTCTTGAATTTGCTGTAAGCGGAACATTCACGCAAAACCTGCAACAGGTTAAGCGTTCCGGTTACCTGGGGAAAGTGATTGCCATTGGCGCCCTCTTAAATATGGTGATCTTTCTTATCCTGTTAAAAATAAACAAAGACCAGATTGCCAAAGGAGTAGTTTTCGCAACTATAAGCTGGACCGTTATTACATTGTTGGTTTAAAAATTTAAGGAATGAAATATTACATTATAGCCGGTGAAGCTTCGGGAGATCTTCACGGATCAAATCTCATGAAAGCATTGTATAAAGAAGACCCTGCAGCCGATATCCGGTTTTGGGGTGGTGACCTGATGGAGAAAACCGGCGGCAGGCTGGTGAAACATTATCGGGATTTAGCATTCATGGGCTTTCTGGAAGTGGTACTCAACCTAAAGACCATCATCAAAAACATAAAATCCTGTAAAATTGACATTGAGAAATTCAATCCCGATGCAATTATCTTCATCGATTATCCCGGATTCAATATGCGTATTGCAAAATGGGCAAAGGAAAAAGGAATCCCTACTCATTATTATATCTCACCCCAAATCTGGGCCTGGAAAGAAAGCCGCATTAATGCGATCCGACGTGATGTAGAGCGTATGCATGTTATCCTTCCTTTCGAAAAAGAGTTTTACGAAAACAAGCACCACTATAATGTAAACTTCGTAGGCCATCCCATCATTGATGCGATTCACAATCGCCCTACGCTGTCGTTTGAAGAATTCCGCAAGCAGAATCATTTGGATAAAACACCCATCATTGCATTGCTCCCCGGAAGCCGTAAACAGGAAATCTCCAAAATGTTGCACATAATGCTTAGTGTTGTCAATCATTTTCCAGAATATCAATTTGTAATTGCCGGAGCGCCAGGGCAGGAATTCTCTTTTTATGAACCTTTCTTAAAGACCAAAAACGTTCATTATATTGACAATAAAACCTATGACCTACTAAGCATTTCTACAGCGGCACTGGTCACTTCGGGTACGGCTACCCTCGATACAGCACTATTTAAGGTACCACAGGTAGTGTGCTACAAAGGAAGCTGGGTATCTTATCAGATTGCCAAAAGAATCCTCACCCTCAAATACATTTCCCTTGTTAATCTCATCATGGACCAGGAAGTGGTTACGGAACTCATACAGGACGAACTGAATACCAAAAGGCTTGTTGAAGAAATAAACAAATTACTGAACGCCAATTCACGTGCTAAAATATTGAATGATTACACGATCCTGGAACAGAAATTAGGAGGAGCTGGCGCCAGTGAGACTACTGCAAAACTTATTGTTGACGATATCCGGGATCGCCTTAAAAAGAATTGAATACCAGCACCTTAAAACGTATCAATCTTGCTGTGTTAAATTATTTAGCATAAAAATAATATTGAAAAAGGTAGGTTTACATGGAAATTATATTAAATTTACGTTTAATTATGCAATATTAATTTTCAAGAATCGTTTTGAAGTAATGCTGCTTCTGTATTGAAAAGCATTATTTTTAAATTCTTTCCGGAATTTTATTTATAAATCTATAGCACCCGATTCAAAAAGTGCTAAAAAAATAAAAAATAAAATATGACATCAACGAAAATCTTCTATCTCTTTTTGCCCATCTTGTTATTGGCAACGAATTTAGGCCATGCTCAGATTATTACCTCAAAAAAAGAAGCTGTAAAGAAAGGTGTATACACCACTCCGGCAGCAACAGAAAAGAAAACAGTAGCCGCTACTAAAGCTACTCCCGAAAAGGCAGTTGCAAAAACGGACAAGAAAAGCGTTAGCAAAAGCGCTAAAAGCAACACCAACAAAAAATCATTAATCAACGAGGAAGAAGATAAAGATTTCACTCCACAACCTACAGAGAATTATCTTGCGATGCAGCTAATAAATAATGCCATGGAATTCATTGGTGTTCATTATCGCGGTGGTGGCACTTCTACTTCCGGAATGGATTGCTCCGGAATGGTGACAGCAACATTTAATATTTTCGGTATAAAATTACCACGTTCCTCTTTTGAACAGGCACAATACGGTGAAAAACTGGATCATAGCGAAATCAAAAAAGGTGATTTGGTATTCTTTAAAACCAATGGCAGCAAAAGAATCAACCACGTAGGCATGGTTACTGAAGTAAATGGTGAAGAAATTAAATTCATCCACTCTTCTACTTCAAAAGGCGTGATGGTTTCTTCAACGAATGAACCGTATTACAAAAGAACATTTGCACAGGCTAACCGTGTAATTGATCCTGTTTTCTAAAACACAACCCCTATTTATTGGATGTCGTTATTGTAATTCCACCCTACAATAGCAAACGATTATAACCCTAAGATCGTTCGGACTACTACTATTTTTATGTTTAATCAGCCGACTACGCTGCATTGTACTTATGAAAATAGCACAGTATCCTTTGTTCAAAATTACGGCGTTGTATTGTACCGGGCTCTGTACTGGCTTTTATTACAATCCTTCACTTCGTTTCAGCATTTGCTTGTTAGCGATCAGTTTCATTATCTGTTTCCTGCTTTACCTCCAAGCTTTTAAAAATTTTCAACAGACTGTTTTTTTAGGCATCTCCGTGTGCATGCTTGCTTTCAGTATTGGTATTACCAGTCAGGCACTTCATAATCCCTATAATCAGCCAGGTCATTATATAACACATCTTGACAAGTTTCCTACACACAATCATGTCGAAGTAAGAATCCAGGAAAAACTAAAAAATACTGCTACATACCAACGTTATATTGCTTCAGTATACCGCATTAACACTCAGGATTATCATGGAAAACTATTAATCCAAATTCGTAGGACAATTCCAGAACGCTCTCTTTCTATCGGATCCAGGATAAAAATACACGGACAAATCCAACAGTTTCATATCCCTTTCAATCCCCACCAGTTTGACTACCGCAGCTATATGGAACATAAAGGTATTTTAGGATACATGAAGATTAATCCAAATGCGGTAGTATTGTGTAACATCAAAACCAAAAACAGCCATTATTATAGTGCCGAGTTTCGAAACACCATCCTTACTAATTTAAAAAATAGCGGTTTTGCTCCTGCAGCACTGGAGGTGGTTGCAGCATTGTTATTAGGACAGAAACAAGACATGGATCCGACAATATTACAGGACTATCGCCTTGCCGGTGCCGTTCATATACTATCTGTATCCGGGTTGCATATCGGCCTTATTTACTTTTTTATATCTTCCCTATTGCAATTCCTCCCCAATACCCGTTATAGCCTTTTTATCAAAACCGGAATTGTAATTCTAACGCTATGGCTTTTCGCTATGATCGCCGGAGGGTCACCTTCGGTAGTACGATCGGTTGTGATGTTTACTTTTGCAGCAATTGCAGCCTTATTACGAAGGGGAACTTCAATATACCACACCCTAATAGTATCAGCACTTTTAATGCTGTTATGGGATCCTGCTACACTTTTTGACGTCGGTTTCCAACTCAGTTACAGTGCGTTATTTTTTATTGTATGGCTCCAGCCTGCACTTTCCGGTTTTTGGACACCGAAATTTAAGATATTACGCTACTTGTGGGACATACTCACCGTTTCAATAGCTGCACAGATAGGAACCTTACCTTTATCGCTGTATTATTTCCATCAGTTTCCAGGATTATTCTTCCTCACCAATATCATTGTGCTCCCCCTGCTTACAATTATCATGATTTATGGCCTCATAGTGCTTTTATTAGCCGCTTTAGACATCACGCACGCTACTGTGTCAAAACTATTAGAAATTGCTATCAGCGCCTTAAATAGCATTATTCATAAGATTGCGTCGTATGATGATTTTATCTTCCGGGATGTGCCTTGTAGTTTACCGGTCATGCTTTCACTTTACTCGTGTGTGATTGCTATTGTCCTTTGGCTAAAAAAGCCCACTTTTCCAAGACTGCTTATCCTGTGCAGCTTTGTCATCATTACACAATTGACCTGTTGGATGTCACGCATACAGTCGACAGGCACAGCTGATTTTATAGTATTACATTCATATAAAAATCCGCTGCTTTTGGAACGACAAGGAAATAAGATTACCGTGTTCAGCAATCGGGACAGGAAAGATATACTGCAAGACAGCAGCCTAAAACCCTATCAGATTGCAACACACAGCCACATTGACACCTTATTACCCCTACGCAATCTGTATTACTTTCAGCATCAAAAAATCCTTATACTGGATCAACATGGAATCCTTCCGGAACATTGTGATCCCGACATTATCATCCTTTCGCAATCGCCCAAAATTAATCTTGAAAGGCTGCTGAAAAAAGTACAACCCAAACTCATTATTGCTGATGCTACCAATTACAATACTACTGTCCAGCTATGGAAACGAACCTGCAGTAATGCAAAAATCCCTTTTCACGCTATTGCAGAAAAGGGATTTTATAGAATTAATAATTGATCTAACTTTTGAATTCGCCTTTGAAGGCAGCCATATAGGCTTCCCATTTTTCACGGGTATCTAATTTTTTATATTCTTCAGCTGAAAATGCTTTCAGGTAAATCTCAATTTGTTCCGGTTTATAATACCCTACCAAAGGCGTTACCACTTCTCCTTTATCATTAAAAAACATCATTGTAGGATATCCGGTAACTTTTAAAGCCTGTGTGAACTGATGCGTTCCGTTTCTTCCTTTACGGGCAGCATCATAGCTTGCATTAACAAACTTTTGCCCTTTGTAATTTACTTCTTCATTACCTTCTGCATTAAACTTAACAGCATAATAATTCTTATTGATATAGGCTGCTACATCCTTATTCTGAAAGGTATTTTTATCCAACATCTTACACGGCCCACACCATTCGGTATAAACATCCATAAGAATGGCTTTAGGTTTCTTTTTTTGCGCTTTCAGGGCTTCTTCAAAAGTCATCCATTTTATTTCCTGTGCTTTTACTGCAGCAGCACCTAAGATAAGAAAAAGTGCGAATACTATTTTTTTCATGCTAATTTTTTTTTGACGTTATTTTCAAAAATGGTGCCGCTATCGCACACCATGCATTAATTTTTTAATTACTGGCGTCATAATAATCGAAAACACGGCTACTACAACCGAAATAATGGTTAGCATCCAAAAGAAATAACTCAATCCATGCTCGTTGGCAATGGTATCGATATTTTCTCCAAACATACCGGCACCTTTCATTCCGATAGCCACCGCAAGATACCAAACTCCGAACATAAAAGCAATCATTCTTCCAGGAACCAGCTTACTTACGTACGACAGCCCAACCGGAGAAATACACAACTCGCCCATGGTATGGAAAAGATATACCAATATCAGCCATATCATGCTTACAGAAGCTGTTTTCGCACCCGGTGCAATACCTGAAGCTCCAATCGCTACGCATGCCATTCCAAGTGCTAATAAGAACATTCCAATCCCATATTTTATATTGGCAGAAGGATTGTATTTACTTTCCCACCATTTTGAAAACAATGGTGCCAGTGAAATGATGAATAGGGAATTCAGCGTTGAAAACCAGGTCGCCGGAACTTCCGTTAACGCTGTGGTTACTTTTTCTATTTTTAATAATTCAAGCGTGCCATCAGAAAGGTCTAAGTAACCCGCAGTATAATAATCTTTTGCCAGCATCCAAAGGGCAATACCCCATACAATTACAAAACTCAAACTGAGGATAATATTCGCCAAAGCGTAATTTTTAAAAGTCTGCTTGAACATCAGGAACAATACCCAGGTAATAATTCCCAAAGGCAAAACTGTAATCAGGGAGTTCATCACTAAAAATATGACGCTCCAGTTTCCTTCCAGAACCCTGTTCGTATAATCACTTGCAAAAATGGTTAAACTGTTAGGGGACTGCTCAAAAATAGCCCAAAAGAAAATAGTAAGGAAGGCAAAGAAAGTTACCGCCATTAATTTCTCTCTGGTAATTTTAGAATATTGTGTAAACCTGTAAACCAATAATATTATGAACAATACCAATGCGGTTAGGATAGCATAATTATTTCCTCCCGATCCTAAAAAGGCAAAAACATCAATTTTACCACCCGATATTTTAGATGCCGGAGCATTCAATATCCACAACAATCCTAAAATAGAAGTCAGGGCGATCAGTGCCAATTGCCAAGGCGTGAATGGATTTCTTTTGTCCGAATCCAGGGCTTCCGCTTTCGCTTTACTTTCCTTATTCGGTTTTAACCCGATATCTCCAAAGATATTCTGGGAAAGCCAAAACTGGAGCATCCCAAAGAACATAAAGATTCCAGCCAGTCCGAAACCATAACTCCAGCCTACTTTTTCTCCAAGATAACCACATAGCAGGATTCCAAAAAAAGCTCCGGCATTTACACCCATATAAAACAAAGTATAAGCACCATCTTTCTTTTCCGGACGGTCTTTGTACATCTCCGAAATAATGGAGGTCATATTAGGCTTAAAGAAACCATTTCCAAAAACTAACAATATCAATCCGAGGTAAATCGAAAATTCCGTTTCCACAGCCATAGCAGCGTGCCCTAAGGTCATTAGCACAGCACCCACTACAACAGCCCATCGGAAACCAATGACTTTATCGGCAAAATAGCCTCCTAACATTGTAGAAAGATATACTAACCCTACATAAGACCCAAACAAGGCAGAAGCATTTTCACGCGTCCATTCCCAACCACCATCTGTAAAGGAAGCGGTTAAAAACAAAATCAATAAAGAGCGCATTCCATAAAAGGAAAAGCGTTCCCACATTTCGGTGAAAAATAAGATAAATAATCCGGCGGGGTGGCCGATAACTGTATTCTTAAAAAACTGATCTGTCGTATTCTGACTCATAGGTATTTATTTTACTTCCTGCATTAATTTTTTTATCAAAGGAGCTGAAATTATAAGAATAACTCCTGCAATAAGCGAATAGATTGCGAGCTTATAATAACCATCGGTATAGGATTGTAATTTAAAAAGCAACGTAGCGCCTGTATTCGATTTTGACATTTCTGCCCCAAGTTTTCCTGCGGCAAGTTGCCCAAATGCACTGGCGAGGAACCATAATCCCATCATCATTCCAAAAAGCCTTTTTGGAGACAGTTTAGTGATGATCGACATTCCGATAGGCCCCAGGCATAATTCACCAATCGTAGTAATAAAATAGGCAAACGTGAATACGTTCAGGGATGTAATCCCTTCAGCATTAGCAAAGAATTTTGTGTAGTAGAAAATGTAAAATGAAGCCGAAAGGAACAGGAAGCCAATTCCAAATTTGATAATGGTATTCGGCTCAATTTTCTTTTTGGCCAGCCACAGCCATAACAATCCAATAATCGGACTCAGGATGATGACAAAAAGCGTATTCGAACTATTGTTCACAATATTAGGATCTATATCGAAAAAGAGCAATCTACTGTTCAGGTTGTCTTTTGCAAAAAGGGATAACGATCCTCCACTCTGCTCATAAATAGCATTGAATAAAAAGTAGAAAAAGATAAACAGGAAAGCTGCTACCAGTTTTTTACGTAAGGCCGTATTCTGCAAATTATATACTTCATATAGGAAATAGGCAATTGCAATGACCCCGATGGTATACATGAAATAATCCGTGTAGTGGGTATTTTTTACCATCAAAAAGATAAATGGTATACTCAACAGGGAACCTATGTATACCGCAATCTCGCGGATTTTACGTTTTGAAGAAGGCAGGCTTAATAATGGTGAATCTCCGATAGGCCCAAGGTACTTTTTAGTAAACAAAAAGGTGAGCAGACCAAATCCCATTACAATAGCGGCAGAAAGGAAACACAGGGTCCAGGAATGGTATTTACCCAAATAAATACATAAAGCACCTCCTAAAAGGCCTCCTATATTAATCCCTGCATAAAACATACCGTATCCGGCATCTCTTCTCGGATCTTTCTCTGTATATAACTCCCCTACCATTGAGGATACATTGGGCTTAAAAAAACCGGTTCCAATGATTGAGAAAGCAATCCCGTAATAAAACATTTCCTGTGGCGAAAAAGCGATGAGCAAATTCCCTAAAATCATTACGATACCACCAAAAAACAAGGACTTTTTAAAGCCGAGTATCTTATCGGCAAAAATTCCACCAATAAATGTAAAAGCGTACACAAAGGCCTGGATGGCTCCATATTGCAAATTGGCTTCTGCATCTTTTAAAAATAATTGATCAACCATAAAAAAGGTCAATACCCCACGCATTCCGTAGAAACAAAAACGTTCCCACATTTCAACTAAAAACAAATACCATAATTGCTTAGGGTATTTGCCTTCAAAATTCTGTATTGATTCTAAATCTGTCAGTGTCTGTTCCATATTATCGTATACCGTGCATCATTTTTTTCATAACCGGTGTTAAGGCGAACAACACTAAAGCTGCCAATCCACAAAGCACCACAAAAACCATAAAGAACTCAAACAGGTTATGGATTTCAAATCCTGCAAAAAAGTGGTTTGAAGCACTAATTTGATTCGTTTCCAATAACTTTAATTGTTCTGCTGTTGGCGTCACCGTTTTGTTCAGTACACCCTGAAGATCAATTCCCAGTTCTTTTGCTTTATTGTATTTGTCCCCTGTTGCTGGTAATATTGCCCCTAAAGTTCCTGCAAGCGCATAACCCGCTGCATTGGAAAGGAAGAATACTCCGTATAACAATGATGAAAATCTTTTTGGTGATAATTTACCCACTAATGACAAACCGATCGGTGATAAACAAAGTTCGGCACAGGTCTGGATGAAATATAATAAGATCAACCATTTAATAGCCAATAATCCATTATTCCCTAAATCCTTTACATTAAAGGCTATAATAAGGTAAGCCAAAGCAATCAGCGCAAGTCCGAAGGATTGTTTCATCGGAGAAATAGGTTCTGAATTTTTACTTCTCAGGTAATCCCACAGCATACTAAAAGGTACTGCTAATACAATTACGAAGATTCCATTAAAAATCTGAACCATAGAAGCCGGCATCTGCCATCCGAAGAAATTACGATCGGTCTGGTTGTCTGCTATAAAGGTCAATGATGATCCTGCCTGTTCAAAAGCAGCCCAAAAGAAGATGATAAAAAAGGCAACAATATAAATTACAAAAATCCTGTCGCGTTCAATTTTAGTCAATGATGTATCAGAGATGATCAATCCTGCCAGTGTCAGTCCACTGGAGTAGATCAGGGTATAAATTAAATTTTGGTCTAATCCGTAGTGGATAATCGCACCTAAAATAAAAAATGCAATTCCAGCAATGGCTAAAGCTTTCGAAGAGAATACTGCTTTTTGCGATTCACCTTCTTCAAAATCTGAAGCAACATTCTTAGATGGTAATCCTCCTAATGGTCTTCCTTCCGGTGTTACTACATATTTATTTTTCAAAAAGTAAAAAACAGCTGTTCCAATTAACATTGCTGCAGACGCAGCAAGGAATCCCCATTTAAACGCATGGATATCACGTACACCATTGGCATCTTTAACATCCCCGATAATTGGGCAGATAAATTGTCCCAGGAAAGCCCCCATATTAATCCCCATGTAGAAGATGGTGAATGCTGTATCTAATTTTGTTTTTTCCTGTTTTGGGTATAAACTACCTACCATACTGGAAATATTTGGCTTAAAGAATCCATTTCCAAAAATGATGATCCCTAACGCGATCCATACCAGGGTCGTTGCCAGACCGATATCAGAACCAAAAACGCTGGCACTTACAAACAGCAAAAACTGCCCTGAAGCCATCATCAATCCACCTAATAAAATACAGTTTCTATTTCCAAAAAAACGATCGGCAATAAAACCACCCAACATTGGCGTCAAATAACACAATCCCAGGAATCCACCATAGATAATAGAAGCTTGTTCTTCTTTCATCATCAATGAATTTACAAGGAACAATGTCAGGATGGCGCGCATGCCATAAAAATTGAATCGTTCCCACATCTCGGTTCCGAATAATACCCAAAGTCCTTTTGGATGACCTTTTGACGGACCTTCCTGATGATCTGCAATTACTTTATTTTCTATCATTTTTGTAGTTTGTTTTGTTCTTAAGTTTTATAGTTTCTCTTCTAAATAATTTGTCATTTTTGTAAACAGCTGTATGCGCGTTTTTCCGCCATAGATACCGTGATTTTTATCGGGATAAATAGCCCAGTCAAATTGCTTGTTGGCCTGAACCAGTGCTTCTATCATGGTCATTGAATTCTGCACATGCACATTATCATCTGCCGTCCCGTGAATCAGAAGGAAATTACCTTTCAGTTTACTTACATGGTTAATGGGTGAATTTTCATCATAACCCGAAGCATTTTCCTGAGGTGTCTGCATAAAACGTTCGGTATAGACACTGTCGTAAAATCTCCAGCTGGTTACCGGTGCCACTGCGATAGCAGTTTTGAACACATCATTCCCTTTCAGGATACAGTTTGATGCCATAAAACCTCCAAAACTCCAGCCCCAGATACCAATTCTTGAAGCATCAACATAGTTATATTTTCCGATAACTTTTGCAGCATCAATCTGGTCTTCTACCTCCAATTTACCCAGTTCCTTATAGGTTACTTTTTTAAAGTCAGCCCCTTTGAAACCGGTTCCTCTTCCATCGACGCAAATAACGATATAATTCTTTTGAGAAAGTAACATATACCAATAATCATTACTGTCATACCATTTATTGGCTACCTGTTGGGATCCTGGACCGCTATATTGTGTCATCAGTACCGGGTATTTTTTAGTAGCATCAAAGTCTTTCGGTTTGATTACCCAGGCGTTTAATTCATGTCCTTTTGCCGTTTTAAGCACAAAGAATTCTTTCTCAGGAAGATTGTATTTTTTGAATTTCGCCAAAAGCTCATCATTTCCAACGATTGCTTTTACTTCTTTACCAGTACTGGCAGCGTTTAAAGTATAGGTTGGTGGTTGCAGTGCGCTGGAGAATGTATTGATATAAAAGTCAAAATTCGGGCTAAAGGTAGCCGCATGTGTTCCAGCCTGTACCGAAAGTCGCTTCTTGTCCTTCCCGGTAAGGCGAATACTATAGATATCACGGTTTATAGAGCCGTTTTCAACCGATTGGTAAAAAATAGTTCCGGATTTTTCATCCAGTCCATAATATTCAGTTACTTCCCAATTGCCTTTGGTAATCTGATTTTTTAGTTTACCGGATTTATCATAATGATAGATATGGTTAAATCCGTCTTTTTCACTGGTCCAGATAAAACTGTTGTCTTTCAGGAATGTAAGGTTATCAGTAACATCCACATAGGCTTTATCTTTTTCCGTCAGGATTACTTTGGCACTTCCGGTGTTCCCGTCTACAAAAATAAGATCCAGGTTATTCTGATGCCTGTTCAATACCTGAACACTCAATAGCGCAGGATCTGTAGTCCATTTAATTCTGGGAATGTAAAAGTCGTTATAATTCCCTAAGTTAATTTTTTGTGTAGTATTTGTAGCCACCGCCACAATATGCAGGGATACCTCTGCATTTTTCTCTCCAGCTTTCGGATATTTAAAGGTTTCCTGTGAAGGATATAATCCGGTATTGTACATATCCATTGTAAATTCCGGAACCTGGCTTTCGTCAAAACGGATATAGGCTATTTTATCACCCGCTTTGTTCCAGTCAAATGCTCTTACAAATGCAAATTCCTCTTCGTATACCCAGTCTGTAATACCATTAATGATACTGTTTTTCTTCCCATCAGTAGTCAGTTGGGTCGTTTTTCCTGTCGTAATAGCATAAACGTATAGATTATTTTCTTTGGCATACGCGATCTTTGTTCCTTCCGGAGAAAAAACAGGCTCCTGGATTTTGAAATCAAACAGTTTCTGAAGCTTTTTTGAAGCGATATCATATAAATAATAATCTGCCACAAAGGAATGCCGGAAGATAGACTCACTATTGCAGGCGATAAGGATTTGTTTTTCGTCACTGCTAAAGGTATAACTGTCAATTGGGGGCAATTCCTTATGATCTTTGGTATTGATTAACGTGGCTACTTTATTCAGCGTTGCATAATCGTACAAATCGATTTGCATTGACTTCGAAGCACGATCGGTATTGAGTACCGTATATTGATTCGTATTTTTCAGCGCCTGCAATTCATCAAGGCTCTTGCCCCGGAATGCGCCGCCATAGATCTCTTCAATAGTGATTTTTTGCTGAGCAAAAGTTGAAAATCCCGCTGCTAAAAACAGGATAAAAGCGTGTTTAAAATAATTCATTTTTAGTAGTGGTAAAAAACTCCCAATTTTAGTGAAAAAATCGGAATAAATGATTATTTTTTGTGTTAAATGCAATTTTAACCTACAGACACCTGTCAGCATTCCCTGTAATACAGCACCTTACACTTTATAACTTTATTCTTTTTTTAGTTATTTATCATTTTAAAAGCCCGCTTTTTCAAAGCTCAGTAATGACTCATTAGGCATAAATTTCGTTACCTGTTGATAGTTCTCCTTTTATTCCATGCTCATCAAATCCAACTACACAATAGTAATAGCATCCAACAAAAGCCTTCATAACAACCTTATAGTGTCCATTTTTAACATTTCATAATACTTTTAAATTTATTTTTTCGTAATTTAGCGTAAACCTCAAAATTAATATATGATGAAAAAACTACTTTACGCTATTGTCATTTTGCCCCTATTTGGCTATGGACAAATTTTTCAGGAAAATTGGGATGGAAGTGGACCTGGCATTACTGCCTGGACGCTTATTAACGTTGATGGCCTGACTCCGGCCAGCGGAGTGAGCTATGTTAATGCTGCATGGATCACCCGCGACCGTGGTGGTGCAACCCCAAATTTCGGAGGACCGGACGGTAATTTCGCCGCAATGAGCACCTCATGGTATACCCCTGCCGGATCCGCAAATGATTGGCTAATTTCCCCTACCATTAATCTTACCGCAGCACCTTCCGCTTTTCTTTCGTGGGACGCCAAGGCTCAGGACGCGGACTATCCTGATGGATATTCCTTAAAATTAGCTCCAAATGGTGGTAACACAGTAGCTGATTTTACTGTAAACCTATACACAACAACCGGAGAAAACCCAATATGGACTACGCGGTCTGTAGATATCTCTGCCTATATAGGTCAAAATGTAAGAATTGCTTTCGTCAATAATTCCAACGACTCCTATGTACTGCTGGTCGATAATATTTCCGTAACAACTGCCGAAGTAGAAATCCCAGTTACCTATTGCGCCTCCACTTATTTATTTGTTGAAGCGATCAGTAATGTGAATTTTGCCGGAATCAACAACCCTTCCGATCCTGCTGATGATGTAAACGAATACCAGGATTTCACCACAGTAACAGGAACCGTACAACAGGGCCAAACGTATCCTATTACCTTAAAAGGAAATACAGGCGGTAATTATACTGATTACTTCACCGTGTATATCGACTGGAACCAAAATGGCACCTTAGATGATGCAGGAGAAGCCTATCAAATTGGATCTATTATCAATTCTACCGGAAGCGATGCAATCCAGGCAGCTGGAAATATCCTTGTACCTGCTACAGCACTACTTGGAAATACCCGTATGCGTGTAGTGAAATATTATGATGAATACACCACAACGCCTTGTACTTCCAGTGATGATTTCAGCTTTGGGCAAACTGAAGATTATACTCTGACCGTTACTGCTTCCCCATTAGGTATTGATACCTTTGACGATGCTGCTTTCTCATATTATCCAAATCCAGTAAAAAATTACCTGAACCTGAAGTATAAAGATGCTATTGAAAATGTAGCGGTTTATAATATGATCGGACAGGAAGTTTTACGTCAGAATCCTGGAGCCAGTACCGCACAGGTAGACGTAACCAGCCTGCCTACTGGAACATATATTGTAAAAGCGACTATTGGCACAACCGTTAATACTATGAAAATAGTAAAACAATAGCTTATTTAAATTATTCAAAGGCTGCCGCTATGGCAGCCTTTTTTTTGCCTATAACCCACATTTGCCTATTCAGTTTTCATCAGGATTAGAAACAGTTAAACGCATATGGAAAGCATTCCGTTCTATTAATATTACATATAATCCCTTATCTTTGCTGCATTAAAATTGCATCACAATGACCCAAGCCCATAAAGGTTTTTCAAAACTATCCAAAGAAGAAAAAATTGACTGGATTGCAGCACATTATTTCAGTGCTCCAGAGGAAGCGAAAGCCTTAATTAAAAAATATTGGAATACCGATACCGAATTACAGCAACTCCATGATGAATTTATAGAGAATACAATTACCAATTTTTACCTTCCCTTAGGAATAGCGCCGAATTTCCTCATTAATGGTAAAAACTATGCCATTCCAATGGCTATCGAAGAAAGCTCTGTCGTAGCCGCAGCAGCCAAGACCGCAAAATTCTGGTCGAAACGCGGCGGATTCAAAGCCACAGTAATCAATACCGAAAAAATTGGCCAGGTTCATTTTACCTATACAGGTGATCCTGAAAAGTTATATGCTTTTTTCGAAATCCTGAAACCAAAACTGTACACCGCTACCGACAGCATCACAAAAAATATGCAGAAAAGAGGCGGTGGCATTCTGGATATCCTCCTCAAAAACAAAACCGATTTACTGGAAAACTATTACCAGCTGCATGCTACTTTTGATACCAGGGATAGCATGGGAGCCAATTTCATCAACTCCTGCTTGGAACAATTTGCAAGGACACTAAAAGCAGAAGCCTGCGATTACAGTGATTTTAACGAAACGGAGCAGAACATCGAAGTTATCATGAGCATTTTATCGAATTACGTACCCAATTGTACTGTTCGTGCCGAAGTATCCTGTAAAATCGAAGAACTGAATGAAAATCCGGCTATTGACCCGATGGATTTTGCCAAAAAATTCCTTACCGCCGTTAGAATTGCAGAAATTGAGCCCTTCCGGGCAGTAACCCATAACAAAGGCATCATGAACGGCATTGACGCGGTAGTGCTGGCAACGGGTAATGACTTTAGGGCTGTGGAAGCAGGAGTACACGCCTATGCCAGTAGGAACGGCCACTATTCCAGCCTTTCACATGCAACAGTTGAAAATGGTATTTTTACATTTTGGCTCGAAATTCCTTTGGCCTTAGGCACTGTAGGCGGCTTAACCTCCTTACATCCCCTGGTTAAATTGTCACTCGAAATGCTGCAGCATCCGTCAGCAGAAGAGCTCATGCAGCTTGTTGCGGTAGCGGGGCTTGCACAGAATTTTGCCGCCCTTCGCTCGCTGACAACCACCGGAATACAGGAAGGGCATATGAAAATGCACCTAATGAACATCCTGAATCAACTGCATGCTACCGATGCCGAAAAAGAAAACACGGTACATCATTTTAAGAGCAATACCGTGACCCATGCCGCAGTGGTAAGCCACATTGCAAATCTTCGAAAATAAATCCCCAACAACTATAAAACAAGCTTTTTTGACACAGCAATATTACAGTAACGGAAAACTCCTCATCACAGGAGAATATGCAGTCCTTGATGGCGCGATGGCTTTTGCCCTGCCCACCAGGATGGGACAGGATCTTATTGTAGCCTCTATTTCTACACCGCATATTACCTGGAAAAGTTTTGATGCCGATCATAGCATTTGGTTTGAAGGCACTTTCACTATTGAAGATGTAATACAATCCCATCAGTTTAACGATGATGCTGTCAAGAATACATTAATTGAGATTTTACATGCTGCTCATATCATGAATCCGGTGGTATTGTCCAATTCTGGCGGCTATGACGTTACCACCCACCTTACCTTTCCAAGACAATGGGGCCTAGGGACTTCTTCTACAGTCATCAACAACATTGCCAGCTGGTTTGCTATTGATCCCTTCACGCTGCTTAAAAACAGTTTTGGTGGCAGCGGTTATGATATTGCCTGCGCGAAGACTGACGGGCCATTATGCTATCAACTTAATTCAGGTCATCCTGAAGTGGAAAAGGTAATTTTCGACCCTCCCTTCAAAAATCATATTTATTTTGTTTACCTCAATAAAAAACAAAATACCAAAACCGCAGTTCAGGCATATCGCAAGAACAATGGCAGCAGCACTACAAATACAGAAGCGATAACAGCACTAACCCAACAATTGCTCCGAGCTACCTCAATTACTGCATTTGCCGCTATATTAGAACAACACGAAGTACTCCTGAGCAGTTTACTCGGAATCCCAACAATCCAATCGGAACATTTTGCCGATTTTAATGGTACGATTAAAAGCCTCGGCGCCTGGGGTGGTGATTTTATCATGGCAGTCACTACTACTGATCCCACTGCCTACTTTAAGACTAAAGGCTACCCTACCCTGCTGTCATTTGAAGAAATGATCCTGCTATAATACCTCATAGTTTTATCCCAAAAAAAAAGCATCCCGATTATTAAATCGGGATGCTTTTTTTGGAACCAGTAGAAAACGATTAGTAACCGATTTCTGCTCTGTGGTCTTTAATTTTTGCATTGCTTTTCAGAGACATTAAAGCTCTTTGTGGAGCGGCTGCCTGAACTTCTGTTCTGATTCTGTTAGTATAGCTACCGTAATTTGGTAATACTGGTGCTTTAACAACAGATTTAGTTCTTACCATGAATACTCCTGATTTACCTTCAATTAATCCTGAAGTTTTTCCATCAGCAGTAGCAAAAGCAGTACCTACTACTTTTGGCTCCATCCCTACATTAGCAATCATAGGATTTGCTACTGTAATTCCGATCGCTGGCTGTACTGTTTTGGAATTGTTTTTCGCTACTTCTTCCAGAGTTGCCCCTTTCATTTTAGCTTTGATCAATTCTGCTTTTTTCTTGTTTTTTAAGATTGGTTCTAAGGCTACTCTTGCAGAAGTTACAGACTGTAATCCTTCTTCATTGATTTTTTTCAATTTAGCAATTACATGTCCTGCAGGAATATCAAATTTCCTAACATCTCCTTCTTTAGTATCTTTATTAAAAGCCCATTGTACAATTCCTCTTTGGCTTCCTAATCCCTGAACATTTTCATCAAATGCCAATAATCCGTTTACAGGCGTTACCGGAAGGTTCAGTTCTTTTCCAACTTTCTCCAATGGTGCAGTTGCAGCTTCCTGCTCTGCTTTAGAAGCTTTAGTATAGATTTGATCGCTGGTAGCTTCAGAAGCTTCGATTTTTTGTGCAATTGTTGCCAATCGTACAGCATCTTCTTTTCCTGTTACTTTTATAATATGGTATCCGAAATCTGTTTCAACGATTCCTAATTTTCCAACTGGATTATTAAATATGAAATCATTAAATGGCTTCACCATTTGGTTTGGCTTAATGTTATCATATTCTCCTCTGTTTTGAGCCGATCCCGGATCATCAGAATTTGTAGGAACTAATGCTTCAAAACTTGCAGGATTAGCCTGGATTTGTTTCAATAAGTCTTCAGCTTTCGCTTTTGCTTCTTCTTTCGTTCTTGTAATAGCCGGATTCGGAGCTTTACTTCCAGCGAAGCTGATAAGGATATGGCTTGCTTTTGCAGAAGCACCTGCCTTACGGTCTACTAATTTAGAAACACAATAGTAATCTCCAATCATGTAAGGACCATATAATTCACCTGCTGCCAGGTTGAACAATTTATCAGCGTGTTCCGCTGGTAAATCTTTTCTGGTTACATAAGTCGTATCATAAGGGATATCAGAATTTGCATTTACAAATTCAGCTACATTCGTTGCTGCTGCAAATCCAGGTAATGTATCATTTTTAGCAGTAGCTTCGTTATAAACTACTCTTCTTGTCAGTAAAGAATTTACTAAATCCTTAACTTCTTTTTGGTCTTCATCAGAAGGCTTGTCATCAATCAGGATAAACTCAAGATCACGGGAAGCATCAGCTTTGTATTTCTTTTCGTTTTTTCTCATGTAGTCAATAATTTCATTATCTGAAATTTTAACCTGGTCATCATTGATACTGGCATAGGAAACATCAACATAGTCAAATGCTACTTTGTTGTTTTCCATTTCATAGCTCAGTTTGCCTTCTACATTCGTAGCGTTAAGGCCTCCTTTGATCAAAGTGCTGTACATTTGCTCTCTTGCCATTTCTTCGATTTGTTTTTCGAAAGCCAACCAAGATTGCCATTGTTCAGGATTATTACTTTTTATACTGGCTACAAATTCATTGAATTTGGCTTTATCAAATTGCTTTGCATCGTTCAAGAATCTTGGATCCTGGCTGAAGTTTGGATTGTTTTTGATTACTTCGATCAATTGGTCTCTCCCAATTCTCAATCCAAGTTTCTCATATTCACCTTCCAGTAAAACTCTTTTTACTTCCTGGTCCCAAACACCATTTACGGCCTGAATCATTGACATACCCTGAGAATTCTTCTCTGCTGCGTCAACTTTGATCCTGAAATCTTCTGTTGAAATATCTTCCCCATTCACGGTTCCGACATTTTGGAACATCCTGCTCGCACCGCCTTTATCAAACAAACCTGTCAATACGAAAGCAAACAATGCTAAACCAACAATTGCAATCACAAGAAAGGAACGTTGTCTAATTTTTGATAAAACTGCCATTTTTATAGTTATTAATTTTAAATTCAGTGGGCGAAAATACAATTATCTATTTAATAATAAAAGCAGTAAAGTTATATTTTCAAATAAATATGTAAAATAAATCGGGTTTTTATTCCCCAAGTCTTAATTTGACTAACTCAATCTTATTGTTTGTGGCTGATTGTATTGTAAAATAATAACGCCCAATTCGGATTTGATCGCCATTATGCGGAATTTCTGTCGTAGCATCTACAATAAATCCACCCAATGTGGTATAAGAATCACATTCAGGAATGTCCAGTTTGTATATTTGATTGATGTATTCCACATCCAGGCGGGCAGAGAATAAATAGGATCCATCTTCAAGTGGCTGTTCTATCAGTTCTTCGTCCTGATCATGCTCATCTTCAATTTCGCCGAAAAGCTCTTCTACAATATCCTCAATAGAAATCATACCGGAAGTCCCTCCGTATTCATCGAGTACAACCGCAATGCTTTTACGCTTTTTCGTCAGTATATTCAGCACTTCCTTGATATAAATTGTTTCCGGAACAAACTCTACAGGAATCATCACATCAGCAATAAGTGCTGGTTTTTTAAAAAGGTCAAAAGAATGGACATAACCGAGGATATCATCAAAAGAATCCTGGTAGACTAAAATTTTGGAATATCCCGTTTCTACAAAAAGTGCCCGTAGCCCAGCTACCGATTCCGTTGCTTCTACGGCAACCAATTCGGTTCTTGGCGTCATAATATCCCGGGCTTTCAGGTCTGAAAACTCTAATGCATTTCGAAATATCTGAATTTCCGAATCGACCATTTCACGGTTCTCCACCTGATCCATCTGCTCGTTGATGTAATCCCCAAGCTCTATTTTGCTAAATGCAAGCTCCAGTTCCGGTCCTTTAATTTTAAAAAGCTTTTGCAGAATCAGGTCTGACATCCAAATGATAAAGCAGGAAACATAATAGAAGATCCGGTAAAAAAAATATGCCGGAAGCGCAAATACTTTCATAATCGTATTCGCATAAATCCTAAAAAAAACTTTGGGAAGAAATTTGGCGGTAATCGTAATTAGCAGTGCCGCGGCGGCCATTTGGAGAAATAGCCGAAAAACCGGATGTAATATATAGGCCGAATCGAGCTCATCCAATATAATACGGCTGATCACAAAACCATAGATCACCATAGAAACCGTATTCCCCACGAGCATTGCCGCTATAAATTGGGAAGGCTTCTCAATAAGCCGGGCTAATATACCGGAAAGAAAATTATCCTGTTGTTTCTCGATACCGAGATAGACTTTGTTGGCTGAAATAAAAGCGACTTCCATTCCAGAAAAAAAGGCGGAAAATAATAACGTTATGATAATGATACTAATTCCCATAGATGAACTTTTTATTTATCCCGTTGCTGAAATTTACGGGTATGCCTGCGTCTGAAAAAAAACATGAATACAGCTGCTGCTGCAAAAAGGAAACTGATAACCGGCGTTCCTGTACCCGGCGCATTCAGCTTACTGATTCCATCATAGAGAAAAAGTACTGCTAAAATTAAATAAAAAAAATAAACGTATTGTAGAAATTTCATGATATGTATTTTAAAAATCGGATGCCTGCCCTACTCCTGTAAAATCCTGTGCGTTAAAATAGCTCAGGTCTTTATTTGCATCAAACCCATTGGAGTAGAACACATTTTCAGGTCCCGATGTGAACCTGCATTTTTGTTCTGTAAAAAACCATTCCCGTTTTTGGTCAAAATACAACTGGGATGTTTCCAGGACTTTGCCATCCTGAGAGGTAACCTTGACATGCCCCCGTAAATCGATAATATCCGACTGGGAATAGCTTATCGCGTAGTCAGAAACCACATAGCTCTTTTTAGCATTATTATCAAATATAGTCACATCCACCCCTTTTGGAAACTCGGTAAAAGGATAGGCGATATTCGAGAAATCAAGCATCTGTTTGCTGACTAATATGGCTTTTATTTTTCCGGAATCGGTATATTTCATAGTAAAATTCTCTGCTTCACCTACCGGGGTAAACTCGGTAACATTAAACTTCTGGACATCTTTGAAATTACTTTCACAGCCATAAAGCAATAGCACAGCAGGCAACACCAGAAGTGTCAGTCGTATTTTAGTTGGATCTAATACCATATTATAATTTTGGCACCGATACTGATTCCTGTATCCAACAGCCAAAAGCCACTTGTTTACCTTTCATCTTCGCTGCAGCAATTTCTTCTTTTGAAGGCGCTTTTTTACGGTATCCGGCAGCTATCTGCTCTGCAGAAACCTTCATTTTGGGCTCTGCCACTACTGATTTCATTACTGTTTCAGCAGCCAGCCAGTATAAGGCTTTTTTCTCAAATGCCGTTGTCCCGCATTGGTCACCGGCAGCTGTATAAAGCTGGGCCAGGAAAAAATAGGGTTGTGAAAAAGCCGGGTTTTCAAGCATCGCCTGAGTTGCATATTTTTTTGCCGTAGCATTATCTTTTCCGGAATAGCTGTTTGCCATTCTGAAATATAATCTTGCTTTCTCCTTCTTATCGGATTGTTTGCTTATGGACTCATTGAAATAAGCCGTTGCTTTTTCTGTATTCTTATCTCTTTGGGCAAGTACTCCCATATAAAAAGCCGCTGTAGCAGTAGGTGAAACTTTATAAAAAGCATCCGCCAGCTTTGGGAATACCGCATTGCGATCACAATGTTGCGTATCCAATCGGTACAATGCCATTTCTAACCATGGACCATCAGCACTATGCGCTGCAAATGCACCATCATAATAGGCAGCCAATGCATCACAATTTGTCAGTTGCTTTACGGACTTATCTAAATTTTTAGAAATGATCTCAAATGACTCTGCTTTTTGGGCAGCAGCCTGTAATACAATCTTCTCATCGAGGCTCAATTCCTGTGACTTTTGCTTTGAAAGCAATCCATTTTCAGTTTCAGAAGCCAGCTTTAGCTCCTGGTCTGCGATTAAGGAAAGAGCGCTACTAATTTCTATAAAATGTGCAATAGTCACTCCTTTGTCCTTGGCTTTATAGCGGGTATACAACAATGTCGCATAAGCATCTACTGCCTCCGGACTTTTAAAAGCGGTTGGATTTGCCTTAAATGCCTGTTCGAATAAAGCATATACCTCATCTTCAGGAACCGCTTGAAAACGGTACAGCACTAATGCTTTTTTAAGGGAATTGTTTTTTGTATTCTGAGGGTAGTTTTTATCATACTCATCATAAAGCTTCGCAAAATCACGGGCAACAGCATTTTTCTCATCACCGTTATTCATGACTTCCATCTTATGATTCAGTATTGCCTCTCCATAGGTATAAAGCGCCTCACTAAACGTTGGACATTTCTTTCTAAGACCTGCCAGCATCTCATAAGCCTCATCGAATTTGTCAGCTCTGTGAAGTTCTTCAAAAGCAGTAAAATCCCTTTCACATTCCTTTTTCTTATCCTGAGCTGAAGCCAGGAATCCGTTCAGGATCGCAAACAAAAAAACAAGTTTAAGCTTCATAATTATGTCGTTATTTTATCAATCGTAATATCTTTTTCTAAACCAACTGTCACTTACCGTGATGCCAATCACCAGGTTAAAATAATTTTCCTGTATCAGCCCCGCAGATTTAGTACCTCTTTTTCCGTATTCTAATCCAATATTCAGGCTCGAAAAATTATTCGCTACCGGAAGGCCAAACCCTAAAGTAAAACCAAGGTCTTTTATATCCTGATTGTTTACTACCAGCCCCGTGTTCTCATATTTTATACCTGCACGATAGGTAATTGTACTGAAATAACTGCTAAAAGAAGCATAGTTAGGGACATAATAGCCTCCTACAGATAATTTAGTGCCATTTTTATAGCTGGCAGAAATATCCTGGAATCGGTTGGTCATTTTGCTGGTCTCTGAAAAAGTAAGTTCCGTTCCGACCATCCATTTTCTATTTTCTCCAAAACCTGCACCAATAGCAAATTTAGACGGTATTACCAAATCAGTATCACCCATTGGGATGTCCTGGCTGTCGCGAATAACTTCTGTTCCGGTACTACCATATGAGATTGTAGCAATATTTCTGGAATTCTTAGATTTTATTTTTGATTCCGGGGTATAAATGGCACTGCTGTAGAAATCATACTTCTTATTTATTTTGGCAGCATACATCGCACCAAAATTAAAACTAAGTCCACCCAGGTCCGAATTATTGTATTCCCGTGTTCCGTATTGTACTGCTTGTCGGAAAAGGATATTTCTTGTATCGATCTGTCCAAAATTATATTGTATCTCTCCACCCAGGCTCAACTGTGGTGTGATTTGGTATCCTGCTCCAAGAAAGGTTCTGTTCATTCCCCCTTCTCCGGTATACCGTCTGCTATCAACATTTACGGTATTGGTTTCAATTTTATACCCAACCGAAGTATAAGGCATCAATCCAAAACCAAATCCCCATTTTCCAACCGGGATTCCAACAGCCAGATAATCCAGTGATGTCCTGCTTGAATTGGCAGTTTCAGTATCTGTTTTTAGGCCTACTGAACTTGTACTTCCTCCTAATGAAAATGTAGCCCTTTTTAATGAAGCATATCCAGCAGGGTTCTGAAGATTGATATGTGTACTATCAGGAAAAATGCTCAATCCTCCCATTGCACGGTTTTCGGCGGTGCCTTTAAACCTTTGATCTCCTATCCCGTAAAAGGAATATGGTGACGAAGTCCCTTCCTGAGCAGCAGAAACTAATGAAAAAAGCAACCCAATGCTTACTAAAAGTCTTTTAATCATTGTGAATTTTATATTGGAATAAGTTGTTCAGACTTTCTAAAAGAAAATTTGAATTGGCAAATATGGTATTTTTTAATCGTTTAGCCAAAAAATCAGCGTCTCCACCCGTTAAAATTATTGTAAATTTTGAATATTCCTTTTTATATTGATCTATAAATCCGTCTATTTCAAAAATCACCCCATTAACGACTCCGGAGTGGATGGACTGTTCTGTGGAGTTCCCGATAAAATGTGTAGGATCACCGAAGGTTAATAACGGTAATTTCGCTGTAAAATTATGCAAGGCTTCATAACGCAAACGGAATCCCGGGGCTATAGCCCCACCTAAGTACTGATCTTCGGCATTTATAAAGTCATACGTAATACAGGTACCTATATCAATAACTAATCGGTTCTGTCCGGGATAAGCCAAAACGGCTCCTGCTGCCAAAACCATACGATCAATTCCTAAAGTCATCGGTGTGGCGTAGTTATTTTGAAAAGGAAAAAGACCGGAATTCGTAATAAAGCCTATTTTAGCCCGTTTTTCAAAAGCCAGAAAGTCCTCTTTTTCCAATTTTCCGACCGAAGCGACGACCAAATCACTAATTTTCGGGTAGGCACTGAAAATTTTTTCAATATTTTTTTTAAAATTTTCACGATCAAAAACGAACTGCTCCAAAAGAGTATCTTTCTCAAAGACAGCACCTTTAATTCTCGTATTCCCCACATCGACTGTTAACACCATATCCTTAGATTTAAAAAAGCGAAGATACGAATTGATTTTTTTTTAAAAATGTTTTGGAGAAACTAAAAAACATCCTATATTTGCACCCGCAACAAGGCCGGTACCTTAGCTCAGATGGTAGAGCAATGGACTGAAAATCCATGTGTCCCTGGTTCGATCCCTGGAGGTACCACTTTAAAACCGAAACCCCGATTATCTTACGATAATCGGGGTTTTCTTATTAAACCCTATTGGGTACTTGCCCTTTAAAATTTTCCTTACTGCATTATTCCCAAAGCAAAAGCATGCTCTTATTAAATCAAACTCGGGACTTTTTCTGAAAATAAAGTAAATCCAGGATTTGAAAAAGTAGCGACATCAGGATTAAACCAACTCCCATGTAAAAATAGATTGTCATCTCCTTACTTTCGTTAAAGAGCAAAATGGCTAAAATAATACTATATACCGGTTCCAGATTAAAACTCAGGCTTACTGTAAAAGCGGTTAGTTTACGGGATGCATTGGTAATCAAATAATACATAAACACGGTGCAGACCAACGAAAGCACTAAAAGATAAAGTACATCCTGCCGGGATGGGATAAAATCCAAAGCCGGAATCCACAATTGATACACCGGCACGATCAAACCAATCCCCAAAGCCCCGCCTATCATCTGGTACAGGGTGATCGTTGGCGTTTGATAGCGTTTTGACAACCGTTCATTATAAATATTGAACAAGGCACAAAAGAAAGAGGAAATAACCCCCAGTATAATCCCAAAGCGGTATTTGGAATCAAAACTAAAAATAAGGACAAGCCCTATCACTGTAAGACTGCTCAGCCCTATTTCGCGGATTGAAATCCTATTACGATTCAGCAATGGTTCAAGAAAAGCAGTAAAGAAACCTGTTAATGCAAAACAAACGACTCCAACGGATACTGTGGCATACTTAATACTGCCGTAAAAAAGCAACCAGTGGATTCCTAAGAGCAATCCCACAGCTGCGATGCTGCACATTGATTTTAATGAAATTTGTTCTGTTTTCCGCCAACGAGCTATCAATAACAGGAATAAAGCGGATAAAATCAAGCGGTACCATGTGAGCAACACTTCATTTATAATGATTAATTTCCCAAAAACACCTGTAAATCCTGCTAAAAAAACGGCAAAATGCAATTGAAGTAATGCTTTTTTCATCTGTAGTAAAATTAAACGCGGCTACCAAAACACCAAACAATACTTTCTGCTGTGGCAAAAGCCACATGCAATTTTATAAGAGGGGGTGTTATATTAAGTATGCCTGCAGAAAATCTTTAGAGGATCAATAGCTGCTATAGTAAAACACGAATATAGTATTTTTGGAGGCTTCCAAAAATACTACAATACTATTGCTTACAGTTTATCCCTTCATAGCGCTACATAGTAGTCATTTTATAAGCACCGAGGAATCAGCAAGCCCGTAATAACTAAAAGCTCCTGAAGGAATCCCTCAGAAGCTTTTTTTATGCAATTAATAAGTCAGCACTAATCCGCCACCCATTCCCATATCACTATCATAATGTGCGGATAACGACCAGTATTTCGTCATTATATACCGGGAACCGACACTGTATTCGAAATCCGTATTCCAGGATCCCCAAAGCCGTAATCGTGATGTAACCGGTATATCATCCCGCTTGAACTGCACCCGGGCTTTTCCCTGATGATCCAGCCTGAAATCCGCATTGACCAGCCAGGGCAACTGATAGATAATCCCGATGCACACTACAGCCCGCTGGTTCTGGGTACTCGCCTGCCCGAAGAGATTACTCCCCGGATCATCGTTGCTATGGTACCGGAAATCAAATCCCCCGTATGCGGAAAGGTATTGATTCCGATCCAGATAGCGCCCAAAATGTGCTTCTGTTTCATATCCGGATCGGTCGTTAAAGCCAAGCCTCCATTCGACATCAAAAAAATTGCGGGTATTTTCGAGGCGCATATCACCATCACTCCCATTGCTTTCGAGTCCTATATTGGCAGAGAAGTAATACCGCCTGTCATCATTGTACACAATTTTCAGGGCTTTCTCCGGATCCGGAATCTGGGGATTGGGCGGCGAATTTTCGTAGGTAAAAATCCTTCCCATTCCCGACATCATGTGATACAATATGTGGCAATGAAAAAACCAGTCGCCATATTCTTCTGATGCATGAAACTCGATTGTATCGGTTTCCATAGGCATGACATCAATCACATTTTTCAATGGTGCATAATCGCCCTGTCCATTCAATATCCGGAAAAAGTGCCCATGCAGGTGCATCGGATGGCGCATCATTGAATTGTTGTAAATTACAATTAGGATGTTTTCTCCTTTTTTAATCAGGATTTTATCGGTTTCCGAAACTGTTTTATTATTGATTGTCCAGACATAGCGGTTCATATTACCCGTCAGCTCAAAATTCAATACCCGTACCGGCCCTTCGGGCAATACCGTTTTCTCCGGCGCTTTTAGCATCGCATAGTTTAATGTTACCAAATCCTCAGTACCTCCAGTTGGCATAGTATGCCCTTTCATGCCCGGCATATCCATAGCCTCCATCTTCTCATTTGATGGCTGATGTTCGGGCATGGTAGCTCCGGATTTGTCTGTTTTTCCGGTTATTTCAGGATACATGACGGCATTCATATCCATTTGCTGCAGGCTCATATTCATTCCCATATCCTTCATATTCCCACCCAGTGTCATCATATCGTTCATCATCTTCATGCCTTCGAAATAATCCAGTTTCGGCAACGGTGCCTGCAATTGCTTCACACCACTTCCCAGCCATAAAGAAGCATGCCCGGTACGGTCTTCGGCAGTTGCCAGGAATTCATACGCCATGCCCTCCGCGGGAATCGTAACTTGGACATCATAGGTTTCCGAAGCCCCTACAATCAAGCGATCTACTGCTACAGGAACCACATCCTGCCCATCCGATGCTACAACGTCAATTTTCCCTCCGGCATAATTCAGCCAGAAATAGGTTGAAGAACTGCCATTTATTACCCGGATGCGTACTTTTTCCCCGGCTTTAAACTGAGGTGCCTCGGCATCGGTTTTTCCATTGGCAAAAAAGCGTTCATAATACACATCACTTACATCCATCGCATGCATGCGTTTCCATTCATTGGTGAGTTTGGTTTTCAGGTGTCCTTTCCCAATTGCTGCTGCATAATTCTGGGTCGCCCCTTTTTTAATGGCATACCAATCGGTTGCTTTGTGCAAAGACCGCTCTACCTCATGGGGATCGGCATCTGTCCAGTCACTCAGCAATAAGGTATATTCCCTTAGTTTTGGTGGTTCTTTTTTATGGATCACCAACGCGCCATACATTCCTGACTGCTCCTGTAGCATCGTATGGGAATGATACCAGTAGGTGCCGCTTTGCCGGATTGGAAATTTATAAGTATGTACCGACATCCCTTTTATCGGAGCAGTGGTAAGATAAGGTACCCCATCCTGTTCATTAGGCAGCAATAATCCGTGCCAGTGGATTGACGTTTCATGATGCATGGTGTTGTGTACGCGAATTACCGCAGTATCACCTTCTGTAAAATATAAAGTAGGTGCCGGAATCTGCCCATTGATCGCAATCGCTTTTACCGATTTCCCGGTATAATTCACTACCGTATCCCTAACGTATAAATCATATTCCTTAGTGTCCTGTGCCCGCAGGATCAGCACTCCAAAAAAGAAGAGCAGTAAAGTTAATTTTTGTTTCATAAGAGCCATGATGTAAAGCCGGCCCTAAGCCAGACCGGCCTAAGGTTATTGTATGGTTTCTACCGTGCTGCCACAGCTTAACATCTGTGCTCCGTAATATGGATTCTTCACCGTACTTTCACGGCTTACCCATGTGGCTCCTTTTCCATCATTAAACATTGGACAGTTTTGATAGTAGACTGTTCCTCCGGATTTAAAAGCTTTAAATACAGGATACATTGCTTTTGACAAAGAAACAAAACGCTCCCTTTGGTGTTCAATATCTTTTGTGCCTGCAATATGAACAGCATCTTCCTGTATTGTTTTCAGCGCCTTCATCCACACTGCATGCTGTTCCGGCTTCATCCCTTCCATAGCCACACCTTTGATCGCAGTGACCAAAGTGGTTCCTTTTGCTGCTGCAGTGACCCCGTTAGATTGTACCAATGCCTCTTTTAAATTAAAATAGGCCGCATACACATTCCCTACTCCTTTTTCCTGAGCTGGTGTAACAGTTTTTGCTTCAAGAAGAGCAGTTGCAGCTACCGTTTTTGTTTGCACCGGCCTTTCATACTGGCAACATTCAGGTAATTTAGCATAGGCTGCGTCAGGGGCACGGAAAGCATCGCTATCATACCCGGCATACGCTATTTTTTTAGTAACAGCTTCCGGAGTTGTCTTCTGGCTGTCATAGGTTAGCGTAAGCATTTTACTATCGACATTCCAATCCGCCTGAGCTATGCCTTTTTCATTGGCGGCTTTTTCGATTGTTTTTTTACACATACCACAGTTTCCGTATATTTTTACAGTAGCGGTTTTGGCATTTTTAATTTGGGATTCACAGCTGGTCACAGTGGTAAAAATCATCAGGACCATTAAAATTTTATGGATTGTTTTCATTATTTATCGTATTTGCGTTTAAAATTAATCCGTAGTATTGCTATACTACAGCACATCCGATTGTATGAGATACATCGGCATTAGTCTAATAAAACGGTAAATCAAATACGGAAAACCCTGTTCAACAGATAGATTGGCCTTTTAAATAGCGGTGGCGGTGGAAATAAAGTAGTTTCCTTTTGAAATGCAGCCTCAAAAATACCCGGTATGGGAAAAATTTCCGTTACGGCAGGAAGCAGGCAGAAAGGATTGGCAAAGCTCTGAGAGAACAATTCTGCCTTTTGCTGGCTGTCGTCCATCTTAAAAGTCTGCTCTTTGTCTTCGCAGCATCCTTTTTTCATTTTCTGCGAGCCGCAGAAACATTTTTCCATTGCTGACATCTTGTGTGAAATAGCCATCAGTTCACTACCACAAAAATGTGCCGATACATTCACTCCTATGGCAGGAACGATGTACAGGATCATAAGTAATGTAACGAATAACTTTTTCATTTGTCAAAAAAAGAATAAAAGCAAAATTAGGCAAATCGGCGTAGATTATGTCTAATATGACGTTAAAAGTAATTTCTCATCGCAGCTTTACAATTTCAGGCGTTGGATGCGTACGGCATTTAATATGGCCAGTAATGCTACCCCAACATCTGCAAATACTGCCTCCCATAACGTCGCAAGTCCTCCGGCACCTAAAATTAATACTACAGCTTTCACTGCAAAAGCCAGGCTGATATTCTGCACTACAATTTTACGGGTTTCACGCCCTATTTGTATGGCTACCGGGATTTTGCCCGGCTGGTCGTTCTGGATCACAATATCTGCGGTTTCGATAGCAGCATCACTACCCAGTCCACCCATAGCAATACCGGCATCTGCCAGCGCAATTACAGGAGCATCATTAACACCATCGCCTACAAAAGCCAGGATCCGTTTTTGGTCTTTCAGCTCCTGCACTTTTGCAACTTTGCCTTCTGGCAGCAAATCACCAAAGGCGGTATCTATTTTTAAGAGCTGTGCTACACGGTCCACAATGCTCTGTTTGTCTCCACTTAACATTACAGTCTTTATACCGAGTGCATGCAATTTCGCAATCGTTTCAGCAGCATCCTCCTTGATCTCATCGGCAATAGTAATATAGCCCGCATAACGGCCGTCTACTGCTACCACAACGATGGTTTCCGGATTATCATCTACTGTTTTATCGTAGGCAATATTATATTTTTTCAATAGCTTCACATTCCCTGCCAGTACCTTTTTTCCACCGACTGTTCCGGAAAGCCCATGACCCGGAATTTCTTCCACTCCACTAACTTCCGGCAGTTGTTCCCCACTTCCCGCATGCCTAACGATAGCAGCGGCAATAGGATGTGTCGATTTTGCCTCCAGTGCCGCAGCCAACAGCAACAGTTCCTTACGGTCAAAATCAACCGTATGGATTTCCTGTACTTCGAAAACTCCTTTTGTCAGGGTTCCGGTTTTGTCCATTACCACGGTATCTACCTTTGTAATCACATCCAGAAAATTACTGCCTTTGAACAGTATACCCTTACGTGACGCCAGCCCTATTCCTCCAAAATAACCCAATGGAACGGAAATTACCAAAGCACATGGACAGGAAATCACCAGGAATACCAGAGCACGGTACAGCCAATTGGTAAAAACATAATCCGCTACAAAAAAGTACGGAACTATGGTAATTGCAATAGCCAAAAACACCACAATTGGGGTGTATATTTTCGCAAAACGACTGATAAACAATTGCGTCTGTGACTTCCTCGCCGTAGCATCCTGCACCATTTTCAAGATTCCGGAGAGTTTACTGTCTTTGAACAAGGCTGTCACTTTAACATCGGCAAGGGTTTGCAGGTTAATCATCCCTGCCAGTACAACTTCACCTTCTTTTTTGGTATCGGGTTTGCTTTCTCCGGTTAATGCAGCCGTATCAAAAGCCGCTTTTTCCGATAACAATATACCATCAAGGGCGACTTTTTCTCCCGGTTTCACCTGGATAATCTCCCCAACGGTAACTGCTGTCGGATTGATAGTAACCGCACCGGTATCGCGTAGTACCGTTACGGTGTCAGGACGTATATCCAATAAGGCTTTGATACTTCTTTTGGCCTTATTAACAGCGGCATCCTGGAAAAGTTCACCAATCGCATAAAATAGCATTACCGCTACACCCTCTGCATACTCTCCGATAAAAAAGGCACCGATCGTTGCAATTGACATCAGGAAAAATTCAGAGAATACATCACCGCGGCGTATGCTTTTCAAGGCCTCCCAGTTTACCGGAAGCCCGACCAAAGCATAGGCAACAAGGTACCAGCCCAATCGAAGTGGATTTTTAAAGAATTCCGCTTCCTGATGCTGTAATACCATCCCGGAAACCAATAATATAAAACTTACAATAGCCGGGATATAGGCTTTAATTGTACTTTCTTCATCATGAGCAGGGCTGTGCCCCTCATGATCATGATCTTCATGGTTATGTCCCATACTTTTACATTTTATAGTGCTATTCCACTGCCGATCACAGCAGGAATAAAGCAACAGATTCTTTTTTTCGTTTACTATTCAGCACGCAAGAGATTAATGCTCATGCCCGCCACCGCCTTCGCTTTTCAGCAAGTGGCTTTGAATATAATACGCCCCTTTTAGCACTATAGGTGCATTGGGTGGTACTTCGTGCAATAAAGATACCTCAACAAATCCTAATTGTGAAGTCCCGGTCTTAACTTCTATACGCTGGAAGTGAAAATGTTTCCCTTCTTCTACAGCGGGCTTACCGTGCTCTTCTTTTTTTTCGGTTTCTTCACCTTCAAGGATAAAAATAAACTCACGCCCTTCTGCCTTTACTACAGCTTCCACAGGTAGCGATTGCACATCTTTCGCTCCTACATCAATCAATGCATTCACATACATGCCGGAAATCAATGCCTGGTTCGCATTTAAAATATCAGCATGAACAGCTACCGACTTAGTTTCATTTTCAAAGGCTTTACCCACATTAAATACTTTTCCACGGATTTCCGTATTATCCTGATTTGTCAGTACAAATCTAATATTCTGTCCGGGTTTTACTTTGTACAGGTCTTTTTCGTATACCAATAAATCAACATGCAGTTTGGAATTATCCACGATGCTGAAAAGCGGTTTTCCTACTTCGGCATTACTTCCTAATTTAATAGTGATTTCGGTAATATAACCGGCTATTGGAGCCAATATCGGTAATGTCGCAGGGCCTCCCGGATTCAGGTGCAACAGGTTTAACTGCTGCTGTAATGAACTGAACCGTGCCTTTTCAATCTCATAGTCTGATTTGGTCTTTTGGTATGTCTTTTTAGAGTTTACATTTTCGTCACTTAGGGTTTTCTGGCGGTCGTATTCCAGGTTCAGGTATTCCAGATTGCTTTTAGACGTGAGGTAATCCTGTTGCAGGCGCGCGTATTCCGGGCTTTCCAGGGTAGCGAGTAATTGTCCTTTACGTACTAATTGCCCTTCGATCACCAAAATCGATTTTACTATTCCGGGAAGGTATACCGAAACATCAGCCTGGTTTTGTGGGGGTAACTTGGTATACCCATTGGCATTCACCACTTCACTCAGGTTTTTCATGGCGAAACTCCCCAACACAATACCGGAAGCCTTATACTGCGCCTCGTTCAGTTCCACTTCCCGTACCGCAGTACCCGCTTTTTCGATTTCGGTTGGATTTTCTGCTGTAGTTTTAGCAGGAGCCGGAGTCTTTCGGAAAGCAAAATAAAGCACTGCTGCAAGCACAACAGCTACTGCAATACCACCATATATACTATTCTTGTTTTTCATTGTCTTCTATTATTGATTCACCATAAACTGCAAATTGATTACAGTCTGGTTGTATTTATTTAAAGCATTAAGGTAATTGGTTCGTATGGTCATTGCGGTTTCTACAGCCTGAACGTACTCTACATATGATATGTCTCCGTTGCGATAGGCTTTGGAGGCATTTTCAGTCATCGTCTCCGCATTGGGCAATGCTGTTGTTTTGTAATACGCAATCAGGGATTCATAGGTCGCCAATTGCTCCCGTAATTGATAATATTGATTTTTCAGCTGTGCCTGTAGGTATTCGGCATCCTTCTGGCGAATTTCAATATTCGTTTTTGCCGCTTTGATCTTAGCTACGCCACTACCCGCAAAAAGTGGTAGTGAAATCCCTACCGTAAAACCCTGAAAGCGAGGTGCTCCATCATAATATACCGTCGCCCCGTTGACTTCCTGATTCCCGGTAAAGGATTGGATAAAATAACCAGCAGTAACATCCGGCATGAGGGTGGAGCGCTGCACTTTTGTAGCGGCTTCTGCTACCCGTACATTTTCAGCGGCTACCTGTAGGACGTTGTTTTTTACGACCATACTGCTGTCCAGTACTGTCAATGCCGGAAGTGCAGTGAGCAGTGTATCGGAAATCCGGAAATCTCCGGTATCATTCAGGTACGTTTTAAGTTTTGATTGCTCGACCCACAATAAAGCCTGGTTTTGCTTAATCTGTTGTTCCAGCTCCTGCTGCTTGGCTACGGCTGTTGTTTTTTCGAGCGCATTCGTTTCACCAGTATCAAATTTCAGGCTTGCCGATCTCACAAAGCGCTTCATCAGGCTGTTGTGTTTTTCCATAATCTTATTCAATTCGGCATAATACAACATGGCATTCCAGGATTGCCGGATGCTAAAAATCAATTCCTGTTGGGTCTGTGCTGCCTGCAAAGTACTTAAAGCACTATTGGCCTGCAGTAATTTCTTTTTGGCACCATACTGAAATGGGCTAAACGTCTGCGATACTGCAAAATTCCTATCGTTGGCTTTGGTATTGATTTGGCCAAATGTCCCTGTGAATTCCGTCTGTGGTAATTCATAAGCCGATTTCACCAATTGCAATTGCATTTTACTATCGAGTTGTGCCGCCTGCAGGTTGGGATTGTTCTTAATTCCTGCTGCAATGGCTTCATTTAAAGTAAGCGGAGATTGTGCTACCGTGACAGTTGCCCAGAGTAGGCTACAGAGTAGTAGTATTCCGTTTCTTTGAAAATTATTTTTCATTTTTTCTATTTTTTGAAGGTGGGAATTATGAATTTCCCTTCCTTTATTGTTTACTCTATACGTGTTGCTCCGGTTGCTCATTTTCTATTGCAGGCTCTTTTTTCTTTTCAAAAAAGTAATACAATATCGGCAATACGATTAGCGTCAACAAGGTCGCTGTTACCAATCCGCCAATAACTACTGTCGCCAAAGGCTTTTGTACTTCAGCTCCTGCAGTAGTGCTTAATGCCATCGGCAGAAACCCTAATGAGGCTACGGCAGCAGTCAGGATCACAGGACGAAGCCGAATTTTTGTCCCTTCCCGGATACGGTCTTCAATCTTGTGCATCCCATCTTTCCGCAATTGGTTAAAACACCCGATTAATACAATCCCGTTGAGTACTGCGACACCAAATAGTGCTATAAAACCTACTCCGGCAGAGATACTAAACGGCATTCCCCGAAGCCATAACGCAAATATGCCTCCGATAGCAGACAAAGGAATGGCAGTAAAAATGAGCAGCGATTGGCGGATGGAATGAAATGTAAAAAACAATAATATAAAAATAAGGGACAACGCAATAGGTACCGCAATAATCAGGCGCTTGTTGGCATCAATCAGGTTTTCAAACTGACCGCCAAACGTGGTATAATACCCATCCGGCAAATGCAGGTTTTTATCCAGTTTCGCCTGAATGGCCTCGACCACACCTTTGACATCTTTCCCACGCACATTGAATCCAACTACGATACGGCGCTTGCCATCCTCACGGCTGATTTGCATGGGGCCATCTTCATAATTAATGTCTGCAATTTGTTCCAATGGAATCTGGTTTCCGGTAGGCAGGGTTACAAAGAGTGATTTCAGGTTGGAAATATCCTGACGGCTGTTTTCATCGAGGCGTACCACCAGGTCAAAACGTTTTTCCCCTTCGTAAACTCTTCCCGCAGCTTCCCCCGCAAATCCGATACGAATCACGCGGTTCAGGTCGCCAATATTCAATCCGTATAATGCCAGTTTATCTTTATTATACCGTACAGCAATCTGTGGTAATCCCGCCACTCTTTCCAGCTTGGCATCTGTAACGCCTTCCACACCACTAATCAGTTGTAGCGTTTCTTCTCCTTTGCTAACCAGCATATCAATGTCTTCTCCAAAGATCTTAATAGCCACATCACTACGGACACCGGTCATCAATTCGTTAAAACGCATTTGTATCGGTTGGGAAAATTCGGTTGTGGCGCCCGGGATTTCTTCCAGGGCTTTCTCCATTTTTTCCATCAGTTCTTCTTTTGTTTTCGCAGAAGTCCATTCGCTTTTGTCTTTTAGCAAAATGATCATATCACCCGCTTCTATAGGCATCGGATCCGTCGGGATTTCAGCACTCCCGATCTTACTCACGACCATCCGTACTTCCGGGAACCTGGATTTTAATATTTGTTCCGCTTTGGTGGTTGCTTCAATTTCCTGAGAAAGTGAACTTCCGGAAGCAATAATCAGGTGGGTGGCAATATCACCTTCATCCAGTGTTGGGATAAATTCTCCGCCTAAAGTGCTAAACAGGAATAGTGCTACTGCAAAAAGTGCTATCGAACCTCCTATGACCGCTACTTTTACCCGAAGCGCCGCTTCCAATACCGGACGGTATACGCCGTAAATGGCATTGATAATCCTGTCACTGATATTTTTGGTATGTCCAGTTTCTTTTTTGAGAACCAAGGCACTCATCATGGGCACATAGGTCAAAGAGAGAATAAAAGCACCCAACAGGGCAAAACAAACCGTTTGCGCCATAGGGCCGAACATTTTTCCTTCAATCCCTACTAAAGCCAATATCGGCAGGTATACAATTAAGATGATGATTTCTCCAAATGCAGCACTACTCCTGATTTTAGAAGAGGCTTCATACACCTCAGCATCCATTTGTGCGGCCGTCAGCTGTCCTTTGCTCCTGACCTGTAAGCGATGGACAATGGCTTCGACAATAATCACCGCGCCATCAACAATAAGCCCGAAATCTATGGCACCAAGGCTCATCAGGTTACCACTAACGCCAAAGAGTTTCATCATGGCGATTGCAAAAAGCAGCGCTAACGGAATGACCGAAGCCACGACCAGGCCAGCACGCCAATTCCCCAGCAAGAGCACCAATATAAAAATAACGATCAATGCCCCTTCAATCAGGTTGGTCCGAATGGTACCAATCGCTTTATCGACCAGCTTCGTACGATCCATAAAAGGAGCAATGGAGACCCCTTTGGGTAGTGATTTTTTAATCTGCTCCATTTTTTCTTTTACACGAGCAACGACTTCACCGCTGTTTTCTCCTTTCAGCATCATTACCATACCGCTCACTTCTTCTCCTTTTCCATCTTTGGTAACAGCCCCATAACGGATACTACTGCCAATTTGTACTTTGGCGATATCGCGAACGAGTATTGGAATACCATTTTGGTTTTTGACCACAATTTTATTGATATCATCGATACTGCTTACCATCCCGATACCACGGATAAAATAAGCATAGGGCTTTTTATCAATATAGGCACCACCGGTATTTTCATTATTGGATTCCAATGCTGTAAAAATCTCAGCAATGGTGACATTCATACTTTTTAATTTATCCGGCTGTACCGCGATCTCATACTGTTTGAGCATCCCCCCAAGGGTATTCACCTCAGCCACTCCAGCCGTTCCAATCAATTGGGGTTTAATAATCCAGTCCTGGATGGTACGGAGTTCGGTTGCAGAAAAATCTTTTTCGTATCCCGCTTCCGGAAATACCACATATTGATAAATCTCACCCAATCCGGTACTTACAGGAGCCATTTCGGGCCGTCCGACGCCTTTGGGGATTTGCTCCTCAGTTTCCTTGAGGCGTTCAGAAATCTGGGCTCGCGCCCAATAGATATCGACATTTTCCTCAAACACCACGGTAACGACACTCAGCCCAAAGCGGCTGATGGATCGCAATTCCACGATTTTAGGAATGGGCTTTACAGCTTGCTCAATAGGGTAGGTAATAAATTGTTCCACTTCCTGGGTCGCCAGTGTGGGAGAGGTTGTAATAATTTGTACCTGATTGTTGGTGATGTCCGGCAGGGCATCCATGGGCAGGTGGTATAAGGAATAAGTCCCCACTACTACCAACGCCAGTGTCATTAATCCGATACTGAATTTATTGGTAATACTGAAATGAATAATGCGATCTAACATTAGGAAGGTGTATTATAATGATACATTCCATTACCAGCACTACTGGTAATAGCATTTTGTGGCTATAAGCCTCGCAAAAACAGCCGAACATTTCGGCCTATCATTATACTAACTGGGGTGGCTGCCAAATGGAGCCGTGGAAATCGGAGATGATGGATTCGTAGAAACTCGCTACCAATTCGTAAGAAGTGGTAAACTGTGGCAATTCAAAAAGTACAAATGCCTGCATGATAATTGGGCTTGCACAGCAGGAACACACACAAAACGGACTACAAAAGTCCTGATGGGAATCGCCAGCCTGAACGACTGCGGTTTGTGAAACTGCTATTCCTTGTGCATGCGCGTCACTGCATGGCAATACCGTCAGCAGCAATAGCCAGGCCGACAGGACAAGAGTTGTTATATAGCGTAATTTTTTCACCCGGTAAATGTAATTATTTTTTTGGCAGCCCCCATTAACAACATGTTAAAATCTATGGTATTACCTTTCGCAAGCGGCTGGAAACAAAATAATCCTCTGACAAATTACCTTCTGGCAGCCCGTATAATTTGAGCAGTCCTACGGTCGGCATACATCCTGTTAAGTGCTGTTACCGCCCATATAAATGCGGGAATCCAGCCTATAATTGTAATTTGTAAAATCAGGCATATAATTCCTGAACCTATTTTACCCTGGAGTATCAACGACAACCAAGGCAAAAAAAATGCCAACACATAACGCATATTCTTCTAATTTAGAGTGTACGAATATATATAATAATGGTCAAAAAGTAGGCAATGCAAATACAAATTATGTTTCATCCATTGTCCGGGCAATTTTTTCGATATTGAGGCTTCGGGCACTGGCATCAAAAATGTCTTTATAGGTTCCTTTCTGGCGGTAAATATCCTCATGTGTACCGTGCTCTACAATGTGTCCTTCTTTCATGGCATAAATATGGTCGGCATCAATAATCTGGGAAATGGAGTGCGAGATAATTATTACGGTCCTGTCTTTTTTTATCGCATCCAGGCTATTTTTAATTTGCTCCGTCGCAATTGCATCCAAACTTGCAGTGGGCTCATCGAGGAAAATAATAGGTGGGTTTTTAATAAACATCCGGGCTATCGCGATACGTTGTTGTTGTCCACCCGATAATAATAGCGCTTTGGCATCATACTGATCTGGCATCTGCATGATCTGATCGTGGATATATGCTTTTTTTGCAGCAGCAATAATGTCATCACGGGAGGCATTCATATTTCCGTAACGGATATTTTCTTCAATAGTCCCATTAAAAATATGGTTCTTCTGCAAAACAAGCCCGATATTGTCCCGCAAGAAATGCGTATCATATTCGTTAAGGTCAATTCCATCGAGCAAAATCCTTCCACTATCCGGCGTATAAAATTTATCCAGCAGGTTAATGATCGTGCTTTTTCCAGCTCCGGAAAGCCCCACCAATGCGGTGATCGTATTGGGCTCAATTTTCATATTAATATCATACAGTGCTTTGGTACCATTGGGATACGTAAAATCAACTCCCTGTATTTCAAATCTTCCTTTGAGTGCTGTACTCCTATAATTGCCTGTGCGTTCCTTTTGTTCGTCTGCATTTAAAATTTCAAAAAAGCCTTCCGAATAAATCATGGCATCGTTCATCTCATCATAAATGCGATGGAGCTGGCGGATGGGTGCAGACACGTTATTGAACAGCAGTATGTGAAACATAATCGCCCCTATGGTCATTTTTCCGGAAAGTACCAGGTAGGCTGTAAGGATAATGATTAATACGACTCCTATTTGTTCTACAAATGTTTTAAGCCCATCAAACAGAAAACTGATCCGCCGGGTCTGCATTTGGTTTTCGGTCAGGCTACGCTGGAGATCCAGTTGCTTTTTGGCTTCAATTTGTTCGCGGTTAAAGGATTTGATCACGGTTATGGAATCAATAATACTTAATATCCCCTGGCTTTTTGATTCGCGATATCCCCGAAGATTCCGGCGCCATCCACTGAGCTTGGACGCCTGCCGTTGGGTAATTACAAAATAAACCGGTACGATGCACAGGCCTACCAAACCCACATAGAAATTTGCATTGAACATCAGGAAAAGTGCCACAATAGAATTGGCAAACAATGGCAGGATATCGATAAAGAAATTCTGTACCAACCGCGTCAGGCTTTCAATACCACGATCAATACGGGTTTGTAGTTTCCCTGATTCATTATTGCTATTAGTATAAAAGGAAAGTTTATAAGTCAGTATTTTTTCAATCACTGCCTGAGCTAAGTCCTGGGAAACTAAAATACGCAATTTCTCCCCGTAAAATTTTTGCCCAAATTGTACAAAAGCATTGATTAATTCTTTGCTTAAAAGTACAATTGTAATGAATATCAGGATGGGAATTCCGGCGTCCAGCCCCTTTCCCGCTTCAATAATCTGTGTGATATTATCCACCGTATACCGCAATATCCAGGCATTGACCTGTGCGGTAAAGGAACCTACAAGCGTCAACAGCAATGTTGCCAGCACCAGGAGTCGATAAGGCTTGACAAAAGGACTGAGATGGGCAAATAGTTTTTTAATGGACACGGGCAGGAAGAGGATTTAGTTACTATAGAAAAATGCGTGTAGAATCCGTCTTTTAGAACAGAACCCTACACGCACTTAAAATTACTAAATAATTTTGAAGATTTTAAACGATCTCCTTCAAATCTTCTACTTGTCTTCTAGTGGATTAATCATAATCGTATTCCGGAGTCAGAGCCACATCCAGGTGTGCTACTGTTCCTTCTTTTATAAAAATTCCATTGTTATAACTGTCTTTATACCCCGTAGCATGAACTTTTACGGTTACTATACCATCCTGTATTTTTCGGATGTGGTACTTTCCTTCTCCGTCCGTTATGGCTGTCTGTTCTTCGGCAATGGTAAATTCAGCACCTGGAATTGGTTTATTTTCTTTAAAACAGGTTATGGTCCCTTCAATTTGTGTCATTTTTCCGGTATAAGAAGAAATCACACGTAGGGCTTTGTAGTTCACCACAAAATCAGGATTGATAAACTTGAACAGGTTGACAGTTTTATCCAGCCTGTATTTTAATACCCGGTCTGCTTCCATAAAATGGTAATGCATCGTCAGGCGAAGTTTACGCCTTAAAATTGCCGGATTTCTCAATTTGGTTGCTGGCCTGCGGTAATCGTCCAACAGCAACCCCAATATTTCAAACAAACCTGCAGTAATTCCCACAGCTTCTAACGCCACCTGGCATTCGAATCCGGTTTCCCGTACACTATCGAGCATTTTCACCAAGGCATATTTTTCCATTTCCATCAGTTCATCCATGGCATAACTGAATTGATCCTGTAAGACAGCATCATTTTTTTCTACTGCATAATTATGTAGCAGCACTGCAATATCTGTCGCCACCTGGCATAACATTTCTTTCAGGCTGATCTTATCTTCGAGAGATCGGGTTACATAATCGGCTTGTTGTAAAGCATTCTCAATCGCAACGATTTTGACGCGAAAAAGATTAAAAGCATCCTGGAATGGCGGCGCAAGAACTGCAATATATGCATTGTCCATTCCATACCTTTCCACATTATAATACATTTTTAATCTTAATTTTTGTTTTGAATCCATCTTAGTACATTTTAGCTCAAACATTTAGTTTCCGATATTTAACACAAAAATACGACTTTGCATGTAAACACACTTAAACCGAGTTAAATTATGTCTTAATTTAATATTAATATAACTTTTAGGGGACAATCAAGCTTGATTTATAGCTTTTAAGGCTAATTCTCGTGGATAAAAAAATAGTAAGGCTTATAGGCTATCACCAGAGACACTAAAAAAGGTAATAATAGGCTTTTTTAGGTAAAATGCAGGAGTAAAATGCGGAGGGAAGTGGCTTTTTAGTAATCCTGTTTAAAATATAGTAGTAGAAAATAACAAACGGTATTTTAAGATTCGATTTGCTGGGGTGTTATCGCAATATCGAGATGGGCAATAAGGCCCCGTTTAATCAGGATACCGTTGTTCCGGCTTTTGACATATCCAGGCGCATCCACTATAATCGTCACAATACCTTCGGGTATTTCCTTAATATGGTACCTGCCCCCCAAATCCGTATGGGTACTCAAACCTTCCGATTCAATCCGGAACAGGGCTCCCGGTATGGGAATCTTCTTTTGATTGCAACGCACCGTTCCGGTAATCTGAGTAGACGGGCAAGAAGGATAAAGGTTCAACCGGCTGTATTTGTAATTGTAGACAAATTCCGGATGGGCTTCCTTATAGAGTTGTATGGTTTTGTCAAGACGCTGTTTCAATACTTTTTCAGCTTCTTCAAAAAGATAATATTGCCGCATCCGAATTTCACGCCGTACTCCGGCAGGATTCCTGATTTTCCCTGAATGTTTTCGGTAACTTTCCAATAGCTTTCCAAACAATTCAAAAAGGCCCTCTGTAATCCCTGCACCCTGAAGCTCGGACAATCTTGACATTCCGGTCTTATGGATGTGGGCCAGCTTGGCGTTCATTTCCTGATCCATACTGTAGATCAATTCGAAGAAAGTGCAATCTGCCTGCTGTTCCAGTTCCTTATCTTGTTGCTGCCGTGCATAAATTGCTATTGCCGCTGCAAGATCTGCTCCCGCCCTGCATAAGATTTCACGAACCGGTACTCCATCCTGCAGCCCCTTCAAAACCATTTCACCCTGCTGTGTCGCATAACCAATGGCTGCTACACGGGTGGTAAACAAACGAAAGGCATCCTCAAATAGAGGAATCATCGCGACGCGTTCCGCATTTTCTGCCCCAAACCGTTCTATGGTCCGGTACATTTTTAATTTTGCTCGTTGTTTGGAATCCATAATATCGTCATGTTTTAATTATTGATTATTATTGATTATTATTGATAGTCAAATATAAACAAAAAAGATGTTTTATAAGCCAATATGCTGTCTAAAATAAACTATTTTGATTACAATTGAATTGGTCAAAATAAGGCCTATCCTAATATAACATCTTATTTATCAATAAAAAATTATTTTACACAAACGAATACAATAAACTAAAATGATTATTTAATAAAAAATTGATTGATGGCAATAGTAGTGAAAAAAAAAATCCCCATTGCTGGGGATTTTTTACCATTAGGTGCAGTCATTCAAACTCTTATTTAGCGGTTTCGTTATAAAGCAGGTGCGCAAGGCGATTATCACGGTTATAAACATCTTCAAAGAAGCTTACTTTACCATTTTCGTCAGCCCAGGCTGTAAAATAGCCGATATAAACGGGTATTTTATGTTTCAAAGTGTAATTCTTCTCTTTACCTGCATGCATCGCAGCATCTATTTTTGATGGATTCCAGTTTTTATCTCCTTCTAATATGGCTACAGCAAGATCCCTAGCTTTTTCCACCCGTACACAGCCATGGCTAAAAGCACGACTTTCTTTATTAAAAAGGCTTTTGGCTGGTGTATCGTGCAGGTAAATGTTATTGGAGTTTGGGAACATGAATTTTACCAGTCCAAGAGAATTCGCATTACCCGGTTTCTGCCTTACATTCCCATTATTCCATTCCATATTGTGCTGTTCCAGGTAATTTTTATTTTTCGCAATTCCTGGTTTTACTTCTTTTTCAATGATGCTTTTAGGGATATTCCAATAAGGGCTAAATACTATATAGCTCATTTGTCCACTGAATACTACGGTTTGATTCAGTTCTTTCCCTACAACCACATTCGAAATTAATTTTGGTTTCCCATTAACCATATAATGCAATCGGTAGGAAGGGATATTTACCGAAATGAATTCTTTGGCTTCAGCAATATCAGGCGAAATCCAACGGCAACGTTCCATATTGACTACAATTGTCTTAATACAATCCTCTACGGTTACATTCATCAGTTTTACCAATGCAGGCGTAACATTTTTTTCCGGATTGAGGTTATGGGATTTTGCAAAACTATCCAGACCTGCCTGTAGATCGGTATCATATACATTACTTCCTGAATCGGATTTTAAATCACCGGTAGCAGCAAGGCGTTTACGAACCTGGACAATAGCCGTGGCACTATCACCCGGTTTTAGGGCTTTCACGCCTTCTCCCAGTGTAATAGCTCCCCAGCCACCTTTTTTCTGGATTTCCTGATAAAACTGTAATCCTTTCTTCAGGTTATAGTATTGTCCAATCAGCTCTTTATCATCTTTTTTAATCCTGCTTGGATCTTTCATCAGGGAATCCAAATAGGTTACATAGGATACTTTTTCACGTGGCAGGAACCATCCGGTTTCCTTACTGGCACTTGAATCTACCCCTTCGTATACATTTTTAACATAGAAAAAATACATACAGCTGATTAGTAATTCGTCATTCACATCGGGATTTTTTTTATCTGCTGTCCCTGCGAACAATTCGGCAAACTTATCCTTATAAGGAATCTCCGTCTGTACGCCTTCTGACTTAATTTGATTTACCTTATTGTATAAAGCATCGGCAAAATCCATTCGCCCGCTTTTATCATGCCAGATATAATGGTATTGGTACTTTTTGTATAGCTCTTTGATTTCAGGTTCAAAAGATTTAAAATCGGGGTATTTCACAAAAAAAGCAGCCACTTTAGTGCTGTCCAATGGTATGCTGTCTTCATCATTTATAACTTCTTTGGCTGTCTTTCCCTCCGGCTCCTTTTTACAGGATGCTGTAGCGAATGAAAAACCTGCAACGAGCAGGACGAAGTAAAGGTGTATTCTTTTCATAATGTTTTATTTTGTATTGCTTTTGGTAGATTAAATATAGCAAAAAAAACAGCGATTAGTAGATCTGTAAGAAATGTGCGGACTGTTTTAACTAAATTTAATAGTATTTATTAATTCGTTAGGAAATACAACTCTTTCTACCATGTATCCAAAAACGCCTACGAAGTTCTTTATTAAAATATTTTCGCCATTTTAAACACCACCACATCATGATAACCTGCTGTTTTTCAAATGACTACTCTATTTGTCACGCTTTTTTTATATATTTATGTGTCAACATGCTGTAGTAGTACGCAATAATGAAATATAAATACCAATTGGCTTTTCTCATTTATAAACACACTAAAAATCCATTTATGAAAAAAATACTATTCTTATGTTCCGGCTTGTTATTACTGCTGTCCGGCTGTTTAAATGATCCCGAAAAAGACATAAAAAAGGTCGTGACTACTTTTTTCAAGGAGTACAAAGGAGATTTCAGGGCTGCAGACAAGGCGCTGATCAGTACCGAATTGGCGGGGTTAATTGATAAAGCTGCAGCCAAAGAATTACAGGAAGCCGAAAATATGAAAAAAAGCGCTTTCCCAACAGACAAACCCATTATGATAGAGGGCGATATTTTTACCAGCTTATATGAAGGCCAAAATGCTTTTACTATAGGCGAAATAACAATAGAAGGATCGAAAGCGACTGTAACCGTGGATTTTAAAAACACATTATATGCTATCAACTGGAAAGATAAAGTAGCACTGATTCAGGATGGAAGTGGATGGAAAATTGACGATGTATATTATAAGGAACAGGAAAGTTCCGGAAGTACCAAAAAACAATTACAACAAGTGATTCTGGCCAAAGGTGTACCGGTAGAATAACTATTACTTATTAAGGAGTACGAGTGCCTATCCTTTACAAAATTTCATTGTTGTTAAACGTAATTTCCGAATCCTGTTTTTTTCATTTTTGCTGGTGCATTTGGATTATTGTGCCTGATCGACTATTTCACGATGGGAATGTTGTACGGGAAATTACTGTGAAAGCACTTGAGGCCACTTAGTGACACTAATCATTTTTATTATTCCTTATCTTTTTGCCATACAAAAAGAGCGGCAGGCTTCAGGCGTAATTTTTTATTGCGTTCCATTTTTACCAATTCCGCAGAAAGGCTGTCATTTACAAGATAGTAATATTGATTCCTGGCGTAAATCACCACTTTATCGACCACAGCGATACTATCCACATGGGCATTCAACAGCAGGTCCGGCTTATCCGAAAATACTTTGTACAGTTCATAATCCCGATCGGTTTTGGACAGGACTACCCCTTTCGCCACCACACGCTCCTGTACAATCTCTTCGATGGCATTTTTAGGCCGGTATGCCGAATTGCAACTTCCCAATACGACAATACCTAATATCCCCATTTTTTTTATGTTCCGTAACATGGCTTTCTTTTTTTGTAAAAGTACAGTATTTTTTAAATCTCATTTAGGGAAAGTACTATCGAAAAGTGAAATGAATTTCTATTTTTAAATTTAATCAGTACCTTGTAAGAGACTAATGATAATTTATATTCTATGAAGTGGATTAAAAAGATATTGATTGCCGTGTTAGGCCTGGTGTTACTGATTGTTGTCGTGAATATCGGATTGAATTTCTGGATTCGCAAGCAATTGCCCTCCATCATCAATGCGAAAAATGAATCCCCTTACCAGATTACCTACAAGAGCCTCGAAGTTTCCCTGTTGGATGGGAATGCTATTGCCAAGGACATTATCATTGTCCCTAAATCATCCTTAGGAAAAAGTACCAAAGCAGGTATTTATGCTACCGTAAAAGTGATTCGGATCGAGAATATCAGCAGCTGGTCTTTGCTTTTCCACAATAAAATCAAAGCACGCAGGCTTGATGTCAGTGAACCCGAAATTACGCTGTACAAAGATAACGACCGCCCTATCAATAATTCCAAAAGCATCAATGAGAATGTCGTAAAACCATTCCGCAATGTCATCACCGTTTCGGATATCAACCTGACAAAATGCAACCTTAAGATCCTTTCGATCAAGGACAATCAAGTTGCGCTGATCGTCAAAAATCTATCAATCGGCCTGAATGGTGTCATACTTGACGACAACACTTTACAGCATAAAATCCCATTTCAGTACGAGTCCTACAGCATCAACTGCGACAGTGTATTTTTCCGTTCGGACGAATTCTACCGCATGTCTGCAATCAATATCAGGACGACTAATGACGGATTGAAACTGGAAAATTTCAGGATGATTCCGGTCTACAGCCGTGCAGGATTCATCAAACGAATCCCGCTGGAGAAAGACCTCTTCACCCTTTCGGCAGAAGCATTGGCCATACACGATATGAAATGGGGCTTTAAAGAAGATGTCTTTTTCTTTGATGCTTCCCGGATTACCCTGGATACTCTTTTCGCCAACATCTATCGCAACAAAGTTTCGCCGGATGACCTTAAAACTAAAAAAATGTACAATCAGTTACTTCGGGAATTGAAATTTCCACTTAACGTGGATACCTTACAGATCCGGAAGTCGATTGTGGAATATGAAGAGGAAGTCGAAATGAAACGCGGACCGGGACTGGTCTCTTTTCATAATTTTAATGCGACCATCACCCATATTAAAAGTGGCTACAAACAAACGAAACTACCCGATGTAAATATCAAGGTAAATTGCCGCTTTATGAATGCGGCACCTTTAGCCGTTAACTGGAAATTTAATCCCCTGGATAAAACGGACGGATTTACCATTAATGGACACCTGAAGAATTTCGCGAGCCAGAAACTATCCCCTTTTATGCAACCTTATATCAATGCGACGATGACCGGGCAACTGGATGATGTGTTTTTTAATTTTACCGGCAATAAATACGGTTCCAAAGGCGATTTCTCCATTAAATACCACGACCTGGAAGTCAAAATCTTAAAGAAAAATGGGAAGGAGAAGAACAAATTCCTAAGTGCCATCGGGAACCTGTTTGTTCGCGATGATTCTAAAGAACAATTCCGTGAAGCTAAAACCGAAACGGAACGCATCCCTGATAAATCGTTTTATAACCTGCTTTGGCGCTCTGTAGCGGATGGATTGAAAAAGACATTATTATAGGCAGGTAAGAAGTGAAAAGTAAGGGGTAAAAGGATAAATGAGTAAAGGCCAGTGTTATCTGGCGCTCTAAAAAATGTATAATAATAAGAAACGCCGAAAAATTCCGGCGTTTCTGTTTTAAATAGTACTAAACAAACTATTGCAATAGCCCGATTTATTTATTCTTCCGGGATGTATTCGTATTTTTTTAATCTGGCTAATTCAATTCCTACTTTCTTTTTGGTTCTGCTAGTATCTGGAATTCCTTTAAAGACATCCCAGACCAATTTTATTTCGTTTGACCATAAAATCTTGTCATCATTATAGAGCAATAACTATTGCTTTTTTTGAAGGATATCAATGAACAGCAAACAATCAGAGCACCCATAAGAGCGTAGTAGAGTTTTATACACCATCTACAATACTATTCTTTTGCATTGGGATCGTATTTGGTCTCCTCTACATCTTCATGGGTTTTGCTGAATATTTTAATATTCGGTTTGTCATGTGTTCCTGTGACCATCACCGGGATACCAATAAGCCCGAATGGCGGCAATCCTACACGGAGTTTAAAATCCATAGGCCCTTTGAGATTGGTTTCTCCTTCCAGTCGGATGCGGAATACCGAGACTTTCATGCGGAAACGCTCCACCGTAATCACATTGTTTTTAATAGTTGTATTGATGTCAATTTTTGAAAGATCGGGATCTTCAACACCCAGCCCCGTTTTAGCCCCGAGATTATTGAATAATTTCAACCCGCTTACTTTTACTTTACTAATTTGTATCGTTCCTGCTCCAACCAAGGATTCTGTTATAGGGGACATATTACCATCCAGGGCTCCGTTTAGTGTGTAATCCGCGGAGATAATACCTTCAGCTTTTTCAGCGGCACTGGCGACTTCCCGAAAAAGCTCAATTTCCTTATACGCCCGTTGCACATCAAAATCCTTTGCCACGAGATGAAAATTAAATAACGCTTTTGTAGGGCTGCTGGCTTCATAATCGGCATCCATATTTACCTTACAGCCGATCAGGTTAAAATTGGTGTTTTTCAAGATGCCACGGCCTTTGCTCAGCGCAACAGTCCCGTTCAGGTCACTTAAAGTCAGTCCTGTATAATTTACTTTTTTAGCCTGGGCGGTTAGGGCAACATCCAGATTTTTAGGCAACAGGACAACGCCCGATTCTTTTGGATTTTCTGCTTTGGCCACCACTACAGCTGTTGTTTCTTTTTTAGTCTCGTTCGGTTTCAAAGCCATAAACTCATCCACATTAATGAGATTGGAATTGACATTAAAACTACCATTTAAAGTGCCGTGACGGGAGAATATATAGTTGATTACATTACGCAAATGCCCATTAATCGCAAAATCGGAATGCCCATAATCAGCAGTAAATTTATCAAAACGCATCTTATCCTGATGAAAACTGAAACGCCCTTCCCGGATATAAAATGGTTTTGGGAATAATTCCGATGTCGCTTTAATCTGGCTTAATAATAAGGTGCCTTTGTTATCCAGCCTCTCGTAATGCCCGTTCGTTGCATCACTCTGAATTCCTTTCAGCGAAAGATCTGCTTTGATATACCCTTTCAGGTCAAGCCCTTTACGGGAAAAAACTTTATAGATTTGCGCTACATCAATGTCTCCTTTGGCCCGTACATTATAATTGACATCTTCAAAATTCTTAAAGATGGCTGTCAGGAAAAAAGGATGCTGCTCGAAGGTGAATGTCGCAGGATTCAATGCCACATACAAATCCTTATATTCTCCTGTTTTATTGATTACTGTAGCTTTGAAGTTAATTCCGGTAATCGGATTCGGGTAATAAGGCGTTTTGATACTGGCATTTTCCAATACGGCAATTCCTTCCGTAACCGGGAATTTTCTTTTTTCGTAATCGAATTGCCCTTCCGATTTGATATTGGCACGAAATACACCTTTCATATCCACATCCTTGATATTAAAAGCGGTTTGGATTTTACCAAGGTCAATATTCGCTACTATTGCCGCTTTCAGTTTCATTTTCTCCAATCCTATAGTTTTCACTTTTGCCCGTGCATACCCACCCCCAATTTTCATTGCCAACGTATCCAGTTCCACACTAAGGCTGTCAGTATTCAGGGATGGCATTTTTGTTTTTAGGTCTAAGTAAATATTAGAGGCCGGAAAAGGTGCGGAAGGATGCTGGATGTACCCGTCACGTATGTCCATATTGAATGCCATATCCGGTTTGAAATTCCGGGAAGCATTATAGTTTCCTTTAAACGTAAACAACACGCTGGTACGACCCTGGAATTTGCCTTTTTCCACTTCATTCAGGTATTGTGCCGGAAGTGCCCCAAAGAGGTCTTCCAGTTGGCTGTCGATCGAAGTTACAGTTACATCAATATCATAACCGTCTTTTAATATTTTGAAATACCCATTAAATTTAATAGGTAGCTTATTGATCAGTAATTCATTCTTACGGAACATAAAGGCCAGGGAGTTGGTATTGATCCGGGTAATCAGGTCGGCATGCACTTTTTTCTTTTGCATGTAGGCCGCTCCATTATAGTAAAAATCCAACTGCTCGATTTGTGCATCGGTAGCCAAATCAAATACATCTTCACTCAAATCCCCTTTCCCTACATAATTAAACCCTTGTGCATCGACGAGCATTTTGGTTGATTTGTCGTAATATTTAATATGGGTGTCTGTAATATCGATTTTATCCAGTCGCAGTGCGGTACTGGATGTGGTGTCTACCGGGACACTCGGGTCTGCAATATAGACATTGTAGTTGGCTCGCCCTTTTTCATCCACCATGACATTGGCATTGGCTTTAGAAATATAGAGTTTGTTGATTCGGATTTCACTATCAAAGATCAGTCGTTTCAGGTTGATCCCAAAGGATACATTTTTGGCTGCAATTAGCGTGTCTTTCTCAAATGGTGCCGAACCTTTTAAAGAGAAATCATCAAGCGTCACGGTGAGTGATGGAAAATGGTCGAAAAAAGACAATCGTGCTTTGGAGAAATTCAATTCTCCCGCAAGTTTCTGATTGGCGAAATTTTTAACCTGCTCAGCTACAGTCCCGGGAAAAAGAATAGGGATAATAAACAGCAGAAACAAAATCACTGCGACCGTAATTCCAAGTATCTTGGATACTTTTATCGCTATTTTTTTTATAGTAGGATTCATAGGGAAGACATTTTAAGCCGGCAAAACTACAGTAATTTAAGCTGATTTATACTTTAAAGATAACTTTTTGAAAGTAATATTTAATCTGATTTAACGTATTAATAATACTTTACCGCAGGCTATTTCCAAAAACATAAAAACCTTAACAGCATTTTTGGCACAGTTTAGCGGTATTTCAATTATTTTTACTGCTATTCAAATTTTCGCCATGAACAAAAAGACTATCTTTATTTGTACGGTAATTGGCCTGAGCCTTTTATCTGCACCACAAGCTAAAGCACAAAACATGAATCCTTTATTAGAAAAGTACACTACTCCTTTTGAGGTACCGCCTTTTGGCAGTATTAAAAATGAGCATTTCAAACCGGCTTTTGCGGCAGCAATTGCCAAGCATGACCAGGAGATCAAAGTGATCGCTGAAAACCCTGCTGCACCGGATTTTAACAATACGATAGTGGCACTGGAAAATTCAGGGCAACTTTTAGCCTCAGTCAGCACTGTTTTCTATAACCTGAATTCTGCCAATACAAACGAGGAAATCCAAAAAATTGCCAAGGAAATTTCTCCGGACCTTTCCGCCCACAATGATAATATTTCCCTGAATGCCAAATTATTCCAGCGCATTAAAACAGTTTATGATAAAAAAAGTACGCTCGGCCTAACATCAGAGCAAACTAAATTATTAGAGGATACCTATAAATCATTTGTACGCAGTGGAGCTAATTTGTCCGATACTGATAAAAAGCAATTGCGAACCATCAACAGTGAACTTTCCCTGACGTCCCTAAAATATGGACAGAATATATTGGCTGAAACCAACAATTATGAATTGGTCATCGACAAGAAGGCCGATCTTGCCGGCTTGCCAGCGGAAGTAATTGAGAATGCTGCTACAGATGCCAAAGCAAAAGGTAAAGAAGGGAAATGGATATTCACCCTGCAAAATTCAAGTGTAATGCCTTTCCTGCAGTACAGCTCCAATCGCAAATTGCGTAAAGCCATCTGGACTGCATACCAAAACAGAGGCAATAATGATGATGCGTTTGATAACAAAGCCTATGTAATCGAATTGGCCAACCTACGCGGCAAAAAAGCCCGCTTATTGGGTTATGCTTCCCATGCTCATTATGTATTGGAAGAATCAATGGCTAAAACACCGGCAAAAGTATACGAACTGCTGAATAACCTTTGGGCTCCTGCATTGGAAAATGCCAAAAAAGAAACAGCAGCCATACAGGAACTGATGGATAAAGACGGCATTAAGGATACGGTACAGCCTTATGACTGGAGATATTATACGGAGAAAATCCGCAAGGAACGCTTTGACCTGGACGAGCAGCAACTGAAACCTTATTTCAGTCTTGAAAATGTGCAAAAAGGCGTCTTTGGCGTAACCGAAAAATTATACGGCCTGAAATTCAAAGAACTGAAAGATGTTCCAAAATACCATGAAGATGTTACCGTTTATGAAGTTACCGAAGCCAATGGCCAGCATGTAGGAATTATCTACATGGACTTTCATCCCCGTGCTTCCAAACGTGGCGGTGCCTGGATGACTTCTTACCGCTCCCAGCGTACTGTGGACGGTGTTCGTGAAGCTCCGATAGTTTCTATTGTATGTAACTTCTCGAAACCAACGGCAAATGCTCCTGCTTTATTGACGTTTGACGAAGTAACGACCTATTTCCATGAATTTGGGCACGCCCTCCATGGACTGCTTTCCAACGTAACCTACAGAAGCCTTTCCGGTACCAGCGTGCCACGTGATTTCGTAGAATTGCCTTCGCAAATCATGGAAAACTGGGCAGCAGAACCGGAAGTACTTAAAATGTACGCCAAACATTATAAAACGGGTGAAGTAATCCCGGATGCACTGATTGCAAAACTGCAAAAATCAGGAACTTTTGACCAGGGATTTGCTACTACCGAATACCTGGCTGCTTCCTTACTGGATATGGAATACCATACCCAGAAGCAGGACATTACAACTGATGCCAATACATTTGAGAAAAATGCAATGCAAAAAACCGGACTAACATCGGCAATTATCCCACGATACCGCAGTACTTATTTCAGCCATATTTTTTCTGGGGGCTATTCCTCAGGATATTATAGCTATATCTGGTCGGGTGTGTTGGATACTGATGCTTTTGATGCCTTCAAATCAACCAATTTATTCAACCCCGAAAAAGCAAAATCATTCCGTGAGAATGTACTGCAAAAAGGAGGTACAGAAGACCCGATGGTATTGTACAAACGTTTCCGTGGTGCTGAGCCAAGCATTGAACCGTTATTGCGCAAAAGAGGACTGGATCCCAAAACAGCAGTAAAAAGCAACCTCCCAAAAGGTAAAAAAGCAAAACTGTAATTTGATATAACAAAAAATCCCGGAAGCTACTTCCGGGATTTTTTTTGCTTTGTTACAACCTTGTAACCTGTATTTATTACCCGTGGTATACCCGGGAAAAGATAATTTTATTTTCTTTATCAACATCCAGTACTTCCGCCACCAGCATATCGTCTTCGCCATCTACCGTTCGTACATATTCCATAAATACCCGTTGACCGTTGGCCGTGAGTGACGTTACTTTGTAGTGTAAGGTTGGCAAACGGTCGAAAGCATCCTGCCACCATTCGCGCAAAGCTGCTTTTCCGGTTACATACCCTTCGGTTTCCGGTTTCCTGATCTTTAGTTTTGGGCTGAAATGCCGCGCTTCATCATCATATAGCGACAGTAGCTGCTCCAATTCATGCTTATTGAAAGCATCAAACCATTTGTATGCTATGGATATTATTTTTTCGGGTGTCATTGTAAGGTGAATTTAATGCAAAAATAAAAAATCCTGTTCCATCTCTGAAACAGGATTTTCTTAAATATTCCGTTTGGAATTAAATATTTTTCAGGTTGATCACTTCCTGATCTGTCAGGAATCTCCAGTTTCCACGAGGAAGGTTTTTCTTCGTTAGTCCTGCATACGATACACGGTCAATACGCAATACATCATATTTGAAATTTTCGAAAATCGCACGAACTACTTTTACATTTGTAGTACGTAACTTGATGCCGATTTCGGTTTTAGGTTCGTTATCAATATAACTCACTTCTTCCACGAACAATCGGTGGCCATCCAATACTACACCGCCAGAGATTTTCTCCAGGTCTTCATACTTCAGGTTTTTATCCAGGGATACCTGATAAATTTTAGAAGATTTCTGATTGGGCATAGTGAATTTACGAATCATATCGGTATCATTGGTAAACAATAATAGTCCGGTTGTATTCTTATCCATTCGTCCTACCGGCTGGATTTTTGAATTGGTTGCTCCACGAACGAGTTCCATAACATTACGGAATTCATTAGCTTCGTCCATAGCGGTAGTAAAATTTTTCGGTTTGTTTAGCAGTATGTACTCCTTACGTTCCGGATTCAGGACTGCTCCGTCAAAATTAACCACATCTCCCGGTTTTACCAGATAGCCCATTTCGGTTACTGGTATACCGTTTACCTTTACGTTTCCGGACTGAATGTAGATATCGGCATCACGGCGTGAACACACCCCGGAATTGGAAATATATTTATTCAGACGCATCTCATCCGGATTTTTAATCCTTTTAGGTGCCTGATTCGGTTTAGGAACTTTTTTTTCTGCATCTGCTGCAGCCGCCGCTTTGGGCTTGTCAGTCGCTTTTTTAGGTTTTTGCGATCTTTTGTTCAGGGCAGGCTTCGATTTTGAACTGCTTTTTCTCTCGCCTCCCGGCCGTCCCGAAGAACTGTTTCTGCTGCTGCCTTCTTTCTTATTCATAAATTTTGATAATTTGATGCAAAGATAGGTATTTGGATCGGTTGATTGTTAGATTATTGCATTTTTAGGCAACTATCGTACGATTAGCCCATTACTGGCGGGCTGAGCCTTTTCCAAAACAGTATAAAAACGGATATTGTAATGATTTTCAATTAGTAACACACCATCAAAAGTATGTTTCGTCCCCGGATCAGGACAATTGGATCGATAAGCACAATACTGAATACTCCGGCTACAATAATAAATTTAAGCAGGTTGTGCAATTGGATATAGTCGCTTTTTGTATTCGATTTCCGAAGCTGGAAAAGGAAAAAAAGCAGCATCAGCAGGCTGGCATAAAAATAAATATCCATGTAGCCCACATGGTATACTTCTATCAGAAAATAAACGGGTATAACCGTTAAAAGCGTTAAGGTCGTAATGACTTTCTTCGCTGTTTTTTCCCCATAAAGAATAGGGATCGTCCGGTAATCACTTACAAAATCACCAGTCAGGTTTTCGAGGTCTTTCACCAATTCGCGGATCAGGATCAGCAAATACAGGAAAGCCGCATGGGCAAAAATTTCGGGATAGAGATTTTTATAATACAACAGGATTCCAAAAAATGGGAGCACGGCCAGAAACGCGGCCATCAGGTTGCCTACAATGGAAATCTTTTTTATTTTATGGGAATAGAACCAAATCAGGAAAATATAAGCAGAAAAGAACAGTACTGCCCGGAAAGAAACAAAAAAAGCAATCACCGTTACCATCAGATTCAGTGCAAAATAAACGCTGATCTTAGTCTTCTGGCTGACCAGGCGGTCGAGCATTGTTTTTTTAGGCCTGTTGATCAGGTCTTTCTGGCTATCATAAAAACTATTGATGATGTAACCGGAAGCAATGGTCAGGGAAGTCGCGAATACAATAATAAAAAGATTGCCATCCAGAATAACATTCAATGCCCGCTGGTCTTTTGCCAATATAAATATAGCCGCCAGGTATTGCGCCAATACAATCACAGGGATGTTGTAGCCGCGCACCACAGAAAACAAACTGATAATTTTCATTACTAAGAGTTTGTTCTTTCTGCTTAACATTTAAATGGATTTCAGGTGTTGATTATTCTCTCAATTAAAACAAATTCCGACTGGTTTAAAACTGGTATACGACTTCTAATTTGTAGTCTTTTAAGGATAGCCTTGCTTTATCGATATCTTCTGCAAAGCCTAAGATATAACCACCACCGCCGGAACCACAAAGTTTAAGGTAATAATCATTGCTCTCAATCCCTTTTTGCCAAAGTTCATGAAATTGTTCCGGAATCATCGGTTTGAAATTACTCAACACGACTTTGGAAAGTTCTTTGGTATTGGCAAATAATGCTTTTACATCGCCATGCAGGAAGTTCTCGATACAGGCATCGGTATATTTTACGAACTGATTTTTCACCATCGCACGGAATCCTTTGTCTTTAAGGCTTTCCATAAAGATACTCACCATGGGAGCGGTTTGTTTTACCATTCCGGAGTCCAGCAAAAACACAGCACCTTTACCATCCAGGCTTTGGGTTGGTATTCCGGTAGCTTCGATATTATCGTGAGAATTGATCAGGATAGGAATGCTCAAGTAACTGTTCAACGGATCTAAACCGGAACTGGTACCGTGGAAAAACGATTCCATTTTGGAAAAGATCTGTTTTAGTTTCAATAATTTGTCACGGGTAAGGTTTTCTAATACCGTGATTTTATTTTGGGCATATTGATCGTAGATTGCGGCTACAAGTGCGCCGCTGCTTCCTACTCCATAGCCTTGGGGAATACTGGAATCAAAATACATTCCGGCTTCCACATTCAATTTTAGGGTATCGATATCAAACTGTACCAAACCATTGTCTTCCTGTTGCATCTCGTCAAGATAGTCAACAAAACTTCTAAGGCTGGCATTGGATTTTTGAGCTTCAGCTGAAAGATTATCATCTACTTTCAGTCCGCCATTATAGAAATTATAAGGAATGGACAATCCCCGGGAACCTTTATTAATGGCGTGTTCACCGAAGAGTAAAATTTTGGAGTAAAATAATGGTCCTTTCATAGGTTGTTGGTATAAATTGCTCCGGAAATTATTCGGGACAATTGTTTGTTTGATTTTAATGTTTGGGGCATCATAGCGAAAATACTTGCTTTTGGTACACAATTCCCTTATAAAGGTACGCTTTTCTTATCCTGAATACAAGTGAATCGTTGCTGTATTTACATTGCTGTAAGGGCCACAGCACCGCTTCCAATTTCGTCGCAAAGATACTGACTATTTTGACAAAAGTCAATTAATTCATTTTTTATAAAGAACATTACACTTTCTTTAACTTTTTGTGGATAAAGTACATGCACGTTCGCACCGGCATCTAAGGTAAAGCAGACCGGGGTTCCGGTAGCATTCCTAAATTTCCAGATCCTGTTAATGATTTCCAGTGTATTGGGCTTCATCAGTATAAAATACGGCATGGAAGTCATCATCATCCCGTGCAGGGTCAATGCCTCACTTTCCACAATTTTAATAAACTCCTCCAGGTTACCCGATTCAAATACAGGAATCAGGGCCGCTAAATTCTCGTGTGCCTGTACAAAACGTCTATCGGCGTATGGATGGCCATGCATTAACTCATGGCCTACCGTACTGGAGACCTGTTTTTCGCCTTTGTCAACCAGCAATATAGTATCCTGGAAATCGGTAAATACTTCGTGAAGCGGATTCGGATAAGGCACCCCAAACAAATCGGAACTTCCGGCGATCCCGGCATGCTGCCCCCATACGACAACATTTCCCTGAATACTCCTACAGGCACTTCCAGATCCCAGGCGGGCCAGGAAAGAGGCTTTTTGAAAAAAATAGGAGTCGGTCATTTCGGGATTCAATACGCGTTCCAATGCCATCAGGTTCATAGCCAATGCAGCCATTCCGGAAGCAGAAGAAGCAATTCCCGAGCTGTGGGGAAATGTATTTTGTGTTGCAATCGAAAAATGATATTCTTTCAGAAAAGGAAGATATACCACTATCCTTTCGAAAAATTTCTGGATTTTAGGCTTGAAATCTTCTTTGGGCTGCCCCTCAAACAACAGGTCGAATGAAAACCCATTCCCTGTATTTTCTTTTTTGGTGTAGGAAAGCGAAGTAATCGTTTTACAATTATTCAAAGTCAGGCTTACAGAAGGGTTTGCAGGAATCTGATTGTCCTTTTTACCCCAGTATTTCACTAAAGCAATATTACTTGGCGCACTCCATTCGAAGTGTCCTTTTTCGGAGGTCTGAGGGTAGGAAGAAGGAATAAAATCTGCAGCTGCAATCATGTTTTAAATTTTGCCAAAGATACATTTTTACAAAAACATTATGATTTATTTCCTTTTCTTTTGAGTAATTTTAAACACAAAACAACCACTTATGAAGTCCCAATTCTCTAAAATCTGCATTACCGTAGTGATTTGTGTCGCGATCGGATTGCTCTCCAGTATTGCTACACAATCCAGTATTTCCACTTGGTACCCCACTTTAAACAAACCTTCTTTTAATCCGCCCAACTGGATTTTCGCACCGGTTTGGACTGTACTTTATATTATGATGGGAATTGCAGCCGGGCTCGTATGGCATCAAAAATACCTCTATCCTTCAGCAGTAAAAAAAGCACTGTGGGTTTTCGGTATTCAGTTGTTCCTGAATGCCCTGTGGTCGATTTTATTCTTTGGGAAAAATGATCCGTTACTGGCTTTGGTGGATATTATCTTCCTGTTATTATTTATATTGCTTACCATCTCCTATTTCTATAAGATACGCCCTATCGCAGGCTATTTGCTGATTCCATATCTTTTATGGGTGTCGTTTGCAACGGCTTTAAACGCCAGCATCTGGTGGCTGAATCCATAAATAATAATGTGTCCCTTGTCCGTAGCAGTGCTACGGACTACGGTAGACCGATGATTGATTGGGCGGCGATAAAACCGCTCGTCCATGCATTTTGGAAATTAAATCCACCCGTAATCGCATCGATATTAACGATCTCTCCTGAAAAATAGAGGTTCTCGTGCCTTTTGCTTTGCATGGTTTTAAAATTGATTTCCCTGAGGTCAATCCCACCTGCTGTCACAAATTCTTCTTTAAAGGTACTTTTACCATTCACCTGATAATGAGCATTTGTGAGTTCATTAACGAGTTGCTGCAATTGTATCCTGGACAAATCGGCCCATTTGGTTTCTACTTCAATGCCAGAAGCAATTACCATACTTTCCCACAATCGGTTTGGGAAATCAAAAGGCGATTTCTTACTAACCGCTTTTTTAGCATGTTCGAGTTTGAGCTCTTTTAGTATTTTTTCTGCATCTTCCGCATCCACGTCATTCAGCCAGTTGACCACAATCGTAAACTGGTAATTTTTTTCAGCTAATATCCTTGCCCCCCACGCGGACAGTTTTAATATTGCAGGGCCGCTCATTCCCCAATGGGTAATGAGTAAGGGACCAGTGGAAATGAGTTTTGTCCCTTTTACTACTACCGTTACCTTTGCAGCAACACCGGGTAATTCTTTAATCCGTTTGTCTTTGATATTGAAGGTAAACAAGGAAGGCACGGGTGGCACGATGGTATGCCCCATTTCCTGCAACAGTTCCCATATTTTAGGATTGCTGCCGGTTGCCATTACAAGGGTTGCACAAGTAAAATTATCATTTTGCGTGGTAATTTTCCAGTGTTCCTCCGCTTTATAAATTGCCTGGACACTTTGTCCGGTATAGACTTTTATATTGAGTTTGTCTGCTAATTGGGTAAAACAATCGATGATGGTTTGGGAAGAATTGGATTCCGGAAACATCCGCCCATCTTCTTCTATTTTTAAAGCTACGCCGTGTTCTTCAAACCATGCAATGGTATCGCCACTACAAAACTGATGGAATGGCCCCCGAAGTTCTTTTTCACCACGTGGGTAAAACTTCACCAATTCATTGGGTTCAAAACAGGCATGGGTAACATTGCATCTTCCGCCACCGGAGATTCGTACTTTCGTCAGTACTTCTTTTCCTCTTTCGAGTATGGCGATTTTTAGCTTTGGCTTTTTTTCTGCAATATTCAGTGCGGTAAAAAAACCGGCTGCCCCTCCACCTACGATAATAATATCAAAATTCTGGATCATATTCTATCGGGATAATCGGAGATAATACCATCGACACCATAGGACTTGATCCGTGCAATAACGGCAGGCTCATTCACGGTCCAGGTAAATACTTTATACCCTTTCTTCTGTGCTGACTTTACGTTTTCGGCTGTCAACAATCCGTAATGCGGATGGATGGCTTTTGCCGCAAGTTTGTCCGCCGCATACAAAGCCTGCCCAACACTGGCTTGGGTGAGTACCCCTAAATGAATTTTAGGATTCAGCTTAAAGGTCGTATCGAGTTCTTCCTTTTGAAAGCTGGAAACTAAAAAATCATCATAGCTCCATCCTTTCGAATTTACATATCCTGCCATCACTTCTGTAACAGCCTTAGCGGTATGTTCTCCTTTTAATTCTATATTGACCAAACAACGGCGGTCTACAAAATCCAGTACTTCTTCCAATGTCGGCACTACCGTTTTTCCTTCTACCGACAATGCCTTTATCTCGGTAAGTGTCAACTGATCCACTCCTCCGGTACCATTAGTAGTCCGGTCTACCGTAAAATCATGGATGACTACCAATTCTCCGGACGCACACAGGTGTACGTCGAGTTCAATTGCGGTAGCGCCCAGGTCAAGGGCTTTTTTAAAGGAAAGCAGCGTGTTTTCGGGTTCATACCCTTTGGCGCCACGGTGTCCGATAGTGAGAATAGTTTTCAGGATCTGATGAATTTATAAATAAGGGTGTAAATTTAATTATTCCGAATGGTTTTTTCCTGGTTTTACTGATAAAAACACCTGCTGCATAACTTTCAACTGCTGTATTCCCAGGATGGTTCTAAAATATCTTACTTTTGCAATAGGGATAGCAGCGGTATCCTTACCTCCTTTTTCAGGAGGTACGATATAGCGAATAGCCCGGCCCGAAGGGATTGCCCACCTTAAAAATTTTACTATGAAAACATTACGACTGCCTACCTTGCTCCTTGTTGTCTTTATTCTGCTTTCCTGTGCCCGAAAAACCGGCTTGAAAGAACTTTTTGAACTCCCGAAAAAACTAAAGGAAATTTCGGCTGTTGAGAAAGTGGCACATTCTGATTTGTTGTGGACCCTTGAAGACAGCGGTAATGCACCGATGGTATACGGAATCAACAGCAAAGGAAAAATAGGCCATACGGTATCGCTTACCGGAGTGACTAATGTAGACTGGGAGGAACTGACATCGGATGCTGCCGGCAACTTATATGTGGGCGATTTTGGTAATAATGACAATAAGCGTAAAGACCTGGCCATTTACAAAATCAAAGCCGAAGATTTAGAAAAAACCGCCGCTGTCCCTGCAGAAACGATTACCTTTTACTATCCGGAACAAAAGGCGTTCCCTCCAAAGAAAAGCGACTATTTTTATGATTGCGAAGCCTTTTTTATTTTCCAGAATACCTTTTACCTTTTTACCAAGAACAGGAGCAAAGGCTTTGATGGTACGACACTGGTGTACAAAATCCCAAATACTCCCGGAAACCATGCGGCCGAATATGTAGGTTCGTATAAAACCTGTAATATTTTCAACCATTGTGCGATCACCAGTGCAGCCATTAGTCCGGACGGCAGTAAAATGGTACTATTAAGCAATAGCCGTGTTTGGTTATTTACCAATTATAAAGGGGATCACTTCCTGGATGGTACTGCTAAAATGCTGGAACTTGGGCTTATTTCCCAAAAAGAAGGCGTTTGCTTTAAAGACAATACCACCCTTTTTATTACTGACGAAAGAAAGAAAAAGACCGGCGGGAAGCTTTATGAGTTTGAACTGGAATAAATAGTGTTGCACCTGAAATTAGATCAGGATAAGAGTGCATATAAAAAAAGGTTGCTAAAAATCCACTGTGATTTTTAGCAACCTTTTTTTATTTTTATTAAGTCTGGCTATTAGAAACCGAAACCTATACCGCCTGAAATTCGAAGCCCATCTGTGGAGTGAAATACCGAAAGCTGTCCGGTGACGAGGTTCACCCCATTAATCCAGATTCCGCCTCCGAATGACTGATGCCATTTTCGGGAATCGTTATTATCCAGCCATACTCTTCCATAATCGTAGCCTCCGAATACTCCATACTGTGTAGGTGCTATTCCGGTCCTGAGTTTACCCAGATTCAGGCGCAGGTCAGTACTTTGGTAGAAGGACTGCTTCCCGGAGAAACGCTGGTTGCGGAAACCCCTAAGGTCATAATCGCCCCCTAAGGTAGAAGCCTGGTAAAACTCATATTTATCGTCAAAAAGTGCTTTCCCTTTCATCACCGTTGCCAATACCCATTTCCCGCTTGGTGTCAGCCTGTAATTGAATCCTAATGCGGTTTCTGCATACGGAAATCGCCTGTCGGTTTCATTGACATTCATCGTAAAACCACCCAACATCGAAAAGCTCATTCCCAAGGTTGGATTGGAAGTATTGTCATAATTGTCATAGCTGTATTTGGCATTCAGGTCCACAAAATTCTTATAGCCAAATGCATCGTCCGGCACAACACCAGGTTCTGAAATAAAGCGCCCCTCGGTATCCAGCACCCTGATTCTCTGAAATGAACTCTGAATAACGGCAGCACCACCCTGCTCTCCTTTCCACTGTAAGGAAGGAGCCGCAATAAGCTTACGGATTTTTACACGGTTGTAATTCCTGTTGATTTCTTTTTGAAGATTGGGGGTTTCATTACCAAATCCGAAGAAATTCACGCTGAAATTCGGGCTGGTATACTTTGCATCCACTACCAGGTTCCAGTCCCCGATCAAATGGGTAAAGATCCCTTTATAGGTAAATTCATAACCACCAGTCGCAAAATAGTAATTTCCTCCTATGCTGTGCCTTTGTGTATACGGATAGCGATTGAAACCATTTACGGTATAATTGGCCACCGCACCCAGTTTTACGCCATCATCAGGGTTATACCCAATCCAGGGATATCCCGCTACTACATCGTACTTTGGTTTTTCATAATCATAAGTATTCACCGTATAATCATCAGACAGTATTTTACGGGCATGACCGTCGTTATTGAACGTGTTTTCCTTGGATTTGAAATCATATATTTTCACCCTTTTTCCAGCATTGATATGATATACATCATTATCCTGGCCTCCCAAAAGACGAATCAATATTGTTTTTTTCCCTTTTCCGTTTACGGTATAGGTATCTTCTTTATCCAAACCATACAACCAGATTTCTTTGGTTTTTGGCTTAAAATAAGTGCGGTCCTGTACCAATTGCTGCTCTCCATTCACCGAACTGTATAATTGCACTCGTGTCCCTCCTTCCGGCTCCCTGGTAATCAGGAATTGATCTTTGTTCTCCGTTCCTACTACCAATACCGTTTCCTGAAGTACATCGTAGTATTTCCGGGCATATTCTGCTAAGTGGGTTTTACGGATTTTAAGGTCACTCTTGATTTTATCAATTGTTACCCCTTTGACTTCTTTCGGTACATTCTCAAAGGCGATATCTATTTCTTTATCACTCAGGTGGTCTACGATATACTGCGCCTGTTCCTGCCATACCTTTTCATCTGATTGTGTAATCAGTGCCAAATCGAGGGTATAAGCCTCCCGGTTGAACCAGCGTACATTGTCAAGATCATCGTCAAATTTTCGCATGTGGCGCAAGGCCGGGATGTTCATCAAAATGGATAGCAGCTTTCCGTCGTATTTCGTAAAGGCCTGGTCGCGGTCTCTTGGAATAGGGCGATATATTACTTTTCCATTTTCTTTATATTCTCCCCAACGCCATTGGTCATCGTGCCGGTCCCAATCTCCAATCAGCATGTCAAACATTCTGGCCCGGATATAAGCTGGCTCATCAACACTGTATTTTTTGCTCTTTTTCACATTGGACAGTACGTCTTCTGTACTTACAATTTTCGGCGGTTTCCCAAAACTCTCCAGGTCGCTGAATTTGTCCATCGGGCGTTCTTCGATCATGTACAGTTCATCCCCGAAGTTTTCATTAAAAAGTGCCAGCCTGTTTTGCTTGGGCACATAAAATAACTTTGGATTTGTATGGTTGATCCCAACTTTATCGGCAAGGTTCCCCACTACAAAAGGCGTATAAGGATGTGCTGTGGTATAAAAATCTAAAATAAAATCTTCCGCAAAAGTATTCCTGAAATCTTTTTCAACTGCCTGGTCTTTAAAAGCTACTGATTGCAGGAAACGTGTTGCACTTTTACGCAATGCCCGCATTACATATTCGCGTCCGTTCTTATCTTCAATTCGCAATGATTTGGACTGGTGGCCTCCCCCTTCAATTGTGGGTTTCAAACCGCCATAAAGCGTATCCAGTGCCACCGAACGGGCTTTAATGCGTGTACTATAATATTTGCGATAGTGATTCCCCCAAAGGAAACGGTAAGCACCGCTCTTGGTCGTCATTTGGGTAGTATAAATAGCGGTATCTTTTACCGCCAGGAATTTATCTTTGAAAATTTTCAACGTTGGCTTCGGCCGTGCAAATGTTGGCTGCTGTTCGAAAAGCAGCGTTTCTTTGCCTTTTTCTGTAGCAAAAAAGGATACTTTTGATGCGCCATTATCTTTAACTTCGAGTACGGCATAACCATTATTCCCGTAGGAGAAATCATTTTTATTAATGGCCCGTGCCGGCGCTTCTTTTGATCCGGCCCCACTGATAACCTGTTTTACGTTATCCTTATCGATGTATTGCAGGTTGTGTTCGTGCCCGGAGACCACCACCACGTTTTCCTTATCCTGGATCAGGGTTTTGATCCTTTTGATCAAGGTATTGTATTTCTTATTCTGCAAATCCTGTGGATTCACTCCGGAGGTTTTTCGAAACAAATTGATGACCGTTCCAATTACCGGAAGGGGAATATTAGACTGAAAAGGAAAAATATGCTTTCGCAGCGAAAATTCACCGCCATGAGGGCCATTACTCATCAGGGGGTGGTGGATGGCAATAATCGTCGCTTTCTTCTGGTCTTTATTGATCTGGCTTTCCAACTCTTCGAAAAAGTCTTCCCGGGTTTTGATCACACAGTCATCGTTGATGGAGGGCTGTGCGTCCCAATCTTCCAGAAACCATTGGCTGTCAATCACAATCAGGCTGACGTCATCGTTGATATTGATATGGTCGATACCACAGCTTTTACGCGGCAGAAATGACTTTTTACCGAGATAATCCCGTACAAACTGCGCCTCTTCTTTTAGTCCGTCGATACCGCTATACCAATCATGATTCCCTGGAATAACAATCGTTTTGCCTTTGAAGCCTTTCGAAATTTCCAGTTGCCTGGTTAGCGTTTGCTCTGCGGATGCCCGTCCCGGATCGCCTTTTTTCGGCATTCCTTTCGGATAGATGTTGTCACCTAAAAAGAGTAAGGTACTGTTGGAATCGGCTTTTTGCAAGCGCTCATTCAACAGGTCCAAAGTTTCCTTTGCTGCTATAGCTTCTGTATTTCCGGCATCACCGATCAGATAGAAAGTATGGGATATTTTTTTTTGTCAAAATTATCTTTTACGGGTACCGGCACACGGCTTCCGAACTGAGAATGCTGTGTGGCACAGGATTGCAAAAAAATCACAATCAGCATATACTTTAATGCTGTTATATTTCGTTTATTGCTCCTGTAAACCCAAAATAATTTCATAATTTGGTAGTGTTTTAATTTCATACTGTATGGATATCGTTCAAAAAGCCGAGGATTTTGTTTTCCAGTTATTCAAAGATAGATTATCTTCCTCTTATATTTATCATAATTTTAATCATACTTTACGGGTTGTAAACAGCAGTAAGGTTCTTATTGAGGGCGAGAAGATTGGGCCTGAGGATGCGGAAATACTACTTTTATGTGCCTGGCTTCACGACACCGGTTATATTGATGGTTATGAAAAGCATGAAGCCAATAGTATTGCCATTGCAACTGATTTTCTACAGCAAAATAACTATCCCCAGGAACGAATTGATAAAGTTGCTGCCCTGATCCGTGTTACGGAACTGTGTGTCCAACCGGAGACTCTTTTGGAAAAAATCATCCGCGATGCGGACTGTTCCCATTTTGCAGATAAAAATTACCTTGAAATTTCTGAATTGCTGCGGGAAGAATGGAAACTCACCCAGGACAAAGAGTATTCCAACTCCGAATGGAACCTTGGCAATCGCGATATGCTGACCCAAAAACACCGTTTTTATACTGATTTCGCCAAAAAGAACTGGCAGCCCGGAAAGGATAAGAATACTGCTTTATTGCAGGAGAAAATATCCAAACCCAAAAAAGGTAAGAATAAGAAGATGAAAACCATCCTCAATCAGAAGAAGCTGGAGAAATTCGATGCTCCGGAACGCGGTATCGATACCATGTTTCGGGTGACCCTGAGCAATCATACCCGACTGAGCGATATTGCAGACAGCAAGGCCAACATCCTGTTATCGGTAAATGCTATTATTATTTCGATTGCCTTGTCGACTTTAATCCCAAAACTCGACAGCCCTACGAATGCACACTTGGTCTACCCTACTTTTATCATGCTGATTTTTAGCGTAATTTCCATTATTTTTGCCATACTGTCCACCCGTCCCAAAGTAACCAGCGGAACGTTTACCCGTAAGGATATTGAAGACCAAAAAGTCAATTTGCTGTTCTTTGGGAATTTTTATAAAATGCCACTGGAAGAATACCTCTGGGCGGTAAATGTTATGATGAAAGACAAAGAATACCTGTACAATTCGATGATTAAAGATTTGTACTTCCTGGGCTTGGTGCTCAACAGAAAATACAAATTGCTGCGCATTACCTATATGGTATTTATGGTCGGTATCATTGCTTCTGTAGTAGCCTTTGTAATGGCATTCCGTTCCCTTTAAGCATAAACCAATAAAAAACAATGCCCCGGATAGTTTATCCGGGGCATTGTTTTTTAATTCAGTTCTTCCAAAAGATCCTGATAGGTATAGGATAGTTTTTCTATTTCTTCCTGGTACAATACGCTGATCCGTAACGCCCGAAGTCCTGTCACTCCCTGAAGATCCTCAACTTCCAGCTTCTCCACATCCATTCCTAAAATATTTTTATGCTGCAGGAATTCGATATAGCGACGGTATTCCGTTTCTTCATGATTCTGGGAATATACAATCGTAATCTTACCTTTCTCTGTAATCCTTTGATTGGTTCCTTTGACATTCGCTTTATCGATTCGTTTTTTCACTACTTCGTAACGCGCATTATATGTACCATCCACGTCAAAACGTTTTTCATCCATCCTGAAACGAATGGATATTGCGCTGCTGAAGACTAAGATCAGTGAAGTCACGTCCAGATCATACGGAAGGCTGGGGCGCAACCTGAAATATTCGTTTTCCAACTCACACATGGCCTGAAGCTGCCATAAGCGTAAATTGCTTAGGTAAATGGTATTGTAAGGCTGCTGAGGCGCAATGGAAGCCCCTATGTATAAATTGTGCTCTACACCATCCGTTTTAAATCTTTCGTAATAATGTGGAAAATATGTTTGCGCCATTTCCTGTTTCTGATCCAGTATATAGGCCATTTTTTTATTAATGACGGACAGCGTTTTGTCAAAATCTTTCCGGGCTGCATAAATCATATTGATCTTTGGATCCAGTGCTTCAAAATACTGTAAGATCAATGCATTTACATTGCCACCATTGGATTTAAAATGCTCCAATATCGGATGGATCTCATCCACAATATAGTTTTGTATTTGCGATTCGGTGTCTGCTTTCAGGTTGAGCTGCAATTGTTTTTCTAATTGCCCCAGTTCAAAAACATTCTGTTGCACTACTGGAAGATCCATGTTTTTTCCAATGTATCCAAAAAGCGTTTGCAAAAGGGACAATTGCGTCGTAAGGTCTTTTTGGATCGCTTCATTTCGCGCAGTAGACGACCCCTTAATATCAATTTGCCCGTATAAAGGAATTACTTCCTTAAAAACAATTTCCTTAAAGGCAAGGCTGTTGGTACGATCTGCCACATGCAGCAAAGCTTCATCCCGGAACTTCCAGTACACACTTGGATGGATGGCCGTATATTCTTTTTGAATAATAGCATCGATCTGGTTTTGCAAGTCGGAATAATGCCTGTCAATTGTATCAACCAGGAATGGCAGCACAAAATCCAATTTATTGGCATTGATACTATTTAACTCCCGAGGCTGAGCGGAGACTAATTCAATAACGCCTAATATCCTCTCATTTTTCACAAGTGGCGCAAAAATACAGCTCCTGATATTCTGGGAAAGCAGGTGTGTTGTAAAGCGTGCTTCTTCCGGATGCTCATCTGCATAAGCCTGTACATCCGAAATGATAAAGTATTTTTGTTCGCTTACCAAAGTATCATAGGAACAATCACACAAAAAACTATCACAATCGGTGTTGTCATCGGCCAGGATATGGCTTTTGATTCCCTTTTCAAAAGGAATGCTTACAAATTTTGCTTCTACAGCATTAAAGGCTGTAAACCCGATTTCAAGATCGGACATTCTATAAATCGACCGGAAAATTGACGTAAGGTTTTCCTGATTTATTTCGCTCTTTTCTTCCAGGCTCAGTAAAGTACTTTTCAGGTTGGAAATCGAACTTTCTATGGTAGCATCGAAAAGGGTCATAATCCCAAATCCTTTTAAGATCCAGCTTTCATTCGGAAACTTCTCTTTCCAGAGTTCCAGGTTGTCAAAACTATCAGCCAGCAGTAATATATCTTCCGGAGTGATAGGCACTGCTTTTTCGGTCGGTATTACTTCGATAAAATCGGCATTGTAGAGAATCCTGTAGTGTTTTATTATACCATCGGCATCCGGGATATCATAAAATAAAGGTTTTGCAAAGTCGAAATGCTGCCCATAGTAGGAATTCAGAATCATACAACAACTGAAAACATAAAACTGGTGTTCATCGAAATTTCGTATGCTGATATCAAAATCAGGGCCTGCCTGATCCATTATTCTGGTAAAACGCCCGGAATAATTAAATGTAATATCCTGGAACGGTATACTAACCGCTTTTATTTCGTTATTGCTCAATGCTGTAGGGAATAAATCAGCCAGCAGGTATTGTATAAGTACGCTATGTTCTTCAATCTGTGCCAGAGATGCTATTCCGTCCCGAAGTTCCGGAAACGGCTCAATCTCTTTCAGCAATGCTTTGGCATAATTGGCACGGTAATCCACATCTGTCAATGCTATTTCTTCCAGGCTTTCAATTACTTTATGAAAGGAGATTTGTAACTTGAAAGGGTTTTCCGTGTAATCGGTAGTCTTCATAATCGGGGATTCGAAATTGGATACAAAATTACGAAATGATTGGGTTCAAAATTAAAATCTGCATAATTTTTATCTATGCCCATACTAAAACATCGCCGCACACGTTTGATTAGGTTTTTCTTTATTTTATCCGCTGCAAGATCCCTTGATCTGTAGTATTACGGGTATTAAAAATCCAACATTCTACCGAAATCGTATTTGTTGGCAACAGCTACTACGCTGTTATCTGGCAAGTTGTATTCATCCTAAAATAAAAGTGGCTGTCCCACGCTTTGTGAAACAGCCCCTTTTATAACTTCTTTTGGAATTATTGTTTTACTAATATTTTATACTCCCAAGGCTGGTAGGTATACTTCTGATCCTGGGATAGGGTAACTTTCGTACCTTTCATATAATCCAGGTATACGCCACTTACCGGCACTGTAAAGGATTGTGCCGCTTTGGTCAGGTTTCCGATAAACAGGACTTCCTGGTTGTCTTTACTTCTGTTGAAAGCCAGGACATTTAAATCGGAAGAAGTGGCAATACGTTTATAGGCTGCTGCTTTTTTTCCACCGTTTAAAGCCGGATTCTCATTTTTCAGTTTACCCAATTTTTCATATACGGGATACATTTTCCCTTTATCATGTGTAATCTGGTCTTTCTCGAAAAATTTCAACCGTACTTTGGAATCGTATTCCTGCCCGTTATAAATCAAAGGCATTCCCGGAGTCATATAAGTTAACGCTGCAAAAAGTTCTACGGCATCGCCCATTCTCTCATATTCGGTTCCCGACCAGGTATTCTCATCGTGGTTGGACGTAAAGTTCATTTTAAAATCATCCGGCTGTAGCAGCGAGTCATTTTTACGGATGTAATCGTCATAGGCTTTTACATTTTTTTTGCCCTGTGCGATATCATTGGTAATATGATGCAGTTCCCAGCCATATACGACATCAAATGCTTTTTCAAGTAAATCGGCATTTTCGGTTTCGCCTAACATAAAGAGCGTCTTTCCAGGAGCAATTTTACCCACTGCGTCATTCCAGAAATCGGTAGGCACTTCATGCGCCATATCACAACGGAATCCATCAATATTAAAATCGGTTACCCAATAACTCATTTCGGACACCATTGCTTTTCGCACTTCCGGATTGGCATAATCCAGTTCTGCTACATCGGTCCAGTCATAAGGAGAAACCAGATTCCCTTTTTTATCTTTTACATAATAATCCGGATGTTCTGTAATCCAAGGATGATCCCAGGCGGTATGATTCGCTACCCAGTCCATGATGACATAAATTCCATTCTCATGTGCTGTGGCAATCAGTTTTTTAAAATCTTCTTTGGTACCAAATTCCGGATTGATCCCGCGGTAATCACGAATGGAATAATAACTCCCCAATCCTTCCTTACGATTTTTCTCGCCTATAGGATATACGGGCATTACCCAAAGTACTTTTACCCCCAGTTCTTTAAGCTTCGGAATATCTTTGGTAAAAGCTTCAAAAGTACCTTCGGGAGAATATTGTCGGATATTGGCTTCATAGATTACGGCATTCTCTGCCTTATCATGGGTGTACGGCACAAAGGCGGTTGTTTTTTCTTCGTCTTTCCCTGTTGTTGCTTCTTTTTTACAACTGCTTAGTGTTGCTATCAATAGCGCGGCAATAAGTGTGTGTTTTATCATTATCAATTGTTTATTTTTTCTTTACTTCTAATAATAGTATGGTGAAATCGGTATCCAGTGTTACTTTCCCGTTTTTTACTGTGGCTGTTTTTCCGGAATAGGCATCGCGTACTACAGTTCCATTTTTAAAAATTGTACCCGTTGGTATTTCCTTTTTGCCTTTTGCCAACTCCAGTCCGATCACTACCGCATCCTGGAATTGGGCTTTGGAATAGGTTCTTGAAAATACATACGGCGCTTTGGAAATCAGCGCATGTATACCTGCTCCAACCGCTGGATGGTTGGCACGAAATTGCCCCAGTTTCTGCCAATGCAATAATGTGGCAGCAGTCTTAGGATTATTTTTGATATCATCCCAGTTCATGAACGAGCGTAGAGTAGCATCGCCAACGGCATCTTTTATTTCCAATGATCTTGCGGTTTCATCCCCATAATATACCTGGGATATCCCGGGAGTCAGCAGCAGTTTATTCGCAGCTTCTTCATTTTTAGTCCTTGATTTGTCAAATGGTGCACCATCATCATGGCTGGTCATATAGTTCATGACAGTGTTCCCTTTTAAGCCCTTGTTCAGGATATTTGAATATTTGGCAAAAATGGTTTCATAGTCCTGTACTGCATCATATTTCAGTTCGAAGTTGATCAGTGCCGTGAAACCATTTGCATAATAATCTACTTTTTTATCTCCGAAATCGTATAATTTTTCACTGCTTATATTGTAATTGTAGACTTCACCAACAGTAAAAAATGGATTATCGTCCAACACTTTGACAGGATTATTTTTCTTCCATAAGGCAAATGCATAATCACATTGTTTGCTGAAATCACTCCATACATATTCCTCGGTGTGTTTTACCGTATCTGCACGATAGCCATCGACTCCATAATCTGAAATATAATCTGTAAGCCATTTGATAATATAATAACGCGGGGCTCTTGGATAACCGGTACGCGCAAAAAAGGCATCAAGTTCTTTTACTTCCTGGTCGTAGCGCCCTTCTTTTTTCCATTTTTCAACCAAAAACTGTGGCAAAGCTACCTCAGCATTACTGTCGGTACGAATGTCCGGGAGGTTTTTTACTAAGGTACAACTGATGGTATTCAGGTAACTGTTGTAGGTACATTCCGGTGAGGTCCGCACCCACTCCTGAGGCCACACTGTATCTTCTTTTGTCACAGGCCCGGTGTGGTTTATCACACCATCCAGGACAATTCGGATCCCATTTTTATGGGCTTTATCGACTAACTCTGCCAGGTCTTTTTCAGTTCCGAAATTAGGGTCTAATTTAGTCCAGTCCCGGGCCCAATAGCCGTGGAATCCATAGGAGTTTCCTGTACCTTCATCTGTAGCTCCGTGAATTTGCTCTACTACGGGAGTAAACCAAATAGCATTAATTCCCAGTTCGCGGAAATAGCCTTCGTCAATTTTCTGGATGATCCCCCGGATGTCACCTCCTTCAAATCCACGAAGGACTCCCGTAGGTTCCGTACGGTTCAGGGTAACATCATTTGTAGTATCGCCGTTATTAAAACGGTCGGTCAACAGGAAATAAAGATTCGCTCCCTCCCACACAAAAGGAGTTTCCGATTTTGAGAGCTTCTTTTTCCCGCCCTGCTGCGCAAAAGCGGCAATGGACAGCATGAGTACTAAAAGGAGTAAGGTAATGTTGTATTTTTTCATTATTCTGCTAATTGAATGGTTACCTGGGTGGGTGCGCCCTGTGATGCTTTCAGCACCACTTCCAGTACCTGGGTTTTAGGATTCCAGGTGAATTTCTTTACTTTTTTATCGTCAATCGTAATTTTTTTCGGTTTTGCTTTCAGTTGGTGCACGATCAGGTTGATTCTTTTTTCCTCCGGCAAATACTGATTTCCGTTATGAGTTGCTGCTCTTACAGTTAGTGTTGTATCCTCTTTGCTGTAGGTTCCTGTAAAACGTAGGGTTTCATATTTTCCTTTCTCAAAGGCATTCGGGGTTACGCCATCGTCATTATACAGATCGTAGGTACTCTGATTTTTATTTTCGTCGAAATAAAAATGAAGGTTAAAACTTTTCAACGTATACTCTTCTGTAGACTGTATGGTTTTAATCATCGGAACAAAAGAGCCACTCCGTACAAAAACCGGAATATGATCGGGTGCTACGGTCACCCATTGGCGTTGTCCGCCATAGTGTTTTTTCCCTGAAAAAAAATCGATCCAGTTGCTTCCCTTTGGGAAATATACTTCCCGCACTGTAATTCCGGGTTTGGTAATCGGGGCGGCCAACAGGTTTGCTCCCCAGAGGTATTCATCGGAAATGGCAAGTGCGGTATCGCTATTATCTTCAAAGAATACCGGACGCATCAGCGGTGTCCCTTTTTGGTTGTTTTCAAATGCTGCCGAATAATTATAGGGCAATAACTGATAACGAAGTTCAATTGCTTTCTTAGCCAGTGCTTTTGTTTTAGGTTCCCTGAAAACGGGTTCGGGTGGCACGGATTCCTGCGCATGGGGCCGGAAAATAGGTTGGAAAACACCATATTGCAACCATCGCACATACAATTCATTGTCGAGGTTATCGCCGGCAAATCCTCCTAAATCAGAATGCATATATCCTAATCCCTGCATTCCCATCTGCATGGCGATTTCCGGTTGTGCCTGTAAGCCTCCCCAGCTTCTGCCCACATCTCCCGACCACGGAATCATCCCAAACCGTTGTGATCCGGAATATCCGGAACGCATCAGTATAAAAGGGCGCTGTTCCGGAAAATCTTTACGATACCCCTCATAAACGACCTGCGCCCAATTGTGCCCATAAATATTATGGACCTCATCGGCAGTTCCTGTGGCATGGGTAACATAGGACGGATGTACTTCGGGCTCTCCAAGATCACCCCACCAGCCACTCACGCCAATCGTATTTAGCTCTTTATAAATATCCCAGAACCATTTGCGGCTCTCCGTCTTAAAAATATCAACCAAGCCTGTATTCCCAAAATAAAAATCATACGTGTACGGTTTTCCAAGGGAATCGGAGGCTACTATCCCTTTTTCCACAACTTCATTCCAACGCTTGGAAGTCGTTAATATAAAAGGTTCGGTCACCAATATCGTTTTTACATTTTTCTGCTTTAGATCGGTGATCATTTTCTTCGGATTCGGGAAAGAGTCCTTTAAGAATTCGAGGTTGCCCATTGTCCCCTGCACGGTCTTTCCAAACCAATATAGATCCAAAACAATAGCATCCACCGGAATTTTTTCAGCCCGGAATTTATCGATGACAGCCGTGGTTTCCTTTTGGGAATGGTAGCCAAACCTGCTGGAGAAATTTCCAAACGCCCAACGCGGTGGTAATGGTTGCCTTCCCGTTAACAGCGTATAATTCCCTACCAGTTCTTCCCAGGAATCTCCAACAATCACCTGATAAGTTTTACGTCCACTAATGGTTTCATATTCCAGGGTATTTTCTTTTTTGCTATCCAAATCCAAATAACCGATGGGTGCATTATCAAAATGTACCGCATACAATTTGGAGGACAATACCATCGGGATGGAAAAATTCATCAGCTCCGAACGATCACCATAACCATAATGGGCGCGATTGTACAATTGCAAGCGGTTTCCCCTACGGTTCATGCCCAGTACACGTTCGCCACCGCCATATAATGCTTCCGTTTCCTCAATAGAAAAACGAATGGCTTCGGTACTGTCTTTCTTGACATAACCTTCCTTTTCGGAAAGCACTATTTTATCCTTATAGCTATAGGAGATTTGAAATGGGGAAAATTGAATCCGCATTTTTATTCCTTCCGTTCCGTATTCCAACGCATTTTTATCTTCGGAAAGCACCGGAATAGCTTTTCCCGGAGCCAGCACTACGGCATGTGATTTGGCATTGTAGCTTTCTCCAGCGGGAATAAACGTCGTTTCTATTATTTGCGAAGTGTAAAATTGGATCCTATAGCTCCCATCCGAAGTTTGCACTTCCAGATGATTTCCATCTACTGTATGCCCCAGATAGCTGCGTGTTTCATTTTGGGTGTACGCACTACTGGTTAGCAGGAGGAATACTACAATTAATTGTTTTATCATTTCTTTTACGATTTAGATCATGCTGATTGGCAGGTAAAACCGGGCAATTTTGAGTACCCGGTATAATGGCTTATTGCAATTCCAGAATCAGTATTGATTTTGGTTCCATTTTGATTTCTTTTTGCAGGCCTATTGCCTGCTTTGAGATTACATCTTCACCTTTGGTAAAACTTCCGATGTTCTCTTTAAAACGATCTGTAGCAACAGTTTGTTGTGTTGCATTGTTATTGATGAGCACCATTACGGTTTCTCCTTCAATTGTCCTAAAATACACAAAAACATTGTTTTCCGGAATGTAATTGGTGGTTTTTCCGTACTGAACGGCTTTGCTGGTTTTACGCCATTGGAATACTTTGGCCGTAAAATCGAAGTATTTGTTTTGCGCTGCTGTCCTTCCGGCTTTGGTAAAGGCATTGTTGGTATCCCCTTTCCATCCCCCCGGAAAATCCTGACGGATGTCTGCATCACCTTTGTCTTTGTCACCTGCCATGCCTATTTCAGATCCGTAATACAATTGTGGAATTCCACGAACGGTGGCAATAAGCCCAATGGCCATTTTATATTTTGACAAATCATTCTTATAGCTATGATTGAAACGGGCAGTATCATGGTTTTCGATAAAAGTCAGGATACTGTTGATGTTTGGATACAGAAAATCATTGGTAAAGTTCTCATAAATCCGGATCATGCCTTTATCCCATTGGGCATCATTTTCATTGAAAGCCACTCCCAAAGCATCATGTAAGGTAAAATCCATTACAGTAGGCAGGTGGGAATTGTAGTTTTGTATGGCTCCGATTTTACTGTCTTTTTGCCAATAGGCCATCTGTGCCTGATCATGCATCCATACTTCGCCGGCAATATTGAAATTCGGATATTCGTCAGTAATGGCTTTGGTCCATTTCGCAATGGCTGTTTTGTCATTATACGAATAGGTATCTACCCTAAAACCTCCTAAATCGGCGTACTCAATCCACCAGATGGCATTTTGCGTCAGGTAATTCAGCACTAACGGATTGGATTGATTCAGATCGGGCATGGATTTTACAAACCAGCCATCCATACAATACTTTGCATCGATTGCTGCTGCATTGGTATCAAATTGTGTGGTCATACGGTAATTGGTTTGCCCATATCCTGGAAACTGGTGGATCCAGTCGTAGCTTGGCAAATCTTTGATCATCCAGTGTTCTGCTCCCCAGTGATTGGTCACATAGTCCATTACCAGTTTAATGCCTTTGTTTTTCGCTGCTGCGGATAAACGAAGATAATCCTCATTCGTCCCGTAACGCGGATCTATTTTGTACACATCCGACTGTGCATAGCCGTGATAAGACCCCTGTGGATCATTGTCTTCGGAAAGCGGTGTATTCCAAAGTGCGGTTACTCCCAGCTCCTGCAGGTAATCCAGGTGGTTGATAATCCCTTCGATATCCCCACCGTGACGCCCGTTAGGAAGGTTTCGGTTTCCTTTTTCTAAGGTCCATTTGCTGCTGTCATTGTCCGGATTGCCATTCGCAAAACGGTCGGGCATGATCAGGTACATCATGTCGGAAGCATCATAGCTCTTTCGTTGTGCCGAATTGGCATTTCTATTTTTGAGGGTATAAGGCTGCTTAAAAGCCACTTTATTTTTGTCTTTGAAGGTGAAAACAAAATCAGAAGCGGGAATATCTTTGGTATCAATGGTAATAAAAATATAGTTTGGATTTTCGGTCTTTACTACATTTTTAATGGTAATATTATTGGAAACGGAGGCTTCATAACGGGCAATATTTTTTCCGTAAAACATAATCTGTAATTCGGGATTGTGCATATTGCTCCACCAGAAAGGTGGTTCTACTTTATCGATTTGCGCTGCTACCGAAAAGGTAACACACAAAAACAGTACATAAATTTTAGAAAGAAACTTCATCTTTTCAACTATTAAAATTTCACAAGTACACTATAGTACATTGCGGGTAATATTTAAAAAGTAAGATCGGGAGGCAACTCCCAACCTTACTCTTTTGTAGTAATGGGTTATTTTAAACGGTAACCTCTGCATTCGGTGTTACGGTAATTGCCTCTCCGTTTACAAAAACGGTGAGTTCCTGCGTACCTTCCAAAGTGAATCGGGTTTCATTTGCAGCGACAAAAACCTGAAGAATCTGGTTCCTGAAATTGATTTTGAAACTATAGCCTTCCCATTGTTCTGGTATTCTCGGTTCAAAATGCAGCGCATCATTTTTTACACGCATTCCGCCAAACCCTTCTACAATACTCATCCAGGTTCCGGCCATACTGGTGATGTGGCATCCTTCTTCTACTTCTTTGTTATAATCGTCAAGATCTAATCGGGAAGTCCTGAGATAAAAAGTATACGCCTGTTCCATTCTTCCTAAAGCGGAAGCCTGTATGGAGTGTACACAGGGTGACAGTGACGATTCATGAACGGTAAATGGCTCATAGAAGTCGAAGTGTTTTTCCAGTTCTGCTTTCGAAAAATGATCTTCGAAGAAATAGAATCCCTGCAATACGTCCGCCTGTTTGATGTAAGGCGAGCGCAATATCCTGTCCCAGGACCATTTTTGGTTGATCGGGCGTTGTGACTTATCGAGGTCTGCCACTTTTACCAGGTCTTTATCCAGGAAACCATCTTGTTGCAGGTACACATCATGTGCTTCAGAATAGGGAAGGTACATGTTGTCGGCAACTTTTCGCCACAATTGCAGTTCTGCTTCTGTGATGTTCGCTTTCTCGGTAATACGTTTGTGATCGGAAGGATATTCCAATGCCACTTTCTTCAATTGCTCAACCGTATAATCGATACACCATTTTGCTAAATAATTCGTATAAAAATTATTATTGACATTATTTTCATATTCATTAGGGCCTGTTACGCCCAGGATCACGTACTGGTTTTTATCGGTAGAATAGGTCGCTCTTTGTTGCCAAAAACGTGCGATAGCTACTAAAACTTCTAATCCTTTTTCCGGGATATAACTGTAATCCCCGGTGAATCGGTAATAGTTAAAGATGGCAAAAGCAATCGCTCCATTACGGTGGATTTCTTCAAAGGTAATCTCCCATTCGTTATGGCATTCTTCTCCGTTCATCGTTACCATAGGATAGAGGGCTGCGCCATCTTTGAATCCTAATTTGGTTGCATTTTCAATGGCTTTATCCAACTGATTGTAGCGGTAGGTCAATAGGTTCCGGGCTACTTGCTGGTCTTTGGTCGCCATGTAAAAAGGAATACAATATGCTTCGGTATCCCAATAGGTTGATCCACCATATTTTTCTCCGGTGAATCCTTTAGGCCCGATATTCAATCGGGAATCCTTACCAAGATAAGTCTGATTCAGCTGGAAGATATTAAATCGGATGCCCTGTTGTGCTTTTACATCGCCATCAATGGTGATATCTGACATTTCCCAGATTTTCGCCCATGCTGCTACCTGCTCCTGTAATAATGTTTCATATCCTTTGGCTACTGCTGTGGCAATAACGTTACGGGCTGCCGAGATCAGTTCCTCATTCTCATGATTGAGCGAAACGGTATAACCGCCAAATTTCTGGATCGCTGATTTTTCGCCTTTGGCTACCTGAACGCTATAGGTAAAGGTTACCTTATCGGTTCCGGCAACAGTATTTTCCGGAGCAAGCCCGAGGTTTTTACCATTGGAAAAAATACTATTGTGCATAAAAGTCGCCACATTGAAATGGGTCTTGTAGGTTCTTGCTACTACAAAAGCCTCATTCCCGGAATGTTCCACTTCCAGAGCTTCCCAGAATTTCTCTTCCCAGTTGGCATCTTCGTTTTTTACTCCAGCATCGATATAAGGATGGTACACAATGGTAGCCTCCTGGTTTATTGGGGTGATCTCATACTGAATAACCCCAAGCTCATCTTCGTTTAAACTCAGGAATCGACGAATGTCCACCAAAATTTCAACGCCATTTTTCAGGACTGCAGTAAAAGAACGGTGGTACCATCCTTCTTTCATATTCAGTTCCCGTTTGAAATCCCTGACTTCTTTACAGGTATTCAGGTCAAATGCCTCACCATTAATTTCAATGGCAATACCAATCCAGTTGGGTGCGTTTAATACTTTGGCAAAATATTCCGGATATCCGTTTTTCCACCATCCCACTTTTGTTTTGTCCGGATAATAGATCCCGGCGATATAACTTCCCTGAAATGTTTCAGCGGAATAATTCTCTTCAAAATTTGCCCGTTGCCCCATAGCACCGTTCCCGATACTAAAAAGACTTTCGGAGGATTTTACTCGTTCTGCATCAAATCCTTCTTCTATGATTGACCAATTATCTGGTACTATATAATCCTGGTTCATCTTATTTATTAACTAAGGTTTCTAAAAATTTAGTATCTATCTGGGTAAAATCTGTAAACACATATTGTGCTTCGTGTAATACTTTGGCATCTCCAATTCCGATACTCGTCATTCCGGCAGTATTCGCAGCTTGTATTCCGGCTACGGAATCCTCAAAAACAATAGTGTTTTCGGGAGCAGTGTGTAACAATCGTGCCGCGCACAGGAATACTTCAGGATCTGGCTTGGCATTGGTTACATCATTTCCATCAACGATCTCGTCGAAAAAATGGATGATTTTTACCTTTTCCAATATTGGTCGTGCATTCTTACTGGCTGATCCCAGTGCGATGGGCTGATTCGTATCTTTTAGGTATTGTAATACCCTTACAACACCTGGAAGAATCTCACTTTCATCCATTGTAGCCATATAGGTAAGGTAATCGTCATTTTTCTGTACCAACCATTGGTTCTTATCTTCTTCCGATGCTTTTATGTTGCCCAGCTCAAGGATCAGATCCAGCGAGCGTACTCTGCTCACTCCTTTTAGTTGTTCATTATGTTCGTGGGTAAAATCAATTCCGAGGCCACCGGCGATTTTCTGCCAGGCCAGGAAATGGTATTTTGCGGTATCGACAATGACTCCGTCAAGGTCGAATACAAATGCTTTCTTATTCATCAAAAAAAGGTTAAGTAATTTTAATTAGGATTTGATATCATCGACATCTTTTACTTTATAGACCAGGAGTGCCGCTATAATAAAGCTAACGCCACTGGTGATTAAAGCATAGATTGCGTTACCGCCATAGAGGTATTTTACAATCGGTCCACCGATGAGGGCATTGATGATTTGAGGAATCACCACGAAGAAATTGAATATTCCCATGTAGACGCCCATTTTCTTAGGCGTAATAGATCCTGCGAGGATGGCATAAGGCATGGCCAATATACTCGCCCAGGCTACTCCAACGCAAATCATGGAAAGTATGATCCAGTTTTTATCGGGCATAAAGTAAACAGAGATCAGTCCGATTCCCCCGATAATAAGCGACATTGCATGTGTGGATTTCCTACCGATCTTTTTAGCAATCATCGGTAAAAAGAACAAAGCGATTAACGCAGATACCAGATTATATACTCCAAAAAGTACACCTACCCAATCTCCGGCATTCTGATATGCTTTACTGGAAGTGTCCGTTAATGGCAAACCATAAATATGGTGTGCGATAGCCGGCGTGGTAAATACCCACATCCCAAAGAGACCAAACCAGGAGAAAAACTGTACCCAGCTCAACTGCCGCATGGTTGTTGGCATTTTGGCAAAATCAGAAAAGATATCCGTCAGCTTTGCTTTTTCGGCAAACTCTTCCTTGCGCACAGGTTCCTGATGTACATTTTCATCTACAAAATTTGCCAGTTCTGTTGGTGAATATTCCTTGGTGGTTACCAAAGTCACTATAATCGACAAAATAAGGATTGCAGCACCAATAATAAAAGAAAGTGTCAGGTGGAAAGGCACGGCTCCGGGAGCAGCTTCATTGGAAATACCAAACCAGTTGGTCAATACATACGGCATCCAAGAACCGATTACGGCTCCAAAGCCAATCAGTGCGGTCTGTATACTAAATCCTGCAGTACGCTGGTCGGTTCTTAAATTATCACCTACCAAAGCCCGGAACGGTTCCATGGCAATATTAAAGGAGGCATCCATGATCATGAGCATTCCTGCACCTACCCACAATGCGGGAAGTACAGCAATAAAAATATCGGCTTGTGGCATCAGGATTAACCCGACAGAAGCTAAAACAGCTCCTACCAGAAAAAAGGGTTTCCTACGCCCAAAACGACTCCAGGTGTTGTCGCTGTAATGGCCTATAATCGGCTGGACAATCAACCCCATTAATGGTGCGATAATCCAAAACCAGGAAAGCTCATGCACATCGGCACCAAAAATTTGTAGAATTCTGCTTGCGTTGGCATTTTGCAGGGCAAAACCCATCTGTATCCCTAAGAAACCGAAACTCATGTTCCAAATTTCCCAGAAACTTAATCTACGCTTTTCCATTATCGTAATTTGTTGATTATATACGATAAGCGCTATGCTTATCAAAACTTAATTTAGGTTGAAGTGAAAAATATAAGTTTTGAATAATGCCGTAAATATAAAGCTTTTTTTAACCTGAAAATTTATTTTAAAAAAAATTAGGATTTAAAAATTGCCCTAAAACAATTTTTAAATCCTAACTATCAATACGTTACACCAAACTACAACGATAGCGTAGATTCTCGTTCCACCAGGTGGGTTTCTATAACTTCTGTTTTGTAATGTTCTTCTTCTTCATCTTCCATTTCCAGTCTTTCAATCAGCATTTTTGCAGCCTTCCCGCCCATTTTAATCCCATTCTGACTTACTGTTGTAATGGATGGCGAAGAATATTTAGAAATAATACCATCGGTAAAACCGATGACAGACAACTGCTCCGGAACCTTGATATTGAACTTATTAGCTGCTTTTATAGCTGTTACAGCAAAGAGTTCATTTACAGCAAATATGGCATCAATAGCATGATTGCCAATTAATGCTTCTATTGCTTCAGCACAATGATCGATGTCTTCTATCTTAATAATTAGATTTTCATCTACTGCAATGTTATTGTCCCGCAACGCATGACGGTAACCGTCTGTACGCAACTTCCCAACACTAACATAATCCACTGTGGTAATCAGGGCAACTTTTCGGAATCCTTTATTAATCAGGTGTTGTACTGCGGAGTAGGCGGCAAATTCATCATCTATAATTACTTTATCGCAAAGGATATCGTTGGAAATCCGGTCAAACATCACTACCGGCATCCCCTGATTGATGATTTCCGTAATGTGATGAAAGTCTTTTTTTAACTGTGTTTCTTTGGACAAAGACATAATAAACCCGTCGATACTGCCATTGGCAAGCATTTCCATATTGATCACCTCTTTATCAAAAGATTCATCGGACAGGCAAACGATAACGTTATATCCGTTTTCATTGGCTACCTGCTCAATGCCACTGATGACCGTAGCGAAAAAATGATGTACAATCTCCGGGATGATAATCCCAATGGTTTTGGTTCGTTTGTTTTTAAGGCTTAGTGCAATATTGTTAGGCTTGTAGTTGTACAGCTTTGCAAAGGCCTTGACTTTTAGCCGTGTATCTTCACTAATTTCGGAACTGTCGCGCAATGATTTTGAAACGGTTGAAATCGAAACATCCAGCTCCTTAGCAATCTGTTTAAGAGTTACTTTTCTTTTCATACTCTTTGTAGTAAAATATTATTTTGCCACTAAAGGTAATTGATATTTAGGGTAATCACAATTTTACCCCATTAATTCTGTGTTGGATAGCATGTTCTCAACACAAAAACAACAGCGACTGTAGTCTCAATTTTATATTTTTTATGGTAGTAAAGTTATGATATTTCCACTACACTTTATAGGATTGATAGGGCTTTACACCGGTTTTAAGTTCGCCCCACCGGAGTGATTCAAATACCGTAATCGTCCTGGGTACTACACTTCCCTCTTCAAACCCCCTGAGTGCTATTCCCAGGTTCAGCAACAATATACAACCTTCATATTCATGGGGATTTTCATCCATACTGCATAACGCCTGGGCAATTTGGAGCGGATCTCCTTTAAAAACAGCGATATTTTCAAAGTATAATTCATCGATGGTTGCATCCAGTCCAATTTCGACCAGGTGTTCTCCTTTATTCTTATAGAGTAACTGTAAGGTATTGCCCCGCCTGAATTCCCGCAATTCACCATTGGAACTATCGATCAGTAATTCTTCCGGCGGCCCCAGTAAAAGCGTCACTTCACGGGTTGTCATGCCAAAGCGGACCGGAGCTATACCTATAAAAGGGGCAATAAGTAGTTTTTGTCTCATACACATTGTTTTAGTTATGACTGATTCAAAATAAGCCCAAACGCCTTAGCATTGTAATGCGAAAACGTATGATACTATATATAGTAGTGGGGATAATGGAGCTATTACGTTTCCATTACTAAGGAATGTTTTGCACTGTCGCAGCATAGCATACAGCAGCATAGGGAATTACAAATATATCAGAATTTCCAGTTATTTCAAAATCAAGAATCCTCAGAAGTATAACTGCAGTACAAAATTTCATTTTCCGCACGGATTTTTGCTTTCGAAAAAAATATAGGCCATAATCCACATCAAATTATATCTAAAGGCGAATAGGATTTCGTGTTTTTAGAGTGTTTAACCAAATGTACTTTTGAGGATCATTTTGGGCTCATTGCTGATTCTCTAAAAAACGCGAATTTTATTTCCAAGAATCCTATTTTTAAGAGGCTAATACTGTGTTTTCGAGAAAGTTTTCAACACGCAAACGTTTTCGGTCTATTTAAAAATCGGCTAAATTTTTTTGAACGGGATATTTACATAGATTTAACATTCGAAGTGAAAATATAAGTACAAAAAAAAGATTTTAACCTAAACAAAATGTATGAAACCAATGTATAAAAAGGTCTTACTTTCATTGCTTTTGCTCCCTTTTAGTATCCTCGCTCAGGGGACACTGAATGGAATTGTCCAGGATAATACCGGACAGCCATTACCAGGAGTAAATGTGGTAATTCAGGGAACCACTACAGGTTCGTCAACTGATTTCGACGGTAAATTTGCCTTACCAAATTTAAAACAAGGAGATGTCATTCTTTTTTCTTTTCTGGGATTTAAAAACAATACCTTAACGTATAGTGGACAAAAAAATGTGATAATTACGCTTACTGAAGATGCTTCTGAATTACAGGAAGTAGTCGTAGTAGGTTACGGAAGTGTAAAGAAAAAAGATGCTACCGGAGCATTAACAAACCTTACTTCCGAGCAATTGAACAAAGGACCGGTCGTATCTGCAGACCAAATGTTGCAGGGACGTGTTTCGGGACTTCAGATTACCAATGCTGGTGGTGAACCAGGTGGTGGTGCCTTAATCAGAATCCGAAGCGGATCTTCCTTAAATGCCAATAATGATCCATTGTATGTGATTGATGGTGTGCCGGTTGATACTGGTGGTGGAGGTGTAGAAGGGGGCCGTAATCCATTGGCGAACCTGAACCAGAATGATATTGCCAGCATGACCGTATTGAAAGATGCTGCTGCTACTGCAATCTATGGATCGAGAGCTTCCAATGGTGTTATTATTATCACCACCAAAAAAGGAAAATCAGGCGAAATGCAGGTGACCTATAACGGTAACTTTCAGGTGAGTGAGATCGTTAAGACTGTAGATGTATTTAACGGTGACCAATACCGCTCGTATGTAAACGCCCACGGATCAGTTCCTCAAAAAGCTTTTTTAGGCACTGCAAATACCGATTGGCAGAAAGAAATTTACCGAACTGCTTTGGGAACAGACCATAATATCGCCCTATCCGGTGGTACCGATAATATCGTATACCGTACTTCCGTAGGTTATACTAACTTAAATGGTTTGCTGAAATATGATAATTTCGAAAGAACAACCCTGGGCGCTAACGTTACCGGAAACTTCTTTGATAATCATTTAAAAATTGAGCTGAACAACAAAACTACCGCTATGAAAAATAATTATAGTGAAAGAGGTGCTGTTGGAGCGGCTATAGCTTTTGACCCTACACAAAATGTGTATCAGGATAATGCTTTTGGAAATTACTACCAATGGGCAACCAATGGTGCTTATGAAGTGAACGCAAGCCGTAACCCGGTAGCCATGATCGAGCAAAAGCACAATTTTGGTAATACCTACAGAAGTATTGGAAATGCACAATTTGAATATAAAATCCATTCTTTTGAAGACTTGAAATTAATTGCCAACTTTGGTTATGATTATGCTTCGGGCCGTGCTTATGGCAACACCGATGCTGACTACGTAGTAACTGCTGAAGCTGGTTCTGCTTACCGCCGAACTCAGGCTAACAAAAACCAGGTAATGGATTTGTACTTCAACTACAACAAAACAGCGGAATCCCTGAATACCAATTTTGATTTTACTGGAGGATACAACTATCAGGATTTCCGTTATGAAAACAACAGTTATAATTTTGATGCGGTAAACAACATACTAAACCCTGGAATCCCATCAAAGGAACGTTTGAATTTACAATCTTTCTTTGGCCGTGCTACCATTACTATTGCTGATAAATATATCCTGAACGGATCGTTAAGAGCCGATGGATCTTCCCGATTCACCAAAGACAACCGTTGGGGGTATTTCCCTGCAGCAGCAGCAGCATGGAAAATCAACCAGGAGGATTTCCTGAAGACCAGTACTATTGTAAGTGATTTGAAATTACGTGCCAGCTGGGGTATCACCGGACAACAGGACACCGGAGCACGTTATCCTTCTTATCCTTTGTACCGTTCGTCAACTTCAACAGCGGCCTACCAGATTGGCTACAATCCCGATGGAAGCCCAATCTATGTACAGACTTATACTCCTTTAGCCTACAACCAGGACCTGAAATGGGAAGAAACGGAAACTCTCAATTTAGGGTTGGACTTCGGTTTTTTCAACGACCGTATTACAGGATCTGTGGAATTATATAAACGTAAAACCAATGACCTGATCGTATATGCTCCAAACCCACAAGGAGTTAACTTTTCAAATGGCGCCTTTTACAACATTGGAAACCTGGAAAATAAAGGTATGGAAGTTAGCTTAGAGGCTTATCCAATTAAAAAAGAGGATATCTCCTGGCGCATTGGCGCTAACATCACCTTCCAGAATTCTGAGATAACAAAATTGACAAATTCTGATACTCCTGGATTTGCAGGCTATAATGTCGGTGGAATTTCGGGAGGAACTGGTACAACAGTACAGAACAACCAGGTAGGATTTGCTCCAAATTCATTTTTTGTATACGAACAGGCGTATGATGCTAATGGAAAAGTATTGGATGGTGTATACGTAGACCGTAATGGTGATGGTATCATCAATGCAGATGACAAATACCGTTTCCGCAAACCATCTGCTGATATGTTCTACGGATTCAACACCGATTTTACTTACAAAAACTGGTGGATCTCTATGAGTTTCAGAGGAAGTTATGGCAACTACAATTACAATAACATCTTCTCTAATTTCGGAAACCAGGCTCAGGCATTGCCTTCCAATGGGAATTACCTTTCCAATGCACATACCAGTATATTGGACACCAATTTCAGTGCGCCAAGATACGAGTCAGATTACTACATCCAGGATGCTTCTTTCCTGAGAATGGATAACGTAACACTGGGCTATACTTTTAAAAATGTATTTACAGAAGGCACAACAATGCGATTAACTGGAGCTGTACAAAATGTATTCGTAATTACCGGATACAAAGGAATTGATCCTGAAGTACAAAATGGTATCGACAATAATATCTATCCAAGACCCCGAACCTATACTTTAGGTCTTAATGTTAATTTCTAATAAAAACGATATGAAAAAAATAAGTATAACGCTATCCCGAATAGGAATTTTATTCCTGGCGCTGTTACTCACTTCCTGCATGGACGACTTAGACCAGTCCAACCCTGCAAACGAAGGCAATCCTTCTGTTGAGGATCTGTACAGCAATCCGGCGGCTTATCGCCAAACGTTAGCCAAACTGTATGCAGGACTGGCAACAACAGGTCAGAATGGCCCAGCCGGAACACCGGATATCTCTGGAATTGACGAAGGTACAAGCCAGTACATCCGTGGATTATGGATGATGAACGAACTGACAACAGATGAGGCTATTATTGGTTGGAATGACAATACGATTAGAGATTTTCATAACCAAAGCTGGTCGGCTTCCGATCTTTTTATCAATGCTACTTTCAGCAGGCTGGATTTCCAGGTAAAAAACTGTAACGAATTTTTACGCCAGACTACCGATGAAAAACTGAACTCCAGAGGTGTTTCAGAAGAGCAAAAAGCTGAAATTACTGTTTTCAGGGCTGAAGCTCGTTTTTTAAGAGCACTTAGCTACTGGCACTTCCTGGATTTATTTGGAGGAAGGGTAGGTTTAGTAACCGAAAACGACCCAACTACCTATTTCCTTCCGGATCAGGTTACAGCTCAGGAAATGTTCGATTTCATCGATACGGAGCTTACTGAAATTGCACCATTGCTAAAAGCACCGAGAACCAATGAATACCCTCGTGCTGACCGTGCTGCAGTCTGGATGTTACATGCCAAACTAATGATGAATTCCAAAGTATATACCGGAATCGAAAAATATACCGAAGCACTTCCTTTACTGACCGAGGTGATCAATAGCGGTTACAGCATTCATAGTAACTACAGACAGTTATTCTTAGCAGACAATGACCGTAACGGTTCTCAGAATGAAGTGATCTTTGCCGTTGCTTTCGACGGATTGAATACTAAAACCTATGGTGGTACTACTTTTCTGGTACATGCACCTGTAGGAGGATCTATGTCTGCAGCCGAATTTGGTATCAATGGTGGATGGGGCGGTATTCGTACAACCTCCGCTTTTGTAAATAAATTCCAGACCGGGACTCAGGATACACGTTCTAACTTCCATACTGCCGGTCAGTCCCTGGTAATTAGTGATGTGAGTAATTTCGCTGATGGGTATGCGATAAAAAAATTCAAAAATGTGGATATCAATGGCAATCAGGGATCTGATGCTTCCGGAGATTTTGTCGATACAGACTTCCCAATGTTCCGTCTTGCGGATGCTTATTTAATGTATGCAGAATGTGCCGTAAGAACCGGAGCCAATGTAGGACAAGGCCTTTCTTATGTAAACAGCCTTCGGGAAAGAGCTTACGGAAATGCCAGTGGAGACGTAACGTCAATTGACCTGAATTTTATTCTGGATGAAAGAGCACGTGAATTACACTGGGAAGGACACCGCAGAACGGATTTGATCCGTTTTGGTAAATTCACCGGAGGTGCCTACGTATGGCCATGGAAAGGAAATACACCAAGTGGAAATCCAACACCAAGTTTCCGTAGTATTTTCCCAATTCCTTCCAATGCACTGGCAGCCAACCCTAAACTGATACAAAATCCAGGATATTAATAAAAACTAATTATTTTATACCATGAAAAATATAACAAAATCATTTATAGCATTATTTGCCTTACTCGCTTTGTCGTGTAACACTGATGATGTACAGGACCGTCCAGTTGTCCAAGGGATTGATGCCCCTGTATTGGAGGCACCAGAAACAGGAAACGTATATACACTGAATCCTGATACGATGGATCAGCTTGCAGAACGTTTCGTATGGAGTGCCGCTAATTTAGGTGCTGGGATTATTCCAAACTATGCGATTCAAATCGATACACAGGGACAGAATTTTGCTACTCCTACTACTGTAGGAATCACATCCGGGACACTTCAGTTTGCTGCTTCCCATAGTATTTTAAATGCAGCATTGCTGACTTTGGGTGCTACACCTTATGAAACCGCTAACTTTGAGGTACGTATCAAAGCCTATGTTGGCGATGTGGTAATGTATAGTAATGCCGTGGAAATGATCATAACACCTTATACTACTGAAACGCCACGATTATGGATCCCTGGCGGATACCAGGCTGAAAGTGGCTATGGTGCAAACTTTAGCTATGAGACTGCGCCACAATTGAAATCTTTAGCCTACGGTAATTTCGAATTTGAAGGCTACATGTATATTGCCAACACAATCACTTCTCCAGATAATGGATTTAAATTCGCTACTCAGCCAAACGAGAACGGAACAAACTACGGAAGTACGGCTTCTGATGGTGTATTATCTGCAACCGCTGGAAATATTACTGCAACAGCCGGATACTATTTGGTAAAAGCCAATCCAAGTTTATTAACGTATAGTCTGACACAGACTAACTGGGGAATCATTGGTAATTCAACACCAGGGGGTTGGGAAAACAGTACGCCAATGACCTACGATGCTGCCACTAAAAAATGGACGCTTACAGTAGCACTTACAGCACAAAACGCTCCGGATAACGGATGGAAATTCAGAGCAAATAATGCCTGGGATTTAAATCTTGGTGATACTGTTGCAAATGCTTCTGATGGAACACTGGTATATTCCGGTGCCAATATCGGTGTTGCTACTGCAGGAACATACGTTATCACACTTGACTTAAGCAATCCAAGAGCGTATACTTATACTATCACATTGCAATAATATAGAATACATTTAAAACCAAAGGGCTGTTACTTAACAGCCCTTTTTTAAATCCCCACCCCTATATGAAAAAAATTACTTTTTTACTTTGTCTGGTTTCCTTCTTTGGATGGGCACAGGTCCAAACCGTGACCTATAATGCTACCCCCGCCTCCTTTGATGAAACGCAGTCAGTCACCCTTACTATCAACGGCAGTAGCGTCAATGAAGCTGCCTGGGGTATTACCGGAAATGCGCTCTACCTATGGAGCTGGTCCTATGACCTTAATGATACTAACAGTATCGACTGCCCAACCAATGGCAGCTGGGAAAATTCGTCGGAAACGAATAAGTTTACCTATAATGCAGCCAACGACACCTATACTAAAACCATTGTCCCTACCACTTTTTATAACCGTACTGGTATTGGAAAAATCGGTTTATTGGTCAAAGCCAAAAATGCGAACGGAGATAAAAAATCACAGGATATTTACCTTGAAGTAGGTACTTTTCAAATTACAGCTTCCAATCCTGCACAAGGCAGTACTACGATTGTCAATGCAGGAAGCATACTTCCTATTACCGCATCATCATCCCTGGCAGCGAACTGGGTACTGAAAGTGAATGGAGTAAATGTTGCTACTACAAATGGCACTACTACATTCAGCCATAACTATACCATGAATACTGATGCTGCCTTTGAACTTACTGCTACAGAACCAGCTTCCGGTACAGTACTTTCTAAAACCTATGCAGCCATCACTACCCCTGTTGTCCAGGCTCAGGCACTTCCTGCTGGTATGCGCCAGGGAATTAATTACAACGCTGCCGACGCTACAAAAGCAACCCTTGTACTCTATGCTCCGCTAAAATCGTATGTGCATGTACTGGGAAGTTTTAACAACTGGCAACTGTCCAACGCCTACCTAATGAAAAAAGACACCGCTAACCCGGATCTGTATTGGATGGAAATTACAGGCTTCACACCAGGAACAGATTATACTTTTCAATACCGTACAAATGACGGAATCAAAACTGCAGATCCGTATTCTACCCTGATTCTCTCCCCTTATGACGATCCTTATATTACAGCAGCTACCTATCCTAATGTGCCCGTTTATCCCGCAGGCCAGTCTTTTGATGTTTCGGTTTTAAAAACCAATCAGGCGGCCTACAACTGGCAGGTAAGTAACTTCATCCGCCCTTCGAAAGAAAAACTGGTTATTTATGAATTGTTAATCCGGGATTTCAACAGCCAGAAGACCTGGACCTCTTTAAGTGCACAAATAGAATACTTCAAAAATCTTAAAATCAATGCGATTGAGATCATGCCGGTAATGGAATTTGAAGGTAACAATTCCTGGGGCTACAATACCGCATTTCACCTGGCTTTGGACAAAGCTTATGGAACAGCCGATTCAATGAAGCAATTTATTGACCTTTGCCACGAAAATGGTATCGCAGTAATCCTTGATGTGGCGTTGAATCATGTTTACGGTCGTTCCCCATTGGTACGCATGTGGATGAATGATCCCGATGGAGATGGTTTTGGAGATCCTACCGCACAGAATCCTTATTGCAATGTTGTCGCTACGCACAGTTATAGTGTAGGTTCCGATTTGAATCACCAATCAGCCGCAACACAATACTATGTACAGCGTACTATCGAACACTGGATGAACGAATTTAAAATCGATGGTTTCCGTTGGGATCTTACCAAAGGATTTACACAAAATTGTACCAATAACGAAGCGTGTACCAATAATTATAATGCCGATCGTGTGGCTGTATTGAAGCAATATGCCGATATACAATGGGCTATTGATCCCAACTTCTATATTATCTTCGAACATTTGGGTATTGGAGGATCAGCTACGGAAGAAACAGAATGGGCCAACTATAGGGTGAATGAAGGCAAAGGAATTATGCTCTGGGGTAAAACCACCGATCCTTACAATCAAAATAGTATGGGCTATGCTTCCAACAGTAATTTCAACAGCATGGATTTTGAAAACCGCGGATTTACCGCTCCCCGCCTGGTCGGATACGCCGAAAGCCATGATGAAGAACGCCTGATGTTCAAAAACCTGCAATATGGGAATGCTTCTACAACGGCACCTGTTTACAATGTGAGGACACTAACCACAGCCCTGAACAGAATGAAAGCCATTGGAGCAGTACTGCTGACAATACCAGGCCCAAAAATGATTTGGCAATTTGGAGAACTCGGTTATGACCATTCCATCAATGAATGTGAAAATGGGACGATTAATAATGATTGTCGTACCAGCCCTAAACCCATTCCATTTGAAAATGGATACAGTAGCAATCCCGACCGTATGGCGATTTACAATTCCTGGGCTGCGATAAACGCATTGCGCCAAAACAACCCGGTATTCGATTCCCCTACCTTTACCATCACTTCAGGAAATTTATTACCCCGAATTGAGATCAGCAATGCTGCCCTGGCGGCAGATCAGTTGAAAAATGTAATTGTGCTGGCCAATTTTGACCTAACCTCCAAAACTGTAAACACCAATTTCCCTATCACCGGAACCTGGTACAATCTCCTGGACAATACCACCATCAGTAGTACTGTAACTACAGTTACCCTACAACCGGGCGAGTATAAAATCTATGGGAACCAGGCCGCTGTTTTGGGGAATGAACAATTCATAGCGCAACCTGCAATCAGCCTGTATCCCAATCCAGCCTCGGCTTCTTTTTATCTCACGAAAGCCGTAAACCAGGTTTCGTTATATACGATACAGGGACAACTGGCCAAAGAATACAAAGGAAATTTCGAAGCCCGTCATGCATTTTCATTTGATGATGTAGCACAAGGCCTCTACCTTGTCAAGGTAACAGATGCTGATAATAATGTGGCAACACTAAAAATAGTAAAACAATAGTTGAGTTAGTTAATTGGTTCTTTTTTTTAAAGCCTTCCTTCGCGGGAAGGCTTTTTTGTTAAAATTAAATTGTAGAATCATAAAAGAATAGCGATTTGCAACGGTTTCTTTTAATTTTAAAATCATAACTAAAAGTCCTCTTATGAAGAAATTATGCCTGCTCTTTTTTATCGCACTATTCACGATGTGCCATACTGCAAAAAAGACGATCTCAACATCGCCCGATTCAAAAGAAGCCAGCCTGTTGTATACCGAGCAATACCGTGATGATTTCAAAAAGGTTTCCGACACCCAGAAAAGCAATTTTCTAAAAAAAATCAATGCTACCGCCGCCAACTACTCTGTGATTATATTTACCAATAAATACCAGGGAGAAGAGTTTAGTGTATCAAATGAAAAAGGCTCCTTATTCAATAATCAACTGATCAGCAATATGTCTTCGGGTGTTGCTAATAAAGTACGCATTGAAAATACACTGGATACTAAAATTATTGACCGCTACAAGAAACAGGAATTTATAATTGAAGCTGAAAAAGCAAAAGAATACAAATTCATTTATATCATGAAGGACTATACCAATTCCGCCAGTCCTTATAAAATTACATACAGCAATTCATTACGCCCTTTAATCTAAGGAACATTAATAGAATTACAGTTTAAAAGGGCAGGATACTGCTCTTTTTTTATGCCTCCACAAGATTGCCTTTAAAAAATACAGCACTACAGTTATAGTGCTGGTCAAAGGCGACTAAGTTGGCAGCATAACCGGGTGCGATCAGTCCTATCTCGGTTGCTAATCCCAGGACTTGTGCCGGATATAGAGTGGCCATATTTACCGCTTCCGGTAATGCAATCCCAGCATGGATCACGCAATTCTGTAGGGCACGCAACATGGTCAATGCAGATCCAGAAAGGACTTCTTGTCCATTTTCAGCAACTGTTACATAATGATCGCCTTTAAAAGTATGCTGATAAATACCGGTAGTTGTTAGCGTAGCAGCATCAGAGATAAGATACAACCGGTCACCCAAAAGTTTTTTGGCGAGTTCAAGCATGGCAAACGAAACATGAATTCCATCCGCTACAATGCTCGTAAATGGCCGCTCCCTAAAGATTGCAGGAATGAGTCCGGGGGTTCGGTGATGCATTGGGGCCATTCCGTTAAAAAGATGGGTGGCTGTTTTTATTTCACCTGAGAAAAACGCAATGGCTTCTTCATATGTTGCGCCACTATGCCCAATTGCTACTACAATTTTTTGATGTTGTAAAAAATCAAGCACATCAGCATCTTGAAGTTCCGGTGCCAGGGTTATCATTTTGATTTCTCCCGCAGCATTCCTTATCCTATTTTTTACTTCCGATATAGAAGCCTTATGGATCAATGATTCCGGATGTGCCCCACGATATTTCGGATTAATATAGGGGCCTTCCAAATGTAATCCTAAGAAATTTCCGATTGCCACTTTCCGATAGGCCACAGCCGACGCTATTGCCTGCTCCATAATTTCAGGAGCATTCGTCGATACTGTAGGTAAAAAAGTCGTGACGCCCTGTCGCAACAATTCGTGCTCCATAATTGCAAGATACTCCACAGAAGGTACTCCGCCGAAAAGTGCCCCTCCGGCTCCCATAACCTGAAGGTCTATAAATCCAGGACAGAGCCAGTCACCTTTCAGATCTATCCGGATCATCTCATCCGGAACCTCAGCCTCAGGAATTACGTTTTCAATAATCCCGGAACGAAGAATTACTGCCTGGTCATAGTAATAATTGCCTCCCGATAGTAGAATGCTATTGATTAATGCTTTTTGCATAGTTGCGAACGTTCATGGTGGTTAGTACGTCAAAGTTATTCATTTTAGGCCGAAACCAAAGCGCATAAAAATAATAGTAGTAGAAGGAGTAAAAGTAGTAGCGAACCGATTTTTAGTGTAGAAAATTAAACCTCTGGGATCTACTGATCAGACTTTCCTGCCAAAAGCCCTATAACCCATACACCAGCTCTTGGCACTGGAAAGACCTAAAATGGGTGGTTTATAGTAAGATCCGATATCCGAAGTAAGATTACTGTAAAAGAAAGTCAAATTTGAGGTCCTCCCCAGCCATTATTAATTTACCCCTAAATATAATAATGGCTGAAATGGAAAGAACCAAGGTAATAGCTACAGGACATTATAACAACCAATGGTTTTCATAAAAATCACCTATTAACTGTAAGCTATACCCTAACTTAACTGACTATTAAAACAGTTACGCTAAACTACAAAATCAATTTTCCCAGAATTGCCCCTATACGTCAAAAAAGTATCAGAATACGACAAAACAGTAATTTTTAAATTCATTTCGTTATAATCTTTCGCGATCTGAGAATGATCCGTTATGGATCAAGAACAAAACTTGGGGAGGAATGTCAAAATAAAATCAGAAATTTGCAATCTAAGAATTTGATATGACCCCTATAGAGCTATTGAAGTTTATGCTTCCTGATTTTTTAGTTGCCCATTTTGAAGTGGTTTCTTCTACTAATGCAGAAGAAATATTACACCTATACTTTGAAGAGCATGCCAAACCTCCGTCAGAATTTAATGGACTTCAGTTAATCTCAAAGGGTTTCCAGGATGAGATCACTATTCAGGACTTTCCTTTGAGAGGGAAGTTTGTGTATCTACACATCAAAAGACGTCGCTGGACCAATAAAGACACAAGTGAGATCGTTAAAAGAGATTGGAATCTAGTTGCCAAGGGAACCCGCATGACTCAGGAGTTTGCGGCTTTTTTAAAAGAAATTAATAGATAAAACTGCTATTGACTGTCATACCATTGGAAGTTTCTTTGGAGTCAATGGGAAAAAGTTACAAAGACAATACAAAAAACATTTAAGCTCCTTTAGTACGTGGGCTCAACGTGAACATGCACATGAGTGGATTATTTATCCTGAAAATATAGGTACCCACTTGTCAATTGATGAAGTAGCCTTGTCTCAGGGTGAGCTTTTTACTATTGTAACCAATAAGGAAGCTAAAGGTAAAAAAGGTTGCCTAGTTGCTATTATTGCAGGGACAAAGGCAGATCAGGTCATTGAACATATCTGTAAAATTGATTACAAAAAAAGAAGTTGGGTTCAAGAAATAACACTTGACATGGCTAATTCCATGAAGTTGATTTCCAAAAAATGTTTTCCAAAAGCGGTACAGGTTACCGATAGATTTCATGTTCAAAAATTAGCTCTAGAAGCATTACAGGAGATTAGAATAAAATATCGTTGGGAAGCGATGGATACTGAGAATCGATTCATATTACAAGCGGAAAAAGAAAAAAAAACTTATCTCCCAGATCTTTTATCTAATGGAGACTCTGTAAAACAGTTGCTCGCCAGAAGTAGATATGTTCTTTATAAATCCCGCGATAAATGGACCGAAAGACAAAATGAACGAGCCCAATTGTTATTTGGCTTATATCCCGATATTAAAAAGGCATACAGTTTAACCCAACAACTACGAGGTATTTACAACAATCATAACAATAAACACGTTGCGATGACAAAATTGGCACATTGGTACAGGAATGTAGAGGAGTCAGGGTTTAAAAATTTTAATATCCTTTTAAATACTATAACGGTTAATTACCAGTCAATCTTAAACTATTTTGACAATAGAAGTACAAATGCTTCAGCAGAATCTTTTAATGCTAAAGTAAAAGCATTTAGAAGTCAATTTAGAGGAGTGCGTAAAGTAGATTTCTTCTTATTTAGATTATCTAATCTTTTTGGGTAATCCCCAAGCTTTGCGTTTGATCCAGAATTTCATAGAAAAGGTAATATGAAAAATAAAGGCATAAAAAAAGCCCCAATAGACCATTGGAGCTTTTAGATGTGCGGGTGAAAGGACTCGAACCTTCACACCGTGAGGCACCAGATCCTAAGTCTGGCGTGTCTACCAATTTCACCACACCCGCAGGCTTATAAAACAGTAGTTGTTTCTCTAAGTGGGTGCAAAGATAGTCCTATTTTTTAATTATCAAACTAAAAAAGCAAAAATTTTCATATAAATCTTTTTTTGTATTTTTGACTTTATAGTAATATTTCAAACCGATATAATGGACAATATAAAAGACTACGTTCAGCAAAACAAAGAACGTTTCCTTAATGAATTAATAGAATTATTAAAAATACCTTCTGTCAGTGCTGACAGTGCTTATTCACAGGATGTGATCGATACTGCAGATGCCGTAAAAGCCAGCCTCGAAAAAGCAGGATGTGATTTTGTAGAAATCTGTGATACTCCGGGATATCCTATTGTTTACGGAGAGAAAATCATCGATCCGAATCTTCCTACTGTCCTGGTTTATGGCCATTATGATGTCCAACCACCAGATCCGGTGGAACTATGGACCTCACCTCCTTTTGAACCTGTAATCAAAAAAACAGACATCCATCCTGATGGTGCAATATTCGCCCGTGGTGCCTGTGATGATAAAGGACAGATGTACATGCATGTCAAAGCATTGGAATACATGGTCCAGACCAAAAACCTGCCCTGCAATGTGAAATTCATGATTGAAGGAGAAGAAGAAGTTGGTTCTGCCAGCCTGGGTTGGTTTGTAGAACGCAATCAGGAAAAATTAAAAAATGATGTCATCCTGATCTCCGATACCGGAATGATCTCCAATACACAACCTTCCATAACAACCGGCTTGCGCGGACTCAGTTATGTAGAAGTAGAAGTAACAGGACCAAATCGTGACCTGCATTCCGGATTGTATGGTGGTGCAGTAGCCAATCCTATTAATATCCTGGCAAAAATGATCGCCTCTCTGCATGACGAAGACAACAATATTACAATTCCGGGATTCTACGACAAAGTAGAAGAACTCTCAACAGAAGAAAGAGCAGAAATGGCCAAAGCACCTTTCTCCCTGGATAAATATAAAAAAGCACTGGACCTTACCGACATATATGGTGAAAAAGGCTATGTAACTAACGAACGCAATTCCATTCGCCCTACACTGGATGTTAATGGGATCTGGGGTGGTTATACCGGCGAAGGCGCTAAAACTGTAATCGCAAGTAAAGCCTATGCTAAAATTTCCATGCGTCTGGTTCCAAATCAGGACTGGCAGGAAATCACCACACTCTTTACCAAGCATTTTGAAAGCATTGCCCCAAGTGGCGTACGCGTAAAAGTGACACCACACCACGGTGGACAAGGATATGTAACACCTATCGATAGCATTGGCTACCAGGCTGCTGCAAAAGCCTATAACGAAAGCTTTGGTGTTCAGCCTATTCCGGTACGCTCCGGAGGCAGCATTCCAATTGTAGCGCTATTTGAAAAAGAATTAAAAAGCAAAACCATATTAATGGGCTTTGGACTGGACAGCGATGCCATCCACTCCCCTAACGAGCATTTTGGCGTGTTCAATTACCTTAAAGGAATTGAAACCATTCCATTGTTCTACAAATATTTTGTTGAATTATTCCAGGCAAAATAATTCTATCACCACTTATACTATAATCCGCTCCCACCGAGCGGATTTTTTTATGAAGTTGGGACTGCAATGGAATTTTATCTTATTTTTGCATTCCAAGAATACTATCCGATAGCTCCTCCCCATCGAGCCTGTTCCGGATACTTGCAAAATTCCTGAAGGCCTTTTCCCACAGCCAACGGTTTTCATACTACTATACCATAATTAGTAACCGAAAATAATTCCGTACATGGCTTTTCCTTTTTCTTTATCCCGAAACAGTATTACTCCCGCAGTATTGCTTAGCATCGTACTACTCCTCTGTTGTTGTACCTCCCAAAAATCGGGCATCAAAGCCATACAACCCGAAAAGCTCGAAGCGCTTTCTGCAGGATACGGAACCGGTTTCAAAAACAGTTCGGTAGCTTTTCATGATTATATAACCAGCCATTACCAATTCCCACAAAGGCTGCTTAAAGAACATGGCCATATTGGGATTGTGTTTACTGTTACCCAGGAAGGCAGCCTGATTAATATTGCCATTGTTAAAGGGCTGGAGCAGGCAGGGGAGAAAAAGGAATTGGTACAACTGATTCAAAGTGCGCCCCAATGGGCTCCGGCAATGCAAAATGAAAAGCCTGTTCTGGTCCCCATGTATTACCGAATCAATTATTGATTTAAATTTCTTACCTTAGAATCCCCTTTCCCAATAACATTATAAGACTGCCTTGACCATGCATCCATTCCCAGAGCTCAATACGGAACACCTCATCTTAAATAAATTTGGTTCTTCGGATATTCCCGAATTGCTTGCTATTTTCAAAGATCCTGTCTATGCACAGCGCACCCTTAATATTCCGTATCCCTATACCGAAGCGGATGGAATAGCCTGGTCCAGGCACATCCACGAACAATTCCTTTTGGGTAACCATTATTCTTTCGCCATTCGGCAAAAGGGCGATCCAAAACTAATAGGCAGCATTGCCCTTATGATCAATCAACGTTTTGATCGGGGCGAATTAGGCTATTGGCTTGCTAAGGAATACTGGAATAAAGGATACATGACAGAAGCGACGAAAGCCATAATACAATTTGGTTTTGAAATCCTACAACTGAATAAGATTCTGGCTACGCACCTGACCATTAATCCGGCTTCCGGAGCTGTAATGCTTAAATGTGGTATGGTCTGGGAAGCTGAATTAAAGCAACACACCAAAAAAGGAACCGTATACCACGACCACATACAATACCGTATCCTCAAAAGTGACTATTTGAAAAATAGCTAAAAAACAAATACTGGAAGCAATTTCAAGGCTATAAAAAACATGAAATTGATCTAAAACTCTTAAAACCTATCGTATGAACGGACCCGATAAAGACCTGCAATTCCCACTTCCCCATTATGATCGAATGTGCTTTTTGAAAAATACCATCAAAAATCCTAACATCATCGTGGGAGATTATACCTATTATGATGATTTTGAAAATGTAGCAAACTTTGAACGCAATGTAAAATACCACTTCGACTTTATCGGCGATCAACTGATCATTGGTAAATTCTGTATGATTGCTTCCGGCGTCACCTTTATCATGAATGGCGCCAACCACCTGACGGACGCATTGACAACCTATCCTTTTGCTATTTTCGGAAACGGCTGGGAAGATGCAATGGAAGGAAAATCCTATCCCAAACGGGGCAATATTGTCATCGGAAACGATGTCTGGATTGGTTATAATGCTACAATAATGGCCGGAGTAACCATTGGAGATGGCGCAATAATTGCTACAAACGCTACTGTTGTCAAAGATGTTCCACCCTATACTATTGTAGGCGGGAATCCAGGAATCGAAATCAAAAAAAGATTTTCAGAAGCGCAAATTCAACAACTGCTGGAACTGCAATGGTGGAACTGGAGTATCGAGAAAATAACCAAAAATCGAAAATCCCTTACCGGAAACCAATTGGACCAATTGGATTTAACCGACTAAATCCATACCAATCACAGACTTCAACAACCCTTAATCCACTCCTAACGAGTGGATTATTTTTTTATGGTGTTTTGTTGCAGGATTAATTTTTTATTCTACATTTGTAGAACACAAACTATACTTGTAGACATGAATTACCTGATCCCAATCAACCGCAGTGCTGTTTTTATCCTGATTTTAATGGCGCTTATATGCACTTCCTGTGTCACCAATCGCATGGAAAATAACGAACGGGTTGGGCATTGGATTGAGAAACGAACTGAAGATGGCGTACGGTATGAATCCCATGGTCATTACCACAAGGGAGAGGAGAATCGGAAATGGCGCTATTATGAAAATGGCAGGCTGGTCAAAAAAGAACGCTACCATGGTTCCAGGAGTACACTCACCTATTACCATCCCAACGGACGAAAAAGCAAAAAAGGGGAAACAAAACAAAATGGCCTGCATTGGTCCTACGACGGCGCCTGGAATAATTATGATACCAGTGGCAAACGTACCGGGATTATGACGTATAAAGAAGGAGAATTGATCCGGGAACAGGATGCTGCCGGGCAGGATATTCCCTTAACACCATTGATCGAAATGACATTGCCTGAACTACCTTCTAAATAATACAACAACACGCTAAAATAAAATTATGATGCAGTTATCCGCAACCGAACAACAATTAATGCAGCACCTCTGGAAACTCGAAAAAGCATTTATGAAAGACCTGCTCGAAGCCTATCCTGATCCCAAACCGGCAAATACGACAGTAGCGACACTGCTGAAACGCATGATTGATAAAAAATTTGTTGCCTATAAAGAATATGGAAATTCGAGAGAATACTATCCTTTGGTCAAAAAAACGGATTACTTCTCCAGGCATGTAAACGGTTTGATTAAAAATTTCTTTAATAATTCCGCTTCCCAGTTCGCTTCTTTCTTTACGACCGAAACCAATTTAACAGAGGCAGAACTGAAAGAACTTCAAAAGATTATCGACAGGCAACTCCAAAAAAAGAAAGCATGACAGACTTCCTACTCAAATCTACACTTACCCTGGGGCTATTGCTGTTGCTCTACTCCTTAGTATTGGAAAAAGAAAAAATGCACCGCTTTAATCGCTTTTTCCTGTTAGTTGCGCTTGTATTTTCAATGGGCATTCCATTTATTACTATAACGCAGTATACCGAAACCGTTGAGGCAATGCCCGAGACGAATATACTTCCACTATCAGGAGATATCACTATTGCAGCTAATGAATCCAATTATGCACTGCTTGCAGTGGGCATCATTTATGCATTAGTCACTTTATTGTTTACGATAAGGTTAATCCGTAATTTGTATAAATTTCGACAGAGAATCAGGAAAAACTCAAAAATCTATTACCAGGGAGCCATACTCATTTTACTGGAAGAGAAAATACTGCCTCATACGTTCCTGCAGTATATCTTTATCAACAAACAGGATTATGACAACCGCGATATCGAAGCTGTATTGTATACACATGAACTCACCCATGCCCGGGAACATCACACCTTTGATATTTTGTTTATCGAAATCTTAAAAACTGTTTTTTGGTTCAACCCATTACTCCTGTTGTACAAAAAAGCAATACAACTCAACCATGAATTCCTGGCCGATGATAAGGTGATACAATCGTACGATGACATTCCATACTATCAAAATCTGTTGCTCGAAAAAGCAGCACGGAAACAAAATTATAGCCTCGCCAGTACCCTTACTTTCTCCGTAACTAAAAAAAGACTGCTCATGATGACTAAAAATACCCCGGTGACCCGTCGCCTCTTCAAACAAACGATCGTATTGCCTTTGATGGCTATACTCGTGTTTTTCATCTGTAGCGAAACTGTAGCAAGTCAAAACAGCCTACAGGCAACACCTCAGGAAAACCCGGTTACACTTCCACCGACCAGTGAAGTATATTATGCAGAAACGATCTTTAAAATTAAAAATGCAGACGGTACACTTACAACCAAAAAATATGGGGCGTTAACAACAGCCGAAAAAGCCAGGCTCCCAAAACCACCGCCGCCATTGGTCAAAAAAACTCCTACTGCTGCACAACTTAAGGAATGGCAGGATGCTGCGAAATTTGCCTTATGGATCGATAGTCAAAATACCAGTACCGCAACACTCCAAAAATACAAACCTGAAGACATTGCATTTTATAGCGTAAGCCCGGTGTATAAAAATGCAAGAAGCAAAAAGTTCCCCCAACCCTTTCAGTTGCAACTCTACACTCATAAAGGATTTGAAAAAGCCTTTAGCAATCCGGCAGACCACTATCCAAAAGTCCTTGAATGGACTTTACAACCGGAAACCAAAACAAAAAAAGTAACGGAAAAGGCGCCGGCCAATACTCCGAATAAAGCAATTCCGGAAGCACTCAAAACTACAGTTCGGGATCATGCTTCAAGAGAGGAAGTATATACCGATAATACATTATCCCAGAAACCGGAATTTCCGGGTGGCATTGCACAATTCTATACGTTTGTCCAGCAAAATTTCAAAACACCGGTCGTCGACAAAGACATTACCGGTCGGGTGATCATTACTTTTATAGTCGAAAAAGACGGCAGCCTCTCGCATACGGAAGTCATCCGGGATCTTGGGTATGGAACCGGGGAAGAAGCTATGCGACTGCTCTCTATTTCACCAAAATGGATCCCTGCACAAGCTAATGGAATTCCGGTACGAGTGAGCTACAGCCTGCCAATCATGGTGAACATCAAAGCAAAAACATAGTGTAAATTATTTTAATGCCATACTGAACTGATTGCTTCACGGAATAACCTCCATTGCGATACGATACCTATGCTTTACAATCTTATAAATCAAAAAAAATCGATATGAAAACAACTTTCAAATTACTAAAAAAAATAGCTGCTGCCTTTTGTTGTGCTGCCTGCCTGTTACTCACGTCCGCGCCACTTTCGGCCCAGGGAAAACCCAAAAAACCCAGTATTATGCCTTGGGAAGATACCGTTTACGATCCCGGTGAACTGACAAAAACCCCTGAATTTCCGGGCGGCATCAATGGATTATATTCCTTCGTCGGAAAAACATATAAAGTACCCAAAATGTCTGGTAATATGTCCGAGAAAGTTATGATCCGCTTTATTGTAGAACCAGATGGTACCCTTTCCAATTACGAAATATTGAAGGATCCCGGATACGGCACAGGCGAAGAAGCCATCCGAACGATGAAGTTATCCCCAAAATGGCAACCTGGCGAACTGAATACAAAACCGGTTCGTGTACAATACAGCATGCCAATCCTGATTAAAAATAAAGCCTGAGAAAGCCCCGTCATATCAATAAAATCCGTCTTGTAAAGGGCGGATTTTTTTATGGTGTTCCCTTCGGGCCGGGCACTTCGCTGTATCTTTTGGGACGGATATTCCGTATGCTTCAGCCGCCCAAAAAGGATGCCGCTACGATCCCTAACACAAAAGTTTCCAGTAGCTTATACCATAATCGAAAATTTGGCGTTACTTTTGTACCATCATCATCAATCAAAAATCATCAATCATGTTACAACAATTTTTCATCCTATGTTCAGGAGCTGACAAAAAGCTGCTGGAAGGCTGCTCCGACGGCGAGCAGACCAAATTCGCCGGTATTGGCGCCACTGTATTTTTTACTGCAGTCATGGCATTTATTGCAGCTGCCTATGCCCTCTTTACAGTATTTGACAGCGTATACCCCGCTATTGCATTTGGCCTCGTCTGGGGATTACTCATCTTTAACCTTGACCGGTTTATCGTATCCACCATTCGAAAAAGAGACAGTTTCTGGAGCGAATTCCTTCAGGCTACCCCCCGTATTGCCCTGGCGGTCATCATTGCTATCGTAATTTCAAAACCACTGGAGATTAAGATTTTCCAAAAAGAAATCAATACCGTTTTATTGAAAGAAAAGAATGCTATGGCACTGAACAATAAAAAAGAAGTGGCCAACTATTTCAAATCTGATCTCGATAAAAATAAAGCTTCCACCGACAGCCTAAAATCGGCTATTGCCAAAAAAGAAAAAGAAGTCAATACCCTGTATGAAACCTATATTGCGGAAGCAGAAGGAACCAAAGGCACATTCAAATTAGGGAAAGGGCCAGTTTTTAAAGAGAAGATTGCCAAGCACAACCTGGCCTTACAGGAACTGGATACCCTGCGTAAAAATAATCTGGCGAAGATTGCCGATAATGAAAAGAAAGCAACGGCCTTACAGGCAGACCTGGATAAAAAAGTAACCGAAACCCAGCCTATCATCGATGGATTCGACGGGCTAATGGCGCGAATCAATGCGTTGGACAAATTGCCACGACTCCCTTCACTTTTTATCATGCTCCTCTTTTTAGCTATTGAAACGTCTCCGATTATTGCCAAATTATTATCCCCAAAAGGAGAATATGACTTCAAACAGGAAGATGCCGAAATGGCCATCAAAACCAACTTACAGCAAAACAATTACCAACGCGACCTGCTGCGTAAAACGGATGCCGGAATCTATGATAACGTATATGCCGAGATTGCCGAAGACCGTGAACTCCATAATTATAAAAAGAAAAAAGCCATCGAACTGCTCGAATTGCAGGCTGACAGCTTTTCTGTGAAGCAAAAAGGAGTGATGTAAATAAAATAGGTTCAGGATCCGTAGCACACTGCTACGGATTCACAGAACCCACCAGATCCAAAGGCATCAGTCCCCGGATTAAGGGCTATAAAATGAATTGTACAAAAAGACATTAAATAAAAAAGGTCGAAAAACCCAGTAAAATAAGGACTTGACAATAAAAAAGGTCAAAATCAAAAAAATAATGAATTGTACATATACTACCATATACTACTATTATACTACCATTTAGATTTATAAAAAGGTTCAGTACTGTTTAAATACTACCATTGAGCCAATGTAACCCATGTTAAAACCCCTTAAAACACTGATAAAATAGCGTTTTAAGGGGTTTTAAAGTATATAAGGTCTGTATGTATGGTTTGTTTGTTGATGCCTCTTTACAGAGGCTTTTTTATGCTTTGAAAAGTGGTTTTAAAATGTGAAATATAGAGTTGCGCATTCAGTTGGGCATTCAGTTGGGCATTCAAAAAACACCAATTTAACAGTTTAAAAGATATAGAAAAAGCCTAAAACAGATCATAAATGATGTGTTTTAGGCTTTAAGTACCTACTTATGTACCTACTAAGCATCGACAATGTTTTGTTAAACACCTGTTATTTAGTTTATTAGCATTATATTATTTACTTCTACTCTCTAAAAAATTAACTTTGGCTTCTAAATCGTTAATTCTCTCGTATATATCAGCAGGATTGGAAAGTTCCCAGGTTAATGCCATTTTAAACTCCCATACTTCTAATATTTCACTTGGTGCCATAGCGAAACTGGGGTATTCGCGCCTATTGTCACTTTTACAATATATTGTACCATACTTTGAAATACGGTTCAGACAACGCTTAATAACTATACCTTCATTTTTGGACACAAGTATAAAAACTCGATCGTCCTTTATGTCCTTTATCCAATTTTCTACAAATTGGCCTACCACATAAGCCCCACTGTGTAGGGTTGGGTACATTGAATGTCCATTAACCTGAAACATTCTAAAAACCCCATTCTGAATATTAGGTATTGAATATGTAGGTAAGCTTTGTATAAATTCCGGATCACCAAAACCATTCAAATAACCAGCAGCAGCTTTTACAGGAACCAGTACTATATTTTCCTTTCCACTGTTATCGACGGTCACAATGTTTGGTGTGTGATTATATATTGGCTCAGGTTCTTTTACATGCGATAACGAATTGTCTTTTTTGGAGTATGAAATTATCATACTCCCTTTGCCTGTAATCAACCAATCAATATTAATAACCGGGAACTTTTCATTTAGATTAATTAAATTTTCGACACTTATTTTCTTTCTGTCAGCTTTAATATCACTAATTCCAGCCTTGTTGGTGCCTATATTATCACCAAAATCCTGCAAATTCTTTACTGCTTCAATTTCTTTCAAGTAGTCGTAAGCCTTGAAAAACCTATGTTTTACGTTATCCATATAAAAAAAAGCATGAAAAATTCATATTATTTATATTTAGTATGAATATTTCATACTAAATTTGTCCCGTACAAAAGGACATAAATTATGAGCAAAGAAACACAAAAAAATAACAATTACAATACGGAAATCCTCAACGCCTTAGCATTTAAGTACAGCGTTACTGTAAACTACATTAGAAAATGTTTACGAGGTTCACGAAAAGGTAAAAAGCCGGAAATAATAATATTAGAATATGAAGAGGGTGTCAAACAGTATCAAAAAGGTATGCAACCGATAATATCTAAGTTCATAAATGAAAATTAAAACAACCAAAAAATGTTCGAATACTATAACAACAACATTTTATGCGTACAGGCAGCCTGGCTGATAGAAGAAGGTATATTAACAAAGCCAAATTTTGATAGCCTAATACTAAGGGGGCAAATTAAAAGGCTGCAGCGCGGGGGAAATGGAAGGGTCGCACTGATAGAGTACGAAACGATCCGCTCCGATATAAAAGAAAAGATCATCGCCCTGGCTGGCGATCCAACGGAAAGAGCAAAGCACATACATTTTAGTGACTACCTTAAAACTGATCAAAACGCGGTCGACTTCTTTAACAACTATACGCTTGACAGTAACGACCCACTGCCTGACAAGAGTATAAAAGAGTATATCGCCAACGCCGAAGTACTAAATGCCATTAAAACGATTTTGGAATCGACAATGAGCAAACGAAAGGCATTAGGTTCGAAAGTGAAACCCTGGGAAAAGATCACAACAATTGTACAGGAATTACCTCGCCACACGTGGCCGCATTCTTTGCCAGCAAATGAAAGACGATTGCAGGATCGTTACAAGATTTACAACGCTGAGGGGTATGTGAGCCTGATACATAAAGGATTTTGCAACAAAAACACCGAAAAGCTGGCCGACGTGGCAAAAAGCTGGGTTTTAGCCCGCTGGAGTGATAGAGTAAGGAAATGCGCAAGTTTCGCACAATTACTGAGGGATTACAACGAACATGCTACCGGTTTAGACTGGCCGACGCTAAAAACGGAACTATCCCTGCGGAATTTTCTCCAAGACCCGAAAATAGAAGCCCTTTGGTATGGGTACCGATACGGGGAATTGAAAGCAAAAGAAAAGTACACCTATCAGCATTCAACCAAATTACCAAGTATGCGCGATTCTCTATGGTACTCAGATGGTACAAAGTTGAATTACTACTATTTGGAAAACGGAAAAATGAAAACGTGCCAGGTTTACGAGGTTTTCGACACTTACAGTGAGGTTTTTGTTGGTTACCACATTAGCCAAACAGAAGATTACGAAGCCCAGTATTTTGCCTTTAAAATGGCTTTACAAACGGCAGGCCACAAGCCATACGAAATCAAGTTTGACAACCAGGGCGGCCACGGTAAGTTAGAGGCATCAAGCTTTTTAAGTAAGATTTCAAGAATTACCAATAAAACGCAGCCTTACAACGGTAAGTCTAAAACAATTGAAAACGCGTTCGGAAGATTCCAGGCGGAATACTTGAAAAGAGACTGGTTTTTTACTGGGATGAATATTACCACCAAAAAGCTGGAATCGCGGGCAAATATGGAATTTATCCTGGACAATGTTAAAAACCTTCCATCCCTCGACGAGGTGAAACAAGTGTACAAACAACGCCGGGAACAATGGAACGCTGCGCCGCATCCAAAAACAGGGGTTTCACGATTAGAAATGTATTTAAACAGTCAGAACCCAGCCACGCCGGAAGTTTCCATTTGGGATATGGTAGATATGTTTTGGATCACCAGGGAAAAACCAGTTACAGCCAATGCCTACGGTATTTCGTTCACTGAGAAAAAGATTAAGTACGATTTCATGGTAATGAAAAATAACATGCCTGACCAAGAGTGGTTACACAAAAATATAGATAAAAAGTTCATTGTAAAGTTTGATCCGTCCGATATGACACTAATACACTTATACGAGCAAACGCCTTTAGGCCTTAGACGTGTAGCGGAGGCAGAACCGAAAACGGTCATACATCGAAATGCACAGGAGCAGGAAGACTGGGAAGCAGAATTTACAAGAAAAGTAAATGCCGAAAATAAAGCGATCAGAATTAACACCAGGAACGAAATGGACGAATTACTGGCAGATCATGACCGCCTGGCGGAAGATTACGGACTGCGTAGTCCAGGGCTTAAAGGGATAGAAAGTAGTAGAAAGCAGAAAGCAAAAATAAAACAGGCTTCAAAACCGCAAGAAGAAAATTACGGCATTGGAGATTATCAAAAGAAAATCAGCAATGCCGTTTTTGAAAGTGATGAATCCGATAAAATGGATTACGTATCAATTTATTAATAAAAAACCGGTGTCACCCTGAGAAAGTCCGCCGGAAGATTACCCAACAATTAACACTTAACACTTAAACAATTCAAAAGTATGGAATTTACACAGAAACAACAAATTGTAGAAAGCTTATCAAATTACATCGCCCGTCACGAAAGCCAAAACAAAGCCGCACAATCGCTTAAAAATGTAAGTGCTGCCACTATTTCCCAAATGATGAATAATAATTGGGATTTGATTACCGACGATATGTTTCGCAACGTCGCAGCACAAATCGGATCATCCACCGAATGGGTTTATGTTGAAACCACCGACTACGTTAAAATGACCCTCTGTTTAGAAGATGCGAAAAAACATAGCATGGCAATGGGTATCATCGGGGCAGCTGGTTCCGGAAAATCACAAACGGCAAAACTATTTGCTGCAAAGAATAAAAACGCTTACGTACTATCATGTAACGAGTTTTGGAACCGAAAAACATTTTTAACTGAATTGCTTACAGCGATGGGTTATGATTCCGCCGGGCTTACGGTTGGCGATATGATGGCGGAGGTTGTACGCCGGCTTAAAGCAAAGGACGAGCCAATCGTCGTTTTAGACGAGGCAGACAAACTACCCGATCAGGTGTTATACTTCTTTATTACCCTTTTTAATGCATTAGAAGACCTTTGCGCCCTTGTAATGTGCGCAACGGATCATTTAGAGAAAAGAATTAGAAGAGGGCGCAAATTGAATAAAAAGGGGTATACCGAGATATACAGCCGATTAGGCCGCAAGTTCATTGAGTTAGGCGGGGTTACTTCTACCGACGTATTTAAAATATGTAGTGCTAATGGGATAAGTGATAAGAGCATGGTTAAAGCTGTTGTTGAGGACTGCGAAAATGATTTAAGACGAGTTAAACGAAAAATACACGCTTTTAAAAGACAAATGGCATGAGTACAAGATTAAAGCGCGCGGTTTCAGTAGATGAAATAAAAAAGATGGTTTTTAAGGTGTTGCAACTGAATGCTTTTTGGCAAAAAATATTAGGGTTGCCGGAAGCGTCGGGCGTTTGGATAATATGGGGCAAATCAGGTTCGGGGAAGTCCCGGTTTAATATGATCCTGGCCAAAATGTTAACTGAGTTCGAAAAAGTAGCTTATAACTCCCTGGAAGAGGGCGCACGGTTATCGCTTCAAAAAAACATTAATGACTGTAAAATGATAGAAGTTAAAGAAAAGTTTGTCATACTGGCCAGGGAGCCGATACCGGAACTAAAAGAACGGTTACGAAAAAAGAGGCGGCCGGGTATTGTTTTTATTGATTCGTTACAATACACCGGATTAACCAAAAAGGAATATTTATCCCTAAAAGAAGAGTTTACCGACGTGCTTTTTATTTTCATAAGCCACGCCAACGGTACAGAACCAAAAGGCAGTGTCGCAGAATTTATACGGTATGATGCTGATATTAAAATCAGGGTAGAAGGTTTTAAAGCGTTTCCAATAAGCCGGTATGGCGGTGGTGAACCTTTTGTAATATGGCCGGAAGCGGCTGCGGAATATTGGAACGACTTAACAAATTAGAGCAATGGAAAACGATATTGAATGGTTCCTAAATCAAAAACCGGAACAAAGCGACAAGCCCCTGGAATTATATCACAAATGGTGTTTAAACAATTCGGTCTCTGAAAAACACTTCCAAAAGGTGTTTGCCAGTCCTAAAATATGCCACTGGTTTATGAACGAACTTAAAAAATGTAATGACGAATTTATAATGCTTTATGAGCGTTACGAAAATTTAAGCTTACTCGAAATTGGTGACCTGTATGGTATATGTATCCTAAGAGTGTTTTCAATTTATCCCAAAACACTGTTAGACGCTGAACGCCCAAAGGAATTGCCTATGCCTTTTAAAATAGATGGGATTAGGCGACCGGAAGTTAAACTATGTTATAACTAAATAACTAAGCTATGCGAAAAAACGAAATCAAATTAAAAATAATGTCTTTGGGTTTATGGTTGATTGAAAACCCCGCCAGCCCGAATATGGAATTATCCTACGAGACAAACAAAACCTTGAAAAACTCTTAAAAGAAAACGACAATGAATAAAGAAGAAATACAGGAACGCTTAGTACTACTTTTTATAGTGCTTCAATTCGATACCCAGGAGAAAGCAATATTTACGGCTGGCGAACGAATAATGATTAACCAGGAGCGCGGCCATCTGCTTCATGAATTGGATTACTCCGACGCACCCACAAAACCAGTGTCAGCGGAAATCGAAGAAAAAATAAAAGAGGCTACCCGCTTAACCGGTGTTTACGACTGGGAACCCTTAGTACAAATCGACAAGCTTTACAAAAATGAAATCGAATAACATAAATAATATTACTGTCATAGAACTACAATTAATTTCAAATCAATTACCCATGAACACACAAACAGAAAATGAAGCGTTTGAAACTTTTTTAAAGTCAGCTTCACGCCCCGAATCCTTTAAAACAAATCCCAATTATCCAAATGATACGCTACTGGAAGAAAGGTTATCCCAGATTCACAAATCGGACGTCGACAACTTTAACGAAACCCAAAAAGCAAAAGTGTTACAGCTGTCCGATGATGAATTGAAAGCCGAATTAAATCGTCGTGAATCGGCAAAGGTATCGGCCAGGGAATCGTATAAAGATTTAGTTCAGGACACACTACCCAAAGCATTGTTAAACCTGACCGCTTTATCACAGCTTCTTTCCGAAGCTAAAAGGGATATTTTTAAATACTTCGAAAATATCCTGGAATTAAAAAGCCAGGTATTCGGAATAAAGGAAAAACAGCAAACCCACACCTTTAGCACAGAAATAGGCGAAATTACAATCGGGTACCGTGTAACAGATGGTTGGGACGACACCGCCAGCGCCGGGATTGAAAAGGTATCGAAGTTTATAAATTCTTTGTCAAAAAATGCCGAAACTGCCGCCCTGGTCGATATGGTATTTAACTTACTGAAAAAGGATGCAAAAGGGAATTTGAAAGGCTCCAGGGTGTTGGAGTTGCAAAAGCTGGAAACGAAGTTTAATAACGCTGAGTTTTCCGACGGTGTTAAGATCATCGCAGCCGCTTACAAGCCGGTACGGTCTTGCTGGTTCATTGAGGCCTACACTATCCTGGACGATGGCAAAAAGGTAAATATACCCCTGGCAATGTCCTCAGCTGATTTTCCCGCCGGTTATGAGTTTCAATTTAACAAATCATAACATGTCCGTAAAAATCAAACCAATTACTGACCACGAAGTTTACGAGGTAAACGGGAAGGAAGTTTACAAGGATTCGTATAATAACTGGATCGCCAGGGAATCCCTGACCAGTGCAGAACATAAGGCATTTGCCAACTACAAACGGGGGGTTATTAATAACCCAGCTTTCAAGCCACATAAGCCCGCAACGTACTTATAAGTGCGTAAATAGTAATAAACTCAATTATTACATATAATAGTAATCCCCGGCAAACTTAGCTGGGGATATTTTAAAATTCAAAATAACGAGACAATGACAACAGCAACCAAAGACCAAAAACTGGCTATCCGGCGAAATGTCGGCTACGATATCGGGGTAAAGGAGGAATATGTACAATGGGCTACCAACGACAACGCGAAAACAAGCCTTAACGACCTTTCTTTTGACCAGGCTAACCAAATCCTTATCAAGCAGGGAGAAAAGCCCCACACAGGTGAAAATTGGGCTTATTTCGATGCCTTAAACCCAAAGCATAAAAAAATACTATCGCTGATGCGTGAATTGCAGTGGACGAAACCCCACCCAGTCCACCACGAAGTACCAAATATGCTACTGCTTAGTGATTTTTTAAAAAGTGATAAATCACCGGTTAAAAAGCCTTTAAAAGAAATGATAGACAATGAACTATCCAAGATTATTAAAGCCCTCCAGCGTATTATCCTAACCACGAAATACAAAGTGTAATGGCAACGCAAAAAAAGGTAGGAACCTGGAGTATTCAAAAGAAATGCAACCACGATATCGCATACATAGGAGTTGTGTCCATACAGGCCACATGTGAAACCACAGTTATGGTATGTGAGGACTGCAAAAAAGTATTAACTAAACCCACCACCGAAGCATGTTAAAAATAGATTTAAAAATAAACTGGTCGCAATTCGAAGTAATTATTGAAAGTTTACAGGCTATGGAGCAAGTCCAAATAAAAACCAGCGACCAAAGGTTTGTCCGCAGTATTCTATCAAAAACATCGGTTAAGCTTAAAAAGCAACATGTTGGCGGGCAGCTGCTGAGTGAGCAAAAGAAAAAAGCTGTAAAAATTAACCTTGAGTATCACGAAGCTGTAGCCTTAAATGGTATTTTATATGTCTATTCCCATTTAGTAAATGACACATATAAAAAAAATGCTTTGCTAATTATTACTAACGAATTAACGGAAAAAATAGCATGAGTAATTTTAAAACATTTTTTTTTGCAGAAACAATAGCTGAATCAATTAAAGCCGTTTCTGTAGCTTTTAAATCTGCTTCGCTATCAATAGGACTAATTAAAAAAAGAATGGAGCAGGAAGAACAGGCAGCCGAAAAGCGTTACGCAGCAATTGAAAAACATAACAAGATAAATAATATTATTGTTATTGATGATATTGACGACGATACCGTAATTACCCAACAAACAAAAAAAAACTTGCTAAAATGGTACACCCTTCATAATCCCTCACGAAATTCCGGAAGACAGTATGCCGGGGATATGTATAACCGCTTTATGTTACAGCGGAAACGTAGGCCTATCAAATTGGGAGTACATAAGAGGTACCGAAAAGCCCGCCCGGATTATTGGATAACAAAATATTTTAGCTATGGAGCAAGTTACAACATATACAGTTAAAGCGAGGAACGCGCCAGGCCTTTGGGTCTTTAAATATCATTTAAACGGTGCTTTAAGTAGGTTCGAAGTCCTGGACGGAAACCTCACCCAAAAACAAATTAATTGGTTTTTTTACGATGGTAATTTTCCTGCAACCGAATCAGCTATGAAAACGGTTTGGATTCCGAAGGGTAAGGCTAATTTTGAGATTACAACGGCATTACCCGAATTAACTTTCGAAACCCTTTGGAATCTTTACGATAATAAAGTTAAGCGAGTAGAGGCCGAAAAAGCCTTTAAAAAATTAAAGCCTGCCGACGTAATTAAATGCTTCCTGGCAATCCCTGGTTATAATAGATACTTAGCCCGTAAAAATACAGCCAAAGCGCATTTATCAACTTTCATCAATCAGCAATATTACGCAGATGATTGGCAGAAAGCAGCTTAAACCTTTTTAAATTCCAAAGATTCCAAAGATTCCAAAAATTCCAAAAATTCCAAAAATTCCAAACTTACGGTTTTCCGTAAGGTTGGAATAATTGAAGTTTGTAACTTGCCTGGAAAAACAAAAACATGAACATTTTTAAATGGTTATTTTCCAGTTATAAAAAAAACGAAACTGTTGTTATCAATATTTTGGGAAAAGAATATATTATTGATTTGAGTAATGAGGCAACGAAAGAAAGAGCAGCAGAATTTGAGTTGCTTAAAAAAAAATCCTGGAAATCCAAAGGTTCGAAAAGACGTTCTTTAAACTCTTATGAACAAACTATAATTGGAAATACTGGTTTAATTAATTTTTCAGAAAGTGGTGAATATGCCGTAGCCTATTTATCTGCCGGCAATGATTCTATGAAAGGTTATATTTCATTAATACATACACCTAGGGAGAAAGTTTTATTTTCCATCGACGCTATACGTCCACATGATTGTAAAGTATCTAATAACGGTTTTATAGCATGTAACGACTGGGGGAAGGTTGCTAACTCTAAGGGTAAGTTTTTGATATATGACGTAAATGGAGAAATACATTACAAAAGAAGTATTAACGAAAATATAGGGGATTTATGTCTCATAACTCCTGACGGATCACTCGCAGTCTACGATACATTAAGTACGAATTCTTTGAGGGTTATAGATGTTAAAAATAAAAAACAACTCAAATCATTTGATAAGTACTCTACAAATGTAATGCGAGCCGAATTCGAAGGAAAAACAATAATTTTTGAATATAACTCCCCAAAAAGAAATTTAAAAATAATAAACGAATAATTGGAATTCCAACTATTCCAAAACACTATTAAAAATGGCTATACCCTTAGAATTTGTATCACATATAAAAGACAAACCTACCTATTTCGCGGAAAAGATTATTAAAGGAATATGCGATCGTAAGCCGATGTATTTTTTGATTGAAGCCGAACAACGCCGCCCGCTAAATTTTGATAAAAAGGTTTATTTCACTTGTGGTGAAAAAATACATACAATTAGAAAAGACGAGCAGAATGTTTGGGAAATTAGGGAGGTTATAATCCCTGTGTTACGATTAGTTTCCGAAAACCCCGACCAAAACCCAACGATCCAGTTTGCACCAGCTTTTCATTGTATGGGAATTCAAAAAGTAGTAATGGTTATCACGGATAATAATATCCAAATTACAATTGATGGCCGCCCAATACATGAAATATTTGAAAGGCTAAAATTTGCACTAAATGACGGATTCGACTATTGGAGTGATTTTGCAGCCTATTGGAAGCCGATTATAAAAAAATCACCCCAGGGCGTGTATCAAGGCAAAATAATCCATTTTACAGGGTTTCTATATTAATGGAATTCCAAAGATTCCAAAGATTCTAATTATTCTAAAACGTTAAAAGTATGGTATTAAATTTTTTATCACAGATAAATGATAAGCCGACGTATTTTGCCGAAAAACTTACAAAGGGGTTGCTTCAAAACAAGGATATCCAATTAAGGGAACAAATGATAGATCGGGTGCGGGTATTATTTGATGCTGATGTGTATGCCTGCTGTGCCCCGAAAATACATGAGATAATCGACTTTAATTTATACTTTGAGCCGCACGAATACATTGTGCCAACTATAGCCGTTATCCGTAAAAAAATGGGCGAACTCAAGTGTTATGAAATGGTTCACATTTCACGGCCATTTAAAATTAACGGCTACCAAAATGTAATTATTGAAGCTGATAAAACTAATTTGCAAATATCTGTTAACGGCCGTAAATCGTACGATAAGGCCGCCAGCTTAAAGTTTGCCGTTAATGAGGGTTTCGACACCTGGGCGGACTTCTCAGACTATTGGCGACCGAAAGCCGAAAAATGCCGGGATAATATATATTTTGGCCGCATGATCCATTTTACAGATTTTAGGTATTAATTAGGATTCTAAAGATTCCTGTTATTCCAAAGATTCCAAATTGAGTAAAACCGTAATTATTAAAGAATGAATATATTTAATTTTGAAAAAAAAATGTCATGGATGATAATAAGACAGCTTATGAAATATGGGTAGAACATAAAGAGAGTATGCGTAAAATGGAGAAGCGGCACCGTAAAGAAAAGTGGTTTTTAATAATTGCAACAATTGTTATTTTATCGGCACCAGTAGGTGTTTTAGTGCAAATTCCGGTTATATTGATCACCCCATTCCGTTTTAAAGTGAGCACCTGATTCCAGTTCAAAATGACCACCTAATTCCGGTGCAAAGTGAGCACCTCCGTTTTGATTAAAAACTATATTTTTTCATCTGTTAATTAGTATTCAAATATAATAAAATATCACTCTTTGTTTATTCCTCTTTTCTTTCTCATGGATTCTCCATGTAATTCAAGCCTATGAGATTGGTGTATAAGTCTGTCTAATATTGCATCGGCTATCGTTTTTTCTCCAATTATATCATACCAGCCTTGAACTGGTATTTGTGATGTCACGATTATAGAGCCGTTATTATGCCTGTCCTCTATGATCTCTAAAAGAGTAATTCGGTTATGGCTGTCAAGTGCCTGGAGTCCAAAATCATCAAGTATTATAACATCCTGTCTTTGTATTTTGGTAAGTTCCCGTAGATAAGTACCATCTGCTTTAGCCATTTTTAGTCTAGCGAACAATTTTAAGGTATTAAAATAACTTACCTTAAAACCCTGTATACAGGCTTGATAACCTAATGCAGTACCTAAATAACTTTTACCGACACCGGTGCTTCCAGTGATTAAAATGTTTTCGTTTTTCTCTATAAATTCGCATTCTGCCAGACGCAGTACCATGTTTCGGTCCAGGTTACGTGATACATCAAAATTGATACTTTCAATATTTGATTTGTAATGGAATTTGGCATTAGTGATACTTCGTTCAATACGACGATTGTACCTTTCATCCCATTCTGCATCAATAATCATCGATACAAACTGGTCAAGGGTATAATGATCTGTTTTCCCGCTTTCAATGGCTGTTTTAAAAGCATTAAACATGCCATAAAGCTTCATTTGTTTCATTTTGGTTACTGTGGATTCATTCATTTTTTCAAGATTTAATTTAGTTATAATAGTGTTTTCCTCTTATGTTACTGTGATCGGGAAGTTCCTGCTCAGGTTCTTGATCAAAATCAATATGATCCAAGTTGTTTTCTAAAATGTTTTGTATGGTCTTAAAATTGTAAATTTTAAAATCAAGTGCCCGCCTGCAGGCATTTATTAATCGCTGTCTGCCTACCTTTTTTTCAAAATTCAGTATTCCTAAACAGCTTTTATAAGCCTGTTCTGGATGATTTCTGCTTTCGATTATCTGCATTATATATTCTCCTACTGACTCATCAATATTATTAGCCCATTCAATGAAGCGGGCAGCACTCCATTGGGCTACAAATTGATGTGTACTGGCTAAATGCTCAGGAGTTGTTGTATAGACATAAGGTTTGTAGTTTCTTGGATGTACAGCTATTCGATTGTATTTATAATAAATCTCTACTGTTGATTTGGTATATAACAGCTTGGCTTTCTTCTTTACATATTGATACGGAACGCTGTAATAGTTTTTGTCCTGGCTTAATTGAACATGACCGTTTTGCATTACTGTTGCAAAAGACTGGTATTTAATTTCAAAACGATCTTGTGGGAGTGGACGCAGTTTTTCTTTCTCGTCTTCTAAAAATAATTCAAAGCGGGAATAAGGGCGTCCTGTCAGTTTTCTGTTATTGTGAGAGTCAAGTAAATCCCAGATCTGCTGGTTTAATTCTTCCAGAGAAAAGAACTTAGTTTCTTTTATGGTTACATAAATCCTTCGATATAATATCTTAACAGCTCCTTCAACTAGTGACTTGTCTCTGGGCCTGTAAGCTCTGGCAGGTAAAATTGTGGTTTCGTAATGTTCTGCTAAATCAGCCAGGGTTTCATTGATTGTCGGTTCAAAACGACTGCTTTTTATTACGGCAGATTTTAAATTATCTGGAACAATGGCGGCAGGAGTGCCTTCAAAAAAGCGCATGGCATTTTCTACCGAGTCAACAAAGTTTTCCTTTTGCTGGCTCATGGAAGCTTCAGCATACGTGTATTGGCTAGCGCCCAATATTGCTACAAAAAATTGTACTTCTTTGACTTCTCCAGTATCTATATCAATAATTGAGAGTGTCTTTCCGGCATAATCAACATACATTTTATCACCAGCCTTATGGTTCATATGCATGACCGGATTAACTCGTTTGCCCCATATATTGTAATGATAATGAAATTGTGAAGTTCGATAACCATCAGGATTTACAGCAATATATTGTTCCCACATATGCTGTACGGTAACGCCAACTTTTTTTAGTTCACGTTCCATTTTAGGAAAAAAATCATAAAGTGTCTGTAATCTCGGGCTAATGGCCTCTACACTAGTCTGGGAGAATAAAAGTTCCAGCTCTGCATCGGTTTTTTGGTCGATTAATTCAAAGCTTAATTCGAGAACTTCAAATAAAGAAATATATTTCTTTACCGTATTTCTTGAAAGGGATAAGTAGCTACTTATAAATAACTTACTCTTTCCATTACAATAGAATTTAATTACTTTTCTAATTTTACTCATGTCTGTTATTTTGTTTGCCATAATCCGTAAATTTTTAACGAATGTATGGTTCTAACAACATGAAAAAATCAATAGTTTTTAATACTTAATTCACCACAAAACTTGGTGGTCAATTTGCTCCGGAATTAGGTGGTCAGTTTGCTCCGGAACGGGTGGTCAATTTACTCCGGAATTAGGTGGTCAAATTGACCGGTTTTTCCACACACACTTCGAAATGTAAAACACACCTGTAGCGATGCAATGCGCACTTCAAATTACTTAAGCCATAGTTACAATTACAGGTAAAAAAAGAGGCTATTCCACTATATTTGTGAAATAGCCTCTTTTTTTTATTTGTGCTCGTTATCGGAAATCCTATGTCAATTTGTTCCTTTCCGGAAAGTTCCTTGATTATGGGAACGCACTTCAATTCGTATACCTTAAAGGTAATGAAGAATTTCTTTTTTGAAGGCATCGTATTCCCCCTGAAGGATCAGTCCGTTATCAAGTAGTTTTTTATATTGCTGAAGCTTGTCGAAAAGCTCTTCCTTAGAGAGGTTTTTTAGTGATTTATCCTCTTCCTGCACTATTTTCGATTCATCATAGATTGGAATCGGTTCAATATGTTCCGGTTTCATAATTTCGGCATAATTCACCACTTCTTCCGTTTCCATTTCCTCTATTGCTTCGGGTTCTTCTATGGTTTCTTCCGTTTCGATACCAATTGCTTCCGGCTGTGAATAGGCAATCGGGGCCTCCACCTCTGGAGTCACGACAGGAACAACCGGGGCATGAGCAGCCTCTTTGAGCAATTCCAATTGTTCTTTGGCAAACGTATAGATCTTGCGCGCCTGTGTTTTAGGAATATAATCTATGGATAGGGTAAGATCGGTTTTGGTAGTGAATGAAAATTCAGAACCCAGTATATTTTCTTTTACAAAAGTACCTACGATATCATCCCATGTATAATCTGTAAAATCCATAGATAAGCCCAGGTTTTTAGGCTTACAGATGATAATACGTTTATTCGTTAGTACAATGCTATCGGGAAAAACGGTAAGCGCAGGTTTTTTCTGCACGCCGATATAGCTGATTTCTTCATTTTTCATTAGCAGATCCGTCAGTTTAGACGTGATTTTTTCAATCGCTTTAGGGTCCTGCTCCTCGTTGAGAAATTTTTTTATCTGTTCTTTCATCGTTTGTAGTTCAAATTATTATCCTGAATAGCATTCAGCTTCGATAATGTGTCACAAAAGTAATACCTAATTCTCTAATTCAGTAATTTCTGCCTGTATTTTCTTAGTCAGGCTTTTGAAAACCAATTCATAAGAATGATCAATAAGCTCCCATACCAATTTGTCAGGTACATCCTGGTTAATCCGAATTGTATTCCAGTGTATCTTACTCATATGGTATCCCGGGATAATGTCGGCATATTCCGCACGCAGTAATTCGGCCCGTTCCGGATCGCATTTCAGGTTCACCGATGGTGTTCCTTTTTCCCATTCGCTCAGCGATGATAACCCAAATATTTTACCGCCAACTTTAAACACCAGCGTATCCTCATCAAATGGAAAATGTTCCGTAGCTCCTTTTTTGGAAAGGCAATACTCAAAATAATTCTCTATGTTCATATTTTTTCTTTACCGATAATCCCTAAATGGGTGTATTTAAATCCGCTTTCATATTTCAGTCCATACCCAAACATCCGGTCCATGGCGCTATGGGAAAATAGGATAATCCCACACAACTGAACCGCATCATTTCCAAGATATAGACCCAAAAGATATACGATAACTGCTACTCCCCTATGGTGGAAAATATTATAGCATACCGCTCCAATTTTGGCATTGGCCACATAGCCCAACATTGAAAAATCGGGCAGCAACAGCAGCAATGGAAAGTACCACCACGCCAATGGCAAAAGGCTAAAGAGATAGATGCCTAAAACAAACAAGGCAGCTTCCTCCAGTTTAATCAGTATATTCATTTTCAATCAGGTATAAAACAGGCTTACTGGGTGTTGCGTCGTTCTCAAAGGAAGCAATCTGAAGGTTCAGCAGGTAACTGCCATCTGCCACCGAATCAGCAACATAAATCATTTCTGTAATTGTAGCATCTTTTCGGGCATCCGCATTCAGTACATCAGTATTGGTGACATTCCAGAATGCTTTATGCGCCAACAGCTTTCCTTCATCTTTTTCCTTATCCACACTTGGAAGATCAATCAATAAATGACAAATGCCATTATCCCGCAAATACAAAGCGGCGGCAGCTTCCAGGTAGGGTGGATTGGTATTCGAATATTTTAGGGATCGTTTGGTATCCTCATTCGGTATTGTCCGGATTACGATGGCTTCCGGAGTACCACCCGATTTGGCCTGCGCTGCGGAAAAAGCTGTAGCGACCTGATCTTTGGTAATCACAGCATCCCCATCCTGTATTTCTGGTGTTACCGAAATGAGTTCCGCCCAGAAGAAAAAGGTTTTCAGGCTCTCATTGATACTGTAAAAATCTTTTGTGATATGCCCCAAACACTCGGTATGGGTACCATGACCGTGGGGATTGAATGAAATCGTATTGAAATTTGTCGAAGAAGCCCCTTCCGAAACTTTCCCTACCCAATCGCCAAAACGTACAGGCTCGATAACGGGCTTATCGATGTACCATGCAATGGGGTTTTCGTCTGTGTTCGTAATTGGAATCGAAATATCAATAGGTTTGGCCAAATCAATTTCTACAATCTGATCATTCTGCCGGATTTTTGCTTTCAATGTTGTTTTGTTTACATAAGGATCAAAATAGGGGATAGCAACACTACCATATCTGCCTTAAAATTATTACATTGGTTCAAATTTAGTAAAATAGGTTTGTGAACCCGAATTTATATTTAAAATAAATACTATGAAAAAATCATTTTTATGGCTCGCCCTTATCTGTAGTTGTGGTGTTTTCGGCCAAATTTTACAAACACCATCCTTTAATTCCCAGAAAAAATATGCCTTTGTCGCTTCCAGTAGCATGCCTTCGCATTTTACTTTTGGCATTGCAACAACACCCATCCTTAATCCTTATTTCTTTTCGTCCTATACTCCGGCAACGCAGAACAATACAATAAGCTTGCGGAATAACAGCCTGTATTCTTACAACAGGTCGGAATACCTTCCTGAAAATAATTGGCGGGGCGTGAAAATAGATTCTTACAATCCGAATGGGGCAACCGATTTTGGTTCTATGCTTGTTTTGGGTGTCATTCAGACCATTTTTAACGGTGATATCGTATTATTCCACTATAAATAAGTCACTGGCAATACCATCGGCAAGGAATTTTCCTTTGCGTGTCGTACGCAGGATGTTATTTTCGACCGAAAGCAGGCCGTCCTTTACAAAACGTTCTGATTCCTGCAGTAAGTAGTGCAGGTATTGAGTACTGAATTCTTTTCCAATACGATCTAAGGAAACGCCCCAAACAGTTCGTAATCCCGTCATGATATATTCATTATAGCGATCGGTTTCGGTGAGGATCTCTATTTCATTTGGCAACTGATCTTCGGCTATTGCTTTTAAATACAATGCATTATTCGCTTTATTCCAGCTTCGGGAGATTCCATCATAGCTGTGTGCTGAAGGTCCGATTCCCAGGTATTTTTTACCCAGCCAATACGCTGAATTATTTTTTGAGAAATAACCTTCCTTTCCAAAGTTTGACAATTCATAATGGATAAATCCATTGCTTTCAAGCAGGTCTACCAGCAGCATAAAATGTTCCTGAGCCACCTCATCATTAGGAGCGGCTACTTTTCCAGTCTGTATTAGTTTTTTGAGTGCTGTTTTGGGCTCTACCGTCAGTGCATAACTGGAAATGTGCGGAATTCCCAAATCAAGTGCCGTTTGTACATTCTGCTGCCACTTTGTATTGTCCATACCTGGAATCCCATAAATAAGATCCACGGAGATATTGTCAAAATAAGTTATTGCTTCCTGCAGGCATTTTAATGCTTCGGTAGCATTGTGTGCCCGGTTCATCATCAGGAGATCTTCTTCAAAAAAAGACTGTACACCTATGCTCAGCCGGTTTACGGGAGTCTGAGACAACTCCAGCAGCCGGTTGCCCGACAAATCATCCGGATTGGCCTCCAGCGTAATCTCAGGATCTTCACTAACGGTATAATGCTGGTATACCGCATCAATCAGTTTTTGAATTTCAGCATTGCTCAGTACACTGGGCGTACCCCCACCAAAGTAAATGGTCTCGACCACTTCCTCACCCAATTCCTTTTTTCGCAATTCCATTTCGCGGATTAGTGCCTCCACCATAGCTTCCTTTTTGCTTAAGGAAGTCGAAAAATGGAAGTCACAGTAATGACAGGCCTGTTTGCAGAAAGGAATATGGATGTAGATGCCGGACATTGTTTGATAGCAATTTATAGCCTGAAATAAAGGATTACAGGAATGCAAAGCTACAATCTTTTATCCATAAAAAATAAAACCTGCAAAATCCCGTAGGCCTGCAGGTTGGTGGTAAGAATATCGCGAGGAAGGATACTCTTATTTTGTTTTGATAAATTTTTCTGATGCCGCAGTGGTTGCTGTTTTAAATTGTAGAACATACATCCCTGCTTCCAGGCCCGAAACATCAATGGCATTCAACTGGTAATTTTCTTTTTGCCATACCATTTTCCCTTGTACATCGCTAATCGCAATGGTCTCATAGGTTTCGTTATGCCCCAAATTCAATATGTTTTTTACCGGATTGGGAAATAATAGTTTGTCTACAGCCCCCGTTTTATTTTTTAAGGATGTGGCAACTTCTTCTATCGAAAAATCAGCATACAATAAAGCTTCATCACGAAGTTGTGACGCACTGAGCAAGCTGCGGTAGATTCCCCATTTTGGGCGTATACCCTGGGCATCATCCCGCCACATGCGGATGTTATTATTGGTATAGGTCAATAAAACAGTTCCGTCACTGACTTTCTTCAGGACAATTTGGTATTTACCACTTTCGCCATAAGTAATGGTTTCGGTAGCTTCCACCCATACGCCTTTAAAAAGAGCCAGGTTTGCCGATGCTTTTTCAACCGAATTAATACTGTCGGAATGCATCACCTGAAGCTTTGGGCTGCTACCGCCACGGGTAATCAGGGACACCACCGGAATATCCTCATGCGGACCGCCATACGCCTTAATCTGGTGGATGTGTGTGAATTTGTTCGAAGCCTGGAAACCGCTGTCCAATTTGAACTTCCACTTGTACACTACTTTTTCACCATAGGTACCAATCAGGTTCGCTGGTGACTGATTGTAGGTTTTAATCTCGTTGCGCTGGCGGTCGGACTTGAGGCAACGGTCGTCGTCCGGAGTGACATGGATGTGGAACTTAAAAACATATTTATTCAGTTCGGCATCCCAGACCTCTTCAATATGCCGACCAAAATCCGTATGGGCACAGTCGGGAGCTTCCACCACATTATAGCCTGGCGCCAGTACACTGTTGATCAATTCATAGGTATTGCCGGGACCATCTGCGGTGAGCGTTACCTGAGCCAGGCTAAGCTGGCAAAAAAGCACTAAAGAAAGTTGAATTATTTTCATACATTAAAATTTAAAGATTCGGGGTTGGTATTTAAATTCTGAAAAATTATTTTTTATGCTTCTTAAAGGCTTCCACTGCTATACGGGAAGTATGTTGTATGGCTTCAAAATCGAGATTGCCGTGGACATCTTTTACAAAAAGCTGGGATCCCAGCCCTACACAGTGTGCGCCGGCAGCAAACCACTGTGCTAAATTTTCTTCTTCGGGACGTACACCACCGGTAGGCATGATAGTCGTCCACGGGCATGGGCCTTTGATATTTTTTATAAAATCAACGCCACCCACCTGTTCCGCCGGGAAAATCTTTACAATATCAGCCCCCAGGCTCTCCGCATAACTAATTTCTGTCAGGGAACCACAACCCGGCATCCAGGGAATTTTTCGGCGGTTGCAGGTAACTGCCATCTCGGCATTTACAATGGGAGATACTATAAAATTAGCCCCTAATTGCAGGTAAAGCGCTGTTGTTCCGGCATCCACAACCGATCCAATCCCAAGAATAAGCCCCGGAAGGTTACTTTTGACAAAAGCCAGCAGTTCGCTATAGACCAGATGGGCACCATCTCCCCGATTGGTGAATTCAAAAACACGGATCCCACCATCGTATACCGCCTGCAGGACTTGTTTGCACAATGCCACATCGGGATGGTAGAAAACAGGAACGATTCCGTTTCCATTGATGGTATTCAACACCTCTAATTTTGAAAATACTGCCATGTTTATCGTATTAATCTTCCCGAAGTATTCCCTTCGGCAATTTGGTTTATCTCATTAAAATCGGCCAGATTGGCATCGCCTTCTATGGTATGTTTTATCGCACAGGCCGCATTGGCAAAAGCCAGGGTTCGCTGTTCCGAATAGTTATTCAGTTCCCCGAATATGATTCCGGCAGCAAAGGCATCACCCGTCCCAATCCGGTCTACGATATGCGTAATCTCTATAGGCTCACAGGAAAAAAAGGCTTCCCCATTCCACATGCGGGCTTCAATCTGATGCCATGAGGCATTTTTCCCGGTTCGGGTTTTATCGTAAATATTCCCCAATTTAGGAAATGCTGCTTTGAGAACGATGCTTCCTTTGGTAAAATCGGCATCGGAAAGCGAAAAATCACTTCCCAGCAATTCGTTAAACTGTTCTGCACCTCCAATAAAAACATCGGATAAAGCAACTAATTCTTGTAGCACATCTACAGCTTTCCTGCCATATTGCCAAAGCCCGGTCCGGTATGCCGGATCACAGGAAACGGTGATGTTCATTTCTTTTGCCATAACTAAAGCTGCTTTCAGCGCCTGGAAATTATTTTCGGAATGTGCCGGAGTGATCCCTGTCCAGTGAAACCAGTCGGCTCCTGTCAGGATTTCTTCCCACGGAATGCTTTGTGGCTCCAATGACCGAAAGGCCGAGTGATTGCGGTTGTATGAAATTACCCCGGGACGCACTACAGCCCCCGGTTCTACAAAATATAACCCGAGTGGTGCATCGCCATCCTGAACAAAAGAAGTATCCACTCCATTGCTTTTTAAGTTGGAAAGTGCTGCTTTTCCCAGAAAATCACGGGAAACTTTACTCACATGTACCGATTTGCATCCCAACACGGAAAGGGAAACCGAAACATTCGTTTCGGTCCCCCCATAATAAATTTCAAGCTGATTCGTCTGGGACATTTTTTTAAATCCCGGCGGGGTCAGTCTTGCGAGTATTTCACCAAAAGTGACTACTTTTTTCATGGTCTTCTGATTAGCTGAATGCCAGGCCTCCGTTAATATCAATATTATTTCCAGTAATGAATGAAGCTTCGTCAGATGCCAGGTAGGCAACCAGGTCTGCTACTTCCGAAGCTTTACCTTCACGGCGTAATGGTGTTCCGTTGGCGACATTTACACGCACTTCCGGTTTGGTAAAAGTATCGTGAAAAGCGGTGGCGATCATACCCGGGCATAATGCATTGACACGAATGCCCTGTGGGCCGAATTCTTTTGCCAGTCCTCTGGTATAGGTCATTACCCCACCTTTGGCAGTAGCATACAATGCTGCTCCGGGGCCTCCTCCATCACGTCCTGCCTGTGACGCAAAATTAACAATAGAAGCACCACTTTTCATCATCGGCTTAATAGCTTTCGTCACCAGGAATACTGATTTCAGGTTCACATCCATCATCGTGTCAAAAAACGCTTCGTCCATTTCCTCAATGGTTTTACGGGCGATCAATCCACCAGCAACATTTACCAATACATGCACTTCTGCTCCAAAAGCCTTTTTGGTTTCCTGTACCAAAAGGTCAATATCTGCCTGTTTGGTCATATCACCCTGTACTATAATTGCTTTTCCACCTATAGCTTCTATTTGCTTCAGTGTTTCATCACCGTCTTCTTTGCTTAAATAAAAGTTCACTACTACGTTTGCTCCTTCTTTCGCCAGTTTAATAGCTACTTCTCTTCCTATATCTCTTGCTCCTCCGGTTACTACCGCTGTTTTTCCTTTTAACTTCATTGTATTTCTATTTAAATATTAGATTATTCTTTAATGGGTTTTATTTTTTTGATGAATGCAAAGACCGATAATACACCAAGTGGCACAAAGACCGCAATCAGTATAAACGCGGGTGTGTAGGATGTCTTGGTAATGACCGGGATCATAAAGTTCATAATGATCACCGAGATTACACCGATAGAACCTCCAAGTCCCGCAAGGGAACCGACTGATTTTTTATCCATCAGGTCGCTCGGCAGCGTTTGTATATTCCCGATTCCAAACTGGAATCCAAACAATACAAAGGATACAATCACCACAAATTTCAGTGGCGTATCACCCATAAAAATTGTCGCCAGCAATCCCAGGAACATTATTACTCCAGCGATTATAATCGCACGCTTGCGTCCTTTATCCACCGATTGTGTCCGGGCAATCACACTCCCGGAATACCATCCTCCGGCAATACTTCCCAAGGCAGCACCCACATAAGGTACCCAGGCAAATAACCCGATTTGTTTCACGTCAAAACCATAGGTCTTCTGCAAATACAAAGGCATCCATCCCACAAAAAGCCACCAGATCGGCTCCATAAAAAAGCGGCAGATGATAACACCCCAGCTTTGTTTATAGGATAGTATTTCTTTCATGGACATACCGGGCTTATCGTCTGTTTCAGTAGGTGCTACTTTACCCTCTGTGATCAACAATTGTTCTTCCGGAGTAATCCAGGGATGGTCTTTGGGTAATTTCTTATTGACGATCAGCCAGGGAATAATCCATAGCAAACCCATGCTACCAATAATGACAAAGGTGGTTTTCCAACCAAATCCGGCATACATAAAAGCAATAAATGGCGGTGCAATCACAGATCCAATAGAGGCTCCGGCATTGAAAATCCCTTGGGCTACTGCTCTTTCTTTTAGTGGAAACCATTCGGCATTGCTCTTTACCGCCCCGGGCCAGTTTCCTGCTTCGGAAATTCCAAGCGTAACCCTAACAATAGCCAGGGATCCGATTCCTTTTACAGCAAAGTGCAGCAAAGAGGACATCGACCAGACAAAAATGGCAATGACATATCCCATACGGGTACCGATTTTATCAAACAATTTCCCTGATACCGATTGTCCTACCGCATAGGCAATCATGAACATATTCAGTATCAGTGCATAGTCCGCATCGGTCATCCCAAGTTCTTTTCCCATTGCAGGCCACATGATGGACAATGCGGAACGGTCGATATAATTAATGATGGTGGCAAAACCGATAAGGGTGATAATCCACCATCGTAATCCTTTAATTTTCATATTTTTTTATATAAAATCTTCACGGATCGGGCTGAATACGTCGATCAGCATTCCTGCTTCCAGACATACCGCACCGTGAAGAATATTAGGAGCGATATAAAAAGCATCCCCGGTTTGCAGGATTTTCTTTTCGCCATTAATGCTTACTTCAAACTTTCCTGAAACCACATAGGACGTTTGTGAATGATAATGCTGGTGGATGGGGCCAATGCCTCCGGTTTCAAAATCAACCTTCACCATCATGATACTCACATCATATCCGGTGATTTGTCTCTTTACTCCTTCTGAAACGGTTTCCCAGGGATTTTCGCTGGCTACGTAAAATGCGTCTGTTCTGATTTCCATTTTTTTACTTTTTTATTACTGTATAATTTCCTTTCCACTCATATTTTTTACCTTCGATGGAAAGCTTGTGTGTCGTATTGGGTGCTGTTGCTGCATTGGCAAAAAGCAAAGTATAGGTTTCTTTATTCGTGAAAGTCACCCGAACTGCGGTGTAACTGGCATCCTGTTGCAGCAAGCTTATGTTGGCTACCTTGGAATGGGGATCCTGTACTGATTCCAATTTGGGATCAAAACTGCCATGAGGTTCGATTACACTTACAAAAGTATAATCCTTCCTGTCCCCTACCCGAACCATATAACCGGATTCATTGCGCAGGTTGAAATTGGGATCTGCAGCACCAAGACGGGTCATAAACAATTTCGTATTGGCATCGGTCATGGTACTTATGGTATAGAAACGGCTGTCGTTCAGCCAGGTGAATTTTGAAACACCGACATTGGCTCTTCCTTCTGCCAGTTTCCATAAATGTTCATAGCCATTAGTTTTTCCCATAGGCGTTAAGGTCGCAACCGCAGGATCGTATTTGAAAGCGGTTTCCATGATATGCCCGCTGTACATAAAGTTCAGATCATACTGATGAGCTTTATCGGAACGCAACGTAAAAATATCCAAGATAAAAGGGGTTTCTGCCCCGATCATGGCAACGGTGCGCTGCATCAGGACACCGGGATAAGCATTCCGTTCTACAGCACTGGTAATTTGCAGGGTTTCAGGATTTGAAATATCGGAGAACTGCAATTCCGGATTTTGTTTTTCGGCGGCTTTCCAGTCGCCTTTATAATGGGATTCTTCATCTACAATAACTGTATTGTGTGCTACGGATTGTTGCGCCCAGGTTTTATTCTCATCAAGATACCGGCCACCACTTTTGGATTCTACATTCAGGAAACGGGCTGCACCATAATCCTGTAAGATTTCCTTATCATTATTGTATAACAATATACCCAAACGATCAAAATGGCCGTGTCCCATTCCTTGTGAGGCATATTTGAAAACGGCTGTTAACTGTTCGTCCTTGTTTTTTGTAGGCATTCGAAATAAAGATAACCCTCCGGATTTCCCTTCCGGGCCATCTGCAATAACCATTGGATTTTTAATATAGTCCAATTTTCCTGCCTGCTGGATTGCTTCCGCCGCCTTTAATCCTGCTCCGGAAACGGTAACTTCATTCTGTTGGCTAATCACCGGTAGTATGGCAGGATCATTATAATTCTCATAAGCGATATTCGTTGCAAAAACCAATTCTTCGGTCATAAAGTTCTTTTCTTTCAGGGCATCATTGATCGGAAAGAAATAGCCTTTGGAGTCGGTGAGCTGCAATACGGTATTTACTGCTTTTTTCAAGACCTGCCCACGATAGTCAAAAATCTTGAGTTCCGGTTGATTCCGGTTGATCGCTTCCGCAAAAACCATAAATGGCTGTAATGCATAGCGCTGGTAATAGGGCCCTTCAGAATAGTAGCCATCCGGAGAAAAAAGTTGTTCGATCTGTTTCAGGAAGCCTGTTTTTTTATCCTTGGCAGAACCATATAAAGCACGGTCGACCATGTCTTTGTCTCCCAATACATATCCGGTCATTCCCTCTCCGGCAACTGCCCATGTCCCATGATTGTGGATTTTATTAAAGGTGTCTTTTCCACTGTCGCTTTCGCTTAAAAAAGCCGCCATACTGCGAAATACATCCCGTTCAATAATGGTTCGGTTGCCTGCACTAATGTTTTCACGTACCAGATCGTAAGCCTGGATTCCATGCACTAACCATACACAGTCATTTAGTCCCTGCCAGAAAAGTTTTCCGGAATTCTGTTCCTGTTTCCGCATCGGATGCAAAGGCAACCCGGGATATACTTTGGCATATTCCAACAACATTTTCTCTACAAAATCGGCATACTTGCGTTCTCCCGTTACCTGATAGGCGAGGCCGGCATTATACAGCTCCCGATAATTTTGCTTGTGCTTTTCGTGCGTATAGCCTCCACCGTTATCGGAAGGGATAGGCACTTCTATCTTTTTTTCCAGTGCTTTGTCAGCCGTACGTTTGATTTTACCAAACGATTTCCCCATCAGTTTATAATCCTTAAGATGGCTATTGATGGCTGCGGCTTCTTTTTTGGATAAAAGCAATACCGGTCCCGATTGTGCGAAAACACCTTCCGATAACACTACAAAAAGTGCTGTAAGACCGATTGCTTTTATGGTTTTTAAATTCATCTTTTATTTTTTAGTTAAAACTGTTCGTAAGGTCTATCGCACCAACACCTGTCAGTACCTCATCTGTAATGATAAACCAGTCGGCGTTGACTTCTAATGGCATGTTCGCCTGATTATCCGTCAGGTAATTCATTCTCATATAGTTTCCACTTACAAAATCGGAGGCTGTTACATCCGGAAACAAATCCCTCAATCGCACGGCTACTAATTTCCATTCGCCATTTGTATTATAGTGCACCAGTTTTTTGCTGGCTGCAGACGTCATATACAAGCGTAATGTTGGTGTGGTATTATTGGTATTCAGCCAAAAGTGCAGTACCGGATTATTGTTAAAGGCACCCGGATCAAAAATTGTTTTCCAGGTTACATTGGTTGCAAATGAAAAGCGCATAAAGGCGATACTACTTCCGTTATCTGTCGGTGATAGCATTCTCAGGTGGTGGTAATTGGTACTGCTTGGAAAAGGTGCCTGTAGTACAGTTCCGTTCAGCTGGTTGGCTGAAATTTGGGCGGCCTGGCCTACGGTAATGACTTCCATTCCCTGTGCTTCAAAATTAAAATAGGTCTGCACATTGCGGTTGATATACGCTACCGGATCACTTACCACAGTCGATTCACCATACACCAGAGTAATCGGATAAAAACCTGTAGGCAATGCAGCCGGAGCTGTAAAAGTGATAGTGGTAGGCGTTACTGTAAAATCTGTGATTACAGTAGTGCCAAACAGGACACCCGTTACGAGGTTCATATCGGTTCCACTGATGACTACCGGAGTATCCTTGATCACACTTTTTGGAAAACCACTAACTTCCGGACTTGGTATATCAATCACAAAGCTATCGGATAAACTCACGGTTACCTCTCCTGCTACCGTATTGTAACTGTATGTCAACGGCATTGGGCTTGGCGCGGTATTCGGGGTACGTACAATAATAGTACGATCGTCCTGGAATTCCATCACACCATCCACTGTCCCAAAAGTGATTTTGGTAATCACCTGGAGGTTATTCCCTTCAAGTGTAATATTTTCATTTACCACACTACCGCCCGGGATGGCTGTAGTGATTTCCGGAACCGGATAGGTAATGGTAAGGTTACTCGCTGCCGAAGCTTCCTTGTCCGAATCTGTGGTCAGTCGGATGATACCATTCACGGCATTTGCAGGAACTTTTATAATTAATATTTTGGAATTCTCGCGGGAATAAATCTCTGCTTCGATAGTCCCAATATAGGCTTTCGTTACAAAATTAAGATTGCTGCCGGTTATGGTGACCAAACTTTGAATGGGAGCCGAAGTCGGTGAAAAACTTACTATAGCGGGTTGTGCACCTAAAATTTCCTCGAAAGTCTGATCTACCTCTGTCTCCGCATCACAGGATAAAACAGCCACTGTAAGCAACAGGCAACAGATGCGGATTATTCTTTTATGTATCATTTTTTTCATACTCATTACTATTATTCGTTTTTAGGATCTATGATTCCAATATTTTTTCCATCACTACCCGCATTCTTTAGCGGTGATGTTGGACTAAGGGTGAAATTTGCTGTATCATCGTATTGCGGTTTGTCGAATTGTAATTCTGATACTACCGCATTTGTACTTGTTTTTACTGTTCCGGAATTAAAAAAAACGGAATGGGTCAGCGTATTGTTTTTGCCTTTAAGCTGTAGTGGTATGTTTTTATTTTCTGTAAAAACACTATTAGCGATCCTGACATTTACAATCCCGGTACTCGCTATAACCTGGTCTTCTTTTTGGGTACCAATTTTGGTAAAAACACAATGATCAACTACAAGATTGCCTCCTATAGTAGATTCATCATTCCCACCCCGATAATAATCGAGAACGGAACGGTTGAAATTGGCAAATACTGTATTTTTAAGAATAACGTTCTCCGCATTATAAGTACCTTTGTCTTCTTTTTCAGCAGCAAGTTCCAATCCTATATTATTATCTGTAAACCTTGAATTGGTGATTTGAAGCGTATCGGCAAATGTGCCTTTTTCTGCCTTGAAAATAGCACTTCCCGTATTCCTGAATCCGCTAACCTGTACCTTATTCATAAAAATACTATAAGATCCCGGTGTATTTTCAACAGGAGAACTGATCACATAACGCAATGCCGGATTTTGTTTTCCTTCTATAGTAACTGCTTCCAATTGTAACCTTGCTCCTGTTTCCATACGGATCATCGGCCCATCGTTTTTGACTTTAGCCTCATAATGGACTATTGGCTGTGACTTTGCCGTACTACCGGAAATTGTAACAGTACCAAGGATAACCAAGGGTTCCTGTATAACATATTGCCCGGCAGCCAATACCAATCGTGTAGGGCCTTTCGCTTTTTTCAGTGCCTTTTCAAGCGTTCCTACTCCTGGAACTACTGGGATCACCACTTCTTTAGTTCCATATGTACTTTTATCTTTTACCTTCCAATTGGTCCCTGTCACCGTTTTCAATACAGCCTGGAAAACACTAAAATCAATTCCATCATGACCTTGTGGGACAAAAATTCCGTTTTGGTTTTTCCATTTCAGTTTTTTGGCTGTGAATCCATTTATCGATTTACTATAAGGGCTATCGAGAATGTTATTTTTAAAATCTATTCCCTTAATATCGGTATACACGGCCATCGGTGCCACTGCTGTAGTTGTATAAATGATGTTATCACTTAGTACCGAAGTAATAGGAGGGAGTGTCCGTTCTTCATCACTTCCGGCTCCCAACTGGAAAGCACTGCAGTTATAAAATACATTTTTGGTTACAGTAGCATTCTTTACCTGATTGTAACGGTTCAACGGGCTATTCGGTACACCATTCATCAGTACCAGCGAGCCTCTGAAATCCTGGCCGGTAAGTCCCATAAAATAATTATTCCGTACTGTGTGCCCTTCGTTAATGATACGCACACCACCAGTATAGGGCCTGTTGTTCCCCATAAAAATATTGTTCTCTACCAGGCAGTCATTCCCATGCCGGAACACCATCGAGCCTTGCGATTCCAAAAACAAATTATTCCGATAGGTATTATTGCAGGATTTATTGGAAATGATTTCAACCTCACCACTACACTTTTCAAATGTATTCCATTCCACTATTGTATTCGACCGAAACATTGAGTTATGGCTTGTCCCAATACGGATGGTTTCGCCCCCATTGGATCCCAGCGGTGGCCTTTCTCCAAAATAATTATGGTCGATTCGATGGTAATTTTCGTGGTTTTCGACTCCTTTGAGCCAAACAACTAAGGTACAGCCTTCATTTGTTTTGCCTGAAACAGTACAGTGATCTACCCGGTTATTTTTACCCCATAATTCAATCCAATGATTGGTTTCTGTTTTTAGTGATGGATTGTAATCCGTGATGGCACAATTGGTCACCCTGGAATGAAGGGCATTTTTTTCTTTATCTGAAAAAGTAATTACATATTTGCTATACCCATCTTTGAACCATAGTCCCCGGGTCACAAGATAAGTTCCCGAAACTTTGAGGGAAGAATTACCGCTAAGGATCACTTTTCCTGCTGTCTGTGCTTCCAACACTATCGAATCCTTCTCGGTTCCGATTGCATTAAAGCGAATCGTGGTGTCTTTCCAGATGCCATCCCGCATAATAATCCGGTCGCCTGGTTTGGCAGCAGCAATCGCAGCTTCCAGTTCCTTACCATTGGCTACCCTGATTTCTGCTGCTATGGCTTTTATACCGGATAGCAGCAGCAGGACCATGATGAATATTGGGGAATATTTCACACTCATAATACTATAATTAATACCCCGTATTTTGGGCAATCGTTGGATTCAGGTCAATTTCATACTGAGGTATCGGCAGCAAAATCTGATAATGCTGTAATCCCGGAGTATTCAGGGAAGGATGTGCGGGATCATTATACTGGAATTCCGTTGCAAAATGCTGGGTCATTACAATTTCTGCCCTGCCAGTCCGAACCAGGTCAAACCATCGGTGGTTTTCAAAACCGAATTCTACCCTTCTTTCTTTTTCCAAGGCCAGTTTAAAATCAAAATAGGTTCCCGCATCAGCTGTTGTCAATGCTGCATCAGGCCCTAAGGAACGGGTTCTCACCTGGTTCAGGTATCCCAATGCTTCCCCTGTTGGGCCGCTTTGCTCATTGATTGTTTCTGCTAATAACAGTAAGGCATCTGCATAACGCAAAACGATCCAGTCGTTACCTCCATCGTCTACTGTATTAAAAACAGAATTGTATTTTACAACATGGCGGTCATTATTCACTGCTCCGTTAAAGCCAATCCAGCTGTCTGCCATAGACGTTGCTTTTCTCGGATCGCCTGTAACATAGGCCTGTGATATATTTTCTGTCGGGGCATTCAGGCCATCACCATTTCCAAAAACAACATAGTTATCACTTTGCAATGGCGCAAAATAATTTTGAAAAGGGGAACCTAACCCTACGCTACCGGACTGGTAACGCACAGCAAATAATATTTCATTATTGTATTCATTCGAAATGCTGAACACGGCGTTATACGTTGGTTGCAGCGAAAAAGTGCCCCCCACAACCTGAGCAAGTACCGTACGCGCTTCTGCCAGGTTTTGTTCACCCCCCGCGGTTAATAAGGCCTTACCCAATAATGTCCTTGACGCATCAGCTGTTACTCTTCCCAATGAAGCGCCATTTTGTACAGCCGGAAGTTTTTCGGCAGCGATACGCAGGTCATTCAGGATAAACGCATAGACTTCATTTTGAGGGCTACGGTCCATTTCTTTAGCCTGGCTTCCTGAAACAGGAGTTTCAACGATAAATACGCCACCCCATAAACGCACAAGGTTAAAATAGGCATGCGCTCTTAGAAAACGGGCTTCCCCTTCATATGCATTCCTTTTATTGGCATCTGCAACCACATCCAGGTTTTTCAAAACGATATTGGATAGGTTAATCGTCCTGTAACATGCTTTCCAATATTCCTGAATGTAGATATTTTGCGAGCTTTGCACAAAGCGATCAATTTCCCGGACAGCCAAATCCTTGGTTTCTGTAGAATTCGGATTCATATAGGTGTTGTCTGAACGCAACTCCGTCAGCATCCATTCCCGGTTTTGCATGCCATAAAGGCTATTATAAATGGAAATAACAGCTAAATTTACCTCTTCAGGGGTAGTATAAAAGTCATCGACGCCAATTTCAGAAATAGGCCGTAAATCCAATGTTTCATCACAGCTGGAGCATAAGAATGCCGCGCTGAGGCATAAAATTTTTATAGTAGTAAAACGAAATGTATGTATTTTCATAATCCTGATTTTTAGAAATTAATATCAATTCCAAATGAAATTGTACGCTGAACCGGGAAAGCACCACGCTGGTATCCCGAAATCAGTGGCGAACTGTATACACCACCAGTAGTAATCCCTTCCGGATTCAATCCCCAGAAGTCACTGGATTTAATGTAAAGTAAGTTTTCACCGGACAGGTAGAAACGGGCCTTGGTCAGTCGCATTCTTTTGATAAAATCTGCGGGCATGCTGTACCCAACTGTTACATTACGAAGCGACATATAGGAAGCATCCTGAATCAGATAATCCGTATTCTGCCACGCCCTCCCGTTATTATCTTTGGGTTTTGTTGCCGGAACGCCTTCGCTGAACCAACGTCCTTCGGTAAAATCTTTATATAAAAAACGGGTTTCATTATAATATCCATCCCCATAAAATGTCTCGCCTCCTACAGATCCCTGAACTAAAAAGTTCATATCAAAATTCTTATAGGTAAACCCGTTATAAAATCCCCAGGTAAAATCAGGGAAAGGACTTCCTAAAGTCGTACGGTCACTGGCATTAATTACCCCATCCCCATTGATATCTGCCACACGGATTCCACCAACAGCATCATCTGCAGAGTGTGGATTATTGGCCAGTTCTTCGGCAGTTTGCCAGATTCCTATCATTTTATAGCCATAATACTGAATTGCCTGTTCTCCTACTTTAGCGATATATTCCTCATTGCGTTCTCCCTGGCTGATGAATTGTGCTTCACCACCCAACGATACCAATTTGTTTTGGTTGGCAGAAATATTAAAACTCGGTTTCCAGGAGAAATTCTTGGTATGCAGGTTTCCGGAAACTTCAATCTCAAAACCACGGTTCTGGATTTTACCGATATTATTAAAGTATTGGGAATGCCCTGTGATGTAGGAGATATTCTGTTGCAGCAATAATTTATCGGTAATGGAATAATAATAATCAAAGGTGAAATTCAGTCTGTTGTCAAAAAAGCTCAGATCGGCACCGGAATCATATTCCAATGTTTGTTCCCATCCAATACCCGGATTTCCGAGTACATTCCCCGTTTCTCCCAAACCGGAATTCACATTTCCCGCTCCTTCTCCCAAAGAGTAGTTTGTGGTATATAATAAATTCGTAAAAGAGTAATTCGCAATATCATTATTTCCGGTTACCCCAAAACTGGTACGCAGTTTAAAGCGGTTCATGAATTGTACATTATTTTTCCAGAAATCTTCTTCACCAATATTCCATCCTACCGAGACCGAAGGGAAAATCCCATATTTATTATCGGGTCCAAAGAGCGAAGATCCATCAGCTCTGGCCGCAAGCGAAATCAGGTAACGGTCTTTATAGGAATAATTGAATCGTGCTAAAAAGGATAAAAGCCCGATTTGCTCTTTTCGTGTAAAAGTCTGGCCTGCATCAATAACATTAGCCCCATTGATCGTCTCAATATAATCTGATGGAAATTGCGTCCCATAGATCCCGGAGTATTTTAGATTTGTTTTTTGATAGGTAATCCCCCCCAAAGCATCAATACTGTGGACTTTGTTTTTCCATTTATAATTGATGGTATTTTCGGTAAGCATATCCACTTTCATCGTGCTGTCATCTTCTCCGATAGCCTGACCGGTTTGATCTGCCTGGCTGTTACGGAAACGCTCATAATTGGAATAGTCCACATTCACACCTCCTGAACTACGAAACGTAAAGGATTTTGATATTTTATAGTCCAGTCCAAAGTTCCCAAGCATCCTGTAATCATGTACAAAACGTTTTTCATTTTCCATCCTTGAGATAGGACTGTTATTATTGGTTCCCCAAAGTGAAGTAGTAAAATCCTGTTGTACCCCGTTTTCATCCAGGTAATTAAAATGAGCATTATTAAAGTGACGCCCATGAGCATAAGAACCTTCCGGATAGCCTGTCAGTGCCGAAGTGTAGGCGTTGTGCCGTGAAGGCATAAATCCCAAAGAACGGGTAAGGTCGGAATAGGCAATGGTAGATCTTCTTTTCTTCGTGTAAGACGGACGCAGGTTGAAATCCAGCGAAAGTTTATCGCTCAATTGGGCACGAACACGGCTCTGGAAATTAATACGGGTAAGGTAGTTGTCTTTCATCAGGCCTTCGTCTTCAATATATTGACCGGAGACATAATAATTGGATGCTTTTCCACCCCCCGATACATTCAGCTGGTAATTTTTGATTGTGGCAAAATTCCGGATGCCTTCATCCTGCCAGTCAGTACCGCCATTGGAATTATCGGCTACATTGCGCATTCCTTTTTCACGAGCCGAGTACGCAATTTGTGCCGGCATAGTACCGTTCACCCCGGCCATATAATTCTCGTGTTGCTGACGTTCATTACGCAGCATATCCGTATAACCGTAAGTATCCAGCAAATCAACTTTCTGATAAACTGATTTCACCCCGAAAAACGTTTTGAATTCATATAATGTTTTGGATTCCGATCCGCCTTTGGTCGTAACAATAATTACTCCGTTGGCTCCTCGTGAACCGTAGATTGCCGTAGAACTGGCATCTTTCAAGACTTCAATCGATTCTATGGTACTGGGGTTGATAAATTCCAGTCCATTTTGTACCGGAAATCCATCAACCACCACCAATGGATCACTACTCGCACTGATGGATCCCAAACCACGAATCCGGATCTGTGGTGCTTCTCCAACTTCTGAACTTACATTCTGAATCTGAAGCCCTGCTATTCTTCCCTGTAATGCTTTATCCACCCGTGAAACAGTGTTCTCATCCAGGTTGGTATTTTCCAGTTTCGATACCGATCCGGTAATGGATGATTTTTTTTGTGTCCCGTAGCCTACTACCACAACTTCATCCAGATTGGTACTTTCGTCAGTAAGTGCTATAGTGATTTCCTTTTTGCCATCAACAGTGATGGTTCGGGTAATCTTCCCCATAAAAGAGATTTGCAGCGAACTGTTGGCGTTGACTTTAATACTAAAAGCGCCGTCAATGTCGGTCATTACCGCATTTGTAGTTCCCAAAACCGTAACCGTGGCTCCCGGTAAGGTGAGATTATCCTCTGCAGAAGTAACTGTGCCCTTGAGGGTATACGTTTCCTGAGCAAAAAGGAAGCTCGTCAGCAATAATGCCGAAAACAGAAAAAGTGTTTTTAATTTCATAAAAATTTATAACTTACATTCAATAACATTAAGATAAAGCCATCCTGACCGACGATGAGTCGGTAGTGCTTTTGTACTCGTACAATCTGATTTCAGATTTATTTTTCTTGACTTAACGTGCAGTAAAAATCCACTTCCCCAAGCGATGCAACTTTACACAATGGTCATAACCGTCATTCCGGAATTGTAATTCCTAGAAAATATTTTCGTTGATATTCATTAACGTATCTGTTTTATTACAATATTCATATAATGTTTTAAAATGAAATTGCAGTTCCCGTTTTGCCTTTTCAGGATTTTTTTCTTTTATCGCATCATAAATTTGTTGGTGCTCTACAATATTATCTCCGGTCATTGATTTGGTACACACATGGTATTTTTCAAAATTGGCGATGATCTCTGGCGTTATAATTAGCATTAATGTATTCAATACCGGATTACCACTGGCTTCTGAAATCTTTAAATGGAACATGAGATCTTCCTCAACAGCATCTTCATTATTTTCCACTTTCACACGATATGCTTCCAAAGCCGCTCCGATTTGTTCCAGATGGCGCTCTGTCCTCCGTTCTGCCGCCAGAGCTACAACCTGCATTTCGAGCATAATCCTGCTTTCGACCAGCGATTTAAAATCTGGTTTTTTCAGCTGTAAGATATCGGTAATCATCCCACTTAATGCCGGAACACCAAGATTAGCTACAAAAGTCCCACTTTGCGGAAGTGTTTTTAGTAAACCATAGAATTCCAATTTCTGGATCACCTCCCGCACATTACCTCTACTTACCCCAAATTCTTCTGATAGCTTACGTTCCGAAGGCAACCGGTCTCCAGGTTTTAGCTTTTTGGAGGTTATTAAATCCCTAATCTTTGTAATGATTTCCTCTTCTTCCGAAGTTTTAAATCCGTTTAAACCAAACTCTTGCATTTCTATTTGTAATTGGTTGACCAAATATACGCATTTTTTTATATCACCAAATAATGACGTATTTTTTTCATTTAATTAAATTAAAACTTACTTTCAATGAATATTATTGATCTAAAAAGTTAATATAAACCAAAATATTTCTAAAAAATCTGTGTTTTAGGATTTGTACTCAAACGTTTTCGGTTTGTTTAATCTAAAAATTATAAGGAAATACTACCAAAAAATCGAATTATTAACGCGTCATTCACATAACTCCAGTCGAATTTGATTATTTTTGTTTCTTATAAGGACTAGTTTATACTACATTCAATAGGTAAAAGCCTCAACCACTTCCCAAAAGCGATGCAACTTTACATAATGGACGTAAAAAATAGCCTTTAAAGGAGCTTTACACTTGCTGTAAGCTCCTTTTTTTATAGCCTCTTTCTTCCCCATACTATTCCTAACATACAACATCATCTTTCATTGCTTTAATTAATTGCCATATTTACAACAGTAATGACCATACATTATGCATATCATAATTATATTTAGTTAAAATTAGCAATATGTTATTTTATTATTTGGTCAACCAATTTTTATTATTTAGTTTAGCTCCTCTACAAACGAATAATCATGAAACAAATATTGACCCTGTTTTTACTGGTGCTATCCAGTATGGTATCGGCGAAAGTAACGCTGCCTAAGTTTTTTTCAGACCACATGGTACTGCAACGCGATGCAGTGATCACCATTTACGGCTGGGCAGATAGCAACAAATCAATAACTGTAAACTTCAATAACCAAACGCAATCGGCTAAGATCAATGCGAATGGAGAATGGAGTATTGACTTTGCGGCTCTTCCAGCAGGTGGGCCTTATGAAATGAGTATTACCCAGGATGCAACCATTCACTTGAAAGACATATATTTGGGCGATGTATGGTTTTGCTCAGGCCAATCCAATATGGGTTGGAAACTGGAAGACGCACGAAATGGGAAGGAAGAACTGGCCAAAGCTGATTATGAGAAAATAAAATTGCTCCAGGTCTCCCGAACCATGGCAGGCACACCGCAAAAGGATATTGAAAAAGGCGAATGGAAGACCTGCTCCCCACAAAGTGCTGAAGGATTTTCTGCAGTAGCTTATTTCTTTGGCCGGGAACTGTTCCTAAAATACAATGTTCCTATAGGACTTATCAATTCCTCCTGGGGTGGCACTAATATCGAAGCCTGGATGAGCGAAGACCTAATGGGAAAACATGCCACGGCAAAAAAAGTGATCGCCGAAATGAAAAGCATGAATTTTTCAGACGTGATGGAGAATTACAAAAAAGAATCCAAAGCCTGGGAAGCGAAGGCCGAAACACTGGATCTCGGCATGAAAGAAAAATGGTACAGCACCGATGTAAATACAGCCACCTGGAAAGACATTACATTACCTACCTACTGGAGCAAAGCCAAAGTCACACCCAATGACGGTATCATATGGGTCACCCGAACCTTTGACCTTACGCCTGCCGACCTTAATTCTGCTACACTTAGCGTTGGCCGCGTGGACAATGAAGATATTACTTACATCAACGGTAAAAAAATAGGCGAAAGCCCAGTAAAAGATTTAGATCGTTTATATACAATTCCCAAAGGCATTCTTTTAGCAGGAAAAAACAGGATTACAATCCGCGTCAAAAATACAGGTGATATTGGTGGTTTTCGTGGGGATGCGTCTTCTCTTTATCTAGAAACATCAAACAGGAAATTATTGCTTGCCGGAACATGGACCTACAAAGCCGGAACACCAGACATTGAAGAGGTCCCGGTACGCCAACACCCTACAAAATACCCAACCTCGCTATACAATGGGATGGTGACACCATTCTTTGGGATAAAAATCAAAGGGATAATTTGGTACCAGGGCGAAGCAAATTCTAAAAACGCTACAGAATATGCCGATCTATTTCAAAATATGATTACCGACTGGCGCAAGAACTGGAAAGTAGACTACCCTTTTATTTTTGCACAGCTTCCCAATTATGGCGGACAAAATAACCGCTGGATCACGTTACGGGAATCACAGGCAAAAGCATTGACACTTAAAAATACCGCAATGGTAGTATTGATTGATGTTGGAGATGATGATAATATCCATCCGATATACAAACAGATTGTTGGTAAACGTATGGCCATCATAGCCGATCAATTGGCCTATAATGGAAAAACTCCTATGACAGCACCCACCTACGATCATTATAGCACTAATGAGAACGCTATTACAATTCACTTTAGCAATGGGACATTTACTCCGGAAACAAAAAAAAACAATATCGGTGGCTTTCAGGTGGCAGGCTCTGATAAAAAGTTCTATCCGGCAGAAGCTGCGGTTTTAGGTACAGATCTAAAAACCATACAGGTAAGTAGTAAAGAAGTCAAAAAACCAATGGCAGTACGTTATTTATGGGAAGATGCGCCCGGAAAAGTCATGCTCTACAATACCGACGGACTGGTTACCCCTCCATTTCGTACATACAACTGGTAAAATTTCGTTAGTTATATTTCATTTCAGGAGTAAGTCCGTCCTGTAAAGGGCGGGCTTATTTTTTTACCCGTGCTTCATTTTGTTTTACAAAAGCATCCCATCCCGAATAACTTTTAGCACCCACAACTTTTCCAGAGTTAAAAAAGTGACAAACTGCCGCTGCCAATCCATCGGTACTATCGAGGTTTTTAGGAAGTTCTTTTAAACCTAACAGCTGCTGTAACATTTTAGCAACCTGTTCTTTACTGGCATTTCCATTTCCGGTGATTGCCATTTTTATCTTTTTAGGCTCATATTCTGTGATTGGAATTTGGCGGGAAAGCCCGGCAGCCATAGCAACACCTTGTGCTCTCCCCAATTTAAGCATGGATTGTACATTTTTTCCAAAGAAAGGGGCTTCAATAGCGATCTCATCCGGATGATGTGTCTCGATCAACTCAATGGTACGCTCAAAAATTACCTTCAATTTCATGTAATGATCATCGTACTTATTCAAAATCAATTCATTCAGCTGAAGAAATTCCATCTTTTTATTCACCACTTTAATCAATCCAAAACCCATAATGGTTGTCCCTGGATCAATCCCCAATATAATACGTTCGTTTGCCATAATTCTTTGCATTTATAACCGCGATAGCAGCTATAGCCAGTATTTTTTTACACCGTAATTCGTAATCCCATTTTAAAATCAGGCAGAATGTAAAGTGTTTTCATTTACTTTGCACCCATGATTTCAATACCCCACAAAGCTAAACAATTCCTGACGGTTCTGGTCAAACTTTTCATTGTTGGCGGTGCCCTTTACTTTATTTACAACCAACTGGCACATAATGACAAACTGGATTGGGGTCGCTTCATTGTACAATTCCGTAAAAACCAGTCAGTTTTCGGCATTTTATTCATCCTGTTTCTAAGTTTTGCCAACCGTTTTCTGGAAATCCTGAAATGGCAAAATCTCGCCTCAACAATAACACCCATAACTGTAAAAAAATCAACAGAACAGGTTCTGGCAGCACTCACCGCTTCGATTTTTACACCCAATGGCATAGGAGAATATGGCGCAAAAGCCCTATATTTCGATAAAAAAGAGGCTAAAAAAGTCGTTTTTTTGAATCTCATCTGCAACGGCATTCAGCTTTTACTGTCTGTAGTCATGGGAATTATTGGACTATTGATTTTCAATCACTATTATACTGTGGTTTCCAATACGACACTAAGCATCATAACCGCAGTAATTTTATTTACAGGAGCCTTATTTTTTTCTTTAAAAAAAATAACGATTCGTGGCTATTCGATACAGCGCATTTGGGACAAAGTCAATGCCCTACCCCGGGCCGTACATCAAAAAAATATCCTTTTAGGCTGTGCCCGCTACTTTATTTTTTCCCATCAGTATTATTTCCTATTCCGGGCTTTTGATGTAGAATTACCTTATCTTTTACTGATGTCCACGATTTTTGCGGTTTACTTCCTGGCCTCGTCCCTGCCCACTTTCCAATTTCTGGATTTTGCAGTCAAGGGAAGTGTTGCCGTTTTCTTTTTCGGGCTACTGGGCGTGAATGAATGGATTGCAGTTTTTGTCAGCACCCTGATGTGGTTCCTGAATGTGGTACTGCCTGTAGTAATTGGGAGTTATTATGTCATTAATTTCAAGTCAAAATGGAAATCCTGATCCTGGCCTTTTATAGCATCATGCTGCTCTATGCTGCTGCAATAGGCAGCCTGATTTATGGTTTTGTCCGGCTGTCAGCTTTTGAGTTATATGATACCAATCCCACCACCCGTTTTTCCATCCTAATTCCCATTCGCAACGAAGCTGAAAATTTACCCCAACTACTCAGCTCCCTTTCGGCACTAAACTACCCAGCAACTCTCTTTGAAGTACTTTTTATCGATGATGATTCCAGCGACACTTCGTTGGTTTTGCTTCAAAACACAAAAATGCCATTTGATTTTCAGGTGCTTCCCAACCAGCGAAAATCAGGATCACCCAAAAAAGATGCTATCACCACTGGTATACCCATAGCCCAAAATGAATGGATTATCACCACAGATGCCGACTGTACCTTTCCCCGGGAATGGCTGCTGTCTTTCGATAATTATATCAGGAAACACCATCCGGAAATGGTTGCAGGCCCTGTAACTTATGATTGTAGATACTCTTTCTCCGATCATTTCCAACAATTAGACTTTATGAGCCTGCAAGGTGCAACAATGGGAAGTTTTGGTCTCCACGAAGCCTTTCTTTGTAACGGTGCCAACTTTGCCTATACCCAAAAACTATTTTATGCCCTTAATGGTTTTGAAGGGAATGACAGAATAGCCAGTGGCGATGATGTTTTTTTATTACAGAAAGCTGTAGCATCACATTCCGAAACAGTTCATTATTTAAAATGCAAAGCGGCCGTTGTACACACTATGCCTTTACAGGATTGGAAATCCATATTCCACCAACGGATACGCTGGGCTTCCAAAACAACTTCCTACAATAGTCTTTTTGAAAAACTATTAGCAGTAGTAGTTTTGGCTGGAAACCTAACCTTTTTAGGGATTTTTGTAGCTGCTGCTGCAGGATTTTCAATAGTACATTTAGCCATCCTATTAGCACTAAAAATAGCAATTGACTGGGTTTTAATATTAAAAACACAGCATTTCATTACCGGATCACGACCAAGATTCCTCATAGCAAGCAGCCTGTTTTATCCAGTATTCAATACACTTGTAGGATGTTACAGCCTATTTGGAAGCTATCAATGGAAAGGGCGTTCTTTTAAATAGATTAAAATCAAAGGGAGGTCATTCCACATTAAGGATTACAGGAAGAATAAATTGGGTTTTCACCGGAATTCCTCTTTTAACAGCGGGATGTATTTTAGGAAAATCCTTCAGTCTTGACAACAACACTGAATCAATTATTGCTTTGTCATAGCGGGTAGAATCATTTGGAAACTGTGGCTCAAATTTTAGTGTAGAATCAGGGAAAACTGTAACTTTGACCAGAATTGTATCAACATTAGGATACAAGACAGACAAAGTATCGGTATCCAGTTTTTGCTGAATAATATGTGTCAGAAAGGAAAAGAAACATTCCTGACGCTGGTTTTTGTCCTGAATAGGTCCACAGGAATCTATAGAGGGCATCTCATCGACCTGTGACCAATTGATTTTCTGAAGTTCCTTTTGTAGTAATTCCTGCTCAGAAGGCACTGGCTTCTCAAAATATTGGCAGGATGATGTTACTATCGAAAACAGAAAAATTATCAGGATTTTTTTTATCATATTTTCCAGCTACTGTACATTCGTTTGTCAAAAGTACTAAATTTAAATTTATGGAATATATTCTTCTTATTACAGGTTTTATATGTGTAATCTCAGGAATCATAGGAAGTTTACTTCCTGCAATACCAGGAGCACCTTTGGGATGGCTCGGCTTATTACTCATTTCTATTACAAATGGTGTAGAAACAAATTACTGGCTACTGGGAGTCACACTAATCGTTGTTTTGGTTGTAGTCGTTTTAGATTATACTATTCCCGCACAGGGAACAAAGCGTTTTGGCGGTAGTAAATATGGTATATGGGGAACCAATATCGGATTAGTATTCGGACTTATTGCCCCGATCCCATTTGGCGTAATTATCGGCCCGTTTGCTGGGGCACTAATAGGCGAACTACTTTACAACTCAGAAGACCTTAGCCGCGCAGTAAAAGCTGCCACAGGCTCGCTCCTTGGGTTTCTCGCTTCTACATTCGTCAGCTTTGTAGTGAGTATTATTTTCTTTGGCCTGTTCCTCAATATTGTTTGGAATCACAGTACCATCTGGTTCTAGAAAAGCAACACTATATCATAAAAAACACTGGTAATTCACCAGTGTTTTTTATGTGATCTACAATGCAATTAAGCACTTTGCTCTACTTTACTACATTCACAATCGTACACAACTTTACGCAATCCGCTGCTGGAAAAGCGATGGTCACGTGTGTTATAGAAAAGTTCAATTCCTTTTTCCTCGCAATATTTCCTACCGGTAAATTCTTTCTTTTTATACTCATCACCTATGATACGCACGTGAACGGTAAAAGAACGCAGTATATCTTCCAGATCCTGCTCTGTAGTATAAGGAACTATTTCATCTACATACTTACAGCCTTTCAACTGTATATATCTTTCGACTACTGATTGTGTTGGCCTGTTTTTTCCAGGACGGTCAATTGTAGGATCTGTTTGCAGCCCTACAATCAGGTAATCGCATATTTTTTTGGCATCTTCCAGCATTTTTATATGCCCTGCATGCAATAAGTCAAAAGCGCTAAATGTAATTCCTATTCTTTGTATTTCTAGATCCATTTTCATTTTCATTTGTTTAATAATTATTGGGGGTTACAAATATGATCCAATAAAATGCAAATTTGCTTATACAATTTGCCATTGTTTTTATACAATTACTACGCATTATACCCACAAATAGCATAAAACACGAATCAATCTAAAAACAATAAGTGATTAAAAGACACAAAAAAAGGACTCAGAATTTAATCCTGAATCCTTTTTAAGCCACAAGAGCACTTTATGGCTTCGTGGTGGTAGTAGTTGTCGGAACTCCGGTTTTACCTGTTGTATTCGTCCCGTTTACCGGATTATCGGTACCATTAGTGTGTACTGGCGTTACAGGCATCACAGTTTTTGCGGGTTCCACTGTGGGTGTAGCATAAGGACTTGTTGGAAGCGCCTTAATTTCCGGGTCTTTAGTAGTCCGTTTTACATCCTGTATTTTAGCATCTTTAGCAGGATATTGTGACTGCTGCACTTTATTTGCTTCCGTACTTCTGGAATCTGTTTGTTTGTTAGTAGTCCTGTCAACTTGTGCTGAGGCAATACTAACAGCCAATACTGCTGCGAAGGTTACAATGATCTTTTTCATAATAGCGTGTTTAAGTTATACATTTAAAGCAGTAAGGTCATATAAAATTACTATTTCAAAACATAGAAACCATTATAGAATTTTCCCTTTACATTATATGATTAACACTATCGCAGTATAGGCTTAATAAATATAAGGAGAGAAAATAAACAATCGAAATTGAGCACTATAAACGAAAGGAGAGATAATCAAAAAAGCCCTCCATTTTATTGGAAAGCTTTTCATTGGTCTAACTACTAAACCCGGTACTTTCGTACCAAAACAACACAACTAATTTTAAAAACCTTATTTGGGCAAAAAAGCCTTTCTTACGAAAGGCTTTCCCCAATTTAAGCGGTCTGGACGGGACTCGAACCCGCGACCCCATGCGTGACAGGCATGTATTCTAACCAACTGAACTACCAAACCAGTGCTTCATTGCGGTTGCAAATATACAGCTGTTTTTGACTTCTACAAACCTTTTTGGAAGAAAATTTTAAAAAAAATTTCACTTTTTACCCAAATATTTGTTTCTCAACAAGATATGTCGTCATTATTTTTTCAAAATTTTCACCTACTCCTACCGGAACATACCTGATTTTGTATTGAGCACACGTTAATGCTAGCTTTTTAAAGTAGTCATCTACCTTTTTTTCATATTCTACCTGTACATTTTCGGCAAATAAATTCACTTCTTCCCCTGTTTCGAGGTCAATAAACTTCCTTGGGGTGTTATCAAAATCAAATTTAAGCTCTCTTTTCTTATCAATGACATGAAATAATACCACTTTATGCTTGTTGTGTTTTAGATGTTGCAGTGCATTAAAGAGCGCTTCTTCCCCTCCCGGCTGAAACATATCCGTAAAAAGGATGATCATAGAACGCCTGTGCATCTTCTCTGCGATCTGATGGAGGAATTGTATGGTATCAGTATTTTTAGCTTCTTTAGGCGCCTGCAATGTCTGTTCCAGTGCATTTATCAGCATCCGGTGGTGGCGGTCACTTCCCTTTTCCGAAGCATAGTACTCATAGGTGTCGGAATAGATACTCAACCCTACCGCATCACGTTGCTTTTTAAGCAGGGTCATCAGTACGGCTGCGGCAAGTACTGAAAATCCAATTTTACTCTCGTAAAACTTCGCTGTATCAATTAATTTAGGATAATGCATGGAAGAAGAATTATCCACGATCAAATGGCAACGGAGGTTGGTCTCCTCTTCAAATCGTTTGGTATACAAGCGGTCGGTTTTGGCAAAAAGCTTCCAGTCGATGTGCTTTGTGCTTTCCCCCTGATTGTAAGTCTTATGCTCGGCAAATTCTGCTGAAAAGCCATGAAAAGGACTTTTATGCATTCCCGAGATAAATCCTTCTACCACTTGATTGGCCAGCAATTCCAAATGTCGGAAGCCGGATATTTTTTCTATTTGATTCTCAATCTTCATACTTCCAAATATAATGAGATAATTTGGAAGTTGGTCGTAGGCTAAACTAAAAAAGGTCCGGCAAGAGCCGAACCTTTTTTATGAGAATCATCCGAAGATTATAATAATGCGTCTAAGGAGTCCGTGTAAGTTTGTTTTGGAGCTACTCCAACTTGTCTGCCTACTACTTCACCGTTTTGAAAAACAAGTACAGTAGGGATGTTTCTTACACCATATTTAGCAGCAAATTCCTGGTTTGCATCTACATCAACTTTTCCTACAACGGCTTTACCGTCATATTCACTGCTGATTTCTTCAATGATTGGTCCAACCATTCTGCAAGGTCCACACCATGCTGCCCAAAAGTCAACCAAAACTGGTTTGTCGGACTTTAATACTACTTCATCAAAAGTAGCATCAGTTATTGCTAATGCCATATTATTTTATTTTTTAGTTTCAGGTACAAATTTAATCAATTAAATCGTAATCTATTGTTAATTAGAAATCAGTTTTAACTATACATAAATTGGTAAAACTGATTTCTAATTGAGCTTGAAATTAAGCTGCATTTTTTCTAACTCTTCCAATAAAGGCGTAGAAATCTGTATCTTAAGCTTTCGGCTATTCATTTTCAGATGCGTAATTACTTTTGTTTGCTCTACCTCTTCTTCAATCTTAATATCTACCTGTTCGGGACTATCAACGTCATATTCGACCGGATCGACATCGGAAACCATGCTCTGGACTTCTACTTTTTTAGTGTAGCGTTCGAGCTCCATCATTTCAAAAGTTACCGTATGATCCCCGTGATTGGCCTGGAATATTTCACTCAAACGCGTAATAAGTGCTGTTTGCAGATCGGAGATATTCATTTGTATGATTAGCTTTTTAGCAAATGCAGCCAGGACATCCTGCAAATATTGAATCCCTATAAATTGTATTCGTGGCTCTCCTTTTTTACCTGTCTCCTGGTTGGCCCAGCCTTCACGCACCATCAATTTAACGTACACGAAATTATTCTGAATCAGGAAATGCCTGAATTTAAGGTATTCTTCTCCAAAAATCCGGAATTCGGAACTTTCATCATAACCCTCCATCGTGAATGAAGCCCAACCTTTACCATTTTTAGCAACTCTATGCTGGATGTTTGTCAATATCCCTCCAATATTCAAATTCTTATTTACATGCAATTCCAGGCTTTTCAGGGCTTCCAGTTTTGCATTACAGAAGTATTTCATCTCAAAACGATAATCATCAAGCGGATGCCCTGAAATATAAATCCCGACCACTTCTTTTTCTTTCGCCAATTTTTCCATTGTGCTCCAGTCTTCACAGGCCGGCACAACTGGTTCCGGGATTTCAACTTCACTACTCTCCCCAAAAAGGCTGACCTGGGAAGAGTTTTCGTTTTCCTGGTACTTTGATCCATAGCGCATCGCTTTTTCAAAAAAGACAATTCCATCGCCTTCATCATGAAAATATTGCGCACGATGTGTGTTCAAAAAGCAATCAAATCCACCGGCATAGGCTAAGTTTTCAAATGCTTTCTTATTCGCCGCACGCAAATCAATACGTTTGGCCAGATCAAAGATTGATTTATAATTACCGTCTTTCCTTTTTTCTACAATAGTCGCTACCGCACCAGAACCCACACCTTTAATAGCGCCCATTCCGAAACGTACTGCATAATTATCGTTTACAGTAAACTTGTAAAAGGACTCATTAACATCGGGTCCTAAAACCTGAAGTCCCATCCGCTTACATTCTTCCATAAAAAAAGAAACCTGCTTGATATCATTCATATTATTAGACAGCACTGCCGCCATATATTCTGCAGGATAATGCGCCTTAAGGTACGCTGTCTGATACGCAATCCAGGCATAACAGGTCGAGTGGGATTTATTAAAAGCATATTGCGCAAAAGCCTCCCAGTCTTTCCATATCTTTTCCAGTTTGTCTGCAGCATGCCCATTAGCTACCGCCTGATCGATAAATTTGGATTTCATTTTATCCAGTACATCTTTCTGTTTCTTACCCATCGCCTTACGCAAAACGTCGGCATCACCTTTAGAGAAACTGGCCAGTTTCTGTGACAGCAGCATTACCTGTTCCTGATATACTGTAATTCCATAGGTATCTTTCAGGTATTCTTCGCAGGCATCCAAATCGTATACAATTGGCTCTTCTCCATTTTTCCGGCGGACAAAACTCGGAATATATTCCAATGGCCCTGGACGGTATAAGGCATTCATCGCAATCAAATCCCCAAAGACAGTCGGCTTCAGTTCTTTCATGTATTTTTGCATCCCGGCAGACTCATACTGGAAGATCCCTACCGTTTCTCCACGCTGGAACAGTTCGTATGTCTTAACATCATCAATTGGAAAAAAGTCAGGATCCAATTCAATACCCGTCCTATATTTTACCAATTTTACAGTATCCTTAATTAAGGTAAGGGTTTTCAAACCCAAAAAGTCCATCTTTAGCAGTCCTGCACTTTCTACAACAGAGTTATCAAATTGCGTAACATACAAATCAGAATCTTTTGCTGTGGATACCGGTACGAAGTTGGTAATATCACTTGGCGTAATAATTACCCCACAGGCATGGATCCCAGTATTTCGAAGATTTCCTTCCAATACTTTCGCCTGTTGGATCGTTTCTCCCGCCAAATCATTTTCATTGGCAATTGCAATCAGCTCCTTAATCTTATCAAATTCCTCAGTACGAACTGCTTTTTTAATGAGATCTTCCCCTTCAGAAAGAAAACGGGCCAGATTCCATTTGGAAGGCATCATACCCGGAATCAGTTTTGCAATACGATCGGCTTCAAACAAAGGCAAATCCAGCACTCGGGAAGTATCACGGATTGCTGATTTTGTAGCCATTTTACCATAGGTAATGATCTGAGCTACTTGTTTGGAGCCATATTTATTAATTACATAGTCCATGACACGGCTACGTCCTTCATCATCAAAATCAATATCAATATCGGGCATAGACACACGATCCGGATTCAGGAAACGCTCAAAAAGCAAATCGTACAACATCGGATCGATATTGGTAATCCAAAGGCAATAGGCCACAACAGAACCTGCTGCCGATCCCCTTCCCGGACCTACCGACACATCCATCCCCCTTGCTGCAGCGATAAAATCCTGTACAATAAGGAAGTATCCCGGATATCCGGTTTTCTCGATAGTCTGCAATTCAAAATCCAGCCTGTCCTGAATTTCAGGAGTGATTTCGCCATACCGTTTTTTGGCTCCTTCAAAAGTAAGATGCTTCAAAAAAAGATTCTCTCCTCTTTTTCCGCCATCTGCCTCATCCTCGACAACTAAAAACTCTTCCGGAATATCAAATTTAGGCAGCAGTACATCACGATGCAGGGAATAGGGTTCAATTTTATCAACCACTTCCTGAATTGATGTAATTGCTTCCGGCAAATCGTTGAAAAGCGCTTTCATGTCTTCTCCCGATTTAAAATAGTATTCCTGATTCGGTAATCCAAAACGATAGCCCCTACCCCGGCCTATCGGTGTCCCCTGTTTCTCGCCATCACGGACACAGAGTAAAATATCATGGGCATTGGCATTTTCTTTTTCTACATAAAACGTATTATTCGAGGCCACGATCTTCACATCATGACGATGCGCCAGGTCGATTAATGTCGCATTCACACGATTTTCATCTTCCTGATTGTGGCGCATTACCTCAATATAAAAATCGGGACCAAACTTCTCTTTCCACCACAACAAAGCTTCTTCAGCCTGGTTCTCCCCTATATTCAGGATCTTATTAGGAATCTCCCCATAAAGATTTCCTGACAAAACAATAATATCTTCCTTAAATTCCAATATTACCTTACGGTCAATCCTGGGCACATAGTAAAATCCTTCCGTATAAGCGATAGAAGACATTTTAGCCAGGTTATGGTACCCTTTTTTATTCTTTGCCAAAAGGACAATCTGATACCCATTATCTTTTCTGGACTTGTCTTTATGATCTTCACAAACAAAAAATTCACATCCTACAATAGGTTTCATTATCACCTCTGTAGGCTCCTCACCCTGTTCTACAAGTTCTTTATTTTTAGCTTCCGCCGCTTTATTCTGATTGAACACCGCACTCACAAAATGAAAAGCCCCCATCAGGTTGGCATGATCGGTCATGGCTACTGCCGGCATCTTGTGCTTTGCTGCAGCCTGCACCAACGCAGGGATACTAATCGTAGATTGCAAAACGGAAAACTGTGTATGATTGTGCAGGTGCACGAAATCGCAATCTTTAAAAACCTGAAGGTCTTCTGAGGAACGATTTTGAAACTGGTTTGCCGTTTTTTGCTGTAGCAGTCGCTCCCGTATCGCATCGGAAGCGGCCTTTAAATTGATATGCCTTAAGCCGATCAACTTTATTCCAGCAGGATTACGTTCATTAAAGTTCCTGAAATAATCAGCAGGAACATCGAGTTGTTCCTGGGTAAAAACTTCTCTTTTTATCAGTTCCAGGAAACAACGTGTTGTTGCCTCAACGTCGGCAGTAGCATTATGGGCTTCTGAAAAAGGAACTCCAAAAAGATATTCGTGTAGTTCTGTAAGTGTTGGCAATTTAAATCGGCCACCACGACCACCAGGGAGCTGCAATAATCCAGCCGTAACTTCGGTACAGGTATCCAGTACCGGCTTTTGAGCCATATCCGATCCCACGCCGAGACGATGGAACTCACATCCCATGATATTAATGTCAAAGCCAACATTCTGCCCTACGACAAATTTGGCTTTAGACAAAGCAATATTGAATTTTTCTAAAACCTCCTGAAGCGCGATTCCCTGCTCCATTGCCAATTCGGTAGAAATTCCGTGGATACGCTCAGCATCATAAGGAATATTAAAACCGTCAGGACGAACCAGATAATCCTGATGCTCAACTAAATTTCCCATTTCATCATGAAGCTGCCACGCGATCTGTATACATCTCGGCCAGTTGTTTGTATCGGTAATTGGTGCATCCCACCGCTTCGGCAAACCGGTAGTTTCGGTATCAAAAATTAAATACATAGCTGATTTTGTGATTCTTATTATTGAAAAGAGGTCAATTCAGGGGCACACCCCGAACCCGACAAAATTACAAAATTTTCACCTATTATTTTGACAAACCTAATCACAAAAAAAACCACTCTGTAAAGAGTGGTTTAAAATATACCGAGAGATAAAATTTATTTATCCGATGTTTTTTCTTTTAAAGTATTAGTAACCTCCACGGTTTCCGCCGTTACCACCTTTATTGTATCCACCACCGCTATTGCGATCGTTTCCACCTCTGTAGTCACTTCCACCACGGCTATTACCACCTCTGAAATCACTTCCACCACGACTATTTCCGCCGCCACCAAAGCTTCTTCTTTCACCTTCCGGTTTCGGTTCAGATTTGTTAACTACTATAGCACGTCCCTGAACAGTTGCACCGTTCAATTCGTCAATAGCTTTCTGAGCTTCCTCATCATTTGGCATTTCAACGAAACCAAATCCTTTACTTCTTCCAGTAAATTTATCAGTAATAATTTTTACAGAATCAACTGCTCCATAAGCCTCGAAAGACTCTCTTAAATCTGCTTCCTCAATACTGAACGGAAGGCTTCCCACGAAAATATTCATACTTTATAATTTATTATAATTAAACAAATGTAACTTAATTTTTTCTAAATTACTAAATATTAAGTTATTTCTAAAATATATTATATGTTTTATTTCTGATAAAACTTTTAAACTTTTTTTTATACTCGTGAGGTACTGCTATAACTACGATTCTCCCTATGACACAATAAGTTGTATCTTAATTTTTATTTTTTTCTTAAATCCCTAATATTAACATAATTGCATAAAAAAACCACCTGATGGTGGTTTTGGCTTCAAATAAAAATAATTTTATTTTTATTGTGCTGTTACCGGAATATGGTAAAAAACACCTTTTTGATAGGTTACGATAGAATCACCCGCGACAGCATTTCCTAATTTTTTCGCTTTAAATTTAAACTGACCTGTAAATGTACCGCTTGCAGTGTCATAATTTTCTATAGTAATTTGTCCTGTTGCGTTCACTCCTGTACTATAATTTACTTCAGTACCATCGGCAGTAAAGCTATAGGTAGCGCTGTTGGCCGTACCTGCACCTAACTCATAGGTTCCCGGAGTAATATTGGATGTTTTCAAAATTAGTGTCTCGAAATTTGTATATCCTGTAACGATCAAACCTCCATTTGCCTGTAGCGTTGCTTTATAATCAACCGCGCGCCACATTTCATTATCTTTTATACCCTGTACTGACGGGTTATTAAACTTAACATCTTCCTCACAAGAACTAAATGCCAATACAAGCACCAAAAGTGACAATAATCTTTTCATTATTAGTGAATTTATAAAAATTAGGATTGGGTAAAAATCTTTACAAAAATAGTTTTTAAAACGAAATATGCTAATTAAATCTTAAAAAAACAATCTAACTCGTTAGTACAATTAGTAGCCATACTATTTTTTAGCATTATAAATAGTCTCAAATAAAAATAAAGAGTATCTTTGCGCCCTTAATTAACAGAGGTCGAGTACCTCAAAATTTAATCACAAGATTATGTCTGTAAAAATTAGATTACAAAGACACGGTAAAAAAGGAAAACCTTTTTACTGGGTTGTAGCTGCTGATGCACGCTCAAAAAGAGATGGTAAATACTTAGAGAAAATCGGTACTTACAATCCAAACACAAACCCTGCAACTATCGATTTAAATCTTGATAGCGCTGTACAATGGCTTCACAATGGTGCTCAGCCAACTGACACTGCAAGAGCTATCCTTTCTTACAAAGGAGCTTTATTGAAACACCACCTTGATGGCGGAGTTCGTAAAGGTGCTTTAACTCAAGAACAAGCTGACGAAAAATTAGCAAAATGGCTTGATGAGAAATCTGGAAAAGTTGATGCTAAAAAAGACACTCTTTCTACTTCTAAAGCAGACGCAAAAGCAAAAGCATTTGCTGCTGAGAAAAAAGTAAACGAAGATCGTATTGCTGCTGCTAAACAAGCAGAAGCTGATGCTGCTAAAGCGGAAGAAGTTCCTGCTGTAGAAGAAGAAGCTACTGAAGCACCTGCTGCAGAAGAAAACAACGAGGAAACCCAAGCTTAATTTTTGAAGTGATTTTATGCGCAAAGAAGACTGTTTCTATTTAGGTAAAATCGCTAAAAAATTTAGTTTCAAGGGAGAAGTTCTGGCTTATTTAGACACGGACGAACCTCAATTGTATGAAAATCTGGAATCAGTTTTTGTTGAATTCAACAAAAATCTGGTTCCATTTTTTATTGAAAGTAGCTCCATCCATAAAAATGATTTCCTACGCATCCGTTTTGAAGACATGCATAGTGAAGAGGATGCCGAGAAACTTTTAGGCTGCGGGATTTACCTTCCCCTAAAAATGTTACCAAAACTTACCGGTAACAAGTTCTATTTTCACGAAGTAATTGGCTTTGAAATCGAAGACAAGAGACGTGGTGTTTTTGGAAAAATAGTTTCTATTAATGATTCTACTGCCCAGCCCCTGTTTGAAGTTGAAAATGGTTCCGTTGAAATTCTTGTCCCTATGATTGATCAGTTCCTGATTAAAATCGACAGGGAGAATAAAAAAGTTATCATGGATCTTCCGGAAGGACTTATAGAGATGTACCTCTAAAATTTCCAGCGAAGGACTTACTGTACTCCATTAAAAATACATTTTATGCCATTCCAATTTAAGCAATTTTCTGTGGAACAGGATCGTTGTGCGATGAAAATCGGTACCGATGCCGTACTCTTAGGCGCCTGGACACCCCTTGACAATTATCCTTTTTCTGTTTTAGATATTGGTGCCGGAACCGGAGTACTTGCGCTCATGATTGCACAACGCATTGGCGCAGAACAAATTGACGCCTTAGAAATCGACGAGAATGCGTACGAACAATGTGTTGATAATTTCGAAAACAGCCCCTGGGGCGATCGGTTGTTTTGTTTTCATGCCGGTTTGGATGAATTCATGGAAGAACCAGAAGACGAGTACGATCTTATCATTTCCAATCCTCCTTTTTTTACCGAAGATTATACGCCTGAGGACGAGCTTAGAACGCAGGCGCGTTTTACACAGGCACTGCCTTTTGAAGACCTTATTGAAGCAGCTGCACTATTACTCTCTGAAAAAGGCATTTTTTCTGTTATCATTCCTTTCCGTGATGAAGCCAATTTTATCGCTATGGCCGAAGAACAGGAATTATATCCTGAAAAAATTACCCGGGTCAAAGGAACTGCAACATCACCAATTAAACGCAGCCTGATTGCTTTTTCCCGAACGGCAACAACTGAAATAGCTATCGACGAATTAATTATTGAAATTACCCGTCATCAATACACCCCGGAATATACCGAACTTACCCGTGATTTTTACCTGAAAATGTAAAATTACCTCCTGAAAATATCCCGGAACTGATACAGTAGCCGTTCTAACAGCCGTAAATCTTCTGTCACAATATCTGCCGTGCCAGTCATCTCCTGCTGTAGCGCAATCTTCTTGTTATAAGATGTTTCCAAGCCATTCGGCAAAGCGATATCCAACAGTAAATTTCCGTCTTTATCAGGAGTCATTGAGATAGACTGTACCTTTCCCGTGATAATACCAAATTCACGATCCGGATAATTCGCAAGGCGTATATTCACTTTCTGCCCGATCTTCAACTTACCCGAATTCTGCGCTTTTGCTTTTACCTTACCGATATAATGCTTTTCATCCTTAGGAATTATGGTAAACACATTATCTCCAGAGGTTATTGTCTGGTTTTCCGTCCATATCTGAAGAAAAGAGACTTCGCCGGAAATTGACGCCCTCAGAACATAAGCCAGTTCCCAATCGGCAATTGCCTTTTTTAACTGGTTATAGGACTGCAGAGTGTTGCGAAACAAATTAATATCATCTTTCGTTTCATTAATCTGTGTTGTTTTTGTACTTCTGCTCAGTTCATTCAGCGACGAATGCATTTGAGAAATGGAGGCATTGAGATCCCGCAAACTCTTTTCCGATTGGAGATAGTTTAAACTTTTACTTTCCCATTCCTGCTGTGAGATTATGCCTTTATCAAAAAGCTTATGGTACCGTTCCAGTTCTTTTTTCTTCAGCTCCATTTCTGCTTTTGAAATCGACGCCTGTTGCAATAATAAGGACAAACGCTCCCGAAGCTGAACCACCTCATAGCTTTGTGCTTTTCCTTCTACTTCATAAGGTTGCAGCTCTTTATTCAGCGTATAGGCAATATAATCCTTTTCAAATAAGGTGAAAGGAGTTTGAATTTCCCCGAGTTCCAGTAACGGAAGTTTATCAAAAGGAAAACGAAAAGCTCGGGGATTCATCTTCAGGGTATCTATGATATTTTTGAGTAGAAAAACATCGCTATAATTCGCGGTATTCTCGATGATCGCCAATGGCATATTCACGGCAACCGTTTCCCGGTCTTTTACGAAAATCTTCTGAATCCTTCCCGTCGTGCGGGCCATCAGTTTTTGCGGAGGCACTTGAGTGGTAATGGTAATTTCAGTAGTTACAATATCCGGATACCGTACAAACCAGGAAAGCACAAATAATGACAGTAAGATCACTAAAATAAGCATATTCCCCCAACGGATCATCCAATGCGGGACCTGGGTTAAAATTTCCTGAACTTCATCACTACGAAGTTCTATTTCTTTATTTTGAGGCATTTTTTTTTCGGTACTATTAATTGGATTTCCTTATTTTAGCTTCCTAAGCTCAACTGGTTTTTTACCAATTGATAATAACTCCCTTTCAGGGCCACAAGTTCTTCGTGGTTTCCTTTTTCTATAATCTTCCCTTTATCCAGAACCACAATCTGATCTGCATTCATCACAGTACTAAGGCGGTGTGCAATCACAACAACGGTTTTATCCTTAAAGAAGATATCCAGTTTTTCCATGATTTCTTTTTCATTATTGGCATCCAGGGCACTGGTTGCTTCATCAAAAAATAACATTTCAGGATTTTTATATACAGCCCGGGCAATCAAAAGCCGTTGTTTTTGCCCAGTACTCATTCCTACTCCTTCCATACCAATTTTGGTATTATACCGGAGTGGCAATGTTTCAATAAATGATTTTATATTTCCTACTTCAGAAGCATATTGCAAGCGCTCCTTATTAATGCTATCCACACCAATGGCAATATTTTGAGCAATGGAATCATTAAAAATATAGCCTTCCTGCATCACGGAACCAATATGACTCCGCCATGTTTTTTGGGATATATTCTGAAAATTGACATTCCCCAATTTAATTTCTCCTTTATTTGGTTCATAGAACTTCAGCAGTAGTTTCATAAGTGTTGTTTTTCCACTACCACTAACACCTACAATTGCAGTTACTTTATTTGCCGGGATCACCAGATTCAAATCCTCCAATACCGGAATATCAGACGCAATATAGCGGAAAGAAAGGTCTTTAATAACAATATCACTGTTTAGTGGAATATCACTTGTAGTTTCAGATTCATTTTGCGTTTCATCTTCTTTATCGTGGATTTCGGAAAGTCTTGACAAAGATATTTTAGCATCCTGGGCTTCCCGTATAAAGTTTATAAGCTGCACTACCGGGCCATTCAAACTTCCCACAATAGATGTGATAGCCATCATCATACCCAATGTAATTTCACCATCGATTACCAACTTAGCAGACAAAAAGACAATAATGATATTTTTAAGCTCATTGATAAAATTAGAACCGACTGTTTGTGTCTGCTCCAATATCAGCCCTTTTATAGAAATGCGGAATAATCGTGCCTGCACATATTCCCAACCCCATCGTTTTTGTTTTTCTGCATTGTGGAGTTTAATTTCCTGCATCCCATTAATCAACTCAATGACCTTACTCTGTTCCTGGCTTACTTCAGAGAAACGTTTGTAATCCAGTTCTTCCCGTCTTTTCAAAAAGAGAATAATCCATCCGAAGTACAGCGCACTGCCTATAAAAAACACAAAGAATATCTGGACATTATAATAGGCCAAAACACCTCCCATTATAAACATATTGATTACCGAAAACAAAACATTAAGTGATGATGTAGTCAATATGCGTTCGATCCTGTGATGGTCGTTGATACGCTGCATAATGTCACCAGTCATACGGACATCAAAAAATGAAATTGGAAGGTTCATCAATTTGATAAAAAAATCAGATATCAATGAAATATTGATCCGTGTAGACAAATGCAGCAATATCCAGCTCCGTATAAGTTCCAGTCCCGTTTTTCCAAAGAACAGGAAAAGTTGCGCAAAAAGTACCAGATAAATAAAATGCAGATTCTGATTTTGTATCCCAACATCCACAATACTCTGAGTAAGGAAAGGAAATATCAGCTGCAGCAAACTGCTCGCTAACAATCCGATACTCAATTGAATGATAAATGATTTATAGGGATAGATATATTGAAAAAGGAAACCGAAGCCGATTTTTTTATCCTTATTAAATTCTGTTTGGTAAAACTTTGGAGAGGCTTCCATCAGTAAAGCAATTCCTTCCTGCGTAGTTTCATCCGCATTATTTCCAATCCAGAATTTTATAAATTCTTCCTTAGTATAGGTAATAAGGCCAAATCCAGGATCTGAAACATAGTATTTGCCTTTTTTTATATTGTACAATACGACATAATGATCTTTATTCCAATGCAACACACAAGGAAGCGGGGCTTCTTCCAGTCGTTCCAGATTCAGTTTTACACCCAAGGTGCGGAATCCTATTTTTTCGGCAGCATCGCTAAGGAATAACAAATTACTTCCTTCACGGGTAGTTTCACTAAAATCTCTTAAATCCTGTATATTGATAGATTTCCCATAATGCCTTGCTATTATCTTCAAACAGGTAGGCCCACAATCTTTATTGTCGGTCTGTATATAATTCGGAAATTTTTTCAAAAAAACGTTTTATTTATGTAGGTTATAAAATCAAAAATAGAGAAAATAAAACATTTTCTCTATTTTTTTTATCAAATATCTACCAGTTCAGATTCAAACTATTTTTATACCTGAATCGGACCACCACCACCTCTTGGGCAGCATTTTTTAATCTGAGTTTGGTAATAATAGCCATCATTACAGATACTGGGAGACCCTCCATCTGGATCTATCCCAATAAGATTAGGATTCATACAGCCTACTGGCGCACTTCCGTTAATTGTTTTTTGCTCTTCTTTAGTTAAAGAATGCACTTGTTCTAAATCTAAAATTTTTTTTAACATGATACTGTTTTTAAAGGTTTAAAAATTACGAAATGATTTAGAATTCTAAGGGAGGAAATCTACAATCTGCTTCGGCACATTGAGGCCCGAATTCTTTGCACTCATTACCTGTACCAGGAGGATTCTGAGGATCATAAGGAATTGATTGTTTGCATTGTTTCTTTCCACCATTGATTGACTTTTGCTCCGTTTTAGATAACTGTTGAGCACCACTTAATTTTAAAATATTCTTTAACATAGATATTGGGGTTTTAAAAAATTTCGAAATGATTTATAATTCTATACCAGGAAATCTGCAAATTGCTTCAGCACATTGAGGTCCATATTCTACACAGGCATACCCTCCTGATCCAGGATTTTCAGGATCGTAAGGAAGTGCTTGTCTACATTGCTTTTTCCCACCATTGATTGACTTTTGCCCCGTTTTAGATAATTGTTGAGCACCTTCTAATTTTAAAATGTTCTTTAACATAACTATTTGGGGTTTTAAAAAATTACGAAATGATTTATAATTCTATAATGGGAAATCTACAATCCACTTCAGCACATTGAGGGCCATGATCTACGCATACAGCGCCTGCGTCAGGATTCTCGGGATCATATGGAGGTACTTCCTTGCATTGTTTCTTTCCACCATTGATCGACTTTTGCTCCGTTTTAGACAATTGTTGAGTACCGTTTAATTTTAAAATATTTTTTAACATCGGTATAAAGATTCAGGATTAAAATTATTTAGAAAGCCCCTGTTATTCAACAGGATCGATAATACCTCCGCCTCCTGGCTGGCAAATTGTTTCGCCACAAAACTTCGAAATGTATTTGCATTGTCCAGTGTCAGGTCTAATACAAATCAATCGGCCGCCAACGACCATTTTCTGCTCCGTTGCACTTAGCATGGCTGCGCCTTTTAGTTTCAAAATGTTTTTTAACATGGTAATTAATGATTTAAGGGTTATAATTTATTTGAATTATTATTAAACAGGATCAATATCAATAATACAACACGGCGCTGGAGGCTGGCATGCTACTTCACCACAGCCTTTGGAAATTTGCCGGCACACTCCGGCAAGAAAATCAAAACAGATCAAGCGTCCACCTGCGATTGTTTTTTGCTCCGTAGCGCTGAGTAATGTTGCTCCTTTGAGATTTAAAATATTTTGTAACATAGTATACAGTTTAGGTTTTAAAATCGCCCAATCCTTTATTGATTGTTGGGCTTCAATCATTTCACAGTATTTTCCAGGTGATTACACCCTCTCCTTTTAAACCGTTTCCACTTCCGTCATTACCTCTACTTCCGAAAAATCGGCTGCTTCTGAAAAATCATTCAGGAAATATTTCAATTCCGAAATATCATATTCATTTGGAAACAGGCGGTTATTGATAATTTTCACCGGAGTGTAATTGAAGTCATTTTTTACACACCATTGGTATTGCAGGTAAATTTGTTGGGTAACCTGCATTGTGGCCGTATGATTCCCCCACTTCTTTTTCCACTGCTCCATAGTCATTTTTTTAATATGCCAATCCTTGAGTGCTTCTTTCACCCTACTATACTCAACATCATTAATCGCTAATAGTTCCCGCACGATGGCAGTATACGGATTCTCTTCATTTTCAGGATTCACATTAAATAGTATTGCCAATCCTATTTTTTCAGGATATTTAGCAATCAGTTCCAGTCCTTCTTCTACTGCTTTATGACAATGTCCACAGCCGGGGCTCACAATGAGAGTTAACCTTACAGCAGCGAGGTCGTTCCCCAAAGAAATTCCTTTTAACTTGCTCAATCCGTCCGGTGAGGAAATAGCTTTTGATAAAAAATTAAACAGCCCATAGTTACGCTTGAATTTTTTCAATTCATTTAATCCCTTTTGTGCCTCAATTTTTTCAATTATTACAGGTTTTATCGCAAACCATACTGTAGTGACAAGCACTAATGCACTTAAATAGAGTACACCCCCTGATAGAAAAGCTTCCGTTGTAAATACCCTACTTAGCCCTACAAAAAGAATACTTTGAATCACCAATATACCGGAAACAAACAGGCACATCAGGCACCATTTTTTTAACTGTGTCTTTTGAAGCACTATGGAATAGGCCACTACAGGAAGCGAAAGCAAACCCACACTACCAATGGCTAAAACGGAATACAAAGGCTGGATTAAAATTGCCAATAAACTACTGCTAAAAAAAAGAATCGGTAAGTCTGAAAAATCAATCCATTTTGTAATAATGCTCTTATTTGAATTTATAACAGAATCACAGGAAGTTGCGGCATTGGAAGTACAAAATTTTGACACGATCTCATTTTGCATTCCTAATTTCTCCTGCAGGATAAAAACACTTGCTATTACTCCCAGAGTTACTGTGATCAAAAACAATACAGCGGTCAAATCATAGCTGGTATACCAAAAAGAAACTAATACTAACAAAACAAAAGGCAGCACATATCTTAAGAAGCCGAATTGCATTTTTGCCTTTTTTTGCACTATCACTACTCCGGGTTCAATGGCTATGATGATGCCATCCCATTTTTGTTGGAATACCTCCGGAGTTAACACAATATTCTCTCCCTTTTCGGTTTCAACACGTAAGGTCTCTTTTTTTAAAACCAAAGTGATTTGATTATCATACACTGCCAAAAAAGTCTCCGGAAGATCGTTCAGTTGCTCTTTGGATACTTTGACGGCAGCATTTTCTATAGAAAGCATATCCAGAGTATCCGTAATCGCAAAAATGCTGGGATAATTGGGATGGGACAAAACGAGACTCTCAAATTCAGGGACGAATTGTGAGTATTGATTTAATGCTAAAAATTTTTTAATAATTCCAATCACAGTTTAAAATATGTTTTTTTCAAATATATCCAATAGTATTCGCTTATTAAATACTATTTTAGCATATAACATGTGAATTACACATAATCCCCCAAACCTACTTAACTTTAACATAATGAAATTACACCAGCGAATTAAATCGATACGGGAAACCAAGAAGATTTCCCAGGAAGCAATTGCCTTTAATTTAGAGCTGAATCAATCACAATACAGCCGCAGAGAACGAGGCGAAACGAAATTTACCCCAGAAGAAATTCTCATATTGTCGAAACTACTCAACACGCCTGTTTCCGAATTATTTAATGAAACGGGAAATGCAAGCGTGATTAACGATCCTGAAAATGCAATTCATTATGCCGGCGTACTTCAAAAACTATTTGAACAATATGAATTCCGGATTACAGAACTTCAGGGAAAACTAAAAAAGCAAAAGCAACTTTATGAAGGGCGGCTCAAAGAAAAAGAGGAAATAATTGCACTCCTGAAAAAATAACATTCCCAGACTACCGCCCGTCATCGCAGGATAGTCATGTTTTATCTAACATATTTTGCTTTTCAGGATTAAATACCACATTTAATTATTGATTTGTTAGAATTCATTACCTATTTTTGCGAAGATTTAAAACTAAAATATGAGACCAGATCTATTCCAAGCCCCAGATTATTACCTATTGGACGAATTATTGTCTGATGAACATAAAATGGTACGCGACGCAGCCCGTGAATGGGTAAAACGTGAAGTATCACCAATTATCGAAGATTACGCTCAAAAAGCAGAATTTCCAAAACAAATCATTAACGGTTTGGCAGAAATTGGTGCCTTTGGACCTTACATACCTGAAGAATATGGCGGTGCCGGATTAGACCAAATCTCTTATGGACTGATCATGCAGGAAATAGAAAGAGGAGATTCTGGAGTGCGTTCTACGGCTTCAGTACAATCTTCATTGGTCATGTATCCGATATGGAAATATGGAAATGAAGAACAACGTATGAAATACCTCCCAAAACTGGCCTCGGGTGAATTTATCGGCTGTTTTGGCCTTACAGAACCGGACCACGGATCCAATCCAAGTGGTATGGTGACGAATTTTAAAGATAAAGGCGATCATTATTTATTGAATGGCGCTAAGATGTGGATTTCAAATGCTCCATTTGCAGATATTGCCGTAGTATGGGCCAAAGATGAAAGTGGAAGAATACACGGATTAATCGTAGAAAGAGGTATGGAAGGTTTTACTACCCCGGAAACTCATAATAAATGGTCCCTTCGTGCTTCAGCTACCGGAGAGTTGATTTTTGATAATGTAAAAGTTCCTAAAGAAAACCTGTTACCAAACAAATCAGGATTAGGCGCGCCACTAGGCTGTCTGGATTCTGCCCGTTATGGTATTGCCTGGGGAGCAATTGGTGCAGCGATGGATTGTTATGATACGGCTTTGCGTTATGCTAAAGAAAGAATACAATTCGACAAACCGATTGCAGCAACGCAGTTACAACAGAAGAAACTGGCAGAAATGATTACAGAAATCACTAAAGCACAGTTATTGACCTGGAGACTGGGTGTCCTTAGAAATGAAGGCAAAGCAACTTCTGCACAAATCTCTATGGCCAAAAGAAACAATGTGGATATGGCGATTACTATCGCAAGGGAAGCAAGACAAATCCTTGGTGGAATGGGGATTACCGGAGAATATTCAATCATGCGTCACATGATGAATTTAGAATCTGTGATTACTTATGAAGGAACACATGATATCCACCTGCTGATTACCGGTATGGATATTACAGGACTTCCTGCATTTAAATAAGAGATTTCTTTCCATTGGTGTTTTCGATAGAACAATACCTAAAATATATAGAAAAAGCTTCCCGGAAACAGGAAGCTTTTTTACATTTGTAAAAATTCCTTATTATGACTATTGAAACTATTAACAACAGTATTCAGCCTCAAAAAAATATCCTACTACAGCACCCCTTATACAAAAAAGTACAACATCCCGATGATTTACACCGCTTCCTCGAAAGCCATGTGTATGCCGTTTGGGATTTTATGTCTTTATTGAAAGCATTACAATCCAAACTTACCTGTACCACAACACCCTGGCTTCCTATTGGAAATCCCGAAATCCGTTACCTCATCAATGAAATTGTATTGGCAGAGGAAACTGATATCTCCCTGGATGGAAAAAGACAAAGCCATTATGAAATGTACATTGACGCCATGAAAGCCTGTGGTGCTGATACTGCTCCAGTTGAGCATTTCCTGGAGAATGTTGTAAGCACACAAAATATATTTGTCTCCATTCGGCAAAGCGACCTGCATATCAACATCAAGGCTTTTCTTGACTTTACCTTCCGTGTTATCGAAGAAGGTAAACCTCATGAAATTGCAGCTGCTTTTACATTTGGGAGAGAAGACCTTATTCCTTCTATGTTTACCGAAATCTTAAAAAATTTCCAGGAAAATTTCCCAGAGAAAGATCTTAGTAAACTCATCTATTATTTCGAACGCCATATTGAATTGGATGCCGACGAGCATGGTCCTATGGCACTGCAGATGATCACCGAACTTTGTGACAATAACCCAACACGATGGAAAGAAGTAGAAGAAGTTTCAATCCAGGCATTGGAAGTTCGTATCGGGCTTTGGAATGCCATTGAAGAAACTATTTCCCACCAGAATTTAGCTTCTATATAACAGTATAAAAAACGCCTTATTTTTCAACCGAATCATAAGGCGTTTCTGTTTACCCTCATAATCTTCCTATTCGCCTCAAAAATAGAGGACCTCTCCTTTTTCTTAGTAGCTTTGAACTAAAGATATTTAGAATCATGTCAAAACAGCATCGTTTATTCCTCATTTACAGCATTGCCAGCATATTTTTCCTGTGCATCCCCATACTGTCATCACCCGATTTTAATTATAGCCTGCAGCTTTTCCGGGTAGCTCCCTTTCAAAGAAACTTCCTCTCTTATGTTTTCTTACTGGGTTTCTTCTATGCCAATTATCTGTATTTTATTCCCGCCTATTACCTCTCCGACAAAAAAATAGCCTACGCTATCATTATACTTGGAATGTTTTCAATCATTTCCTTCCTCCCAGGAATACTAATTCCCGGAGGACCGATGGCACCGATGGGTGATAGGCCACCACAAGCGGGACCACCTCCAGGTATGCTGTTTTCCGACAATTATATCCCGCAATTTCTTTTTATATTCATGCTTTCCTTTTTATCCCGGATCAATCAGCAGCTGAATAACATCCAGATGCAAAAATTACATGCGGAAGTATCCTATCTCAAAGCACAAATCAATCCTCATTTTCTTTTCAATACACTTAATAGCCTCTATGCGCTCACGCTTGAAAAATCGGATGAAGCACCGGGAGCGGTTTTAAAATTATCCGCTATCATGCGCTATTTAGTCACCGAGAGTTCCAGGGACTATGTTCCGTTCGCTAAAGAAATAGCCTATCTCAAAGATTATATCGCCATGCAGTTACTCAGGGCCGGAGACAACCTCACATTCTCGCTGGATATAAAAGGAGAAACTCACGACAAGCAAATTGCTCCTTTACTGTTGCTCCCTTTTATCGAAAATGCATTTAAATATGGCCTTAGCCCTGAAGAAAAATCAGAAATCAGTATCTTTATTCATAGCACAGAACAGCAGTTGTTCTTAAGAGTCCGCAATACCATCGTTGACGTTGCCCTTACCGAGGAGGAGAAAAGCGAAACCGGAATAGAAAACACCCAGAAAAGACTGGATCTTATTTATCCCGGCAAGCATAAGCTGGACATCGCACAAACCAAAAAAAATTATCTTGTTGAACTACAAATAGACCTGCAGTGATTAGAGCAATAGCCTTAGATGATGAACCGTTGGCTTTAAAAATTATTAGCCGCTTTTGTGAGGAGACAGAAGATATTGTGCTGGAAAAAACATTTACCCAGATTACTGAAGCCCAAAAATTCCTTCGGAAATTTCCGGTAGATTTAATTTTCCTGGATATCCACATGCCGGCCAAAAATGGAATTGATTTTTACAAAAGCCTCAATCAGGAGATTATGGTAATCTTCACCACAGCCTATAGTGATTATGCGGTAGAGGGCTTTAATGTCAATGCGGTAGATTACCTGCTCAAACCCTTTTCCCTGGAACGGTTTCAGGCAGCCGTAGCAAAAGGCAAAAATGAACTCCTGTCGCGCCAGTACACCCATCAGCATACCCATCTCCTGATACGGGCGGATTATAAATTACACCGTATCGAATTTGATACGATTGTACTGATTGAAAGCCTGGATGATTATGTACAAATCCACTTAGCAAACAGTACAAAGCTCGTTGCCCGATTGTCAATGAAAACACTATTGGAGAAACTGCCTGCTTCCGATTTCATCAGGGTACACCGCTCTTACATTGTACCGATACAAAAAATACAGACCATAAAGCATAAAACGATACACATTGGCACCTTTGTAATCCCGATAGGGGATACCTACAAGGATGTAATCTCAAAGTTACTTTAACGGTATTCATTGTTTTACCGCTAAAAAAAGCACGTTTATCGCTATTATTTTAGCATTTTGAATCGATACAATACTTTTAATTCATAACTTAAAAACTACACGTTATGAAAAGGAAAGATTTTTTAACCGCAGGAATTGGATTTGCAGGATTACTTAGTACTGCTCCGGCTTTATTAAGCAGTTGCAGCCATGATGACGAAACAACAACTCCGGCTACCGGAAATTCATCTTCTGGTGGGAGCAATTCCGGTACCTGTACAGTAACCGCTACAGAAACTGCGGGTCCATTTCCTACATACATTCCGTCTGCCCTTGTAAAATCCGACATCACCGACGGGCAAACCGGCATACCCCTTGCGATTACACTAATTGTGCAAAATATTACTGCCGATTGTGCCGCCTTCGCAGGTGCAATTGTTGATATCTGGCATTGCAATAAAGACGGGGAGTATTCAGAATATGGCGGAACAGGTATGCAATCCACCAATTATACTGCAGTACACTTTTTAAGGGGCAGGCAAACTACAGATGTAAACGGGACCGTCGCTTTCACCTCTATATTTCCAGCCTGGTACAATGGGCGGGCTACCCATATTCATGTCCACATCTATAATGCTTCGGGGACATCCCTTTTAGTCACACAAATTGCATTCCCGGAAGGTAATGATAGTGCTGTGGCTTTGGTCAGTTCATCGGCAGGCTATGGGAATGGATTAACAGGCTATACTTATAATGCCAATGATAATGTATTCTCTGATGGCACAGGTACGGAAATGGCTACAGTAAGTGGTAACATAGCCGAAGGATTCAGCTTGATGCACACTATTAAAGTGAATGGATAACCATTTTTCGTACCGTTGATCCTAAAATAAAAAGCCATGATACTACAAAACCCCTCGAGAATTTTCAACAGCCATTTGGTCAACAAACAGGAAAATAATAATTTTCGTTGTTTGTCTTACCTCAATCCTGGAGATGATAGAGTTGCATCCGACAACCCTTTTGGAACGCTCGGTGTTTTTAAAGAGGTAGCTCTTGCACCACTAAAGAATCTACTTCTTACCTTGGAAGCCAATGAACTGATGCTCCTGTTTCCCCTATCCGGCAGCCTGTCCGTCGAAGTACACGATGGAAAGCCTTACAATATAGAACCGGAGCAGCTACTAACCTGCCTACATCCTAAAAAGCAGGCAGTAACCATTAGCAACAGCGAACAAAAGCAGTCATCCAGCTACCTGCACATTCAGGTTTCCGGAATTTCTTTTCCACAGGATGGGACTGCAGTACACCCGTGTCATATCCCGCAAAGGAACATGGTTTCCACACTGTTGGAACAGCCCGGAGTACAGCTTAGCATAGGCGTTTTTGATGGTCGCCAAAAAGGGGAATACCAATTGCAGGAAACGGCAGACGGTATATTTGCATTCGTGCTGAATGGTGCCTTTGAGGTACAGGATCGGTTGTTGGAAAATCGGGACGGGCTTGCGCTATGGGACATTTCCACAATTGATTTTGAAGCCCTAAGTGAAAATGCCGTGTTATTATTGCTGGAAATTTAAACAAAAATATATCCTATGCAAAAAGCAAAAATACGGCTGGCTTACCGCCTTGTCATCACTTCAGACTCCGACTTCCTCTGGGATCGTTATGTTTTTGAAGATACATTCCTTGAATATGCTATGCAGAGCCAACTTTATAATTCCGTTGAAAATCCTAAAAATACGTTTCGGGAACTGTTGAATGAAAATGAAAAAGCTGAAAAACTGCATTTTCTTACCGGAATTGCAGCGCACAATTATACTTTACAGCTCAAAGGCCATTTTCACAGGATTACCGATGTACTCGGCAGCAGTTATTTTCCGTTTACGGAGTATCGCTTTGATATTATCAATACTGACATACGCGATCGTACGAAACATAAAGTGGGCATTACTTTTTATTCTCCGGAATTGTTATTGCTGGATATTATCAATAACTGTTACCTGGTCGCTAAAGATACGGGAAAGAGCAATGGCCATGAAACACTTATGTTTCCGGTACGTCCTGATTTATCCATTTGCTATTACGAAACAATAGAATGAAAAAAGCGGGAGAAATGAACTCCCGCTTTTAGTGTATTAGACGATCCCATTGGGATTGTTATTTAGTATTCTGGTGCCAGGGCTAATTCAAGGCCTTCCAAATCTTCTGTAATGGCAATCTGGCAACCAAGCCTACTGTTATCCTTTACAAAAAAGGCTTCCGAAAGCATCGCTTCTTCATCATCACCCATTTCTGGCAGGGCTACATCATTCAGTACATAACACTGGCAGGAAGCACACATGGCCATACCGCCACAAACTCCTATTGTACCTTCCGGTGCCAGTTCATAAGCCCGTACCAGCTCCATGATATTCATATTCATATCGGTGGGTGCCTGCACTTCATGGGTAACCCCATCCCTATCGGTAATTTTTATAGTAACATCCTGTGCCATGGCCCTTTTAGTTTATTGATTTTACCACCGCTTTTTCAGCTTCTTTGCGGGTACCATCAAAGCCATCCACACCACTTACTGTAGTGTATTTCAGCACATATTTTTTTCCAGGGTTAAGTTTATTAAATACACTCTGGCACATTAAGGTCGCTTCATGGAAACCACAAAGAATCAGTTTTAATTTTCCCGGGTAGGTATTAATATCCCCAATAGCATAAATCCCTTCAATATTCGTTTGGTAATCCAGTGCATTATTTACCTTGATCGCATTCTTTTCGATTTCCAGTCCCCAATTGGCAATAGCACCCAATTTAGGCGTCAGTCCAAATAAAGGAATAAAATAATCAGTTTCAATGGTACGGTGTGCACCATCCTGCTCGATATCGATCGATTCAATATGCTCTGCTCCATTTAACCCTATCACTTCTGCTGGGGTAATCAGGTTAATTTTTCCGGCGTGTTTTAATTCCTGTACTTTTTCTACGGAATCCAAAGCGCCACGGAATTCATTTCGCCTGTGTATTAAGGTTACTTCAGAAGCTACACTGGATAAAAAGATACTCCAATCCAGGGCTGAATCGCCACCACCGGCAATTACAATTTTTTTATTACGGAAAAGTTCCGGGTCTTTTACAAAATATTCAACCCCTTTATCTTCGTAGAATTCAATATCCTCGATTAGTGGCTTACGAGGTTCAAAACTACCAAGCCCACCTGCAATAGCTATGGCTTTCGCAGCATGTTTTGTTCCTTTATCCGTAGTTACGATAAAAGTCCCGTCTTCCTGTTTTTCAATAGTTTCTGCTTTTTCATTCAGCGTAAATCCAGGTTGGAATTGTTTAATTTGTTCCATCAGGTTTTCAACCAAATCCCCTGCCAGTACAGAAGGGTATCCCGGGATATCAAAAATCGGTTTCTTAGGATATAATTCGGATAGCTGCCCACCTATTTGCGGAAGCGCGTCAATGATATGGCATTTTAACTTTAGTAATCCTGCTTCAAAAACGGTGAATAGCCCTGTGGGACCTGCACCAATTATTAGTATATCTGTTTCAATCATTAGAGTAAGTATTCTGGTATGGTTCGTTTCAATGCGACAAATTTCGTTGAAAACGCTCCATGACTATATGATAAATATCAGTCGGAGGAATTTATAATAAATTTAAAAACTGACAACAATGCTGTGGTGCGTAATAGCTGTGCCTCTTTTTTTACCGCATCCCGGAAATACATCCGGATACTGGTAAAAAGGTACTGCAATACAATTTTGCATTTTTACGCCAACACCACTATAAAAATATATTACGCGATATTAACTACGGTCTCTATTTGTGGTGCGTATTTTTTAATCGTGGTTTCTACACCCGCTTTCATGGTAGACTGGTTGACACTACATCCCACACAGGCACCTTCCAGGCGAACTTTTACCAACTTATCATCTTCAATAGCAATTAGCGTGATATCGCCGCCATCCGAATTCAGGAACGGACGGATTTCATCAAGAGCTTTTTCTACGTTTAATTTGATTTCTTCTGTTGTCATTTTTTCTTTTTTATTGAAATCGTTTTTGGCACACATCCGGATCAGCTCCGGATGTATATCCTATGGGTTTCAAATTATTTTTTTTTAGTCACAGCAGCACAACCTGCCATAGTGGTAATTTTCACCGCTTCAGAGGCCGGAAGGTTTTCATTTCTGTCTACTACTTCACGTACTACATTACGCGCCAGTTCTTCAAAAGAATTTTCTAATGCTGTAGCGGTTTGCAATGCTGCCGGGCGACCGTAGTCTCCTGCTTCACGAATGGATTGTATTAATGGGATTTCGCCTAAGAAAGCCACATCAAGATCTTCTGCAAGATTTCGTGCCCCTTCTTTTCCGAAGATATAGTATTTGTTTTCCGGCAATTCTTCCGGGGTAAAATAAGCCATGTTCTCGATAATTCCCAATACAGGGACATTGATACTATCGGACATGAACATTGCTACTCCTTTTTTAGCATCAGCCAAAGCAATATTTTGTGGTGTACTTACCACTACTGCACCGGTGATTGGCAATGATTGTACAATGGAAAGGTGGATATCGCCTGTACCGGGTGGCAAGTCAATAAGCATAAAGTCCAATTCGCCCCAATCCGCATCGAAAATCATTTGGTTCAGTGCTTTGGAAGCCATTGGCCCACGCCAGATAACCGCCTGATCCGGAGCGGTAAAAAACCCGATCGACAATAACTTAACACCATAATTTTCAACAGGTAGCATTTTTGATTTTCCATCAATAGTAGTCGATAATGGACGTTCTCTTTCCACATCAAACATGATGGGCATCGAAGGCCCGTAAATATCGGCATCCAGTACCCCTACCGAAAAACCCATTTTTGCTAATGTTACAGCCAGATTAGCCGTAACGGTAGATTTTCCTACGCCCCCTTTACCGGAAGCAACAGCAATAATATTTTTTATTCCGGGAATTGACTTCCCTTTGATCTCCGGTTTTTCTGGAGTTTCAACCTTGATATTGACCTTTACTTTGGCTTTTTCATATACCAAATCCTGAATGGCTTTCATGACATCCACCTCTGCACGTTTTTTAATGTGCAGTGCTGGTGTCGTTAAGGTGAGTTCTACAACGACCTCATCCCCAAAAGTAAGCACATTTTGTACTGCGCCACTTTCAACCATATTTTTCCCTTCTCCGGCAACGGAAATAGTTTCCAATGCCTTCAGAACTTCTTTTCTATCTATTTTCATCCGTGTATATCGTTCTTTTACAAGCCCTTAATTAAGACTTATTTTAAATAACAAAGATAGTATGAAAAGTTTTAAAAGTAAAGTTAATAGATTGAAATTGTTTATAATACTATAGACGTTTTTTAATGGCCTGAACACACCTTTGGATTGGAGACATAAAAGCCTCTAAATCCCGTTGGTACGAAGGATAGTAAGCTTGATCCTGCTGCGCTGTAGTTGCAAATCATTTTTCAGCCGGTCGTATTCCGAAGCCAGCAGTTGGTTTTTTACCGTCGTGTAAAGTACTGCCTCAATTTTACCGCTAAGGAACTTTGACTGGGTCGTCTGGAACGATTCCCTGGCATATTGTACTGTATTGCTGATGTTAACACTCAACTGTTCGTACTGGGACTGTCGTTTTTCTTCCTGTTCAATTTCCTGTTTCACGAGATTCTTTTCCTGCTCTGATGCCCATTTGCTCTTCTCCGCTTCAATTTTGGAAGCGGTGATCTGGCGATTTCGGCGGAATCCGGTAAATACCGGAATGCTGACCTGTAGTCCCGCCTGATGGTTTTTATTGTCTTCGAGCTGCGTCCCGAAATTGGTCACCCCGGCACCCGATCCTTGTAGCGGAGCGGAATAAAAGGTTGACATATTATAAAATGCCGAAACCGTAGGAAGGTTTACTGAACGCTGTATTGCAATTGCTTTTTGCGCACTTTCATACTGTAAAGCGGCCAATTCGATTTTCGGGTTGCTCCCTATTACGTTGGAATCTTCTTCCGGTGCGGCCAGGATATAATCCAGCTGTACTTCCGAAAGCTTGTCTGTCGCCACATTCATCAGCTGGAACAATTGCAGTTTTTGTACGTCAAAAAGCTGCCGTGCTTCCATCAGCCGCTTTTCATCCTGTGAAAAAGCGAGCCGGATATCATACAAATCACTTTGGGGCTTACTCCCAATCTGTACTTCTTTTGTAATGCGCTCCAGGTTGTAGGTCGTATTTTCCAGTTGCTCTATCTGTATTTTAACCAGCTCCTGTGAAAAAAGGGCATCAAAATAAAAAGAAAGCAACTGGAGTTTGTATTCATAGGAAATTACAGCAGCATCGGCGCGGGCGATGGCAATATCAATCTTATTTTTGCGTGCAGTAGCCAGCATCGTAAAATCCAGCAGGTTGACATTGGCATTCAGGTACAGATTGTCCGATTGGATATCTGAACTGACCCTGGCATTCGTAGAAGGATCGATCGTAGAACCGAAATTATAATTATGGTTTCCGTTAAGGCTTACTGTCGGTACTAATTCCAGAAGCGGATTGGTATACAGCTTCTGGGATCGTGTAATTTCAAGTTGCTTTATTTTTACCGGGATACTATTTTTCAAACCGGCATCCAGGCATTGCTGCAGGGACCAGGTTTGCTGGGCAGTTGCAAAAAAACTTGTCAATGCAAACAGCAATGCTACTTTATTACTCATATTTTAAATATTTTAAAACGTTGACACGGGTAGCCTGATAGGCTTTGGAAAGCACTACTGAAAGTGTAAGCACGACTAGGATAACAAAACCAATAATAAAAGGCAGGATCGAGATGGAGATGCGGAAGGCAAAATTATCCAGCCACATGCTCAGCAGGAAATAGACCGGGAACAAGGCAATCAGGAATCCGATAATACAGAATATCAGGTATTGTTTTGAGAGCTCCCGGAGCAGTACTTTAGTTTCTGCACCCAGTGTTTTCCGGATGGCAATTTCCTTCATTCGCCTTTCAATCGAAAAAGTCGCCAGGGCAAACAATCCGAAGAGGGAAATCGTAATCACCACAATATTAAGCAGGGAAAACAGGTTCCGTTGTTTTACAAAACTTTCATAAGTCCTTGCAAAGTTTTTATCGACAAATTCATAATGAAAAGGATAATCAGCATCGACATTTTTATTCCAAAACTGCTCTAATGCACCTATTGTTTCGCCCATATTCTCAGGCGCTACTTTCACGTAAATCTGGTTCATATTACCCTCCATCCACCTTACGGTTTTAAAATGGAAGAAAATCATTGGTGGTATTTTATTCTGAGGCCCTTCAATATGAAAATCAGCCACGACACCCACGACATTAAATTTTTCACCATTCCACAACAACTGCTTTCCAATTGCATTTTTCTCGCCCATTAATTTCACTGTCGTTTGATTGACCAACACAGCATTAATAGTGTCCGAAGACAGGGATTCTGATAAAGTACGCCCTTCAGCAATACGGATGTGCATCATTTCCAGCATCCCAAAATCAAAGGACATATTCTTTCCCTGGATATTCACACCTTTGTATTCGAATCCCGATGAAGACGGAACCCCATTCCCAAAAGAGAAGGTTCCTGTAGAGACTTCTTCCACCCCCTTCATCCTAAGCAATTCCTGCCGTATTGTACGGTAATGCTCATACGGTTGTTTTTTACCCTCCACACGATAGTTGACCTCTATAATCTGTGCCCCTTTAAAACCCAGTTCTTTTTGGCTCATAAACGCGACCTGCTGGTAGACAATATAAGAACCGATAATGAAAAAAGAAGCAATTGCAAATTGGAGGATCAACATTCCATTACGGAGCCAGGTTCCGGTTTTACTACGCCCGAAATTACCTTTCAGCACATTTAGCGTTTCGAAATTAGCAACATAGGTTGCCGGGAATATACCGGCAAAAACGACTACAATACCAAAGATCAATACCAACTGCGCATAAAATTGCCCACTATGGATCACTAATTCTTTTCCCAGGAAATTATTATAATAGGGCAGGGATAATTCAACAATAACAAGGGAGAGCAAAATCGCTACCACTGCCATTAACACTGTCTCATAGACAAACTGCCGTATGATATTGCCTTTATTTGCCCCTAAAATTTTACGGACCCCTACTTCCTTGGCTCTTTTAATGGCATTAGCGGTCGCCAGGTTGATATAATTAACAATCGAAAGCACCAGGATCAGGATGGAAAGCCCGAGCATAATCAATAAAAACTGGTAATTGCCCCTGCCTTCCGGATACCCCTGGGTAACCGAATGCAATCGGGCGCTTTCCAAAGGCTCCAGGATCACTACTCCCACCCCATATTTATTCATATATTCTTCAGGGCTTATCCCTTCTTCTTTGGCCTGTGGTTTTACTTTATGCTCAAAAAATACCGTCTTGATTTTTTGCTCTATCGCGGCCACGGCATTGGGCGATTTTAGTTTCAGCAGGAGCCCAAAATAATAATTGCCCCAGTGATCTTTACTGCCTTTCAGTTTTCCTTCCATAAATCCCGTGACGGCCGTTGGGGCTATCGATGATTTTCCCGGAATTCTATAAACTCCCCGTACCACCAGGTTTTTTGTTCCGTACAGGATTTGTTTTCCTATTGGATTTTCATCCCCAAACAGCTGTTTTGCAGCATCTTCTGAAAGGGCTATACTATTTCCATCGGGCAATGCTTCAGCACCGTTGCCCTGTACAAAGTCAAAAGGAAAGAACGTAAAAAAATTCTGCTGCGCATCCATGATTTTGGTCAGGAGCACTTTTTTTCCTTTGTAGCGTATATTCTCACTGCCGTAAATGGTTTCCACATAACAATAGCTTTCCACTTCGGGAGCCACTTCCTTCAGGGCCGCTCCCAGGGGAGCCACATTCGTAGCCCATACATCCATGCCATTGCCCAGGTCATTCAGCACCTGGTAAATGTGTTCCTTTTCAGGATTCCATTCATTATAGGCGTGCTCATCATTCCAATACAAAATGGCAAAAATCAATCCTGAGATCCCAATACTCAACCCGAGAATATTCAGGAAGGTAAAAAGCTTATTGTTCCTAATGTTGTATAAAAATATTTTGGTCCAGTTCTTTAACATGCTCGTATCAATTAGTTAATATAACGCGATTGCGCCATCACGCAAAAATGTAATTCATTGTATAATTAGGTGTATCCCCTCATTCGTATTTCAGGTATTTCAGGACATCAATGCGGGTAGCCTGTAACGCCCTCGACAATACTACAATCAATGTAAGCAGTAAAAGGACAACAAAGCTAATGGCAAAAGGAAGGACTGTAATCCCAATGCGAAAGGCAAAATTATCCAGCCACATTTCCAGTAAATAATATACGGGGAACAATGCAATCAGAAATCCGATCACACAGAAGATCAGGTATTGCTTAGACAGCTCCCGAAGTAACACCCTGGTTTCGGCTCCCAATGTTTTCCGTATGGCGATTTCCTTCATCCGCCTCTCGATAGAGAACGTTGCCAGTGCAAATAAACCAAAAAGTGAAATCAGGATGACAACAATATTCAACAGGGAAAAAAGGTTCTTTTGCTTTACATAACTTTCATAAGCCCTGGCAAAACCTTTGTCTACAAAAACATACTGAAACGGATAGTCACTGTCTACTTTTGTATTCCAGAACTGCTCTATCGACAATAGTGTTTCTTCTGTATTTTCGGGTCCTATTTTCACAAACACCTGGCTCATATTACCCTCCATCCAACGGATCGTCTTAAAATGTAAAAAAGTCATGGGTGGTATTTTATTCTGGGGCCCATTAATATGGAAGTCTTTTACCAGCCCTACAATCTTTAATTTTTTATCATTCCAGTTAATTTCCTTACCCACCGGATTTTTCTCATTCATCATCCGGGCTGCAGTCTCATTAATAAGAATGGTGTTAATCGTATCCGAAGACAGGGATTCCGAGAGATCACGGCCGTCCGCAATTTGGATGTGCATCATTTCCAGCATTCCAAAATCATAGGCCATATTTTTCGATTGGATATTCCTGTTATTGTATTCGAATCCTGTGGACGACATGCCGCCTTTCCCAAAAGAGAACGTTCCTGTTGAAACCTGTTCTACACCTTTGATTTTTGATAACTCCTGCTTTATTGTCCGGTAGCGTTCGTAGGGGCTTTTTTCCCCTTTTTGCCGGTAACTGATCTCAACGACCTGCTTTCCCTGAAATCCCAGGTCTTTATGGGACATATAATCCACCTGCTGGTAGACAATATAGGAACCAATAATAAAAAAAGAAGCAATGGCAAACTGCAGGATCAGCATTCCGTTCCGGAGCCAGGTGCCTGTTTTGCTACGCCCGAAATTTCCTTTCAGTACATTAAGCGTTTCAAAATTCGCCACATAACCCGCTGGAAAAAGGCCGGCAAAAATCACTACTACTCCAAAAATCAGTAACAACTGCCCGTAAAACTGCCCGCTATGGATCACTAATTCTTTTCCCAGAAAATCATTGTAATACGGAAGGGACAATTCTACAATCACAAGCGCCAGCAAAATAGCAGCGATGGTCATTATTACGGTTTCATAGACAAACTGGCGTATAATATTCCCTTTATCTGCTCCCAATATTTTACGAACGCCTACTTCCTTGGCTCTTTTAATAGCATTGGCGGTCGCAAGATTGATATAATTGACAATGGAAAGAATCAGGATCAATAGGGACAATCCCAACATGATAACCAAAGACTGGTAATTTCCCTTCCCTTCCGGGTAGGCATTGTCAGCCGAATGTAACCGTGCCGTTTTCAGGGATTCCAATAATACGGTGCCTTCCCCCCCATCCTTTTTAATATAGTCCTCAAGGGCTATTCCTTCTTCTTTGGCACCCGGTTTTGTCTTATAGTCCAGGAATAACTGGTCTATTTTTTTTATGACACCTGGTACTGCTTCCGGAGATTTTATTTTGAGCAATAACCCAAAATTATAATCCCCCCAGGAGCCTTCGCTGGACTTTAATTTATAGTTCATAAAGCTGGTTACGGCCATTGGGGCAATGGAAGATTTTCCGGGAATTCGATACACCCCACGTACGACGAGGTTTTTCTTGCTATAGACCACCTGCTTCCCCAACGGATTTTCATCACCAAACAAACGGATCGCTGTTTCTTCTGAAAGCGCAATACTGCTATCGTCCGGCAATGCTCCCCCAGCGCTCCCCTTTATAAAATCAAAAGGAAAAAAGGAAAAGAAGTTACCCTGGGCATCAAAAACTTTCGTAATGAGTTCTTTCCTCCCCTTATAGCCAATATTGTCTGTACTATAATTGGTTTCAATATAACAGTAACTCTCGACCTGGGGAGCTTCACTTTTCAGCAAAGGCCCCAAAGGCGATACCGTGGTCGCCCACGGATCAAGCCCGCTTCCTATTACAGTTAATACCTGGTATACCTTTTCTTTTTCAGGATTCCATTCATTATAGGCATGCTCGTCATTCCAGTACAGGATCGCGAAAATTAATCCCGAGATCCCAATACCCAATCCAAGCACATTCAGGAAGGTAAAGAGTTTGTTATTCCTGATATTGTATAAAAATATTTTGGTCCAGTTCTTTAACATGATAGTATTTGATTAATGCATTTAGTTCAGATACGATTCAAATGATGCCTGTTACCTTTTGGAAACGGTACCGGAAAGGCCTTTTTGTATCGTAGTGGTCGGATTGCCATAATAAGCCACCGAAGCATGGGAAGATGCTTTCGCATCCAATGTTCCTGACGCCATAATACTGGCAAATGCAGCTGTGTTTACGTATACTACCGCATTCAGTGCCACTAAGTTTTTAGCCGTACAACGCGCTGTCGTACTGGCCTGTATTTCTGCCAGTGTTACTGTTCCCGATACTGTCGCAGTAGCATTGGTTTCCATTTTAAGATTCAGGCGCCCTCCGGTTACATTGGTAACCAGTTCGCTCCAGGAAGACATCCTGATGATGGCCTCTTCACAATGGATATTCCCCTCAACACTTCCTTTTTCTTTTAGTGTTATCTCGACTTTAGGAAAGTCCAGCCCATTTTCAAATATTACAGCTGCCTGAGTCGTAACTTCAAATTTTCCAATGGCAGGGCCTGACAGGTATACTGTTGTATTTCTAAGCTTATTCCCGTTTTCTTTCAGGCCTTTTATGATCAAAACGCCATCCACAACTTCGGTACTCAGCAGCTGTAATGCTGCTGCGTTATTCGCTTCAGCCTTTACACTTACGGTTTCGGACTGTGTATAAATAAGTGCAATGCCATCTGCTACAGTTACGGCAGAAAAAGAGGCCAGCTTCCGGCTTTCAGAAACCTGTGCGTGAGCGCCATTTGCCACGATCAGCAAAAAGGCAGTATATAAAATAGTTCGTATCATAATAGGGGTTTATCGTTTTAATGTGGTGTTATCCATAATGGATTCAGCCAGTTTTATTCATATTTTAGGTAATCCAGTACATTGACACGCGTCGCCTGATAGGCTCTTGAAAGTACGACCGCCAGGGTTAAAATCATCAGGGCAAAAAAGCCGATGATAAAAGGCAACGCCGAAATCGTAATCCTGTAAGCGAAATTGCCCAGCCACTGATCCAGTAAAAAATATACCGGTACTACAGCGATCAAAAATCCGAGCACACAAAAGAATATATATTGTTTTGAAAGCGTAGCCAGGAGACGTTCCGTTTCTGCACCCAGCGTTTTACGGATGGCAATTTCTTTCATACGGCTCTGTATGGAATAGGATGCCAGAGCAAACAATCCAAAAAGGGCAATAATAATCACAACAATATTCAGCAGTGAAAACAGGTTCCTTTGGTCAACGTATGATTTATAGGTTCTCGCAAAATTCTGGTCTACAAAATCATAGGCAAATGGGTATTCCTGATCGACGTTCTTTTTCCAGAATGTTTCAATATCAGCCAGTGTCTGTGCGCCATGTTCCGGTGCTATTTTTATAAAAAACTTCGTCAGGAAGTTGTTTTCAGAAATGGTTTTATGGTGGTAAAATAACATCGGTGGAATTTTACGATCCGGGCCTTGTAGGTTAAAATTCTTAACCACCCCCACAATCTTCAGGTGACGCATTCCCGAATTGACACCATCATCGCGAAAATCAAATTCTTTTCCTACCGGATGGGGTTCGGTCATCATTTCTGCCGCAGCTTCATTAATCAATACTGACGATACAGTATCCGAAGCATATTGCTTCATTAATTTCCGCCCTTCCAGTACCTTGATATTCATCATATCCAGGAGTTCAAATTCCATAGCCATATTTTCCACTTCCACATCATTCCCTTTGTAGGCAAAAACGCTGGTAAAATAAGAGCCATATCCGAAGGTAAAGTTCCCGGAAGACACTTCCTCCACCCCTTTAATGCGCAATAATTCGTTTCGTATCATCTCGTAGTCCGATGTTGGCTTTGGATTATACAACCGTGCTTCAATAATCTGCGACCCCTGGAAACCCAATTCCTTGCGGGTCAGGAAATCAATTTGCTGGTAGACGATATAGGATCCGGTAATAAAGAAGGAAGCGATGGCAAACTGCAGGATCAACATTCCGTTGCGAAGCCATATTCCTTTTTTGCTACGTCCAAAATTGCCTTTTAATACTTTTAGCACTTCAAAATTCGAAATGTAAATTGCGGGAAAAATACCTGCAAAAACGATGGTGACCAGAAACACCAGAATCAACTGAAGGTAAAACTGATTGTTGTGAATAACCAGTTCCTTTCCTAAAAATTCGTTGTAATAAGGCAATGACAATTCTACTATTACCAGAGCAATAAGAATGGCTACCACAGTAGTCACAACGGTTTCAAAAAGAAACTGCCATACAATTTGTGCTTTACTGGCTCCAATAATTTTTCGTACCCCGACTTCTTTTGCGCGTTTGATCGCGTTGGCCGTAGCCAGGTTGATATAGTTCACAATCGAAAGGATCAGGATGAGTACCGACAGCGACAGCATAATCATCAGGAACTGGTAATTCCCGCTTCCTTCAGGATATCCATCTTTTACCTGGGAATGCAGTCGGGCGCTTTTCAATACCTCTAAATACGGAACATCCATCCCATAATTTTTGATATAAGCTTCCGGAGCTACTCCTTTATCCCTGGCACCGGCTTTAGCCTGTTTTTCAAAATAAAGCGCCTTTATCTGTCCTTCGACAATGGATTTGTCTGCAGGATTTTTCAATTTGATGACCAAAAAATTCGAATGGCTTCTCCAGTTATCTGCATTTTCTTTCATATAGTCATCCATCTGGTCGCGGATAACAATTTTAGGCGCCACAGAAGATTTCCCGGTTATCTTGTATACGCCCTGTACTACATAGGTTTTATCCCAAAGTTTCAGTTGTTGGCCTATTGGATCGATTTTGCCAAAAAAGAGTTCCGCTGTTTCGTCCGAGATGGCGATGCTATTTTTTTCTTTTAAGGCCGTAGCACCCTTTCCTTTTATAAACTGGAATGGAAAAAAAGAAAAGAAATTATTTTCGGCAACTGTTATTTTATAGACGAGTTCTTTTTTACCGCGGTACTCCATAAGCCCCTGACGATATCCCGACTGAAACGTACAGTAACTTTCCACCTGTGGCGATAGCGCTTTCAGGTTGGGCCCCAAAGGTGCTACATTATACGATAAAAACCCCGATCGTGGTTGGTCGTTAACCACCTGGAATACCTTTTCCTTTTCAGGATTCCAGGCATTATACGACTGCTCATCATTCCAGTACAGCATGGCAAATACCAATCCTGCAATACCAATGCTCAACCCAAAAATGTTGAGGAATACAAACAGCTTGTTCTGCCTGCTGTTGTATAAAAATATTTTAATCCAGTTCTTTAACATGGTACTATAGGTTAAGGTTTGCAGTTATTTTTAAAGTCAGATTACTTTTTAGAAACTGATCCTGAAGAACTTTTAGTCACATCGGCAGTTGCATTTCCATAATAGTTAATGCTGGAACTGGAAGTCGCTTCGGCATTCAGGTGCCCGGATACCGTAATAGTGGCATCGGCAGAACTACTGGTCATGATACTGGCATTTACTGCTTCCAATTTCTTGGCCTCAAAACTGGATGAGCTACTGGCTTCCAGCGTCAGGTTGTTTACTTTCCCACTTAAAGATGCTGTAGCTGAGCTGCTCATTTTCACGGTGGCCTTGTCTGCATTCAGGTTGCTTTTCAATGTACCACTGGAAGAAATTGCAATGGTTGCCCCGGTACATTTTACACTGCCATAAATACTGCCCGAAGACGAAACTTCCAATTGCAATTGTTTTACAGCCACTTCGTTTTCAAAACGAATTGTGGCACTCGAAGACGCTTTAAAATCGGTGATAGCAGGATGTGAAAGGTATACTTTGGCATTTTTAAAATTATTCCATTGCTTGTTTCGTTTTTTGCCTTTTTGATTTTCAGGTATTGTAATCTTTATTTTTAAGGTATTTCCCGAAACTTCCGTGGTTATCGCCTGAAGTTGTTCTGCTGTTTCCGCCGCTACTTTAAGGCTTGTATTGGCCGATTGTGTATAAATTAGCTCCACACCTGTTGCTACTTCAATTTTAGAGAACCCACTCAGGTTCCTGTTTTCTGTTACCTGTGCTGCTGCAGCTAATGTGGCTAAGAAAAAAGCGGTAAAAAGAATAATTCGTGTCATAATTGTATTTTTTATAAGGTTGTTCGTATTTGATTGATGATTGATTGTTTATATGTTGTGCCGCTGGTTATCCTACAATGACATCCACATTGCGGCTGTTATTTTTTTCTGACAGGATCATGCCGTCTTTCATAAAAATAGTGCGTTGCGAAAAGGAAGCGTCATAATCCGAGTGAGTCACCATAAGGATGGTTGCTCCATTGGCATGCAGGTCGGTGAGCAGTTCCATCACTTCGTTTCCATTTTTACTATCCAGATTCCCGGTAGGCTCATCGGCAAGAATAATTTTAGGATCGTTGATCAGGGCTCTTGCTACCGCTACCCTTTGTTGCTGCCCTCCGGAAAGTTGTTGCGGAAAATGCTTCAATCGGTGCGAAATGGCAAGGCGTTCTGCAATAGCTTCCACTTTTGGGCGGCGTTCTGAAGCAGGCACATTGTTATAAATTAGGGGCAGTTCGATATTATCATATACCGATAGTTCATCGATCAGATTAAAATTCTGAAAAATAAATCCTACATTCTGCTTGCGGATTTTAGATTTCTCCTGCTCTTTTAATCCAATGATTTCATGTCCCAGCAATTGGTAGCTACCCGATGTAGCACTGTCAAGTAATCCGATAATATTAAGCAGTGTTGATTTTCCACAGCCGGAAGCCCCCATGATCGTTACAAATTCCCCTTCGGTTACCTGCAGCACAATTTCATTCAGCGCTTTGGTTTCCAATTCATCGGTTCTGAAAATTTTTGATAGTTTTTGAATGTTGATCATAACTGTTATTTTTTGAGTTGATAGATTTCTTTATAATTGGTCCTTATGAATAAGGTATTTTATTTTTCAATATTTAATTCTTGTACTTCCTTATAATCGGCATACGAAGAGGTCACTACTTTCTCTCCTGCTTTAAGCCCGCCCAGAATTTCATAATACAATGGATTCTCCCGCCCCGTCTTGATTGCCCGTCGTACGGCTTTGTCTCCATCGACTACGAAAATCCATCTCCCTGCGGTCTCCTGGTAAAAACTTCCTTTCGACAGTACCAGTGTTTTTACTTTTCCGGACAGTGTCAGCCGTACACCAAAACTCAGTCCCTGACGTAAGTCGGTTTCATCAGCTCCGTTAAAATTGAGTTCCACCAGGAACTTTCCATTTTTTACTTCCGGAATCACCTTTGCCACCGTTACGGTCAGCGTTTTGTTTTTATAGTCAATGCTTCCCTTTTGCCCTTCGGCTATTTTTTCCAGGTAAAACTCATCCACATCAGCAATCAGTTTATACCCTTTCATCACATCGATTTTTCCAATGGTCTCGCCAGCAATATAATTCTTTCCCAATACAGGTTCAAACGAGGACAGCCTTCCCGATACCGGTGCCGTTACCAGGAAATTCTTTTTATTCTTCCGCAGTATTTCAAGGCTTTTATACATAATTCCCTGCGACTGGCTCATTTGGGAAATCTGCAGCTGATTGGCCTGTTTTTCTTTGCGGATGCTTTGCTCAATAATATTTTTACGCTCTTTCTGGAACCTGAAATTTTCTGCCGTTTTATCCCATTCATTCTTCGCGAGAATTTCCTGTTTGAAAAGTTTCTGGTTCAGGTCATATAATGTTTTCGCATCCTGGTAATCGTGTTCTATTGCCACAAGGTCTTTCGCAAGGTTCAGTTCCTGGTTACGGAGATCCAGTTTCCCTTTATTCAGGTTATTGATCTGTTCGATAATAGAAGTTTCCTGAGTCATATACCCTAATTCCGTATTGGGATTGTATAATTTCACCAACGGTTGCCCCTGGGTAACATGATCGCCATTTTCTACAAATATCTCCTGTACAGATCCCCCTTCAATAACATTCAGCAACATCGAATTCAACGGTTCTACTTTCGCCTGGAATACCAAAAAATCTTCAAAATAATCATCTTCCACCGTTTTTATCACGACTTCACCACGATGAACCACCAGGCTTCTTTTTTTAGTGACGGCGGAATATACGGCATAACCCGCAAATAAAAAGAGCGGTAATGCCAAGATCCAATATTTATTTTTTCTATTTTTACGAGCGACAACGGTATCCATATCAATTTGATTTACAATGTAGTAAAGGAATATTGTGCCAGTATTTTAAAAATCACAACACCCTTATTTTCAGTACCTTTTAAAAAACATACTCTGCTAAAAGTGTCCGATAATGAACACCTTTTGTACGAAACCGAACAACGATGAAAAAAACACAGGCTCATATTTTAGTAATCGATGACCAGGAAGACATATTATTTGCTTCTAAAATGGTGCTCAAAAAACATTTTGAAACCATCTCTACTTTAAATAATCCCAAAAATGCCATCCGGTTGCTCTCCGAACAGCCTGTTGATGTGGTATTATTAGATATGAATTACAGGATCGGATTTGAAGATGGCCGTGAAGGCATTTACCTTTTAAAAGAAATAAAAACCTTTTCACCACAGACTGTCGTGATCCTCATGACGGCTTTTGGCAAAGTAGAAACGGCTGTAGAAGGCCTGAAATCCGGCGCTTTCGATTACATCCTAAAGCCCTGGGACAACGAAAAGTTAGTCGAGATTGTCAAAACCGCAGTAGAGGAAAGCCGTAAGAAAAAAGCCAAAGCTAAAAAAGTCCCTGTTGCCGAATCCTATTTCACAGGCAGTTCTCCCACCATCCAAAAAGCCTATAACCTGGCTGAAAAGGTCGCGCGAACAGATGCTAATGTATTGGTGTTGGGCGAAAACGGAACGGGGAAATACGTCCTGGCACACCACATCCACCAACATTCTGCACGACAGTCCCAGCCTTTTATCCATGTGGATTTAGGGTCGTTGAATGATAATATTTTTGAAAGTGAATTGTTCGGTTATGCCAAAGGTGCTTTTACCGATGCCAAAATCGATACTCCCGGCCGGTTTGAGCTGGCACAAAACGGGACGATCTTCCTGGATGAAATCGGCAATGTACCGCTGCACCTGCAATCCAAATTGCTGCAGGTATTACAGAATAAATCGGTCACCCGGCTTGGAGAAGCGAAAGCACGCCAACTGAATGTCCGTATCATTACCGCTACCAATATCAACCTGAAACAGGAAGTAGCCGACAAGCAGTTTCGGGAAGATTTATACTACCGGATCAATACTATGGAGATCCTCTTGCCACCCTTACGCCAAAGACCGGAAGACCTCATCCCACTGGCTGGATTTTTACTCGCTAAGATGATGGCGAAATACGACCGGAATACCATTTCCTATGACAAGCACGCACTGGAACAATTGGAAAAACATCCCTGGCAGGGGAATATCCGGGAAATGGAAAACCGTATTGAACGCGCTGTGATTTTATGCGACAACGATACGATTTCTGCGAGCGACCTTGACCTTACAATAACGACTGCAGCACCAGCACTACAGGACTCCCAATTATCAGGGCTGGAAAAAAACACCATTGAAAAAGTATTGGCCAAACACCAGCACAATATCAGTAAATCGGCAGATGAGCTTGGATTGTCACGGGCATCGCTCTACCGCCGGATCGAAAAATTCGGTATTCGTTCTCCTGAAGATGATGGGCATTAATGAGCCTTACAGTACATTTCAATCGTTATTCCTTTTGATTCTTTAGCTCCCAATCCTATGATCCCAAAACACTATTTTTCGCTTATTATCCATTTGATCGTACTGGTCCTGAGTATTACACTAACCCTGGTGCTATTCCATAAAGATTATGTGTATTCCGGTGTATTTTGTATTGTTCTTGTGGTATTGCAACTGTATTTTGTTTTCACCGCAATCAACGATACGGTATCGGTATATGATAAGACCATCAGCGCCATACTCAACAATGACTATTCTGCCGACTACACCAAACACAAGGACAATCAGCAATATCAAATGTTATTCCGGCTGTACACCACCCTCAAAACCAAGCGCAACGAGCAGGCTTCGGAAAGCTTAGTATACAATACCCTCCTGAATACTATTGAAACCGGGGTATTAATCCTGAAAAAATCGGGGGATGACTGGATCATTTTTCTAATGAATGACTATTTCTCTAATCATTTTATGGTACCTAAAGTATCACGGTGGACCTACCTTAAAAAACAACTTCCCACCCTGTGCAGCGTTGTTGAAGAACGGGATTTCCGGGATATCAAAACATCTTTACAAATCCGGATTGACCAGCAGGATGTCCAGACATTTGTCCTGCAAACCTCCCGTACGACCACCTTTGGGGAAGAATACTATATTATTTTGCTTGATTCCATCCAGAAAGTGGTAGAGAAAAAAGAGAAAGAAGCCTGGATTAACCTGATGAAAGTGATTTCGCACGAGCTTATGAATTCCATAACCCCTATCCGTTCCCTCACCCAAAACTTGAATGAACTGATGCAGCAGGAAAACCTTTCACAGGAAGACCTGGAAGATATTCGCGAAAGCGTGACCACCATACTACACCGCAGTGACCACCTACAGCACTTTGTAGACAGTTACCGCCAGCTCGCTATGCTGCCTTCGCCCCATAAAGAAAATACCGATATCCAGCAACTGATCGCCACCACGTTACAACTGATGCAGCCACTCCTTAAAAAAGAGCAGATCACCATCACGAATACTGTGGAGAAACGATGGTTACCAATGGATAAATTACAAATAGAGCAAGTCCTGATCAACCTCTTCACTAACAGCATCTATGCGCTGAAAGAGGCTCCGGAAAGAACTATTTCCATTACTTCCGTCGCCAAAAACAACCGGATATTCCTGACCATTTCTGATACCGGAAGCGGGATCGAAAAAGAAATTCAGGACAAAATATTCCTTCCCTTTTTTACAACCCGGAAAGATGGAGCCGGAATCGGACTCACCCTATCCAAAAATATTATTGAAGCTCACGGTGGCTACCTCAATTACCAGTCTGAAAGTAGCGGGACACACTTTGTGATCTGCTTTATTGAGTAACTTATGACATAGAAAAACAACCACTTCCAAAAGTTAGAATCTCATAGGTGTAGTGTACTATTTATTTTTTTGGACTGTAAGTCTCAATTGTATCAACTAATACTGCACCACATGGAATTTGGTTACAATCGGCTAATCTCAGTGTCTCTATTTCATTTTAAGATTAAAAGTTTCTTGTTTATTTCTATTGTTTTTTAAAACAAAATTGCTATCATTTTTTCTAATAATTTGATAGTAAATTGTATCTGAGAAATCTTTCATCATTAAAAATTCTCCTACTTTCTTTTGATCTTTTTTATGCTTGTATATAGAATCTATTATTAGATACTCATAAATATCATCAGATGTAAACTCCATATTTTTGAAGAAAGCTATTTTATTTCCTCTTATGCTAATACCAGACAATGTATCTTCACTACTTATCCATTCTCCTTTTTGTATTATTTTTTGTTTGTTTAATTTTGAGTATTTAATTACGGAGTCACCTTTTAGAATGAAATTTCCAAATACCCAAAAAAGGATAAATAGTAGAAATAGACTCATCGTTACTACAATTAATTGTTTTTTCAAGAATATTGATTATTACTTTAAGTTAAAAATTTATTTATTGTTTTTAGATCATTTATTGATTACCTCTTTTCTTTTACATAGTAAGGGATATCAAAATAAATTTTCCTGGTAATAAAATCTAATGTATCAGAATGTCTCACATCCTGTCGTTCCAGCAAATATCCCCTCAAAGTGTTTATTCCTCTACTGTCAGATTAAACCAAATATCACATCGTATTTTGCTTTTTCATACTTCGGTGCATTTTTAAATTCGCGAAATATATTATTAATCGTATCCCACGATATTTCATATTCATTAGAAAAGTCAGGTTTGAGAGACTCACCTTTCTTAGGCAAACATACCAGTAGCTCCCTTCCAATACTCTTTGTTTTAGTAAAAAATGAGTCCTACTGGGCTGATTATAAATAACCGTATCTCGAAAATGTAGTAAGCGATAAAAATTTCCTCCTGCAATTGTATCCCCTTCTCTATTTAACTTCCAAGTTTGATTGTTATAAGATTGGTTATTGATATCAAAATATTCAATAATTTCTGACTTATAATTTTCAGGACTATATAAATTCCATTTCCCTATCCTAAAATTATCTTTCAAAAGTTTTCCTTCTCTCTTTAATCGTCCATTCTCAAAAAAGTCCTTCTGATAAAATGGGGTATTATTTTTCCAATATTTTATTGTTTTCACTACTTTTTTAGGAGTATTATAATAATGAATCGATGAGTCTTGCTTCATGCCTTTTTCATAGACATAGATTGTTTTAGGATTACCATTTTCATAAAATTCTTTGTATTTCCCAACTTTGAGTGTCTTGTCAATGTAGTATTCATTTTTTATCTGTCCATTGGAATAATAATCAATTATTTTCTCCTGATTAATACAAGAAAATAACAAGCAAATCATTGATAGGAATAGTATATTTTTTTTAGTCATCATATTATTGGAAATTATTTTTTATAGGTTGGAATAACTTCTATTGGATCTAATCCATTCCTTTCATTAAATTAACATTCATAATTTGATAATTTTTCATTATATCCAATCTAATCCTTTACATACACTTCTTTTTCAAAGTATTTATATCCGTCTTTAAATTCTAACTCATAAAAATTTTTACCTACTTTTTTCTCATATAATTCCCTGTCCAATATTGTCCCTTTTACATTCAACAAACCGGGCTTATAAGCATAAATCCCGAATCGATTCTTTTCATTACTTTCAATAAAAAAAGTATCCTTTTTTATTATTCCACCTTCATATTCATTGTCGATAATCACATATAAATGTCTTTCAGGATTTTCATTTGGGATAGAATAATATTTTATGCTTCCTGCATTTTTACCTATTTGTAATGTGTCTGGAAGATTTAGAGTAAAAAAAAGAACTTTCATTTTCCTTTAGGGTACCATTTTTAGTATAAACTTTTAGCTGATTTAGATATTGTTTCCCATTATTATTAAGGTATTCATATGCTGCTACTAAAGTTCCATCGTAGCGATATTCCTTCCACCAACCGACTTTTATAGTATCAATGAGATTTCCCACAGTTTTGAATTTACCGTTTTTAAAATAACTTATTGCTTTTATTGTATCGTTTTGCCTTACTTCAGAACTGTATCGTAATTTCCCATCATCATAAAAATGTAAAGTTTTTATTGGTTTTCCATTTTTAAATGTAGTTGTATAACTTAAAATACCATGCTCATTATAGTATTTACTCTCCGTTTCCTTTTTTCCTTTTTTATTCAGATATTCTATACTTTTTAAAGTACCATTTTGATGATACGTTTTCACTTCTTTTAATAAACTGTCTTCACATGACGTAAAAAAAAGAAATAGCAATACAACCATTTTAATTAGTAAACCAGTTTTCATACTATTTGTCTTTCTCATAAATCCCTGTCTAATATTGTCCATTTACTTTCAGTGAACCAGCTTTATAAGCATGTATCTAAAATCCATTTAGCCCACAAAATATTATTAGGTTTTTATCCCTTTTACATAAATTTCTTTTTCAAAATATACTCTTCTTTCCCCTCTTCTTACATCGTTTTTGTTTATGGGTTCATCTGTGAAATATTCCAACATATAACCTCGTATTATTTTTTTTCCAGGTGTATCAAACCATCTTCCAAATACAACAACATAATTAAAATTTGCATTTGGAAAATTAATTCTATTTTGTTTATCTCTGTTCAAATTATAAAAAGTATCTGTTTTTACTCGCTTTTCATTCGAAAAATTTTTGGCAAAATTGTTTTTTTCTTCGCCTAATATCACTATAATTTGAGAATTTTTTTCTCTCATTAATGGGCTATTACAAATAATTGAAGCCGCAAATGGTTCATTAATTTTTAAAGTATCTTTGGAATAAAAACTAATCTCAATCATACTTGAATTTCGAGAATTGAGAGTATCGTTTGCAAATTCTTTCTGTTCATATCGATTAAATCTCCCTGCATACCATAAGGTATCCCCATTCTTACTAAAATACCATTGTCTATTTAGCAAGTAATCATCTTTTATAATAAAATATTCTCTTTTTTCACTTAAATATCCCTCTCGCGTATACCTATCCCATATCCCAAATTTTCTGTTTTTATAATCTTGATTTCCTGTTTTATATACTTGCCCATTCTTATAATAATAGCTTATACTATCATAGTCCAGTTTCTTAAAATATATTATATACGGTAAATCTCCTAAAGTATCATAATAAATAGTATGTTTTTCTAATTCGCCTTTTTTATTATATTCTTTAAGACTCATTAAATTGTTTGAAGGATAGTATTCTTTTTCACTGTAATCAGTATTATTACATGAATAAAGTATAAAGAGTAAAATGATAGTTATTGTATTTTTCATTAATCTTATTTTTTTGGCCTATTTATAATAACTTTTCCTCCTTGTTTTGTCTGTTCTATAGAATCAGATATAGCTTGTGATTCAGTAACTGGTATAACTGTTCTTGAAGTGGCTCCACTTGCATATTCTATAAAAACGTTATTTTCTTTTCTTTCATTAATTGCGTCGTCAACAATTGGAATAATAGCATTTGTTCTATTAACAGTAGCATCCATATCTCGTGCAAATCCAAATAATTGTTCCCAAAATTTCAACCAGTTTCCTGGTCTACCGTTTGCATTTCCATTAGAAAGAGTTGGTATGTCTGATGATTTAATGGATTCAGATGTAGTTCCTTTCAAACCCGTTGTATCACCATCTCTCTGATCTCCCCATACAGTAAACCAACCAAAACCATCTCCCTGTCCCTGTCCACTTTTCCCTGTAACACTTACCTCATCCAATTGTTGAACTTCAGTAGCAACATTAAAATCGGTACCATTAGTCCCTTCCCAAGTCTTACTTTCAGCATTAAAAGCCCAACTTCCATCACTATCTACCCACGTTTCCCCATCTGCAATATCAGAAATACTATAGCCATAGTTTTCAGCATCCAATTCTGTTGGAGGCATCGCCATCATCCCATCTGGATCAATATAACGCAAAGGATTATTAAGCGCATAAGTATAAGGACTAAAACGTCTTGATACCTCAGCGAGCGGATCCATATTCATCCATCTTCCAATAGCAGGATCGTAGTTTCTCGCGCCATGATCGTACATATTCAGTCCCAACTCCTCCTGTAATTCTTTACCATTATACTTATAATTATAAGTGTTGATAGGAACATACGAATTGTAATTGGTATGTTTTAATCCAAACGGATAATAATTATTTTCGTCTATAATTTTAGTGAGGCCATCTACAGGATCTTTAGCATAGGAAACCCTGACATTACCCAAATGATCGGTATAATTGTAAACATAATTATACGTCCCTGTGGTACAATTCACATACCCTTCAGCCGTTGGGAAAAATTGCAATACCGCATCCTTATATTGGAATCCATCTGAGTAATCCGTTGTGGCTATGGTTGCGCCCTCTGTGACCTTCTTTTGTAATTTGGTACCCACCGCATCATAAAGGTATTCAATTTTTTGACTTTCACTACCGAAAACTATTTTCACGGGAAGGTTCAGATGATTGTAGGTAACTGCCGTAATGCCTTTATTATTATCCATAGTCATATTGCCATTGGCGTCATACATATAATCGTCCGTATCGGTTGGACTGTCTTTAAAACCCTGAGGGCTATTGGTACTATCCTTTATTTTCATCAATCTGTTCGGGCTATTGGGATCATACGTATAATGCAATTCATCTATTGTCCGCAGCGGCGCACTATCCTGCCCTCCATAACGAATCAAAATAAAGATGTTTCCATTTTTATCGTAGTCCACCCCTTCTGTATAGGAATTAGTAACGGGATTCGCCTCATTAGGGCGCTGGTAATAGGATTGTATAAAACGATTTAGCCCATCATACACATAACCGTATTTTCTCCAGATTCCATCCGATCTGGTCCTCCAAAATGTCTCCGAGATATTGCCGTTATACAAGGGCACCACCCCACCGTATACATTACCGACGGTATTGTAATTGATTTTAAAAAAGAAAAGGTCAAAAGGAGCATACGTCCTTGTTTCTGCAGGATTAATAGTAGTCAGCCATCCTCTGGAATTATACTCATAATCTACATTTTGTAAAGGATTCCCTGTAATGCCTCCTACTCTTTTCCGGGTCAGCTCTCCTCTTTCATTATAGGTATTCTCGGCCAATACCTCTTCTGCCTGGGCATTCACCTGATGCTTATGGCGTAGTAATCGATTTTGGTTGGTATATTCAAAAGTTTCAGTTGTAATAACTGCAGCTGTGGTGCCCTGATTGTTATGTGTTGTACTACTTTTTAAAACTTTGCCGACAAAATCATATTGCTGCTCCACTCGGGTAAAACCGCCCTGGTAATTGGTAGTATGGCTTTGTACTACCCGGGCTTTGAGATCATACAACATATAGGCAGTTGCCCCGGCACTATCAGTTGCTGCCTGAATAGTACGGGTCCAGTTACCAGTAGGCAGCCCTTTGGGTTTTAGGGTACTGTTGTTATAATATACGGCCGCTGTTGCTGTGGCGGTAAAATCGGTAGGGGCGTTGGGAAAATTATAATCATCATAATAATCTACCCGAAGCAGTTTAAAACCTGCCGGAAGATTCCGGTTTTCATAATCTACGGTTATATTATCAATCGTATAAGGTCCACGAATTGCTGAATTGACCTGTCCCAATATACCCTGTTGAAGATTATTACGGCTAACGCCCGTCACATCTCCCGGAAACCACCCACTATAAGCCGGTCGGTTAAAAGCATCGTAATAATTGACCATCCAGCCAACTGTCCCATCACCAAATGGCGAATAGGCAGGACCTGTGGCTACTACACGATTCAATTTATCATAAACAATATACTCCCATTGTTTCGCTGGTAGTTTTTTCTCTGCCAAACGGTTACGGCTATCGTATTTGTACTGGTAGCACACCTCGTCTAAAACAGTTGGACTAATGATTCCATCAGCCATCGGTGGCATCACATAGGTAAGATTGCCATATTGATCAAATACATAATACGTATCATGCGGTACCGCGTTATTATATCCTCTTTTCAGTACTACACGGCCTTCCTTGTCTTTAAATTCTTCCGTTGGGGTGTCATTTTCATCCCGGGTTATCGTTTTATACAATTGCCCGGGGTCATAATTTGAAGTCCCTGCTGCTGTTAACGCGATGTTATACAGGCTGCCGTCCCAGGTTGCCGAGGCTTTAAAATAGCGTACGGCATCTGCAGCGGAATTCGCGTGATACTCTGTTTTTATTTCATGATTGCTGCCCATCACCCAATCATTCCCGGGAGCGGCTTGCCGGAGTATCCTATTCAATGGAGAAGCTTCATAAAGCGTTTCACTATAAGGATTAGTAGTCGTTTCGAAATAGGGTTGCGCCGCTCCAACAGGTGTGTTGTAATAGGTTTCCAGTGCCGTTATTGCATTCCCATCATAAGCAAGTGAAGCGCTTTCTGTGGGATAGGACAGGTATTGTTTTACCTGGCGCCCGAAGGCATCATACGCAATCGGTGTGACCAAATCCTTGCCACTGCCGGACTGCCGGTGGGCACGTTGCTGCATCGGGCGGCCCAATCCATCAAAATAAGTAATCTGGATATCGGCCTCATCGGGTTCAGGAATACCAGTATACACCTGTGTCACCGGTTTTTTATATGTGGTCGTTTTTACATAATTCTGATCCGCACTCTGTCCTAAGGCAAGCAGTGGAAATAATACGACAAGCAAGTAGTGTTTCTTCATCCGCGATTGGTTTTATGTTGGTATTCATTATACAAAAGACAGCCTTAGTATAGCCTGCTACTGCCAGGACTATAAAAGCATAGATTGAGCGTATTAGTCGTCATGTGACAAATAATAATAATCTGCCTGAAAAAAACAAAGGCATTCCATTAGGCATCGGAATGCTTTATACGCAATTTGATTTTTATCGGGGAATTTGTACGAAGAGGGGTTTTACAAATTTAACTTTATAAAAGTAAAAATATGAAAAACATCGGATAATCATATATATTATCACAACTATTTCATCTTGTGGATGTAGAGGGAGTAGTCGTTAGATTGTGTAAACGTAGAAATTGATTTTAATTTGATTTGAGATTTTAAGGCTTAGCCAAAAAACAACAGATCATTAAGTATAGAATTTAAAAGAACTACATTTAAATAATTTAAAAAGAGCGGATTATGATCGAAGATGGTAAATTACCCAAAGATTTTGCAAAGCAATTTAAAAACAAAGAAGACTTCCATACTTTTTTTCAAGACCTGTATAAACAAGGCATTGAACAGCTACTCCAGGGAGAATTGGATGCTCATCTGGGATATGAGAAGCATAATATTGACGGATACAATACAGGCAATAGCCGTAATGGTTCTTTCTCAAAGAATATAAAATCAGAGACTTTGGGCAATATGGTCCTGGCTATTCCCCGGGATAGAAATGGTGAATTCGAGCCTCAGGTCATCGGAAAAGGCCAATCGATGAGTGAAAAGATTGAAGATGCTATTTTAGGAATGTACAGTCGTGGAATGACCCGTAGTGATATTGTAGAACAAGTTAAAGAAGTTTATGGGATATCAGTAAGTGAGTCCACGATTTCGACCATCTCTGATAGAATACTGGCTGATGTTGATTTATGGACTAAAAGGGCTTTAGAACCACAGTATCTGATTGTTTGGATGGATGCTGTGCATATGAAAGTAAGAACAGATGGGAAATATGAAAACCATGCAATTTACATTGTAATCGGACTAAAAACAGATGGTAAGAAAGAAGTATTAGGAATGTGGCTAAATAAAGAAGAGTCGGCTTCATTTTGGATGACTGTACTCTCTGACATAAAATCTCGTGGAGTAAAGGATATTCTCATTGCCTGTACAGATAACCTTACCGGATTTACAAAAGCTATCAGAGGTGTTTTTCCAAATACAGAATCCCAGCTTTGCATTGTTCATCAAATAAGGAATAGCCTTAAGTTTGTAGTAGTTAAGGATAGAAAAGCATTTTGCAGTGCAATGAAAGAAGTATATACTGCAATAAATCAGGAAGAAGCCGTTTTAGCTCTGGCTGAATTTAAAAAAAACTGGGAAGCAAAATATAAATATGCCGTTTGCTCCTGGGAAAAGAATTGGGAAAATCTCATGCCTTTTTTGGCCTATCCTGCTGAAATCAGGAAAATAATGTACACCACAAATACAATAGAAAACTTAAACAGGGGAATTAGAAAATATACCAAAACAAAAGTGCAGTTCCCAGATGAAAAAAGCGTCAAGAAATCAGTCTATTTAGCAATACAAAATTGTGAAAAAAGCTGGATAAATGCAATACCAAGCTGGGGATTAATCATGAATCAGTTCTTGGTCATATTTGGAGAAAGGTGTAATATTAAACACTAAGAACTGTTTACACAAAATTTCGACCAGTCTCTCCAACCAGAAAATTACCACGCCTTCTACGCCTCTTGTCACGCACTCTTTGCTTCTTGCCACACCTTCTACGCCTCTTGTCACGCACTCTTTGCTTCTGGTCACGCCTTCTACGCCTCTTGCCACGCACTCTTTGCTTCTGGTCACACCTTCTACACCTCTTGTCACGCACTCTTTACTTCTGGTCACGCCTTCTATGCCTCTTGCCACGCACTCTTTGCTTCTGGTCACGCCTTCTACGCCTCTTGTCACGCACTCTTTGCTTCTTGTCACTGGACTAAAAGGTGAAATGCAATTTGTATATGCAGCTTCCGGAAATTCGGAGCCATTTGTCGCATTGCCTAAGCTTCTGGTCACGCTATTATAAGACAAAAAAAAAACGACCTCCTTACCAGGAAATCGTTTGTATAATTAAAGAGCATAAAGCGAAGGCTTACACCATAGTATTGGGGTCCCAGAATACGGTATCAAAATTAACGATCTGGTGATCGACCACTTTGACACCTTCACTTTCCAGTAATTGTTGCATGAGATTCGTGCCTTCAAAATGGTGTTTTCCCGTTAGTAGCCCTTTACGGTTTACGACACGGTGCGCAGGAATATCATCCCTGCCATGACAGGCGTTCATCGCCCACCCCACCATTCGGGCAGAACGCGCAGCACCCAGTACTTTGGCAATAGCACCATAGGAAGTTACCCTGCCGTAAGGAATCTGCTTTGCAATGCTGTACACCCGCTCAAAGAAATTGTCGTTAGTATCCATTCGCTATTATTACAGGTTTCGCAATACTTTAATCAGGGTCAGTATGGAGATCAGTCCGGTTACCGAACCGATAAAATAATTTATATTTTTCATGAAGAAGTCAGCCTTACCCTGGATCCTGTGAAAGAAAAAGATATAAAGGTAAAAAACGGTATAGGAACCGCATACTACCCCCAATACAAACAGGAGTAAAAATAGCCTTTCAAACAGGAAGATCCCGTAGGTGGAAAGCGTGATGCTCACAAAGACATAATAGGGGATCGGGAAAAAATTCAGTGCCGAAAGTAACATCCCAAAAAAGAAACGCCCGGTCTTGCTTTTGTTTTTCAACTCTTTATCCTTCACCTTTGGTTTTTTGGCAAAAAAGAGAAAGTAAAGTGTCAGCGCCACAAAAATACCAAGCCCAACTTCCTGCAACAATGCAATCACATGTGGGCGTTCGTTGATGAATTTTGAAAATCCAACGGCAATGTAGGTTTGTAAAAAAACAACCACAGTAGCACCAAAAGCAAAATTCTTAGCCTTGGTACGCCCTTCCCGCAAACTGATTTTCGCTGCTGTCATATTAATCAGGCCGGGAAGCATGGTCCCGACAAACGATATAATAAAACCCAAAAGTAGCGGCAAAAGTATAATCATTCCTATTCTGCTATAAAGATCGCAGTCTGCTAACAGTACTGTTATACCTTAATTATTTAATTTTAAATCTAATATAAGTAATTGCTTTATTAATCAGGAGATATTGTTTCTCATAAAAAGTCTGGATGGCCGTTACAATCTCCGGGCTTCCTTCATTGGTATACACATTATGGTTGGCATACAGCACTTCGTGTCCTTCCCCATGTAGTAATCCCAAGGTATACCCATGCATGAATTCACTATCGGTTTTCAGGTTGACTACCCCATCCGGCTTCAGTATTTTTTTATACATCTGCAGGAATTCGGAGTTCGTAAGGCGGTGTTTGGTTCTTTTGTACTTGATTTGTGGGTCTGGAAAAGTAATCCAGATCTCGTCCACTTCGTTTTCTGCAAAAAGATGGTTGATCAGCTCAATCTGTGCTCTTAGGAAAGCTACGTTATGCAGGCCATCTTCCACTGCCGTTTTAGCACCACGCCAGAACCGTGCCCCTTTGGTATCGATCCCGACAAAGTTCATGTTCGGATAACGTTCTGCCAGCCCGACAGAGTATTCTCCTTTTCCACAGCCCAATTCCAGCACTAATGGATTTTCATTTTTGAAAAAATCACTGTTCCATTTTCCTTTTAAAGGAAAGGTATCACCGATTACTTCTTCTCTGGACGGTTGGAAAACATTTCCGAAAGTTTCGTTTTCCCTGAATCTTTTTAACTTATTTTTACTTCCCACGACTAAACTTAAAATTTTCGTAAAATTAAGGAAATATAACTAAACGGGAATACAATTATCTTTCAGGTTTAAACATATTCACCAAAAAAAGCCCTTCTATTGAACACATTCAGCAAAAATATTCTGGTTGCTCCCTTAAATTGGGGACTTGGACATGCGACACGTTGCATCCCAATCATTAAAGCGCTTGAAAATTCCGGTTATACGCCTGTCCTGGCTTCTGATGGTGTGGCCCTCGAAATGCTGAAAAAGGAATTTCCGCACCTGCAGGCATTGGAGCTCCCTTCTTATCATATCGAATATGCCAAAAAAGGAGCTTTTTTCAAATGGAAACTTTTCTGGAACAGCCCCAGGATGCTGAAAGCCATTCGCAATGAGCGTCGACAGGTAAAAAAATGGGCGGAGGAATACCAGTTCATCGGTATTATTTCCGACAACCGCCTGGGGGTAAACAGCAAGAAAATCCCTTCTGTCATTATTACCCACCAACTGAATGTACTCACAGGGAATACAACCTGGCTCACGAGCATGCTCCACCAGAATATCATCCGGAAATTTGACGAATGCTGGGTCCCCGATGTTGCGGACCGCCCGAACCTGACCGGCAAACTCGGACACCTGGAAAGCCCGGACCTCCGCATTAAATATATTGGCCCACTCAGCCGACTGCACAAGAAGAACCTCCCGGTACAGTATGAACTGATGGTCATTTTATCCGGCCCGGAACCACAACGGGGGCTGCTGGAAGAAAAACTGAAAGTGCAGCTGGCGGACTACCCGCAAAAAACGGTATTTATCAAAGGAAAAGTAGAAGCGGAACAAACCCGGGAAGAATCCGGTAATGTGACCTATTATAATTTTATGAATTCCACCCAACTCGAGCAGACGTTTAATGAAAGTGCGACGGTATTGTGCCGCTCTGGATATACTACCATTATGGACCTGGCACAATTGGGCAAAAAAGCCTTCTTTATCCCGACACCGGGGCAATACGAACAGGAATATCTGGCACGGAAACTCAAAAAAGAAGGATTGGTTCCCTATGCCAGCCAGGATGATTTCACCCTGAGCCAACTGGCCACTGTAACGGACTATAAAGGATTAAAATGTTTTGGTACTGAGATTACCTGGAGTGCTTTATTTGGCCTTTTCGAGCGTGAACGAAAATTCTGAGCCTACATTCACCTTACTCTCTACGTAGATTTTCTCATCATGGGCCTCGATAATGTGTTTGACGATCGCCAAGCCAAGGCCTGAGCCCCCTTCACTACGGGCACCACTTTTATCAACACGGTAGAAACGTTCAAAAAGACGGGGGATGTGTTGCTTTTCAATCCCCTCACCATTGTCCATCACGCGGACAATGACTTTATTATTGACAAGGTCCTCGATACTCACTTCTGTAGTACCGTCTTCTTTTCCGTATTTGATGGAGTTCACCATCAGGTTCATGACCACCTGCTGTATTTTTTCCCGATCACCAAATACTTCAATGGCCTTGATGTATTTCATATCGAACATGAGCATGATATTCTTTTCGGAAGCTTTCATTTCCAAAAGGTCAAATACATTCTGCACGACCTCAACAATATCAAATTTTGTAGTCATCAGGTTGAGGTCCCCAACTTCCAGTTTGGTAATCATATCCAAATCCTGCACAATATAGATCAGGCGTTCCACCCCTTTCTCAGCGCGTTGCAGGTATTTTTTACGAATGGTTTTATCGTTCATGGCCCCGTCTAATAATGTGAGCAGGTAGCCCTGAACTGTAAAAAGAGGGGTTTTGAGTTCGTGGGATACATTCCCAAGAAATTCGCGACGGTATTCTTCGCGGATTTTAAGCGTTTCAATTTCGAGTTTTTTATCGGTGGCAAATTTCTTTACCTGCCGCGTTAGTGTAGCCATATCGGTAGTGATCGGCTGTTTCCGGAATGAACTGGATTCCAGCAGCGATACATCATCGTATATTTTCTTTACCCTGCGGTAAATGAACCGCTCCACGCGATATTGCAATACAAAAAAAGAGAAAATGGCCACACAGAAGGCGAAGATCATACAGAACCGTATGAGCTCCTGATTTCCGGCTTTGAAGAAGATTGAAATCAGTAAGCCTACAAATGCGGTGGAAAACAGCGTAACATAAAGTGCTGATTTCACTGCGAATCTGTAGGTTTTCTTAAAAGTAATAGACATTATATGATGCTTAAAAGTTTAGTGCCGCGTGGTTAAAGTTACTAAAAATATAGTCGTGGCAATATACTTTCCCGTTTTCTAAACGACTTCGAGTTTGTATCCAACCCCTTTGATCGTTTTAAACAATTCCTCGCCTATTTTTTCGCGGAGTTTACGGATGTGGACATCAATAGTCCTACCGCCTACAATTACTTCATTACCCCATACTTTATCCAGAATTTCTTCTCTCTTAAATACTTTTCCAGGTTTGGAAGCCAGCAGGTAAAACAATTCAAATTCTTTTCGTGGTAATATAATCTCCCGGCCTTCTTTAATGATCTTGTATTCTTCCCGGTTGATTTCGATGCCTCCAACATTTAACGTATCGGAAGTTTTGTCATCTTCTTTCAGTCTTCGAAGCAGGGCTTTCACTTTGCTAACGAGTAATTTCGGTTTAATGGGTTTGGTGATATAATCATCGGCACCAGCATCAAATCCGGCTACCTGGGAATAATCTTCGCTTCGTGCCGTAAGGAATGTTATGATTACGTTACTGAGTTCCGGGATCTTTCTAATGTTTTCACAAGCCTCCATACCGTCCATTTCCGGCATCATTACATCCATAATAATAAGATTCGGCAATTCTTTTTTGGCCTTTAGGACTGCTTCTTTACCGTTACTTGCCGTAACAATCTGATAGCCTTCCTGTGACAAGTTATATCCGACAATTTCGAGGATATCCGCTTCATCATCTACCAGTAGAATTTTGATTTCTTTTTTCTTCATAATAACGTAGGGTTCGTTGTTTTCGGGTGTAAATGTAAATATAAAAAAAAATGTTTTATCGCTGTTAACCGTAATTTAATGTGGTAACCTTTTGGTAATATTCGCCGAACCTAAAAGTAACAGGCAACTAACATGAAGTTTACAATCGTGGAGTTTATTTGCAGCAAAATAAACAACACACACAATGAAACTTAAATTTTTATTAATCGCATTATTCATTGCTACTCTGGGATTTGCACAAAACAAGGCAACCGTCTCCGGTGTAGTAACCGATAAGGAAATGAATAACGAAACCCTTCCTTTTGCGAGTATCACAGTTAAAGGTACAACAATTGGCACAAATACGGATGAGAACGGAAAATATAACCTTGAAATCAAACCGGGGAATTATGTACTGGTTTTTGGCTTTGTAGGCTATAAGAATGTAGAGGTTTCCGTAGCCTTAAAACCAAATGAGAAACGAATGATCAACCAGGCTTTAGGCGCAGACAGCGTCCTTCTGGAAGACGTACTTATCGAAGCTACGGTAAACCGCGAAAAAGAATCGGCTTTATTGGCGGAGCAACAAAAAGCAGTGGTCATGACTCAAAGTATCGGGGCACAGGAACTTTCCCGAAAAGGGGTTAGCGATGCTGCTTCTGCAGTAACCAAGGTTACGGGAATTTCCAAACAGGAAGGTTCCAGCGGTATCTTTGTACGTGGATTAGGCGATCGTTATAACAGTACGTTACTGAATGGCCTTCCCCTTCCTTCCAATGAGCCGGTAAATAAAAATATCGCACTGGATTTATTCTCTACAGATGTTATCCAATCGGTAGGCATCAACAAAACCTACACTCCTGATTTATATGGTGATATGGGTGGTGCGAATATCAACATCGCTTCCAAAGAGCACACCGGTGCTACAAAAATGGATATCGAAGTGGGCAGCGGACTGAACAATAAAGCCTTCAACACCGATTTCAGAATTGCAGACAATGTAAAGAAATCCGGTTTTTATACCACCAAAACGCCTACATCGGTTAACGAATACCAATTCCAGAACAAATGGGTTCCTGGTACTGAAGGAAAACCGGTGAACATCAATTTTGGTGCTTCGGGAGGTACAAGTTTTAATGTAGGTGAAAATGGAAAAATCAGTGCTTTTGCTACTGCATCCTACGCCAACGGCTACCGTTACAAAAACGGATCTCAAAAAGTAGTCGGGATTACCAATGACAACATCATCCAGGATTACTATAATGTGGATAAATTTGAATTTGGCACAAAGACTACCGCTATGGCCAATGTGACCTATAAAATCAACTCCAACCACAAAATCAAGGTGAACAGTGTTTTTGTAAACTCTTCCAAAAGTACCGTAAGCGAATACGACTTCTTAGATGAGAATGCGCGTAACAGTTTTACCAGACAGACTTTGACCGAGCAAAACAAACTGTTCGTGAACCAATTATTAGGAGATCACAAGTTATCCGATCGCCTTAGTGCAGAATGGGGTGCTTCCTACAGTATTGTAAATGCTGACATGCCGGATCGTATCACCAACAACCTGATCCAGGGCAATGACGGAAATTTCATCTACAATTCTGCTTCCCAGACTTCCAACAGCCGTTACTACCAATTCCTGAAAGAAACTGAAAAAGCGGGAAAAGCAGTATTCAATTATAAGGTACTAAAAGGAGCAGATGAGAGCTATAAAGGAAAAATCAGTGTGGGGTACAATGGCAGGTCAAAATCAAGAGATTTCGAAGCGACACAATTCAACTTCAGGATCAATGGAAACGACATTGCAGTAACTAAAAACACGATCGACAACTTCCTGAATCCCGACAACCAGTCTATTGAAAACGGAATCCTGAATACCTTCAACATCGGTACAGCCCGTAACAAAAGTTTAAAACCTTTTACATACAACGCTGACCTTACCGTACATTCCGGTTTCGTAAATTTCGAACATAATCCAACAGATAAGATTACGTACACTATTGGGGTAAGAGCCGAAAAAGTACTACAGGAAATGGAATGGGAAACGAACATCTCATTACCTAACGTAAATTTTGATGATGCTAAAATCGACAAGTTCTATATCCTGCCTGCAGCGACGATGAAATACAAATTGTCCGATACACAAAACCTGAGATTGGCGGCCAGTAAATCCTATACGTTACCACAATTTATCGAAAAGGCACCTTTCCGTTACCAGGATGTTACAGAAAGTATGGTAGGAAACCCTTTCCTGAAACCTTCTGATAATTACAATTTTGACATCAAATGGGAAATGTTCCCTAAGAATGAAGAATTATTTTCGGTAACTGGTTTTGGTAAATACATTTCTGACCCGATCAGTAAAGTAAGACAAAATTCTGCCTTGAATGATTTCACCTTTATCAATGCCGGAGATTATGCGTATGTAGTAGGAGCCGAATTTGAAGTTCGTAAAGACCTTTGGTCGGTAGATTCACCAAAAGGAAAACGTGCCTTATCCGGAGGATTCAACCTTACGTACATGTATTCACAACAAAAACTGGATTCTGAAAAAGTAAACAAAGACACGAATGAAACGATCAGTGTGAATTTCAATGAAAGCAAAGAAGCCCTGCAAGGTGCTTCCCCATTACTGATCAATGCTGATTTAAGCTACCGTATGGAGAATGCAACGTTCAAGCCTACCGTATCGATCGTAGCCAATTACTTCCACGACCGTATCTATTCCTTAGGAAATTATGGTGCCGGAAACATTGTAGAAAAAGGATATACCGTACTGAATTTCATTTCCAGTGCTAAAATTGGAGACAAACTGAACATCAGCTTCAATGTAAAAAACCTTTTAGACAGTAAAATTGAAAGAGTACAGGAGAATAAAGAATCCGATATCAAAACCTACTCCTACAGAGCAGGATTGGATTTCAGCCTGGGCCTTAAATATGATATCTTTTAAATACAAAATCCCTCAGTATCAAAGCGGCTTGCATAAAGCCGCTTTTTTTATGCTTTAAGGGAATGTAACCCCGTAACAATTCGATAACACTAAAAAGGAGTTATGATAATAATTCAATAATTATGACTTAACCTCTAACTCCCACACAACTACCATATTTGCAGTACTAAATTAAAACAACAAAAAAATTACAACATGAAAAATTTATTCTTAAGCCTGGCTGTATTAGCGTCAGTTTTAACAAGCTGTTCCAGTGATGATAGTGGTAACAGTACCGACAATGGTGGTAATGTACCTGCAACTGGAACCCTAACCGGAACCATCAGTGCCGACATGACATTGAACGCAGGAACGGTTTATACATTAAAAGGTGGCGTATATGTTGCCAGTGGTGCAACACTTACAATCCCTGCTGGAACAAAAATCAAAGCATACTCAGAAGATGATGCCACTGAAGTAGCGTTCCTTGCAATCAAACAAGGTGGAAAAATCAATGCCGTAGGAACAGCTGCAAAACCAATTATCTTTACTTCCAGTAAAGCAAATCCAGCTGCAGGTGACTGGGGTGGAATCGTAATCTGTGGTAATGCTATCACTAACTTAGGTACAAACGTATTGGCAGAAGTTACAGGATTAAACTACGGTGGAACAAATGCTGCAGATAATTCAGGAACATTATCGTACATCATTGCAGAATACACAGGTAACTTAATCAACGAAGAAGCAGAATTCAACGGATTCACATTCTACGCTGTAGGATCTGGAACAACTGTAAACAACTTGTTGGTAAGACAAGGTGCTGATGATGGATTTGAGTGGTTCGGTGGTTCTGTTGGAGGTTCTAACATTGCTGCAATCGGATGCCAGGATGATTCTTTTGACTGGACTGAAGGATGGAATGGTACTTTTACAAACATGTACTCTGATCAGTCAGTAGCTACTACATTCTCTTCTGATAGCCGTGGTATGGAAGCAGACAACAACACTGCTACACCAACATTAGCGCCAATCTCTAACCCAACTTTATCAAACATCACATTGATCGGAAGAAACAGTGCTGCCGTAACAAGTGAAGCTGGAATCATGCTAAGAAGAGGAACTAAAGGAACAATCAACAACGTTTACATCGCAAACTTTAAAGGTTCTACAGGAAGCTACGGAATCAACTTCAACGGAGCTGAAACTCAGGCATTCTTCCTTGCCAGCCCGGTAACTAACGTAAGCATCAATAACGTTACTGAAAATTCTAATAAACCTGAAAATTATACTGCTAATGCTAATGCTACAGGAGCAGGAAGCGGAGCAGCAAAACCAACATGGATGAGCTGGATGGGACTATAATCCAATTCCAACATACTATTACACCAAAGCATCCTCAAAAGGGATGCTTTTGGCGTTAAAATAACACTATAAGACATTTTTTCAGGGCCTTTTAGCGAAATTACATATTGTGGTATAGTATTTGAAAAACATTTATTATATTTACATAACCAATTTCAAGAAATGACAAAAAATTACTTTTATATTTTATTTTTCCTACTCTTTATTTCACTCCCGGCAGCCGCCCAGGAAGGAAAAACACCAAAGAATCAGGATAACACTATAGAAGGACTTAACTTCTACCCTAATCCTGTGAGCAATGGAAAGATTTATATTACTTCCAAATCAGCTTCCAACAAAGATGTAGAGATTTTTGATGTATTGGGGAAAAAGGTGTTCCAAAGCAGCATTAGCGCTAAAGAGTTGAATATTTCGAGTTTAGTGCCCGGCGTTTACATCATCAAGATCAAAGAAGGCGATATGGCTTCTACCCGAAAACTGATTGTGAAGTAACCCTTTCAAAAAGATACAATGAAACAATGCCTTACGCAAAAGATCAGCGTAATGCCTAAAAATAACAGCAAAAAAGCATCCGTACAGCCGGGTGCTTTTTTATTTTAATTACTTTTGTAAAAAACATTTCCTTGAGTATAGCTGCCGATATTTTCACGATAAAAAACCATAAAGAATTTGAAAAGACTGCATTGAAAGTGTTCCGTCATCAATACGAGCACAACAATGTCTATGGTGAATTCTGCCGTTTTTTAAATGTAGACAAAGCAGCCGTAAAATCCCTCCAGCAAATCCCTTTCCTGCCGATACAGTTTTTCAAAACCCATGAAATCCTTTCGACTACAACCGACCCGGTACAGGAAACATTCACAAGCAGCGGCACCACAGGCATGGTAACCAGCAGGCATCTTATTACCGATATCTCGCTTTATGAAGACAGCTATCGCAAAGCTTTTGCCTCCTTCTATGGCAACATCGAAGATTATGCGGTACTTGCCCTACTACCCTCCTACCTGGAGCGCCAGGGTTCTTCCCTGATCCACATGGTTGAAGACCTGATCCGGCTTTCCAATAATGAAAATAGCGGCTTTTACCTCTTCAACCACGATGAGCTGATCGAAAAACTGGTCGCCTTAGATGCTTCCGGACAAAATGTCCTCCTGATTGGGGTGACATATGCCCTTTTGGACCTGATTGAAAAACAGGATTTCCAGCTCCAGAATACGATTATCATGGAAACAGGTGGTATGAAAGGCAAGAGAAAAGAAATGATACGGGAAGAACTGCACGAACAGCTTTGTAAAGGTTTTGGTGTATCGGCCATCCATTCCGAATATGGCATGACGGAGTTGTTGTCACAGGCCTATTCTTTAGGCCAGGGTATCTTCGAATGCCCCAACTGGATGCAGGTACTCATCCGGGATACTGAAGATGCACTTTCTTATGTGGAAACCGGAAAAACAGGCGGTATTAATGTCATTGACCTGGCTAATATCAATTCCTGCTCTTTTATAGCCACCCAGGATCTGGGCAAAAAATATCCCAACAATTCTTTCGAAGTATTGGGACGTTTTGATAATTCAGATATACGAGGCTGTAACCTGATGGTTTTGTAATATTACACCACCCGGATTACAAAATAGTTTTTCTTTCCTTTCTGCAACAAGATAAAACGGTCGTTGATCAGGTCATTGGCTGAAAGCTTGAATTCTTCCGTAATCTTCTCGCGGTTTACCGAAATGGAATTCTCCGCCAAAGCACGACGCGCTTCCCCGTTGGATTTTAAAAATCCGGATTTCTCATTGAGCAATGTAACGATATCAAGTCCGCCATCTACATCAGCACGCGCAATTTCAGCTTGTGGCACTCCTTCAAAAACATCCAGGAAGGTTGTTTCATCCAGTTGCTTTAAATCGGCAGCTGTCGCATTTCCAAAAAGGATAGCTGATGCTTTTACCGCAGTTTCAAATGCTTCGGCACCGTGTACAAATACCGTAATTTCTTCTGCTAATTTCTTTTGCAGTATACGTAAATGTGGCGCTTCATGATGTTCTGCAATGAGTGCATCAATCACATCCTTCTCTAAAAAGGTAAATATTTTAATATATTTCTCTGCATCAATATCAGTCGTATTCAACCAGAACTGGTAGAATTTATATACCGACGTTTTATCGGCATCCAGCCAGATGTTTCCACCTTCGGATTTTCCAAATTTAGAACCGTCGGCTTTGGTGATCAATGGCGTGGTCATAGCGTAAGCCTTAGCACCTTCGCCACCCATTCTGCGTACTAATTCCGTTCCGGTGGTAATATTTCCCCACTGATCGGATCCCCCCATCTGTAACAGGCAGTTTTCAGTTTTGTACAAATGGTAGAAATCATACCCCTGGATCAGCTGGTAGGTAAATTCAGTAAAAGACATCCCTACACCGTCACCGGAGAATCGTTTTTTTACAGAATCCTTCGCCATCATATAATTTACGGTGATTCGTTTTCCAACTTCACGGGCAAAATCAATAAAGGAGAATTCTTTCATCCAGTCATAATTGTTGACCATGATAGGTGCGTTAGCTCCTGTTGCATTGAAATCCAGGAAGCGGGACAATACACTTTTAATCCCAGCGACATTTTTCGCCAGGGTTTCTTCATTCAGCAGGTTGCGCTCATCCGATTTCCCGGACGGATCCCCAATCATCCCGGTAGCACCACCTACTAAAGCAACAGGCCTGTGCCCGAAATTTTTCAGGTGTACCAAAAGAATGATTTGTACCATGCTCCCGATATGAAGCGAATCTGCGGTCGGGTCAAATCCAATATAAGCGCTGGTCGCTTCTTTCAGCAACTGCTCTTCCGTTCCCGGCATACTATCGTGATACAAACCTCTCCAACGCAATTCTTCGACTAAATTCTTCATTTTTTTACTTCAATAATTTGCGCAAAGATAACAATTCAGGATAAATATTGAGGAGCGAAACTACAGTGATTTATCCGGAATGGTAATTCCCGCCATACGCTTGTATCTTTTTTGCGGCAACAGCATACGAATACACCGCAAAAAAAGGATACCGTTGCTGTCGGGGCTATTCCTTCCCCCTTTCTTTTTTTTCACTGCGGGCAATTCTCAAAATGAAATCCTGCTAAAATCATCAAATCTCATTATATTTGTCTCTATGATATTAGTCACCGGAGCAACAGGATTAGTGGGTTCACATTTAGTACTTCAACTTTTAGAGGATGGAATGCCTGTTCGTGCGCTCTACCGGAATCCGAAAAAGCTGGAAAAGGTAAAAGCACTGTTCCGCCTTTACAACAAAGAAGCGTTATACGATAAAGCCCAGTGGTTCCATGCTGATATCACGGAAATTCCAGCACTGGAAGCTGCTTTTACTGGTATTGATTATGTTTACCATTGTGCCGCACTGGTTTCAGTTACCACTTCAGAGGAAGAACAGCTTCGGAAGATCAACATTGAAGGCACCGCCAATATCGTCAATTTCTGTATTGATTATAAGGTCAAAAAACTCTGCCATGTGAGTTCTATTGCGGCACTCGGAGATGTGGCTGTTCCCAAAACACCGATTACCGAAGAAACGGAATGGAATCCGAATAAAAACCACGGAGATTATGCGATCTCAAAATATGGTGCTGAGATGGAAGTCTGGCGTGGCGACCAGGAAGGCCTGCCTGTCGTGATTGTCAATCCCGGAATTATCTTAGGCCCCGGTTTTCCGGATCAGGGAAGCGGACAGATTTTTAGCCTTATTGCCGCTGGCCTTCCATATTACACGTTCGGATCAACAGGGTTTGTCGCGGTAGAAGATGTCGTAAAAATCATGATCCAGCTAATGAATAGCCCGATTCAGGGAGAGCGGTATACGCTTATCAGTGAAAATATCGTCTACAAAGACCTGATTCTTACGATTGCAGACGCTTTACACGCCAAAAAACCAACCATAGCCGCAAAACCCTGGATGACATCCATTGCCTGGCGTGCCGACTGGCTCTTATCCAAGTTGTTTTTCAGGGAGCGTAAACTATCGCGTTCAGCGGCGAAATCCTCGCATACAGCAGATATTTTCTCCAACGAAAAAATTATCAAAGCACTGGATTATCAATTTGAAGATATTAAAACCTACATCAAAAAAATGGCGGTTTATTATACATAAACCGCCAGTTATCTCACACCCGATAGTACCGGGACTATTTTACTTTTTTAAGCGCGCCCTTTTTGATGCTTATTTTTCTGAGGCTATCATTGCTTTTTAATTTGATAGAATCTGTAGCCTTTTTGGTAGAATCTATCGCTTTTTTCACGACATCCTTTTTAAGCTCAGGCAATACTTTCGGCTTGGACGCCTTAATTGTTTTTTGCAGCCGTTCATCTACTTTCTCATATATCTTTTGGTAATCTTCGATACGGGAGGCATAATATTCATTATTTTGCGCAAATTGCAGGCTATCGATATTATATTTCTTGTAGATGTAATTTGTGGAGTTGATGTTCATCACATCCAGCATATTAGGATTGTAGCTTTTCATAGCCTGTAGCAATGCCATATCATACAGGATGTCCACCATGACATTCTCCTTGATCAGCTTCTTTGGTTTATGAACCGGTGTATCGGAACAGGAGACCAAAAACAGTACTGCGATAATACATCCTAAAATCTTTTTCATCTGAAATAAATTAACGGTCAAACGACAATCTTTTTCCGGCCTGAATTTCTTTAACTTTAAAGTTCTGATACACTAACTGCCCGTTTACAAAAGTATGGGTAATCCTGGATTTGAAATTAAATCCTTCAAATGGAGACCAGCCACATTTGTAGAGGATATTTTCTTTTTTTACATTCCACGGAAGACCGGTGTTGACAATAGCCAAATCGGCATAATAACCAACTTTTATAAAACCGCGTTTCTCAATTTTAAAGATTTTCGCAGGATTGTGGGCTGTTTTTTCCACAATTTTCTCCACGGAAATCTTACCCTGGTGATGGGCTTCAAACATAGCCACCAAAGCATGCTGTACTAACGGGCCACCAGACGGCGCCTTAGTATATACATTCTTCTTTTCTTCAAGTGTATGTGGTGCATGATCTGTTGCCACGACATCAATACGATCATCAAGTAATGCTTCCCACAATGCTTTTTTATCTTCTGCGGTTTTCACTGCAGGGTTCCATTTGATCAGGGATCCTTTTTTCTCATAATCTGCGTCGGTGAACCACAAATGGTGGATACATACTTCTGCAGTAATTTGTTTGTTTTCTAAGGGAATCTTATTGGTAAACAAATTTGTTTCTTTCGCAGTAGACACATGGAATACATGCAAACGGGCCCCGGTTTTCTTGGCCAGTTCGACGGCTTTAGAAGACGAGATATAACACGCTTCTTCACTGCGGATGAGTGGATGGTATTTCATTGGGATATCCTCGCCGAATTCTGCTTTATAATGCTCCAGGTTCGCCTGTATTGTCGCTTCATCTTCACAATGTACGGCAATCAGCATTTTAGTGCCTGAAAATATAGTTTCCAGTACTTTTTCATTATCCACCAGCATATTGCCGGTAGAAGAACCTAAGAATATTTTAATTCCCGCTACATTTTTAGGATCGGTCTTCAGGACTTCTTCCAGGTTATCATTGGTAGCCCCCATCATAAAGGAATAATTGGCATATGATTTTTCTGCTGCGATCTGGTATTTCTGCTCGAGCAATTCCTGCGTCACCGCATTGGGAACGGTATTCGGCTGTTCGATAAAAGAAGTGATTCCTCCGGCAACTGCAGCTCTGGATTCAGAGGCAATATCCCCTTTATGCGTCAGGCCTGGTTCCCGAAAATGAACCTGGTCATCGATCATCCCAGGAATCAAATAATTCCCTTCCGCATCGATAATTTTACAATCAGCCGATTTTGCGCTGATACTGTCCGCGATTTCGACGATGATATCATTTTCAATCAGGACATCGCCTTCAAAAATCTGACCTTCGTTTACTATTTTGGCATTTTTTATTAAAACCCTGTTCATTGTCCTCTTTCTTATAACTTATTAAATAACTTTTTTATTCGTAATGCTATCACGCCAAATACGGCTTCTTTGATAATTGCATTGCTCATTTTTGACTGGCCCTTGGTACGGTCCGTAAAAATAATAGGCACTTCCTGGATATTAAAATGATGGGCATAGGCCCTGTATTTCATTTCAATCTGAAAAGCATACCCGATGAATTTAATCTTATCGAGGTCGATTTTCTCCAGCACTTCCCTTTTGTAGCACAGGAATCCTGCGGTAGCATCCCGGATTTCCATCCCGGTGATCAGCCTTACATAGGCCGAAGCATAATAGGACATGAGCACCCGGTTGAGCGGCCAGTTGACCACATTAACCCCGGTCAGGTAGCGCGATCCTATCGCTACATCGGCACCACCCAAATGGCAGGCCGCATATAATTTTTCCAAATCATTCGGATTATGGGAAAAATCAGCATCCATTTCAAAAATATAACTGTAGGTTCTTTGCAGCGCATATCGAAAACCGTGTACATAGGCAGTTCCCAGGCCTGCTTTTTTCATTCTCTTTTCCAGAAACAGGCGTCCCTGAAATTCTTCCTGAAGGTGAATTACCTTTTCGGCTGTCCCGTCCGGGGAATTATCATCGACAATTAAAACGTGTAATGGTTTTGACAATGAAAATACTGCCCTGATGATACTTTCGATATTTTCAATTTCGTTATAGGTTGGAATTATAACTATACCGTCGCTCATACGTGATAAATTTCGGCACAAAAGTAACCTTTTATTTTACTCTTCTTTCATAATAATTGTATAAATACGACAATAAAATTAGTAATTTTGTACCGTTATGAAAGAATTCGATCTTATTCCGAGAATTATGGACAGTAAAGATTGGGCGACCCTTATTTTTGTGGGCTGCCTGATCATGATTGCGATCACTAAAACCGCTTTTGAAAGCCGTTTTAACGATTTCATCAAACTGGTTATTTCCAATAAGTACCTCAAGATCTATCGTGAAGGCGGCAATACACTCGACTGGTTTAATATATTGCTGTTTTTTGTACAGCTTTTTTCCCTGGCTTTTTTCATCCAGTTAATCCTGAGTTATTTTGGATATACTACCAAAACCAACGGAATTGCCTTTATCCAGATCGTTACTTTGCTCGGTTTTTTCATCCTGTCAAAGTACCTGATTGAAAAAATTATTGCGACCTCTTTTAATATTGAGGAGTTCAATGAACAATTGCATCTGCAAAAAGTAAGTTATAGAACCTATATAGGATTGGCGCTGCTCCCTATAGATTTAGTGCTATTCTATAACGATAAGCCCGTAGTATTATTAGTATATATACTAATCGCTATCGTATTATTAATAAATGCTTATACATATGCGGTTTCTTTAAGGAATTATCAAAATTTAATAATAAGTAAGTTGTTTTACTTTATTTTGTATCTTTGCGCACTTGAAATAGCACCTTACTATTTCATGTATTATTGGTTTACAAAAAGTTAGATTTTTTAGAATATGTCAAATATGAAAGTGAAAACAATTTTAGTATCGCAGCCAGAACCAAAAGTAGATAATTCACCCTACTTCGAGCTTCAGAATAAGCACAAGGTTAAAGTTGATTTCCGTCCTTTTATACACGTGGAAGGCGTTAGTGCCAAGGATATAAGACAACAAAAAATCGATTTGAATAACTTTACAGCAATCATTCTGACGAGTAAAAACTCTGTTGATCATTTCTTCAGAGTGGCTGAGGAAATGCGCTATAAAGTCCCTGAAACGCTAAAGTATTTTTGCCAGTCGGAAGCTGTTGCTTTTTACCTGCAGAAATATGTGGTGTACCGCAAAAGAAAGATTTATGTTGGTCAAAAAGAGTTTGCTGACCTGTCTCCTTTAATCAAGAAGTACAAAGACGAAAAATTCCTTTTACCTGCTTCTGACCAGCTCAATGCCGATGCACCGCTTACCCTGAACAACCTGAAAGTAGAATGGGCACAAGCTACCTTTTACAAAACGGTAATGAGCGACCTTACAGATCTTAAAGATGTGTATTATGATATCCTGGCTTTCTTTAGCCCTACCGGAATCAAATCCTTATTTAAGAACTTCCCGGATTTCGAACAAAACAATACCCGTATTGCAGTTTTTGGAAGCACAACCCAGAAAGAAGCCTTAGAACATGGTCTCCGCGTTGATATCATGGCGCCTTCTCCGGAAGCACCCTCTATGACAATGGCACTGGAAAAATATGTTGCCGAAGCCAACAAAGGAAAATAAAGCACATCGTTTATAGCATAAAAAAAGCCTTACAGGACTGTAAGGCTTTTTTTATGTCTGATTTTTATGTAGCTATACCGCATGTTAAAAAAAGAGCCGCACCCGGAGGATGCAGCTCTTTTTCATTATAATTAACCACTGTATTTTTATAACTGAGGACCGGCCTCAACTAATCTTTTACCTTCTTCATTATCGGTATACTGAACGAAGTTCTTTACAAATAACTGTCCCAGATTAGTCGCTTTCTCCAACCACTCCTTCTCGTCAGTATAGGTCTTTCTTGGATCTAATATAGAGGTATGCACACCTTCCAATGCCGTAGGCACATTCAGGTTGAATACAGGGATTAGTGTAGTTTCAGCATTTTCTATAGAACCGTCAAGGATCCTGTCAATGATCGCACGGGTATCTTTAATAGAAATTCTTTTCCCGGTACCATTCCAGCCCGTATTAACCATATAAGCTGTTGCGTTGTGCTCTTCCATCTTTTTCACTAACTCCTGACCGTATTGGGTAGGATGCAGGGATAAAAATGCTTTTCCAAAACAAGCAGAGAAAGTAGGTTCCGGCTGTGTTACACCACGCTCCGTTCCCGCCAGTTTTGCTGTAAATCCGGAAAGGAAGAAATATTTTGTCTGCTCCGGCGTCAATTTGGAAACTGGAGGCATTACTCCAAAGGCGTCAGCCGTAAGGAAAATCACCTTATTGGCATGCCCGGCTTTTGAAACGGGTTTTACAATATTCTGAATGTGATCTATCGGATAAGAAACACGTGTGTTTTGTGTTACAGAGCCATCTTTAAAATCAATTTTTCCATTTGCATCAACAGTTACATTTTCCAATAATGCATCTCTTCTGATGGCATTAAAAATATCCGGCTCATTTTCTGGGCTCAGGTCAATGGTTTTCGCATAACAACCTCCTTCGAAGTTGAATACGCCATCATTATCCCATCCGTGCTCATCATCCCCAATCAATTCGCGTTTTGGATCTGTAGACAACGTCGTTTTTCCTGTTCCCGAAAGACCAAAGAAAATAGCTACATCACCGTCTTTTCCTTTATTCGCAGAACAGTGCATCGAAGCGATTCCCTGTAGGGGAAGGTAATAATTCATCATAGAGAATAATCCCTTTTTCATTTCACCACCGTACCAGGTACCACCAATAAGCTGGATTTTCTCGGTAAGGTTGAAAGCAATATATACTTCACTATTCAATCCGTGAGCAGCATAGTCTTTGAATTCTGTTTTAGAACCATTCATCACTACAAAATCCGGCTCGCCATAGTTTTCCAACTCTTCTTCTGTCGGGCGAATGAACATGTTTTTAACAAAATGTGCCTGCCAGGCCACTTCCATGATAAAACGCACTTTAAGACGAGTATCTTCATTGGCACCACAAAAACTATCCACAACATATAACTTCTTGCCCGAAAGCTGTTGTACTGTTGTTTCTTTTAAAGCATCCCAGGTATTTTGTGTAATGGGCTTATTATCATTTACCGCTTTATCAGAAGTCCACCAGATGGTATCTTTTGTCACTTCATCTTTAACGATATATTTATCTTTAGGTGAACGTCCGGTGAAATCACCTGTCATCACGTTTACAGCACCAAGTTCTGTCAGGAAGCCTTTTTCAAAGCCCTCAAGACCCGGATCCAACTCCTCATTGTATAATAAATCGTACGATGGATTATAAATAATTTCCTTCACATCTGTAATACCGTACTTTTCCAACGAAATCGATTTCGTAAATTGAGCGTAATTGTCCATAGAATTAGAATTGTGTTGTGTTTATTATTTTGCAAAAGTAAAAATAAATTTCACGTTATAATCAATTTATGAAAAATTTACGCATTTTTCCGTATTATGTTCAAGAACAAAACTCCCCATGCCATAATTAATAAGAATCCTCCAATAGGCGTAATTGGCCCTAAGACTTTCAATTCTATACCCATAAGTCGATCTGTCGCCAAAAGATAGATGGATCCTGAAAATAAAATTACACCTGCAGTAGTGAGCCAAAACATTGTTTTTTTAGCCTTATCGGTCACTAAAGCGGTTGTCCCGACAAAAAGTAAAAAGAGCGCATGATAGACCTGATAACGGACACCGGTTTCAAATGTGACCAATTCTTCTACAGTTAATACTTTTTTCAGGGCATGCGCTCCAAAAGCACCCAAAATTATTGCTGTCAATCCGAGTACGGCTGCTGTAGCAATTACTTTTTTTTCCATGATAATGTGATTTAGTGATGGTAAAATTCAATCCTGATCCAAAAACTAACACTACCTGACTTTCGAAATCCTGATTATTTTTTTTGAAATAAATGCACGAAAAAAAAATGTATCAAAAATAGTACGGAATCCCATTACTGGTAAGGCTAAATCGCGAATTAGAATTCGTTTTCACAAAGGTACTCTTAAAATTTTAAGACAATTGTCTTGCGATTTATTTTTTATAAATATAACAAATCCATACTTTCGTGTTAGAATTAAAAATTCAACCTTAATGAGACATATCTTAATAATCGGGGCGGGAAGATCTGCATCCTCCCTGATTCAGTATCTTTTAAACAAATCGGAACAGGAAAATATCCATCTTACCATAGGTGATTTATCCATAGAACTGGCTCGTAAAAAAACACAAAACCACAAAAATGCAACAGCCATTGAGCTGGATATCCATAACAGCGAACAACGGAACCGTGAAATTCAAAAAGCGGATATTGTAATCTCAATGCTTCCTGCATTTTTACACCTTGAAGTTGCCAAAGACTGCCTGTTACACAAAAAACACTTAGTGACTGCCTCTTATATCAGCGATGCCATGCAGGCACTGGATGAAGAAGTTAAGAAAAACAATTTGGTCTTTATGAATGAAATCGGGCTGGATCCCGGTATCGACCACATGAGCGCCATGAAAGTAATTGATGAAATCCGAGAGCAGGGTGGCAAGATGATTTTATTCGAATCATTTTGTGGTGGCCTGGTAGCCCCGGAATCGGATACTAACTTATGGAATTACAAATTCACTTGGAATCCTCGAAATGTGGTATTGGCCGGACAGGGCGGTGCCGCTAAATTCATCCAGGAAGGCACTTATAAATACATCCCGTATAATAAACTATTCCGCAGGACTGAATTTCTTGACGTAGAAGGATACGGGAAATTTGAAGCCTACGCCAATCGGGATTCCCTAAAATACCGTAGCGTTTATGGCTTAGATGATGTGCTAACATTATACCGTGGAACCATACGCAAAGTAGGATATTCCAAAGCCTGGAATATGTTTGTCCAATTAGGGATGACGGATGATAGCTATGCCATGGAAAATACCGAAACCATGAGCTACCGTGATTTTACCAATGCATTTCTCCCCTATCACCCAACTGATTCGGTTGAATTAAAACTCCGCCATATCCTAAAAATCGACCAGGATGACATCAAATGGGAAAAATTGCTGGAACTGGACCTCTTCAACCCTAAAAAAATTGTTGGCCTTAAAAACGCCACACCTGCTCAGATCCTTGAAAAAATATTATCCGATAGCTGGTCTTTAGAAGAGCATGATAAGGACATGATCGTCATGTATCATAAGTTTGGCTATGAAGTGAATGGGCAAAAAAAACAAATTGACTCCAAAATGGTATGCATTGGTGATGACCAGACCTATACCGCTATGGCAAAAACGGTAGGCCTTCCGGTAGCTATTGCTACGCTGCAAATTTTAAACGGGAATATCAAAACACCAGGAGTACAGTTACCACTCAATAAAGAAGTATATCTTCCGATTCTACAGGAATTGGAATCCTTTGGCGTTGTTTTTAATGAAAAACAGGTCACTTATATGGGCTATAACCCTAATAATGTGGCAAGCTAATTGCATCCCGAGCTTATCAAAAAAGACCTCTTCTGCGGAATATGGTCTTTTTTTGTTTTTGGCTTACAATTAAAACAAAAAATGTATTTTTGATTCTAAATCATTACTTATGAAAATCAATTCGTTCCAGATTGAAATCGATGGTATCGATAAAGAAATCCTACGTGCCTTAATGGAAGATGCGCGCAAGCCTATTCTGCAAATTGCTAATACAATCGGCATTTCGGGGGCAGCCATCCACCAGCGCTTGCGCAAACTGGAACAATCGGGTGTGATTTCAGCTTCAAAACTCATTGTGAATACCAAAATATTAGGCTATAGCACAATGTCATTTGTTGGCATTTACCTCGACAAAGCCTCCAGTAATTCCGAAGCCGTAAAAGAACTGAAGAAAATCCCGGAAGTATTGGAATGCCATTACACTACCGGAAACTGGTCCATATTGATTAAAATCATCTGCCGTGACAATGAGCACCTGATGCAATTGCTCAACTCCAAGATCCAGGCTATTGCGGGGGTTTCCAGAACCGAAACATTTATTTCCCTCGACCAGCAAATCGATCGACAGATCCAGTTATAACAAAAAATCCGCCTCTTTCGAAGCGGATTTTTTTTTGTTATTTCTTTGGGCTTAGTTTCTGGAACCTCCAAATACGCGGAAGCCCCAATACAGCAGCGATGCTAATGCACCGATTGCCGCTACAAGATAGGTTCTTGCTGCCCATTTCAGGGAGTCTTCTGCTCCGGCGTATTCCTGTTGTGTGAGCATGTTTTTGGATTTCAGCCAGGCAAGGGCGCGGTGGCTGGCATCATACTCTACCGGAAGGGTCACCAAACTGAAAGCGGTGGCTACCGCCATCATGATCAATCCAATTACAGCTACATAAAATCCAATGCCCAATCCCGATGCTGCGCCTAAGATCAGGCCTCCAATTACCAGCCATTGTGACATTCCGGAAGCCACATTCACAACCGGAACCATCTTGGATCGCAATTGCAGCATGCTGTATGCCGTAGCATGTTGCACCGCGTGCCCACATTCGTGAGCCGCTACTGCCGCAGCCGCAGCGTTACGCTCATTATAAACTGCTTCACTAAGGTTTACCGTTTTATCTGCCGGATTATAATGGTCAGTCAGCCTACCAGGGGTAGAAATCACGCGTACATCATAAATTCCGTTATCATTAAGCATCTTCTGTGCAATTTCTGCACCACTCATGCCATTTCGTAAATGCACTCTGGAATAGAATTCAAATTTGCTTTTCAGCTTTGAACTCACTGCAAAACTGACTAAAGCAATGGCCCCGATTAAAACATAATATAGTATCATTTGCTTTTATATTTTTGGTTATTATTGGTTTAGAATCAAAAACCCCGCCAAAGGGGCGGGGTTCTAAAGTATCTGAAAGTTTGTCAGTGTGTTGGCATTTAGCCTACCAGGTTAATAATTTTACCAGGCACAATAATTACTTTATTTGGCGTCCTGCCTTCCAGCTGCCTGATCGTTCTTTCGTCAGCCATTACTATTTTTTCAATTTCATCTTTTGTAAGATCCAATGCCAGTTCGATTGTAAAACGGGTTTTACCATTAAACGATACCGGATATTCCTTACTGCTCTCCACCAGGTATTCCGGTTTGAAAATCGGGAATGCTACCGTTGAAATACTTTGCTGATGGCCTAATTTCTCCCATAATTCTTCCGCAATATGCGGTGCATAAGGGGAAATTAATATCGCAAGTGGCTCCAGTATGGTGCGTTCGTGGCAATTCATCGCTGTTAATTCATTCACGGCAATCATAAAGGAGCTCACAGAAGTATTGAAAGAAAAGTTCTCAATATCTTCCTGTACTTTCTTGATGGTACGGTGCAATGTTTTTAGCGCTTCCGGTGTTGCAGGATTAGTGGTTACAATAAGTCCATTATCGTCAAAATACAGGCGCCATAGTTTTTTCAGGAATCCGGAAACACCGGTGATACCCGCAGTATTCCACGGTTTTGCCTGCTCCAGGGGCCCGAGGAACATTTCATACAAACGCAATGTATCCGCACCGTGTACCTCACAGATATCATCGGGCGTTACCACATTGTATTTGGATTTGGACATCTTTTCAACTTCACGGCCTACAATATATTTTTCATTCTCTTCTGTAAGGAATTCCACGGTATTGTATTCTGCTCTCCAATTCCTGAAAGCTTCCATATCCAATTCATCAGAAGCATTTACAAAAGCTACATCAGCATGAAGGGCCTGATATAAAATACTTCCATTATCGGCAGTGCTCCAGTTTGCTTCTACTAATTCTTTCTCTTCATCGTTTAAAGCTACTTTATTTTTTACCTTATCTAATAGTGCAAAAAACCTGTTTTTAGAAATCAGCTGGTTGGTATTGACCAATCGGTATACAAAGGCACTGGTTCCCAGTATCATTCCCTGATTGATCAGTTTTTTAAACGGCTCGTCCTGGGAAACGACCCCACGGTCTTTCAGGAATTTATTCCAGAAACGGGAATACAGCAAATGCCCGGTGGCATGCTCATTTCCACCGATGTACAAATCGACATTCTGCCAGTAATTTTGTGCCTCTGGAGAAACAAACTCGTCTTCATTATGGGCATCCATATAACGCAACCAGTACCAAGAACTTCCCGCCCAACCTGGCATGGTGTTCAATTCCAATGGAAATACACTCACCTGATCGATCTGGTCATTGGCTACTACTTTATTTTCGGCCACTGACCATGCCCATTCTTTTGAATTTCCTAAAGGCGGCTGTCCATCTTCAGTAGGCAGGTATTTTTCTACTTCGGGCAATACAATCGGAAGGTGTTTCACATCGATCATCTTTGGCAATCCATCCACGTAGTATACCGGGAATGGCTCTCCCCAATAGCGCTGACGGGAAAATACGGCATCACGCAATCGGTAATTTGTTTTTCCTTTCCCCTGTCCCAGTTCTTCCAATGCTTCAATCACTGCCGCGGCAGCCTTTTTGTAAGGCAAACCGTTCAGAAAATCGGAATTATCGATAACGACATTCTCTTTGGAAGAATAGGCCGCTTCGGAGATATCAGCATTTTCAAATATATTTTTAATTGGCAAACCAAAATGTTTGGCAAAGGCATAATCACGATCGTCCCCACAAGGAACGGCCATCACGGCACCAGTTCCATAACCCGCCAGTACATAATCCCCAATCCATACCGGAATTGGCTCTCTTGTAAACGGATGTTCTGCATAACCACCGGTGAAAACACCTGAAATTGTTTTTACATCGGCCATACGTTCCCGTTCGCTTCGTTTGGAAGTCGCTTCGATATAAGCGGCTACCGCTTCTTTTTGATCCGGAGTAGTGATTTTAGCCACCAAATCATGTTCGGGAGCCAAAGTCATAAAAGTAACTCCAAAAATGGTATCGGGACGGGTGGTGAATACTTCAATCGTATGATCGTTGGTATCGTCTCCTGTAATCAGGTAATCGAAAGCATTACGCTCGAACTCGGAATCTTTTACTTTAAAGGTCACCAAAGCCCCAACTGATTTTCCGATCCAATTGCGCTGACTTTCCTTGATAGATTCAGACCAATCAATAGTGGTAAGCCCCTGCAATAATCGTTCGGCATAGGCGTTGATACGCATACTCCATTGCGTCATTTTTTTACGCACTACCGGATGCCCGCCACGTTCGGAAACACCATTGATAATTTCATCATTGGCCAAAACAGTTCCCAATGCCGGGCACCAGTTCACTTCGGTTTCCGCCAGGTAGGTCATTCGGTATTTTAAAAGGATTTTCTCCTGTTCGTCAGCACTGTATGCTTTCCATTCTTCGGCAGTAAATGCTGCTATATTTTCATCGCATACTGCATTTACCTTGCTATTTCCATTTGTTTCGAATTCCGGAATTAATGTGGCAACATCTTCTGCTTTATCAGAATCGATATTGTACCAGGAATTGAACAATTGTATAAAAATCCACTGGGTCCATTTGTAATATTCAGGGCTGGAGGTACGCACTTCACGCCCCCAGTCAAAGGAGAACCCGATTTTATCCAGTTGCTCGCGGTAACGGTTGATGTTGGCTTCCGTAGTCAGGGCCGGATGCTGCCCGGTTTGGATCGCATACTGTTCTGCCGGCAGGCCAAAGCTATCATAGCCTTGCGGATGTAATACATTAAATCCCTGATGCCTTTTGAATCGGGCATAAATATCCGAAGCGATATAGCCTAATGGATGCCCCACATGGAGTCCGGCGCCAGAAGGATAAGGAAACATATCCAGAATATAGTATTTCGGCTTATCAGAATTGTTGTCGGCTTGAAATGTCTGGTTTTCGGCCCAATAGTTACGCCATTTGGCTTCGATTTCGTTCGGATTGTATTTCATTATTTTCTATTCTTTCGTTTCTATATTTTTATGTGGATTGTGCCCTATTTTTTAAGCGGTATTTTCCCGATGATTTTATTCCTGGCCGCAAATAAAGCGACTATATACAAAAAAAATCAATTCGGAAGGGCAAATTTACGTTTATTGTACGAAAGTCAAAACTTTAGCCGTTATAAACTATGTATAAAGAATATCTTTATTATTTTTACGGCACTAAAAAAGTTTTTATGGCATCATCATTCGAAAAGTTTCAGAAAAGGCGACTTATTTCTTCTTATTTCTCGGTAGTTCTGAGTATCTTTTTGGTTCTTTTCCTGTTGGGAATCTTAGGGCTGTTTGTCATCAATTCCAAGAAGTTATCCGATGACTTTAAGGAAGAGATTGCAATGTCCGTTTATTTCAAGGATGATGCGGGAGACAGTATCGTAAAGGCCTTTGGCCAGAACCTGAAAACAGCACGGTTTGTAAATACCAGCCGATTTGTATCCAAAGAAGAAGCAGCCAAACAACACAAAGATATTATCGGGGAAGATTTCATGACCTTTTTAGGGTTTAATCCACTACAGAATTCTTATGATATCTACCTGAAAGCGGATTATGTGGTAAAAGACAGCATCGTAAAAGTTGAAAGTGAATTGCGCCAGAATACGGCTATTTCCGATATCGTATATGACAAACAACTGGTGGATTTAGTCAATGATAACATTAAAAAGATCAGTTTCTGGATTTTGATTGCCAGTGGCTTCTTGGCTGTTATTGCAGTATTGCTCATTAACAGTTCTATGCGCCTTTCGATTTATTCCAACCGGTTTATCATCAAAACGATGCAGATGGTGGGTGCTACAAAATCATTCATCCGAAAACCGTTTATCTGGAGAAGCATCAAACTGGGCTTTATGGGTTCTGTACTGGCAGTAATTGCCCTTATTGGGGTGTTATATTATCTGGACACCACCTTCCCAAATCTTGAAATACTGGCCGATCAGCTGATGACCGGATTGGTACTGATTGGTGTTTTACTGCTCGGAATCTTAATTACCTGGGCCAGTACTTTTTTCGCTACCCAGCGCTTCCTCAACCTAAGAACTGACGACCTATATTAATCATACGACTGGCAACAGTTCGTTTCTCTTATTAAAAAATACAGCATGGATACTAAAGACACAACTACAGAAAAAGGCAGCTTTTTATTTGGTAAAGAAAATTATAAAATACTGTTGATTGGTATTGCCGTTATCGGTTTGGGATTTATCCTGATGTCCGGCGGTGGTTCCAATGACCCTAAGGTTTTTAGCGAGGACATCTTCAATTTCAGGAGAATCAGGCTCGCTCCTACTGTAGTTTTGATTGGTTTCGGAATTACAATTTACTCTATTTTCAAAAAACCGAAACACTAAAGAATGAGCATTTTACAGGCAATTATCCTTGCAATCATTGAAGGATTAACAGAATACCTTCCAGTTTCTTCTACCGGACACATGATTATCGCATCTTCGTTTTTTGGAATCGCACATGATGATTTCACCAAACTTTTTACTATTGTCATTCAGCTTGGGGCAATCCTCGCCGTTGTCGCTTTATATTTTAAACGCTTTTTCCAGTCCCTTGATTTTTACTTCAAGTTATTGGTCGCTTTTATTCCTGCGGTGGTCTTGGGCTTATTGCTAAGCGACTATATTGACACCTTACTGGAGAGCCCTTTAACCGTAGCCATTTCACTTGTAATTGGTGGAGTAATCCTCCTTAAGGTCGATGACTGGTTTAAAGGTTCAGAAGAAACAGAAATTACCTACCTCACCGCTTTAAAAATTGGTTTCTTCCAATGTATTGCTATGATTCCGGGAGTTTCACGAAGCGGGGCCAGTATCGTAGGGGGGATGTCCCAAAAACTATCCCGTACTACTGCTGCAGAATTTTCATTTTTCCTTGCCGTACCGACAATGTTTGGTGCTACCGCAAAAAAATGTTACGATTATTACAAACATGGCTTTGTACTTTCTTCAGAACAGATCAATATGCTGATTATTGGCAATGTGGTGGCTTTCGTAGTCGCATTGCTTGCCATTAATACATTTATAGGCTACCTGAGCAAACATGGTTTTAAAATCTTTGGCTATTACCGGATTATTGCGGGACTGGCATTACTTGCAATCCATTACTTTATCCAACCCCTTACTATCATTTAATGACAGCCGAAGACTTTCAGGACGGACAAGTCCTATTAATTGACAAACCTTTGAAATGGTCTTCCTTTCAGGCGGTTAATAAAATCAAGTGGACCCTAAAAAAACACCCCGCGCTTAAAAAAATTAAAATTGGCCATGCCGGGACTTTAGATCCATTGGCTACCGGGCTGTTGATCATTTGCACGGGGAAATTCACCAAGCGTATTACGGAACTTCAGGGTATGCCTAAGGAATATACCGGGACTATTATATTGGGCGCTACCACCCCTTCTTATGATTTAGAAACGGAAGTCAATGCTACTTTTCCAACGGATCATATCACCGAGGCACTTATCCATGAAACCATACCACAATTCCTGGGCGAAATTGACCAGAAACCGCCTATTTTCTCTGCGATTAAAAAAGATGGTGTGCGTTTGTACGAGCATGCCCGAAACGGAGAAGAAATAGAAATTGCTTTTCGGAAAACTACTATTTACGAATTTGAAATCACCCGTATTGCATTGCCAGAAATTAATTTCCGTGTTGTTTGCAGTAAAGGAACTTACATTCGATCGCTTGCTTTTGACTTTGGTACTGCCTTAGGTTCCGGAGCGCATCTTACTGCGTTACGCCGTACAAAAATCGGGGATTTTTCTGTGGAAAATGCTATCGACGTTGAGCACTATACCGATCCGATTACGGTGGCCGAATAAACATCTTATGAGAAAATATACATTCCTATTCCTGTTATTATTCTCCTGGACCGCACAATCCCAGCAGCTACCCCTTTCCGCCCTTAAAACAGGCGACCTGATTTTCCAGGATATGGATTGCGGCCCACTTTGCGATGCGATAGAAGCAGTCACTGAAGGGTATGACGGCCATGACTTTAGCCATATGGGTTTAGTCTATATCCAAAAAGATACCATATACATTATAGAGGCTGCCGGTACCAAAGTACGCCTAAATCCTCTTTCTTCTTTTTCGAAAAATACCCATAGACCCATGTATGTGGGACGACTCAAATCAAAATATCAAAAACTGATCCCAGCTGCTATTGCCTTTTCTTTACAACAAATGGGGGTTCCGTATGACGAAGAATATGTCTATGATAATGGTAAATATTATTGTTCCGAATTGATTTATGACGCATTCAAATCGGCAAATAAAAACAAACCTTTTTTCCAACTGTTCCCTATGACCTACAAAAAACCGGGAACTGATGATTTTTTTCCAGCCTGGAAAACCTATTATGAGGAAATTGGAAAAGAAATTCCAGAAGGAAAACCGGGATGCAATCCGGGTGGGATGTCTACTTCCGACAAACTCACAATTATCGCAACTCTATAAAATCAGCTCAGCGTTGAAAAACCTCCGGATAGCCTAATTGCGCCATTAACTGTATGTTGGGATAATCGTTTGGATTTATAAACGACTTTAATTCAGGAAGTGGGTCACAATAGATGATATCCAATGTAAAACGATCTATACCATACAATCCCCGGTGTATCATATTCGCTGAAAATACCAAAAGATCGGTACGGTTCAATTAGACAACCTGTCCCCGCTCCAGGGCATCATTACTCTTTTTTCCATTTAGATTATTGCGTACCTCATATTCTGTCAATGTATCCCATTGCCGATGACTTCCTGGAATCAATTCTATCCCGTTTTCTTTCCGTAAGGGAATCCGAAAGTGGATCACATCCTGTTTTTGTATCACCTGTTGCTGCTGGGCAACGTCCATTCCGGTATATTGTAGGTCACGATGCCAATAATTTTGCTGGTCCGGATTTTTGGGATCAAAAAACAATTGGGTATTGAGAAACACCGAATGTCCCAAAAAACTCGCTTTCCGTATGATGTTAATTTTAGGCTGTGCGATAAACCCAAATATTATTTCTTTCTCCTGTACAGTCCAGTAATCTGCCGAAGTAAGACTGTAGCTATTGAGCAGGCCACTATTATAATGCTGCATCTTATCCTGCAGCCAACGTTCATGAAAACAAAGTAATAAAGGTTCGATTTCCCGAATCTCACTTTCATCGAAGAAATTACGATATAGACAATAGCCTTGTTCTTTATAGTGATCCATTAATCCCGTTTACGATAGGAGTTCCAATACTTCATTTTGAGTACTCACGCCTTTATCATGGTGGTACCAGAGTTGCAATTCTGTTTTCAGGGTATCGTCAATCACACCAAATTTCTCTTTGTACTCCTGGATCAGCTGTTGTGCTCCCGCAGGCCTTGGCCCCCAGTCTGCCAGGACATCCAGTGTGGCAGCATCCAATAGGATCAGTTTGGGTATGGATTTTCCACCATTCGTCAGGAAAAGATTCATCAACGCTTCATTTTCATCCCGCAAGACAATCTTTAGGTCTATTTTATCCCCAATAGCGGCCATTTTATTTAATATGGGTACGATTTGTGCGGCATCACCACACCAGCCTTCGGTAAGGACCAGCCAGATGTATTCCCATTCCAGCCCTAAAATTTTTTCGGTATGGGCTTCGGTAACGACCATGGTTTTATCCAGGCGTTTCATGCGCGTATCATTCAATGAGCTGTAATGCACCAAGGCTTCGGATTGCTCCGGACCGGTAGCTTTGCCTTCGGCTAAAAAGGTGCTGACCAGATTACGGTATTGAATATAGTTCATGCTTTTTGCCAATGCTGCTTCGATAATTGCTTTCATAAGGTAAAATTGAACTGCAAAATTAACACATTACGATCACAGATAGCCTCTGGCATGCGGAATTAGCCGTGAAAAAAAATTAAAATCTTAAAATACAGTGTGCGCTTTACAAAATTCATACTTTTATGTTCTGTAATTTAGCACTAATGTATTTTAACACCAAATCAATCGGGTTAATTTTATCCGGCGGCGGTTCAAAAGGAATTGCACATGCCGGGGTCTTAAAATTCCTCGATGAAAAAAAGATAAAACCCACCCAGATTGCCGGTACCAGCGCCGGATCCATTGTTGGAGCCTTATATTCATGGGGCAAAAGCCCGGAAGAAATACTGGAATTCTTTAAATCCATCTATTTTTTTCATTGGAAACATTTCACCTTCTGGAAAGCAGGGCTTATTGATTCTGATTCTTTCCGCAATTATTTTGAACTGATCTTCCAGGATGCCGTACTTTCGGACCTGAGCATCACCAATCACATTACGGCGACTGATATGGTCAAGGGGAAGCTTAAAATTTTTAGCCCCACCACAAAAATCGTCGATGCTATCCTGGCTTCTTCCGCTTTTCCCGGTGTGATTTCGCCTTATGAGATCGATGGGAATTACTATAGTGATGGTGGTATCCTCAACCATTTCCCTACCGATATTCTGCAGGGACGCTGTGACACACTGATTGGCGTTTATGTCAGCCCGATTCAAAATATCGAGGCCAAACACCTGAATTCTATCAAAGCAGTCACAACACGGGCTTTCGACCTTTTGTCGGCCAACAGCAACATCCAGAAGTTCAATATTTGTGACTGGATCGTAGAACCGGAAGAACTTTCTGCCTACAGTACTTTTGAAACCAATAAAATCAAAATGCACGAAATTTTTGATATTGGCTATGCTACTGCTAAAAAATCATTTGAGGATTTGCAAACCCGCTTTAAACTGACTCTTGAGCTGGACGACTAAACCTCACCTTCCTGCGCTTATCCCTATTGGAATGGGCGAATTCAGGCCATTTTATGCTGAAAAGATATTTTTTGCCAACTATATTTTAGAAAAACAGAAATGTCTATATTTGCACATCTCAACTAAATATGAAAATGAAATACAAAAGAATTCTCCTGAAATTAAGCGGCGAAGCCTTAATGGGCGACAGACAATATGGAATTGACCCACAAAGACTTGCTGAATATGCCGACGAAATCAAGCAAATTCATGATAAAGGTGTAGAAATTGCCATTGTTATTGGCGGTGGAAATATCTTTAGGGGAGTAGCCGGAGCCAGCAATGGCATGGACAGGGTTCAGGGTGATTATATGGGAATGCTCGCAACTGTAATCAACGGCATGGCCCTTCAGGGTGCACTGGAAGACAAAGGTATGCTGACCCGCTTGCAAACTGCCCTTAAAATTGAAGCCATCGCAGAGCCGTATATCAAACGCCGGGCGGTACGCCACCTGGAAAAAGGACGGATCGTAATTTTTGGTGCCGGAACCGGTAATCCGTATTTTACCACAGATACTGCTGCTGTTCTAAGAGGTGTAGAAGTACATGCTGATGTGATCCTAAAAGGTACCCGCGTCGACGGAATTTACAATGCCGATCCGGAAAAGAATGCTGATGCCATCAAATTCGACTCCATCACTTTTGAAGATGTACTGCGAAAAGGACTAAATGTAATGGACACTACAGCGTTCACTTTAAGCCAGGAAAACAGCCTGCCTATCGTGGTTTTTGATATGAATAAAAAAGGGAACCTGCTACGAATCTGTGAAGGTGAAAATGTAGGAACCGTAGTAAATATATAGCGTATAATTTTTTGATCATCACTTTCAGGCAAGACCTGATGTTCGAAATCTAAAATAACCAAAACAATGACTGAAGAAATTAATTTTATATTAGACAGTACTAAAGAATCTATGGACGGTTCTATTGCCCACCTGGAAAAGGAATTTTTAAACATCCGTGCCGGGAAAGCCAATCCTGCTATGCTGGGTGGTGTTTTTGTGGATTATTACGGTTCACAAACCCCACTTTCACAAATAGCGAATGTCAATGTACCGGATGCGCGAACAATTACTGTTCAGCCATGGGAAAAAAACATGTTGCACCCGATAGAAAAAGCAATTATGATTGCCAATCTGGGCTTTAATCCGATGAACAATGGTGATATTATCATTATCAGTGTGCCGCCATTGACAGAAGATAGACGTCGCGACCTGGCAAAACAGGCAAAAACGGAAGCTGAAGACGCTAAAATTGGTGTTCGTAATTCCCGTAAAGATGCTAATACCGAAATCAAAAAACTGGAAAAAGAAGGTACTTCTGAGGACATCTGCAAAACTGCCGAAGATGACATACAAAATCTTACGAACGCGTATATCAAAAAAATTGATGAACTATTAAGCGCAAAAGAAGCTGAAATCATGAAAGTATAATCTACTTTACACCTGTATACTGCACCCGGATCTTACCAGATCCGGGTGTTTTTTTATCCCTCAATCGGTTATAAAATACACGGAGGATCTTCTTGAAAATTGCAGTTTTATCTTCCTTGTAATCAAAGTGGTTAGCCGAATTACTAAAATCCACTTAAAGAGTGGATTTTTTTATTCAGGAAGATTACTTTTGTGTCGTAATAAAACCTATTTTGATTCGTTTGTTACAGTAAGACCCTATGAAGCCAATCACTTTATTATTTTTTCTACTATCGCTTTCATTACAGGCGCAATTCCAGACTACCGGAGTTGTGCGCAATGCAGGCACCGATAAACCGCTGCCTTTTGCTACAATCAGCACCAATGATGGCTTATTGGTCTTTAGTGATATCGATGGGAAGTTTCAGCTTAACACGTCACAAAACACCCTTGAGATCACGATTTCTTATATTGGATTCCAGCCCCAGACGGTACCAAATGACAGCAGCAAAAAACATTTTACGGTATTGCTGCTCCCTAATGTAGAAAACCTCCATGAAGTAACGGTGGGCGAAAATCCGGCAGTAGCAATCGTTCGGAAAGCCATACAGATGAAAGACCGCAATAATCCGGAGAAAAAACTAAGTAGTTTCCAGTTTAAAGCTTATAATAAATTAGTAATTACTGCCAACCCCGATTCCATTAAAGGTACCTTGGATTCTGTGTTTACCGTAAAAAATGAGATCCGGAAATTTGTCAAAATCGACTCTGCAGACTACAAGTTTAAAAAACTGATTACTAAACAACACCTTTACCAGACGGAAAAAGTATCGCAATTCCAATTTAACGAACAAGGCTTTAAGGAAACGATACTGGCCACCCGGATGGCAGGATTCAAGCAGCCTATTTATGAGATCATCGGGTTAAAACTGCAATCTTTTTCGGTATATGATAACAAGTATGAGCTGATGGAAACCAGTTATGATGGCCCATTGGCAAATGACGCCCTGAAAGAATACAACTTTACCTTACTGGACACCATAGCTATCGGTGGCCGAAATACCTATATGGTATTCTTTAAAAATAAAAAGCGTTCGAAAAAAGAAGGCCTGCAGGGAGTGTTGTATATTGATCAGAATAATTTCGGGATTGCGAAATCCATTTTCAGGATCAAAGGGGTGATTGATGTAACCGGAATCCATGACTACGAATACCTGCCCAAACAGGACCTCTGGTTTCCGACCGGCAAAACTTTTAAAATTGCCAAAGGCAATAATGAGGACAACATTAACCTCTTTGTGGGACAAATCCAGTTTCAGGGTGATGAGGACGAATTGGGGATTGGGGTGACCAAGCGGAAAAGCCCTAAAGTATCTTCGGATTACGTTTACCTGCTCTCCGAGTCTAATTATTTCGACACGCAGTTTAACGTACCATTCACGATCCGTAAGGCTGCCATTGCCATTCAGGTAAAGGATGATGCCATCAATAAAAACGAAGCCTTTTGGGACACCTACAGAAAAGATAGCCTGAACCGCCGCAGCAAACAAACATATATTGCGCTGGACAGTATCGTGATTAAGGAAGGCATTGAACAGAAATTAAAAATCGGGCGCCGGATTTTGAATGGCTACCTGCCTATTGGCTTCTTTGACCTCGATCTACGTTATCTGGTAAAGTACAATAATTATGAAGGCTTCCGTTTTGGCCTTGGTCGCATCACCAATGAAAAATTCTCAACAAAATACCGGCTGGAAGGGTATGGTGCGTATGCGCTAAAAGACGAACGATGGAAATATAGCCTGGGCGGCGCAGCACGCCTGGGCAAGTTTTCAAACACCTGGATTGGCGGATCGTATACCGAAGATGTGCGGGAGATCGGTAGCACTACGTTTACCATTGATAAGCGTGTTTTCCGGCTGTACGACCCACGCCCGATTAACGTTAGTACGTTCTATGCCTACAAAACATGGTCGGCTTATATTGAAACTAAAATCATTCCAAAAACTGAGAGTAAATGGGAATTGACCCGGTCGGATATTACCCCGAAGTTTGACTACCTCTACCTGCTGAATGATAAGCTGTATGACCGTTTTGTAATGACCGCAGCATCTGTTTCGATACAATGGAATCCCTATAGCGATTATATGCAAACGCCTTCAGGACGTATTGAAATCGAGAAGCGCTTTCCGAGGATTACTTTCCAGTTTACCAAATCACTTCCGAATGTTTTAGGCAACGATTATGATTTTGGAAAAATTGACCTCCGTGCGGATTATGAAAAGAAATACCTCAATGGCCAGAAAACCTCTTTCCTGCTACAGGGCGGTTATGCCTTTGGCGATATCCCGATTACACACCTGTACAGTACGTCTCCGAATAACCTCGAAAAAGATGGTATTATACAACGTATCACTATTGGAGGTAAAAACAGTTTTGAAACCATGTTCTTCAACGAATTCTTCTCCAGCGAATACTTATTCCTGCAATTCAAACATGCTTTTAAACGCGTAACACTGGCAAAAAAAATACGTCCTTCACTCGTATTGGTTTCCCGTGCTGCCTGGGGAGACCTGGACAAACAGGAACAGCATATCGGGCTTCCCTACAAAACACTAAATGAAGGGTATTTTGAATCGGGTATTGAGCTCAACCAGATCTACAGTGGTTTTGGACTTTCCGGATTCCTCCGGTACGGCCCTAACCAATTGCCTCGATTTGAAGATAATATCTCCGTTAAAATTACGTATGTATTCTCGCTTGGTTTTTAGTGGCTGGAAACGAATTTTAACCCTACGATAGACGCAATGAGCGTGGTGATAAAAAACACCCGCCAAAAGTCTGCCGGCTCCTTAAAAATCAGAATCCCCATGATTACTGTCCCCACTGCCCCAACACCTGTCCATACGGCATAAGCTGTACCGATAGGCAGGGTTTGCGTCGCCTTATACAGCAACAGCATGCTTATGGTCAGGCATACCAAAAAACCGATCAGCCAATAGTTGGAAACCATTCCGGTTGTTTCCTTTGATTTCCCCAAACAAGTGGCGAAACCCACTTCAAATAATCCTGCGATGATCAATAAAATCCAATTCATTATTTCGTGTTTTTATAAATAAATAAAACCTGCCTGATAAGATATCAGACAGGTTCATTTCTTGAATTAATAATGATTAGTACTACCTATAATTTTAATTCATTTGTAAAAGTACAAATTTTATGAATTACCTTTTAATAATTAACACAGAAGGTGTACTATTTAACCAAACACTCTGAGAGTCAACCAATTTCTTCCAACTATCCAGGCTAATTATCATTAAATCCTGTTGTTCTAGAAATTCTTTTTTCATTATTCTTTCCGAAGAAAGCGTAATATGATTGGGTGCAATCTGCTCAATGGAGCGAATATTTTCCTTGATTTCGGAATTATTCTTAATCTCTCCTGCCGGATCCAGAATTGTGATCTGCGAATCGTTGTTGTGAATCAGCTTTTGTGCGTATTCCATCAGGAAGGCATCATCGGCAGTAAATAACGGAATCAGCACACGATCAATATCTTCGAGTTTCTTATCGACTAATATCCCTACTGGCATTTTACTATAGGCAATAATATGACGGGTTCTTTCATCAAAAGGAGAATTTTCGAAAAGCCCTTCTTTTCCGGTAAACTTATCAATAAGGCGATCGGGATTGATGATTCGGGTGGTATAGCCCAAAACCTTTCCTAAAAGAGTGCCTTCAAAAATAGATTGCCCTAACCCAATCAACAGCAAATCGTATTCTCCATGATTGGCAATTTCTGTAATATCAGAATCAATATCTACCGATGCCTTAAACAGCGTGATGATTTTTTGATTCAGGTTCTCTGCTTCTTCTATAATTGGGGTAAATGTTTCTTTTTCGTAATGGCTGACATCAAAAGCATGCAGTTCGTTACTGGAAGAAAGGTGCATTGCGGTCACAATGGCATTTCCATTTTGTTTTTTCACCAGGCTGTTCGCAATTTTCAGCAGGGATTTTCCACGCTCTGAAACAGCAAAAGAAAGAAGTATTTTATATTTTACTTTATTGCTGATATTCTCCGGAATATAGGTCTTTTTTGTTTTGAAGATAAAATTGATCAGGTCAAGTGCCGGTCCGGTCATAAAAGTAGTGACCAGCGCCATGATGACCATCATGGTAAAAATCATCGGCGATAATACGCCCAACTCATACCCAATATTCAGTACGATAAGTTCCATCAAACCACGGGTATTCATCAGTGCACCAATCGTAAGGCTATCGCGCCAGCTCTGTCCCACAAATTTTGCGGCCAGGGCACTTCCAAAGAACTTACCGATAACGGCAACTGCAATAATCAATCCTGTAATTTCCCACAGGTAACGATCGTCCAGCAAACCGATTTCCGTACGCAATCCTGTAAATACAAAGAACAGGGGTAATAATACGATTAAGGAAATATCTTCTACTTTTTCAATAAAAATATTCCTGAATTTGCTGTTGTCCGGCATAATCACACCGGCCATAAAAGCACCGAATAAGGCGTGGATACCGATGACTTCAGTAGCATAAGCGGAAATAATCAATGTGAGGAAGAAAATTGCCACCACAGGCTTGCTCAATGTTTTTCGGGAAGAATACAGGTCTCCTACCCTTTTCAGGAAAGGTTTTACGACCATCAGCATCAGGAATACATAGGCAACGGCCAAGGCAATAATATATAAGGAGCTCACAAAAGAACCGGCTTTTACGATCGCAATTACGGCGGCCAAAATACACCAGGCGGTGATATCATCTGCAGCAGCACAGGTAATTACAATGCTTCCCAATCGTGTTTTATGGATGCCACGCTCCTGTACAATTCGGGCCAAAACCGGGAAAGCAGTGATACTCATCGCAATTCCACAGAACAGCGCGAATGACATAAACTCGATACCTTCGGGTGCAAATGCATCATAGATAAAATAAGCAAGGCCAATCCCTAAGGTAAATGGAAAGATAATACTGGCATGACTGATTACTACAGCTTCATGCGCTTTATTTTTTAATACTTTCAGGTCCAGTTCCATTCCAATTACAAACATAAAAAGGATCAAACCAATCTGGCTCAGGAACTGGAGGTTCCCTAAGGAATCTTTTGGAAATAAGGCATGGGAGAATTCCGGGAAATACAACCCTACTAAAGAAGGCCCTAAAAAGATACCGGCAATAATCTCACCGATTACAGAAGGCTGCCCTATTTTACGGCAAATCCAGCCAAAGAAACGGGCTACCAGGATAATGGTAATAATTTGTGCCAATAAAATCGCTAATGGATGTTGCAGGCTGTGAACCATGGAATCAATAAATTCGGCCCACTGGGATTTTTCGGAGGTTTTCACCACAATATCACGACCTGTTTCCAGCCTTTTCCCCTGGCTCAGGAACCAGTAGATCAATACCGAGAATACCCCGATAACCGCAATATAAAATATGGAATTCTTATACTTTTTCATAGTCTTAAAAATTAGGCGTATATTTTTTACTGCGCAAATATCAGGATACAAAACCTTGTATTAGCGGATTTTGCATGATAGTTTGATCCTACTGTAACAAGTGGGGAAAAATTTGTAATAAAAAGCATTAGTGCCTGCATCAGTCAAAAACACTACTACTCCTGAGCCTCCTTTTATGACTCAAAAACACAATGGGTATAAGGGTGAAATTCCTATAAATTTACTTTTTGCAAAAAATCAGCCCGGTAGATATCGCTTAAGAATACGACTTTAATACGGCCATTTTTTTCCAGGATATTCGTGGTAATTTCATCATGTGCAAAAAACTTCTCTACCGCCATGGCAATGATTTCTTTTTTATTGATCCTGCAAAAATCGGTTTTGGGAAACTGCCCCAATAATTTGGTATAGGTAATATTCTTGAGTAAGATGGTACTTTCGTCTTTGAGCAATACAATTTTATCGCGGCTATCGGATTCTGCGGGATGAATGTACAGGATCTGGTCAAAAAACAACAAGGCTTTTCCTTTATCGGTATTGAGGTGTACGAACTTTTTATCGGAAGGCTTTTTGTCCAGCCGTTCCCGCGCTTTGTCGATCGCTTTTTGCAGCCGCTCTTTCTTTACGGGTTTCGTAATATAATCCACTGCATTAATATCAAAAGCATCTGCAGCATATTCCTTATAGGCAGTCGTAAAGATCACCATCTTATCCCGAAGGAGGTTGGCAACACTAAGGCCATCGATACCCGGCATTTCAATATCAGTGATGCACAGGTCAAAATCAAGATGGTCCATTTCGGCAATGAGCTTTTCCGGATTATCGAATGCTTTAACGACTTCCAGCTCCGGAATTTGCTCGCAGAGCATTTTCAGGTAGGTCAGTCCAGGCAGTTCATCATCCAGCAGTAAGCATTTGAGCTTTGTATTCAAGTAGGTTTATTTTTAAATGAGCAATATAGACATCGTCTTCGATAAACTTATCCAATTTATAATTGTCTTTATAGATAATATTAAGGCGTTGTTCCAACGTTCCGGATCCAAGTCCGCTGTGGTCTTTCTTGAGCGCTTTATGATCGGAAATTTTATTGGAAACCGTCAGGTAAAAACAGCTTTCGCTAAATTCAAATACGACAGAGATAAAAGCATCCGGGCTTTTCAGGTCTGCATGTTTGAACGCATTCTCGATCAGGTCGATCGATATCATAGGTGCCAGGATTTGCTGTTCATACAGGGGTTCTTCCTCCCGGATTTTAGTTTTGACCTTCATTTCAAAAAGCGGGCTTACCTTGATCTTATTGATCTCAATCAGGTTTAGTGCAAATTCGATCTCTTCTTTGGGCGATACAAATTTTTTCTGGCTTTCGTACAGGATATAATCCAGCACATTGGCCAGTTTGTCCAGCGCAAAATAGGTCTGGTAGGCATGGGACTGTATGGAATTCAGGATGTTCTTGAACAGGTGCGGATTGAGTTTCGACTCCAGCGTCTCCAGTTTTAATCCGTTTACCTTCAATTCGAGGGAGTGGTAACTTTCCTGAATGGATTTTTGCAACTGTACCGCATTATTAAGCTTATAGCCGAGAAATGCAATGACGAGGAACAATACTACAATGAGTACCATCCCGAAATAATAGGTCGCGCTTTGTACTTCGATCAAGGAATTCATGGTACTGGAATTTAAGGATTAACAGGCTGTAAAATTACTTTAAAAATCCGACAAACCGAATTTTTGGATTTTTAGCCTGTGTATGCATGATTCTTTCAATATTATGCTTTTTTCACTGTCGACTTTTAGTTTCGTTTTTATTACCTTTGCTACATTGTGGCCTGATTGGAAGTGGTACTTTTGGCAAATAAAAAGCCGTAGTAAAGCCCCGATGGCAGCGACTATCCTTTTTTGGAAGAATCCCAAAAAGATAGTGCGGACAGCGGGACGGTCGTCCTGATGAAACGCAGGGTGCTGCTCCATAAAATTCAAATACGAACAAATTATATATCGCAATATTTACAAAAATGAAACACACAAAAATTAAGGAATTGTTGCAGAGTGCCGATGTAAAGGCTGAAGTTTATGCAAAAGGATGGGTAAGAACGTTTAGAAACAATCAGTTCGTTGCCCTGAATGACGGTTCAACCATCCATAATATACAGTGTGTTGTAGATTTTGAAAATACGTCGGCTGATACTTTAAAACGCATTACCACCGGAGCGGCTATTGCTGTAAAAGGTGCCCTTATCGAGAGTAAAGGTGCCGGACAGCGTTTTGAAATCCAGGTGAAAGAATTGGAAATCCTTGGGGATTCTGATCCGGAAAAATTCCCGATGCAACCCAAAAAGCATTCTTTGGAATTTTTACGTGAAAATGCACACCTTCGGGTGCGTACCAATGCTTTTGGTGCGATTATGCGCGTACGTTCCGTATTGTCGTTTGCAGTACATCAGTATTTCCAGGAAAAAGGTTTTGTATATGTAAATACACCAATCATCACCGGATCTGATGCAGAGGGTGCAGGTGAAATGTTTAAAGTTACCGCTTTGCCTTTTGATGGTACCCCGCGTACTGAAGATGGAAAAGTGGATTATAAAAAAGATTTCTTCGGAAAAGAAACGAACCTAACGGTTTCCGGACAATTGGAAGGGGAAACTTTTGCTATGGCCTTAGGACAGATTTATACTTTTGGCCCGACATTCCGTGCTGAAAACTCCAATACGTCCCGCCACCTGGCAGAATTTTGGATGATTGAGCCGGAAGTTGCCTTCAATGACCTGGAAGACAATATGGACCTGGCAGAGGATTTTATCCAGTATGTGATTAAATATGTAGTGGAAAAATGTGCCGATGACCTGAAATTTTTAGAAGGCCGTTTGTTAGAAGAAGAAAAACAGAAACCACAGGCGGAACGCAGCGAACTGGCTTTGTTAGACAAATTACAATTTGTACTGAATAACAATTTCAAACGCGTTTCTTATACAGAGGCTATCGATATCCTTAGAAATTCAAAACCGAATAAAAATAAAAAATTCAACTATATCATCGACGAATGGGGTGCCGACTTACAATCGGAACACGAACGTTACCTGGTAGAGAAACACTTTAAATGCCCGGTGATCCTTTTTGATTATCCTGCAAACATCAAAGCGTTTTACATGCGCCTGAATGAAGATGGCAAAACGGTACGTGCAATGGATATCCTCTTCCCTGGAATTGGAGAAATCGTTGGTGGATCACAGCGTGAAGAGCGTTATGATGTACTGGTAGAGAAAATGAAAGCGCTGGGTATTGACGAAGAGGAATTATGGTGGTACCTGGATACGCGCCGTTTTGGTAGTGCCGTACACAGTGGTTTCGGATTAGGATTTGAACGACTGGTGCTCTTTGTAACCGGTATGACCAATATCCGTGACGTGATTCCATTCCCAAGAACACCACAAAACGCAGAGTTCTAAAATCGGGTTAAAGTTTTAGGGGATAATTGCAGAACAAGGCAACATACTCTAACTTTAAACTGTGAATATAAATTTTAAAAAAATAAATGCTAAAGCAATTCTTACAACTTAAGTTATCACAAAAATTATCTCCACAGCAAATCCAGCTGATGAAGTTAATTCAATTGCCTACGCAAGCTTTTGAACAGCGGCTAAAAGAAGAAATGGTCGAAAATCCAGCCCTGGAAACCGGGAAGGAAGAAGATGAATTTGAAAAGGACGAATTCGAAAATGAAGAGTATGATGATTATGATGAATTCGAAAATGACCGGATCGAAGCTGAAGATATCAATATAGACGAATACCTGAGTGACGATGAAACGCCGGAATACAAACTCCAGGCGAATAATTACAGTGATGATGATGAAGACCGCAGTATGCCTCTGGCGGCTCCGGTAAGCTTCCATCAGGACCTGATCAACCAGCTGAATACTTTTATATTATCGGAAGATGAGCGGGAGATTGCAGAATTTCTCGTGGGCAGCATTGATGATATGGGATACATCCGCAGGAGCATCCAGGATATTGTAGATGATATGGCCTTTACACAGGGTATTTATACGGATGAAAAAACGGTAGAACGTATCCTGCACATTGTACACGAACTCGAACCTTCGGGTGTGGGTGCCCGTGATTTGCAGGAATGCCTGCTTTTACAACTCAAACATAAAACGCCAACACAGTCTATTGACCTGGCTACCGATATTATTGAAAACCAGTTTGAAGCTTTTACCAAAAAGCATTACGACAAACTGCTGCAAAAATATGAAGTGACCCAGGATGTACTGAAAAAAGCGGTGGATGAAATTGAAAAGCTCAACCCCAAACCCGGTGGCTCTTATGCGGGTAATAACCGTATTGTGGAACATGTCGTTCCTGATTTTGCGATAAAGATTGTCGATGGCGAGCTGGAACTTTCACTGAATGGCAGAAATGCACCGGAACTGCACGTTTCCAAGGATTACCAGGAAATGTTACAGACCTACAAAGATGCCCGCCAGAAATCGACACAGCAAAAAGAAGCGGTACAGTTTATCAAACAGAAACTGGATTCGGCAAAATGGTTTATTGATGCCATACGCCAACGCCAGGAAACCCTGTTTGTCACCATGAATGCCATCATGCACTACCAGGAAGAATATTTCCTTGATGGGGATGAGACCAAACTGAGGCCGATGATCCTGAAAGATATTGCGGATATGGTTGGCTTGGATATCTCAACGGTTTCCAGGGTAGCAAACAGCAAATATGTGGAAACACCGTATGGAACCAAATTGATCAAAGAGTACTTTTCCGAGGCCATGAAAAATGACCAGGGCGAGGACGTTTCAACGATTGAAATTAAAAAGATACTACAGAATACTATCGAGGATGAGGACAAGCGCAAACCGCTACCCGATGATAAATTAGCCGAAATCCTCAAAGAAAAAGGCTATCCTATTGCACGAAGAACCATTGCCAAATATCGGGAACAACTTGATATTCCAGTGGCCAGAATGCGGAAGAAAATCTAAAAAAACGGGAACCGGCTATCAGGCATGGTTCCCGTTTTTATAATACTATCATTACTTTGAAACGACTACTTTCCTTTTTTTCCTATCTGCTCCACCCACTTTTCATTCCTGTTTTTACAGTATTATTTTACTTTTTTTGTGGTGGACGTTATTTTCAGTACCAGGACATGTATGTGGTTTTTATCCAGATCATTATCCTGACCATTCTATTGCCAATGGCCATTTATTATTTCCTGATGACCTTTGGAAAAGTAACCTCCATCATGTTGTCTGATAAAGCCGAACGGAGAATCCCGTTAGCAATCTATGCGGTATTGCTGTTGGTCCTGATCAAAAAATGCATTACAATTGGCCGCTTCCCGGAACTTTACTTTTTTTTCTTTGCCAGCCTGATCAGTACCGTAATCGCATTGATCCTGGTTTTTATGAAACGCAAAGCGAGCCTCCACATGATTGGCATTGTTTCCCTTACGGTATTTGCTATTGGGATCAGTATCCATTCGCAGGTGCGCATGAATGAAATTATTGCTTTTCTGGTGGTGTGTATCGGATTGGTCGCTTCTTCCCGTTTGGAAATGAAAGCGCATACTTATACCGAGCTTGCTTTGGGTGCACTCACCGGCTTACTTCCGCAATTGGTCTTATGGTATTTCTGGGTATAGTTATTCTGTCTTCGAATTATTCCAAAACCTTTACAAAATATAAAACATCAGCCCCACATTAAGGTTGGACATGTCAAGTGCTTTGCCATCAGTCATTTTAGCTGAGGATTTAAAGATCGGATTTAAACCGTAATAGGCATAAAAATTCCAGGTATTGTACCCACAGGCTAAATAGGCTCCATACCTGAATTTATTCAGGTCCGTATTCCCTTTTACATATTCGTGTAGATCTCCTGCTTCATATTTCGATTGGCTAAAGGCCAGGTAACTCAATTTTACTCCCGTATACACCCGCCAGAATTTATGGTTGTGTACTGTAGAAGTACGCCACCTGAATTCAATCGGAAGCTCAATGTAATGTAACGCCAGTTTATTTTTATCAAAATTCACATCATCCGGTATCGCCTGATAAGAATATATCCCATTACTTTCCGAGATGGCGAGGTTCTGCTTGTAATTATTAAAAGAATACCCTAATCCAGCTGCTATGGCAAAAGTACGTTTTGAGTTGATGGGCATATCCCGTAGAAACCCGAAATGAAATCCTGCAGAAAAGGAGTTTTGGGAAACCCCTTCGGGCCGGCTTTGCAGCAGGTTATAAGTTAGGTTCATATAAAACTGATCTTCGCGGTACCGCAAATCATTTACTTTGATCAGGGTATCGGTATCTACCTTTTCTGCAATAGTAATCAGACTATCGGACTGGGTTTTATTTCGGTATAACTCCTCATTATCCGGTACCTGTGCTGCCATCTGAAGCGAAAACAGACAAAAGAACAATACACAATATAATTTTATAGCCTTTTTATTCATCAGGTAAAGTTAAGAAATTAGGTTGCCACTACTTACAGCTCAGGCTGCAAATCGTTGGGCAATTCAAATTTTAGTCCGGTACTGATCATCAGATCAGCCATAATCTTAAAACGTGAAGTATACGCATTTGTTATGGCAGTACCATCTTCAGTATACAGATCAGCACGGGAAACCGGCACCGCATAAGGCAATACCCAGGCCCGTAAGGCTTTGGCCACTGCATCCATATTATTGATACCCTGCATCGCCTGAATACCGTCGGACCAGCATACTAAACCTACAATCTGTCCGGACAGGTATGGTTTTGGGTATTTGCTGGTCATTTCCAGCCAGTCCAGGCAATTTTTCATGGTACCCGGTATACCGCCATGATATAAGGGACTCAACCAAATCTGGATATCAGAGCTGGTAAAAATACGGCACATTTCGGCTACGCTTTCCGGAATAGTCTTTCCCATCATGTCCAGGGAAGGCAAATTGGCTTTGGCCAGGTTATAGGTAGTTACCTGGATATCTTTATCTTTAAATAATTGGGCAATATGGTTTGAAATCCTGTCGGATGTGCTGTTGGGGAAATTATCGGGTGCACCGTTAAATAGTAATACGTTCATCTTTTAAAAATCAGTAGTTAAGGTATACTTGATTTTTTAATCCTAAAAAATCAATAGCAAAGCTACAAAAAAGGAATGGGTGTACCGATGGATTACGCTTTGTCTTTAAAAATAAACTTTTTCCGGAAATGTGTCATTTTCTTATGATTCGGATATTGCCTTTTGCGTGTCATGTTATTAAAAATCAGGGCTACTACCAGCAAGATCAAAGCACCGCTCAAAACGGGAGAGAATACATATCCATATCCGAGGCTTTTGATCTGCGCACCACCGGTCACTGCAATCAGTGCTGTGGCTCCCCCGGGCGGGTGTAAAGTCTTCGTGATCTGCATTACAACAATGGATAGCGAAACTGCCAAAGGGGCTGCGATCCATAGCACATCCGGAATCAATTTCTGGATCGTCACGCCAACAATAGCCGAAACCAAATGTCCTCCGATAAGATTACGGGGCTGAGCCAGCGGACTTTGAATTACACCATACACCAGCACACAGGAAGCCCCAAAAGAACCGATCAGGAAAATATAATCCTGCTCGGGAAAAGCCCCATATTGAAGGTAGGCAATAATCCCCATTCCGACAAAGGAACCTAAAAAAGCCCAGAAATGCTCCCGGAAATCCACCAGGGTTTCTTTGTATAGCACATATTTTGTTTTACGGTAAGTCCGTTTTATTTTTTGTACCGGCATATTACTTGGCTGTTGTGTAGGTATATACTGTAAATGGATAGACTTTTTGCGCCGTATATTTCGAAACCAGGCATACGACCAGAATCGGTAGCAACAGGGAATAATCATTCACTAAGCCACAAACCAGGAATAAGGCAGTAAAAGGAGCGTGAATACTCGCACTGAGCATCGCTGCCATCCCAATTACCATAAAGTTCAGCGGAATCACACCCGCATTGAAAAAAGTATTGACAAACAGGGCGACGAACAATCCCAAAAACGCCCCGATAAAAATACTCGGTGCAAAAACACCGCCATCACCTCCCGCAGAAAGTGTGATCGACGTAAGTATGGGTTTCATAATCAACAGGCCTATACACGTTGCCGCTAAGGATAACGTCAGCACCGCTGTATCCGCAGAAAGTATACTTTCTTTTATAGCATGATACCCATCACCGTATAGTTGTGGAAAAACAAATAAAGTACCACTTAACACCACAGCACCAATGAGTATTTTATGATACTGTACTGCAATTTTTGAAAACCGGTTTTTAAAGAACAGGACACATTTGGTCAGATACACGGAATGGAGGCCTGCGATAATACCCAACACTATAAAATAGGGAACCGCATACCAATGCCATGCCCTGATGGTCACTACAAATAAGGGCTGTTCTTCCATCATCAGTACAAAAGCATACGCGATACCTACAGCAATGACCATCGTGACCACCATTACTTTGGATATTTTCCTGGATATAACCTCATAGGCAAAAAGCATCCCGGCTAAAGGACTGTTGAAAAGCGCCGTAATCCCTGCTGCTACACCGGCACAAATGAGCTCCGTTTTATATTTACGGAAAAAATTCTCCTTCTTGTGGGCCATAGATCCTATTGTTGCCGAAGCGACTACGGTAGATACTTCTATTCCGGTGGATCCTCCAAAAATAACGGTAAGGAATCCATTAAAAAAATGAGAGGGGATTTTATAGGCGGGCAGGTTTTTTTTGGAGGCTGTACTTTCAAATACTTCTTTGATTCCTTTGTTCTCCTTCTTTTTGAACACATATTGCCGCAGGAAATAAATCGCAGACAACCCAACAAAAGGGAAAAGTGCCAATAGTATGTTATTTGAGGCTGCCTTCGCAAAAAAAACAGCTTCATAATGTTCGGTACTGTGCTTTAAAAATACCGCTAATAATGAAGCTAAAAAACCGATGAGCAAAGCGGCAATCACCAGTTTTTGCCATTTTATACGGGTATAATTTTCTTTTATGGAAGGAATAGAACGCATTTTGAAGGTATTAAGTATTGAAACGCTGCAAAATTACGGAAACCAATCAGGACTACCCGGTTGGGAAGCGATAATTTTAGAATATTTTAGCTTAAAACCAACCTATTAGCCTTTTAGAAATCCAGCTTCCGGATCAACTTTCCTGCTTTGAAATAATAGGCTTCGTAGGATGTTTTGTTCCGGCTGAAAACCTGCTCAATCACAATTGTATCATAATCGCTGTTTTGCGCCAGTACCCATTTTTGTTTTGCGGCTGGAAGCTCAGAAAAAGGGATCCGGACCTCATACTCGAAACCTTCGTCATATTCAAACTCCAGGGTCAGGTGGGACTGCTGCCACTGCAATTCCGAAACGATCCCTTTACTAACTGGACGAAAAGTAAAGCTGCCGCCCTTCTGTGCCAATAGCGCATTCCCTGATTGCCCCATCAGGGCAAAACCAGATACCACCATCGCCAGGTAGCCAATTTTCCGGAAATAAAATTCACTGAGCAAGGGCAGTAGCCATTTCATTCCAATAGAAGAGAAAATTGCGGCCACCATCACCACCGCACCGATTTGAAGCACCTGCACGGTCAGTAATCCGAAGAGCCCGTACAACACTAATTTGATCAGGTGCAGTACGATTTCGTTTGCGGCCCGTGTGGCTACAATCTCTTCTTTAGACAATCCGTATTTCAGGTAAAAGCGATTGAACAGCAACCCTACAGCCCCGGTGAATCCAGAGAGGAATCCGGCAAGGAAACCGATAATCAGCAATGATTTGTGGGAATTATTCTCGTTTGGCATTGCCGTATTTTGCTTTCGGACCAATGCCATCAGGTTGCTCACCAGGAACAGCCCCATAATAATCTGGATGTACAGCGGATTGATGTAGCGAAGCAGGTAGGCTCCAATCCCTACCGCCGGGATGGCAGCCGGAACAAACCAACGGACAATCGTCCACCGGATCTGTTTGTAAAAGACAATCAGCCGTGAGGCGGAACTTGAAAATGTGCCAATAGAAAGTGCGGCCGGAATTTGTGCTGTGGGCAATTGCCATCCTAAAACAGGAATCAGCATTAATCCTGCCCCACCCCCACAAATAGCACTTAACGAAAAGGCGATACACGCACAACAAAAAATAAAAAACAAGTCCATCATCTGTAATTTCATCTGTGGCTGCGCAGTTTTTGCAACTGTCAGCCCTCTCAATTCAACCCCCGAAAAGTACAATTTCCAGCTCCAAAACCGCAGCTTCCATTCTTAAGATTCACTTAATCATTATTCCGGTATTCAATTTAAATTTCCTGTTGCCGTTAAGAGGATATATGCTACTATAAAACTTTTGCCATGCTAAAACAATTTGTACTCTGCCTGATGGTTTTGTGCTTTTCTTCCCTAAAAGCACAGGAAGTTACTCCGGATACGATCCCGGATCTTACGCCGGTGAATCCCCATAAGTTTACCTATAAGCAACTGATTGTTCCTGCAGCACTGATTGGTTATGGCGTAATTGGGCTGGAAAGCGATCAGTTGAAATTGTTCAATTCCCAGATCCGGGACGAGGTCAAAGAGGACATCGACAAAAAAATAACGGTGGATGATTTTTCGCAATATGCTCCTTTTGCTGCGGTGTATAGCCTAAATGCCATGGGAATACAGGGTAAGAATAACCTCAAAGACCGGACGATTATTATGGCTACTTCCTATGTGATCATGAGCTCTTCGGTATTGGCTCTAAAATCCATCACCCATATTGAGCGCCCGGATGGCAGTTCCAACAATTCCTTCCCTTCGGGTCATACTGCTACTGCTTTTGCCGGCGCAGAATTCATGTGGCAGGAATACAAAGACAAATCGATATGGTATGGGATCTCGGGTTATGCTGTGGCTACTGGAACCGGACTGTTCCGAATGTACAACAACCGGCACTGGCTTACGGATGTTGCTGCGGGTGCTGGCATTGGGATCCTGAGCACTAAAATCGCCTATTGGGTGAGCCCTTACCTGAAAGACAAACTCTTTGGGGGTTCCAAAGAGAAAAATGTATCTTCTATGATCGCCCCGTTTTACAATGGCAATCAACTGGGTTGTGCAGTAGTCGTTATCTTTTAATGTATAAAATACAAAAGGACGGTCTTTACAACCGCCCTTTTGTTCCTAACCGCAACCTTTTACTGCTTCATTCTTCCTTTCCATTACTCGTATGTAGTAGTATGCGTAGCATTGCCACGATCTTACACATTTTTATTTTTTACTTTTCTCCGGAATAAAATGATCCTCGCCCCCTTCATTCAACGGGATGTACAAACGTTCCCATTTATCGCCATCTACAAGATCCCAGGTATGCCCGGTTCCTTTGGTATCTTCCGCTATAAGGATTACACCGGGCTCAATAATAAAGGTATCGCCATTGCTCACTTTAAATTTCAGCTTGCCTTTAATCGTCACTACATACTGGCGACGGGGTGCGGGATGAGCCACTTTCTCATAGGCATCCACTTTGGTCTGCCCGAAAAACGAAGTGGTTTCCATTCGCATTTTTGTGGGGATTTTACCCACTTCATACGTACATTTTCCATCCTCGGTATTCACCAGCCGGATCGCTTTGATGTAGGTTTGCTCTTCCTCTTTTCGGACTTCCTGTTTTACTTTTTTAGGATCAGTCCCTTTGGCCTGAAGCGGGAAAGTACTGAATCCGGCCATTACACTTACAGCTAAAAATAACACTGCTTTTTTCATTTTCTTGTTTGCTTTGAATTGTTATTGTTGAATTATAAAACACAGATTAACGCACTTGTTGCAGTACGGCATCATGAACGATCATACGTTCCCAGTACGGACTGTACTTTTTGATCGCATCGAGGTGATCCGGCAGTTTACCGTAGGCCTCCAGGTCTTCCAGGCTGTCAAACTCCATTACGAGATTATAGGTAAAACTGTTGTCTACCACTTTTCTCGGAGTTGAATTCGCAGGCTTTCCATAATACAGCGCTTTTACATACGGTTGGAAAAACCGGTCAATTTGACCACCTAATTCCGGAGTAAATTGACCACCCGTTCCGGAGCAAACTGACCACCTAATTCCGGAGCAAATTGACCACCAAGTTTTGTGGTGAATTAAGTATTAAAAACTATTGATTTTTTCATGTTGTTAGAACCATACATTCGTTAAAAATTTACGGATTATGGCAAACAAAATAACAGACATGAGTAAAATTAGAAAAGTAATTAAATTCTATTGTAATGGAAAGAGTAAGTTATTTATAAGTAGCTACTTATCCCTTTCAAGAAATACGGTAAAGAAATATATTTCTTTATTTGAAGTTCTCGAATTAAGCTTTGAATTAATCGACCAAAAAACCGATGCAGAGCTGGAACTTTTATTCTCCCAGACTAGTGTAGAGGCCATTAGCCCGAGATTACAGACACTTTATGATTTTTTTCCTAAAATGGAACGTGAACTAAAAAAAGTTGGCGTTACCGTACAGCATATGTGGGAACAATATATTGCTGTAAATCCTGATGGTTATCGAACTTCACAATTTCATTATCATTACAATATATGGGGCAAACGAGTTAATCCGGTCATGCATATGAACCATAAGGCTGGTGATAAAATGTATGTTGATTATGCCGGAAAGACACTCTCAATTATTGATATAGATACTGGAGAAGTCAAAGAAGTACAATTTTTTGTAGCAATATTGGGCGCTAGCCAATACACGTATGCTGAAGCTTCCATGAGCCAGCAAAAGGAAAACTTTGTTGACTCGGTAGAAAATGCCATGCGCTTTTTTGAAGGCACTCCTGCCGCCATTGTTCCAGATAATTTAAAATCTGCCGTAATAAAAAGCAGTCGTTTTGAACCGACAATCAATGAAACCCTGGCTGATTTAGCAGAACATTACGAAACCACAATTTTACCTGCCAGAGCTTACAGGCCCAGAGACAAGTCACTAGTTGAAGGAGCTGTTAAGATATTATATCGAAGGATTTATGTAACCATAAAAGAAACTAAGTTCTTTTCTCTGGAAGAATTAAACCAGCAGATCTGGGATTTACTTGACTCTCACAATAACAGAAAACTGACAGGACGCCCTTATTCCCGCTTTGAATTATTTTTAGAAGACGAGAAAGAAAAACTGCGTCCACTCCCACAAGATCGTTTTGAAATTAAATACCAGTCTTTTGCAACAGTAATGCAAAACGGTCATGTTCAATTAAGCCAGGACAAAAACTATTACAGCGTTCCGTATCAATATGTAAAGAAGAAAGCCAAGCTGTTATATACCAAATCAACAGTAGAGATTTATTATAAATACAATCGAATAGCTGTACATCCAAGAAACTACAAACCTTATGTCTATACAACAACTCCTGAGCATTTAGCCAGTACACATCAATTTGTAGCCCAATGGAGTGCTGCCCGCTTCATTGAATGGGCTAATAATATTGATGAGTCAGTAGGAGAATATATAATGCAGATAATCGAAAGCAGAAATCATCCAGAACAGGCTTATAAAAGCTGTTTAGGAATACTGAATTTTGAAAAAAAGGTAGGCAGACAGCGATTAATAAATGCCTGCAGGCGGGCACTTGATTTTAAAATTTACAATTTTAAGACCATACAAAACATTTTAGAAAACAACTTGGATCATATTGATTTTGATCAAGAACCTGAGCAGGAACTTCCCGATCACAGTAACATAAGAGGAAAACACTATTATAACTAAATTAAATCTTGAAAAAATGAATGAATCCACAGTAACCAAAATGAAACAAATGAAGCTTTATGGCATGTTTAATGCTTTTAAAACAGCCATTGAAAGCGGGAAAACAGATCATTATACCCTTGACCAGTTTGTATCGATGATTATTGATGCAGAATGGGATGAAAGGTACAATCGTCGTATTGAACGAAGTATCACTAATGCCAAATTCCATTACAAATCAAATATTGAAAGTATCAATTTTGATGTATCACGTAACCTGGACCGAAACATGGTACTGCGTCTGGCAGAATGCGAATTTATAGAGAAAAACGAAAACATTTTAATCACTGGAAGCACCGGTGTCGGTAAAAGTTATTTAGGTACTGCATTAGGTTATCAAGCCTGTATACAGGGTTTTAAGGTAAGTTATTTTAATACCTCAAAATTGTTCGCTAGACTAAAAATGGCTAAAGCAGATGGTACTTATCTACGGGAACTTACCAAAATACAAAGACAGGATGTTATAATACTTGATGATTTTGGACTCCAGGCACTTGACAGCCATAACCGAATTACTCTTTTAGAGATCATAGAGGACAGGCATAATAACGGCTCTATAATCGTGACATCACAAATACCAGTTCAAGGCTGGTATGATATAATTGGAGAAAAAACGATAGCCGATGCAATATTAGACAGACTTATACACCAATCTCATAGGCTTGAATTACATGGAGAATCCATGAGAAAGAAAAGAGGAATAAACAAAGAGTGATATTTTATTATATTTGAATACTAATTAACAGATGAAAAAATATAGTTTTTAATCAAAACGGAGGTGCTCACTTTGCACCGGAATTAGGTGGTCATTTTGAACTGGAATCAGGTGCTCACTTTAAAACGGAATGGGGTGATCAATATAACCGGAATTTGCACTCGTATACTAAAGATCCACTTACAACGTCCGCCAAGATTGTTGAAGAGAACCATTATTATCCGTTTGGATTAAAGCATGCGAACTATAATTCAGATCAATTGGCATTCCAACCCAATGCTCAGGATGCTATAGTATTGGATGCGTTTGTTGATCCCATTCCTTTGGATAATTACTTAAACTATGAGTATAAATACAACGGGAAGGAGCTGCAACGCGAATTTGGGCTGAATATGTATGATTATGGAGCACGTAATTACGAGCCTGCAATTGGTAGGTGGATGAATATGGATCCGCTTGCTGAGGTATCAAGACGTTTTAGTCCTTATACTTACGCGCTTAATAATCCTTTGCGTTATATTGATCCAGATGGAATGATGGCGATGCCTCCAACAGAATTAGATGCTGAAAACTATGGCTATAGTATTTCTGATATTGCAGATGGGGAAACCTGGGAAGATAGTGATGGAAGTTGGGCTTTTAATGCTAAAACTAAGACTTGGGAAGGGACTAATGGTACTGATTTTAATGTTGCTACTGAAGTTCAACAATTGGATGAAGTTAATGTCTCGTTTCAGAAAAATGGAGTTGCTTATGGGGTAGGTGCAAACGCTGCCCTTGGAGGAGGAATAGGTTTTGAAGTTGGATTAGTAAAAGATGGAACCAATAATTGGGGAGCATATTTCACTTTTAAAGGCAACGTGGGACTCGGTGAAGATGTTGGTTTGAGTGTTACAGAGATAATACCAAATCATAAAGGTATTTTTTTACTTAACGATTTTAGCGGGACTTCTATGGAGCTATCAGCTTCTGTTAATTCGCCGATTGGCGGCGGCGGCATAGCTCTTGGGGGCACTAGCAATGATTCTAACGGAACAGTTTCTCAACAATTTTCAAACATTGGAAAAGGTGAAAGAGGCTATAAAACAGGAACTATTTCTCCAGGATTAAATGGACCTTCACCGAAAGTAAGTGCAGGGGTAATGGCGACAAAATCAAAAACGGTAATATGGGATTTTTAAAAGATAATTTAATGCGATTAATATTAGTATGCACTGTAATTATAGCATTCTTTTTTATTGCTCAATATTTAACAATGGATGAAAAATTTTACAACAGTATGTTGGAAATGAGAAAACAAAAAAAATTCTCTGGAATTGTAGTAGAGAAATATATTGATACATTCGAACATTCAACACCTATGCTAAAACTTAATAATAATAATAATAATAATAATAATAATAATGATGTCCCTTTAGAAAATGAGTTTTGGGATAGTATAATGGTCGGCGATTCCGTTGTGAAAATTAGGGGACAAGCAGAAATAAATGTATATAGAAATGATAGTACTAAAATAATATTGAATTATAAAGATTATTATAAAGAATTAATTGAAAGAAGTAAAAAAAAAATAGATGAAGAATTTAATACTATTAGTAGGTATGTTTCAACTGTTTATTTGTTGTGAAGTGAAGTATACTGAAAAAAAAATTAATGATATACCGCCAAAAACATTTCCAAAACAAATCGGATTAATTAATGATTATGAAGGTGTTTTTACAAAAGACCAAAATGCGGCATTAAAAAAAATACTCTATGATCTCAAACTTAACGAGAATAAAGAAATTATTATTATCGCTGTAGAATCTTTTGCTCCATATAATGATTTCCAAGATTACATTGTCGATTTGGGGAATAACTGGAGGATTGGTGTTGAAAATAAAAATACAATAATAATTGCCTTTAGTAAAAAAAATAGAAAAGTCGCATTGTCAATAGCAGAGAATACCGAAAACTTATCAGAAGAAAAAAGTATGGAGATAATGTCTGAAATAATTATTCCTGAATTTAAAGAAGGCCGATATTTCGAAGGTATAAATAGAGGCGTTTTAAGCTTTGAAACGCTATGGCATTAAATTCCATCAGATATAGATTTTAAATTTAAACGACTTTTTAACAATCAATAGCTTCTAAACTAAAAAGAAATACTCTTGAAAAAGCAATTAATTTTAATAATAACTTTAAGTCTCTCTTTAATACTTCTCCTGTTTATGGTATTTGTAAATTCCTTTTTAAAGGAAGACGAACCAATAATTAAGTACTCAAAATTAAACAAACAAAAAATAATACAAAAAGGAGAATGGATAAGTAGTGAAGATACATTGTCTGGTATTAGCATAAGAGGAAATAAAATAGCTTTCTTTAAAAATATGGAGTGGACATGCTAACTTAGCCTGCATTGAAAGTTAAGAAATAATCTTAATTTTAATCTATGAAACAAATCCGAAAAATTTACGACAAGTCTTTTAAGGAAAAAGCCGTTGAATTGAGTTATGATAGAACAAATGTATCAGAACTTGCCAGGGAGCTAGGAATAACAGCCCCCAGCTTTATAATAAGATTTATAAAACCGAAGAAAAAATCATTGTAGAGAACCAAAGTATTACAAATAGAAAAAATATATACAAAAATGGAAAAATAGATTCCATACAGAGCGATTTTTATACATTAGTTATACCGCCGAATATAATTAAGGACAAGCAATATCCTTTTAAAATAAAATATCACTTTGATGAAACAGAAGATGATAAAAATCTTCTTGGTAAAACGTATTATTTTTTAATAATATCTAATAAAATAAATGATGATTTTTCCAATTTGAACAGAATTGCTTTAGATACATTTATACCCGCTCAAAAAAATGAGTTTATTTATAATTTAGGTTTTAGAACCAGAGGAGAGAAAAAAATCAGAGCAATAATTGAAAAGTCTACTATGATTAATGAAAATGGAAAGTTAGTTATTATTAAGTCACGTTTGTTTTTAAACGAAAGTTTTAAAATTTAAGTCATAAAAAAGAGTAGAATAAGTATCTACTCTTTTTGAGTTTTTACGACAATAGATTCACGAAAAATTTCACTTTCACCTGTATCATAACGACACTTTGCAAAAATCTGAAAAATGAGAATACAATTAAGGTCGTTAAATTTAATAAACCAATAAAGAAATAAAAGTGCCAATTCAAGAACTGTTCGCATTACTCATATAAAACTCAAAATTGTACTTATGAGCTTTAATTTATCAAAAATATTAATGGGAATAATCCTTTTAGTAATTAATTCATCTTGCAAAAGAGATGATTCTGATTTTCAAAATCTAAAACAACAATTAGACATAAAAAAACACAAAAATGAAATTGTGGAATTTGAGTTTGTTTTCCCTGATACAGTTCATAAAAATAAGCCATATGATGGCAAAATCATATACAGAAGTGTATTAGATACAATTACAACAGCGTTTAATAATGAAAAAAGTGGTAAAAGTCGCTATATACTATATAGTCTAACTAAAGTTAAAGATATAAATTATAATGAAGACTATTTGAGAACAATCGCCATTGATACCTTTGGAGCAACGAACAATAGGGAAATTCCTTTTTATGACATTAAATTCGATCAAACTGGTACATATTATATTGATGGGATAATAAATGACAATGTCATTATTGACATACCTAATAAACAAAAAGAAGACAAGGTAAGATATATTGTCAATGAAGAAAGAGCGACACATAAAGTTATAGTAATAGAATAGATTTTAAAGAATTGTGCCAATTAAATGGAAAGAGGCTGTACGATTTTGGTAATGTATCAGATATGTTGATGGTTAATTATTTCATCTAACATTTACAGAAAATCAGAGGTTTACAGTAATATCGCAGTAAAATTAAAACAGCCTTCTGAACTGCACCCAAAAAGTTAGACACTATTTGGGGAATTTTATGGAAAGAAAAATTAAATACAGTTATGAGTTTAAACTTCGCTGTATAGAAGAAGTTTTAAAGGAAAACTTAAGTGCAGAATCAGTTGCGAAAAAATATGGATTTGATAAATCCAATCTTACCAGATGGTTGGGATTTTATAACAAATATGGTACGGCTGGCCTTCAGTCTCGGCGGAATCAAATTTATACTTCTACTTTTAAGCTAAAAGTTTTGCGTACAATAAAAAGGAAGTCTATATCTTTGAATGAAGCCTGTTTATCTTTTAATATTCCAAATGCCTCTGTAATTGTTAGCTGGCAGAAGAGATTTGAAAAATTAGGTAATACAGGACTTGTTGATAAACCTAAAGGCAGACCCAATATGGCTTACAAACGAGCTAAAAAGAAATCCAATAAACCTTTGACCAGGGAAGAAGAGCTTTTACTTGAAAATGAATCTTTGCGTGCTCAGGTTGATTATCTAAAAAAGCTGCAAGCCTTAATTCAAGCCGAAGAAGCTGTTCAAAACAGAAAGCAAAAGCCATAGAGGAATTAAGGCATAAGCATGATTTAGCATATTTGCTATCTTATGCAGATATGGCACGTAGCAGTTACTATTACCATCAAAAAAACAGTACTACTGATAAATATAAAGATATAAAGGAATTGATTAAATCAATCTATCATACTCATAAAGGCAGGTTAGGTTATCTCCGTATAACTTTGGAAGTTAAGCAGAAGGGGGTTGTAATTAATCATAAAACTGTTCTTCGGTTAATGAAATCACTTGGCTTAAAAAGTCTGATAAGGGTAAAGAAATATAAATCCTATAGAGGAGAACAGGGTAAAATAGCTCCTAATATTCTGGAGCGTGATTTTAAGGCATCTCAACCGAATGAAAAATGGGCAACTGATATAACAGAGTTTAATGTGCGGGGTAAAAAGTTATACCTCTCGCCTATAATTGATTTATTTAATGGCGAGATAATCAGTTATCAGCTGGCACAAAGGCCAAATATGGAACAAGTAGTGAAGATGCTTAAAAAGTCATTTAGGGCAATTAAAACAGGCTATAATTTAATATTACATTCTGACCAAGGATGGCAATATCAAATGAAACAATACCAAAGATTATTAAAGGATAAAGGAATTACGCAGAGTATGTCGAGAAAGGGAAATTGTCTTGACAATGCCGTTATAGAAAACTTTTTCGGTATATTGAAATCAGAATTGTTTTACCTAAAGAAATACACTTCAATTAAAGAATTAGAAAAAGATATTAAGGAATATATCAGATACTATAACAATGATAGAATCAAACTTAATTTAAAAGGAATGAGCCCGATACAATATCGAGCTCATTTTTATCAAACTTAATTATAAATTTGTCTAAACTTTTGGGTGCACTCTATCGGGGTTGTTTTTTTATTTTATAATGTCTTAATGCGACTTGGTGTTCCAGATGTGTTGGAGGAATTAAAAACATGATAAAATATGGGAAAACAAAGTCTGGTAATACAAAGATATATTTGCAGACTTTGTAAGAAAACAAGAGTTGAAAGTTATAGTTACCAAGCTTATAAATCAGATATCAATCAAAATATAATTTTGTTTACCAAAGAAGGTTTAGGGATAAGAAGTACTGCAAGAATATTGAAAATTTCAACGACTGGACAGTACCCAACCTTACGATGCTGGGGGATGCCGCACACCGGATGCCGCCCTACGCAGGAGAAGGTGTCAATATGGCGATGCAGGATGCGTTTGAACTCGCAGATTGCCTTACAGACCCGGCTTATCCCGATACGGATACGGCTATCGCTGCCTTTGAAAAACAAATGTGCAACAGGGCTGCAGAAATTACACAAATCACCTTAGCATATACTGCCATGCTCCACTCCGATGATCCCATTAACAAACTGATCGCCCTATTCAATGGCTTGGAAGAAAATCAGGAATAACCCACAACTACCTCAGCCCAACCTGAGGTGTTTTTTTTATAACTCGTTTTTACTCATTGCATATAATCGGAATGTTAAAGTGCAACGTTCCTGCAGCACTTTACTTTTTACTTTTCCCCTTTTACCATAAGAATGTTTAAATTATAGTAGTAACTTGTATGTCAGTATCAAAAGATACCTGTTGTTATGGGTCACCCATACAATAGCTTTCCGTTTTTTAGTATGCTTTAACCTCAAATCAAGCCATTATGAAACATTTTTATTCGTATTCTCTTTCCGTATTCTTAGTCTCCGCGTTGCTGTATTCGCCTACGGGAACCGCACAGGAAAAAACAACCTATCTGACTGCTGCAGAAAGCGACCCGGTCAAATTAGGATGGATGGTCGGATCACCACCACCACCCGATCGTATCCTGCATTTTGAGGATGGTAGCTTTTTTGAATTTCCCGCTTTGCGTTGGAGTGTCGCACACATGCGGCAATTTATGCCTACGGTAAATGTTTCACGTGGTTTGGGCAATGCAATACCCTTATCCGTAGATCTCCGGACTGATATTGATGCCCTGAAATATGTTCCTCTCGGTGAAAAAAAAGCCATTACATGGGAAGAAGGATTACAAAAAAACTATACTGATGGTATACTGATCCTCCATCATGGCACGGTGGTATACGAACGCTATTTTGGCGCACTTACTCCCGACGGGCAACATGCTGCCATGTCGGTTACCAAATCATTTACCGGAACATTAGGTATTGTGTTAGCTGAAGAAGGGCTAATCGATCCCTCCAAACTGGTTGCCGACTATTTACCGGAGCTTAAGAATTCCGCCTTTGGGGATGCCACGGTACGTCAGGTGATGGATATGACCACTGCCCTACAGTTCAGTGAAGACTATGCCGATCCCAATGCGGAGATCTGGAAGTTTTCTGCAGCGGGGAATCCGTTGCCCAAACCCAAGGACTACCAGGACCCGAAGAGTTATTACGAATACCTTCCAACTGTAAAAAAAAGCGGGAAACACGGCACTGCTTTTGGCTATAAAACCGTAAACTCCGATGTGCTGGGCTGGATCATAGCCCGGGTAACGGGTAAAACGGTTCCCACACTGTTATCGGAAAAGATATGGCAGAAAATCGGTACCGAACAGGATGGCTATTATTCTGTAGATGCAACCGGAACCCCTTTTGCGGGTGGCGGTTATAATTTAGGCCTTCACGATATGGCACGGTTCGGACAACTAATCTTAAATAACGGAGTGGTTTCCGGTGAGCAGATCATCCCAAAATCGGCGATAGCAGATATCCGTAAAGGCGGCGACCAAAAGGCTTTTAAAAAAGCCAACTATAAGCTGTTAAAAGGATGGAGTTACCGGGATATGTGGTGGATTACGAATAATGAACACGGCGCCTTTTGTGCCCGGGGTGTACACGGGCAGGTGATCTACATCGATCCCAAAGCGGATATGGTCATCGTTCGTTTTGCGTCCCATCCTGTTGCCGCGAATGGAGCAAATGATCCCTATTCCTTACCTGCGTATCATGCTGTCGCAAAATTCCTCCGCGCCACCAAATAAATAATAAGTATAGGGCCATGCAACCCTGGCACCACTTATAGCGTCTATGTTATTAACAGCGGAATATTGATTTCGAAAGAACTTAGTATCCCGTTGTTCCTTTAACGCTATACCCACTTTCCATGAAATCTATTTGTACTGCTCTTTTCATCCTGTTATTTTCCTGTATGCTGTCGGCACAATCCCTCATGGTGTCCGGCAAGATTGTAGATTCCGGTCAACAGCCTATTCCCTTTGCCTCACTCGGTATTAAAGGAAAAAGTGTAGGTACTATTGCTAATGAGCAGGGGGTTTTCCGCTTTACCATTACACCCGAAAACCTCAACCTTCAGGATCAGCTTATTGTCTCTTCTATTGGTTATGCCGAAGCCACAATTCCCCTGACAGATTTTAAGGACAATACATCCCGAAACATCATACTCCGCGCTGTAACTACCGAACTGGAAATGGTAAGCATCAAGGCAACCAAGCCCAAAACAAAAATAGTAGGCCGCACCAGCAGCAGTACTTTTATGGCTGCCAACCTGTATACCGAAAGCAACCTCATCGATGATAATTTAGGAAAAGAGCAGGCTACAATTATCAAAATGGACGACTACTGTCACCTCAAAGACTTTAATATGCTCGTGGCTTTTAACCGGTTTGAGCGGGTCAAATTCCGACTTAATTTTTATGATGTCAAAGATGGAATGCCCAACAAACGCATTGTAAACAAAGAAATCCTGTTTGATGTTACTGCCGAAAGCGGCTGGGTAACTGTTGACTTAAAACCCTATAACATCTACCTGAAAGGCCATAAGAAAATTGCTGTAGCAATACAGTGGATCCAGAGCGTAGCGGATGATTCCGAGGCCAAAGCGTTTGGTATATCCATCGCTCCTATTCCACTTCATGCTGTTTTTACAAGAGACAAAAGCCAGTCGGAATGGATCAAAAAATCTCCTGCTTTCCTTGGATTTAATATTACAGTAGACAGTTACCACAAGGATAAAGACCAGACGGAAACGGAGGCGGTATTCCAACTCAATGACAGCATCAAAAGCATTGTGGATATGGCCAATTACAGTATGGAAGCCGAGACTTCCGGTTATGGTTCCAATAAGGAAAAAGGAAAAACAATATCCGTGAAAGATGCAACGCTCTATTATGAAACCTATGGCTCCGGTACGCCTTTATTACTATTACATGGCAATGGCCAATCGATCGCTGCTTTCTATAAGCAAATCCCGGAACTGTCCAAACACTATCAGGTAATCGCAATGGATACCCGCGCACAAGGCAAAAGTACCGATACTTTCAGCAGCCCGTTGTCCTACGAGTTATTTGCAGAAGATGTCAAGACGCTGATGGATTCCCTTCATTTAAAATCAGCAAACATCGTGGGGTGGAGCGATGGGGGAAATACCGGTCTTATTATGGCATTGCGCTACCCTCGTTACGTTACGAAATTAGTCACTATGGGAGCCAACCTCAATCCGGAAGGCGTAGCTCCTCAACTGATGAAAAGGCTACATTCGGAAAGTGCTACCCTACAAGGGCGTACCAATGCAAAGTCCATACAGCAGCAACGCCTCCTGCAACTCTTGCTTGAGGAACCCAATATCCCAGCCCAAAACCTGAATACTATCACAATTCCGGTCTTGGTACTTGCCGGAGAGGATGACGTCATCCTAAAAGAACACACTCAGGAAATTGCGCGTAATATCCCAAAATCATCTATACTACTGCTGGAGAACGCAACCCATTATGCCCCGCAGGAACAACCGGAAGCCTTTAATACCGCTGTGCTGTCTTTCCTGAAAAGTAAATAGAAACTTTACCCATAAAAAAAGGAAGGCTATACATTCAGTGTTATAGCCTTCCTTTTTATATATTGTTTTAAATCTGCTTTAGAACGCTATACGCCTAATTACCATCCCCAATTATTTAAAATTAAGTTTCGCCAATATACTTTTCTTTTTATTGATTATTGACTCATCGGTTTTTTCTTTAAGCCTTTCACTATCGGTAAAATAATACTTATACTTCGCTTTGGTCAGGCTTATTTTGTAATCATCAAGGTTACCTTTTATATTTACACCGGTCTTAAAAGGGATGGGGGACTTTAGCACCGATACATGGTAATCATAACTCAGGTCCAGGTTTTGTATTCCGCCCACTGCAAGTCGGTAGCGGTCAATTTCAACCAGTGCCGGCAATACTTCCATGTGGCTTTTTTCAATAATCATTTCCATATTAAGCGACTGGATGGTATTTTTCTCTTTTTCCCTAAACATGAGTGTTTTAGCCATTTCTTTAAAAGTCTCACTATCGAGCACCATAACATCTGTTGCCTGCAGTGCGGCAATACTGCTGACCGATGGCACTATTACATCCATTTTACGATTGAGCATTGCGCTGCCCTGCATCCGTAAATGGGCTTTCCCGACAAAGGACTTCGTCATTGGAAATAGGCTGTCCATAGCAGGCATTACTTTTGCGATATTGGCCATTTCAATATCATCGAGATTCAGGTCAAAATCTACTTTTGCCTTACGGTCGCCCACTGCAACATAATTTAAGCTTGTCGTCAGTTTGGCTGCCAGTGTCGTCAGTTCAAAGTGGTTCAGTTTTAAGTGGCCCTCTTCTATTTTTAATTCCCCTTTCAGGTCGTTCAGGTCAAGCGTACCATAATGCAGTTTCTTAATCGCACTGTTGAATACGAGATTGATGTTCTCCGGTATTTTAAATACAGTCTTTTTATTACTGCTATTTTTGGGATCTTGCCGTTTGCTTTCCGCTACCTGTTTAAATTCGGGCTGCCCCTTAGCCGCTTCAGGATTCATGATTTTCATGATCTCATTGGCATCAATAAAGTTTGAGGTCAGCGTCAGGGTGGCATTGATCATTTTATCCGGAGATCGTTTGGCCAGCATATTATTAATTTGCCCCGTTAGGGTAACATCAGAATTACCAAATGTGATATGGGCATCCTGCAATGTAATGGCCCTGTTATTTATGGCTATTTTGGAATGACCCATGCGCAGCGGCAACGCAAATTCCGGTGTATAAGCATAGAGGTTATTGAATTCTACAGTTCCCCGCGGCATCCATATATTCTCCTTGTTTTTACGTACCAGGAGTTTATAATTGCCCTTTTTAATTCCTATAAACTTTTTATCCTGCCATACACCGGCACTGTCTACTGTAAAAGTTGTCGTTATCGCCGGCCTTTCTTTGGTGCTTTTAGGACTCAGTTCGGCAGTGATATTAGCACGCCGTATCACGCCTCTTAATTTATCTGCCCCTGCATATTTCAGCTGTGATATACTGATGTCTGCTGCAAGGGCTGCGGTACTGTCCTTCAGTTTTTTGGCTTTTAGCTTCATCACAAGTCCGGCCAGCATAAGGTCATGTTGCTTTTTGTAATTCAGCTTCAGGTTTGTGACATTTATTTTTCCGAAAGCTTTACGGGAACCCGCTTCTGCAACCCTGCCGAATACCAGTTCTGTTTTCTCGGTTTGAATGTAAATCGTGTCTTTGGGAGCATTCACAAGCAGGTTTGTAAATACGGAATTGCCTTTTACTTTAAGGTTGTTATAATTGTTGTTCTGAATATCATTGCTTTTAAATAATGCATTAATATCGATATGAGCCAGTCCTTTTGCCTGAATATCTTCAGCGATGGGGAATTTCTTTTTAAGCGTCGTCAAATCAAGGTCGCCTTTGATATTCGCATCAATCTCAGGATCCTTAAGCAGGTTTTTTACCGTGGCATTACCCTTTAAGTCGACACCAGTCCCTTCAAGGAATAACTTACTAAGGGTCAGGTTCGACTGCTCCGGCTGGTCAAAATTCAGTACGGCATGCAGATCCGCTTCAAGATGGCGGATTTCACCGGGAAACTTTTTATATTTTAAAATACCATGATCTATCTTAAATGTAATATCCGTCAGTGGAAGCCTGTTTTTACTATAGATTCCCTTTGCGGTAGCCTTTAACAGCACATTGCCCTGTACATCTATATCTTCTTTTTTTATAATATACTGAGGAACGGTTTCCCATAGCGTTTTTAAAGATGGTACCTTCATTTCGAGGACGATATCGGTTTGTACCTCATTGGTTATCGTATCCCGCTGAAAGTGTCCTTCTGTTATAAAGTCAATATCGTTGAGCTTCAGTTCACTTTTGTCAAAATCAACCTTGTGCGCCTTTTTATCATACAAGATATTGGTCGCCAAAGCTACTTTCAGGTTTTTGGCAAATCTGTAGCCATCTTTCGAGAAACGGATATGCTTACCCGATGCGGTTGTAGTAAAGGTGAGTTTTTTATCGGTGTTCGCGGCTTTCAGCGTTACATTCAGGCTATCACCTTTAGCATGTGCTTTGGTCACAAAATCATGGTAGGCAATACTGCCATTTTCAATATGGAGCTTTTTTATAAAAATGGAATTGATTTTAAAAGAGGTACTGTCCTGTACTGTGATGGTATCGGCACTGGTTTCTTTCACAATATTCCAGTTGGCTTTCCCATCTTTATGGATCACCGCTTTTATTTTGGGATTGATAATAGAAAGGTTATTGATTTGAAGGTCATGCTTTCGCCATAGTTTTTCAACATTAAAGGAAGCGCGGCATACCTCAAATTGTGCCAGTGTATCTGATTTATTCCCACTGAAAGCAGGCGTAATTACAACCCCGTTTTTAAGCTTGACCCCGAAATGTGGAAAGGAGGAGAAAAATGTTAGTTCAATGCTTTCACAGGAAACTTTAGCATCTAAATTTTCATTGAGCAAATTGGTTACTGTTGGCGTAATCCTCTTGGGAGTAAAAACAAAGTTAAGCGCAACACTTGTGAGTAGCAGTAAAAGTAATAGTAGTGATCCTGAAACAATCAGTAGTCTTTTTAATATTTTTTTTATTTTCATAAAGCGCAAAGGAAATCCGTATGGGTTGACCGTGTAATGTAATACAAAACATCAAATTTTCATTTTTTATTAGACCAACCGTACAAAAAATTATACTAAAGGCGTCAACAGCAATAATCGATCCAACTGAAAACGCCATCGTCTAAAAAAGCACTTTCCTAAAAAAGTCTTCCTCCTGTACAACCAAAAACCCTGCAGAATATAGTTACCGGAATTCCGTCATAGCACTTAAAGACACTACTGCTTCTAAGCTTCCTTCAATTGCGATTTTATCTTTTCTAATTGCTGTACCAAATCATTCAGTTTTCCTGTATTCTTCCTGATAATTTTCGGCCGTAATACAAACCAATTCAGCGCAAACCACATTCCCACAACGCCATATACTACAATTCCCCATACCGATGGCATCTTCGCTGTATATTCATACATATACAATCCTATCCCGATGGGTAACAAAATAAAATACAGATTCATGATTTTAGTCTGCATATAACTTTCTTTGTTTTTTATTTCAAGTAGGTTGTGTAAGTAATCGGAATTGGACTGGATGCTGGATGTTTTCCGATACAGCGGAATAATCTTAGTGCTAAAAATCATTACCATTACCATCGGTAAAATCGCGAGTACGACTCCTATTTTTGTAGTCCACAGTTGCGGTCTGAAATAGATCCAAATAAAAACCACAAAAGCAATGGTAAGGAACAACAGGCTGTTAAGTACTATTATCTTTCTCAGTCCTGCACTTTTATGTTTTCCTATTTTCCTAAAAATGTCCGATTGATTCGCAGGTGGAACGGCTTGTTGGTTCCACAATGCTTTCAGATTTATATTATTTTCCATGTTCTTTAAACTTTTTATTGAGCTGCTCTTTGATACGATGAATTTTAACCCGGATATTACTTTGCGAAAGCCCCACTATTTCTGCTATTTCAGATTGTTTGATCTCCTCCAGTTCCAACGATATGATAATGCGGTCTATTTCCTGAAGTTCAGCGATAAATTTGTATAACAATTGAATCTGGGGTTCTATATTTATGATCTTTTCTTCCGGAAGGTTAACTGGTAATTCCGTTGTTCGTAACCGCTTTTGATTTTCTAATTGGCGCAGGCAGTTATTCGTAGCAATTTTATAGACCCACGTTCCTACATTCGATTCATTCCTGAAATTTGGCAAATGCTTCCAAACCGCAATAAAAGTTTCCTGCGCCATGTCCTGTGCTAAAGTATAATCATTGACATAGCCCATGCATAACCGAAATATCCTTTCCCAATAGGTCTTGTATAGTTCTTCAAATACCATTTATTGTTCTTTACTAAAATCCGTCAATTCTTTAATGTACCAGTCTCTGTCATCATACATTACAAAATGCAATCCTTTGGTCGCATAGCGCAGTTGAGCATGGGATAAATTCTTGTACTGCTCCTGTATAGCGGATGCTATGTTCTTAAAGTACGGCTCCAACAATAGCAAAGTAGGGACTGTTATCTTTTTTATCCTCGCCCTCAAATCGGTATTGGAGAAATCGCAGAATATTTTTGCAAATGTTTCCCTATCCGACGTCACCCCCCAACTGACAATTTCATCAAACTTTGACGTTTCGGTAGTAAGGCTTGCAATACTCACTTGCTGCATTTGAATAAATTGCTCATTAGTCATACTCGTTAGTTCCTGTACCATAGCAGTACAGTCATTATTGGGATTGGCCTGAAAATTAGGGTTGGTCAGCGCCATCAGGCAAGGTAAAGCATCCACTACTACAATTTTACGGGTAAGGTCGGGAAAATCAGCTGCAATAGCAAGTGCTAAAGCCCCACCCATGCTATGCCCTATTACAATTGGCTTTTCAATCTTCTCGTTTTTAATGTACCGTCCAATTTGTGCTTTCCAGTTTTCGAAAGTAGGATTTTGTTCCGGAGCTACGCCTGCAAATCCAGGCATTGTTAAGACTACACATGTATAGTCTTTTTTTAATGCTGCAACGGTTTCATTCCACACTGTACCCGAACTCGCAAAACCCGGAATAAAGAGCAATGTTTGTTTTCCCGTTCCTGATTTAATGGAAAAAGGGTATTCTTGCGCAGCTGCAAAAATGGAAAGTAGCAATAAGAAGGTTGTTACAATAGTTTTTTTCATGTTGTTCATTTTTAAATTTGCCTTTTAGATACGGGCACATTCAAAATGTTACAGTACTGTTATTTTAATTTTGACTTTTTGCAGGACACGATCGCAAACCGTTGTATTTCCATAAAAAAACCAACCTTACATTTTACTGTGAAATTGGTTCGTTGAAAAAGCATTTTCTTTAATAGACTGTTATTATTACAGGCATTGCTTATTTTTCTTTAGTGATTGCAATGTAACAAGGCCAATGACTTCCAGCATTAAGCCGCTGCCATTTAAAAATCCTTTTAAAAAGTCAGGTAGTGCTAAATACCGGCTTATTATCGGAGATAGCACAACCAGGAGCAGGCCTATGGCAAGATAAGCCAAAGCAGGTTTTTTGTTATTTTTCATCGTGTTGGAGTTGTTTGGAAATATTTTTTAACCGGGATATCGTTTCATTTAATTTTTCAGCATTTTTTCTAAAGTAACGCGGGCGGATATACAGCCACATGATAAGCAGGTACATTACACATAAGGCATATATAACAATTGAAGCTACGGCATTCCTTACACTCGCTTCATACAGATACAATAATAGCCCAACAGAAGAAAACAACAGCAATACTACCTGTGTGTTTTTATAATAGTAAATCTGATTTTGTCGCGTTTGCTCTACAAAAGACAGGAATTCCAGGTTACTGCATTCGTCAAGCTGATTAAAACGCTTCAGCGACCTGAAATTTATGATGGCTAACAGGATACAGGATAGCGCAATCATTCCTCCACCGATATAGGTGGTCATTACTGTAAAGGATACCGTACATAAAACCGTAATCATAAGCCCGAACAGGAAGCATGATGCTATAATAACCATCCATTTTTTTCGCAGCTTTTGACTGCGGAACTCTTTTATCATGCTTATCATCCCATCGGATGTAGGCAAACTATCCGTTTGGGCTGAATGCCAAATGGCCTTTAAATCATCTAAATTGTTCATATGCTTTTAATTTTTGAGCCAGTTTTTCTTTGATCCTATGAATTTTAACCCGTACGTTTGCATTGCTTAATCCTACCACTGCCGCAATTTGAGCCTGTGGTAAACCTTCCAGCTCCAAAGAGATTATGATACGATCGGTCTCTTCCAGTTCAGAAATGCAGCGGTATAAAATGGCCAATTTTTCTTCTGGAGATTCTTCAATGATTTCCGGTAAACTATACGGCAGTTGTTCAATTGGCATCCGTTTGGCAATTGTCAAAGCCCGAAGACAGGTATTCGTCGCGATCTTAAATATCCAGGTGCTGATATGGGATTCGTTACGGAAACCGGACAGGTTTTTCCATACTGATATGAAAACATCCTGAACTAAGTCATTCGCCTGATCTATATTATTAGTATATCCGATACACGGCCTGAATACCTGTGGCGCATAACGATCATATAATTCTTTAAAATCAGTCATAGATATACCTGGTAAAATTTTGTTTTGTAGTATTAGGTTAGATACAACATTCGTGGAAATGTTACAGGTAATATCGTCTGATTACTATTTTTAATTTGCAGGATGGTAAAGCAAGAGTCGGCTAACTATTAAAATCTATAGAATTTCCGCCACTTATTCAAATTCTACGATCCAGACTGAAGTCGTAAAAAAATAAAATCTCATAAATTTGCATATTGTTGTCACGAATACTATATTTGCGACAACAATAAAAATATAGAAAAATGAGAAAGTTAGAATTTGCTTCATTACAAGTTAGGGATCTCGAAGTTTCAAAAGATTTTTATACCCATAAATTAGGATTTGAATTATCAGGCTTATCCAATTCTGAAGCCTGTATTTTTACTCATGAAAAAGGCGAAGCGATCTTTGCCATACGAAAACCCATAGGAAATCTGGACGGCAAAGAGTTGGGTGTAGGGGTATCGCTTTGGTTTGCGATTGATGAAAATATCGAAGAGCTGCATAGCCGCCTAATAGAAAAACAGGTGATCATCCTTGGTACTATAAATAATACGCCTTTTGGACGCACACTTATGGCCAAAGATCCTGACGGCTATACCATAACATTCCTACAGGCTAACGCATAATTATACAAATGAACAACCGAGATACAAAATACTGGATCATTGTGGCCTCTAAAGATCACGTAAAATCAGGGATTACAGCCGGTATCGCCCAAACCTGCCACGGTAAGGCCGGCCCCCTTAAAAGGATGCAAAAAGGTGATTTCATAATCTATTACTCCGGAAAACAAACATTAGGAAAACCAGATGTATGCCATGAGTTTACAGCCATAGGAAAAGTAGCCGATGAGGCTATATTTCAATTCCAGATGTCGGAAGATTTTTGTCCTTCAAGGCGCAACATCACTTTTTTTACGGGTGTGGATGTTTCTATTTTACCCCTTATACACCAACTGGATTTTATCCCGAACAAAAAAAGCTGGGGTTATCCGTTCCGGTTCGGCATCTTAGAAATTAATAAACACGACTTTAGCCTTATCTATTCACAAATGCTACAAAAAGAATATGCCTGAAAAAATTGAATTCCATTTTAAAAGCCCTGAAGATAGCCCGGGCTATTTACTGGGGCAGCTAACCATGCTTTGGCAGCGAAAACTAAAACGTGCTTTAGATCCTTTGGATCTTACCCATACCCAATTTGTACTGTTGGCTGCATTGACCTGGCTATCTCGAAGCAGTGATGCTGTTACCCAGGTTGATATTGCCAATCAGGGTAACTCCGACAGAATGATGGTCTCAAAGGTATTAAGGACACTGGAAGATAAAAAATTTGTCACACGCCATGAGCACCCTACTGATACAAGGGCAAAAATTATAAGGCTGACGCCAGGAGGTGAAAAAGTGCTTCAGGAAGCCATCATTACTGTCGAAAATGTCGATCTGGAATTCTTTGCTCCGCTTACGACAGACCTTTCAACGTTCAACCTAAAAATGGCAGGACTAATCGCTAAAAATAAGGACCAGTAATACAACACCTAAATCAAAATAGTATGACTCTCATTACTAATGACCAAAAAATCTGCACGCTTATCAATGTTTTTACCGTGGAACCGGAGCACCAATTGGCGCTGCTGGAACAGTTAAAAGAGATCACTGAAAATGTTATGAGTACGTATCCCGGATACATTTCGGCAAACCTGCATCTGAGCGATGACGGAAAAACAGTGACCAATTATGCGCAATGGGCATCTTTTCAGGATTATCAGAATGTGCTTCAGGATACAAAGGCCTTAGAACGCATGAAACATGCTGCAGCATTAGCCATCGATTTTAAACCGGCTGTCTATAGTAAAATATGGACGCATAAGAAATAGACTGTAATGCAATTTTCTGTAGGCTATTCCTATTCTGCAGGAACTTCCGAGAGTACTCTATTTTTATAAATAAAAAAGGGATAATCTGTACAGATTATCCCTTTTTGCAGAGAGGAAGGGATTCGAACCCTCGATACCCTTTTGGAGTATACACGCTTTCCAGGCGTGCGCCTTCGACCGCTCGGCCACCTCTCTAAATTTATTTGCGGTTGCAAAGAACAATAAAAAATCTCATTAAAGAAAATTTATTACCATAAATATTTATGTTAATTCACCCCGTAATGAGGTTTCGAATAATGTCTTAAAGGATTTCGATGCCACAGGCAATCCTAAAAGATACATAAGCTTTGCCATTGCGGCTTCCGTAGTAATATCCTTACCGGAAATAATACCGATTTTCTTCAGCATTGTACTCGTTTCATAATGGCCCATACTCACACTTCCTCCGGAACACTGGGTCACATTAATGATGTGTATGCCGCTTTTAATGGCTTTTTTCAATATAGCGACAAACCAGTCGTCTGTTGGGGCGTTCCCAGCTCCATAGGTCTCTAAAATGATTCCTTTGAGCCCCGGGATGGAAACAATCGCTGACAAAATACTTTCAGTAATACCCGGGAACATTTTAATGATCACGATATCACTCTCCAGATCTTTGTGGACGATCAGTTTTTTGGTGGTCTTCGGCAGCAATAATTCAGTATTGACTTTAAGGTGCACGCCTGATTCTGCCAATGGCGGATAATTCAGGGAACTAAAGGCATTGAAATGTTCCGCATTAATTTTTGTAGTACGGTTGGCACGATAGAGTTTGTATTCAAAATAAAGACATACTTCATTTACCACCGGTTTATTCTTATGCTGCAGCGAGGCAATCTGTATCGCAGTAATCAGGTTTTCCTTGGCATCAGTACGCAAATCACCAATAGGCAATTGGGATCCCGTAAAAACCACCGGCTTGGAAAGGTTCTCCAGCATAAAACTTAAGGCGGATGCAGAATAAGACATGGTATCGGAACCGTGCAATACAACAAAACCATCAAAAGCATCATACTTTTCCTCGATCATCGTAGCAATTTTTACCCAATAGCCCGGGCTCATATTGGACGAATCCAGAGGATGCTCGAACGAAATGGTTTCGATCTCGCAGTCCAGTTGCTTGAGTTCGGGAATGCGCTGCAAAAGCTTGCTGAAGTTAAAAGCGCGTAATGCCCCGGTTTCAAAGTCCTTCATCATCCCAATGGTTCCACCGGTATAAATGAGCAGGATATTAGCTTTTGTGTGCATCCTGGTATCGGGATTTATTGATTACAGGATTGGCATACATCGCCAGGAAGCCTTGCAATTCTACTGGATTATTTTCATCGATCCTGATTTCCAGCCTTCTTTCAAAAAGTGACTTTTCTTTATCGGTATACAAATGGGCGTAAGTTGTTGTATTGTGCAGCAAATCATAAGCGATATAATTCGTTGGCCAAAGTTTATAGGTATTGAGGATGGAGTCGTCAATCGCCTGCGCCAGAGCCTGAATTTGTTTATTGGAATTATCAAATTCGGCTGCAATAGCATCAATTTCCGTATCCAGCACTTCACCTACATGGATGTGGATTCTTTTCTTCTGCCCCATGATTCCACTCAAAAGGGTCACGAAATCCTCATTTTTATCTTTGATGTAAATCTCATCATTGGCTTCTGCCTTCAATTGTGGCATTTTAAGGGCATCGGTAGGATCATATTCATACGAAATAGAAACCGGTACGATCTTAAGCTTTTTGAAATAGTCCATCAGGTTGGCTTCATCAGAGGCCATTGAGAGCATTTTTAATACCCCGGGATGCGTAGCGTCATTACCATCTTTCGTTCGCCCTTCCCGCTGGGCGATCCATACGGAACGGTTTTCATGAAACAGCAGTTGCCCGATATATTCCGACATCAGCTTGGAACTTTGCAGTAACTCCCTTGGCGGCAATCCGCGTTGCACTAAAAAATTCCGGTTCAGTTTGGACAAATCATAAATAAAGGATTTCTTCACCAGGTTGTCACCGATTGCAGAAGCGGTCATCACCAGCCCATGATCCATCAGGCATACATTGAGCAGGGAAGTATCGAGGATAATATCCCTATGGTTGGAAATAAAAAGGTAAGGCTCGTGTTTTTCCAGTTTTTCAAATCCGGAAGTGGTCAATCCATCGGAACTTTTCTCCAGTACTTTTTGTAAGGCATTGTAGATAAAATTGGCCTGGAAATCGCGTATAGAATGGGTCTTTTTCAATTGGTCAATCCATTGTTCCTCTTTCTGGTCCGGAAATGTAAAACTCATTAATGCCTTCATCATCGGATGGTGGGCTATTTTACAAAGCGTCCCGTTGACTTCACTGTCATAAAACGGCCGGATGGTGTCAAACTTATGCATTTAATGGGTGTTTTTTCAATCAATTTACAAATGAACAAAAATTTATTGAGATCAATGTTGATTGTTTGTTAAATACAATTTCAAAAAGAAGAGATTTCTCTTTTTTTACCTGTATTATTTGTTTTTACTAATTCATTTCCTCTAAAAGCTACTATTTTCGCAAAAATAGCCCTAATGCTCTTCAAGTGCATCGCTACAAACAAATGCTATAAACGCACAAATTGAATGTATCGTACTTTTTATGCTATTTAAATCCCAAAAACTTGTTGGGAATTTGCTGTTGTAATCCGTGCAATTTCTGCTGAGGTTGTTCCATAGAGTTCCGCAAGCTTATCGGCAACGTTTACAATATAACTGCTTTCATTGCGCTTCCCACGATACGGCACTGGTGCCAGGTAAGGGGAATCCGTTTCGAGGACAATATGACTGAGGTCAATTTTTGCCAGGAACTGGTCGATCTTACCGTTCTTAAAAGTAGCCACGCCCCCAATTCCCAGTTTCATGTTACAGGATATTGCCTGTAATGCCTGTTCGTAAGTCCCGGTAAAGCAATGGAAGATTCCAAATAATGCATCGTCTTTCTCCGATTCCAATACTTCGAATACTTCATCAAAAGCATCACGGCAATGGATATTGATCGGCAATCCATACTGCTTCGCCAACTGGATCTGACGCCGGAATGCAATCTTTTGTTCTTCCAGACGCGTTTTATCCCAAAAGAGGTCAATCCCAATTTCACCGATAGCTACAAATTTTCTGCGGGCCAGTTCGGCTGCTACAAAATCGAGTTCGGCTTCATAATTATCTTTTACATAGGTAGGATGTAATCCCATCATCAGGAATACATTTTCCGGATACTGGGCTTCAATAGCATACATGCCGGACGTATACGTTGAGTCTATAGAAGGCACAAAAAGGCGTTGTACACCAGAGTCAAAGGCACGCTGCATCATAGTGTCACGATCCTGCGCAAATTCCTCGCTATAGATATGAGTATGGGTATCGGTTAAAATCATGCCGCAAAAATACGCACAAACACATAGAGTTGCAAGGATTGTTTTGGCCACCGGGGAAATAGCAGGCGGTAATCCGGAATTTTAAGGTCCAGAGGTAAATTTATCAAAGATTTGTCACACTTTTTGAATTGAATGTTTAGATTTGTGTCTGTCTAAAATCAGATTATGGAAAATTTGCCTGAAATTTTAAAGGAGAACGGTTACAAGAAAATAAAATTTAAAATTTCTAAGACTCAGCACTTGCTGATCAAAGCAAAAATCAATGATGTAGAAGGAAATTTCATCCTGGATACCGGTGCTTCCAATAGCTGTGTCGGATTTGAAAGTATCGATTATTTCAACCTGCACGCAAACGATTCCAAAACCCGTGCTGCAGGCGCAGGCGCTACCGGAATGCCGACCAAGGTTTCCGAAAACAATAACCTCAAAATGGGCCGTTGGGAATACCAGCAATTCGACTTGGTAATCTTCGACCTTTCCCATGTCAACCTTGCTTTAAAAGAGTTCAAAGCCAATCCGGTTCATGGAATCATCGGTGCGGACATCCTTCAGGAAGGAAGTGCTATTATCGATTATGCCAACAGCTGTGTATACCTCATCAAGTTAAAGAAGATTCCGGTTCAATCGGTACTTTTTTAGGTTATCTCTATCCTAATATATAAACTACAGGGTTTTGAAGATGCAAATCCAATACCCTCTATCATAAAAAAATCCCGTTCACAATACAGCGAACGGGATTTTTTTTATGAAAAGCGGATAAACTATAGTTCCAATGCTTTTTTAGGATTGTTATCCATCAATAATTCTGCTGGATTTTCCAAAGCTTCTTTAATCGCTACCAGGAATCCTACTGACTCACGGCCATCGATAATCCTGTGGTCATAAGACAAAGCAAGATACATCATTGGGTGAATTTCAACTTTACCATTTACAGCGATAGGGCGCTCAATAATGTTGTGCATCCCTAAAATCCCCGATTGTGGAGGGTTGATGATTGGCGTAGACAGCATACTTCCAAAAACACCACCATTAGAAATGGTAAAGGTTCCTCCGGTCATATCATCTACTGTAATTTGTCCGTCACGTGCACGGATTGCCAAACGTTTGATCTCCGATTCCACACCTCTGAATGTCAGGTTTTCTGCATTTCTAACCACAGGCACCATCAATCCTTTAGGACCGGAAACGGCTACCGAGATATCACAGAAATCATAAGCAATTTTATAATCACCATCGATCATAGAATTCACATCTGGATACAGTTTTAATGCTCTGGTTACCGCTTTCGTGAAGAAAGACATATATCCAAGGCCTAAACCACCGTGTTTTGCTTTAAAAGCATCTTTATATTCGTTACGGATTGCATTTACCGGAGTCATATTTACTTCGTTAAATGTAGTCAGCATCGCAGTTTCGTTTTTAGCCGATACCAAACGCTCTGCTACTTTACGACGCAACATAGACAGTTTGCTACGCTCAGAACCACGGTTTCCACCTGTTGGTGTTCCCATGGAAGGCACAGCTGCATTCACTGCATCATCTTTAGTTACTCTTCCGTCTTTTCCTGTTCCGGTAACGGTATCTGCTTTAATATTTTTCTCGTCTAATATTTTACGGGCTGCAGGTGATGGTGTTCCTGAAGCATATGTTTTTTCTGCCGCAGGAGCCGCTTTTGGCGCTTCTTCTTTCTTAGGTTCTTCTTTTTTTGCTTCTGCCTTTGGCGCTTCCTCTTTTGCCGGAGCCGCTCCACCTTCTGGTTTTGCTGCATCGGTATCGATAAGGCAAACTACTTGTCCAACTGCTACTGCATCTCCTTCTTCCGCTTTAAGCGTAATGATTCCACTGGCTTCTGCCGGAAGTTCTAATGTTGCTTTATCAGAATCTACTTCAGCAATCGCCTGGTCTTTTTCTACATAATCACCATCTTTTACTAACCAAGTTGCGATTTCAACTTCGGTGATGGATTCCCCCGGTGAAGGGACTTTCATTTCTAAAATCATATACTTTTAGTTTAGAGTTTAAAATCGTTTAAGGTTTTGAGTACACTAAAGCCTTTCTCCTTAAACTTTAAATTATTTTTTAATTGAATAAATTTTTGTCAAATACCATCGCAATAGCAGATGCGTGACGTTTTTTAGAACGGGCATAACTTCCTGCTGCCGGAGCACTATAGGCTTTTAATGAGGCCAATCGCAATTTCACTAAATCAAAGTTCATCAGCATGTAGCTGTATGCTCCCATGTTTTTAGGTTCTTCCTGTGCCCAAACATAATCATCTGCATTTGGATACTGGGCGATAATTGCTTTCAGTTGTTCCACCGGTAATGGGAATAATTGCTCTATTCTTACGAAAGCAACATCTTTTCTTCCATTAGCTTCTCTTTCAGCTACCAGGTCATAATAGAATTTACCCGTACAGAATACTAACGTTTTTACTTCTTTTGCATTTACCGCTGTATCATCCAGTACTTCCTGGAAACTACCGTTTGCAAATTCATCTACAGTAGAAACTACCGAAGGATGTCGCAACAAACTTTTTGGTGTAAATACAATCAGTGGTTTTCTATACGTTGTTTTCATCTGTCTTCTCAGCAAGTGGAAGAAGTTGGCCGGTGTAGTACAATCTGCTACAAACATATTATGGTTCGCACACAGTTGCAGGTAACGCTCCATACGTGCAGAAGAGTGCTCTGCTCCCTGCCCTTCATAACCGTGTGGCAATAACATCACCAAACCGTTCTGATTGTTCCATTTGTCTTCTGCAGCCGAAATATACTGATCCAGCATAATCTGTGCCCCGTTAGAGAAGTCACCGAATTGCGCTTCCCATATTGTCAGTGTATTAGGGCTTGCCAAAGCATAACCATAATCAAAACCTACAACACCATATTCTGAAAGCAATGAATTGAAGATATTGAATTTCCCTTTTTGGTTTTTCAATTGCTGCAATAAGATCACTTCTTCTTCTGAATCTTCTACTTTTACTACGGCATGACGGTGAGAGAATGTTCCTCTTTCCACATCCTGGCCGGAGATACGCACATCATATCCTTCGGTAAGCAAAGAACCATAGGCCAGCAATTCTGCCATTGCCCAGTCCAGCTTATCCGTATCAAAGAACATTTTCTTTCTGTCATTGATCAGTTTCTGGATCTTATTGATGAATTTTTTATCGGCAGGCAACGTCGTAATCACTTCTGCAATCTCCGTAAGAATTTCCTTAGAGAAAGCGGTATTGACTTTCTGAAGCATTTCTTCGGCATCAGCCTGCACATAACCCTGCCATTCATTTTGCATGAATGGAGTAATTACCGTCAGTTCCTTTTTACGGGAAGCTTCCAGGTTTTCATCCAAGGCCTGTTTGTACTCTTTTTCCAGTTTGCCTACATAACTATCGTCGATAATCCCTTCTGCAATTAATTTCGCAGCATAGATGTCTCTTGGATTTTCATGTGTGGCAATAATTTTATATAATTTAGGCTGTGTAAAACGAGGCTCATCACCTTCATTATGCCCATATTTCCTGTATCCTAATAAATCGATAAATACGTCGCTTCCAAACTGCATTCTATAGTCCAGAGCAAATAACATCGCATGTACTACTGCTTCAGCATCGTCAGAATTCACATGCAATACCGGAGACAAGGTTACTTTTGCCACATCAGTACAATAGGTAGAAGATCTCGCATCCAGGTAATTGGTTGTAAACCCAACCTGATTGTTAATTACCAAGTGAATAGTACCTCCGGTTTTGTAGCCGTCCAACTGTGCCATTTGCACAATTTCGTATACAATTCCCTGTCCAGCTACTGCAGCATCCCCATGTACCGCGATTGGCAATACTTTGGAAAAATCATCCGCAAAGTGACGGTCTTGTTTCGCACGGGCAATTCCTTCAATTACAGCTCCAACAGTCTCCAAATGCGATGGATTCGGTGCAAGGTTCAGGTTTATATTCTTGCCTGAGCTTGTTTTCCGGTCCGACGTAAGGCCAAGGTGGTATTTTACATCCCCGTCAAAAAGGATATCGTCATCATAATCCTTACCGTCAAATTCAGAGAATATATCTTGTGTCGATTTTCCGAAAATGTTAGCCAGTACATTAAGGCGGCCACGATGTGCCATACCCATTACAAACTGCTCCACCCCTTTTTCAGCCGCAGCTTCTATCAAGGCGTCAAGTCCCGGGATTATCGATTCACCACCCTCCAGAGAGAAACGTTTTTGCCCGACATATTTGGTATGAAGAAAGTTCTCAAAAGAAACCGCTTCATTTAATTTACTTAAAATATTCTTTTTTTGATCTGTAGAGAATTTCGGAAGATTTTCATTGATATTCAATCGCTCCTGTATCCATTTCCGCGTTTCCGGGTTACGGATGTACATGTATTCCACACCAATATGCTGGCAGTATACTTTTCTCAGGTGGTCTACGATTTGCTGCAGGCTTACTGCTGCTGAAAATCCTACTGTTTTGGCAGCATCAAAGCTCGTATTCAGGTCGGAATCCGATAGGCCGAAATTTTCCAGCTTCAGGGACGGACTGAATATACGCCGATCCCGAACCGGATTTGTTTTGGTAAACAAGTGTCCACGGGTACGGTAGCCTTCGATAAGGTTTAGTACATTAAATTCTTTTTGTAGTTTTTCAGAAATGCCGGAAATATCCGCATTGCAGGAAGCCATATCGGTAAGTTGAGCAACCGGTGCATTAGTGTCTGATCCGTAATTGACTGAGCCAAAATCAAATCCCTGAAAGAAACTTCTCCAGCTAGGCTCAACGCTATCCGGATTCTGTAAGTATTCTTCGTATAAATCCGCAAAAAATGCAGAATGTGCTGCGTTTAAAAATGAAAACCTATCCATACTATTTTGAAATGATTTCTTTTATTAAAAATTTTTATGCAAAAGTAAACTATTTATAATAATCCATTAATGTTTTTACTACATTTATATAGCGAATTAAATACAAAAGCTTTTATGAAATCTATTATTCTTACTTTTTTAACAAAATTTTACAGCCTATTATTTTTTTTATTTGTATCAAATTTAGTTTTTAGTCAAGAACAACCACAAGAAACTAATTTTTGGCAAAAAGTAAGATTTGGCGGCGGTGTAGGACTCGGTTTTGGCAATGATTATTTCAGCGGAACACTCGCTCCCGGTGCTATTTACAATTTTAATGAAATGTTCGCCGCAGGATTAGGGGTTCAGGTGAGTTATACGGATCAAAAGCACTTTTATACCTCTACTATTTATGGGGCAAGTGTCATTGGACTTTTTAATCCCATCGAACAAATCCAATTATCCCTGGAAGTAGAACAACTGCGCGTTAATCGTGAATATGAACTTTATAATACTGCCACGGCCTCTTTTAAAGATAATTTTTGGGCCACAGCACTCTTTGTAGGTGCCGGTTATCGCACCCAAAATGTTACCTTTGGAGCACGCTACAACCTCCTGCAGGACAATAGCAAAAACATCTATAGCAATGGCTTTATGCCTTTTGTCAGGGTGTATTTCTAAATTGAACTTATTTTTTACATAACTAACATACAAATTCCCAATCTTCCGCAACCTACAGCGGACCACCATCCTTTAAAAACAAGTAACCCCGAAACCATGAACAGATTTGCCCCTTTTGGAATTTTATTGATTTTAGCCTCTTGTGGGCAGCCTACAGAAAAAACAACAACCAGTTCCGCAAAAGACACCCTAACCTCCAAAATCATTGATACTGCACAGGCAGCACCTCCGACAGCAGGAACTATCATGCATGAAACTTTTAATGAAAATATCGAGCCGATTCCGGAAAATCTAAAATCGTTTGTCCCGGAAGGTTATGCGATCATGAATATCTCCACGGGCGATGCCAACCTTGACGGCCTGCCCGATACTATTATAGTCCTAAGAAAAAAATCAGAAGAAAGCACCTCCAATTTCGAAGCACAGCGACCGGACAAACGTCCTTTATTACTATTATTAGGACAGCCGGACAAGTCTTTAAAATTAATCGCCAAAAATGATAATGCCGTGTATTGCATTGACTGTGGAGGCTTATTTGGCGATCCGTTCACGGGAACAACGATTAAAAACGGCTATTTTTCTATCGAACACGGCATTTCAGGTGGACGCCACTATGAACATGTGACTACCTTCAAATATGACAAATCCAAAAAAGACTGGTTCCTCTACAAAGACCATTATGTAAGTTATAAATTAAATGATGGCAATGACCCCAATGCTGAAGCACTAACCGTTGACGAAGATAAAACGAAGACTGTAAAAGATTTTGGAAGCCTCTCTTTTGAGAAATTCAATATTTATAACAACGACGAAAAGTAAAATAAAGGCTATTAAACAGACCTATCACATGATACCTGTTTTCCTCCAACAAAAAAGAATCATGGATGCTGCAGCACTAATTAATGAGCATACTAAAATGGTACAGCAAGGCCTTTTGTCTGTTTCGGCTGAACAAAGAAAAAATCTTACAAATACACTTTTAGGGTTTTATTTCCTACTCCCAGGCTTTGAACAAACACTCAGGGATTATCTAAAAATAAATATCGATAAACAAAACCTGATCAATGACATCAAAAATGACAGGCTTGAAAAATATAGAAGTGCTATTGAAAAATGTCACGCTACATTCGATGAATACGCTGACGATTTTCAGGAAGTAGATAGAATTGACATTTTAATAATCGAAGCTTTTAGCAATGCTATATCCGATTTAAAAAACGCAGCAAACACCTTAGGCCTTTTTATAGGAATAATTGATATCTTGGATTATTATGAGGCTTTTTCAGACAACCCAGAATATTGGAATAATTTACTTGAAAATGAAATCTCATACCAGCGCGAACTCTTAGCTGGATTAAAAACAAACGAAAACCTCAACAGTCTAGGCTATCCGGAACGATACGAAACTGTACTATTCGATACCCTTTAAAAAGTAGGCTTACCCAAATCGGCACACAGCGTTAAGCAATAGAAAAACAGACGTTCATTACAATTTATTTCGGAACCACACTTTTTGCCATTCCCTTTTTAAGATCAGGAATGCCACCTGTTCCGACAAAGCAGCAATATCAGAGCCGTCGAGACTTTTAATTTGCTGTTCCGGCACGTCAATAATGTACAGCAGGTTCAAATATTCTGCAAAACGATACTGTATCAACCGGTATACTTTTTCATGCAACTGTACTTTCAATTCCTGAGGCGAAGTACTCATCGGGAAATCAATCGCTTCATTAGCCAGGTTAAAATCTTTATTTACCTGAGTGATTAACTGCAAATACAGATTTTCTTCTTCGGCTTCAGCCAATAAAAAATCCATGGTAACGGGCGCTTTATACATAGTGACTGCTTTTATTACACTTTTCGGTCCATCAGGTTTTGCCCGAATGTTTTTAGGATTTCTTTTTTGCTATCGCTGATATTGATGGTGTCCAGGGTCGCAAAAGCTTTAAAGGTATATTCCTGAATTGCCTGAAGTGTTGCTCCCGAAGCTCCCGAAGCGATAAAGATTTCTTTTACCGCATGGATTTTATCCGTAGCATCGTCCGGTTGAACCGAAAACAGGTGGAACAATTGATTTGCTTCCTCCGGGGATGAAAATTCACAGGCTTTAAGATACAAATAGGTCTTTTTATTTTCGATAATATCACCGCCTATCTGTTTTCCGAAAGTCTCCGGATCACCAAATGCATCCAGGTAATCATCCTGTAACTGAAATGCAATTCCAAGGTACAGCCCAAATTTATAGATCGCTATTGCACACTCCTCAGAAGCTCCGGCGATGATGGCGCCCATTTTCATGGCTGCAGCCACCAGCACTGCCGTTTTATATTCAATCATTTTCAGGTATTCCGGAATCGTGACATCATCGCGGTTTTCAAAATCAACATCCCATTGCTGTCCTTCGCAAACTTCCAATGCTGTTTTACTAAATACCTTTGCAAGCTCCCGAAAAATGACCGGCTCATAGTTCTCAAAATACTGATACGCCAATATCAACATGGCATCTCCCGACAGGATACCGGTATTCAGATCCCACTTCTTATGCACCGTCTCATGCCCTCTTCGCAGGGGCGCAGCATCCATGATATCATCATGTACCAAGGAGAAATTATGAAAAACCTCTACCGCCATTGCTGCGGGCAAAGCTTCCGTATAGACCGTATCGAAAATTTCGGCCGTCATTAGGGTCAATACCGGACGCATCCTTTTGCCGCCTAATGCTAAAATATACTGAATAGGTTCATATAAATTTTTAGGCTCCTGATCAATGGTCTGGCTCCCTAAATACTCCTTAAAAAACTTCTGATACTGGCTTATAGTGTGCATGAAAATAAATTTCGGCTAATTTACACTAATGTAACGGCATGACAAGGGTTAAACTACCCTATACGCCTGGTTTTTTTAGCAATTTTCAAAATGTTAAAAAATCGTAAAATAAGTACTGTTTTGCGGTCATATTTTTTGAGATAATAAAAAAAAGCGCGCTTTCCCTTTTATTCATTAATAACTCACTATTCCTCAGCCACTTCAACACTCCCTGTCTCTCGTATTTTTATTTAGAATGATTAAAGATTACTTGCGTATCAACTTCACTTCGAATACTTTTGCCAAAAATAAAAGAAAACATACCCCTTTTAGCATCATGAAAAAACATAGCATCAAAATACTACTTACGTGTCTTGTAGTATTATTCAACCTGAATTCATTCGCTCAGAATGCCATCATTCAGGGAATTGTTTCCAATATCGGCCAAACACCATTAGAGAATATCTCTATCTCGGTAAACGGCGTACCAACCACCACAACCAATACCTGGGGTGTTTTTAAAGTTACCAAACTTAAAGCAGGGATCTATACCCTAAAAATTACCGGCGTAGGGTATCTTACTCAGGAAAAAACAATTTCTATACGCACTGATGAAACCATCAATGAAGATTTTTCACTTGGTTACAACCAGGAACAATTAAGTGAAGTAGTCGTTGAAGGGGAAAAAGCCAACAAATTTTCAAGAAGCGAAAGCGAATACGTTTCGAAAATGACATTGAAAGATATTGAAAACCCACAAGTGTATAATACCATTACACAGGAACTCTTAAAAGAACAGGTGATTACTAATTTTGATGATGCCCTGAAAAATGCTCCGGGTATCGATAAATTATGGGAATCTACTGGTCGTGGTTCAGACGGTGCGGGTTATTTTTCATTACGTGGATTTGCCGTACAGCCGACAATGGTAAACGGCCTTCCCGGATTGACTAATGGTAGCCCTGACCCAGCGAATATTGACCGCATTGATGTGATCAAAGGACCTTCCGGGACATTATATGGCAGTAGCCTCATTTCCTACGGAGGACTGATCAATATCACTACAAAAAGACCTTACGACACTTTCGGTGGTAACATCTCTTATACTTCCGGCACTTATGGCCTGAACCGTATTACGATGGATATCAACACACCGCTGAATAAAGAGAAAAAAATAAACCTTCGCGTTAATGGTGCTTACCACTACGAAAACAGTTTTCAGGATGCAGGATTCAAAAAATCAATATTTGTAGCTCCTTCATTATCCTATACTGTTAATGACAAACTCTCTTTCCTTATTAATACTGAATTTTACAACGGGCGGAGTACCAACCAAACGATGCTATTCTTAGACCGTGGCGCCAAACTAAGAGTGACCAATTTAGATCAATTAGGATACGACGCCAAACGTTCTTACACGAGCAACGACCTTTACATGGACACCCCTACTTTCAACCTACAGGGGCAAATGATCTATAAAATCTCCAGTCAATGGACTTCCCAAACGGTGATCTCCAGAGCATCTACTAAATCTGATGGTTATTACTCCTATTTATATGAAGGGACACAATATACACCTGTCACCGAAGGAATTGTGTTATCACGCTACATCAGCAAACAAAATTCTGAAACTTACGGCCTTGACCTGCAACAAAATTTTATAGGGGATTTCAAAATTGGAAACATCCGAAACAGAGTAGTTGCTGGTATTGATTACTGGAATAGAAATACCGTAAACAACAATTCAGGTTATGTTGAGAATGGAAAAATATACATTGGTAACAACCTGCAACAATTTAATGATTATTTAGGCAATACCGATCCGGCTACCTATACGGATGATACTGGTATTTTGTCACAGGCAGGTACTGATGCCTTATTGGCTAATTCTCCTATTGCTCCTTCTAAAACAAAACAGGAAGTGTACAGCGCCTATGTATCCGACGTTGTAAACATTTTACCAGCACTGTCTGCTATGGCCAGTTTAAGAGTAGACCGTTTTATCAACGAAGGAGACCTTTCTACCAAAGCGGACAACTATAACCAAACAGCACTATCGCCTAAATTTGGTTTGGTATACCAGCCGATTCTGGACAAAGTATCCCTTTTCGCCAATTACATGAATGGTTTTAGCAATGTTGCACCGGTTACCACACCAGGCGGGAGAATTTATACCTTTGACCCGGAGCGTGCGAACCAGATGGAATTCGGTACAAAATTAAACCTGTTGAACAATCACCTTACAGCCACTTTCAGCTATTACAATGTAGAAGTAAGCAATACTGTACTGCAACTAAGCCCGGAAGATTATCTTCAGGATGGTAAACAAAAAAACAAAGGATTTGAAGCGAGTGTTAGCGCCAATCCAATTGAAGGGCTTAACCTTATTGCCGGTTTCAGCTACAATGACAGTAAATTAACAGATGCCGAACCAGGAAATGATTTCGCAAACAGAAGACCGGAAAGTGCTGGTCCAAGAAGCTTGGCTAATTTCTGGGCAAGCTACCGATTTGGTGCACAAACCAAACTAAGCGGATTTGGACTTGGATTTGGTGGAAACTACGCTTCTGAAAACAAAATTTTCAATAGAAATACCGCAGGTACATTCACACTACCAGAATACACGGTACTGAATGCTTCTGTTTTTTATGCAATCGATGCCTTCCAGATTACATTGAAACTGGATAACATAACCAATAAAGAATATTACAAAGGATGGTCTACGATCAGCCCTCAGCGACCGAGGATTTTTGCAGCCAACCTGTCCTATAATTTCTAACAAATATCCGGTATCGGATTAGCACAATATAGAAGGCCCGAAATCACTTTCGGGCTGATTGTGTTTTTAGCGCATCAAAAGCATCCTTCAGCAAAACCAAACCATTACAACCAAAAAAATAGCTTATTTTGAAAAAAAAGAAAAAAAAAGGTATAAAACACTGGATTGGCAAAATACACCTGTGGTTAGGCATGACTTCCGGACTCATCGTACTCTTACTTTCCGTAACCGGATGCCTCTATGTCTTTAGCGTCGAAATCACTAATGTCCTGCGCAGTGACGCAATGTACGTTACCGCTCCGGCAACCCACACCATTCCGGTAAGCCAACTTTGGGAGAATACCCAGAAAGAAATAGGCAATGACCTGAAAATCGCATCGGTCAATGTCTACAACCAGCCCGATAAAACCTGGATTTTCACCTGCTTTAAAAGAAATGAAAAAGCAGAATCGATTTTCTATTTCGGCAATATCGATTATTACAAAAGGATTTATGTCAATCCGTACACCGGTAAGATACAGGGTATTTATGATGAGAAAACAGATTTCTTCAATATCGTAAAATTCATCCACTGGAGCCTACTGCTCGACATTCCTATCGGCCAGCAAATTATTGGCTGGAGCACCTTTATTTTTGTAATCATGCTGATCACCGGAATTATACTCTGGTGGCCTAAAAATAAAGCGGCGCGCAAACAGCGTTTTAAATTCCAATGGAAAAAAGACACCCAATGGAAACGCAAGAATTACGACATTCATAATATCTTTGGATTCTATATTGCTGCAATCGCATTAGTAATTGCTTTTACAGGTATGATATGGGCCTTTAGCTGGTTCCAGTCCATTGTATATGTCGCCGGATCAGGTAGCCTTACACCTCCCGACATTAAGCAGGGCACTTCAGTTATCACTACAGCCCCTAAAGTTAGCGCTATTGATAGTGCATTTGTAAAAGTGAAACAAAAACACCTTACGGCCGATGCCTTCAATTTATCAATGCCTGCCGATAGTACCGGGGCAATCAGCGCTTACATCCAACAATACCGAGATGCTTATTATGTAAATCATTCGATGCAATTTGACCAATACAGCGGAAAATTGCTGGTAGAGCGCAATCAGGACGCTAAAAATTTTGGTGAAAAACTAATTACCGCCAATTACGATATCCATGTAGGGGCAATATTAGGCATCCCGGGAAAGATCATGGCATTCATCGGCAGTTTCATTTGCGGGATGTTACCGGTAACCGGATTTTTAATATGGTATGGAAGAAAGTTCAAAAAGAAAACGAATAAACGATAAATTTTCAGGAACTTTATCCCTCACCTAATCCAGATCTTATGAAAAAAACAGCCCTCTTCCTATTCTTGTCCTCACTATTCGTAGCTTGTGATTCCGACAGCACTCAAGTGGTCAAAGTAGATCACAAGTACAGTTTGGAGATTCCATCATCAATGTCCGAAAACAATGAACTGAATGAAGATGCCTCTTTAGGTTATCAAAATTTATTTCAGGAACTCTATGTCATTGTAATTGACGAAAACAAAAATGAGTATTATGATGTCATTAAAGAAAATGGGCTGGACGAAAAGTATACGCTGAATTTAGAAGGCTATTCCAATCTCATTTTAAAGAACATGACATCCACCATGAAAGATCCTGTTATTTCAGATCCTGATCTGACAAAGATCAATGGCATGGACGCCCGTACTGTGACCATCATGGGAACAGTTGATGGTCTTGATATTTATTGGGTCATGAGTTTTATAGAAGGCCGTAAACAATTTTACCAGATAATGTCGTGGACACTCGCTTCCAAGAAAGAGGCTCACAAAGCAAAATTAGAGAAGATGGTTCGATCCCTTAAAGAACTGGATCGCAGCGTAACGAAATAATACGATCCTTATATACTAATAAAGGCTCTTCGCAATGAAGAGCCTTTATAGTTTATCTTAGTTTCTGTTGACTAAAGCATCCGACGACCAGGTTTTTACATTGGCAACCCTGCTGTCAGAATAATCCACTTCGCTGAGTTTATCATTATTCCAGAAAAACCATTTTCCAGTTTTGGTACCGGAAGCATATTCTCCTATAGATTTTTTATTTCCACTCTCATCATAAGTAATCCACTTACCATCGAGCTTACCATCTTTATAAAATCCCTGTTGTTGTACTTTTCCATTTTCATAGAAATAAGTTGCTTTTACACTACCGTTTACAATCTCATATTTTGGTTTTACTTCATTTTGCGCAAAAATTACACCTGACACCAAAATAGCTCCTAATATCATATACTTTTTCATCTTTTTGATTTTTTAATTTTACATTAGCCTAACAAATATAAATATTAATTTACATTAAAGATGCTTTCACATAACAATTTAGTAACATTGAAGTAAAACTTAACATTGGGATTTTTACCCGACAGGCGAAAATGCCCGCCATTACACTAACAAAGCCCATAATCAGACAAGTTCCATATTGTGTTTTTATTATTAATTTTTTGGTGTTTTAAAAAAATTAATAGGTAATTGTGACCATATTAAGAACATTTTTATACATTTGACATACTAATCTAATCTTATTATTTATGAAAAAAGTGTTATTTGCCTTGTCAGTAATTGGTTTAACTGCGATGGTATCTTGTAAAAAAGACGAATCTAAAGTAGAAGAAGTAACTACTACAGAAGTAAATTCTCCAACTGAAGAAGCGCCTGTGGTAGAACAAACTACAGAAACAACGGTTGCAGTTCCAAAATTCAGCAATGACGAAGTTCAGAAGTTAGCGAATGAATATGCTGACTATTATGCTCAAGTTCTTGCTGCTACAAAAGCTGGTGATGCTACAAAAATCAAAGAACTTCAGACTAAAGGAGCAGAATGGGCTACAAAAACTCAGGCACTTGCTGCTAAAATGACTCCGGAAGATGCCAAAAAATGGGCTGAATTCGCTCAGGCACTTGCTACTGCACAAACTGGAAAATAATATACTCCTTTTCTGTATCATAAAAGCCGCCTTCGGGTGGCTTTATTGTTTTTATACCATAGGACTTGTAACAACAGGCCAGCAACATAGACCACAGCATTGTATTTAAAAGCATAGCATTACCCTGAAAATGCAATTATGCACTTTATAATTTACATTTCATCATCCATAATTGACAATTATCATTAAATTTGCGATCTAAAATTTCGTTATAATGTATAGAAGTCATAATTGTGGAGCGTTGAATGCATCACATATCAATCAAGAAGTAACATTAGCTGGCTGGGTTCAGAAATCACGTGATAAAGGTTTTATGGCATGGGTCGATTTAAGAGACCGCTATGGTGTAACCCAATTGATTTTTGACACTGCACGCACCGAAGCCAGTGTTTTTGAGGCTGCCAAAACCTTAGGCCGTGAATTTGTAATTCAGGTAAAAGGAACCGTTATCGAACGGGAATCCAAAAACAAAAACATGCCTACTGGTGAAATTGAAATTTTAGTTTCAGAACTGACCATCCTTAACGCTGCCCTTACCCCTCCATTCACTATTGAAGATGATACCGATGGCGGCGAAGATATCCGTATGAAATACCGTTACCTGGATATCCGAAGAAATCCGGTAAAAAACAGCTTGCTTTTCAGGCATAAAGTAGCGATGGAAGTTCGAAAATACCTTTCGGACCTGGATTTCTGCGAAGTGGAAACACCTTACCTGATCAAATCGACTCCGGAAGGAGCTCGTGATTTCGTAGTCCCTTCCCGTATGAATGAAGGCCAGTTTTATGCATTGCCACAATCACCACAAACCTTCAAACAATTATTGATGGTGGGCGGTATGGATAAATATTTCCAAATTGTAAAATGTTTCCGCGATGAAGACCTGCGTGCAGACCGCCAACCGGAATTCACACAGATCGATTGTGAAATGGCTTTTGTAGAACAGGAAGACATCCTGGATGTATTTGAAGGCCTTACGCGACACCTGTTATTAGAAATAAAAGGAATTGCTGTAGACAAGTTCCCAAGAATGACCTACGATCATGCTATGAAAACTTATGGCAATGACAAACCGGACATTCGTTTCGGAATGGAATTTGGGGAACTGAACGCCGTAGCACAACATAAAGAATTCAGCGTTTTCAACAGTGCCGAATTGGTGGTAGGAATCGCTGTCCCTAAAGCTGGAGAATATACCCGAAAAGAAATTGACGGCCTTATAGAATGGATCAAACGCCCACAGGTTGGTGCCAGTGGTATGGTCTATGTAAAATGCAATGAAGACGGCACCTACAAATCATCTGTAGACAAGTTTTACGACCAGGAGGATTTAGCGCAATGGGCAAAAATTACAGGTGCGAAACCAGGCGACATGATCTTTGTACTTTCAGGACCTGCTAATAAAACCCGCGTACAGCTTAGCGCACTCCGTATGGAATTAGCCACACGATTGGGCTTGCGTAACCCGGAAGTATTTGCTCCGTTATGGGTTGTTGATTTCCCACTGCTGGAACTTGATGAAGAAAGCGGAAGATACCATGCGATGCACCATCCTTTCACCTCACCAAAACCGGAAGATATGGCCTTACTGGAAACCGATCCCGGAAAAGTGCGCGCCAATGCTTATGATATGGTATTGAATGGAAATGAAATCGGTGGTGGATCCATCCGTATTCATGATAAAGCGACACAACAACTGATGTTTAAATATTTAGGATTTACCGAAGATGAGGCAAAAGCCCAGTTTGGATTCCTGATGGATGCTTTCCAGTTTGGCGCACCACCTCATGGTGGACTTGCTTTTGGACTTGACAGGCTGGTTGCAATCTTAGGTGGCCAGGAGACCATTCGTGATTTCATCGCTTTCCCTAAAAACAATTCAGGACGTGATGTTATGATTGATGCTCCGGCAGCGATTGACACAAAACAACTGCAGGAACTCCATATTAAACTCGCATAAAAGAGAACAATAGTATTATTTTCAAAGGCCTCAAACGATGTTTGAGGCCTTTTTGTATACCAGAAAATCCAATTGAATCTAACATCAAAACTTTTACTATATTTGACTGGTTACTAACTTTTTAAACCCAAACACAAATGCATAAAATCCTTACATTTTTTTTACTTTTCCCCCTAATTACATTCGCCCAAACCAAAACCTATAATGGAGTCATAAAAGATATGACTACTAATGAACCCATACCCTCTGTTTCAGTAACACTCCTAAACTCTAATATTGGCACTATTACTAACGAAGAAGGAAACTTTAGGATCACCGTCCCTGAAGATTCCAAAACATTAAATCTAAGCCACTTAAGCTATAAGCCTTACACCATCGAGTTGGAAAAAATGGCAGGTACATCCGAGCTGTTCCTGGAGCCTTCTGCTTTTGATCTGGAAGAAGTTATGATCCTCGATAAACCCGCAGACAAAGTGTTAGCCGATGTAATTGCTGCCTCCAAAAATAAACTGGACAAATCATTAGTACTCCATACCTATTACCGTGAGTTCGGGAAGGTTAATGGTATTTTCAACAACTTCTCCGATGGATTGCTGGACTATTATATCAAAAAGAAAAATGGATCCGCAGACCTCTTTGTCAAACAGAGCCGGGCTTACCAACCTAAAGAAATTGATGAAGAGCAGAAATCCGCCTATGAAGCGATCCCTGTATTCGATGTTAGGGATGCCGTTTCCAATGCCTACAATTTGAAGCGTCTCAGCAAATTACTGGACACCAAAAAATATGATTTTGAAATTAAAACCAAAAGCGGAAAAAATGGGCAAACCATAGCTGTTGCGATTATTACACCAAAAGCAGAAATCAAGGAAGCACTCTTAGAAGGCACCGTAAGTTACGACCTGAAAACCAAACTCATACTTGAAATTGACCTCAAAAGAGCACCCGGCCACCAACAGTATATTAAAGAAATGAATTTACTCCTGTTTCGGGTCACATTCCTGGATGAATACCGAAAATCATCTTTTAAAATTGAAGGCAACCAGTACATCATGATGTACAACCAGAACCGGGTAACAATCAGGATCAAAACGAAAAAAATCAATGATACCTTTGAACTGTACAGCGATATTATGACCATGGACTATAAAGAAGGCATCTTTGAACTCGATAAAAAGCAGCGCTACAAAGAAAAAAACCTCTTTCCACTGGGTAAAAATTATACCTCGGAATATTGGAAAACAGATAATATTATCCTGCTAACAAATGAAGAAGACAAAGTTTTGAAAACGCTAAAATAAAAGTGTCAAAATCCCATTGTCAAATACGAATTAAACAGGCCTGTATTCTTTAAAACTTAACAGTCAATCCCTTGCAGGCATTGAAAAAAATTAAATGGATTGGGAAATAAACATTTTTTTTTCATTTTTTTAACAGTGAATTGCCTTTTGTATTATAATAAAGATTACATTTGTTAATTATAAATTATTATTACTATTACAATGCGTACAGGTACAGTTAAATTTTTCAATGAATCAAAAGGTTACGGATTCATTACAGACGAAGAAACAGGAAAAGACATTTTCGTTCATGCATCAGGAATCAGAGCGGAAGAATTACGCGAAGGTGACAGAGTTAGCTACGAAGAAGAAGAAGGAAGAAAAGGTAAAGTTGCTGCACAAGTTGCAGTTCTTGAAGACTAATATATAGAATACTATTTTTAGTTACCCTCCCCAAATCAGGAAACCGCCTCATTCAATTGAGGCGGTTTTTTTTTGCCCCTGTTTTACGGGAATATCTCGTAAATACAGGCATAATTGTCAATTACATAATTTTATTTTATTATTTTTATTCATTCTAAATTAAAATTAATCTAATAACGAATACTATTGAAATCCTTAACTTGCGTTTTCAATAATGCCCCGTATATTTGTGGTTATTATCTACATTAAATGTAAATATTTTATGCAAACAACTCAAATTGACTACTTCCCTATACTGATGCAGATGATTCTCGCGGTTGGATTTGTAGTAGGAACCATAATCGTGTCCAGTTTTTTAGGACCGAAAAGGCACTCCGCCAATAAAGACAAGAACTTTGAATGTGGTGTCGAATCTATTGGAAATGCGCGTGTTCCGTTCTCTGTTAAATACTTTTTAGTAGCAATTTTATTCGTATTATTCGATGTGGAAGTAATTTTCATGTACCCATGGGCTGTTAATTTCAGGGATATGGGATTTGAAGGATTACTAAAAATGGGCATCTTTATGTTTCTTTTAATCGTAGGATTTTTCTACGTGATGAAGAAAAAAGGATTGGAGTGGGAATAATCAAATTATCATAAGTGACGGATTTTAAAACAGCATAGCGTCGAGAACAATCAAAAGCGCTTTTTTAAAATTCAAAAACAACAACACCATGAGTGATTCATCAAAAATAAACACAAATGCAGCAGCACCGGATGGTTATACCGGTGAAGGCTTTTTTGCCACAAAACTGGATTCTGTAGTCGGGATGGCAAGAGCCAATTCCCTATGGCCGTTACCATTTGCGACTTCATGCTGTGGTATCGAGTTCATGGCCACTATGGCTTCCCATTATGACGTAGCCCGTTTCGGATCAGAGCGTATGAGTTTCTCTCCACGACAGGCAGATATGTTATTGGTTATGGGAACCATTGCTAAAAAAATGGCTCCGATCTTACGGCAGGTATACGAACAAATGGCAGAACCACGATGGGTTATTGCTGTAGGTGCCTGTGCTTCTTCGGGTGGTATCTTTGACACGTACTCTGTTTTACAGGGAATTGACAAAATTATCCCAGTTGACGTTTACGTTCCCGGGTGCCCACCAAGACCGGAACAAATTCTGGACGGCATCATGAAACTCCAGGATTTAGTACGATCAGAATCTGTACGAAGACGTAGTTCTCCTGAATATACCGAACTATTAGCTTCCTACAACATACAGTAATAAAATGGCTTTAGAAAACTCCGTAATACAAAATAAGCTGACTCATAAATTTGATACCCTGGTATCTGAATTTGTACAGCTGCACGATATCCTTACTTTTGAAGTAAATGCCGACTCCATACTGGATGTGATGAAATTCCTGAAAGAAGATAGCGAATTACGCTTTAACTTCCTGACAGACGTTTGTGGAATTCACTATCCTGATAATGAAGCCCACCGCCAGTTTACAGTGGTGTACCACATGCACAATTGGTATGATAATGTAAGAATACGAATCAAATGTTTCCTGAGCGCCGATAACCCGGAGATCGATACCGTAACCGGATTGTTCCTGAGTGCTAACTGGCAGGAAAGAGAAACCTATGATTTTTACGGGATTATTTTTAAAGGTCATCCACAGCTGAAACGTATCCTGAATATGGACGAAATGGTTTCTTTCCCAATGCGGAAGGAATTCCCGCTGGAAGATGGCGGAAGAACCGACAAAGATGACAGGTTCTTTGGAAGAACAACAGATAATTGCTAATAATGCACCTGAAGAAAAACTAAAATGTCAGACTTATTACTACCCCCGGAATTACGATATGCCGATATCATAAAAAAAAGGCAGAATGAAGACGGAAGCGAGCTTTCGATACTGAATTTAGGCCCTACACACCCGGCGACACACGGTATTTTTCAGAATATCCTATTGATGGATGGTGAAAGAATCGTGGATGGCGAAGGAACTGTTGGGTACATTCACCGGGCATTCGAAAAAATTGCAGAAAACAGGCCTTTTTACCAAATCACACCACTTACGGACCGTATGAACTACTGTTCTTCCCCTATCAACAATATGGGATGGTGGATGACACTGGAAAAAGCACTTAATATAGAAGTTCCAAAAAGAGTACAATACCTTAGGGTCATTATCATGGAGCTGGCACGAATTGCCGACCACATCATTTGCAACTCTGTACTGGGAGTAGACACCGGAGCATTAACCGGTTTCTTATATGTTTTCCAGTACCGTGAAAAAATCTACGAAATTTACGAAGAAATCTGCGGCGCCCGACTGACCACTAACATGGGAAGAATCGGTGGTTTTGAAAGAGACTGGAGCCCTGCTGCCTTCCGTAAAATCAACGAATTCCTGGAAGAGTTTCCTGCAATATGGAGCGAATTCGAGAATTTGCTTTCCCGTAACCGAATTTTCATGGACCGTACGATAGACGTAGGCCCAATTTCTGCAGAAAGAGCAGTAAGTTATGGCTTTACAGGCCCTAACCTTCGTGCTACCGGTGTAGATTACGATATTCGTGTGATGCAGCCTTACAGTTCTTATGAGGATTTTGAATTCAATATCCCTGTAGGAAAATCGGGAGATACCTATGACCGTTTCTGCGTGCGTAATGCCGAAGTATGGGAAAGTATCAGCATCATCAAACAGGCATTGGCAAAATTGCCGGAAGGCCCTTTTCATGCTGATGTGCCGGATTATTACCTTCCGCCAAAAGATGAAGTTTACCATAATATGGAAGCACTGATTTACCACTTTAAAATCGTAATGGGAGAAGTTCCCGTTCCGGTAACCGAAGTATACCATCCTGTAGAAGGAGGTAATGGTGAATTAGGATTCTACCTGATTACAAACGGAAGCCGTACACCGTACCGACTTCACTTTAGAAGACCGTGTTTTATTTATTACCAGGCTTTTAATGAAATGGTCAAAGGACAGATGCTTTCTGATGCCATTGCCACTTTATCAAGCCTTAATGTTATAGCCGGCGAATTAGACGCCTAAGAATATGAAACATTCCAACGTAAAACAAATAATCAATATAGATGCGAAGCTTACAGACCGCATCAATGAATTGTTGAGCCACTACCCTGCCGATAAAAAGAAATCTGCATTATTGCCTATTCTTCATGACGTACAGGATGCTCACGATAACTGGCTGAGTATTGAACTGATGGACAAAGTCGCTGAGATCCTTGAGATCAAACCGATTGAAGTCTATGAGGTAGTGTCATTCTATACGATGTACAATCAGCAGCCTATCGGAAAATATATGTTTGAATTCTGTCGTACTTCCTGCTGCTGCCTTCGTGGTGCAGAAGACCTGATGGAATATACTTGTGACAAACTGGGAATCCAGGAAGGTGAAACTACCCCTGACGGTAATTTTACGGTTGTAGGTGTAGAATGCCTTGGCGCCTGTGGTTACGCTCCAATGATGCAATTGGGCGACTTCTATAAAGAGCACCTTACCAAAGAAAAAATAGATCAGCTGATTGACGATTGCAAAGACAACAAAATCAGTTTACACTAATAATAGCTATCATGTCAAAAAAAATATTATTAGACCAAATCAATATTCCGGGTATTAAAACCTACGAAGTCTACCGTCAGAATGGTGGTTATGCTTCTGTAGAAAAAGCCCTGAAAACCATGACCCCGGATGATATCGTGAATGAAGTGAAAGCTTCCGGTCTAAAAGGCCGTGGTGGTGCCGGATTCCCAATGGGAATGAAATGGAGTTTTATCGATAAAAAATCCGGTAACCCAAGACACCTGGTTTGCAATGCCGATGAATCGGAGCCGGGAACTTTTAAGGACCGTTACCTGATGGAGCATATCCCCCACCTTTTAGTGGAAGGTATGATTACTGCCAGTTTCGCCCTGGAAGCCCATTTATCCTACATCTATATCCGTGGGGAATACATGTGGGTGTACAAAATACTGGAAAAAGCCATTAAGGAAGCATATGCTGCTGGATGGTTAGGAAAAAATATATTAGGTACCGGTTATGACCTGGACCTTCACGTACATTGTGGTGCGGGTGCTTACATCTGTGGAGAGGAAACTGCCCTGATCGAATCACTGGAAGGCAAAAGGGGTAACCCACGTATCAAACCACCGTTCCCTGCGATTAGCGGTCTTTGGGCCAATCCTACCGTAGTGAATAATGTGGAATCGATTTCAGCAGTGCCATGGATTGTGAATAACACCGGGGCGGAATATGCTAAAATTGGAACGGAAAAATCTACAGGGACCAAATTAATTTCTGCTTCAGGACATATTAAGAATCCGGGAGTTTATGAAATCGAATTAGGCATCAGTGTAGATGAATTTATCAATTCCGACCAGTACCTTGGTGGAATGATTGACAGCCGCCCTTTGAAAGCGCTCGTACCGGGAGGTTCTTCTGTGCCTATATTACCTGCACACCTGATTTATAAAACGGCTAACGGTGATGATCGTATGATGTCTTATGAATCATTGAGTGATGGTGGTTTCGCTACAGGATCCATGTTAGGATCCGGAGGTTTTATTGTGTATAACGATACCGCTTGTGTGGTTCGTAATACCTGGAACTTCTCCCGTTTCTACCACCACGAAAGCTGTGGGCAATGTTCCCCATGCCGTGAAGGAACCGGATGGCTTGAAAAAGTATTGCATCGCATTGAAAACGGCCATGGCCGTGAAGAAGATATTGAATTGCTTTGGGACATCCAGAGAAAAATTGAAGGGAACACCATTTGTCCATTGGGTGATGCCGCAGCCTGGCCGGTTGCCGCAGCCATCCGTCATTTCAGGGACGAATTTGAATACCATGTACGTTTCCCTGAAAAAGTAAAAAACAGAGACCATTATGTTGCTGAGCCTTTTGAACAAGTAAAGCACCTGGTTTCAAAAGTAACGGTATAATAGTCGAGAGCCTTAAAGTTGAAAGTCATGAGTGTATTCCGTATCCTCAGGCTTTAAAGAAAAATGTAGTATGAAAGTAACAATAGACGGTCAAAGTATAGAAGTAGCGCCAGGAACCACTATCCTGCAGGCTGCACGAATGATTGGCGGGGAATCCGTTCCACCGGCAATGTGCTACTATTCCAAACTAAAAGGAAGCGGCGGAAAATGCCGCGCCTGCCTGGTAGAAGTTTCCAAAGGAAGTGAAGCTGATCCAAGACCCATGCCTAAATTAATGGCTTCCTGTGTAACCGGAATTATGGAAGGTATGGAAGTGAATAGCATCTCTTCAGAACGTGTGGTAGATGCGCGTAAATCGGTAACTGAATTTTTACTGATCAACCACCCATTGGATTGCCCGGTATGTGACCAGGCCGGAGAATGTGATTTGCAGAACCTGAGCTTTAAACACGGGAAATCAAAAACCCGTTATATTGAAGAAAAAAGAACATTCGAACCGGAAAATATCGGCCCGAATATCCAGCTTCACATGAACCGTTGTATTTTATGTTACCGTTGTGTAATGGTAGCCGACCAATTGACGGACAATCGTGTGCACGGAGTTATGGATCGTGGGGATCATTCCAACATTTCTACCTGTATTTCCAAAGCCATCGATAATGAGTTCTCCGGTAATATGATTGACGTATGCCCGGTTGGTGCATTGACTGATAAAACATTCCGTTTCAAACAGCGTGTATGGTTCAACAAACCATACAATGCACACAGGGATTGCGACAAATGTTGCGGTAAAACTACAGTTTGGATGTTTGGTGACGAAATCCAAAGGGTAACCGGACGTAAGGACGAGTACCATGAAGTAGAAGAATTCATCTGCAACGAATGCCGTTTTGACCATAAAGATCCTAAAGACTGGGTGATTGAAGGGCCTCGTAAATTTGAAAAAGATTCAGTAATCAACCAAAATAACTATACCAGTAAACTGGATACAGTTGTTATTGAAACTGAAAAAAATATATTAAAAGGGCGTGACCAGGATCGTAAAAAGATCAGTATGCCTGCGGTTCCACTGGACCAACACGAAGAAGAAGTTTTTAAAAAAGGAAACGTTTAAGCAATGGATAGTGCAATCATTATAGAAAAAGGGATTTTCATTGTCATCATTTTTGCCATTACGATGGTGATGGCGATGTATTCCACATTAGCAGAGCGAAAAGTAGCCGCCTGGCTCCAGGATCGTATTGGCCCGAACAGAGCTGGTAAAGGAGGGTTGCTGCAACCTTTGGCCGATGGTCTTAAATTGTTTTCCAAAGAAGAATTTTTACCCAACACCCCAAATAAATTCCTATTCATTATCGGTCCTGCCATTTCGATGAGTGTGGCACTGATGACGAGTGCGGTAATTCCATGGGGGGATAAATTACACCTTTTTGGTCGTGATGTAATCTTACAGGCGACGGACATTGATGTGGCTATTTTATATGTATTTGGCGTTTTATCTGTTGGGGTATACGGAATTATGATTGGAGGCTGGGCTTCCAATAACAAATTCTCCCTGATGAGTGCCATGCGTGCTGCTTCACAAATGATTTCATATGAAGTTGCCATGGGACTTTCAATCATCGCTTTACTGATGATGACCGAAACCTTAAGCCTTCGTGAAATCTCAGCACAACAATCCGGAATGCACTGGAATGTATTTTACCAGCCTATCGGATTCATCATCTTTTTGGTGTGTTCTTTTGCTGAAACCAACCGTACGCCTTTTGACCTTGCAGAATGTGAGGCAGAGCTGATCGGTGGATACCATACGGAATATTCTTCCATGCGAATGGGATTCTATTTATTTGCTGAATATGCGAGTATGTTCATCTCGTCAACGATACTATCGGTATTGTATTTCGGAGGATATAATTATCCTGGCATGCAATGGGCGGTGGAAAACTGGGGTGTGAATCCTGCGAATGTGATTGGAATACTAGTCTTGTTTGCCAAGATCTGTTTCTTCATCTTCTTTTTTATGTGGGTGCGTTGGACGATTCCGAGATTCCGTTATGACCAATTGATGCGTTTGGGCTGGAAATACCTGATCCCGATTGCTATTGCGAATATCATCGTTACCGGTATTGTTATTTTGCTGTTTGACGGACGATAAACAAGAGCGAAAAGATAAAAATTAGCCCCGATTGGAGGGAAAATCCTTCCGGTTTTGTACCGGGAGATTTGGAAGGAAAGCGGGAACAGGGTGTATCCCAAAACCCAATGTTTTGCTTCCACTTATAAATTAAAAATTACTGAAAATGTCAATAGATACTGTATCATTATCGGGAAGAAAAAAAGAGGTTTCGAACAAAAAGATGACTTTTTGGGAAAGCCTCTATCTTGTGGCGATTGGTAAAGGCCTGCTTATTACCATCAAACACCTTTTTACGCGAAAAGTTACCATCAAATACCCGGAACAAATGCGGGAATTTAGCCCTGTGTACCGTGGACAACACATGCTGATGCGTGATGATGAAGGACGTGAGCGTTGTACTGCCTGCGGACTGTGTGCCCTTTCCTGCCCTGCTGAAGCGATCACCATGAAAGCGGAAGAGCGTAAACCGGAAGAGAAGCACCTGTACCGTGAGGAGAAATATGCTTCGATTTATGAAATCAATATGCTGCGTTGCATTTTCTGTGGACTGTGTGAAGAAGCGTGCCCAAAACAGGCAATTTACCTGACTACTTCCAAAACAATGGTACGTTCGAACTATGACCGTAGTGAATTTATCTTCGGGAAAGACAAGCTCGTTATGCCTTTGGATGCAGCGATTAATAATACTAAAATGAAAATGGCGAATTAAGATGATCACAACACTATTTTATATTTTATCCGCCCTTACTTTAGGTTCCGCCTTTATGACGATCCTAACTAAGAATACCATTCACAGTGCGATTTATCTCGTTATCTGTTTCTTTTCTATTGCCGGTCATTACCTGATGTTCAATGCACAGTTTTTAGCCATTGTCCACATTATTGTGTATTCCGGAGCGATCATGATCCTGTTATTGTTCACCATCATGTTGATGAACCTGAACAAGGAAGATGAACCCAATAAAAAACCCTGGACCATTGTCGCCGCTGTAGCTTCCTTCTGCCTTGTGGCATTTGTGCTATTGGCCGCTTTCCTGAAATCACAACCTATTATTAACGGTTATGAAGTTTCAGGCCAGGATTACCAATCCATCCGTGTGTTGGGTCAGGTATTGCTGGATGAGAAAAATGGCTTTATGATCCCGTTCGAATTTGCTTCGGTATTGTTGCTGGTGTCTATGATTGGTGCGGTATTATTGTCTAAAAAAGAAAAAAGAATCTATTAATTATGCAAAATATTTTACAGCAAATCGGCATTGAAAACTACCTGTATCTTTCTGCGATACTCTTTTGTATCGGGATCTTTGGGGTATTGTTCCGGAGAAATGCCATCGTAATGTTTATGTCAATTGAAATCATGCTGAATGCCGTTAACCTGTTATTGGTTGTTTTTTCCACCTACCACCAGGATGCTTCAGGCCAGGTATTCGTGTTTTTCTCGATGGCAGTAGCAGCTGCAGAAGTAGCTGTGGGCTTAGCCATCCTGGTTGCAATATTCCGCAACACGGCTTCGATCGATATTGATAATTTAAAAAAATTAAAAGGATAATCCCGAATGGAGACAAATTTAGTTTTACTCTTAGTACTAGCCCCGTTCATCGGGTTTTTATTCAACGTTTTTTTAGGAAAAAAAGTAAACCGCTCTTTATCCGGAGCTGTGGGTACACTGGCCATTGCAGTTTCATTTGTAATCAGCCTTTATTTCTTTATCCAGCTTAACCAAACGAAACAACCGATTACGGTAAACCTGTTCGAATGGATGCAACTGGTGAATTTCAACGTCACTTTTGGGTTCCTCCTGGATCAGCTTTCCTTATTATGGTTGCTGTTTGTTACAGGAATCGGTACCCTGATCCATATGTATTCCATCAGCTATATGCATGAGGATAGCAATTTCCATAAATTCTTTGCCTACCTGAACCTCTTTATTTTCTTTATGATTACCCTGGTTATGGGAAGCAACCTACTCATCATGTTCATTGGCTGGGAAGGTGTTGGATTGTGCTCTTACTTATTGATTGGTTTCTGGTACCAGAATCAAAAATTCAATGATGCAGCCAAGAAAGCTTTTATCATGAACCGTATCGGGGATTTAGGATTCCTGATTGGAATTTTTATCATCGGTTCGCTTTTCAACTCTTTGGATTATAACGTGATTAAGGCTGCGGTTATTTCTGGTGCAGCTATTGATATGCACTGGCTTGCTGCTGCAACATTATGCTTATTCATCGGTGCCTGTGGTAAAAGTGCACAGATTCCTTTATATACCTGGTTGCCGGATGCGATGGCAGGGCCAACACCGGTTTCGGCGTTGATTCACGCTGCTACAATGGTAACTGCGGGTATCTTTATGATCACCCGTTTGAATTTCCTTTTTGACCTTACACCAAATGTGCAGCAACTGATTGCTGTAATCGGGGCACTGACTTCTTTGGTGGCTGCTTTTATTGCTTTGGTACAAACAGATATCAAAAAAGTACTGGCCTACTCAACAGTGTCACAGTTGGGGCTGATGTTCCTGGCTTTGGGTCTGGGTGCCTATGAAATTGCGGTATTCCACGTGATCACACACGCTTTCTTTAAAGCTTGCCTGTTCCTGGGTTCCGGATCTGTAATCCACGCATTACACAACGAGCAGGATATGCGTAACATGGGTGGACTGAAAAAAGTGATGAAAGTGACTTTTATTACGTTCCTTATTTCGACACTCGCTATTTCCGGCTTACCGCCATTCTCCGGTTTCTTCTCTAAAGATGAGATCCTGATGACGGCTTTCCATGAAAACAAAGTATTATGGGTGATCGCTTCCTTGGCGTCTATCATGACCGCCTTCTATATGTTCCGATTATTATACCTGACATTCTTTAAAGAATTCAGAGGTACGGAAGAACAAAAACACCACCTGCACGAATCACCGGCATTGATCACATTCCCACTAATCGTTCTGGCTATACTGGCTTTATTCGGTGGTATGATCAGCCTTCCAAATAACAGCTGGCTGAATGACTACCTAGCTCCGTTATTTGTAACCCCACGCCTCCACCATCATTTGGATTCCCAGGCTTATATGCTAATGGGTATCGCCGTTGTAGGTGCCTTGATCGGAATTGGGATCGCCTATGTCAATTACATTAAAAAAGGTATGGTTCCAGAACCTGACAGTAAGATTACCGGATTTTCAAAAGTATTATACAATAAGTTCTATGTAGATGAAATCTACGATGCCATCATTGTAAAACCTATTTATGCAGTATCCGGATTGCTGAAAAATTATGTTGAGCCTGCCCTATCAGGATTTATCTTTGGCTTGGGTAAGCTTACTAATGGAATCGGAACACAAGGAAAAGCGATACAAAACGGAAGTGTAGGATTCTATCTTTTTGTTTTTGTTTTAGGAGTGAGCTCCATCATCGCTTATTTATTTTTAGTACAATAATTCATACCAATAATGGACGTATCTTATATATTAATTATTTTATTATTTGGCTCGGCGGTAACGTTTTTTGCAGGGGATAAATGGGCTTCCAAAATAGCACTGCTTTTTAGTATTGCTGCTTTTGGTGCTGCTGTAGTACTGTTAAACCACTACAATGCCGGACAGGATATCAGTGTTTCCAAACCTTGGATCGCATTGCCGAAAATCTATTTCGCCCTTCAGGGAGATGGCCTTTCACTGGCGATGGTATTACTGACGACTGCCTTAACACCGATTATTCTATTTTCCTCTTTTGGAAATACTTTTGCACAATCGAAAAATTTCTATGCCCTGGTTTTGTTCATGGCGTTTGCTATGGCAGGAACATTCCTGGCTGCTGACGGATTCCTATATTATATCTTCTGGGAACTTTCGCTGATCCCTATTTATTTCATTGCCCTGTTATGGGGGAATGGTGATGCGGAGAGCCGTAAGAAAGCGGTAATTAAATTCTTTATTTACACTTTTGCAGGTTCCCTGTTCATGTTGGTGTCTTTTATTTATTTGTACCAAAAAGCAGGCAGCTTCCTGTTGGCCGATTTGTATGAACTTCGTTTGTCGGCTACAGCGCAATTCTGGATATTCCTTGGTTTCTTTATGGCGTATGCTATCAAAATTCCAATCATCCCTTTTCACACCTGGCAGGCAAAAGTGTACCAAAAAGCTCCGGCTGTGGGTACGATGCTGCTTTCCGGTATCATGCTGAAAATGGCGCTGTACAGCATCATCAGATGGCAATTGCCAATTGCTCCACTGGCAGCAACCAAATACCTGTATTTCTTTGCAGGCTTAAGCCTTGCTGGAGTAATTTATGGTTCGGTTGTAGCCCTGAAACAAAATGACCTTAAAAAATTACTGGCCTATTCTTCCTTAGCACACGTAGGGTTGATTGCCGCCGGAACCTATACGCTTACTTTAGATGGATTTCGTGGTGCAGTATTGCAAATGATCGCACACGGTTTTGTTGTAGTAGGGTTGTTCTTTGCTGCTGAAGTTATCTTCAGGAGATTCCAGACCGGGAAAATTGACGAAATGGGTGGTATCCGTGTCCAGTCGCCAAAATTCGCTTCGATGTTCCTGATTTTGGTATTGGCTTCTGTAGCTTTACCGGGAACTTTCAACTTTATTGGTGAATTCGAATTGCTGTACAGTCTGGCGCAAAGCAGTATTACCTATGCCATCATTGGTGGAACGACTATTATCTTAGGAGCATTTTATATGCTGAAAATGTTCCAGCATGCCATGCTTGGGGAGCAAAATGCCAAACCATTTGCAGATGTTACTTTCAACGAAGGCCTTGTATTCACTGTAATCATCGGATTCCTGTTGTTTTTCGGATTGTACCCGAAACCTATCATCGACCTGATTACACCAAGCCTGGAAGAAATTTTAGTTCATATAAACAGATTTTAATTTAGTCATACAATGTATACATTAATAGCTATTACCGGATTAGGGGTTTTATGCCTTATAGCTGAAATTTTCAATTTGAGAAAGGCAATTGTCCCGGTAACCATCATCGGATTACTGGCAATTCTGGGCTTTACGGTGACGCAATTCAATCTGCCTGCTGCACATTACAACAATATGGTGATTACCGATAACTTCTCGGTAGCCTTTTCTTCCCTTTTCATTCTGCTGACTGTTTTCCTTGTAGCGATGAGCCCGGATTTTCACGAAAAACAAATCGAAAAGATCTCTGATTTTGTTGCTATAAAATTATTCCTCCTTGCCGGAGGTATTGCCATGGTTTCTTTTGGGAACCTTGCGATGTTCTTCCTGGGTATCGAAATATTATCTATTTCCCTATATGTCCTGGCTGCCAGCGACCGATTAAGCTTAAAGAGTAATGAAGCGGGAATGAAATATTTCCTGATGGGAGCTTTTGCTTCCGGATTTATCCTTTTTGGTATCGCCCTGATCTATGGCGCTACGGCTTCTTTTGACACCGCTGAAATTTTTAAAGCAGCGAGTTTATCTACAACACAACACGACTGGTTCCATATCGGTATTACACTGATCAGTATCGGGATGCTTTTCAAGATTGCGGCTGCCCCATTTCATTTCTGGGCTCCGGATGTCTACGAAGGTTCCCCTGCACTGACTACGGCAACCATGAGTACTCTGGCTAAAGTAGTGGCTATGGCTGCTTTTTTCCGATTGATCAGCACCATGATGCCTGAAGTTTCGGCATCGTTCCAAAATGTTATCCTGGTTATTTCCATACTGTCTATGACCGTAGGTAATATCATGGCTTTGAAACAGAATAATGTAAAACGTATGTTGGCATTCTCCGGAATCTCACATGCCGGATTCATGCTGATGACCTTATTGAGCATCACTACAGCTGGCGGTACTTTATTATATTATACCTCAGCCTATGCACTCGCTGGTATCGCTTCGTTTGCAGTGATCCTGTATGTGTGCAAAGACAAGGAAGACGAAGATATCTTTAACTTTAATGGATTGGGTAAAACAAATCCTTTATTGGCAGCGGTACTTACGGGTGGCTTACTGTCTATGGCCGGGATTCCGATATTCTCCGGATTCTTTGGTAAATTCTTCCTGTTCAACCAGGTCTTGAATTCTGGATTTGTAGCCTTGGTGATCATTGCGGTTATCAATTCCATTATTAGTGTGGGGTATTACTTTAAAGTGATACTTGCCATGTATACCAAACCTGCTACAGAAAAAACACAACATCCTACTTCCTATGTTTATACTGCGGTAGCGGTTGTTGCCATCCTCCTGAACATCGCTTTAGGATTATGTCCAGATATGGTTTTGCACCTGATACAATAACGGTTCGGCCGTTCCTGATACTATAACAGGCACTAAGCAACGATCTCCGATCAACTTGCTTAGTGCCTGTTTTTTTAGGACTATTTTCCAGTATGTCTATTTAATATTTTTATACTGCGGTATACCCACCGTCGGCAATGATATAGCTGCCTGTGGTGAATGAGGATTTGTCTGAACTAAGGAATACAACCAACTCGGCTACTTCCTGTGGTGTTCCAAGACGGTTCATCGCACATTTTGCCGCAATTGCAGCGATGGTATTTTTATCCATGTGGTCGGACAATAGCGGGGTTTCAATATAACCCGGCCCTACCGCATTACAACGAATATTCTTCTGACCGTATTCTACGGCTATATTTTTGGTCAATCCCACCACACCATGTTTGGAAGCAGTGTATGCAGGACTATTTGGTGCTGCAACCTCGCCGTGGATAGACGCAATATTGACAATGCTTCCGCCACCATTTTTAACCATTTGTTCCAGTTGGTACCTACAGGCATAAAAAACGCCGCTCAGGTTGAGGGCAATTACCCTGTCCCAGTCGGCGGGGTCATATTCTCCAGTCGGTTTTGCAGGACCCCCCATTCCAGCATTATTACAGGCGATATCCAGTCTTCCATATTGGGCTACTACTGCCTGTACTAATTTCTGGTTTTCTTCGGCTTTGGAGGAATCGGCTTTCACAAAAAAAGCATCGCCCCCATTTTCTTTGATTGCCTTTACAGTAGCTTCTCCATGTTCTACATTAATATCAGCAATAACGACTTTAGCTCCTTCGCGGGCATAAGCTTCCGCAACAGCGCGGCCAATTCCGGAACCTGCTCCGGATACTACGGCCACTTTATCTTTTAATAATGACATTGGTAAATATTTAAAGTTATCCCTCTAATTTACGGCTTATCCACCGGACGAAAAATCTTTATCCGCGGTTTAATATACTATTAACGTGGGATTTCATGCAATAGCAACCCGTACTATAACATACTTCCGGAATTCCTTTGCTATCCTAGCCGGAGGAGCTTCGATAACGTATTATTCTTTATCGATGTTATACGATTTGATTTCGATACCATCCGATATTTTATTGGTAATGTAAGCTTTGAATACGATAGGATAAGATTTAGACTCGATAGCATCTGATACTATGTCGAAAGGATAAGAATTAGTATCGAAAGAATAGGATCAACTTTCGATAACGTAGGATTAAACTTCGAAAGGATCAGGCCAACTTCCGATACTATAAGCTACACTTTTGATAGGATAAGGTTTTCTTTCGAAACGATGAGTATTGTTGTCGATAGCATAGGACTTACTATCGATGGGGATAGGCTTCCGTTCCGTTGGCATACAACTGTATACCGTAACTACAATTACTATCCTATTGTGATGCCATTACAGCTGCTTCGAATCACAAACGTCTTGCCTGAAGTGTGTCCTTTGATAAATATTCCCTAACGGATATGGCTTCTTTTGGGTTTCGGTCGTATTTTTACAAAACTACATTGCACAACTCAAATACATCCCTATGACCGTTCAAACCATTTATCAGGATACACTTAGATTTGCCAGCATCAAACATTTGGGACAAACGTTACCTTCGTCTTCCATTCCTTATGTGGTCCACCTGAGCAATGTCGCCATGGAGATCCTGGTGGCCGCACAACATCATTCCGATTTTAACCTGACACTGGCCTTGCAGCTGGCCTTACTTCATGATACGATTGAAGATACCGATACGACCTACTATGAGCTGGAAGAGGAGTTTGGAACCACGGTAGCTTCAGGAGTATTGGCGCTGACTAAAAACAGTGCATTGCCCAAGGAGGCACGCATGATGGATAGCCTGAACCGGATCCGGGAATCGGTACCGGAAGTATGGGCCGTAAAATTGGCCGACCGGATTACGAATCTACAGCAACCACCTGCGCATTGGGATACTGCCAAAAAAGCCGACTATCAGGAACAGGCTAAAGTAATCTTAGCCCAACTGTCGGGTGGGAATACGTTTCTGGAACACCGCCTGGCAGAAAAGATTAAAGCGTATAGCCAGTATTTGTAACAAATGCTTATCGTTTTAGTTTTTTAGTCCAAGATCGAATTTATTTCGAAATGCCCTAATACCTCTTTTGTATTTGGGAGTATTGCATAGCACTATCTCTTCATAATTTCTTCCCTTCAGAGATGCTATTTTCCCATCTGAAATCTCCTGTTTTTTAAAGTTTTAATCTACGAATTCTTTTATTTGTAACATTTAGCAGCTTTTTAGTGCCATAAAATCTAAAAAACTATAAATTTATCAGTACTCAACTCACAAATTACTGACTACAAAAAACCGTATAGTGATATTTTTTGTTCGAAAAAATATCAACACTCCATTAATATAGCATTAAAATAGAACAAAATATAGAATTTTACATAAATACAGTCCATTTGTTAATAAACAAACACGTATTGGCTATTATAAATATATTTGGAGCGGTCGACAAAACTAAATAATCATATAAAGTTTTTAACATGAAAAAAATTGGATTTACAGCCATAATCATAATGGCATTTATAACTGGCTCCGTGGCCGAAAGGTGCAAATTCCGGTTATATTGATCACCCCATTCCGTTTTAAAGTGAGCACCTGATTCCAGTTCAAAATGACCACCTAATTCCGGTGCAAAGTGAGCACCTCCGTTTTGATTAAAAACTATATTTTTTCATCTGTTAATTAGTATTCAAATATAATAAAATATCACTCTTTGTTTATTCCTCTTTTCTTTCTCATGGATTCTCCATGTAATTCAAGCCTATGAGATTGGTGTATAAGTCTGTCTAATATTGCATCGGCTATCGTTTTTTCTCCAATTATATCATACCAGCCTTGAACTGGTATTTGTGATGTCACGATTATAGAGCCGTTATTATGCCTGTCCTCTATGATCTCTAAAAGAGTAATTCGGTTATGGCTGTCAAGTGCCTGGAGTCCAAAATCATCAAGTATTATAACATCCTGTCTTTGTATTTTGGTAAGTTCCCGTAGATAAGTACCATCTGCTTTAGCCATTTTTAGTCTAGCGAACAATTTTGAGGTATTAAAATAACTTACCTTAAAACCCTGTATACAGGCTTGATAACCTAATGCAGTACCTAAATAACTTTTACCGACACCGGTGCTTCCAGTGATTAAAATGTTTTCGTTTTTCTCTATAAATTCGCATTCTGCCAGACGCAGTACCATGTTTCGGTCCAGGTTACGTGATACATCAAAATTGATACTTTCAATATTTGATTTGTAATGGAATTTGGCATTAGTGATACTTCGTTCAATACGACGATTGTACCTTTCATCCCATTCTGCATCAATAATCATCGATACAAACTGGTCAAGGGTATAATGATCTGTTTTCCCGCTTTCAATGGCTGTTTTAAAAGCATTAAACATGCCATAAAGCTTCATTTGTTTCATTTTGGTTACTGTGGATTCATTCATTTTTTCAAGATTTAATTTAGTTATAATAGTGTTTTCCTCTTATGTTACTGTGATCGGGAAGTTCCTGCTCAGGTTCTTGATCAAAATCAATATGATCCAAGTTGTTTTCTAAAATGTTTTGTATGGTCTTAAAATTGTAAATTTTAAAATCAAGTGCCCGCCTGCAGGCATTTATTAATCGCTGTCTGCCTACCTTTTTTTCAAAATTCAGTATTCCTAAACAGCTTTTATAAGCCTGTTCTGGATGATTTCTGCTTTCGATTATCTGCATTATATATTCTCCTACTGACTCATCAATATTATTAGCCCATTCAATGAAGCGGGCAGCACTCCATTGGGCTACAAATTGATGTGTACTGGCTAAATGCTCAGGAGTTGTTGTATAGACATAAGGTTTGTAGTTTCTTGGATGTACAGCTATTCGATTGTATTTATAATAAATCTCTACTGTTGATTTGGTATATAACAGCTTGGCTTTCTTCTTTACATATTGATACGGAACGCTGTAATAGTTTTTGTCCTGGCTTAATTGAACATGACCGTTTTGCATTACTGTTGCAAAAGACTGGTATTTAATTTCAAAACGATCTTGTGGGAGTGGACGCAGTTTTTCTTTCTCGTCTTCTAAAAATAATTCAAAGCGGGAATAAGGGCGTCCTGTCAGTTTTCTGTTATTGTGAGAGTCAAGTAAATCCCAGATCTGCTGGTTTAATTCTTCCAGAGAAAAGAACTTAGTTTCTTTTATGGTTACATAAATCCTTCGATATAATATCTTAACAGCTCCTTCAACTAGTGACTTGTCTCTGGGCCTGTAAGCTCTGGCAGGTAAAATTGTGGTTTCGTAATGTTCTGCTAAATCAGCCAGGGTTTCATTGATTGTCGGTTCAAAACGACTGCTTTTTATTACGGCAGATTTTAAATTATCTGGAACAATGGCGGCAGGAGTGCCTTCAAAAAAGCGCATGGCATTTTCTACCGAGTCAACAAAGTTTTCCTTTTGCTGGCTCATGGAAGCTTCAGCATACGTGTATTGGCTAGCGCCCAATATTGCTACAAAAAATTGTACTTCTTTGACTTCTCCAGTATCTATATCAATAATTGAGAGTGTCTTTCCGGCATAATCAACATACATTTTATCACCAGCCTTATGGTTCATATGCATGACCGGATTAACTCGTTTGCCCCATATATTGTAATGATAATGAAATTGTGAAGTTCGATAACCATCAGGATTTACAGCAATATATTGTTCCCACATATGCTGTACGGTAACGCCAACTTTTTTTAGTTCACGTTCCATTTTAGGAAAAAAATCATAAAGTGTCTGTAATCTCGGGCTAATGGCCTCTACACTAGTCTGGGAGAATAAAAGTTCCAGCTCTGCATCGGTTTTTTGGTCGATTAATTCAAAGCTTAATTCGAGAACTTCAAATAAAGAAATATATTTCTTTACCGTATTTCTTGAAAGGGATAAGTAGCTACTTATAAATAACTTACTCTTTCCATTACAATAGAATTTAATTACTTTTCTAATTTTACTCATGTCTGTTATTTTGTTTGCCATAATCCGTAAATTTTTAACGAATGTATGGTTCTAACAACATGAAAAAATCAATAGTTTTTAATACTTAATTCACCACAAAACTTGGTGGTCAATTTGCTCCGGAATTAGGTGGTCAGTTTGCTCCGGAACGGGTGGTCAATTTACTCCGGAATTAGGTGGTCAAATTGACCGGTTTTTCCATTCTAGCACTTTACAATAATATTAAGCCCTCTACAGGCGGGTTTAATATTATTTTTTCAAATATCTGGGAAGCTTTAAGTTTATTTTACTATACAATTAATAATCTTTCAAATAGTAAAATATATTTAATGATATTGTTTAATATTATAATAATTTTTATATTTTTGCCAATGCAAAGTTAAATTTGTGCTCCCCTTCCTACTGTAAAAATTAATAGATCATTTTTTTCGTATGCAAAAAATTACCACCTTATTCCTATTGGGATTGGGCCTTCATGCCTATTCCCAGGACATCCTTTGGGAGAAATCCTATGGCGGCCAGCACGCCGAATACCTGTTTGATGCCCAGCCTACTGCCGACTATGGCTTTATACTGGCAGGCAGTTCGTTATCTAAAAAAACAGGCAAGAAAACCGAAGACAATAATGGCGATTTGGACTTTTGGCTCTGGAAGATGGATGAAAAAGGGCAGGACGAATGGCAGAAAAACATCGGGGGTTCGGGAGCTGACTTATTGCAAAGTATTCGCACCACGCAGGATGGTGGTTTTATATTAGCTGGAACTTCCGAATCCAATAAGGGATTTGCAAAACTCCATGACGGAAAAGGCAAGGAAGATTACTGGATCATAAAACTCAATGCCAAAGGTGATGAGCAGTGGCAACAAACTTTTGGCGGCAGTGGTCAGGACCGGGTCACGGCTGTGATCCAAACCCGGGATGGCGGTTATTTTATCGGTGGCTCCAGCAGCAGCAGCCCGGACAAAAAGAACCTGCAGGACCCTACCGGGAAATCAGAAGCCAGCCGTGGAAATTTGGACTATTGGGTGATCAAGCTCGATAGCAAAGGCACAATGGAATGGCAGAAAACATTAGGTGGGCAATATGCCGATATCTTAGAAAGCCTGCAACAAACCACCGACGGTGGGTATATCTTAGGCGGGTATTCCAATAGCCCATCGGGCGTACTGGAAGACGGCCGTCGTAGCGATAAAACCGAAGCCGTGTTGGGCTATGGTGATTTCTGGATTGTAAAATTAGATGCCAAAGGTGAAGAAGAATGGCAACAGACTTTAGGGGGTGAAGGCGATGATCATTTGTACAGCATTATCCAGACCCAGGATGGCAATTATATCGCTGCCGGGAACTCCAACAGCAACCGCTTACCCAAAGGCGGCAGTACCCGCGACACCGATTTCTGGCTGATCAAACTTGATGAATACGGCCAACCGTTATGGAGCCGTACCTATGACTTTGGCAAAACGGATATCCTGACTTCGCTTACCGAAAACAAAGACCGTACGCTAATGGTCGGTGGCTACTCCAAAAGCAGCAATGTACCGGGCAGCAAAAAGAAAGACAAAGAAGGCATTAACGATTATATCGCCCTGAAACTCTCCGCTACCGGAGACGAGTTATGGAGTAAAACGGTAGGCAGTAATGGGGAAGACCTGTTGAAGAAATTGGTCGAAACCCGGGATGGTGGCTATATCTTAGCCGGTACTTCCACACCCAATCCAGCCTCAGTAACCGCCTACAACAAAGGCAATTCCCGGGACCGGAATACAGCTATCGGGAAAAATGACTTTTGGGTGGTAAAACTCTTAGACAAAGACAAGCCCAAAGACAACCGCCTGAACATACAGGCCGTTCCGAATCCGGCGCAGCAGTTTACCAACGTGATTGTAGGCTATGAATACAACACCGGAAATGCTTTTGTCTATGATTTAGGCGGGCGTTTACTACAAAGCTTCGCTATTGAAAACCGAACCGTTCCGGTAGATTTAAGCACCTATCCGGAAGGCATTTATATCGTACAAATCAAAACCGATGTACAGGAAGATTCCGTGAAGGTGGTAAAGGGAATTGAAAAACATTAGAAAACAGTATTGGACATGAAACTAAGATTTTTATTTTTTACGCTTTTTATTTTTACAAATATTTTTTCTCAAATAAATGAGAATAATAAGGTACAAAGTTACCTTCCGCCCAGTCCGAAGTCATTTGAATTTTTGAAGCAAGATCAAATACCAGTAGGAAAGTATACTGGTATTCCACAGATAAATATCCCAATTTATACTATAAATGCAAAAGGGTTGGATTTGCCAATAAATTTAGGCTATAATTCCAATGGTTTTATGGTTACTGAAGAAGCAGGGTGGACCGGCTTAGGGTGGTCACTATCAGGTGGAGGAGCAATAATTCAGATGGTAAGAGGTTTTGATGATTTTAATACCACATTTTATAATCGGACATTACCCAATTTAGCACAGATTATTGATATTCAATGCCAAGTGCAAACCTGTTATGCCCCTGGGGCAACTGTTGTAAACAATTGTGAAATGTTTGAAATAGATAATGATGAACGTTATATCTCTGATCCTAGTGCAGTAGGTTCTTATAATATACCTGAGACTTTTACCAGAGGCACCAGGGATTACGAGCCTGACTTGTTTAAATTTAATATGTTTGGTTATTCCGGGGAATTTATCCTGGATTGGCAAAATGGGAAATATGTTTGTCTGACGGATAATAAAATAAGGATCGAAGCAGAGAATTCAAGTCCGGGTACTAAGCCTTTGTATTTTAGTATAATGGTAGCCGAAGGGCATAAATTTACTTTTCATTTAAAAGAAGAGACTATAGTTAATAGTGAATTTACACAAAACGAATTTACACCCAATCAGGCATCTCCTATAAATACTGTAGGTACAGCAAGTTCACGATCCTACCAATTAGTTACAGTGATAACAAATCAAGGTGATGAAGTAAATTTTGAATACACCATTACAAACCCTATAAAAAACTATCCTAATGTTTCGAAATCTATTGTAAGGTATGTATCTGAATATAGCCAGGCATTCCCAAATAACATGAGTGACAACATTACGTCATATAATTTTACACAACAACCCTATTCGTATTTAAGTAAAATTATTTTTAATAATGGATATATTACTTTTACAGTATCAGATAGAATTGACATTCAGGGAGCTAAAAAATTAGATAAAATTGAATTAAAAATACCTTCTTCTGCTTCGGAATTCAGAACTATAAAAACATTTAATTTCTCTTATGATTATTTTATAGGACATACAAATGGTACTAATAATGATTCTGCTTTATTTCCTGAATTTGTAACGAAAACTGCGCAGGAATTGACTTATAGGCTTAGACTGAACTCGGTAGTTGAATTGGGCTCCAAGCCTTATTATTTTGAATATAATACAGAACTTTTACCTAAAAAGACATCCTACGCAACTGATTTTTGGGGATATTACAATGGTTTCCTAACCAACCAGGGGCCTTTCGTAAATATTTATGCCTTTAATATTGAAAAGAATAATTTTCAATTTGGAGCTTATGAAAATAATAAGAAATCAAGCCGGCTTCAGTATGCTAAAGCAGGAATTCTTACGAAAATGACATACCCTACTGGCGGGTATTCAACTTTTGATTACGAACTTAATACTTTTGAAAACTATCAAGTCCCAACATTTGATCAGGGTACAGAATATACTTTTTCAATTAACAGTCGTGCATTAAATGGGCTTCCAAGCCAAAAAGCAATAATCACTAAAGGGGGGACGACCCGATTTTATGGTGCCGCTATGTTAAGTACCAGAGGATGTACAGCAACTAATCCAAATGCTTATAGTGATAATTATATAAAGATTGAACGATTTAAACAGTCATTAATTCCATTGATAGAAAATAATCCTTATGGACTTCTGTATGCGATGCATACTCTAGGAATTTTTACCAATCCAGCAGTATACAATCAGTATATTGAAGATGTTCAATACATTCAGCAAAATTATAATGATCCTGAAGAAAATCAATACCCAAATCTTTCTTACAATATTGGAGACGGCGTGGTTTTATTTACAGCTCATGGCGGTTGTGGAACCTATAATGGTACAGTAAATTCAAGTCAGGCTCATTTAGCTTTATCGTATAGGGATTATAGAGCTTTAGATAATATAGCATATGGCGCAGGATTGCGGGTAAAAGAAATTATAAGCTATTCCTCTTCGGGTACAGTAGCTTTAAAGAAAAATTACAGTTACGCTGGGGGTAAAATGATGAATCCCCTAATATTTTTCAACAGCGCGTTAATCAGATACAGATGGCTAGGTCCTGGAGGTTCTGATGGTACTTTATATTACTCGGAAGGACAAAAGAAAGTGCTCAATTCGAATAGTTTTGTGACTTCTGCAGTCAATGCTGAGGGACGCTATGTAGGCTATGATAAAGTAGACGAATATATAAGTAATACTATTCCATCGACCAACCTTCCCAATAATGGTAAGACTACAGATTATTATACGAATAATCCTTTTCAGGGGGCTCATGTAGGATATGCTGTAGGACTTAATCTTCCATCCTTAAGGAATACATATAATAATGGTTTAGTGGTAAAACAGGAAATTTATGATAAGAGTAATGTATTGCAGGAAAGAACTTCTAACCTTTATGAATATACAAAGCTGCGATGTTTTTATGGGATGAAGCAAACGTTTTATATGCAGTATGCTTTGACTTCATATCCCTTAGCGGTTAGTTTAAAAAGTAAGTACCACGTTGGGGTTTATCCTATTATAGCAAGCCATACATCATTAAAGAATAGTACGAATATCAAATATTTCGCTAATGATTCTATAATCAGTAGAGTAAATTATGAATATAATAGCTTCAATCAAGTCACTTATACCAGGGAGTTACTAAGTAACAATGATATCAGAGAAAGCCGAGCTATGTACCCCAAAGACATTACTAATGCAACCTTGTATCCTATTGCAATGCAAATGGCAACAAATAATGTTTTGGCACCTGTAATTAAAAAAGAATTAAAAGTAAACGGTGAGATTACTGCTACTGAGGAATATGAATATTTTTATCGCTTGGGTTCTAATAATGGTTTTACCAGGCCGGATATTTATTCGCTAAGAAAGTATAAAACGGCTAAAGGAAATAACGTTTTGGAGGATAAAATTACTTATCATATTTATGACCGACTTGGAAACCCTCTTTATACTACTGACCATGCAGGTTTGCAGACCTGTTATATCTGGGGCTATAATCTTCAGTATCCTATAGCCAAAGTAGATGATTTGGATTATTCACTTATAGATACCTATTCCGGTGAAGTAAGAACTTCTTCTAATGGGGATTATACTGACGCAACAGAAAATCTGTTGCGCACAAAACTCAATGTCTTACGAAGCAATTTTCCTAATAAGAAAATAATAACCTTCACCTATGACCCTTTAATAGGTGTTAAAAGTGTTACAGATGTCAAGGGATCAACTTCATATTATCAATATGATGATCAACTGAGATTACAACATTGGATATGCAAACAAAAATTGCACAGTAAGTTAAGCTACATTTTTGTAATTAATTTGATTGTTGAATTCTTCAATAGTTGCATAATTTAAAGCAGAATGCCTTCTTTTTCTGTTGTACCAAATTTCAATGTATTCAAAGATTTCCAGTTTCATTTGTTCTTTAGAAATGAGTTTGTTGCCATAAATCAATTCCGTTTTCAAAGATTTGAAGAAACTTTCGGCTACAGCATTATCCCAGCAATTTCCTTTACGGCTCATACTGCGAGTTATTTTTTTATAGGAATCAAGAACATTTACAAACTTTTTACTGGCATATTGGACACCTCTGTCGGAATGAAAAATCAAACCATTTTAAGATCTCGGTTTTTAATTGCCATTTTCCAAGCTCCAAGTGTCGTTTGCTCAGTGCTCATTGCGTTGCTCAAACTCCAGCCTATAATTTTTCTGTCGTATAAATCCATAATAGTGGTCAGGTATACAAATCCCTCTTTAGTTTGGATGTATGTAATATCTGAAACCCAAACCTTTGATGGCATTTTTACAGTAAACTCTCTGTTTAATACATTTTCGACAACTAAATAATTGTGACTAGAGTTGGTTGTTACTTTAAACTTCTTGCTTAATTTACTTCGCAAGCCAAGTTCTTTCATATACTTTGCAACTGTAACTCTTGAAATTTTATAACCAATGCTTCGAAGTTCTAATGTTATTCTAGGACTCCCGTATCGTTGCTTGGTTTGAAAATAAATCAATGCTATCTGTTTTTTTATGGCGCTTTTTAGTTGCTGTCTTGCAGTATTTATTTGTTTTTTCCATCGGTAATAACTTCCATTGCTTACTTGTAGAACTCTGCACATTTTTTCAATCGGGAATAGCTGTTCATTGTTTTTAATGAAACTATAAATCATCGACCGTTCTTGGAAAAAATGCCGATTGCTTTTTTTAATATGTCACGTTCTAACTCTGCATCTTTGAGTTTTTTCTCCAGTTCATGGATTTTTTCTTGCTCGGGAGTTAGTTTTAAATTTCCTTTTCCAGGAAAACTTCCTTCTCCAAATTCCTGGAGTTCTTTACGCCATTTATAAAGCTGGGGGCTGTTATTCCTAACTCCCTGGCAAGTTCTGATACATTTGTTCTATCATAACTCAATTCAACGGCTTTTTCCTTAAAAGCCTTGTCGTAAATTTTGCGGACTTGTTTCATAGATTAAAATTAAGATTATTTCTTAACTTTCAATGCAGGCTAAGTTAGCATGTCCACATATCAAAGATGACAAAGGCTATATTTTAAAGACCTATGATTACCATTATAGATAAATTTTAAATATCATGAAAAAAATAACACTATTATTTTTTCTAGTACCTGTTTTGGCTTTTGCCCAGAGTACCGATCAAAACTATATAAAAAGTTCAACCTATAAAGTTGCAACTCCAACTCCATTACCATCAAATGCGCCAAGTACTCAGGTAAAAGTTAATGTTGTCTATTATGACGGACTTGCTAGGCCCATTCAACAAATCGCTGGAAAGCAATCAGCTTCGGGTCAGGATATCATTACACATATTGAATATGATGCTTTTGGACGACAGACAAAGGATTATTTACCTTATCCTGGAAATATGACAGATCAATCCTATGTTGCAAACGCACTTGGAGAGACCTTAAATTACGAACCTTATGCCGGTGAATTTCCATATGGCGAAAATAAATACGAAAATTCGCCACTCAACCGTGTTTTGAAGAAAGGGTTTCCAGGAGACGACTGGCAAGTAAATCAAACAAATGATACCGATCATACTATTAAGTATGTGAACTCCACCAACAGTCAAGATGAAGTCTCTATGCATACAGCAACTACTTTATGGAATGAAAGTGAAGGTTTGTATCGTGCAATATTAGCCCTTAATTCGAATTATTCTGCCGGAAGTTTGTTCAAACTGATTATAAAGGATGAAAATTGGGAATCAGGTAATGATCATACGGTGGAAGAATTTAAAGATAAAGACGGTAAACTAATACTTAAGCGGACTTATGATCAAGGCGAGCCACATAATTCACATTATGTTTATGATATATATGGTAATCTGACTTTTGTTCTTCCTCCACTTGCAGACACTGGTACGTTGGATGGAGTCTGTTTTCAATATTTGTATGATAAAAAAAATAGATTAGCAGCCAAAAAAATGCCTGGTAACGATTGGCAATTAATTGTTTACGATAAAGCGGACAGACCAGTGGCGCAAGGACCTTCCTTGTCACCGTATGGTACTGGTGAGTATGGTTGGGCAGTAACTCAGTACGATATTTTAGGGCGTGTCATCGCTACAGGCTGGATTAAAAATAAAGTGACTTTTGAATCTCGTAATACTGCACAGGGAAGGATAGACGTTAATATTAATCCTTTTGTCTTATCAGAAATAGATTTACTAAGCGAGAATCATTACGACAATTATAATTTTTCATGGTTTACACAGTTACCAGACATGGTATTGTTCCAACCTGTTTTAGTAAATACCAACGGATTGCTTACCGGATCACGTGTTAGAGCAATAGTAAATGAGGGAGGTAGTAATTTTATTTATAATTATACTATATATGATTCAAAATCAAGGGCTATACGAGTTTTCAATTCAAATCAGTATTTAGGTAATAGTTTTACCAATACCGATTACCAATATGATTTTATCGGGAAGATCTTAAAAAAGGAAGTACATCACCTCAGGGAAAATACTCAGGAAGTTTTGGTTAAAGAAACATTTTTATACACTCCTGAAGATCGTCTTTTACAGCATACCCACCAAATAGGTACTCATCCTATTGAAGTTTTATCAGAAAGAAGTTATTTCGATTTAGGAGATTTACAGCGAAAAAGCGTCGGGGGTAGTGTAGATAATCCGTTGCAAAATGTTGATTACAAGTATAATATAAGAGGTTGGCTTACGGATATCAATGAACGGATCGGAGATAGAATTACATATCCACCTGATCTATTCTCATTTAAAATAAATTATAATAAAATAAATCAGGAATCATTGGGGAGTGTAAAGCTATATAATGGAAACATTGCAGAAACTTTTTGGAGGACTGGTGCTGACAATATTGATCGTGGCTATATTTATCATTATGATGCAATGAGTAGGTTAAATAATTCCTATTACCTAAAAGGTAGTACCCCTACCTTGTCTACTGGTTCTTATAATGAAAGCTTGGAATATGATAAAAATGGTAATATACTTAAATTGAAGCGATATGGTGCTGCTGATTACGATGGAGTCAACTTTCCAATCATGATAGACGAATTGGCATATTCGTATGATGTGGAGAAAGTAAATCAATTGATGAAAGTAACTGATTACTCCGAACACCCACAAGGCTTTAGTGATAGTGACAATATGATCGATGATGATTATGAATACGATAACTTCGGTAATTTAAAATCGGATCAGAATAAAGATATTACAAAGATCATTTATAATCATTTTAATCTTCCACTTACTATTTATTTTAAATCGTCAAATCGAAAAATTGAATATATTTACGATGGATTGGGAAAAAAGTTAAGCAAAAAAGTTTTTGATGATTCGATAGAGACAGTTACTGACTATGTGGATGGATTTCAATATAAAGATGGAGAGCTACAATTCTTTCCTACCGAGGAAGGTTACGTAAAGCATACCCGAAGTAAATATAATTATGTCTATAATTACACTGATCATTTAGGGAATATAAGAGTTTCATATACGAGCGATCCCCAGGATGGTCTTACTAAAGTTCTTGAGGAAAATAATTATTATCCTTTTGGTTTAAAACATTCAGGATACAATAATGACGTTATGGAATTTGTATTTGAAAATGATCAGGTAACCTTTCAAAGTATTATTAATGATGCTTCAAATCAATATAAATATAATGGAAAAGAATTTCAGAATGAAAAGGGAATGAATGTATATGATTACGGAGCAAGAAACTATGATCCAACGATAGGCAGGTGGATGAATGTTGATCCTTTGGCTGAACAATATTATAGTTTTTCACCCTATATTTATGCAGCTAATAATCCGGTTTATTATCTTGATCCAGATGGGATGATAATTATGGATAATAATGGAATAGTTAGTAAGCAAAAACGTACTTTACAGGATGATATTAAAACCTTCCAGCAATTAATAAAAAGTGGAGGATTAGATGCTGAGGCAGGTAACAAATTTATAGCGTTTTATAAATCAGTTTTAGGTGAGATCAGTGACCTTGAAAACTCAAAACAAGTGTATAACGTTTCCACAGATAATGGTAACAATAGTGATTCTGGTTCTGTGTCTTATGATTTTAGTACTGATCAAGTTACTGTACAAATGGGAAAATCTGCATCATTTTCAGTTATTGGGCATGAACTTAAGCATGCACATCAATTTGAGGAAGGAAAGATTTCATATAATAGAAATGGAAGTTCTGCTCTAATTGATATTACTGATGAAACGGAGGGGTATAACAGGCAGCAAAATCTTTTTTTAGGTCCTTCACAATTTGGTCAAGGAAAAAAAGCAGATTACACTGATGCTAATGTAATAAATTTTGGAAGTAGAATGACTCCAAAGGCGTATCAGGGATTACCTTCTTCTTCTTTAAACATGTCCTCAAAAGAAGGAAAGGCATTACGCAAAGCGGCAATTAACGCTGGGGAGCAAGGAATTCCTATTCAGGAAGTTTATATAGGATGGCAAAAAGATTATCAAAAAGGAACTAAAAATAGATAGTTATGAAAATACTTTACTTTATATTACCAATATTTTTCATTGCATCGGTGCAATTTGAATTAACTGGAAAATATATATACCGTGCATCACATTTTTCAGAAGATATTGAACTAAAAGAAAATAATAAATTTATTTATAATGTAAAATTTAATTTTTCTCAATATCAAGTTAGTGGCAATTATCATATAATAGATGATAGCCTAATTTTAAATAGTTCTCCTCAAAAAGATAGAATATTGGTATTTGAGTCAAAAAGAGGGACTATAAAAAATTCGACTTTTGAAGTTAAAAGTAAATCGGGTGCATATTTCTCTTATAGTATTCATATTATATCACGTAACGGAGAAGAAGTTGAAGTTAAAGATCAATGGGAAAAATCTAAATTTAAAAAGTTAAAGATTAAAGAGTTTTACATTGTAGATAAAAATGGGCTCAAATCTCCAACATATATAATTAGGGGAACTAATACAAATTATTTTGAAATCCTCTTCGAAACATCGAGAGTTTTTGATAATGAAAGTTGGGTAATAAAAGACGGAAAAATTATTCCCCGGAATTTTCAGGGCGAACTCCAAGAATATTATCTTGAAAAATAATAATTGGTCATATTATTTGTGTGAAGATTATCACTCCTCGACAATATTTTATAAACAATGTAAAATTGTTACCCTTAATTATGAGAAATACATCTCTGCAGTTAACTTTTTTTGCATTGCTGTTTTTACTGATCTTTACAGAATGTAAAAATAATAAGTACAAATAGAAAACTTCCTTATCCAAATTCATGCAACTCATTTCTTTACGCCATTTATACAGCTGCGGGGCTGTATTCCTAACTCTCTGGCAAGTTCTGATACATTTGTTCTATCATAACTCAATTCAACGGCTTTTTCCTTAAAAGCCTTGTCGTAAATTTTGCGGACTTGTTTCATAGATTAAAATTAAGATTATTTCTTAACTTTATGTGTTGGCTAAGTTAGCATGTCCAATTCACTTATGCAAATATATGTGCAGCTTAGGTATTGAATGTTATATACCGAAAACCCCAAAATCAGGGTGGCAAAATGATTACATTCCATATATATATACTCACGAAGAGGTAAGGATAATTTTCTCCATTAGCGATAATCTAAGAATCCTAAAAGGTATGGATCGAACACCCATGTTTATTCTACCAGCTCTGTGCAGATTACTGTATAGTACTGGCATCAGAATTGGCGAAGCCCTATCTATCAAAAACGAAGATGTTGATTATGAAAATAAAATAATTCACATTAGAAAATCAAAAAATGATAAAGAAAGGCTAGCTGTCATAAATGATTCTCTTTTGTCGGTTCTAGAACAATATAGGGATTATAGGAATAAAATACCATTTACTCATGTTAGTTCTCCATCTAGCCATTTTTTCTTAACTCAACTAGGAAAACCATGCTCATATGGAAATATTTTAACCTGGTTTCATAAAATCTTGTACTTCGGTAAAATTCCAAAACAAGCGTACTTTAATCGTCCTAGGATTCACGATATTAGGCATACAACTGCCGTACATACATTAGAAAAATTAGTTAAAGACGGAATGGATATATATTGCGCATTACCATTAATATCTGCTTTTTTAGGACATAAATGCATTAGATCAACTGAAACGTATGTCAAATTAACACATGAAATGTTTCCTGATATAATTGAGGCGGAAGCATTAACATCTTACATTTTTCCAAGTCAACCTTCCAAAACAGATGATAATTATGACGGATTTTGCTAAACATCTAGAAAATTTCTTCATTAAATATTTAATTGGAGAATGTGGATCATCGAGACATACAATTAGAGCATATAGAGATAGTTTTTCATTATTGCTTTTATTTATGAAAAAGACAAAGGGTCTTAATGCTGATCGCATCGAGTTAAAAAACATCGACAAAGGTATTATTTTAGATTTTCTATTATGGCTTGAAAAAGAATACAATAACAGCCTATCTACTAGAAATCAAAGATATGCGGCAATCCGTTCTTTTTGCAGATACTTACAATATGTAGAACCTACTCGAATAGGAGAATGGCAGAGCATCCGTTCAATCAAGTTAAAGAAGCCACTAACTAAAACCATTTCCTATTTATCAATAGAAGCAATAAAACTACTATTGGAACAAATCCCCACCAATACACAAAGCACAAAAAGAGATTTAGCTCTTTTGGCTCTTCTGTACGATAGTGGTGCAAGAGTCCAAGAATTAATAGATTTAACCCCTTCGTGTATACGACATGAAATACCTTATACTATACGCTTAACAGGAAAAGGAAAAAAGCAGAGAATAGTTCCTTTACAAAAAGAGCAAGTTAATTTATTAAAACAATATATTGAAGATCATGGGCTAGACAATCCAGAGAAGGAATTTGGTCCATTATTTCTAAATCGCGTAGGCGAAAAACTGACCAATCCAGGAATTACTTATATTTTAAAAAAGTATGCAAATGCAGCTAAAAATGTTAATAGTAAAATAATTCCAAACATTTTAAGCCCTCATATATTAAGACACTCTAAAGCAATGCATCTACTTCAATCTGGTATTAATCTTGTATATATTAGAGACTTTCTCGGCCACAAAAGCATACAGACTACTGAAATATATGCCCGTGCTGATTCCAACCAAAAACGAGAAGCTCTCGAATCCGTTTATGTAAATGTAATTCCAGAAAAAAATAGCGAACGATCTTGGGAAAAAAATAAATCATTAAAAGATTTTCTTAAAAGCCTAGGCGAGTGAAAATATTAAATATTTTTATCACAAGTAAAGTTTACAAAAACTCCAGTATTTACAAGATTTAATCATAAATTTTAAAAATACTTTGGATTATAAATAGCTTTGGATAATCCACATTATCAAAAGCTTTTTATAATATCGACGAGGCTTTTATGAATTTTGATGGCATGACAATCACCGACTATCAGGATTATGGCCTCCAAATGAAAAACCGGGTCATGAAATGGCTGGGACTACCCATCTGTGTTGGTATTGCCCCTACCAAAGCGCTTTCTAAAGTAGCGAATAAAATTGCCAAGCGTTTTCAACACCGAACTGATGGAGTCTATCTTATTGACACCGATGAAAAACGGATCAAAGCATTGAAATGGACCAAAATTGAAGATGTATGGGGAATCGGCTATCGGTCGGCTAAGAAATTAAAAGCCAAGAATGTCCATACGGCACTGGATTTTATTGCACCTCATATGGAGAGCTGGATCAAGAGGGAAATGGGGGTCATTGGCCTGCGCCTGAAATCAGAATTAGAGGGTAAGCCGGTATTGGAACTGGAAGATAATATTACGGATGACAAAAAAACAATCATGACCACCCGTAGCTTCCCGAAACAGCTAACCGATTATGACCTTATTCGCGAAAGGGTTTCCACCTTCGCCTGCGTGAGTGCCGAAAAGCTTCGGAAACAAGGCGATTGCTGCCACACCATAATCGTGATGCTGGTGGCCGACAAACATCGTATTGAAGACCGGAAACATTATTATTCGAAATCCCACACCCTGGCATATTCTACCAATTCAGATCTTACAATAAGTACGGTTGCGGTACAGTTGCTTAAGGATCTGCTGGATAACAGTGAAGTCAAAAAATTCAAAAAAGCAGGTGTCATTGTAACCGGGCTGGTTCCGGAGAATGAAAAACAATTCAATCTTTTTGAAGAAGAAAATCCTAAATACCTGGCGCTGATGAAAACGATGGATTACCTGAACCGTAAGAATGGAGAACGGATTGTAAAATTAGGTACCCAAAATAAAAAGACGTGGGACATGAAGCAAGATCACCTGTCCTCACGGTATACTACTAAATTTGATCAAATACTTGAAATCAAATGTCTTTAACGCCAAAAAAGAGCTTTACTTTTTTCCGCCCTGATCTGGATAGTGATGCGGGGCTGCCCTTTGCTGCAGATGCTATTTCGGCAGGATTTCCTTCTCCCGCTCAGGATTTCATGGAGTCTACAATTGACCTGAACAAAGAACTTACTGATAATCCCCTGGCTACATTTTACATACGGGTTAATGGGAATTCAATGATCAATGCGGGTATCAATGATAAAGATGTATTGGTCGTCGACCGAAGCCTGGAGCCACGGGATAATAAAATAGCCATTTGCTTTATTGATGGTGAGTTTACAGTAAAAAGGCTTCGCTTGGAAAAAGACTGCCTGTACCTGATGCCGGAAAACGATTCCTATACACCCATAAAAGTAACCGAAGACAATCAGGTTATCATTTGGGGTATCGTCACCTATGTCATCAAAAAAATATAAAAGGGACTGCAGTATTGAATACGGCAGTCCCTTTTGTAAGCGTAATTATGGCAAATGCTTATTTGTTAATCACTTCAATTTTATCTTTCCAATATTGCATCAGTGTAAAAGAGACAATGAGTGAGGCTGCCGCCGATTCCAATAACAACCCAAAACAATATTGTGGTATTGATGGTTTCCCTCCTCCAAACATAAAGCCCTGTGATAATTTTTCCAGGTGTGCTTCTCCGCCACTAAAATTAATGTAAATCAATAATGCTGCAATACTCAGTACTGCACCAATCATAGAGGTAAGTATAGCCGACAGAAAATTAGTGTTATAGCCTCTGACTCCTTCTTTAGCATTTTGTTTTATGGTTCTGTTTACTCCAAAAACAACGAATACAATATTAAGTATCCTTAAAAATGGCTGATTGGACAATCCCAATAATTCCATTAATAAAAAATAAATCCCGATTCCTAAAAAGATAAGTACTCCGTTTGTTATTACTCTGGAAAGTTTCATAATAAATAATTTTAAAGTTGGTGTTTCAATTTGGCTATTTTGATATGGCGTTTATTAAAAGTACAAAATATTATCTGTAAACGAGACAATATGAAATCGTATAATTACTTTTTTAATAAAAATTTAATAAAATGTCTTGTAGGAAAAACAGCCCAAATAAAAAGAAAAAGACAAACTTTATTTAGTATTTAAATGAAATACAATCCGATAGAAAGAATTTAAGGCAACCGATTCCCATGCTTGTCATACAATAGAATCCAGTCATTGTGAAAAAAGCAATCCCATTTTGCAGTAGCCAGATCTACCTCAGGATCGATAAATGTTTTATAAGGACTTCCGTTAATCGAAATTTTAGAATCGGCATATACCGCTACATCAATTCCCCTCTTCTGGTATTCCTTTTTTATATGCTGCGCCATCTGCCAGATACCATCCGGTTTATCGGAGACAAAACCGATCTGCTTCGGCAGTAAATTACGCTGTAAATTATAAATAGTCGGCTCCTGAGTTTCTTTATCTACTACTCTAAAAAAGCAATACCCCCGACGCGAACGCAACATCATGCGCCAACTCAACCGGTGTCCTTCTTCTGTCCAAAGCACATCGCCTTTTATAGCATAATGCCGTAAGGGTAACACTAACTGCAAAAACAGGAAAGGAATAAAAAAATAATACACTATTGCTTTGTACTGATAATCCGGAGTTCCGGTTTCTGCCACAGGTTTTTTACGGAGGAATATTTTACGAATGGTATCGGGTGGATAAAAGAATAAAGCAAAACTTAAAGCAAAAAACGGAAAAATACCAATTTGAAGTGTAACGGCATTAAAGAGATGAAAAATCAGTGATGCTATTAATGCAAAATTCCTTGTTTTACGCCACAACAGCATTGGAATGATAAGTAGGTCAAAAGCAATTCCGGCATAGGCGATAAAAAGATAAAAAGCTTTCGTATTGAATAGCGTTTTAAAAAAGGGGATGTCTGTTTTACCCTGCAATAGGTTTTTGGTAAAGGTACCATCAAGCCAATCCGGATATAATTTTGAAACAGTCGCATAAAAATAAAGTATCCCCACCATCGCAATCATCACTACGGAACACCATCGTGGCATTGTCAGGCTCCTGATTTTAGGATTTCTCCGTACGTCTAAAGATGCATAACGGTTTGCCGGCAGAAAAATCATCATCAGGCATACTAAAATCAATAAGTAATAGTGATTATTATAAGATGTTTTCTGCATCAGGTATACGCCAGTCCACAAAAGGGTAAATAGTGAAAGTGTCCACCGGTAGCGATAGCCTGCCATAATACACAGTCCTAAAATCCCCATGATTGCATAATAGTAATACATGCCATTACCCGGCAATGGTTGCAGCCATTCAAATCCAATATGCTGGAAGAAGAATTTTGGGGCAACGTAGACATTTTTTACCCAACCGGTCAGGATGGAACCAAAACTTTCCAAAGCCAATAAAAGCCCTAAAAAAATCCTGAAGACAATTAAAGGTGCATTATCAATAGACTGGAAAAGCCGGTTTTTCATTCTTATAAATGTTTAATATAGTCGAGTGCTATCTTCTTATCGTTTTCAAGTTCCTCCTGAAGGCGTACCAGGGAATCGAACTTTTCTTCTGCCCGGATACGGGATAAGATGGCTACCTGAATTTCCTTACCATAAATGTCGGCATTGAAATCGAAGAAATGAGCTTCAATCGTTTGTTTCGTTCCATTAACGGTAGGGTTAAAACCGATATTCATCATACCATAAACGGTTGCTCCATCGATCTCGCTTTTTACAATATAGACCCCATTAAGAGGAATCAGCTTATAGTCTTCAGCGATATGGATATTTGCCGTATGAAAATTAATGGTGCGCCCTATTTGTTTTCCTTTTACGACAATCCCACTTAAAGTATATTCGTACCCTAAATAGGAATTTGCCAAAGCTATATTGCCTTCCAGCAATGCTGTCCTGATCTTGGTGGAACTAACGGAAACTTCGTCGATTTCCTGTGCAGAAATTTGTTCGACTTCAAAATTATAGATTTGGCCAAAAGCGATAAGGTCATCGATTGTTGCTGTCCTGTTTCTTCCAAAACGATGGTCGTAGCCAATAATTATCTTGCTGATATTAAATTTTGCAACCAATATATCCCGTACAAATTCTTCAGCGGTAAGCCGGGAAAATTCCTGATCAAAAGGATGGATGATCAGATTATCCAATCCGGTACCCGATAACAATGCGGTTCTTTCCGCTATTGTATTAAGGAGTTTGATTTCCGAATTTTCCTGTAGCACCATTCTGGGATGTGGAAAAAAGGTCAGCACCAGGCTTTCGCAGTCACTTTCCTGCTTGGCCTTTATCAGTCTTTCAATTATTTTTTTATGTCCTATATGTACGCCATCAAATGTCCCGAGAGTAACTATTGTCCTGGTCTCAGACTTGAAATCCTGTATGCAATGAAAAATTTTCAAAATCGTAAGTTTATCTGGGTGCAAATTTAGAGATATACTCTAAATAATAAATACTATTTATTTATTTATTAGTATTAACAAATTCGTTGTTATGTTATCGTTACATTTGCGCTTACCCAATATAAATCTCAATTTCTCAACTCTAAAAAAATGAAAAAAACATTACTACTAACCATAGTAGCTGTTCTGGCTTTTTCTTTGAGCTACTCGCAAACAGACAAACTATGGCTTTCAACAGCTAAAAAAGAGGGAATTACCGTTTCCAAAAACACCGAAAGGGCTTCTTTTCCAACTGAATTTAAACTTTTCCAACTCAACTTAACCTCATTCAGACAAGCGCTTAGCAAAGGCAATGCCCAGGGAAAATCCAACGCTGGAATTATTATTTCAGTACCCAATGCAAATGGAGGAATGGAAAATTTTAGAATCATTGAAAATTCCAACTTCACATCAGAATTACAAGCACAATATCCTGAAATTCGTTCTTATTCAGGAATAGGCATTGATGATAAATTCGCACAAATCCGATTGAGTGCCGATCCAAATGGCATTCAGGCGATGATCTTCAGAACGGACAGACAGAATGAGTTCATTGAACCTTATTCTACAGATGGACAAACATATGCCGTTTTCAACTCTTCCCGAAACAAAGGGAATCTTCCTTTTACCTGTTCTACACCTGATCAGGCCTTAATGAAAGGACTTGCTGAAAAAGCACCAACCAGCACTTTATCCAATACTGGTGAATTACTAACTTTTAGGCTTGCATTATCCTGCAACGGACAATACGCTAACTATTTTGGAGCGACAAGTGCGGCAAACGCTGCATTGGTAGTGGCAGCATTTAATGCTACAATGACCCGTGTTAATGGTGTTTTTGAAAAAGACCTTTCCATTCACATGAACCTCATTGCCAATACGACAAGTGTCATTTATTACAATGGCAGTACCGATCCTTACAGCAACAATATGAACAATTGGAACGGCGAATTGCAAAGCACCCTTACCAATGTTATTGGCGAAGCCAATTATGATATCGGTCATATGTTTGGCCGTAGTGGTGGTGGTGGAAATGCTGGCTGTATCGGCTGTGTATGTGTCAATGGCCAAAAAGGAAGCGGAATAACCTCTCCTGCTGACGGTGTTCCTGCTGGTGATAATTTTGATATTGACTATGTAACACATGAAATGGGCCACCAATTTGGAGGTAACCACACGTATTCTTATGCTGTTGAAGGCACAGGGGTTAATGTTGAAGTCGGAAGTGGTTCTACCATTATGGGCTACGCGGGCATTACACCTTATGATGTACAGTCACATTCCGATGACTACTTCACGTATGCTACTATTAAACAGATACAGGATAATATGGCTGGAAAAACCTGCCCAGTCCGAACGCCTTTAACGAACATAGCTCCAATTGTAAATGCTGGTGCTGACTATACCATACCTAAAAGCACTCCTTTTATGCTTACCGGTGTTGCCTCTGACCCTAACAATGATCCTATTACCTATTGCTGGGAGCAAAATGACTCTCCAGTAGCCCAAAACCAAACAGGATCAGGAAGTGCGGCTTCGGCCACAAAAACCGGAGGACCAAACTGGAGATCCTATGATCCTGTAAGCTCACCAACCCGATACTTCCCGCCTTTAGCAAGGGTTTTAGCCAATCAGTCAACAACACAGGGACTTGATATCAATACTGAAGCTTTGAGTTCTGTTTCACGAACTTTAAACTTTACCTTAACCTGTCGTGATAATATCGAAGGTGGTGGCCAAACAAATACGGATGCAATGGTCGTTACAGTAAATGCTGCGGCAGGCCCCTTTTTAGTGACTTTTCCTAACGCAAGCGTTTCACTTGCTGGAGGATCCAACCAAACCGTAACCTGGGATGTTGCCGGAACTACTGCTAACGGCATAAATGCTGCTTATGTAGATATCCTGTTATCTACTGATGGGGGAAATACCTATCCTGTAGTATTAGCCAGCAAAGTACCTAATGATGGCTCGGAAATAGTTACAGTTCCAAATACACCCGGGACACAAAACAGAATCATGATTAAAGGGTACAATCATATTTTCTATGATCTTTCCAATGCTAATTTTACTATTACAGCGGCCCCTTCTACTTTTGCAGTAGCCTTCTCAGGTACTTCTGGCGATCAGAATCGTTCAGCATGTAGTGGCAGTCCTATCAGCTATATCATAAAATATAATGCATTAGCCGGATTTAACGGAACTACTACATTCAGTGCAACTGGAAATCCTGCCGGCACCACAGTTACGTTCTCCCCTGCAACTATGTCAGCAAGCGGTGATGTTACTATGACCATAAGCAACAATACTGTTCCTGGATTTTATCCTCTTGTTGTTACCGCAACTTCAGGAGCTGTGAGCAAGACAGTACCTTTCTATTTTGAATTATTAAATTCGGATTTTGGGACTATGGTTTTGACCGCGCCAGCGAATGCTGCAACAGCCCAGAATACAACTGTAAACTTATCCTGGTCAGCGAATGCAAACGCTTCACTCTATGAAGTTGTATTCGCAACGGATGATGCTTTTACCAATATAATCACTTCTCAAATAATAGCAGCAACCAACCTTACAGTTTCAGCACTACAGGAATCTACCCAATATTTTTGGAAAGTACTTCCAAAAAACAGTTCCTGCAGTGGAACGGTTAGTGAGACTTTTAGCTTTACTACCGGAGTACTAACCTGTGGTACTGTAGCGTCAAACACTACGCCAATTACAATTTCTGCTTCAGGTACACCAACCATCAATTCGGTAATCAATATTCCAACATCTTATTCTATTTCTGATGTAAAAGTAACCATGAACATCACACACACTTACGTCAGTGATTTAACGGCTACTTTGATCAGCCCTACTGGAATTGCGATTCCTTTATTTACAGAACCATGTGGAAGCAACGATAATATTAATGCTACATTCACGGATCAGGGTACAGCCCTTGTTTGTGGTAACCTACCAGCGATCTCAGGAAATGTTCTGCCGCAACAAGCACTATCAATATTAAATGGACAAGATGCTCAAGGAGCCTGGACATTGCGTATCAGAGATGGATATGCTAGTGATGGCGGAATCCTGAACAGCTGGAGCCTTGAATTTTGCACTGCGGATGCCTTAAGTGTAAAACAGGATGCGTTTGCTAACCTAGCGGTATATCCAAATCCGAACAATGGTAATTTCAATGTACAGTTTACCAATATCTCTTCTGTAAATGATATTAAAATTTCAGTTTACGATATGAGAGGACGTAATATTTTTGAAAAAACATATGCTAATCAGGCTACTTTTAATGAAAACATTCAGCTTAATACCGTTCAGGCTGGTGTCTATTTATTAAACATAAGTGATGGAGAGCGAAAAGAAGTAAAACGAATTATTATCAAATAATTTACTTCATATATTCTATTTTAAAAGCTGTCCTTTGGACAGCTTTTTTGATATAAAAGGGTTTCGCCATACCTTGAAACTACTATATGACCACAAAAAATATAAAAACATAAATTCAGCTATATTTCTACATTAAATCTGTCAAAAATAACATAACACGAGTGAAAAATATTTTTTTAAACAAAAAAATAAAAAATTAACAGTTGCTAATTCCTGATATTCAGCAATGTTATATATATTTGGAGCAACAAAACTATAAACTATATTATGAAAAAAACATTACTCATTGCTGTCATAGCCATTTTCTTTTTTACCCACGGCTATGGGCAATCTTTATGGAATTCTATTCCTGAAGAAAGACTTTCAAATAATGAAAAAGTAGACCGTGCCAGCACACCTTTAAAGTACCACCTTTACTCATTAAACTTTGAAGCACTAAAAGGCCTACTTGCAAATGCTCCTTCCAGAAGCAATACCGCAGTATCAAGCCTTGTTTTAGAATTTCCAAATGCACAAGGCGAATTTGAGCACTACCGAATTTTTGAAGCCTCAGTAATGGATCCTGCTTTAGCAGTACGCTATCCTCAAATTCAATCTTATGTCGGTATTTCGATTGAAGACCCTACAGCTACTATGCGGTTTAGCACCACACTATTCGGTTTACACACTATGACGCTATCTTCAAAAAACGGAACCAGCTTTATAGATCCATTTACCAAAGACCTTAATAACTACATCGTCTACAACAAAAAAGACTTAACAACTGAAAAAACACTTCAATGCCTTGTAACTGATGAACCAGTGGAAATTAACGAGACGGGCGAAAGAAGCACTCTTGAAACTTTTGCTAACGATAGTTTTTTCAGAACTTATCGCCTCGCCATGGCATGTACAATTGAATATGCTGCCTACCATGTTAACGCAGCTGGACTAGGATCGGGAACCCTGGCCCAGAAAAAAGCAGCAGTTTTAGCCGCAATGAACATAACCATGACACGGGTAAATGGAATTTACGAAAAGGACATGTCTTTAACAATGAAATTGGTAGCCAACAATGATGCTATTATTTTTATTACTTCTGATTCATTTAATAACAATGACCCCAATACACTTATTAACCAAAGCCAGACTGTAATCAATTCTGGCATTGGAGTCGCCAATTATGATATCGGCCATACTGTAAGTACAGGTGGTGGTGGATTAGCACAATTAAATGTTCCTTGTACAGCCAACAAAGCGAAAGGAATTACAGGTTCTCCACAACCCGTAGGTGATGCTTACGATGTTGATTATGTTGCCCATGAAATGGGACACCAGTTTGGAGCTTCCCATACCTTTAATGGAACTGGCGGAAGCTGTAGCGGAAACAGATCTGCAGCGCAAGCCGTAGAGCCTGGAAGCGGAAGCACCATCATGGCCTATGCTGGTATTTGTACTGCTAATGTTCAGGGTAATTCTGATTCTTATTTCCACGCAGTAAGTTTGGCTCAAATGTTTGCCAATGTGACCTCTACAACTTGTCAGATCAATACACCAAATGGCAATACGCCTCCAACCATAGATGATCTTGCCAGCTATACGATTCCAAAGGGAACCGCCTTTATACTAAAAGGAAATGGCGCGGATGCTGATGGCGATACATTAACTTATTGCTGGGAACAAACCAACCCCGGAGCATCAGCACTGAATGCCGCAGCCGCATCAACAACTATATCAGTTCCAAATTTCAGGTCTGTAACTCCAAGTACATCTCCAAACCGATATATGCCTAATTTCTCAAGAGTGCTGATTGGAACTCTTGCTGCTGCTGCTTCCTGGGAAATAATTCCAAATGTAGCCAGAACAATGAATTTTGCTCTTACTGTTAGAGATAATGGCACACCAACTGGAGGACAAACTGCCCGCAAAAATATGACGGTAACATTTAATGGGACTGCAGGACCGTTTACTGTTACATCTCCAACAGAAAACATAACATGGGCCGCAGGCACCAGTCAAACAGTAACTTGGGCTGTAGCCGGAACAACGGCTAACGGGATTAATACAGAAAACGTAAAAATATCCTATTCCAATAACGAAGGCTCTACGTTTACCACACTAATAGAAAGTACACCAAACGATGGAAGTGAAACTATCACAATCCCTGCCGGAGTAGCTTCTACTTCTTGTAGAATAATGGTAGAAGCAGTAGGCAATATTTATTATGCTATCTCTAGAAAATTCAACACTAGCTCTTTAGGAAATGAAGATTTTAGCTTAGCAGATTTCAACCTATATCCAAACCCTAACCGTGGTAATTTCACTGTACAATTCAACTCTAATTCCTCTAAAGCAATTACACTTGAAGTACACGATATTCGTGGAAGGCAGATTTTCAACAAATCCTACAACAACTCAGGATTATTCTCTGAAAAACTACAGTTGAACAATGCACAATCCGGAATCTATTTACTTACAGTTAATGATGGCGATAAAAAAGTCGTTAGAAAAATCGTAGTAGAATAAGTATTCCAAATACCTTATAAAAAACCCGGTTGCTCTCGCAACCGGGTTTTTTATTTATTCGAAGAAATACTACATCTACTATTTCATCGTCGCTTTTAATTCTGATATCACTTGTGGTATCCGATCCATTTTAAATTTTAGATCTACCGAGATTTTTTCATTTTTCTTCATTACCGATAAATCCCCTTTGTCCATTTTAAAATATCCTGCATAACCTTTGCAGTAACAAAACCGGCCATATAAAACATTTGCATTTTTAAGCTCATTATCGCTCCAATTCATTTCCGTCTTTTCATTATCAACTTCCACAATAATTTCTTCCCGGTATCCTGCATCCTGCAGCGTAGTATCTTTTATCGTACGGACGTATTCAAAAAGCACCACACTCTTTGCCGCATCGTCTACCAATTCATAATCATTAATCCTATCCCCATACGTATCATAATTTATCTTTAGGCTCTTATTTCGCACCAGACTCACCGTGCAGTTCCCATCATCGGGACAATCGCTCAATAACGAAACATTCGTTTCTTTTGAATCTGATATTTTTTTTGAAGTCTCACACGATGTCAGCCCTATTGAAATGGCTAATAGTAGTAGGTATTTCATGATTTGGGGTTTTAAATTAATTTTTATTTACCATTAAATATATTCATTGTATTGTTAAGTCCGGCTGTTCCGAACGATTTTATGATTTCGGAAGCCACATCCAGACGGTCCGGAAGCTTTATTTTTTCCTCTTCGTTCCATTCCCCAAGCACATAATCAATTTGCTTTCCTTTTTTAAATTCATCGCTTATTCCGAAGCGGAAGCGTGCGTATTCCTGGGTATTAAGCACCAGATTAATATTTTTCAATCCATTATGCCCTCCATCACTTCCTTTTCCTTTGATCCGGATTGTACCAAAAGCTATGTTTAGGTCATCTGTAACGACTAAAACATTTTCCAAAGGAATATTCTCCTTCTGCATCCAGTATTGCACCGCTTTACCGGAAAGGTTCATGTAGGTATTGGGCTTTAGGAGCAGGAATGCCCGGCCTTTGAATTTGAATTCTGCCAATGCACCCAATTTTACCGTACTAAAACTCAGGGATTCCTTGTTGGCAAAGTGATCTAGTATTTTAAATCCGATATTATGCCGGGTATTTACATATTCAGCCCCGATATTCCCTAATCCAACTATTAAATATTTTTTCATTACTACTTTCTGATGATTCTTTTTGTCCTATTAATTTTAAAAACCAGTTTGCCATAGCGCAAAAATAAGGCTTTTTTTGTTTTAGCCACAGCCGAATGCCAATGCGTAAAAATTAACGTTCTAAAATTACAAATTACCCCATAAAAAAAGCACCAGCGTTGGGCTGGTGCTTTTCAATACTATTGGAAATAAAATTATTTTTTCTTTCCTTTTGCAGGAGCTTTTGCTGCTTTCGCTGCTTCCTGAGCTGCTTTCATAGCTGCACGTGAAATTCTCACCTGTGCTACAACAGTGTTGTCTGGATTTAACAACTTGAAGTTATCAACTGGAATTTTAGTAACATATAATTTGTTACCCATTTCAAGTGGCGTAATATCAGCTTCAACAAAATCCGGAAGGTTTTTTGGTAATGCTCTAACTTTTAATTTACGTGTATTTAAACGTAAAACACCACCTGCTAATACACCTTTAGATGTTCCAACAACTTTAACCGGAACTTCCATAGTGATTTCTTTATCATCATGAAGTTGATAGAAATCGATGTGTAAAATTTTGTCAGATACCGGGTGAACCTGGATATCCTGAAGAATAGCGTTAAAAGCTTTACCATTTTCCAATTCGATTGCCACGGTGTGCACGTTTGGAGTGTAAACTAAGCCCTTGAAAGCTGCTTCTGGTGCTGTAAAGTGTACTGGCTGATCTCCTCCGTATAACACGCAAGGAACCAATCCAGCATTACGTACCGCTTTCGTTGCCGATTTGCCCACGCTTTCTCTTTCTGATCCTTTAATCGTAATTGATTTCATTGTAAATAAATATAGTTAATAATAATAAAATTACATTAAAAATTTTCCACTGATGGAATTGTTGTGGTGCACCATGTGCATAACTTCTGCGAAAAGAGGTGCACAACTCACGACTCTAATCTTAAATGATTCTTTCTTTAACGGAATAGAATCGGTTACGATAAGCTCACTCAATTTTGAGTTTTCTATCTTTTCATAAGCTTCTCCTGATAATATTGCATGTGTACAGATTGCTCTTACACTCAATGCTCCTTTTTCAATCATCAGATCCGCTGCTTTTGCCAATGTTCCTCCGGTGTCGATCATGTCATCAACCAAAATTACATTACGGCCTCTTACTTCTCCGATCAACTCCATTGACTCAATGATGTTGGCTGCTTTTCTTTGTTTGTAGCAAATTACTACATCGGATTCTAAAAATTTAGAATACGCATACGCTCTTTTAGAACCTCCCATATCCGGGGATGCAATTGTAAGATTATCCAGCTTCAGGCTTTTTACATAAGGCAGAAAGATCGTTGAAGCAAACAAATGATCTACAGGCTTTTCAAAGAATCCCTGAATCTGGTCTGCATGCAAATCCATAGTCATGATTCGGGTTGCTCCTGCGGTTTCAATTAGTTTTGCTACTAATTTTGCTCCAATCGGAACTCTCGGTTTATCCTTGCGATCTTGTCTTGCCCATCCAAAATAAGGAATAACCGCTGTAATATGTCTTGCAGACGCACGCTTTGCAGCATCAATCATCAGCAATAATTCCATCAGGTTATCAGTACTTGGAAAAGTAGAACAAACAATAAATACACGCAATCCTCTGATGGATTCTTCATAAGATGGCTGAAATTCACCATCGCTATATTTTGAAAAGGTCACGCGTCCTAACGGAATCCCATAGTCTTTTGCTATTTGTTCCGCCAGGTGTACACTTTGTGAACAAGCAAATATTTTTGCTTCTGGTTCTAGGTGTGGCATTTAATTCGTTGTTAAGTAGTTAGTTAGTGTTGTGTCGATTTAACGAGGTGCAAATTTATAAATAATATCGGACTCTGAAAGGAAATAATTCACTTATTTCTTGAAAATGAAAATATTTTTTTTACATTTGCACCAGAATTAAACAACAGATTGCCTGAATGGCGGAATTGGTAGACGCGCACGACTCAAACTCGTGTACTTAGGTGTGTGGGTTCGATTCCCACTTCAGGTACTAAACCCTTTTACAGTATGTAAAAAGGGTTTTTTTTATTAGTCGAAAAACCAGCCATCTTACTGATTATCACTCATTAGCCGAATTTACGATCCCCATTATTTTCACGGGCTTGATCAGAAACCAATCCGAAAAATGGGAAGCGCAGCTAAACTATTTACAGAATACAGTTGTAGATTAGAACTTCCTAACATAAACAATCTTTTTTAGTGTAGTTTTAATCTTTACAGCATTATTAAAAAGCAACTATGACTATTGCCTATATTACCTATAACGACAAAGGCGCATACAGTTCTACCACCGTGGAAGAAGAAGACAACCGCCTATTGAATTTCCTGATTAAAAAAGGACTGACTATTGAAAAAGTGATCTGGAACGATCCTGCAGCAGATTGGAAAAAATATGACCTGGCACTTTTAAAATCGCCCTGGGATTATTTTGATTACATCCATGATTTCTATCAGTGGCTTGAAATGCTGGAATCTAATAACATCCGCCTCTTAAATCCTTCTGCAGTACTAAAATGGAATGCCGACAAACATTACCTTCAGGATATTCAATCAGCCGGATTACCCATAACAGAAAGTCATTTTATACCCAAAGGCACAGCAGTACTGCTGCACTATTATTTTAAGCTGTTCAATGCTAATGCGTTTATCATAAAACCCTGCATTAGTGGTGGATCTAAAAACACTTATAAAGTCACGCCTAAAAATGCAACCGAATTAAATTCAAAAATAAAAACATTGCTTACCCTGGAAGACTTTATCATACAGCCTTTTTTACCTGAAATTGAAAAAGAAGGAGAATGGTCATTTGTCTTTTTTAATGGCAAATTCAGCCATGCTCTCATCAAAAAAGCAAAACAAAATGACTTCAGGGTACAACCTGCCTTCGGCGGAACAATCCACCCTCAGACTCCATCTTCAAAACTACTGAAAGACACACAACGCTATATCGATCAGTTTGCCCCGAATTGCTTATATGCACGCGTTGACGGTGTATTAGTTGACAATACCTTTATTTTAATGGAACTGGAACTCATCGAACCCTTTTTATTTTTAAACACCCATCCCGAAAATTACGAACATTACTACCAAGCCCTGGCAGAACTTATCCAATAAAAAATACCCGCTTCAAAACAGATTCTTTTGAAGCGGGCATCCTATTTATCTTAACAATTACAAAATCTAAAAAAGGAGGTGTTTCACTGTCAATCCCTGATTGATCAGTTGTTTCAGCGAATCGATACCGATTCTTAAATGTGTTTCTACATATTCATTCGTTACCTTACTATCACTCTCAGCTGTTTTGACACCTTCCGGAATCATCGGCTGATCTGAAACCAGCAACAGTGCACCTGTAGGGATTTTGTTGGCAAATCCGGTTGTAAAAATGGTTGCTGTTTCCATATCTACCGCCATAGCACGTAATGTTTTCAGGTATTTTTTAAATTCTTTATCATGCTCCCATACCCTGCGGTTTGTCGTATAGCAAGTCCCTGTCCAATAATCCCTGGAATGCTCCCTGATTGTTGTTGAAATTGCTTTTTGCAAAGCAAACGCAGGTAATGCAGGAACCTCAGCCGGAAGATAATCATTTGAAGTCCCTTCACCACGAATGGCGGCGATAGGAAGAATAAGATCCCCTAATTGATTTTTCTTTTGCAGCCCTCCGCATTTTCCTAAAAAAAGTACGGCTTTAGGCATAATTGCACTCAGGAGATCCATCATGGTCGCCGCTAATGGACTCCCCATACCAAAATTGATAATCGTAATCCCATTGGCCGTCACACTTTGCATCGGCTTGTCAAGCCCCATTACCGGAGCGTTATCATGCCATTCCGAGAACATATGAAGGTATTTACTAAAATTCGTAAGCAATATATACTGCCCAAATTCCTCCAATGGCCGACCGGTATACCGGGGCAACCAATTCTTTACAATATCCTCTTTGGTTTTCAATCCGGGCTTTATCGGTGTTTCTACTTCTTTAACCGTTTTTGCTTTTGAAAGGATTGCTTCATCCTTTTTTACCTCTTTTTCTTCATTCATATCTGTATCATTTTATCTTTACTATCCTTATTTCTTTCAACGGAAATCACTACTCCGAAACACCACTATAACATCTGATGAGTCTCTTTAATAATATCCATTACAAAAATACTTTTCGTCTGCCCTATTCCTTTGACCTCACATAATTCATTTACAAAAAAATGGTGGTAGCTGTCCATGCTTTCCGATACAATCTTGAGCATAAAATCAAAATCTCCTGAGATATTATAACATTCCAGAACTTCCTTAAAAGCCGTAACCGAATTGATAAATTCAGTACCCGCTTTCTTGTTATGCTCTTTCAGTGTAATCATACAAATCGCCATAATGCCTTTGTTGACCTTTTTTTTATCCAGTATTGCTGCATAATTTTTAATTACTCCACTTTTCTCCAACCTCTTGATCCGTTCATGGGTTGGCGTAGCACTCAGATTAATCTTAATAGCAATGTCCCTGACGGTAAGTTTCGCATTTTCTTCAAGCAAACGCATGATCTCATAATCCTTGTCATCTAATGTAACGGCATTCTTAATGGGATGTTCTGTTTTCATAGGAGTGTTTGGGGTTTAATATCACTTATGTTCTTTAAAATTATGCAAATATAAAACTTCGTTCTGAATTTACAGCATTATTTTTTTATTTAATCCTGTATATTTAATTTTGGCAGCACAAAACAACTTACTCATGCATTCTAAAAAGAACATTATTCTCATTATTGCCTCTATGGCAATATTTGTAGAATCCCTTGATATCGCCATTATCAACCTTACCATACCTTCCATTCAACAGCAGTTCGGAATTAGCAGTGCCGAAGTACAATGGCTGCAAACACTCTATGTTTTATTATATGGTGGTTTTTTAATTATCGGAGGAAAACTATCGGATAGTATAGGACGAAAATCCATTTTTATAGCAGGCGCCCTTTTATTTCTGCTAACATCGTTAGGCGCCGGGCTTTCCAACAACTTTGCCATACTTGCTTTTTTCAGGGCTTTGCAAGGCTTGGGCGCCGCCTTAATTATGCCATCAGCACTTTCTATCGTCACACACACATTTACCGAAAAACAGGAACGTGCCAAAGCGATAGGGATTTTCAGTTCCTTTGCCGCTATAGGATCAGGCAGCGGATTATCGTTAGGCGGTATTATAAGTACCTATTGGGGCTGGCACTGGGTTTTTTTGATGAATGTCCCTATTTTAATAGTAGTGATCATCGCTGCAGTATATTTCCTATCCAAAGATCCGGATAGCGTCCGCCAGAAATCACCCGATATCCTCTCGGGACTGTTACTGCTTACTGGCCTGTTATTAATAAGCTATAGCGTACATCAGATCGGTAGCATTCGGGAAAGCTATGGCCTATTATCAGCACTTTGTATAGCGACTGTGGTTTGTTTTTCGTTATTATACTCACGACTTACTACTCATACTAATCCCTTAATAGCTATTACTATTTTCCGCTCACAGGCTGTAGTAGCTGCTAACGGGGCCCTATTTTTACTGGGGGCTTTATTTACCGGCTATCTTTTCCTAATTTCTTTATTATTTCAAAAAGACCTGAATTTTAGCGCTGCTACATCGGGACTGCTCCTGGTACCTTTCAGTTTACTTTCTGCATTTGTTGCTAAATTCATACTCCCTTCAATTATGCGCTCTTTATCACCATACAAAGTAGGCATACTTGGGATGACACTCATGGTTACCGGAACGGGGATGTTATTTTTAGCCCTCCTTACAGGTTATCCCATTTGGTTATTACTCTTATCGGCTGCCTTAATAACAGGATTAGGAATGACAATTTGCTTTACAAGCCTTTCTGTACTTTCCATACAGGATATTCCGGCTGCACATTATGGATTAGCATCGAGCCTGGGCAGTACTTCTTATTTTTTAGGGGCAGGCATCGGCCTTTCGCTTTTAGCCTTATGCATCCAAAGCACATCTACTACTGTAGTGGTTAGTTACGGCACCGTTATCCTATTGGGAGGCTATGCCATCACGGGACTATTATGGCTGCTGCGTTACCAGAATAAAAAAGCAACGACCCCAGTGCTATATAGTACCAAATAGGAATCGACTTTATAAAACTCAAAACCCTAAAAGCAATGGTTGAGTTTAGGGTTTTTGAGTTTAGTCTTTTTACTGATCCGGAATATCCAAATCGCGTAAGGCACGTTGTAAAAAAGTCTGTCGCCTTAAATTTTCTTCGACTTCATTAACTGCTTTCAGAAGATTATTTTCCGTCTCTGTAACTTCAGTCAGGAGGTTTTTGATGTGTTGCCATACCGGCTCCATTCGCCCTACTAAAGCTTCTCCATTTGCCGTGAGCGCAACAAGCCGTTTACGTTCGTCATTTTTATCTTTTTTAGAACGGATCAATTTTTGCTTTTCCAATTCTTTAAGCAGGCTAATCGTTGACGGGTGGGAATATCCTATTTCTGCAGCAAGCTCTACTATACCCAGTTGTTTTTTATGATAAAGCGCATACACTACAGGAAACCACTTCGGTTCAAAATCGATATCATATAACTTATAAATTTGTAGGCCGTCTTTACGCAATTGTTCGCTAAGTCGCTGTAACCGGGTGGAAATAGCGAGTATTCCTGAGGCATCAATAGTATTCATAAGTATTATTTTAGTGGTAAATGGCGAAAAACATTATCAGCACTCATTAGCGGAAAAGACTTCGGAAGATCTGCTTTAGCAATAGGCACAAAACCATTTTTCTCATAAAATCGCAAAGCAGCTTCAAGTTTGGTTACGGTTCCCAAATATAAATGATTTATCCCGTTTTCTTTACTGTAGGCAACCAATCCTTCCAGCAACTGCTGTGCAATTCCGAATGCCTTTCCCCTGAATTCTTTTTTCACAAACATCTTTCTGATGGCTCCCGAATCTTCCGAATAACGAATCAGTCCTATCGTACCTACCAGTGCTCCGTCAATATGAGCACCCCAAAATCCACCACCGCTGGCGTGATAATATTTTTCAATATCCAACAAATCTGGTTGATCCTGCAGGGTTATTGAAACATTAAATTCTCTTTGCTGTATGGGCAATATGATATCTATAATCGCTGCTGCATACTCATTTTTAATAGGCGCTATTAGTGCTTCCATAGTTGATAATTTATAATAACACAAAACTACGTAGTTGAATACATATATTAGTATTTCATTTCGTTATTTTACAAAAAATTAACACCCGTGAATGTTTCTTTAAAATAGGAACACCCAATGTTGCTGATCAATTTTTACCGATTCTAATCATACAATTCTATACCTTTGCTTTTTTAATTGAAATTCCTACTTTTGGAGCATCTATAACTACTACTGATATGAGTATCACAAAACACGATTGGACTAAAGAAGAAATCATAGCGATATATAATAAACCGATGATGGATTTGCTGTTTGAAGCAGCGTCAATCCACAGGGAAGAACATGACCCAAATGTGGTTCAGGTTTCTACTTTATTATCGATTAAAACCGGAGGATGTCCTGAAGATTGCGGCTATTGCCCACAAGCAGCCCGTTACCATACAGGCGTTGAAGGAAACGACCTGATGTCGGTACAACAGGTAAAAGCACAGGCATTACGTGCTAAATCCAGCGGCTCTTCCCGCGTATGTATGGGAGCAGCATGGCGTAACGTAAAAGATGGCCCTGAATTTGACCAGGTATTGGAGATGGTTCGTACCATTAACAAATTGGATATGGAAGTATGCTGTACCTTGGGAATGATTACAGAAAACCAGGCGCATCGCCTTGCAGAAGCCGGGCTCTATGCTTACAATCATAATCTGGACACTTCGGAAGAATACTATAAAGAAGTCATTTCAACCCGAGGTTTTGAAGACCGTTTGCAAACTATCGAAAACGTACGAAAAACTAATGTCACCGTATGTAGCGGTGGAATCATCGGGATGGGCGAAAGCATCGAAGACCGTGCAGGAATGCTGGTAGCACTGGCCTCTTTGAATCCACAGCCGGAATCTGTTCCTATTAATGCTTTAGTTGCCGTAGAAGGAACACCTATGGAAGAGGAAAAACCTGTAGAAATCTGGGATATGATCCGTATGGTTGCCACTACCCGAATTGTAATGCCGGAAACACAGGTACGCCTTTCCGCTGGAAGGACCAATATGAGCCGTGAAGGACAGGCCATGTGTTTCTTTGCCGGAGCAAATTCTATCTTTGCCGGAGATAAACTATTAACTACTCCGAATCCGGATGTGAATGATGACATGAAAATGTTTGAAATGTTAGGCCTAAATCCACAAAAACCTTTCAAAAAATCGTCTCAGCCAAAAACCGTAGAAGCAGTAGATTCTGAATATCAATCCCTTGGTGAGAAACCAAGATGGACCCGCCCTGGACATACGATTGAAAGAAACCTGGAAGCTTCCGGTAAAAAAGTATAATTTTTAGCCTTCAAAATATTCAAATGAAAAGCTTTTCTTCTTCGGAGGAAAAGCTTTTTTATTTTTTATCGCTTTTCCAACGCAACCTTTTGCGAAATAGTTATTCTTATCTTTGAATACAAATCAATACCCCAGGATGTTCCAGAAATTCAATTTGTTCCCGTACTACTATTTTATACTCCTGACCTGCCTTCTATTTACCCATACCATACATGCACAACCCATACACTATTGTGATTCGCTGATTCAGTCCGGCATTAAGGCCATGTGGAAAAAAGACCACGTGAAGTCATTGGAATTGCTGACCGAAGCCAAAAACATGGCTGCCAAAAATCGCTGGTACAAGCAACAGTTTCTCGCAACAAATAATATTGGTGCCAATTATTACACAATGCTCGATTATGGGGAAGCACTGAATTATTACCTCGAAAGCTATACCATAGCAGTTAAAAAGCTCGAACCTGCTTATGAAATGATCGTTCTTAATAACATCGCGATATTATACTCAAAGGAAAAGAATTATGAAAAGGCCTATGAGTACTTCAAAAAGGCTTATCAGATTGCCAAACAAAATAAAGATTTGCTCAAAGTGGGGCTTTATGCCATGAACCTGGGCAATGTAGCCAATGAAACCGGCGAACTCCGCCAGGCCCGAATCTATTTTAATGAGGCCCTTCCGAACTTAAAAACCCAGCCGGAAATGTATATTTTGGCTCAAATTGCAATTGCCGAAAATGACTTGCTCCAGCACCAGCCTGGAAAAGCAAGAAATACTGCTCTACAATTATATAAGACCACCAAAGACCTCAACTATAATGACATTGGTATTTCACTTCTATTTATTATTTCTAAAAGCTATTTGGAGGAGAATAATGCTGAAGAAGCATTGCGCTATGCGTTTAAAATAAAGGAAACCCAACCCAATCTTGAAACCAAAAAAGCACTTTTTGAATTGCTGTCCGATAGCTATACCCAACAGAAAGAGTACCCTGCAGCCCTGCGTTATAAAGATTCTGTAATTGCCAATGAACAACGGCTGAATGAAATCAAAAATGGAAAACTTTTTGAAAATAGCCGTGTAAAATTTGAAATCCAGAATTACAAAAATGAAATCGCGCTTAATGAATCTAAATTATCCAACGAACGTAAAATATTCTATTCCATCATCGCGATTATCAGTATTGTTGTCTTCTTTGTACTCTGGACCTATCGAAACATTACGATCAAACACAAACAGCGAAAGCTGATTGCAGAGCGGAATGAAAAAATCCTGGTATTGGAATTGGAAAAAGAAAAGAGTGACAACCTGTTACTTGAAGAGCAGTTTAAAGAAAGAGAGACTGCTACCTTATTGGAACAGGAAAAACTAAAAAATGAAATTGAATTAAAAAACCGGAAGCTATCCGCCAAAGCCCTTTACCTCTCGGGTCGCAATCAGCTGATTGAGGAAATCCTCCAGGCCCTATCCAAAATCCCGGAATTGCCAAAACACATTTCCCTGTCCAATCACATCTCAACTTTAAAAAGCCATTTAAAAACGGATACTGAGTGGGATAGTTTCATCACACATTTTGAAGAAGTGAATCAGGGATTTTTAATCACCCTAAAGCACAAACATCCTGGGTTGACTGCCAACGATATCCGTTTCATCTCTTATATCTACATGAGCTTAAGTACAAAGGAAATAGCCTCAATGCTCAATATTACCCCCGAAGCCTGTCGCAAAAGAAAGGAACGCATTTCTGCTAAAATAGGGCTTTCAGAAAATATCCCACTATACGACTATCTCTCAACGCTATGAGCGGACGAATCACGCTTTGTCACAACCTATGTCACACTTTGTCCGGTATTATTTTAGGATATGAACGCTCGTTTATTGAAAATTTATAGAACAAAAATTATACTACAATGAAAAAAATTACTTTAATGCTATTATTGTTTTTTGCCTGTTTTTCGGTACAGGCTCAAATCAGTTATGAGGCTTCCCCAAACTATGCAAAATTATTTGACATCACTTATGATGCCACAGTTCGTAATAAAATGTATGCCAGAACCAATAATAACCATATTTTGGTTTCCCTAAACAATGGTGCCAACTGGGATTTACTATATTCCTATCCTGAAACTGAATCCATCAATAACATGAAATTAGTTCCGGGGAATACTGCTTTATCATTTACTACCAATGAAGGAATTCACATCCTGGATTTAGCAACGGTTTCACTAACGCATTTTTATGCTACGCCAGACAATAATGTCGATGGTGCCTCACCAAGTATCATGGGAAATTACAGCGTTTACAATGCCGATGGGACGACACTATTGGTAATTACTTCTTTTAGAATAGGATTTGCTAATTTTTCTAAAGTATTCTATACTAGTAATTCTGGTGCCGACTGGAATGAAGTCTATTATACTGTAAATAATGATAATGTATTTATACAAAATGTGGCTATAAGCCCAAACAATCCTTCCAAATTAGTTATGGCAAGGGGCAATGGCAATAGTGGCATTATTGGTGGCGTATGGATTTCTACCAATGCAGGTACCTCCTGGACTGAGCGCATACCAGGCGTAACTTTGGAACCTATCGCTTTTCACCCTACAAATGCAGATGAAATTCTTATTGGCTCCAGTATTGGTTTTGGTGAGCATGCAGAAAATCTATACAAATCAACCGATGGGGGGCTTACATGGAACAGTGTACCGATCACCTGGACGGAGCAAACCTTAAATAATATCGTGAAAATTGTTTACAATCCGGGCAGTCCAAATCATATCCTTATTTTAGAAGAAAATGAAATTGTCACGAGCAATGATGGCGGGGTAACATGGAACAATAGCGTTTATGATCAAAATAGCACTGTGTATTCTTATGGTACAGCAGCTTCTTTTAACCCGTTTGATGCCAATCAGGTAATTATTACAACGGATTATTTTCCGCAGATTTCCAATGATGGTGGCCAGACACTTAACCAGATAGCTGCTCCTTTCCATAATGTGATTAGTGTTGCCGTCAGTAATGTAGGTAATACGGAACACTTATACTACGGAAGCCAGGGCGGTTATTTCCATAAGGATTTTACTGCCGGTACCAATATTGGATACAATACCCAACCGGCTACAGAATACAATCCACGCAGAAACTACCTTATTGCCGACAAAACGATGGCCGGTAGGGTTTTTATATTTTCTTCCCTTGGTTTTTTTGGAGCAAAACTCTATGTCAGCACTGACTATGGCGTGACCCGCACAGAAATCCTGAATACTTTTGCAGATGATGTACGAGCCATTACAATCGACCCTACAAACAGCCAGATCGCTTACATCTCCTTACGAAATGGGGACAGCAGCACAATGTTCAAAATCGATATCTCAAATCCAGACAATGCTGTAGCTACAGAGATTATCACGCCAGGCGAGTATTCCGAAGGCTTAGGGAATGGTGTTGTTACAGGAATCATAATTTCAGCCATAGATTCCAATATCCTGTACATCGCACAACGGGACAAATTCTACCAATCGACCAATGGAGGAACTACCTGGGTAGAAAAAATCTCAGGTTTAGACAATCTATCCGGTAATACAATCCTGAATTTAGCAGCCAATCCTTTTGCTGCAAACGAATTTACATTGGCCACCAATATCGGCATCTATAAAACCGTAGATGCTGGAGAAAACTGGGCTGTATTATTGAATGGAGAACCGGTCAATCAGCTTACTTATTCCCCAACCACAGCGGGTGTACTTGTAGCCACAACTCACAGCTCTATATCTTCGGACGCCACAATACGATTGAGCATCGATAATGGTCAAAACTGGGCTACAATTTCGAATGCAACATTACAGTATATCCAATCTAATGCATTTGATTATACCTTTACGGGCAACACCCTTAATGCCTATATCGCAACTTCTGATTTGGGCGTATTAAAATTTGTTATTGCTGATATCACTTTAGGAACCGGTTTCCCTACTTTACCCAATAACAGCATTAGCCTTTATCCTAATCCAGCTTCAGATTATGTACATGTAACAGTAAGCCATAGCACGGGAGCACTTGAAAGCGTTACTATATTTTCAGTAACCGGCCAAAAGGTACTGGAAAGTAAAACAGCAGATTTTAGTATCTCAGGATTAAGCAAAGGAATTTATTTCGTAAAAGTAACTGCAGAAAATGGCAAAACATTTGTACAGAAACTCATTAAAAAATAAATTACCCCTTTTTTAAAATACTCTTTTATAGTAAAGTGCTGTCTTTTGAACCTTCAAAAGACAGCACTTTTTCGTTATTATTTTATATAAAATTTAGCAAATTAAAATTAACAATTTATTAATTTTGTGTATACCCGTGTGAAAAAGAAGATCTATTATTTCAAATCCCCTCCCTTTTTATGGCGATACACCTAACCGAAATTGAACGTGTAAAAACTATTTCTAAAGAAGATTTTTTTAATAATTACGTAAAAAAACAGAAGCCCCTCGTCATAGAACAGTTAACCACAGACTGGCCTGCGTATGACAAATGGAAGCTAAATTATATCAAAACCATTGCTGGAGAAAAAACAGTTCCCCTGTATGATGACCGACCGGTCTCCCATAAAGATGGTTTTAATGAAGCCCACGCCAAAATGAAAATGGCCGACTACATCGATCTTTTACAGTCCAAACCTACACCCTACAGGATTTTTCTTTATAACCTGATGAAAGAAGTCCCGTCACTACAAAATGATTTCAAATGGCCAGATATTGGATTGCGACTGGTGAAGCAATTGCCTATGCTATTTTTTGGCGGTGAAAATTCAAAAGTGTTTATCCATTATGATATTGATTATTCCAATATACTTCATTTTCATTTTAATGGTAAAAAAAGATGCATTCTCTTTGCCCCCAACCAGACACCATTTCTGTATAAAGTACCGCATGCCTTGATTTCCCGGGAAGATATTGATTTCGATAATCCCGATTTTGAGAAATGGCCTGCATTACGCCAAGCTCATGGCCTTATTGCAAATCTTGAACATGGCGAAATGCTGTTTATGCCCGAAGGATATTGGCACTATATGAAATACCTGACACCCGGATTTTCGATGAGCCTGAGAGCATTCCCGAGAAAAATAAGCAATTTGGCCAATGCCGTGTACAATATTGCTATCATGCGGAATTTTGATAGTCTGATGCGAAAAATAAAAGGACAGGCCTGGATTGATTATAAGAATGAACAGGCCATTTTAAGAACCCATAAAAGACTTAATCTTCCATTATAAATATCCCAAAGCAGGAATTATACAATGTCATGTTTTTTATCCTACTTTTGAACAATGCACCAATAGCACCCATTTTGGGATAACAATATGAGTGATTCTTTTCTAATTGCTGAAATAAAAAGCAAAGCTGAACATTTTTGCGCCTACCAGGAACGCTGCCATAAAGAAGTGGTTCGGAAGCTCTATGACCTCAAAGTAACGGGACATCAAGCTGATGAAATTATAGTATATCTCATTGAAAATAATTTCCTGAATGAAGAGCGTTTTGCCTGCAGTTTTGCCCGGGGAAAACACCGGATAAAATATTGGGGCAAAATCAGGATTATCAACGAACTTAAATTCAGGGATATTTCAAAGTACATTATCGATAAGGCCCTTCAGGAAATTACACCTGAAGAGTATAGCCATACTTTTCATCATGTCGCAGAAAACCAGTGGGATCTTATCCACGAAAAAAACATTCAGAAAAAAAGAAAAAAATTCTGTGACTTTTTACTTCGTAAAGGTTTTGAGAGCAATTTGATTTATGAAAAATTAAAAGAATTGGAAACCTCCGATCTGGATTAATCATTACTTTTTTACAATTTATTTTATTTAAAACTATTCCTACTTATTTTATTTAACAATATCCGCATTTACATTACAAATCAGTTTGTAAAACAAATGTTAAATTTTCTTTGGTTGTTGTTATAAAACAGACAAATCCTCCATATTTCACTGCACTTTAGATACAGATTTACGAAACCCTTTTCGTGAATTTTGCACTTCGTCGGATATAAAATGCACTTCGTCGAAAACACAAAAATACGCGCTCTAATAATCTTTGAATAGGGTTTTGTACAACTAATTTTGGCCTGTAAAACAAATACAAAAAGCTAAAATTAATTTTTACAATCCCCATACAATGAAAAAACTATACTTCTTTTTTGCATTATTAACCTTACCATTTTTAGGTTTCTCTCAAGCATTAAATGGTAGTTATGTTATTAAGGCATCTAACACAGATACTAATTTTAAGAGTTTGGCTAATGCTGTTGCTCGCGTAAATAGTGTCGGTGTTGCCGGACCTGTAACTTTTCTATTGGATGAAGATGTAACGGTGAATACTCAAATCACCATTAATCAATTTTCAGGAACCAGTACTGCAAATACTTTAACGATCAAACCGAATGCTGGCAGAACGATCAACATTTCCGGTGGTGCCGTATGGACAAATACCGCTTTAATTAAATTAAATAATGCGGACAATATAATCATTGATGGTAGTAATACTACAAACGGAACAGATAAAAACTTAACGTTGCTAAGTACTCTCGATACTGACAATAACAATGAAAGTATTATTTGGGTAGGCAGTAGTACTTCTAACGGTTCTCAAAATAATATTTTTAAGAATATTAAATTTAGTGGTTATTCCAATGGCTCAAATAGGACTGTGAAAAATGGAATCATTTTCAGTAATGCTACTGATGTTAGCACAGAAGAAAGTGTACCTAGCAATAACAACACTATTACAAATAATGAATTCTACAGAATCCGTTATGCGGTAAATGTTTCAGGGAATACAAATTATGCCAAAAACTTAACGATTACAAATAATACTTTTGGTTCAGCCGGGAAAGAAATTACTGTAGCAAGCATCCGAATCTCAAACGGACAGGGCTTCAACGTTAGTAATAACTTAATCAATACGATGACGCGTACCGATAACGCAGTTACAATCTCTGGAATTTCTATTGAAGGTAAATCACTTAACGGAACCATTGCCCGTAATACAATTAAAAACATTACAAATACGGCAGGTTCTGGTGGTCCAGTGCGTGGATTATTGGTCAATACAGATAACAACGTTACTGCTAATCTTGTTATTCTTAATAATATCATTTCTAACATTAGTACTTCCACAAACAACATGTGGGATACTGATAATGGAGCTCAGGGAATTTATATTAATTCCGGAAAAGGAATCAATATCTACCAGAATACTGTGGTAATGAATGTAGCACAAAACACTACTTCAGCAGCCCTAATGATTATGGGCGGATCTCAATTCAATATCCGAAATAATATTTTCGCCAACACACAGGCTGTAAATACTAATTCCAGAAGAATTTTTGCTATCTATTGTGGTACCACTGCTGCTTCCAGTACAGCCAACTATAATGACTATGTGTCTTCACAATACATAGGATATTACGGAAATGATCGTACCACATTGGCAGATTGGAAAAGTGCAACTTCTGTAGATGCCAACTCCAAAAATGTTACGCCAGTATTTGTTTCTGCAACAGATTTCCATTTAAAAAACCCAAATACTACGAATGCATCATTAATTGGTGATACTACTCTAAAATCAACATATCCAACTGATATCGATGGTGACACCAGAAACATTCCAAGTATGGGAGCAGACGAATACACCCCTTGTGTACCTGCCGGAAACCAAACTGCTTATGGTAATGACTCCTGGATAGGTTATGTATATTCTGACTACTCGAATGCCAATGCAGCTCCAGTAGCTGGTGCCTCAACATACACTGGGTATATCACAGAAACCACACTTTTTGATCGTAATACCGGAGCAGATCCTTTGGATGCTACTACACTTTGTACCCCACAATCTGATTATTTCTTTATTCGATACAAAATGAATAAGAATTTCACCGCAGGGACTTATAAAATTACCGTGGGTGGAGATGACGGATACCGTTTAAGTATTGATGGTGGTCAAACCTGGATTGTGAACAACTGGAGTGAGCATTCTTATGTCTCTACCACAGTTTCTGTTGCCTTAAATGGCAGTAAGAATCTGGTTTTGGAATATTTTGAAAGAGAAGGATCATCACGGGTAAGTTTTTCTTATGGTATGGTGACTGGTGACCCAACAGTTTTCGGAAATAATGTATGGAATGTATATGCTTACGATACTGCTAATTTTAACCTGACCACAGCAAATTATAATGGTTATTTCGTAGACGGAGCATTGGGAATCAATTCTGAAGATCGTTGGAATAAAGCCGGAACACCTTCCAGTGCAACGGGATATCAGGGTGCTCCTGTATCAGTAGATAATTTCACACTGGTACACAAACGTCAGGGCTTTCCATGTGGACGTTATGACGTAAAAATGGAAAATTGGGACGATGCCGCTCAGGTATATATCGATGGTGTTATGGTATGGTCTGCCGATAATTACAGCGGTGGTTATGCTGTGCCACTTTCATTAGGAATTTACAGCCTGGGCGCCACTACCAAAATGGAAGTACGCCTGAAAGAAAATGGCGGTGATGCAAGAATAAAAATGTCATTAACGGATATCCCAGTAGTATACAATGGAAGCTGGAGTTCTTCAGACACCCAAAACTCTTCTGTAAGAATCGATAGTGACCTTACTGTTACAGGTACTTTGAATGTATGTTCTTGTACAATAAGTGCAGGGAAAAAATTAACCATCAATGAAAATGCAGTAGTAAATGTGATGGAAAATGTAACTGTTATTGACAATGGTAAGATTTTGGTAAAAAATAATGGTTCATTGGTTCAAATTAAAGAATATGGAACTTTTACAGGGAGTGCAACTTCTTTTACTATGGAAAGAAATACAAATCCTGTAAGACGTACCGATTTCACATACTGGTCTTCACCTGTAGCTCCAGAAGACTGGAAACTAAACCAATTATCACCACTAACTTTAAGTTCTAAATATTATAGCTTTAATCCGGTAACAAACCAATGGGTAACTCTTACCGGAGGAAATGTAAATATGGAAACAGGAAAAGGATATATTGTAAGAGCACCACAAACTTCTGATGTTACTATTGCTGCTGTTGTTAATGCACAATTCACAGGAAAAGCAAACACAGGACAAAGAACCATTACCATCACAAAAGGGCAAACTGCTTCTAACTTAATTGGGAATCCTTATCCTTCTGCAATTAACATTGATAAGTTATATGCTGCAAATCAAGGTAAGATAGATGGTTCATTCTATTTCTGGACACACAATAGTTCCCCGACCAATACAATAAACGGAACCTATGGTTATAACGGAAGTGATTATGCTACTTACAATCAAACTGGCGGAACGGCTACTGCACCAGCCGACACCAATGGAAACAAAAATACCCCAAGAGGAATTATCGCTTCTGGACAAGGATTTTTTGTAAATGCATTACAGCCAACTGCTACTATAGTATTTAACAACGATATGCGTCAGGGAGCCGTATCAAACAATGCTCAGTTTTACAGAAGCGCAAATGATTCTGTAAATCAGGCTACTGATAGTACTGCAATTGAAAAAAACAGATTTTGGCTTAATATTTCCAATGCTGATGGAGCATATAATGAAGCTTTAGTAGGATATATTACAAATGCGACGGATGGTTTTGAAAACGGATACGATGCCGTAACTTATGCCTCAGGTTCTGCACAACTTTATTCTTTGATTAGTGATAAAAAGCTGGTAATCCAGGGGCGTGCTTTGCCTTTCACAGAAAACGACGTTGTTCCTATGGGAATTACAGTTACAGCTGCCGGACCTTACCGTATCGCAATGGATCAATTCGACGGGCTGTTCCAACAACAGAATATCTATCTGGTAGATAAATTGAATCATGTTACTCATGATTTAAAATCGGGAGCTTATGACTTCACATCTGAAGCAGGTACTTTCAATGATCGTTTTGAAGTACAGTATGTGAATGGCACTTTAGGTGTAGAGGTTCCTGTACTTACTGACAACGCAGTAAAAATATACAGAACCGGAAAACAAATTACAGTAAAAACACCAGCGTTAAACATGAAAAATGTTACCGTATATGATTTGACCGGAAAACAGATTTTTAGTAAAAATAACATCAATAACAGTGAGTTTGTAACTTCTGAGATCAATGCCGGACACCAAGTGATTTTAGTTACAGTTACCTTGGACACTAACCAGAGTATTACTAAAAAAATAATGATGAATTAAATTCAAATATGTCCCGTCCTGAAATAGCGATACAAAAAAAAACTCAATTATGTCTAAAGAGAAAAATTATGTAAAGCGAACCCAGCGAGATTACAGTATGTCTCTCAAATTGCAAATCGTCCATGAGATTGAACGAGGAGAGTTATCTACACATGGAGCTTGTAAAAAATATGGTGTGCAAGCACGTTCAACAGTTGTTAGTTGGCTTAGAAAATTTGGTAACTTTGATTGGGAAACCCAAACCCCATCTCAAATGGCTAAAACACCTGAACAGCAAATCATGGAACTCGAAGCTAAAGTTACGCTTCTTGAAAAACAGAAAGCTCATCTGGAGCAACAAGTTAATTTTACGGATAAGAAAGCTATTATTTTTGATATGCTTATTGATATTGCAGAGAAAGAATATAATATCGATATCCGAAAAAACTCATCACCCGAACAATTGTCCTATTTAAAGAAGAACAAAAACAAACCTTAGGTTTTACCTGTAGTTTGTTCGGGATAGACAGGCAGGTCTATTATCGTAGCATTAAAAGAAAAATCTTAAAGCAATCAAAGTCTGAACAAGTCATTCTTATGGTAAGAAAGATTAGGATGAAAATGCCTCGTATCGGTACGAGAAAGTTGTATTATTTATTAAACCAGGAGCTTAGAGCATTGAAGATTGGAAGAGATATGTTTTTTAATATCCTCAAAGTAAACCATCTGCTAATATCTCCAAAACGGAGCTATCATATTACGACTAACTCATATCATCGTTTTAAAAAACACAAGAATTTAATTGAAAACTTAAAAATAATACGTCCTGAACAGGTTTGGGTATCCGATATTACATACATCGGAAAAAGAAGTAAGCCCTGCTATTTAAGCTTAGTAACAGATGCATATTCAAAACGGATCATGGGATTTAATGTAGCTACTAATTTAAATGCCGAAAATAGTCTTAAAGCTTTACAAATGGCTCTTAAGAGCAGGAAAAATAGTTGTTTGTCGTTAATCCATCACTCAGATAGAGGTATACAATATTGTTCTGATGAATATCAAAAAGTGATACGCAAGACTAAAAACCTGCGCTGTAGCATGACTGAGTCTTATGATCCATATCAAAATGCGGTCGCTGAAAGGGTAAATGGAATATTAAAACAGGAGTTTTTAGTAGATAGGTATAATGATCAGCAACTTAATATTATTAAGTTAGTAGTTAAGGAATCTATACAGATTTATAATCTAGTAAGACCGCATTGCTCTAATCATATGCTTACTCCGATGCAAATGCATCAGCAAAAAGAAATAGAAATGAAAACCTATAAAACAAAAAACAGAAGTAACCATGAAGCTACTTCTGTCTAAAAAATGTACTTTTATTATTATTAATCCTGTATTGCTATTCTAGGACTAGACAATACATAATAATAAGCCCCTGAATCTAATGACTCAGGGGCTTTTTTATTTAAGTGATAAGATTGTTTAATTTATGTCATCTCCAATACAATACTCACTGCATTGCCACCGAAGCCTACCGCATTAACTAACACTTTTTGTATTTCTTTTTTGCTTTTTTGTCCCATATCAATAAAAGGAATCCCTATAAATTCCTGGTGTGCCATCATAAAAAGCGCCATTTCAATACTTAAAATCCCCGAAGCTCCAAATGTATGCCCGATTTTCCATTTATTGCTGGTCAGTAATGGTTGTTTGTCACCAAATACCTTTGTTATCGCTTTGTATTCCGACAAGTCTCCTTTAATCGTTCCCGGGGCATGCATTACGATACAATCTATTGTTTCGGGATCGGTGCCCAAGAGTGCCATTTGCATGGATTTCTGAAAACAATCCGCTTCTGCAGAAATGGAGATGTTATGTTGTAGTATTTCCGTGGCATATCCAATACCGCTTATGTAAGCAAGTGCGTTGGCCGATTTGCCTATTTCAAGACAAGCCACACCAGCACCTTCACCCAATAGCATCGAATTTCTTTTTTTATCCAAATCCAGTGCCCTGCAAGGATAATCGGTTCCCGGCTGTCCGTAGATTTTCAGCGCCTGCATTTGTGCTATTGTAAAAGGCGTCAGCGGTGCCTCACTACCCCCAACCAGGAATTTATTGGCCATGCCAGCACGAAGCCATGCCACTCCGTTCAATACGGCATGCAAAGCGGTGGAACAGGTTATAGAATGTGAAATTTCCGGCCCTTCGCTTTGCAGGTCATGGGCAACCCAGGATGAAATATTTCCTAAAGTAGTCGTTGGCGAACTTAAGGTATGGGCTTTACCGTTTTCAATAAAATCACGGTGGTGCTCTTCAAAAAGTTGAGTCGCACCTCTGGATGACCCAATATTAATCCCAAAAGAATCTTCCTTCCCCCAGCCAGCTTTTGCAACGGCCAGCCTCGAAGCAGCCATCGCATACAGCACCGTATTATCAAGAGACTTATATTTCGGATCTGAATTACGGAGGTCCTGCACTAATTGCATTGCTTCATCGGACAGCACTGCATTTAATGCTTTTTGTGCTCCAAAATCCCGCTCCGTAAAGAGATGCCCATTTTGCTGGTACAATCCCCATATCGTATCCGGCTGGTAGCCTAAAGGGGAAACTGACCCTATAGCGGTAATTGAAATAGTCTCGTTCAAAATTATATTGTTTTTACACTATCTAAAGAGTAATGCTAAATTAGATAACCGATTCCAATGCAGCAGTTATTACTTCATATATCTTTTCAAGCTGCTCCTCCTCCATCACATAAGGAGGGAGGATATAAATTATATTTCCAACGGGCCGCATTATTACACCATTTTCAATAAAAAAATCATAGAGCTTATTCCTAAGGGTTCCATAATAACTTTCTTCCGTTTCGATTTTTACTTCTAATGCAAAGATTACGCCTAAAACCCGTACCGTAGCCACTCTCGGATGGTTGATTATTCGGGTGGCAAAATTCCGGTGTGACTTATTAATCTGTGCGATATTATGCTGTATCTCTTCCCGAAATAATAACTCAAGACTCGCTAATGCTGCCGCGCATCCCGTAGGATTGGCCGTAAAAGTATGACCGTGAAACAGTGCTTTATTGATATCGTCATCGTAAAAACCATCAAAAAGTTCCTGCGTAAAACTCGTTACAGCCATAGGTATCGTTCCTGCAGTGAGCGCTTTTGACAAACAGAACATATCCGGCTCTGTCGTTAAGTAATCGCAGGCAAATGTTTTTCCGGTCTTGCCAAAACCAGTCATTACTTCATCGGCAATAGTTAATACCTGATGTTCTTTACAAATCGTTATCAACTTATCCAAAGCCTGTGGCTCATACATTACCATCCCTGCAGCGCCTTGTACTAAAGGTTCAAAAATAAAAGCAGCAACATCATACTCTTCAATATGTCTTTTTAGGGTTTCAATACTTTCTTCCTCACAACCGTTTGTGGGTACTGGAATCCGTAATACATCGATAAACATTCCCTGAAATGCCTGCGTATAAAATGAAATCCCACTGGCCGCCATAGCAGCGAATGTATCACCGTGAAAAGCATTTTCAAACGCAATAATTTTTGTTCGCTTTTCTCCTTTATTGTAAAAAAACTGCAATGCTGACTTAATTGCTACTTCTACTGAAGTAGAGCCGTTATCCGAAAAGAAAATCTTTTTCTGGTTCCCCGGTAAAAGCGACAGGAGTTTTTCAGCCAATAAAATAGCCGGTTCGTGGGTAAAACCACCGAATAAAACATGTTCCAGCGTCGTCAGTTGCTTGTAGATTGCATCCGCTACAAATCGGTTACTGTGCCCGAATGGATTTACCCACCAAGAGGCAATTGCATCAATATATTCTTTCCCATTCTCATCCCAAAGCAATACGCCTTCGCCTTTGGTAATCACAATTGGTTTCTGAGCTGTTTTGTGTTGGGTGTAGGGATGCCAGTTGTATAAACTATCTTTTTCCTGAAGTGTCATTAATTCATTATTTTAAAGCAGGATGAATCGCATAGTGCTTTCCTACTGTATAGGTATTGATTATAAATTTTATTATAGGGCTTACAAAATCACAAAGACAATAATGCTTCCCGAAACTGATCCGCATAGTCAAGGATTACGTTCTTATCAAAATAAGGTTCCTGCTCAATCCTTCCAATCATCGGAACACCTGTTTTATCCATGATAATACGTTCTGTCGCTTCATTTACTCCTCCGTTAAATACAAATCCTGCGATGGTAATCCCCCTATTTTGTAAGGCCTCTACAGTCAGTAGTGTATGATTTATGCTTCCTAAATAATGCCTGGAAACGATAATGACTTTATAATCCTTCTGAATCAGGTCAACAATAGTCTCCGATTCATTAATAGGGACAAAAATCCCACCTGCACCTTCGATTACAAGCGCACGTTCAGTAACAGGCTCCACTATTGCAGACAAATCGATACGAATACCATCCAGCTCAGCAGCCAAATGGGGGCTCGCAGGTGTTTGTAAAGCATAGCTATTGGGAAAAATGTGGGTTAGTGGATTTGAAATATAGGACTTGATCTTATGGCTATCGGAACTTTCCAGATCTCCCGCCTGGATGGGCTTCCAGTAGTCAGCTTCCAGTGCCTCGGTAATAATGGAGGACGCAATTGTTTTTCCAACGTCGGTACCAATTCCGGTTACAAATATTTTTAGGGGTTGCAAACGCTTCATATTATCAGAAATTGCTACTAAATTTTATGCTGCAAAGTTACTGAAAAGACGGGCATCAGTTATAATTATTCCTAAAAATGCAATGGGTTTCCAAATTATAATTTTAAATTTAATACCGGAAGCAAATTAGTAAATTCAATAGAAACAATCCTGTTCCTACCCATTTATCGCTTTGTGACTGAACCCCAATCTAATCCATTAAGTATATGTATAATCGCAAAAACGAATTGTACAAAAATAAAAAACGAATTGTACACGTTTTGGCCAAATAGTCTTATTTTCAAATAATGTTTAAACGCGTTTTAATTACGCAAAACCGTAAGGTTAGAACAAAAGTAGCACATAAATTTGTGTACTACTAATTTAAACTTACACCACATGAAAAGAATTATTTCTTTCTTATTATCTAGCACAGTATTTATATACGCCATATTATCAAGTGTAGAAACCTATTTTATGATATTTTTTACTGTTATATACTGCATCAGTATCGGTTATTTTTTATACATCAACCTGAGAAAGAAAAAAGCATTATAACGCAAATGCGCCGACCAACAATATGTTGGCCGGCGCATTTTAATTATATACTGACTTCGCTATCGGTAAAGCACAAGTCATTTTAACGCTGCCGTTTTGATTAGCTAAAAAATTCAAAGTAAGATTATCAGATTGTAAAATAACCTCGTATATGCCTTTATCAACGATCTGCGCATGATTATTAAGTATCTGATAAAAAATCTTTTCCGGGTCAATTATAGCATTCATTGGGATGGATATTCCACCAGTGGACGTGCCGCCAATTTTAACAGCTTCTAAATTAATCAAAACAAGGCCATCTTTTAGACGCATACGACAAACGTTAATTGTTATACCCGTATCTGCTGGCGGCGTAAAAGGTATATTTACCCAATCTGTTGTCTGAACCAATGACTTTAATTGCCGTAAATTTATAGCTTGATCTGGCAATAAACCATCGGGTAAAGATACAGGCAGTTTAAAATTATAATGACCATCGCGACCAATTGTTAGAGCCACAAAATTATCACTACTTTGATCAAACCTAACTATTGTATCCAGTGTTCCGGTTGAACTATAATTCGGGATAACAACCCATTCCCGGGCATCAACGGAATTAGAGTTCTTTTTAAATACGATTGACCCCGTACGATTGGATTCGCTTACGACTTCGGAACTACATTTCACAATTCCGATTACCGTCAGTGCTTCTAAAAATGTTTTCTGCCCCCCGATATCTTGATTTAGGGATTTATAAACAACGTTATTACTGGCAACCGATGAAATATTTAGCCAGTCCCTAATCGTATCAGAACCGGCCTGCTTCCAGGTGGACTGATTGCCAGAGCGTATCATTATCGAAGATATATCACTATTTGGCACGAATTGATCTGAGTAGGCATAACCACCCAATCCGTTTGAATGCTGCGAAACAATATTCCAAAACGATAGGGGGGAAACGTTAGAGCCGTTTATATTTGCTTTTGCGGATTCGACGGTTTGCAATTGCGAAAACCTCACAGCTTGGCCAGCGGTTGTGGCTACTGGCACAGTTACGCCCCCGACAAAATCTTTTATACCCTGCACAACTTGATTTCCTTGCGTCTTAACATTGATAATATCCTGCGCAATAAGCGAAGTGACATTGCCATTAATGGATTCTAAAGCATCATTCGTTTGGCTAACGAATCCGTTATAAGCAACTACAGATATTTTTGAATCCAAAGCAGATTGTAGCCCGGAAATATTTACGATATTAAAATTCACGAATGAAAGGACATTACCAGCAGTATCTTTTAACTCCAGGACATTGGCCTGACCTGATTTGAAATTGATAGATTTTGCCACATTTGTAACAAATGAACCGACCGGAACGGCAGAAAGCATTTCACCCTGATCGTTCCACAACTCTAAATTATTCGTGGTTTGGTTAAATCGGAACTCGGTGCCCTCGTTATTCAAAAATGAAACATTCAAAGTCGCAAGTATGTCCCCGGCACTATTGCGCAATTCAATTTCCTGGGCTGCCTGATTCGCTATAAGTGTCAACCCATCATTAACCGCAATTGCGTCGGCATGCTCGTTTAAGGTCTGCTGCAAGCCTAAAACTTCGGGGATCATGTGAGTATGCCCCACGTCGCTTTTAGTGGCTAATTTGTCAGCTATGCCGTGCGCATTAGCGTCGGCGATATGACCATCAAGCTGTATTTTGTCAGCTTTCCCTATTAAAGCCCCTGGTAACCCGTTTACACTTGACTGGGGTATTTGTTCGTCTTTATGCCAAAACGACTGCCAGGAAGCCCAAAATTGAGCCTGTGAGGGTTTCTTTCCTGTTGTGAACCATTGTAATATTGTACTGATTGGAGTTGCCATATTATCCTACGAATTTTATGAAGATTACTACCCTGTATGGGTTTAAAATTGAAAATGCGACATTGGAGCCGGTTGCGCTTGTATTACCGTGTGCTGCGGCCTGATTGCTACCGCGGAGTACGTAATTTTCATTTCCTCCACTTCCGCCGTCATAACCGTTTTTCGCGACCTGGTTAGTTGCATTAACTTCATTGTATGGGTTAATCATTTCAGGTGTGAACATATAGTGCTTATGCGGTGGCAGTTCTGCGACTGTAAGCTGTTTAGTTGTCGCACCGGCCATTTTACCGACCTGGTTAAATTCCGTTTGGTCGGGATTAAAACCCGCAGGGAAACGCCCCCGCCATGTCATATCTTCCACCCAACCGGGCGGTATTTCATTTGCAGGCCGTTGCCACAATACCGGGGCATTTCCTGTTTTAAAAACTGCTGTTAACTTCTCAAGACTCGCCAATCTTGCATTTAAATCCAGGGGAATTTCCTTTGTAGGCAATAACCGTTTAAAGCCCGTCCACAGATACGATACATCGGCGGTACCTATTGCTGCGTACCGGATCATGTGTACCGGTTTAAGTTCGCCGTTCTCAAACTCTTTAATGACTGGCTCCTCAAAAATGACCACCGTACTATCTGGTACAAAATAACCAGTACGAAACTCCAAAACTTCATTGTTAATAAATACGGTACCGGAAGCGATACTATTACCGGTTATCTCACATCCGGAAATAATAACCAAATTGCCGGCAATATTGCCGAGAGCATTAAATACCTCAAAGGCCGTTTGCACCTCCTGGAGACGTTCCGTTTTTAATGGGTAGCCGCCTGTCTGATTAAAATCTGATCTATTCATTGATAAATATATTATAGCGTTTCCCGCCTGCTTTGTAAAATTGAATGAGCGCGTGAAGCGCATAAATTTGGGTGTTATAAATTTCCTGGGGTACATAAACAATGAAATCCAGGCCGGTGTCTGCCGTTTCGGCCTCAGTCCTCAAATAAATAGTACCTGGCTCTGATTCGGGCTGCAATATGGTCACTCCGTATTCGGCCTCCGGGTATATATAGGTTATTTCGTAGCGATTGCCATCACCGATATAAATACGCCGTTGTACAATATCAAAGCGATCATTCAAAGCCTTTCGTAAGTAGCATATTTGCCCGGTATGCTCCAGCTTGTAAAGGTTGTCCTCCCGAAACAATTGCCAACGGTACAATAGGCTATCTATTGGCTTTACCAGTTGCTGTATATACGCTAACATTATCGGCTTTCGAAAGAACGTTGGCAGTTGGAGTATTACCAGGTCGTTGATATTGATATTATACCACATAATAGCTAATGTTATTAAAAGAATCCATCACATAATACCCGCTTTCCGGGATTGCCCGTATAACGATCGGCTGCGGCTCGCCATAGTCACCAGCTGAAGAACTGGGATCGATAGAAGCACTGGACGCGCTCATTATTGTTACGTCCAGGACGCCTTCCGCAACCTGGATGCGATCCAGCAGGGCAGACAGTTTTAATTCACCATTAAAAGGCAATTCCTTTAAATATTTTTCGATCGCCTCATTTACCGGAAACTGCTGTAATATATTCATGCCGTTTTCATCCAACAATAACGCGTTACGCTGTATCTTAATATTTAAAAAAAGTAAGTCAGGGCGGTAGTTGATTACGGTAATAGCCACACCGGCAAAACGTATTTCATTTATATAAGTCTCGAATGATTCTTTTTGGCCTGGAGTGATCGGCGTAAGAACTCCGCCCGATTCTCCAGCTATTTTAATAATTACCCTGGAGGCGGTCGTCGATTCATTTACGGCCGAATACTTCACTATTTTAGAGGCTTCTATTTCGTCATCAGTAGCGGTGCCATTATCAAAATAATCGTGATCCGATACCAGGGAAAAACCAAATTGAAAACGTAAAGCCATCGTTCGGTACCAGGATAGCGTCCCGGCCTTTTGGGTAGTCAGCAAATCGGTTATTTCATTTACATGAACATCGAAAAGCATTTCGAGTAACCAAATTGCATACGCGACAATAAAAGCAATGATCTTAAAAACAGCCATATTACTGGAAGAGTTCAAACTTTGTAGGTGTTCGTTTGCCGCAATCGAGGTTACAATTTCCTGTTGTATTTCGTTTACTGGTCGTGCCATGCTATGTGATTATAAAATTTGTATCTACTATCATCGATCCGATTCCGGTAGGTTCCGGAATGCCCTCCCGGCCTGTTAGTCCCGTTGCCGGTACTATCTTCCTGGCTTCGAAATATTGAAGGGCTTTTGGCGATTGGGTAAGCCCATCCGGGATAATAATCTCATCCCCTGCGGCCATTTGATCGGTAATTGATCGGTTGTTTACCCTGGCTATTTCAAAGGCATTATACACCGTTCCGGTGTATTGGATGGATAAATCCAAAAAACTCTGCTGCATTAAAACTGTTACTGTTTTCATTTTTATAGGGTATAAAAGGCATCGACCTCGATTTGACCACCATTCCCGATTTTAAGCGTATTAACCAGCATACCATCGATCACGTATTCCTGGCGTATCTCCCGGGCTAAATCGTCCGGCTTACCGTCCTCTAAATAGCGGCGGGCTGCAACTCCACGCATCGGATATTCTTTGAACTCGCCCTTATCACTAAGGATCAATGTTTTTTGATGTTGGTAAGAGGATTCACCGATCATAAAATCGCCGTTTATAATTTCGATATCCAGGTCTTGGGTTAGTTTTAAATCTGTTGGCATGTTATATAATAGTTCCGGTTCCGGTGCCTGTATGGGCTTCCGCGGTTCCTGTTGTAGTGACGGTAACGTTTACCTGGCCTGATTTAACAAAGGAATCAACCGCGTTGGCGATTCCTGTAGCGATGCGCTGTACTGACTGGTTTGCGTTGGATTCTTCCGTTTGCTCCTGGGTAAAAACCTGCACAAGTGCGGCGATTAATCCTGCTTTATTTAAACTCATTTTAATAGGGTTTTAAATCGTGTTTTAAGGGCTTCAAACTCCAGAGCATTAACCAGGTTAATAGTCGGCCCCGTATTGGTGGTAAAGACCATATTCGAAATAGCCTGAAATAAATCATCCATCAATGTAGCCAGGCTTTCGCCGCCACTTTCGATATGTACTTTTTCGGTTAGCTCAAAAATGGTCGTACCGGTGTACCATGCTATTTTTTCCACCTGGTCGCAGGCGATTATCATCCAGTCCTCATCGTCTTCGATCCGCACGGCCAGGACATAACTGTCTATGGCGGGGATTTGGATAAAACTTTTATTTCCGGACAATACAGGGCGTAATCTAACATCGAATATTAACTGACCGTCCTCGTCTCTTAAATCGCAAGTTCCGGCCGCCTCGTCGACACTATTAACCTGGGCGATGTTGGTTACCGGCGGCGCGCCGGCTTTTGCCATAAATTCAAGCTGTGTTCGGATTTGGTCTACTGTTGCCATACTTATTTTTTTGGGGATAAAAAGCCCAGGCCAATGGTTTGCCGGCCGCCACTTTTACTAAATTCACCGTCCACGGATTCCACGAAAAAACGGCCGCTTTTCTCCGGGTACTTATACCCGTCAATTTCTGCGATCATACCTTTGGTTACGGCGGGTTCTAAAAACACCGTGATATCACCCTCATAGCCGTTGTAATTAGCGGTTGTTTGCAGACGGTTAACGATATCTTTTAATAAGTCGCCACGAATGCCCGCTTTTACCTTAACTACCTTTTCATCGCTATACTTTCGTACGTCGGCCTGCGTTTTATGAACGTGACCGTTAGGGTCTTTTTCACGGATCACAATGCGGACGTTTTTATCCACATTTCGCAGTTTAAAATTATCTTCCTTAACGGTGTTCCAGCCTAAACGGAACTTAACAACTTCCTGCTGTTGGCCGTACAGAGTACCGACGTACAACACATTGAAATTAAAATAAACCGCCAGGCGGCATTCCTTTTTCAAAAACTCCAACACCTGGACACCGGTCGAATTTTTAAAGAAAACATTACGTAACGGTATTTCAGGTATTTCAGGCGAAAGAACGATATCTGTGTCCTGGCATAACTCAGTAAGTATTTGCTTAACGGTTACACTTTTATAGCTTTTATTAAACATTTTATCGTACAGTAACCAGTTATAACCTTCGCACTCCACCTTTACGGGAATGGACATATTAACCCGCTTAACATACCCTTCAAATCGCTTTACGTTATTCTGATCGTAACCCAGCAAAACGCTTACTTTGTCACCCTCTCGGATATCATACTCCAGCTTATCATTTTGCTGGGTTAAATCATCGGTTGCGGTTTTGGCCGTTTTCATGTAAGTAATTCGCGGCAGTTCAATAGTGCATACATCCGTATAACTGTTAATATCCAATTTCCAGGATACCTTCGCCGGTTTTACCTGGGCGTAGGTTCCAATTGTTATATCTGAGGTCATGTATAGCATTACTGAATAATTAAATCGGTTATAAAGTCACTTTCACAGGTAAACGAAAATGGACGAATCCAATGCGCTTTACCCTGGACGTCGGGAAAATCAAGGGTATCAATAACGATCCGGCAGGAATCATCCAGGAACAATTCAGGATATCCACCATGTAAGCTGATCGGGTCGTTTGATTCGAATATCTCCTTTAGCTTAATAATATCTTCCTCAGGAAACTTTCGATTTTTACCGATTAAAAAGCCTTTAATCGTAAACTTATAATCGTCAATACTGAACTGTTCCTTTACCGTCCCTTTACGCTCTGATACCGCCGTGCGTACAATCGTTTTTACCACATTAACCCGCATCGTGCAATTGTCAATCTCCAGGACTTTTTCCGATGACCGCCATAAGGCGATTGGGTGCCAAATCTCCTGACCATATAGCCCCTGTTTATTTAGGGATATTTGTTTACTATTATATTGAATAGTCCCGGCAGGGTTGGGGTTTTGGGGAATGCCGCCCAACAAAATAGTGGAAGACTTTGTTTTGTCTGACCCTTTTGCCGGAACGTGAAAATTAGAACTTCCGAAAGTCTGTTTGTATAATTCTTTTACGTCAAAAAGCATATTAAATCATTTTAGAACCGTTATAAACCACACGCGCCATACATTCCATAATTAAGTTTTCAATCTCCTGGGCGGTTTCGGTTGAGTTAAG